>NZ_JAHQZS010000009.1 GCF_019061145.1 Anianabacter salinae | reverse complement strand
CGACGGGTTCTATAATCCCGTCAGGCGGCATTCATCGCTCGGCTTCCAGAGCCCCATCGCCTTCGAGCGAAGGGCGCTCGAAGTGAGCTAAACGCTCTCCACGAAATCCGGGCAAGTCCACCCCCTCCGGCCCCACGGCGCAGACCTGGAAGCTGCCCTTCGCCAGGTCGATCGGCAGCATGTTGATCTTCGTCGTAATCAATGTGCCCTCCGCTCGGTTCCGATGAAACCATCATGGCATACAAGATGCCGCTTGGTGGGGGCATCCACCGCATCAGTTCAGTGCGCATTATGCCGCGTCCCGGCACCGCCGCATACTTGAGCACCGCGGCTTCTTCGGGTCCATGAGCCGTCGAAAGACTACTTATGACAACGCCAAAGCCGAAAGCTTCATGAAGACACTGAAGGTCGAGGCGGTCTATGTGACCGAATACAAGACCTTCGATGACGTCGCAGAGGATTTGCCAAACTTCATCGACAACGTCTACAATACCATCTGGCTGCCTTCCTCGATCGGCTACATCAACCCCAACCAATTCGAATAAAGGAACGCCGCGCCCCGGTCAAAAAGTGCCGCCTGTATGGTCCAGCCCGAGCGGCGCACTCCAACTCATGGGGATTCTTGAGACGGCTTTGAGTATCGCTGACCGCTCCCGTCATCGGCAGATCGAGTAATTCCCGTCCAGTGTATCTTGGCCTCCATATGTCGCAACTCGAGAGAATCATAACTGTCTGAAA
This sequence comes from Anianabacter salinae, assembly GCF_019061145.1. Taxonomy (GTDB): domain Bacteria; phylum Pseudomonadota; class Alphaproteobacteria; order Rhodobacterales; family Rhodobacteraceae; genus Anianibacter; species Anianibacter salinarum. Next base: position 69,029 of record NZ_JAHQZS010000009.1, on the reverse strand, counting down.
TCAAACAACTTAGTTTTCGGTTGGGCCTTCAGATCGTCATCGCTGAATAACCGCCATCAACTGCGACCTCCGCCCCGGTCACGAACCCCGACGCATCTGATGCGAGCCAGATCATAGCTCCATTCAGCTCCGAGGGTGCCCCGTAGCGGCTCATGGGCGTGTGGCCGAGAATCGCGGCCTCGCGCTCAGGTGTGATGAAGTTTCTCCGGTTCCACTCGGTGGGGAAGAACCCTGGCCGGATGGCGTTGACGCGCACGCCTTTGCTGCCCCATTCGCGGCCCAGATTCTGCGTCAGGTTCTTGATCCCGGCTTTCGCCACCGAGTACGCATAGGCCTTTGACAAAGGCGGCCCAGCGCTGGCGGAGCTGACGTTAATGATGCTGCCATAGCCCGCCTCCAGCATATGCGCACCGAACACCTGGCAGCCGAGGAAGGTCGAGGTAATCTGGCTGTCAATCACTGCGTGCCAGTCGGTCTCCTCGATCTTAAGAAACGGCGTGGAGGCGTTGATCCCGGCCCCGTTCACCGCAATCGACACAGGGCCATACGTCTCGACCGCCTTGGCCAAGACCGCCTCGAACCCCTCCTTCGAGGTCGCATCGAGTTGCAAACCAATCGACTGGCCCCCGGTGGCCATAATCTCGGCTGCAACGGTTTCCGCCTTCTCCACCCGCAAGTCGGTAACGACCACATTGCAGCCCGCGCGCGCGTAGTTTCGTGCCATTTCCCCGCAGAGATGCCCACCCGCACCGGTCAATATGGCGGTGCGGCCCGCGATCCCAAAAAGCTCCTCGATATAGCTCATGCCTTGATCTCCGCCATGACCGCTTTCATATCGTCGGCCCATTTCGACAGGATGAAGAGGTCGCTTCCGAGGATCATGAAGGTAAAGCCCTGATCGAACGCATCGCGAACCTTTTCGGGCGCTACATCGGCGATCTGGGTGCAACAGGATTTGCCAGCGCGCTTGGCGGCGTTGACCACCTTGGCACCGGCTTCGCGCACCAGTGGATGATCAGTTTGGCCGGGGACGCCGAGGCTGCCGGAGATGTCGTATGGACCCACCATGACGCCATCGACCTCCGGGAAATCGAGAAGCGCGTCGATATTTTCGACGGCGGTGATGCTTTCGATCTGCAGGATCAGCGAGGAGCTGTCGTTCCAGTCATTGATGTACGCGTCGAAATCAAAGCCATAGCCATGGGCGCGGTTAACCCCGTAGGAGCGCTTGCCCAAGGGCGGGAACTTCATCGCGTCGATCAGGACGCGGACCTGCTCGGGAGTTTCGACCATCTGGATGAACATGCCGTCTGCGCCCGCTTCGAGGAGCGGCTTCAGAATGTCATTGGTGTGGCTGACCGGGCGCGGCAGGCAGCAGGCACCTTCAGACTGGGCCGAGGTGATGATGGTGCGCGCGTCCACGAGCGAGAGTGTAGTGTGTTCCATGTCGATAGCGATGAAGTCGAAGCCTGCCATGGCAAAGGTCTCGGTGATCGCGGGATCTCCATAGGAGACCCAGCCGCCAAAAACCGGTTCGCGGTTCTGCAGCTTCTGTTTCAAAGCGCGGCGGCGGGCCAGGCGGGCGGCGTACGACATGGGGCGAGGGCTTTCTTACTTGGTGATGTTTCCGGCCGGGATATAAGCCTGTTGTTGCGGGCTCAGTGCGGAGGCAGTGCTGTGCGAGACGTGATAGAGTGGCGTGCGCTTGCGCAGGGCGATCGGCGGCAGGAAGGTTGCAAAGCCTAGGTCGCGATAGCCTTCCTCGGGGATCCCCGCCTTGTGCAGGCCGCGCGTGTCTTCAAGGATGAATGTGCCGGCGGGCACCTCCGAGACGACCACATGGGTGTCCGGGCCGTCGTAGGCGGTAGCCACCTCTTCGTTGGTGAAATAGGGTCTGCCATCGAGCGTCCGGTTCTTGATCGACCCGGCGATATAGTGGTGCGGGCCGGTCTTCAGCGTGCAATCGGACAGAAAGAAGAAGGCCTTCAGCAAATGGGTCTCGTGATTACGGTCCCGGTGCCAAGCATGGTTCATTACGACGAACTTCGATGGGTAGTTGCGGCGCAAATAGGCTTCCGTCAGTTCCGGGCGGAAGCCCATATATGCCTCGACCACCGACAGAACCTGTGGATCAAGCCACATCTGCATCCAGGCGGGCGTGTCGGGCAGGTAGACCTTGAGCGTTGAGGGCTCAAATTCGCGCACGGCCTGAGCATAGTCGGTGACGTTCCCGCGATCAAAGGTCAGACCACGCGCTGCAAGCTGTTCGGTGGTTGCAAGGAAATTGGAAGCGATCAGATCAGCATCCCGCTCACGGTCAACACGAGATTGCGCCAGCGTTGGCATCTCGAATTCGAGTTTGTTTTCAAGCCGGTCGAGATAATCGGCTTGCAGCGCCGCCATGCCGGGGCTGCCCACCCAGTGATCGAACTGCACGTAGCCGTAGGTTTTCAAATGGACTAGCTTTGCCGCCAGATCGTCAGACAAAGTGCTCGCCGAAGCCCCTGAGCGGTTCACACGCGCAAGGCGTTCTAATGCGGTTTTGATCATGTTCCCTCTCTCAACGAACGGCGGAACTGTCTCATTCAGGCGCGCTCAAGTGGTACGCACATCTTGGGGCGTGCACCGCGCCTGATAGGTAAAAACGGCCACCAAAACAAACGAAAACGTAAGAGCGATGACGTTACTCTATGCGGCGAGGCTTGACGGCTCGGCGTGCTGCCACGGCATGAGGTTCCCGATGCGGGATCTGGGGTGTCCGTCGAGGGTGGAGCGGAGGTTGTCGGCGAACAGGGCGTTCTTCCACGTCAGGGCCATCACCCGTTCATTCTGCCCATGTCGGGGAAGAACGGGAAGTTCATTATCGTTGGCACCCCTATTTCAGCCTGAAGGTCAGTGTGCGGCAGCTCTAGCAGCGCGTGAACGGGCAGTTGCAATGTTTCTCGACTAACTCTGGGACGCGGCGCAAGCCCAGGACCGTGATCGTATTCCCTTGCTCCAATTGGCTATCGGCCTCCGGACACCAAAGGGGACGCCCCCCGGTCCTGCCCACTCGATCGGCTCTTAGGGTTTTTGCCCTTCGATCGCGACAAACTCGAAGATCTCGGCCCCGTTCTGGTAACTGCGGGTCAGGGTTTCGCATTGCGTGACCGCAAAACCCGCTTCTTCGAGCAGCGTCCGGTAGCGACGGGGATGCAGGAATCGAAACGGATGCATATTGCCCACGAAAGGCCCTGTTGCCCGATGCAGGCCGTTCAGGGTGTCATCATCGATCCGGTTCGGGAACGCCGGATCGGGATGGTTCCGGTCGGTGAATGTGTCGGATCGAGCAGAAGGGAAATAGGAAAAGAACCGCCCCCCCGGCTTCAGGACTCGATGCACGTCCTTCAGGAACGCGGCTCCCTGTGCCTGGTCGAGGCAGTGGCTTGAAAACACATCTACGACGGCATCGACAAGGGCGTCCGCAATCGGCAACTCGGTCATGCTGGCGACGTGCAGCTGCGCCGAGGTCTCGTATTTCGCGAGCATCCTTTCGCACAAGGCGATGGCTGGCGCACTGAGATCGATGCCGATTGTTTCGAAGCCTTCCCGCGCGATCATCCACAAGTTCGCGCCTGCGCCACACCCAACTTCTAAGATTGTCGTCTGCGCCCGCGCCTGAGGGGACAGGCCGAAGTAATTGCGTCCCATGAAACGGCACAGTTCTTCATTGGGATAGCGTCGCTGGGCCTCGAACCCGCGCGTCGCATACTCGCTGTCAAAATAGATGTGGGCGGCTTCGGTCCCGTTGGTCATGCAACGTCCCGCTTCGGCTCTGTTCCACCCAGCTCTAAAAACAGACTATGGGCATCATGGACCAGCGCCGAGCTGTGGTGCTTGCCATTGGCCTTGCCCACAAGATGGATGTTGTCATAGGCCCCTCCAATGGCTTCGTTCACCTCGGCCTGGTTGCTAAAAAATCCGGCGGCAAAATTGGGCCAGGACCCGCGGTGGAACTGCAAATGGGCGGTGCGGATGCGCGCATCCGTGCTGATCGCCCCGATTGCTTTCTGTTCTTCGAAAATGGCGCCCTCAAGCTGGTCGAGATCCGGGTCGAGCGCATCGTGGAACATCTCGACCGTCATCGTTTTCACGCCTTCGGGGCGGCTGCTGAAATTGTCGTAGAAGGTGCTGCGATAGCTTTGGAAGGCGGGGTCATAGTTGTAGATGAAATATGACTCGTTCAGAATTTCCCCCTCGAAGACATAGTGTGCCAGCACGCTGTTGCGGAAGGTCGGACCTTTCAGCTCGGTGATGTCCTGCCCCATCACGCGAGCGAGGAAAATGGAAGGGATCGACCAGATCACATGATCGCAGGCGATGGTCTCGCCGTTGTCGAGCGTGATGGCCTTGGCCAAGCGGCCTTCCATTTCGATTGCAGTGGTCGCCGTCTCAAGCAGTAGACGCACATTGGGCAGGCTGTCGAGATGGGCCCGAATTCGGTCGCAATAATCCGACAGGCCGTGGCGCACCGGATAGGTTTTGATCATCGAACTTGCATGATCGTCAAACCGGGCGAAAGCGAGGCGGCTGTCATTGAACGCAGTTTCGGCCTTGAGCGCCTTGGCCTCGATGCTGTCGGTCACGATGATGCGGTGCAGACCGTGCAGGAAAAGGGAAATCGGATCAAGGGCCTCACAGCGCAGGCCGGTCAGTTTCTCCATCGCGGGCGCAATCAGAGCCTCGGTCAGGGTCGGACCATAGGTCGCCCGGGCATAGGTCTGCAGTGTGTCGTATTCGGTATACGCCTTGCCCGGATCCTCGATGGCCAGCAGCTCGGCCTTGCCCTTGGCCAGAATATCCGCAGGCAAGGTGCGCGCATCAAGACAATTCGAGTGGCTGCAATAGGTGCCGTTCTGAAAGGAGAATTCCTTCAGGTTCTCCGTGGTTTTCGGATATTCCTGGTCCGGCAGAATGGAGAAGATGACATCGTCGACTGCGGGCACACCAGTTTGCAGGATGGCGCGCGATCCGTAATCGAAATGCAGCCCGTCGTGTTCCCAGGCCGAGTTGTAGAGCCCGCCGAGACGGTTCTGCTTTTCGACCACGGTGACGGAGAAATTGCGGTCATGAGCGAAGAGTACCGCCGTCATCGCCCCCGCATAGCCGCCCCCGATTATAACGATATGCTGCATCTGTTGCCTCCGAATACCCGAATGTTTGACCGCTTTTTGGGGCAGTGCGCCCCAAGAATCAATGTTTGAGACCTGTGGCATTTTCTTTTGCATGACCCTTCAGTAAAGAGTGCGCGTGGCACAGGCGACACTGATCTTGGCAACAGGCAAGAGGGGAACGGCGATGCTATCAGATGCGCAGATCATCACGCTGGGCCAAGAAGCCGGGCTGGAGGTTGCGCGCGCGCATTGGTCGCATGAACTCTGGACCCGGACCCTGGCGCAATGCGCCTATGTCCCCGTCGCCTATACGCCGCCGGTGCTGACATTTCAGGACCGGTATTTTTCCGAGTATGTCTCGCGGCTCGATGATCTGAGTCTTGTTGTCACGCTCGGAGGACAACCCGTCGGTCTGTGGCCGCTCAGTGTCGTCACGGCGGAGGGCCAATCGCGGCTGAGCGCGCAAGGCCTGTACTGCCTGCCGCCTCTGTGGGTGGAGACCCTACCGCCCCGGGCGCGCGCACGGCTGGTGGCTAAATGCAAGGACCTGGCGGCGAGGGTTTCAGAAACGCTGGGCGCGGACTGCTGGGAGAGCCAGAGCCTGTTTGTCGGCGAAGATCGTGCCGGCCTTGCGGACTGGCCGCGGCAGGCAATGATGGCGGGGGCCGATCCGCGCCCCGATCTCGCGCTCTATGTCGATCTGCGGCAGGCCCCGGGGGATCTGCAGGGTAATTTCCGAAAAAGCTTCAAACCCCTGATCAAGCAGGGCCTCAAGCTGTGGGGGGCGCAGGTGCATTCGGGCACCCAGACCGAAGACTGGGCCGCGTTTCAAGCGCTACACAGGCGGGTGGCCGGGCGGGCGACTCGGTCCCAGGCGACCTGGGATTGCCAGTATGAGGCGCTGACGGCCGGGCACGGCATGCTGGTCACGTTGCGGGACGGAAGAGACACGTTGGTCGGGGCCGGGTATTTCACGCTGTCCGCGACCGAGGCCAATTACAGCGTGGCTGCCTATGACCGAGACCTTTTCGATAAGCCTTTAGGCCATGTAGTGCAGCACCATGCCATCGCGACGTTTCAGGCTTGGGGCCTGCCCTGGTATCGTCTGGGGCGGGTGAGCGCGGGCCGTCAGACACCGAAAGAGCGCGCAATTAACGAATTCAAATCCGGGTTTGCCAGCCACAGCATCCCCGAATTCGTCTTTACACACAGAGGCGCGGATGCAGGTTAAGGCGGGTCTTCGCGGCCTGAAGCGCTGGATGCTTGCCCCTCTGCGCCGGTGCTATCGCAACCGCGTTCACGCGGTTCTGCGCGGCCAGAGCCGAATGCGGACCGAGGGGCGGTTGCCGCTGATCGTGCAGATCAAGCACGATATTTCCCACCAGAGTCTCCCGGCTTTCTCGACCCGGGCCAGCGGGTATATTTTCCATGACACGCTGGGCATATCCGAGCTGATAATACGCCAGTATCTGATGATCCGCGTGGCGGGTGTGGGATTGCATCGATCCATCCTGGCCGCTTTCGGCGGCGCGCGCGGTATTCATGTCTTGCCCCCACATATCCTGCGCCTGCTGGCCGAGAAGGGGGTGCCTACACGGCAATCCCTGTCGCGTCTTGTATGGCTTGGCTATGTTGTTGCTGTCTGGGGCTACGGAATCTTGACAATCGCGCGCCTAGCGCGTCATACGCGGCCCTCCTCTGCCCGCCTGTCCGCCCCCAAATCTACGGCGGTCTTTGTGGGTGCGGTCCAGGGCAACCTGCCCTCAGAGCGGCCGCTCTCTGACCGCTATGACTTGCTCAGTTGGCATCACCGCTGGTCCGGTCGCTCACCGGCGATCCGTACCCTCGCGGCTTCGGGCAGGCTGTCTGCCCCCCGCCATTCCGGCGCGCCGGAGGTGGTCGTTCTTTCCTCCGAGCTGGTCGCCCTGCCCGACTGGTCCAAATGGGCGCAGTTCGTTCTTTGGGCGCTGGCCGCTATTCTGCGGTCGTTCTGGGATCTTCTGCGCGGTCGCTGGTGGCATGCTCTTCTGCTGGCAGACGCCGCCAAGGCGCGGGTCACGCATCTCACCCCAGCCGAGGATCTGGCCGCTGAATACTGGTTCAGCCACACCGGGTATATCTACCGGCCCATCTGGACTTATGGGGCCGCGCGTAAGGGGGCGGACCTTTATCTCTATTTCTACTCGGTCAATAACAGCGCCATCCTGAAGGCGGGGGAGCCAGACCTGTCGATCGGGGCTTGGCCCTTAATGAACTGGACCAATTACGTGGTCTGGAACGAGGTGCAGGCCGCGTTCATCCGCGAGGTCCTGCCGCAAAGCGCCGAGACGCCCCACTTTCACGTGGTCGGAGATTTGCCATTCGTAGATGGGTCAGCCGATCTTCCCGCCATTCAAGGCAAGAAGCTGGCCCTATTCGATATCCAGCCTTACCGGCTCTACAAGCATGCTAGTCAAGCACAAGTCTTCGAATATTACAACTCTATTTGTGCAACGGCGGTCCTGCGCGATGTCGCGGAGATCTGCGCGGAACATGATCTGAAGATGATGTGGAAGCGCAAGCGTGAGGTCTCTAAGAGCACCCATCCACACTATCAAAAGGTCGAGAACGACCTGGTGGAGCGCACCGAAACGGTTGTCTCGATAGACCCGAGCATCTCGGCCCATCGGGTGATCGCCGAAAGTGCGATCGTGGTCAGTGTGCCCTTCACCTCGACAGCGCTAATTGCCCGCAACCTGTGCAAGCCAAGTTGCTATTACGACCCTTCAGGGCTATTGGCATCTGATGATAAAGCCGCTCATGGAATCCCCATCTTGCTGGGCAGGGCACAGCTTGAAAACTGGATTGCCGAACAGCTAAGCCAGTAGAAGAAGAAGGCCGATTATTTTGACCCCCCATACCCTTCCAAAGACATTCACCGTTGGCTACGGCGACGTAACAAAAGTCGCTATCGGCGGGACGGAGCCCCTGGTTTATATCGGGGGGCCATGTGCTATCGAGAGCCGGGATCACGCCCTCATGATGGCTGACCGGATCTCGACAATCTGCACAAGACTTAACGTGCCCTGGATCTACAAATCCTGCTACGACAAGGATTGTCGGTCCTCTCCGGACAGCTTCCACGGCATCGGCCTTGAAAAGGGTCTGGAGATCCTGTCGGAAGTGCGCCGCGAGTTCGGCGTGCCTGTCGTGTCGGATTTCTCGGTGCCCGACTGGGCGGCGGCCACGGGTGAGGTCTGTGATCTGGTGCAGGTTCCGGCCTATCTGTGCCGCCAGACCACAATCCTGAAAGCGGCGGCCGCAACCGGGCGTCCCGTGCACCTTAAGAAGGGGCAATACATGAGTCCTTGGAACATGAAGAACTCGGTACGCAAGCTAGAGGCGGCCGGGTGTTACGAAGTTCTGCTTACTGATCGCGGCACTTTCCTGGGCTACAACATGCAGGTCAACGACATGACCTGCTTCCCGATCATGGCTCAGACCGGCTATCCAGTCTGTTTTGATGGTACCCATTCGATCCAGATGCCGACTTCGATGGGCAATATATCGGGCGGGCAACGCGAATTCATTCCGCATCTGGTGCGGGCGGCCACGGCTTGCGGGATCAACGCTCTGTTCATGGAAACCCATGACAACCCGCCGGCGGCGCTGTCGGATGCCAACACCGTTCTCGATATTCAGTATCTGGAAAACATCCTGTCACAGGCGCAGATCGTCCATACAACGCGCTTGGAAATCCTGGAAAAATTTGGAGAAGACAATGTCCACCCCCCAAGCTGAGTTGACGACCGTTTCAGAAGTTGCTCTCGCGCTAGACAGTTTCCCGGTCGTCGAACCTCGCACCTATCTCAAGGTCGCGCTTGAGCGGATGGAACAATTCAGGCTGGGCGTGGTCTGCATCTGCGACGCCGAAGACACCTTGCTGGGAGTGCTGACCGATGGCGATCTGCGCCGTAAGGTGCTGCATATCCAGAAGCCTTTCTCAGCTCTGTTCTCGGATGATGTGATCATACATTCGGTGCAGTCCGCAACGACCGTGGCGCCCGACTCGCTGCTCACGGACGCGGTGAAGCTGATGGGCGAGAAACGGATCTGGGATCTGCCTGTTACTACGTCCGAGGGCAAGCTGGTGGGCTTGCTGCACCTGCATCCGGCTATCGAGGCCGTTCTGAACCAATAAACCTAGCCCCATGATAAAGCGTTTGAGCGATTTGCTGGGTGTTGGTATTCTCGCAGCAACTCTTGCCCTTGTGTTTCTGGCGGTGATGCTGGCAGTGAAACTGACCTCGAAAGGGCCGTTGTTTTTCTGGTCCCAGAGGGTTGGACGCAACAACGTGCCGTTCTGGATGCCTAAATTTCGGTCCATGCGGGAGGACACGCCCAATGTGGCCACGCATCTACTAAAGGACCCGGGCCAATACCTGACCCCGATCGGGGGGTTCTTGCGCAAAAGCAGCCTCGATGAGCTGCCGCAATTGTGGTCGATCCTGCGCGGCGACATGAGTTTTGTCGGCCCGCGTCCGGCGCTGTTTAGTCAGGACGACTTGATCGCCGCGCGCACCGAATGCGGCGTCCATGTCCTGGTGCCCGGGCTGACGGGCTGGGCGCAAGTAAACGGGCGCGATGACCTGCCAATCCCGGTGAAAGTGGACTATGATGCGGAATACCTCGAACGGCGCTCGGTGTTGTTTGACTTGAAGATCCTGTGGATGACGGCGCAGAAGGTTCTGAGCCAGTCGGGGGTGTCCCATTGATCTCATCCTCCCATCAGAGGTTCTTTGCGATGGTCTTTCGGTTGGTCGCATGCCTGCCGGCCCATAGACGACGGCAGTTTTACGGGCTGTTTGGGGCGATGATCTTGGCGGCATTTGCTGAGATCATCAGCTTGGGGGCGGTCTTGCCCTTTGTTTCTGCTATCTTCGCTCCGGAAACCGTGGCTGCCCAACCGATGTTGGCCCCGTTGATCGAATGGTTCGGGCTTCAGGAGACAAGCGATTTCATTCTGGCGGCCACCGTTCTGTTTGTCGGGGCGTCTATTAGCGCCGCGAGCCTGCGGATCCTGTTTTTGCGCCTCAGCATACGTTTCGCCTATCTCGCAGGGGCTGATCTAGGACACGAGATTTTCGTGCGCACGCTCTATCAGCCTTACGAAGTTCATGGGATGCGCAATTCCGCGGATGTGATCAGCGGCATTACCCGCAAGGTCGATGGGGTGGTCACGGGCGTTTTGCTGCCGGTGCTGAATTTCTGCGCCTCTACCCTAGTGTTCTGCGCCATCCTGACCGGTCTGATCCTAGTGAACTGGGCGGTCGCCTTGGGCGCGATCACGTTCTTTGGCGCAGCTTATATCGGAATCACGTTAATCGTGCGCCGCCGGGTGCGCATCGGCGCCGATCATATTTCTACTGAACAGAAGGGCGTGTTCAAATCGCTAAATGAAGGCCTTGCGGGCATTCGCGATGTACTGCTGGCCGGCACCCAAAGTCATTTCGCAACCAGTTTTCGCAAATCCGACGTCAGCCTGCGTCTGGCGCAGGCAGATATCCGCTATCTCAGCCAGTTCCCGCGCTTCGTGCTGGAGGCCCTTGCCATGGGAACCTTGGCTATTTTTGCGTATCTCTGGGTCACAACGGCGGAAGATCCGACTGGCGCATTGCCCCTGTTTGCAGCGCTTGCCTTTGCCGGGCAGCGCATGATGCCGGCCTTGCAGCAGGGCTATTCCGCTTTCATCTCGGCCATGGGGTCGGCGGTGATCTTGTGCGATGTGCTTGACTTGGTCGAACAGCCCTTGCCCGCAAAGTTCACCCATGTTGGCGCCCCGCAGGCCCCGTCCTTGCGCTTCACGCAGGCCGTGACGCTTGATGGGGTCAACTACACCTATCCCGGAGGGGCCCATCCTGTCCTGTCAGACGTGTCGCTGGTAATTCCGAAGGGCACGCGGGTCGGTATCATTGGCGAGACTGGATCGGGCAAGTCGACGCTTGTCGATATCCTGCTGGGGCTGCTGCCGCCGAAATCGGGCCATGTCAGCATCGATGGGACCGTCCTGACGGCAGATGATCTTGATGGGTGGCGCGCAAATATCTCCCATGTGCCGCAACTGGTGTTTCTGAGCGATGCGAGTTTTCTCGAAAACATCGCCCTGGGGGAGAAGACAGAGGATATCTCGCGCGAGCGGGCCTACTTAGCGGCGCGGCAGGCGAATCTCGAACAGGCAATCGACCGCTACCCCGAAAAGATCGACGCGTTTGTGGGTGAGGCAGGCGTTAACCTGTCGGGCGGCCAGCGCCAGCGCCTTGGGATCGCCCGGGCGCTTTATCGTCAGGCGCAGGTTCTGGTGCTAGATGAGGCCACAAGCGCGCTCGATACCGCGACAGAACGTTCGGTGATGGAAGCAATTTCGTCTTTGCGCGCCAATTTGACGATCATCATGATTGCCCATCGTCACAGCACCTTGCTTGGCTGCGACATGATCCTGCGCGTGGCGGAGGGCAAAGTGACCAATCTGGGCACATTTGACGAAGCGCGGGCGTATCTCGATGTCTGAGAACGCGGACATGTCAAGGTCTCTCGCGGCGCAGTTCGACCAATTGGCGCAAAGCTGCCGCAGGCTGTTGCAGCAGGCCTCGGAGATGCCGGAGGGAGAGGCGCGCATGGCCCTCGCGCCCCTGCATCTGCGCAATGCCCATCCCGAGACACTAGCGCAGTATCCCAATCTGCTTTCGGGCAGGCTGTCTTGCAAAGGACGGCTGAGGGCGAGATTTGGACCCTATGTTCTGCCAGCCATTGCCACCCTGAAGCGCCAGCCGGACTGGGTCGGGGATAAGCTGCCAGAACACGCGGATATCCTGTTTATCTCTCACCTGACCGATCCGGAAGAGGCTGCGACCGGGCGGGATCTCTATTTTGGCGAGATTCCCGCGCTCTACGCTGCGCAGCAGGAGGCAAGCTGCGTAGTAGCGCTTCTGAACCATACCCAGGCGCGGCTGGAGGTGCTGACGAAGCAGTGGCGGCCCACCGGGGTGCCACGGGTCGTGCTGGGCCGTACTGCGGGCCCGGTGCAGGAATGGCGCATGGCGGCACGGTTGCGGCGGGCAGTGCGCCACTTGTCGCAGGCAGGCGCTCACGGCGATGGGGATATTGCAGCGTTTCTGACGGGGGCGCCGGTGACGGGCCCCAGCCTGACGGCGTTGCGCAGCGCAGACCAGATCGAGAAGTTGGTCCGGCGGTTGCGCCCGCGCTTTCTGGTTTTCACTTTAGAAGGCCATGCCTGGGAGCGTCTGGCGATGTCTGCTGCGCGGCGCGCCCATCCGGGTATTTACTGTATTGGATACCATCACACGGTTCTCTTTCCGAAGATGGCCGCACCCGGCTGGCGGCTTGGGGGCAGGTATGATCCCGACGCGGTTCTGACAGCCGGAGAAGTGTCTGCGGAGTGGTTTGCAGCGCAAGGCTTTCCGGTCCTGCCCCTGGGATCAGTGCGCCGCCAGTCCCAGCCGCCCGGTCTCACCTCTGACACGTTGCCAGAAAGCCCACTTTGCCTGGTCGCCCCGGAAGGCATTCTTGGGGAAGCAAAACAGCTCTTTCAGGCGGCGTTTGTGGCGGCCAGACACAGCCCGAATCTGCGCCTACGCCTGCGGCCGCACCCGGTCTTGTCGCGCTCTGCGTTAGAAGCGAAGCTGCCCGCCCTGCGGCACCTGCCGCCGAATGTCGTCTGGTCCGGCGCGGATCTGGCGCGCGATCTGGCGGACTGCGACGCCTTGCTCCATCGCGGTAGCACGGTTGCGCTGACCGCCGGGCTGGCAGGGTTGCGCCCGGTGTACTTACGCGCGGAGGGAGAGTCTGTTTCCCTTGATCCCTTGGAGGCCTGTCTGGGCGCATGGCATCAGCAAATCGGGTCCGGCAGCATGTTGTCGGAAATCTTGCAAAGCCCGGCTCCGCAAGAGGCGCGCGCGGCACTGCAAAGCTATTGCGAGCGCTACCTCACCCCGCCCCGAATATCCGCGTTGCACGAGATCATCGATCTTATACACACGGGCGCAAACAGGACCGGAACCTCCCATGAAGCGCGCACTCCAGGCCGATGAGATCTGTGTGATCACCCCCACGAAAGGGCGTCCGGTTCAGCTGAACCAAATGCTGAAAACCCTGGCCGCGCAGACGACACCGCCTGGCCAGGTAATCATCGCTGATGGGGGGCGGGATGTCGAAGATCTGGTGAGGGGGTTTACCAATTGCCTGAACGTGATGTGGCTGCCCTGCCCCGAGCCCGGACAGATCGTGCAACGTAATCATGCCATGGAGTTTCTCGCGCCACAGATCTGGGCGGTGGCGTATATTGATGATGATATCCAGTTCTCCCCGGAGGCCTTCGCAGAGATCCGCGCGCATTGGAATGCGCAAGAGTGCGCTCCCGCCGGGATCAGCTTCAACCTGACGAATATGCCAGAGCAGATCCCATCGCTGTTCCGCAGGTTTTTCGCGATGAATTCGCGCCCCTTTGGTCGGGTCTGGCGGTCGGGTTACAATGCGCCGATTTCGGGCCTGGATCGGTCGATCCGCTGCCAGTGGTTGTTGGGTGGCGCGACGTTGTGGCGCCGCGATATTCTGGAAACCTATGAAAATCCTGTCGGGCCTGTCCCTTGGGCAATCTGCGAGGACCTGATCTTCAGCTATCCCATCGGCAAGACGCAGCCCTTGCTGGCATGCGCCGAGGCCCGCGCTTTGCATGTCGATGACGTACCGCCGCAGAGCTATGAGAGAGCGCGCGCGCGTACGCGCACGGCCGTGCTGTGGCGGGCCTTTTTCGTGGATCAGAATGCCGATCTGTCGAAACTGGGGTTTCTATGGATGTTGTTTGGGCAGGTCCTGGGGCGCAGTATTGGATTGTGGCGCAGAACGCCCGAGGCACGCGGACAATGGATGGGAACGCTTCAGGGTTTTGCACATTGCCTGTCCTGCAGCCTGCTTGGGCACCGGGTTGTCCCATGACACACGCCTCTTCGTCGTCCGGGCGCGCAAAGATCGCCATGATTGTCCATGCGACCTTCATGGTGCAGTCGTTCCTGATCCCGCATCTGCGGCGGCTTGGAGAGCGGTATGACCTTACCCTGATGGTACCGACCGGCGCGCCAGAGGCCCTGGCCCCGTTCGATCTGCCGGTAAGGTTCCAACCCATTCCCATCCGCCGGGACATTTCCCTTGGGACCGACCTGAGAACCTTATGGGTGATCTGGCGCCTGTGTCGCCGCCACAAGTTCGACATGGTGCATACGATCACGCCAAAAGCCGGTCTTCTGGGTATTCTGGGGGCCTGGCTCGCGCGTATCCCGATCCGGGTGCACACGTTCCAGGGCGAGGTCTGGTGCACCAGCACGGGTATGAAACGCCGCCTACTCCGCGCCCTGGATGTGCTGGTCGCTCGGTTATGCACAGATATCATCGTGGTTAGTGCCTCGGAACGTGATTTTCTTCGAACTGAGGGAGTGCTGGGGCCGGAGCAGGGGCATGTGCTGGGTGCGGGCTCCATCGGCGGTGTCGATCTGGCGCGCTTTAGGCCCGATGAGGCGGCGCGGGCCCGGCGGCGGGCTGAGCTTGGTTTCTCCGAGGAAGATGTGGTCTTTATGTATTTAGGGCGCCTGAAGCGTGAAAAGGGTGTGATGGTGCTGGTCGAAGCCTTTGCACAGCTTGCACCGCGCTACCCCAATCTCAGGTTGCTTATCGTTGGACCAGATGAAGACGGTCTTGGGGATACGATCCGCTCTGTTCTTTCGGAGACGGCGGATCGGCTGGTTCTTTTGCCGTTCACCGCAACGCCCGAGTCCGAGATGATTACAACGGATGTCCTTGTTCTCCCCAGCTTCCGGGAAGGTTTTGGCGTGGTGATCATCGAAGCCGCGGCTCTTGGGCTGCCCAGTATCGGATCGCGAATTTACGGCATTTCCGATGCGATTGTCGAAGGAGAAACTGGGTTGATGTATCCCTCGGGTGATGCCGGGGGGTTGAAAGAGGCTATGGCAAAGTTGATGGCTCATCCTGAGCGACGCCAGAAGATGGGACATGCCGCCGCAGTGCGCGTCGAAGCAGAGTTCTCACAAAGTGAGATACTGGCTCATTTTCTGGACTTCTACGCTGGACACTTGTCCGGGGATCGCGAACACTGAACCTCGTCTTTACGATTTGACGGCTTTTTTCGCTCCTCCACCCTCGCATCGTCTGGTCACGGGACATCCGCCCTAATAAGATACTCAAAACGCACAAGCGGATGTATTAATGCTGGAAAATTCGACCATTCTGGTTACCGGAGGCACAGGGTCCTTCGGCCATAGATTCGTGGCCATGACCTTGGCGCGCTATGATCCGAAGAAAATCATCATCTTCTCGCGCGACGAGATGAAACAATGGACGATGGCGCAGCGATATCAGGACGATCCTCGGGTCCAGTTTCTGATCGGCGATGTTCGTGACCCTGAGCGTCTGAAGCGCGCCCTCGATGGCGTGGATTACGTCGTGCATGCTGCGGCCACCAAGATCGTGCCCACGGCTGAATACAATCCGATGGAATGCATCAAGACCAACATTAACGGGGCAATGCATCTGATCGACGCCTGCATCGATCACGGGATCGCCAAGGTGGTGGCACTGTCCACGGATAAGGCGAGCAACCCCATCAACCTTTATGGGGCAACCAAGCTGGCCTCAGACAAGCTGTTCATCGCCGCCAATTCCTACAACAACCAGCATAAGACTATGTTTGCGGTGGTGCGCTATGGTAATGTGATGGGCTCGCGCGGGTCGGTCATTCCCTTCTTTCAGTCCCTGAAAGACGCCGGCGAGCTGCCGATCACCGATCCCCGGATGACCCGCTTCATGATCACCCTTGAACAGGGGGTGGAACTGGTATGGCACGCCTTTGAAGACACCAGGGGCGGCGAGATTTACGTCAAGCGCATCCCCTCCATCGGCATCGAGGATATCGCACGGGCGGTGGCGCCCGAAGCCTCGCACAAGATCATCGGCATTCGCCCAGGCGAGAAGATCCACGAACAAATGATAGGGCCGGAAGATGCGCCCTTCACCTATGCCTATGACGGGCATTATAAAATCCTGCCGGCGATTCACGGCTGGGCCAGCTCGGTCGAGCGCATCGGCAATGGCAAACTGGTTGCCCCGGATTTCACCTATTCTTCTGACGTCAATGATGAATGGATGAGTGTCGAGGAGTTGCGCGGCTGGATTGAAGAAAACACCGGTTCGATCGGGCGCATGTGACCTGAATGCCCCGCCGCCTGCTTATCACCGGGGGAAGTGGCCTGTTGGGGTTGAACTGGGCTTTGGCTAAGCGACAGGAATGGGAGGTAACCCGTGTCGAGCATGCACGGCAGTTGCAGCTGTCCGGCACGAAAGCCATGCAGATCGATCTGAGCGATACCGCTGCGATCCGGCAGGGCCTAGAGCAGGCCGCGCCCGATCTCGTAGTGCACACCGCCGGGCTTACCAACGTCGAAACGTGTGAGGCAGATCCAGATCTGGCGATGGCCCTGAATGCCCAGGCATCTGGGAAGATCGCCGAAACATGCGCACGCCTCGGGGTTCCGCTGGTGGCGATCTCGACCGATCACCTGTTCGGCAAGGCACCGGGCCCCTACACCGAAGCGTCCGAGCAAACCCCCCTGAATGTCTATGCCGCGAGCAAGGCTGCGGGGGAACGTGCCATTCAGGAGGCTTTCCCCAAGGCCCTGGTCGCCCGCACCAATTTCTTTGGATGGGGACCTTCCTTCAAGCCGTCCTTCTCGGATGTCATCCTGCACGGTCTGCGCAGCGGCCAACCCCTTTCGCTGTTTGACGACGTTGTATTCAGCCCCATTCTGATGGAGCGTCTCATCGAGGTTGCACATCGTCTTGTCGACCAGGGGGCGCATGGGGTTTTTAATCTAGTAGGAGAGGAAACCGTGACCAAACACCTGTTCGGCTGCCGCCTTGCGGACCATTTCGGGCTGCCGCGCGAACTGATTTCGGCGGGAAAGCTTTCGGCCAAGTTGGATCTTGTCACCCGACCGCATGACATGGGACTCACGACCGGCAAGCTCAGAGCCGCACTTGGAGAACCGGTCGGTGATCTCGACGCGTTCTTCAGCGCACTGAAACGCGCGGAGACCGCGCCGCTCACACAGGAAATACAAGCCCTATGATACCTTACGGCAAACATCATATTGACGAGGATGATATCCAGGCTGTGGTCGATGTGCTGCGGGGTGACTGGCTCACACAAGGCCCGCAGGTTGACATGTTTGAGGCGGCGTTCAAAGCCTATACCGGCGCGGAATACGCTGTGGCCGTGTCCAGCGCGACCGCAGGTCTGCACTTGGCCGCGATGGCGGCGGGCTTGTCGGCGGGCGATACGCTCGTGACCTCTCCTATCACCTTTGTCGCCACTGCCAATGCCGCGCGATATACGGGCGCGAATGTGGCTTTTGCTGATATCGACTCGGCGACGCTGAACATGTCGCCCGAGGCACTTGACAAGGTGCTCAGCCAGACACCGGGTGCCAAGATGGTGGTGCCGGTCCATTTCGGCGGCCTACCCTGCGACATGGAAGCCATCTCGGCTGTCGCCAAGCGCCATGGTTGCCTTGTGGTCGAGGACGCGGCCCATGCCCTGGGCGGAACCTACGCAGATGGCAATATGGTAGGCGAGGGCGGGTTCTCGCACATGTCTGTATTCTCATTCCACCCGGTCAAGGCCATCGCAGCGGGCGAAGGCGGCATGATCGCAACCAATGACGAGGCGCTGTACCGGCGTCTGATCCGGCTGCGCAGTCACGGGATGAACAAGCTCGACGATCCGTTTCTAGATTTGGATCTGGCGTTTGACAGCAACGAGCGCAACCCGTGGTATTACGAGATGCAGGAGTTGGGGTTTAATTATCGCATCACTGATCTGCAATGCGCTTTAGGAACCAGCCAGCTGGCCAAGTTACCCGATTTCGTTGCGCGACGCCGGGCCCTGGCGGCGCGCTATGACACAAGGTTTGCGGAGTTCTCGCATATCAAGCCTGCGCAGCCGATGGCGCGCGATCGCTCGGGTCTCCATCTCTATGTCGCGCGCTTCGATTTCCACGCTTTGTGTATGACCCGGCGCGAAGTGATGCTACATCTGCGCGCGCAGGGGATTACGACGCAGGTTCACTACATCCCCGTGCCCGCGCATCCCTATTACCGCGCGCAGGGCTTTGATCCCCAGGATTATCCGGCCAGCTGGGGCTACTATCATGAATGCCTGAGCCTACCGCTATTCTATGACCTGACGGATGACCAGCAGGATCACATCGTCGGCGTCTTGAAGGGTCTTGACGGGTGAAGCTTGCACTAGGGACCGTTCAGTTTGGGCAAGACTATGGGGTCGCCAATTGCTCTGGTGTGCCGGATGACGCGGCCCTTGCCGAGATCCTGGAGCTGGCTCGCACGCACGGGGTCGAGATCCTTGATACCGCGATCCTCTATGGTAGCGCCGAGACCCGTCTGGGGCAGATGGCAATCACGGATTTCGGGATCGTCACCAAGCTGCCCCCACTGGATGCAGACTGCCCGGACATCGGAACCTGGGTCGCGCGCCATATCGATCAGAGCCTCACGCGTTTGCGTCGTGACAGGCTGGACGGGCTTTTGTGCCATAATGCGGCCGATCTTTCGCATCCGGCGCTTGCCGCCGCATTCCGCGCGGCCAAGGCTAGCGGAAAAGTCCTGCGCACCGGGGTATCGATCTATGATCCGGAAGACCTTGCGCTGCTGATCGACATGGAAGCACTGGATCTTGTGCAAGGGCCGCTGAACGTTTTCGACCAGCGCATTATCTCCAGCGGGTGGCTGGCCCGGCTCGCGGAGCGGGGCATCGGCTTCCACGCCCGGTCTGTATTCCTGCAGGGAAGTCTTCTGATGCCAGCCGAAACCCGGCCCGCCTATTTTGCGCGTTGGGCGGAACATTTTGCGGCCTGGGAGGCCTGGGTGGCTGAAACCGGGCGCAGCCCGCTCGCAGCGGCGCTGACCGCGCTTGGACAAATCGCAGGGGTGGAAGTCGTGGTTCTGGGGGTTGAGCGCGCCGTGCAACTGTCCGAAATCCTGGCCGCGATGGCCCAAGAGCCGCTGCCTTTGCCCGGGCACCTGTCCAGCGCCGATACCAATCTGATTTGTCCCGCTAACTGGAGCCTCCCGTGACGGTTATTGCCATTGTCCAGGCCCGGATGGGGTCTTCGCGCCTGCCCGGAAAGACGCTGATGCAGGTGGGGGACCGCCCGTTGATTGATCTGTTGCTGGAGCGTCTGGGCAGGGCCAAACATGTCGACAAGATCGTAGTTGCGATCACAACGGCCCCTCCGGATGACGCGCTGGCGGCGCATTTAGGCACACTACGTGTGCTCTGCGCGCGTGGCTCGGAAGAGGACGTTCTGGAACGCTATTGGCAGGCCGCCCGTCAGGCGGGTGCACAGCCTCGGGATGTGATTATCCGGGTGACCGGAGATTGCCCGCTGGTTGATCCGGCGCTCGTGGACCGACTTGTCGAGGCCTATCTCGGGCAGGATGCCGACTATGTCTCGAACGTGTCCCCGCCGAGCTTCCCCGACGGTCTGGACCTGGAGATGTTTTCCTTTGCCGCGCTCTGCCGCGCCCAAGACGAGGTAGAAAGCGCCTATGACCGCGAACATGTGACGCCTTATCTGCGCGAAAGTGGTGCCTTCACCACCCATAACGTTTCCCATGCCGAAGACCTGTCGGCGCTGCGCTGGACCGTTGATGAACAGCACGATCTGAATGTCATCCGGAATGTGGTGGATGCCTTTGCCCCGCGCACCGACTTCACCTGGACCGAGGTGCTGGAGCTGACGCGCCAGCGCCCGGACTTGTTCAAAGCCAACGCGTTTATCACCCGCAATGAAGGTGCCGACATGGGCCGTGGTCAAAAACACTGGAAACACGCCAAGAGCTTGATCCCGGGCGGCAATATGCTGCTGTCTAAGCGGGCCGAGATGTTCCTGCCCGATCAGTGGCCGGCCTATTTCAGCCGCAGTCAGGGCTGCATAGTCTGGGATATGGATAACCGGAGGTTGATCGACACGCTCTTGATGGGGGTCGGGACCAACACGCTGGGCTATGCCCATCCCGAAGTCGACGCCGCTGTGCGCGCAGTCATCGATGCCGGTAACATGACGACGCTGAACGCCCCCGAGGAGGTGTGGCTGGCCGAGGAATTGTGCAAGATGCATCCCTTTGCTGATATGGCGCGGTTCTGCCGGTCCGGCGGCGAGGCCAACGCGGTGGCCATTCGGATCGCGCGCGCGGCTTCGGGCCGCGATCAGGTGGCCCTATGCGGCTATCACGGTTGGCATGACTGGTATCTGGCCGCCAATCTGGGCGACGAGGAAGGACTGGACGAACATCTTCTGCCAGGCCTGAAACCCCGTGGGGTGCCGCGTGATCTGCGGGGCTCGGTGCATCCGTTTCGCTACAACAGGATCGAGGAACTGGAAACCTTGCTGGCAGCCCACCCGATCGGGGTGATCAAGATGGAGGTTTCGCGCAATGAGGGCCCCGGTCCGGGCTATCTGCAAAGGATCCGCGCGCTGGCCGATCAATATAGGGCAGTGCTGATCTTCGATGAATGCACCTCGGGGTTTCGGGAAACCTTTGGCGGGCTACACAAGAAGTTCTGTGTTATGCCCGATCTTGCCGTTTTCGGCAAGGCGCTTGGCAATGGTTATGCCATAACCGGCGTGATCGGGCGGCGCGAGGTGATGGAAGCGGCGCAATCGAGCTTCATTTCCTCGACCTTCTGGACCGAGCGGATCGGCCCGGCCGCAGCTTTGGCGACACTGAAAGTAATGGAGCGCGAACGCAGCTGGGAGCAGATCACCGCCATCGGAGCCGAAATTCGCGCCGGATGGATTGCGGCGGCCGCCCGTCACAGTGTGCCGATCAAGACCAGCGGGTTGGACGCTTTGTGCGGCTTCTCTATCGTCTCGCCACATGCACAGGCCTATAAGACGCTGATCACCCAAGAGATGCTGAAACGCGGCTATCTGGCGGGCGATACCTTCTATGCTAGCCTCGCGCATACGCCGGACATTCGCGCCGCCTATCTATCGCATATGGACGAGATGTTTGCGCTTGTGGCACGGTGCGAAAGCGACGGGCGCGACCCGGTCACGCTGCTGGCCGGGCCGGTTGCCCATAGCGGCTTCAAGAGATTGAACTGATGTATGGTGATTTACTTGTCATAGCTGCTCATCCTGATGACGAGGTTCTGGGTGCGGGCGGCCTGATGGCACGCCACGCGGCAGCAGGCCAGAAGGTTCAGGTGGCCTTTCTTGCCGACGGCGTCGGATCGCGCCACAACGCGGATATCGGTATTGAGGAATTGGCCCGGAGGCGCGCAGCCTGTGATGCTGCCTGCGCCATCCTTGGAGCCGAGGTTCTGGAGTATGGCAGCTTCCCTGACAACGCAATGGATCGGGTGTCGGTGCTCGATGTGACCCAGTCTGTCGAGGCGCTGATTGCGGCTCACAAGCCGCGCACAGTCGTGACCCATCATATCGGCGACGTAAATGTCGATCACCAGATGCTGCACAAGGCGGTTGTCACCGCCTGCCGTCCCCAGACCGGGCATCCAGTCCGTCAGGTGATGTTTTTCGAGGTGCCGTCGAGCACCGAATGGCAGGTACCCGGCAGCGCGCCGGCGTTCGCGCCCAATTGGTTCTGCGACATTACCGAGACCTTGCCTGCCAAACTGGCGGCGATGCGAGCCTATGCCGAGGAACTGCGCGACTGGCCTCATCCCCGGTCCCAAGCAGGGATCGAAGCCCTGGCGCGGTGGCGCGGCGCAACTGTCGGTGTTGAGGCGGCCGAGGCCTTTATTCTCGGTCGATACCTGGATTGAACTCGTCGCTGCGCCTCGCCTTCCGGGTCGATGGGTCGCCCGAGATCGGAGCGGGCCACCTCATGCGCTGCCTAACCCTTGCGCGCGGAGCGCTGGCGCGCGGCGATCAGGTCCTGTTTGCAAGCAAGCCCCTGCCCGACGAACTTCGAGCAAAGATTGTAGCACAAGGCATCCGCTTTCTGGACCTGCCCCCCGAGGTTTCTGAAGATGATGACGCGGTTGCGTGTCTGGCCGATCGCGGCTTTGCACAAGCCAATTGGGTCGTTCTGGATCATTATGGGCTGGGGACAACCTGGCAAGAGAGGGTGCGTGTGCCCCGGAGACGGCTCTGTGTTTTCGAGGATATGCCCAATCGCGTGCATCACGCCGATCTACTGCTTGATCCGACCTATGCGCCGCAGGACGCTGACCGGTATCGAGGTCTTGTGCCGGAAACCTGCCAACTATTGCTGGGACCGGCCTATGCCCTGGTTCGACCGGAGGTTCTGGAGGCACGGACCGAACGTAGACCTCCCCCGACCGCGTCTGCGGAATGGCGCATCTTTGTGTGTCTGGGCGGCGGGGAAACCGGGCGTGAGACGCTGCGCGTACTTCAGGCATTGGATACTGTCTCGACAAACGTCACCGTGGTGATGGCCCAGCCAAGCGTTCATCAGACCGAGATTGGTCAGTCCCTGCGGGGCAAGCGGGGGTGGGTGCTGCATCTAGCCCCGGATCATTTTGCTGCCCTAATGGCCGGAAGCGATCTGGCGATCACCGGCAGTGGCAGCATTACCTGGGAGAAATGCGCGCTTGGACTGCCCAGCTTGGCGGTCTGCTTGGCGGACAATCAACGCGATATCTTCACCGGGCTTGAAGCGGCAGGCGCACATCTGGCCTGTCCGCTCGATCCGCCCCGGTTACGGGCTGCCATGGAGGGGCTTACGGCGGATAAACTGGTCGGGATGGGTCAGGCCGCGCACGCAATTTGCAATGGGCGCGGTGTGGCGGCTGTGCTAGAGCACCTGCGATCTAACTGACCCTGTCCCGAGACCGCTCGTTTGCGCAGAAAAAGACCTTGACCATGTTCCAAATTTCCAATGCCACGATCGAAACCGGCGGCGCCCCATTCATCATTCTTGAAGCGGGGATCAATCACAATGGAGAACTGGCGCGGGCGAGAGGCCTGATCGATGCGGCCAAGGCTGCCGGGGCGGATGCGGTAAAGTTTCAGACCTTCAAGGCCGCCCAGTTCGTCGCCAGTGCAGATCAGATGTTCACCTATCGAAGCCAAGGGAAAACCGTCACCGAAAGCATGCTGGAGATGTTCCAGCGTTACGAGTTTTCGCCCGAAGAATGGGCAGCACTGAAGGCCTATTGCGACGCCTCCGGCATCACCTTCATGTCCACGCCGCAGAATGTGTCCGATCTCGATTTGCTGCTCGAGATCGGTATCCCTGCGATCAAGATCGGCTCAGATGACTTCACCAACCTACCGCTGCTTCGCCATTATTCCCAGACTGGACTGCCGATGCTGATTTCCTGCGGCATGGCCGATCTCGACGAGGTACGGGACTCTCTGGAGGCTACCCATGCGCTGTCTGGGGCCCCGGTGGTCTTGTTGCTTTGCACCTCGCAATATCCAACGCCGCCGGAAGATGTGAATATCCGCAAGCTTGCCACGCTGCGCGCGACCTTCCCACACGTGATCCTGGGGTTTTCGGATCACACCCAAGGCTGCACCGCGGCGGTTCTCGCGTTGGGGCAAGGGGCCGTGGTGTTCGAGAAGCATTTCACGCTGGATCACGATCTGCCCGGTCCCGATCACTGGTTTTCGGAATCACCCGAAAGCGCGGCGGCGTGGATTGCCGCGATCCGGGAGGCACATCGGATGCAAGGCCAGGCGGAGGTCGAGCCGACCCCAGCCGAGCGCGAGATGCGGGTGCTGGCGCGTCGCAGCGTGACTGCCTTGCTGGACATCCCCGTCGGGGCATCCCTGACCCTCGAAAATCTCGGGCTACGCCGTCCCGGGGATGGATTGCCCCCCAAGGCCCTCGACCAGTTTCTGGGCAAGACCGCCACCCGGCCTATCGCATCAGGGGCACAACTGTGCTGGGATGACATCATATGAGTGCTCAGGCCGATCTGAAAGCCGCCTTCGCGGAAATGACCGGGTTTCAGGAGAACCGCTTTCACCCGCTGGTATGGATCGGCGGGACACCCGAGATCGCCGAGGATGTCTTTATCGGCGGGTTCTCCGAAGTAAATGCCAAGGGGGCCCGCGTGCGCATCGGCAAAGGATGCGACATTGCCTCTTTCGTGTCGATCAATTGTGCGGATTCGCATCGCAAATGCATTGGCCTGTCAGACGAGATCGACCGGGCCGATATTGAACTAGGCAATCATGTCTTTGTCGGCTCGCACAGCTTCATCAAGGGTGGGGCCCGGATCGGTCATAATTCGGTGATCGCGGCTGGCACGATTGTCGGGGCGGGCGACATCCCTCCATACTCACTCGTGTTTGGCAATCCGGCGCAGATCAAGCCGGGCTATTACGCCCCCGGCCATAATGACGTGTCCGACCAGCCCTGATCATGCGTGTTTCCATCCACCAACCCGCCTATCTGCCCTGGCTTGGCTATTTCGACCGCATCGCCCGCTCGGATGTCTTCGTCTTTCTCGACACCGTACAATTCGAGAAAAACAGCTTCACCAACCGCAACCGCATCAAAACGCCCAACGGACCCTTGATGCTGACCCTACCGGTCAAGCAGCGGGGTCACATGAGTAGCACGCTCCAGCAGCTCGAGATTGACAGCCGCCAGCCATGGCGGCGCAAGCATCTGGCCAGCATCGAGGCAAATTATCGCAAATCTCCACGCTTTGCAGCACATTGGCCGCGGTTGCAGGCGCTTTACCCCGAAGATGCGCTGAACTTTTCGGACTTCTGTTTCGATCAGTTGTGCTTCTGGTGTGCCGAATTGGGGATCACGACGGAACTCAAGCGCGCTACGGACCTGGGGGTGACAGGGGAAAAATCCGAACTGGTCGAGAATATCTGCAAATCGCTTGGGGCGACTTGCTACATTTCAGGACCGTTCGGGCGCGATTATTTGAACATCGACAAATTTGATCATCAGAATATTAAAGTGGAGATCCAAAATTTTGCTCATCCGGTGTATCCGCAATTGCATGGCGATTTCGCAGCTGCCATGGGAATCGTGGATTACTGGCTGAATGATGGGCGGGTCTGGGCAAGGACGGAGTGGGCAGCACCATGAGCTTTTCACAGGAGTGGGACGTGAACTATCGCGCCGGGCGGCATTACAGCACCTGGCCCTGGTCGGATCTGATCAGCCTGACCTATCAATACGCCGCCCCGCGCGATGGCTATACAAGGGTTCTAGAACTGGGTTGCGGCGCTGGCGCGAATATCCCGTTCTTTCAATCGCTGGGCACCGAATACGCCGCCGTTGATGGCAGCCCAGCCATCATCGAGATGCTGAAAGGCCGCTTTCCGGAGCTATCCGAGCGTCTGGTGGTGGCAGATTTCACCGTCAATCTGCCTTTTGAGAGTGTTTTCGACCTGGTGGTGGATCGCAGTTCGCTCATTTCCAACACGACCGATGCGATGATCCGGGGCCTGACGCTGGTCGCTGAACTAATGCGTCCTGGCGCCCGCTTTATCGCCGTGGACTGGTTCTCTACCCAGCACGAGGGTGCCAGTCTGGGCGCGGCTGTGGATGCCAACACGCGGGTGAACTTCCCCGTGGATTCCGATCTCGCCGGTATCGGGACGATTCATTTCTGCGACCGCCCCCATATTGAGATGTTGCTTGCGGCTGCGGGCCTGAAGCTGGTCATGCTCAGCCACAAGATCTCGCGAACCGAGTTCCCCGAAGGCGGCCAGGTCCGCGCTTGGTGGAATTTTGTCGCCGAGAAACCCGCAAACTAGCCCAGGCTTCCATGGCGCAGATCCATATCATCGGCGGCGGCATCACGGGATGCGTCACGGCCATGACTCTTGCGGACCAGAGCCATGACGTAACCCTTTTCGAGATGGCCCCGCACTTGGGCGGCTCCCTGCGCGATTTCCGGCCCGACAGGACTTCGGGGCTTTGGGGGTTTCGGGCCTGCCAGTATCTCAACCCGGCCGAGCCATGGCTGGCTGATCTGCTCGAAGACCTCGACTGCGAAATGATCCGCTTCGATCATACCTATGGCAGCTATACTGTCTTTGATGGGCAGTCGCATTTCCGGGACGATATTGCGCTGCCGGTCCTGCCGGAGACCGGGGCCCCCCTCCGGCCGTATTCAGACCCTCCGAGAACGCTGGCCGACCGGTTCAGCGCCTACCCCGACAAGATCGCGGAGTTTCTGGCAGGAACGGTCGCGCGCTGCGGGCACGCTTCCGAGGCGCTCAGCACAGAGTGCGCCGCATCGCTGCAACTGCCTGCCGTGTTTATTGAGGGCGATTGGGCAAACATGCTAGCCGCCAAGACTGCAGACCCGCTGACGGATCAATTGATCGCCATGCCGCGCGCCGCTTTCGGGGCAGACTATGCCGACATCGAGGCGGTGCTTCCCAAACACGGATATGATCCGTTCTTCGACGTATTGGCGGGGCTGCTTGCGCGCAAGGGAGTGCGACTCTCGCTTTCGACACCAGTCAGCGCCCGCAGAAAGCCCGACGGGACCGGCGAGTATGGGGCTTATATCAACGGCAACTGGCCGGAGGCGGATTGCACTGTGTGGTGCTGCAATCCGGTGCCCTTGGTGCTGATGTCGGGTCTGGGGCGCCTCAGCAACCCCGCCAGCCGGTTCGTGCATCTGCATGCCGGTCTTTCGGGCCTGTCGCTGGAGGGCCCGCGTTATATCCAGGTTTTCGATCCCAACTCACCACTCTACCGGCTCTATGTGTTTCCTACTGAGTTCGGTCCGCGTTGCTGCCTGGAACTGCACGCGCATCTTCTGACCTCTGTGGCCGAGGCTAGAACTGAGGCACAGGGAATACTGAAACATATCTGGCCGGGTTTGGAGATCGGGGTGCCGCAGAGCGATCCGGTGAGCGCGCATTACCTATTCTCTCACAATGACAGTCTTCTTTTTGATGCGCTCGAGGCGGATCTGGTCCATCAGCGCATCATCCCCGGCGCCTGGCGCGTTTTCGGGCGAGACTCAAAAATTCACGCGATCCAGTCGGATCTTGAAAAGTCTGGGTTTTGAGCCTGTGATGCGATGGCCACGGAAATCACCAACCGTTCCCTTCCAGGCTTGCCATGCCCACTTACGCAGAATAACAAATGAATAGAGTATTTCGAAACAGAATTGGCGCAACCAATTGAGTTACTGTACGGAAAAATGGGTACCTTATGCTGGGGCTGCTCTTCTAACAGTCGCCTACTTAAGTCCACAGGGGCTAGGCTATCGATTTTCTGTCGCGCAGCTCGACCTTCAGCGTATAGCAATTCTTGCAGTGGTCGCGCTTGGGGCCTACACCCTCATAAGAACATACCTGAAAGGGCAAAGAATCAGCCTTCCTAAGGCAGGTGGCTTACTGCTCGTTGTATCATGTCTTTTTCTTGTATCGGCCATACTATCCTCTAATCCGAAATCAGGTATTTTATTCTCGTCTCAATTCATAGTCATGTGGTTCATATTTCCGATCTGCCTCTGGATCGTCTTTGAAAACTCCCGGCCTATTTTTGTTCAGAGGGTGCTTCTTATGCTTCTCGGAGGTTTTCTGGCCTACAGTAGCTTTGAAATAGTTTCGGGAACCTATGCTGTTAAGCCGTGGATGAGAACCAGCTTTTGGGGAATTGAAGGTTATGAGTGGCTCAATCAGCGTGTAAACATCCGAAATGGGGCCTTGCTGATTCAAGGCCCTTTTATGTGGAACCATGGGATGGCAGCAGCACTATGCACATTGGTGGGCGTTGCCTACTGGTTTAGCGAAAGGAGAACTGTTCTCGGGCAGTTAATATTTGGACTCTTTGTTATCTGCATTATTGCAACAGGTACCCGGGCGGCACTCACAGCGGTGATCGCGACAACTAGTTTATACATCATGTTTTCTCGCAACTGGAGAGTTATTCCAACCATAGCACTCGCATTGTTTGCATATTATCTATTCTTAGGATTAAGTAACGAAGGCTCTCTTGTGTCACTCTTAACGGGTTTTGTTAGACAGCCAGATCTGATGTTTACCGGCTTGCCCAGCGAAACCGGTTTTTCAGGGCTGCCTTCCATGCGTTTCGACGATATCAGCGCCCAATGGAGCAGCCATTCTGCTCTTACTGAGTCTGAGATAGCTACTGCGGCAAGACATCTTGATGCTGTAACTTTCGGAATATGGTCAGAAGATGTGCTGGAGCAACGCTTGATTGGACTTGGTACGCTCGGCGAGCGTGCAGCAGGCTTAGTATTAAACGTGGCCAATTTTCAGAGCTGGGCATTTTCTGGTTACGGTTGGGGCGCATTTCAGCGCCCTTCGCAGTATCCTTCTGACGCAATTCAATATAATGATCCAGGTCTCTGGTTCTTGATTTTGTTTGAGACAGGCCTGCTTTCCAGTGCTCTTTTGGGTTGGTTACTCGCACATGCATTTTTTTCGGGACTGCGGAATACTCAAGTTAGGCCAATCACGTTCGGCCTTTTAGCTGCATTTATCTTCGGATTGAGTTCTTGGGAGATCTGGTCGTTGCCCTTAGTCATATTTATGTCCATTTGGATCCTAAATACACCCAAAAAGGCAGAAGAGATTTCCGACTAGTGGATTGAATCCCACATTTGGAACCCTCATTTTCTGGCCGAGATAGTCGCCAGCGAACAACCCGTTCTGGATTCACTCTTCAAGTGCGACATCGAACTTTTTAGCGAATGCCTTGATGGGCATCTGGAAGCCGAGGCATCTTCTTGATGCTGAGTGGAGCATCCAGTCGATGTCCTAGATGTCCGCGTGCTTGCAGCGCGCCAGGCTGATCATGCGGTATCCACCGCGCGGATCAGACGGTACAGCGCAGCGTCATCGATGCTACTCCGTTCATAGAGGCGTCATTTGCGGCGTCGCTATGTACGTATCCTAGTGCCTCACGCCGAAACGTGGCAAGCGGTGCCCGCCGGGCGGTTACCGAAAATTCGCCGCCATTGTCATAGGTAATCGTCCGCCGCGCCGCCGCCGGAGAACCGCTCAGCGCCCCGATGACGGCGTCGCCAGCGTCCGTAAACGCGACGCTGAACCCCTCTTGCCGCTGGTGATTCCTCATGCCTCGGAACTACGCCATCAAGGTATGTCCGGAACTCCGGTTTCGCTTTCCCCAGACGACAATCTATCCTCCCAGACACGATGAATAACAAAATCTTACGTGTGGGGATCCCCGAGATGCAGGTTCTGGGCGAGCCGCCTCAACAATCTAGTTTTTCAAGTCCGCAGAACCCTAATCTCTGCCACACCCAGAGCCGCCATCGCGCGGCCTGCGATGTCCTGCGCGGTCAGGCCGGCGGCGGCGTACATCTTCGCGGGGCTGTCCTGGTCGATGAAGCGGTCGGCCAGGGTCATGGTTCGCACCTTCAGCCCTTGGTCCAGCAAGCCGTCCCCTGCCATGAAATGCAGCACCTGCGCGCCGAAGCCGCCGGTTGCGCCTTGCTCGACCGTAATCAGCGCCTCGTGGTGCGTGGCAAGCTGGCGGATCAGGTCGTGATCCAGCGGCTTGGCAAAGCGGGCGTCGGCGACGGTCACGGAGATGCCGCGCGCTTCGAGATCCTCGGCGGCACGCAAACATTCGGGCAGATGCGCGCCGAAGGACAACAGCGCGACCTTGGTGCCTTCGCGCAGGACGCGGCCCTTGCCGATCTGCAGCACTTCGCCGCGCTCCGGCATCGTGACGCCGGATCCCTCGCCGCGCGGATATCGGAAGGCGATGGGGCCATCGTCATGCGCGGCGGCGGTGGCGACCATGTGCATCAACTCGGCCTCGTCCCCGGCGGCCATGACGGTGAATCCGGGCAGGTTGGACAGGTAGGCGATGTCGAAGGCGCCCGCGTGTGTCGCGCCGTCGGCGCCGACAAGCCCCGCCCGGTCGATGGCGAAGCGCACGGGCAGGCCCTGAAGCGCCACGTCGTGCACGATCTGGTCGTAGCCGCGCTGCAGGAAGGTGGAGTAGATCGCGCAGAACGGGCGCAGGCCCGCCGCGGCCATACCTGCGGCGAAAGTCACGCCGTGCTGTTCGGCGATGCCCACGTCAAAGACGCGGGCGGGAAAGCGTTTGGCCATGATGTCGACACCGGTGCCGGACGGCATGGCGGCGGTGACGGCGACGATGCGCGAATCCCGCGACGCCTCGTCCGCCAGCGCGGCGCCGAAGACCTTGGTAAAGGCGGGCGCGTTGCTTTTCGATTTGGACTGCGTGCCCGACACCACGTCGAATTTCGCGACGCCGTGATACTTGTCGGCGGATGTCTCGGCGGGGGCATAGCCCTTGCCCTTGACGGTGCAGGCGTGGATCAGCACGGGACCGGTGGCACGGGACCGCGCGGCGCGCAACACGGCCAGAAGCTGGCCCATGTCATGCCCGTCAACCGGGCCGATGTAGTCAAAGCCCAGTTCCTCGAACAGCGTCCCCTGCCCGCCCGGCATCCCGGTTACGAGCTGGCGGGCACGGCGCGCATGATCGCGCAGGGGGCCGGGCAGCGCCGCTTCGAAGCCTTCGGCCATCTTGTGCAGCGGGGTCTCTGCCCAGAGGCCGGACAGGTAGGTCGACATCGCGCCGACGGGTGGGGCGATGGACATCTCGTTGTCGTTCAGGATCACGAACATGCGGCGCTTTTCGGCGCCCGCGTTGTTCAGTGCCTCATAGGCCATCCCTGCGCTGATCGCACCGTCGCCGATCACCGCGATGGCGTCGCCGGTGGGGCGGCCCATGTCGCGCGCGACCGTGAAGCCAAGCGCAGCGGAGATCGAGGTCGAGGAATGCGCGGCGCCGAAGGGGTCGTATTCGGATTCGGACCGCTTGGTGAAGCCCGACAGCCCCCCGCCCTGCCGCAGGGTACGGATGCGGTCGCGGCGCCCGGTCAGCACCTTGTGCGGATAGCACTGGTGGCCGACATCGAAGACCAGCTTGTCGGTGGGGGTGTTGAACACCGCGTGGATGGCGACGGTCAGCTCGACCACGCCCAGCGACGACCCCAGGTGCCCGCCGGTTTCGGACACGGCGGAAATGACTTCGGCGCGCAGTTCCGTGGCCAGGCGACCAAGTTCGGCATCGGTGAGACCCTTGAGGTCGGCGGGACCGGCCACACGGTCGAGCGTCGGGGTGTCGGGTCTGCTGGTCATGCCGTGGGCTCCTTGAAATCAAAATGCGCCGCAGGGTGGACCCTGCGGCGCCAGTTTCCTGTAGCCAACAGGAAGGGAACCGGGGTGTGGAAGACCCCGACGCCCAGTCCCTGGAAAGGACCGGACAGGGTTGCGGGCGGCGCGTGCTCTCAGGCGTGCGCCGCCCGATGCGTCACTGATCGGCCTGCCGGCCAAACGGCGCCTCGATGGGCGGCATCGGTGCCGGAGCCTCCTTCGACGCCTCTGGCAGGATCGTTCCGACCGCGTAGAGGATCATCATGAAGGCCATGATCGCCACCAGCACACACCCGGCATAGGCCGCGCCAAGCGCCATCTGGCTGAAGGCCCAGGCCCGAAGCGAGGGCTTCTGGCGGCCTTCGAGATACCATTCTTGTTCAGACATCTCTCATCCTCCTCAGTAGGTCGGGCCGTAGCCGTGGTCCTGTGCCCAGACGTACCAGTTGTCCACGACCGTTCCGGTCAGCAGGATACCGATACCCCCGGTCAGGGTTGTCAGGACGGCGAACCACCACGCCCAGCGGTGGATACCTTCCATCGTGGCGTTGAAGCCCATGGTCCAGCGCCAGAACAAGGCGGCGCGTTCCGTGGCCGTCCCGCGGTCGACGATCTGTTCCAGTTCCCGGTCGCCGCCGAGGCGCGTGACCGCCAGGATCGTGGCCCCGTGCATCGCGAACAGAAGTGCCGATCCGTAGAGGAAGGCGATCGAGAGCGCGTGGAACGGATTGTAGAACAGGTTGCCGTAGGTCAGCGAGAACAGGTTCGTCCAGTCGAGGTGCGAGAAGACACCGTAGGGCACCGCCTCGGACCAGCTGCCCATCAGCACCGGCCGGATCAGGCCAAGGACGAGGAACAGCCAGATCGCCGACGCGAAGGCCCAGGCGACATGCTTGCCCATCTTGAGTTGCGAGGCGAGCACATAGGACCGCACCCACCAGGCCATCACGCCGATCAGAAGGAAGAACGAGGCGATCAGGTAATAGCCCCCTTCCGCCATCGGCGGGATCGACAGCCCGTATTCCGGCGCCGGTGGTTCCAGCGACATGAAGAACAGATCGCGCAGGAACACGGCCGGGTTGTAGCCCGCCAGATCCCAGAACCAGAAGCCGACCATGAGGAACCAGACGGACCCGGCCATGAGCGACAAGACACCCCAGGGACCAAGATAGAGCGGCCCCAGCTGTGCGTTTCCGAGCCAGCCGAGAAGCGTGGAATAACTCGCCCCCTTGCCCCGCTCGTTCAGATCCACTCCGTCCTCGACCATGCCCAACTCGGGCGGGCCTTGGACCTGAACCTGGGTAAAGATGTTCTGATATTCAGCCATTGTCAGATCCCTCCCTCAAAGGTCCGCCCACCAGGGCAGGTTAAGCCACCAATCCCACCAGACGACCCACTGGTCGAACCAGATGGTGCCCGAGATCACGATGCAAACCGCGCTCCAGAAGGCGGCGTTGAGCGCCAGCAAAAGGCCAAGGCGGTGAATGCCCAAGGGGCCGACCGAGTAGCCGATGAAGTCACGGAAGAACGTGTCTTCGTGGTCCGGCGACCGGATGGTCTCGCCCTTTTCGGGATTGACCGCCGACAGGATCAGCGAGCCGTGCAGCGCAAGCGCGAGACAGGTGGTGAAGAAGAACGTCACCGCGATCATGTGCGCCGGGTTGTAGTGGAAGTTGCCGTAGGTGTAGCCGGTGTTGGACACCCAATCGAGGTGGGTGAAGATCCCGTAGGGAAAGGCATAGCCCCAGGCCCCCATCAGGATCGGCCGGATCACCGTCAGCGTGGTGTAGGCGAGGATCGCGAAGCCGAAGGCGAAGGGCACGTGATACCCGATGCCCAGTTTCCGGCAGATCTCGATCTCGCGCAGCATCCAGCTGATGAAGGCGCCATGTGCGCAGATCGTGATGACCTGCCACAGACCGCCCTCGGCCAGCGGTGCCGCGCCCAGCCCGTATTCCAGGTTGGGTGCGGGGATGTTGATGAGGAACGGGTTCCATTCCCCCTGCATCGCCGCGCCGTAGAAAATGAGAATGGTGCCGAGCAGCGCAAAGAACGCCGTCGTCACCCCGAAGAAGCCGACGAAGAACGGCCCGACCCAGAAGTCGAACAGGCTCCCCCCGACAAGCGTGCCGCCCGGCACGCGGTATTTCCGTTCGAAGCTGAGCAGTGCCATGCTTCCCTCTCCGCTTGTTGGAGGCGCTTGGGGCGTCACACCCGGGGCCTTCGTTCATCCTTTGGGATTGTCACGGGCGGGGCGAACCCGCCCGCGACTGTTTCTTGCCATCGAAGGGCTCTGATCACATGCCCGCTGCGCGTTCGGCAGCGGTCTGGAACCAGTTGATCCCGTTCGAAAGCACGACGAGATGGATCATCGCGGCCAGAAGAAAGAGGAAAACCCCTTGCGCCACGAAAACGCGACGCGGATCAAAGATCAGCCAGATCTTGTAGAACTTGCTCATGCTTCAATCCCCCTCAGAACCACGGACGCCAGATGTACGTCGCGATATGAGCCACGATGGCAATGGCTGTGAAAAGCCAGAGCCCGCTCATGTAAACCGAGTGCAGTTCCTGTGCCTGCTCGTCGGTAAGACCTGTAAAAGACAGGTCAGTCCTATCAGCCATTAACTCTCCTCCGGATCGCCAGACTGACGCCGCGAACCCCGCGGCCGGGTCCCCGCCCGGCATCATGCCGGACAGGCAATCCGCGATCCCGGCTAGGGAAGGCGAATTTCGTGTCAGCCCCGTATTCCGGGACTGGAATTCTGTCGGCCGTCAGGCCGAGAAGATCGTCGCGCCCGCAGGCACGACCGGCCTTCAGGCCGAAAAGATCATCGGCGTGATGATCCGCGCCTGGGTCCAGGCGCGGGCCATCGGGCCCTTGTCCGGCAAGCCGCCCTGCTTGAGCGCCGAAAGCGCCCAGGTCAGCGTTGCCAGCGGCAGCGTCGCCAGGAAGATGATCCCGAAGTAGACGGCGAATTCGGTCTTGGGCGCGCCGGACCGGCGGGCTTGGGACGGTGCGTCCACGGTATAATCGGCCATCTCAGGTTCCTCCTTGAGTGATCTGTGCGCCGCGCAGTGCCGCGACGGTTTCCTTGACGACCCGCTCGGCCCCCTGCGACAGAGCGCGCCGTTCGGCGGCATCGCGCAGGGTCTTGGCAGCGGAAATGCGGGTCAGAATGGGGTGTTCGGCCACGATCCGGTCGAGCTCGGCCTGGGCGTCCTCGTCCCAGGGGAAATCGCGGCGCAGCGTGGTCGGCGTGGCGTCGGCGGCGTCCATCTCGGTGCCCAGCGGCAGGATGTGGAACAGCGCGTCGAACAGGCCGTTGCAGACTTCTTGCAGCACATAGGTCGCCCCGGCGTAGCCCATGAACGGCGTGCCCGTGGCGCGGCGGATCGCGGCGCCCGGAAAGCCCGCCGGAATGAACGTCGGCTGCGGGCCGTGCCCGCCCTTCGTCTCGGCGAGGTACATCTTTTCGTTGATCGACCCGAAGATGATGAGCGGCCGCTTGTTACGGATGAAGCCGCGCACTTCCTCGTTGTCGGTCTTCTTGCCGCGCATCCGGGCCACCGCAAAGGCGCAGGGCAGGCCCAGGTCGCTTTCAAGGAAATGCCGAACACCGCGCGCATAAGTCTCTGACGCCACGATGCCGAAGCTGGCGGTGGCGAAGAAATCCTGCGTGACGGACCGCCACAGATCCCAGACCGGCTTGATCGTGGAATGCTTTTCCTGGGCGATGAACGGCTCGGGATCGAGGCCCAGCATCTCGCCCAGGGTGCGCAGGAATTTCGTGGTCGAGTCGATGCCGAAGGGCGCCTGCAGATACGGCTTGCCCAGCACTTCCGACAGGCCCCGACCGAATTCGCGGTACATCACGACGTTGACGTCGGCGTTCACGAGGTTGCGCATCTCGGCAAGGTGCGCGCCCATCGGCATCACCATGTTGATCTCGGCCCCGATGCCTTCGACAAGGCGGCGGATCTCGGCCAGGTCGGACGGCATGTTGAACACGCCGTACATCGGCCCAAGGATGTTCACGCGGGGCTTTGCGCCCTCCTCGCGCTTCTTCTCGGGCGGCATCCGCCCCTTGGTCATCCCGAATTCGGTGAAGATCCAGGTCATCGCGCGGTCGGCGCATTCCCACTGGTCCTCGTCGATGGTGCGCGGCAGGAACCGTTGGATATTGGTGCCCTGCGGCGTGACGCCGCCGCCGATCATCTCGGCGATGGAGCCGGTGACGACGACCGCAGGCAGCGCGGGGTCAAGCGTGTCCCACGCCCGCTTCATCGATTCCTCGGTGCCCGAACCCATCTCGCCTTCACCAAGCCCGGTGACGACGATCGGCAACTCGTGCGGCGGCAGGGCGTCGGTGTAGTGCAGAACGGACGTGACCGGCAGGTTCTCGCAGCCGACAGGGCCGTCGATCACGACCTGAAGGCCCTTCACGGCACAGAAGGCATAGATGGCGCCCCAGTAGCCGCCAGCGCGGTCATGGTCCTGGATCAGCATGGGGAACCCTCCCCGCCGATCCGCGCCCGGAATGGCATCGGTGCGGGCACGCGATTGGCTGCGCCAATCTCTTTCGCCCGCCCGGCGAGAATATGTATTCTCGCCGTCCTCATATCATCTGCTCCGCTTTCGCGGCGCGCGCCTGCTTGTCGAGCTTCTTCTGGTGCTGCGCGCGGAAATCGGGGCGCAGGTTCGGCGTGCCGTCCCAGACCCCGGCGGTGTCGCCATGGCCGACGCCCTCGAAAAACGCGCGCATCTTGTCCATGCGGCCCTTGTTGGCGATGGCGGCATTGACCACCTCGGCCACCGATCCGGCGCCCGCGACACCCATCAGGGGCCGCGCAGAAATCAGGTTGGTGTAGTAGAGCGAGGGAATGCCAAGCTCCTTGCCCTTCTGGACGACCGGCGTCGTGCCGATGGCCAGGTCGGGCTTCACCGCCTCCATCGCCGACAGGTCATCCTCGAGCGAGGCGCGATAGACGACCTTGGCGCCATGCGCCTCCAGCCACTCGCGATCCGCTTCGGACGATGTCGTCTTGGGGCAGGCCGTGCCGACATATGGCACCGTCGCGCCGCTTTCGATCAGCAGGCGCGCGACCAGAAGTTCCGATCCCTCATAGCCCGAGATCGTAACGGTCCCGTCGATCCGGGCGCCGGACAGTGCGCCCTTGATCGCGGGAAGCGCGGCGTTCTGTGCCGCCGCGATGGCGTCCGCGGAAATCCCGAAAGCCTCACCGATGGCAGCCAGCCAGGCGGCGGTGCCGTCATATCCGACAGGTGCCGAGCCGACGACGGGACGGCCCGCGCGGCGGAACACCCTCTCGGACGCGGTATAGAAGGGGTGGATCGCCGCCACCGCGCCGCAGTCGAGCGCGGCATACAGCTCGCGCCATTCGCGGCAGGGCACGACTGGACCCGCGGCCAGGCCCATCGGATCGAGCATGCGCCCGATCATCACCGGGTCGGCGGGGAACATCTCGCCCAGAAGTGTGACTGTGGGCCGGTCGGAAACGCCGCCAACGGGCGCGGGAACCGGGCCAGCCTCGGCCTCGGCGCGGGCATAGTCGAGCATTGCGCCCGCCAGCACGTCCTTGGCCTCGGCGTGGGTCGGAATACCGAAGCCCGGCACGTCGATGCCGATGATCCGCACACCGTCGATTTCCTTGGGCAGCAGCCGCAGCGGCACGCCGGATGCAGTGGGCACGCAAAGGTTCGTCACGACGACCGCGTCATAGCGGTCGGGATCTGCGATCTCGTGCACCGCGTCGCGGATGTCCTCGAACAGCTTGCCGGTGACCAGCGATTCCGAATTGAACGGAACGTAGCCGATCGACCGGCGCGCGCCGTAGAAATGCGACACGAAGGACAGGCCATAGACGCAGCAGGCCGACCCCGACAGGATCGTCGCCACCCGGCGCATCCGCAGACCGACGCGCAGCGAGCCAAAGGCGGGGCACATGGATTGCGGCTTGTCGTGGGGGCCAAGCGGATAATCGGCGCGGTACTGGTCGAGGATGCCCGACTGGCCCGCCTTGCGCGCGGCGGCTTCCATCTCGGCAGCGCCAGCGTGGCAGCCAAGTCCGTCGCCACCGGCGGTGGGCGCGGGTGCGCCATCACTTTCGATCACACGGCCTTCCGTCACTTCAGCCTCATGGGCGGTGTCATATTTGACCTCACCGGTCATACGGTGCACCGGCCTTGCTCTGACATCGTCATCTCATGCCTCGTCATAGATCACCTCCAGGCTTTCCTTGACGGTCTGATACTTGCCGCGCATGTCCGCGTCGGTCGCAGGTTCCAGCGTGACGCCAGCGCCGGTGTCCGATCCGTCGAACAGGTCGAGAAGACCGTCTTGGGTCAGCGGCGTCGGGCGCACCGGCGGCGCGACGGACACGGCATCGCCAAGCTCGGCGAACAACGCGCCCCACTGGCTCTCCATCGTGCCGACGATCTGGTAGTTGGCGGATTTCTTGCGCAGGTCATCGTCCTGCGGGATGGCGGCCAGCACCGGGATCCCGGCGAGCTTGGCAAAGGCCTGCGCCTCGCCCGAATGGTCGTCCTTGTTGATGACCAGCCCTGCGACGCCGACGTTGCCACCCAGCTTGCGGAAGTATTCCACCGCCGAGCAGACGTTGTTGGCGACATAAAGCGACTGAAGATCGTTCGACGCGACCAGGATCACCTTTTGCGCCATGTCGCGGGCAATGGGCAGGCCAAAGCCGCCGCAGACCACGTCGCCCAGGAAATCGAGAAGGACATAGTCGAAGTCCCAGTCGTGGAAGCCCAGCTTTTCCAGCAGCTCGAAGCCGTGGATGATGCCGCGTCCGCCGCAACCGCGCCCAACTTCCGGCCCGCCAAGCTCCATCGCGAAGACGCCGCCGCGCTTGAAGCAGACGTCACCGATCTGCACCTCTTCCCCGGCCAGCTTTTTCTTGGTCGAGGTTTCGATGATCGTCGGGCACGCCTTGCCGCCGAACAGAAGGCTCGTGGTGTCGGATTTCGGATCGCAGCCGATCAGCAGCACGCGCTTGCCCTGCTCGGCCATCATGTGGCTGAGGTTGGCGAGGGTAAAGGATTTGCCGATGCCGCCTTTGCCGTAGATCGCGATGATCTGTGTCTTGCTCTTCGGCTCGTCGGTGTGAAGGTCCGCGAGATCCTCGTTGGCTTCGTCGCGCAGGCGCTGGTCGAAGTCCTTGAGGGTCGGCTCGCTCGTTTCCGAGCGGAGGTTCGGAATGTCGAGGGTCATGCGTGGCCTTTCCAGTCGAGTATCATTTTCAGGCAGCCGGGGTCGTCGAAGGCCGTCGCATAGGCGGCTTCGGCGTCTGCTGCGGGACGGGTGTGCGTGATGAGACCGGCAAGCGACAGCGCCCCCGCCTCGATCAGTTGGCGGGTCGCGGTCAGGTCGTCGCGCGTCCATTCGGCGGCGACGCGGAACCGCGCCTCTTTCATGAAGGCGGGCGGGAAGGTGAACGCCAGCTTCTCGGTATAGAAGCCCGCCAGAACGATCTCGCCACCCTTGGCGATGCGGGTGACAAGCTGGTCGATCAGGCCCGCGTTGCCACTGGCATCGTAGATCGACCGGTAGTCGCGGCGCTCGTCCGCGTCGGGGTGAATGACCTCATAGCCCATCGTGCCGGTGGCGCGGCCGGCGTCAATTTCCCAGACGGTGGGCGGCTTGGCCCCGGCGGCAACGGTCAGGCGCGCCAGCAGGCGGCCAAGAACACCGTGGCCGACGATCAGATCAGGCACGGCCTTGTCGATTCCGGCCATCGCGTGACGGGCCGTGGCGGCCAGCGCCAGAAGCGCGCCTTCGGGGCCCATACCTGCGTCGATGCGCGCCACGCGGTCGGCGGATGTCACCAACCGCTGTGCCGCGC
Source organism: Anianabacter salinae (assembly GCF_019061145.1). Taxonomy (GTDB): domain Bacteria; phylum Pseudomonadota; class Alphaproteobacteria; order Rhodobacterales; family Rhodobacteraceae; genus Anianibacter; species Anianibacter salinarum. The sequence continues at coordinate 29,737 of NZ_JAHQZS010000009.1, read as the reverse complement.
CGCCGAACAGGCCGCGTGCGCCGTCGTAGCAATTCGCTCCGGGGACGAAGACGTGATCGCCCACTTTGAAGGATGATCCCGGTGCGGCCTCGACCACTTCGCCGGCCGATTCGTAGCCGGGGACAAGCGGGTAGCCCATGCCAGGGAAGGGCGGCATCGCGCCGGACCAGAACAGTTTCTCGGTGCCGGTCGAAATGCCCGAATGCGTGATCTCGACCACCAGGTCGCCGTCGCCGGGAGGCGTCAACTGAAGCGAATCAACCTTCAGTGCGCGGGGTCCGGTTAGAATGACGGCGTTGGTCTGCACGTCGCATCTCCCTGTGATGCGTGGTCCCGTTCTGCGGAGACTCAGTCGCGATAGTGTGTCGCAGGTGTCAGTTTAAACTTACACTTCTGCATGTCAATGCTTCTAGACATTGATCCATGTCATTGTAGCGTTACAGGTGCCCGGGCCGTCACGATGCTGGTCACGAAAGGGCGGCGCGGGCGCGGCGTGGCGATCCGCTCGAACCCGGCGTCCTGCAACAGGGCGGCAATCTGCGCCTGAGAGCGGACCGTCCCGGTGCGCATCGCCATGCAATACAGCGCGAAATAGGCGTCTCCGGCCCGCTCTGGGCGCTGCCCGCCCGACATCGGTTCGGACACGATCAGCAGCCCACCGGGCGCGATCGCTCTGCGCGTAGAGGCAAGAAGCGCGCGCACGGTGTCGTCCTGGTGGTCATACAGCACACGGATCAGGCTGATCGCGCCGGACCCTTCTGGCAGCGGATCGTCCCGGAATGACCCCGGCACGATCCGCGTCCGGTCTGTCAGCCCCGCATGATCAAAGCGTGCTCGGGCGCCCGGCACGACAGCGGGCAGGTCGAACAGTGTCAGATCAATCTGACACCAGCGCTGGCCTACCGCCGTCAGGAACGCCCCGGTGCCGCCGCCGATATCCATCAGCGACCGCACTCCGGCCAGCGACACCGCATCGAGCGTATCCTCGGCCACCAGCGCCTGGCTGTCGGCCATGAGGTCCGAATACCGCTCTGCCGTCTCGCCATCGCCAGCTGCTGCAGCACCAAAGACATAGGGCCAGAACCCCGCCAGTTCGGTGTCCGTCTCGCCGCGCAGGAAGGCGACCGGATCGGCCAGGTCGCGGTAGAGCACGGCGTGATGCTGGATCATCGCCTCTAGCCCCGGCACCCCCAAAAGCGCTGCGCCCTTCCGCGCGAGCGCATAGCGTCCGTCGCGGCGCAGGTGCAGCAGCCCAAGCGCGGCCCCCGCCTGCATCAGCACGGCCAGCCTTTCGGGCGCGACATTCACCTGACCGGCCAGCGCGGCGGGACGCGCGGGCGCGTCCAACAGGCGGTGCAGGATGCGCAAATCGACCAGCGCCATCAGGACCTGGCTGTGCACGAAGCCCGCAACAAGATCGAACAGCGCCTCGCCCTCGGCCCGCGCGATGCGGCGGGTCAGCGGAAAGCGGGCAGCCCAAGACTGGAAGCGGCGCGAGGCGACAAGACGGTTGATGCGCCCGCCAAGGGACAGGCGCGGGGCGCGGCCCTGGGCGACATCGGTCATGTCAGACTTGCTGGCGCACGCGCGCGGGAATGAAGCGCGCGGCATAGGCGCGGACCATCTCGGCCAGCTGCGCCTCTCCGGGGCAGGACGGGATCGACGAGATCGCCCCCGCAAGGATGTTGTCGAGGCGGGCGATCGCTCCCTTCACGCCAAGTTCCGCCACCGCATTGGGACGGGCGTGCACGGCATCCTGACCGGCAGGCTTGCCAAGTTCATCCGTACCGCAAAGCGCATCGCGCAGATCGTCGGCGACCTGGAACGCCTCGCCGATCTGGTTGCCAAGGTCTTCCCAGGGCTCGGGGTCTTGTCCCGCTGCCGCGGCGCCCATCTGGGTCGCTGCCATGAACAGCGCGCCGGTCTTGGCGCGGTGATAGGCGGACAGGTCGATCTGCGATTCGCTTTCCCACCCCTGCCCCGCGCAGATGCCACCCGGCATCCCGGTGCGGGCGGACAGAAGGCGCACGAGGTTCAGTGCCCGGTCGGGTGCGGCGGACCCGGCGCGGGCCAATACATCGAAAGCCATCACGATCAGGCTGTCGCCAGCCAACACCGCCAGCGGCTCAGAATAGGCGCAGTGCAGCGACGGCTTGCCCCTGCGCAGGTCGGCGTCGTCGAAACAGGGCAGGTCGTCATGGACGAGGCTGGCGCAGTGGATCAGCTCGAGCGCCGCCGCAGCGGCATCGGACAATTCCGGCCTGTCGTCGCCACAGGCCTTTGCGACCGACAAAAGGATCGTCGGACGGATTCGCGCGCCGCCGGGCGTGACCGCATAGTTCAGCGCACTGGCAAGCTTCGCGGGCGCGGCGCCGCTTTGCCCCAGCGCGATGGCCGTTGTCATTGCGGTCTCGATCCGGGCTGTCAGCGGCATGTCGGCTCTCTTTCAGAGGCAGCGATGTCAGGCAATTTGGACACCAATGTGTAAATCATACTGGACAGTCAGGCAGGCCGAGTCAACAATTCCGGCATGGGAGACGCGCGGCAGGACAAGGTTGTGGTGATCGGCGCCGGAATGGGCGGGCTTTGCGCTGCGATGCGCCTGTCCCATGCCGGGCTGGACGTGACGGTCATCGACCGTGCCGCTGCGCCGGGTGGCAAGATGCGGCAGGTGCCGACCGCCGCAGGGCCAGCAGACGCCGGGCCGACCGTCTTGACGATGCGCCCGGTGTTGGAGGCGGTGTTCGAGGCGGCTGGGGCGTCGCTGGACGACCATGTCACGCTGACGCGCGCGGAGCGGCTTGCCCGGCATTGGTGGCCGGACGGATCGACGCTGGACCTGTTCGCGGACGCGGCGCGATCCGAGGCTGCCGTGGGAACGTTCGCTGGCCCGAAGGCCGCCGCGCAGTTTCGCAGATTCTCGGCCCGCGCCGCCGCGCTGTTCGACGCCTTCGACGGGTCCATGATGCAAAGCGCGTCGCCCTCGGTGGCCGCCTTGGCGTGGCAGGTGATGGCGCGACCCTCGCTGATCCCTCTCACCCTGCCCGGCCGCACGCTTGCAGGCTACCTGCGCGGCGCCTTCGACGATCCGCGCCTGCGGCAGTTGTTCGGGCGCTACGCCACCTATGTCGGCGGCTCTCCCTACGCCTCCCCTGCCCTGCTGGCGCTGATCTGGCAGGCCGAGGCGGCGGGCGTGTGGTCGGTCAAAGGCGGGATGCACGCGCTGGCACGCGCGATGGCCGGGGTCGCAGAAGCGAACGGCACACAGTTCATCTACGGCGCCGAGGCGACCCGGATCGAGGTGCAGGACGGGCGCACCGCTGCCGTTCACCTGGCCAGCGGTGAACGCCTGCCCGCTGGCACCGTCCTGTTCAACGGCGATCCCGCGGCGCTGGCGAATGGCCGCCTTGGCGACACCTTGCGCAAACTGCTGCCTTCGGCCGCGACGCACCCCCGCAGCCTGTCGGCCTGCGTCTGGACCTTTGCCGCCGCGCCGCGCGGCGCCGCGCTCGATCATCACAACGTCTTTTTCGGCGGCGATGCGCGGCGGGAATTCGGCCCCATAGCCAAGGGGCACCTTCCCGAGGACCCGACGCTTTACGTCTGCGCGATGGACAGGGCGGGCGGCGCGGTGCCGGACGTGCCTGAACGGTTCGAGATCATCATGAACGCCCCTGCCGGGCTGACCCTGTCCGAGGAGGACCAAGACCGATGCCGCAGCCTGACCTTCCGCTGTCTTTCGGACCGGGGGCTGACCTTCGATCCGGTGCCGGGCCTCGAGGCGCTGACGACGCCCCTAGCGTTCGACGCGCTGTTTCCGTCGAGCCAAGGCGCCCTTTACGGGCGGAGCCCGCACGGGATGCTGTCGGCGCTGCGGCGGCCCCGGGCGCGGACGGCGCTGCCGGGGCTGTACCTGTGCGGCGGCGGGACTCATCCGGGGGCGGGGGTGCCGATGGCGGCACTCTCCGGCAGGCACGCGGCAGAGACGATTCTGACGGACCGAACTTTCACCTCGCCGTCCCGCCGAACGGCTATGCCTGGTGGTATGTCGACGGGATCAGCGACTGCGGGACATACGCCGTCTCGGTGATCGCCTTCATCGGGTCGGTGTTCTCGCCCTGGTATCGCTGGTCGGGCCGCAAGGCGCCCGAGAACCACGTCTGCATCAACGTCGCCACCTACGGGCCGGGCGGGCGGTTCACCATGACGGACAGGGGCCGCGCCGCACTGCGCACTTCGCGCGATGTGTTCGAGGTCGGCCCCTCGCGGCTGCACTGGCGGGGCGGGCAGTTGCAGATCGACATCGACGAGGTGTCTTCCCTGCCGCTGGTCAGCCGGGTGCGCGGGCGGATCACCGTCACGCCTTCGGCGCTGACCACGGTCGAGCTACCATTGACCAGCGCCGGAACCCATGTCTGGCGCCCTTTCGCGCCCACGGCCCGAATCGAGGTGGACCTTGGCAGACGCGGGGAATGGAGCGGGCACGGCTATTTCGACGCCAATTTCGGCACCCGGGCGCTTGAACAGGATTTCAGCTATTGGACCTGGGGGCGTTTCCCGCTGCGTGACGGGTCGGTGTGCCTATACGATGCGGCACGGCGCGATGGCAGCACACTGGCCGCCGCGATCCGTTTCGATGCGCGGGGCAATGCGGTGCCCTGCGCTGCGCCCCCCAAGACCCCCCTGCCCCGCACGATCTGGGCGCTGCGCCGCGAGACGCGATGCGATGCGGGCCACGCGCCCCGGCAGGTCAAGGCGATGCTGGACGCGCCGTTCTATTCCCGCTCGGCGGTGGAAACGGTCCTGGACGGCGAGCGCACGGTGGGCGTTCACGAGGCGCTGGACCTGGACCGCTTTCGCGGGCCTTGGCTGATGCCGATGCTTGCGGTCCGGGTGCCGCGACGGGCGGGGTGGGCGTTTCGGGAGTAAGGGCCGCGCTTAAAGCGGCGTCTCGACCGGCCTCACGTCGGGATTGCGCCGCCAGACCGAGAAGTTCAGGGCACCGGCGACTGTGACCCAAGCGATATAGGGAATCAGCATGTACCCGGCGATGGGATCGAGCAGCCAGAAGGCCCCTGCAGTCGCCACGACAGACAGCCACAAGAGCGACAGCACGACCATTCCGCCCCGCAGGCGGTGAAGGCCGAAGAACACCGGCGTCCACAGCGTGTTAAGCGCGATCTGGAGCGCGAAGATCGACAGCGCGAAGCCCGAGCCGGGCAGGATGGCAACGCGCGCCGCCGACCCTGCGATCAGCAAATAAAGCGTCGTCCAGGCGACAGGAAACAGCCAGTTCGGCGGCGTCCACGGCGGCTTGGACAGCTCGCGATACCATTTGCCCGGCGGAAACATCGCGCCGGTCGATCCCGCAGCAAGGCAGGCGGAGAGGAATATCGCGAAAAACGCCCAATACATGAAACCGTACCTATACGGCCGGAGGGGCAGTTCCAGAGCGGCGTGCGCGATCTTCCATTTCCAGTTGCGCAAATAGCGCAAGCAGTGCGCCAGAGCGGCCATCGCCCCAGGCCGGACGGCGTGCTTTCTGCGCGGCAGCCTCGACCAGGAAAAGGGTTTCGGGCGCGGGCCGTGCGTGCAGCACGGCGGACCGGGGCATCAGGGTCGTAACGCCAGCGCGCAGGGTCGACAAGCCAAGCCAGCCGATCTTTTGCGACTTGGTCGTCCGGCTGCGCCAGCTGATCGTGTCGTATCCGTTGCGGCGGATCGCACCGCCGATTCCGGCATAGATGTGTCGTGCGGCAAAGATCCCGGGGCGGCAATCGGCGGGCAGCGCGGCAACCCCCGCCTCGGACCGCAGATACAGCCGGTCGGCCTCTGTCAGCAGGCGGCGCACCATGGCGCGGACGTCATCGGTGGGCAGCGGATCGGCAAAGAACGCCTCGGGCGCCATCCCGGCCTCGTCGAGCCATTCGAGCGGCAGATAAATGCGGCGCGCGCGCGCATCCTCACCCACGTCGCGGGCGATGTTGGTCAGCTGCATCGCAAGACCCAGATCACAGGCCCGCGCCAAGGCATCGGCGTCGCGCACCCGCATCAGCACCGCCATCATCGCGCCCACGGCAGAGGCGACGCGCGCGCAGTAGTCGAACAGATCGGACAGGGTGTCATAGCGCCGCCCCGCCGCATCCCAGGCAAGCCCTTCCAGCAGCGCCTCGGGCAAGGCGCGCGGCATCTCGAACTCTTCGACCACGGCGGCAAAGGCGCGGTCGGCGGGGGTGTTCCGGGGGCGGCCCTCATAGACCAGATCCAGCCGGTCACGCAGGGTCAGGACGGCGTGCGCCTTTTCGTCGTTCTCGTCCACGGCATCGTCCGCCAGACGGCAGAAGGCATAGAGCGCAAGCGCCGGGTCACGCACGCGGCCGGGCAGCAGGCGCGAAGCGGCATGAAAGCTGAACGATCCGGTGCGAATCGCCTCTCGGCAGTGAAGAAGATCAGCAGCGGGGATCATTCGGCGGCCAACCGTGGCGCTTCGGCGGCAGGGGTCCAGTTGGCATCGGGCACCAGCTTGCCCAGCACTTCGGCTGAAGAGATGACACCGGGCAGCCCTGCGCCCGGATGCGTGCCCGCGCCGACGAGGTAAAGCCCCTTGGCCTCTTCGCTGACGTTGTGCGGCCGGAACCACGCCGATTGCAGGATGCGCGGCTCGAGCGAGAACCCGGAGCCATGCGGCGACAGGTAACGGTCGCGGAAATCGGGTGGCGTGAGGGTCATGCTGGCGTCGAGGTGACCCGACAGGCCCGGCAAGAGCTGGTCTTCCAGCACCGCTGCGACCTTGGTGCGATAGGTCTCGCCTATCGCCTCCCAGTCCACAGGATCGTCAAAGCCCAGATGCGGCACCGGCGAGAGCGCGTAGAAGGTATCCCCGCCCTCGGGCGCGACGCTTGGGTCGCTGACGGACGGACGGTGGACATAAAGGCTCATGTCCTCGGACAGCTTGCCGTTGATGAAGATGTCCTTGACCAGACCCTGATAGCGCGGGCCGTTCAGGATGGTATGATGCCCGACTTCGGGCCACATATCGCGCGTGCCCTTGGTGCCGAAGTACCAGACGAACAGGCCCATCGACCAGCGTGAGCGCTTGAGCCTGGCCCCGGTCCAGCGGCGTTTGCGGTGGTTGCGCAGAAGGCGGTCATAGGTGTGCCCGGCATCCGCGTTCGACACCACGACATCGGCGGGAATCACCTCGGCCGACTTGCCCGCAAGGCGCACGCCCTTCGCGGTGCCCGCCTCGATGAGGATCTCGTCGACCTCGGTGCGGGTGACGACGCTGCCGCCCTGATCGCGGATCACGTTCGCCATCGCCTTGGCGATCGCCGCAACGCCTCCCTGCGCATAATGCACCCCGAATTCCTTTTCGAGATGGCTGACGAGGATATACATCGACGTGACGTTGAACGGATCGCCGCCGATGAACAGCGGGTGAAAGCTGAACGCCATGCGCAGGCGCTCATCCCGGAACCGGCGCGCGGCATGGGCATAGACCGACCTGTCAGCGCGCATCATGGCGAAAGTGGGCAGCACCTTGGCCAGCCCCAGAAGCGTGTCCATCGGGCGGCGGCCCAGATCCTCGAACCCGAACCAGTAGCGCGCTTCGCTGTCCTTGAGGAATCGCTCGTAGCCCTTGGCATCGCCGGGCGACAGGCGGGCAACCTCGGCGCGCATCTTGTCGGTGTCTTGCCGGGCGGTGAACGACGACCCGTCGGGCCAGCGAATCTCATAAAACGGGTCCATCGCGGTCAGCGTCACGTCGGCGTCGAAATCACGCCCGCAGGCCGCCCAAAGCTCGCGGAACACCTGCGGTACGGTCACGATGGTTGGACCAAGATCGAAGCGATAGCCGTTCTGCGTGATCGACGATCCGCGCCCGCCGGGCATGTCCAGCTTGTCGATCACCGTCACGCGGTAGCCCTTGGCGCCAAGGCGCATCGCCGAGGCCAGCCCGCCCAATCCGGCGCCGATCACGATGGCATGGGGCTGCTCGTCATGTGTCATTCCGGGCCACGCGCATAAGTGTCAATCTGGATTTACATTCGGCCGGATCAGGGGCCTGCGTCAAGGCCAAGATCTGTGGATCAGTCTTTCAAACCCCGAAACGTCATGTCAGACTAGGTTGACAGTTTTGGAGACTCGCGGGTGCAGATCGCCACACTCAGCCTGTATCGCTTTTCGCGATTCGCCACCCGTGCCTGGGTTCTCGGGCAGATGGGGGCCGCGCGCCTGTCCCTGCGGGGACAAGCCGGGCTTGGCACGTTCAAGCTGTGCGGTACGGGCACCGGCGAGGGGTTCACCCCGGTGCCGAACTTCTCGGTCTGGGGCATCCTTGCGACGTGGGACAGCACAGAGGCCGCAACCCGCGCCACGAAGACCGCAGCACCCTTCTCCCGCTGGGCGGCGCAATCGACGGAATGCTGGACGGTGATCCTGTCTGCCCTGTCCGCGCGCGGCCGCTGGGCCGGAACAGAGCCGTTTTCCCCCGGCGATGACCCCGGCGGCGGCCCGCTTGCCGTGCTGACCCGCGCCACCCTGCGGCCAAGCGCGATCCCCAGGTTCTGGGGCGCCGAGCCGCCGATTTCCGGCGCCATCGGCAGCAACCCGGACGTGCTGTTCAAGATCGGCGTCGGCGAGGTGCCCTGGGTCCAGCAGGCGACGTTCTCGATCTGGCCCGACGCCGCGTCGATGACGCGTTTCGCCCATGCAGACGGCCCGCACGCCCGCGCCATCCGGCAGGTGCGCGACGGCGGCTGGTTCCGCGAAGAGCTGTATGCGCGGTTCCGTGTTGTCGGCACCCACGGCGCGTGGTCCGATGCCCCTGCCCTGTTCAAATCCGCGCGCCCGGAGGCCGCATGACACAACCCTTCCCCTTCTCGGCCATCGTCGGCCAGGACGAGATGAAACGCGCCATGGTGCTGACCGCCATCGACCCGCGCATCGGCGGCGTTCTGGTGTTCGGCGATCGCGGCACCGGCAAGTCGACCGCTGTGCGGGCCTTGGCCGCGCTGTTGCCTCCCATAGAGCAGGTGGAAGGCTGCCCGGTGAACTCGGCCCGGGTCGAGGATTGCCCCGATTGGGCTGAAACAGGGTCGAAAAAGATCGTCACGCGCCCTACCCCCGTGGTCGATCTGCCGCTTGGCGTGACCGAGGATCGCGTCGTCGGCGCGCTCGACATCGAACGCGCCCTGACCCGCGGGGAAAAGGCGTTCGAGCCGGGGCTTCTGGCCCGTGCCAACCGCGGATACCTCTATATCGACGAGGTGAACCTGCTGGAGGATCACATCGTCGATCTGCTGCTCGACGTCGCCCAGTCGGGTGAGAACGTGGTGGAACGCGAAGGCCTGTCGATCCGCCACCCGGCGCGTTTCGTGCTCGTCGGATCCGGCAACCCCGAAGAAGGCGAATTGCGCCCGCAGCTGCTGGACCGCTTCGGCCTGTCGGTCGAGGTGAAATCCCCCACCGACATGGAGGAACGGATCGAAGTGATCCGCCGCCGCGACGCCTATGAACGCGAGCCTGAGGCATTCCTCAAGACATGGCGCGGCAAGGACACCAAGTTGCGCAAGCAGATCCTTGCGGCGCGCGGCGTCCTGCCTGACGTGGTCGCCCCCGATACCGCCCTTCGTGACTGCGCCGAGCTGTGCGTCGCGCTGGGGTCAGACGGGTTGCGGGGCGAGTTGACGCTGCTCAAGGCGGCCCGTGCCCACGCGGCCTTCCTTGGAGAATTACGGATCGATCGTTCCCATATTCGCGCCGTCGCAGCCTCGGCTCTGCGTCACCGGCTTCGCCGTGATCCGCTGGACGATGCCGGATCGACCACCCGCGTGGCCCGCGTCGTGGACGAGGTTCTCGCCTGACCGCCGGGCTGGAGACATGGGCCCGCGCCCGGCTGGCTCTGGCGCTGCTGTGCGTCGATCCCGTGGGGCTGACGGGCCTTTGGTTGCGCGCCCGCTCCGGCCCAGTGCGCGATACCTTCCTCGAAGGTTTGGGTGCGCTTCCCCTGCCCCGCCGGAAACTGCATCCCGGCATCGGCGATGACGCGCTGTTCGGCGGCGTCGATCTAGCCGCGACCCTGTCCGCCGGGGACATTCGGCGCACGCGCGGATTGCTGGATACACCCTCGGCACTGATCCTGACCATGGCCGAACGCGCCACGCCTGCGCTTGGCGCCCGGTTGGCACAGGCGCTGGACGGCGGCACGCATTGCCTTGTCGCGCTGGACGAATCGGCGGACGAGGACGAAGGTCTGCCTTCGGCGTTGACCGACCGGCTGGGCCTGTTCGTCGCGCTGGATAACGTGGCCATCGGTGATACCGAGATCGAGACCGAGTGGGATATCGAGGTGGCGCGCGCCCGCCTGAGTCGCATCATCATCCCGGCGGATGCCATCGCCGCGCTGACCACGACCGCGGCCTCCCTTGGCATCGACAGCCTGCGCGCTCCGCGCCTCGCCCTCGCGGCCGCCCGCGCCCATTCTGCGCTCTGGGGCCGGGACATCGTGAGCGACGAGGATCTGTCGATGGCCGCGACACTGGTCTACGGGCACCGCGCCACCATTGTCCCCGCGGGGACACCCGAGGAAGATGAGCCGCCGCCGCCCGAACCGGACCGACCCGACGACAGCGTCGAGGAAGAGACGCAGCAACAGGACGGCATCCCCGACGAGTTGCTGATCGAGGCCGCGCGCGCCGCGTTGCCGCCCGAATTGCTGGCCCGACTTGCTGCGGGGCGCGCGACGCGCATGTCGAAGACGTCGAGCGGAACCGGCGCCGCGCAGAAGGGCAACCGTCGCGGTCGCCCCCTTCCCTCTCGCCCCGGCAAGCTGGACGGACAATCGCGCATCGACCTGATCGCCACACTTCGCGCCGCCGCGCCCTGGCAAACGGTGCGCCAGGCGATGTCCCCGCGGGGACAGGGGCTGCATATCCGCCCATCCGACATCCGCGTGAAGCGGTACGAGAGCAAGTCCGACCGCTTGCTGATCTTCACCGTCGATGCGTCTGGCTCTGCAGCAATGGCGCGTCTGGCCGAGGCAAAAGGCGCCGTCGAGTTGCTGCTGGCGCAGGCCTATTCCCGCCGGGACCATGTTGCGCTGATCTCGTTCCGGGGCACGGGGGCGGAATTGCTGCTGCCACCTACCCGCAGCCTTGTGCAGACCAAGCGTCGCCTTGCGGGCCTGCCCGGCGGGGGCGGCACGCCGCTTGCCTCTGGCCTCCAGGTGGCGCTCGAACTTGCCATGCAGGCACGGGCGCGGGGCATGACGCCCACCGTTGCGGTGTTGACCGACGGTCGCGCCAATGTCGGCCTCGATGGTCAGCCGGGGCGCGCGCAGGCGGCCGAGGATGCCAGCCGGCTCGCGCGGTCCCTCCGGGGACAAGGTATCGCCGGGCTGCTGATCGACACCGGCAATCGCCCTGCGCCCACGCTCGGCCAGTTGGCCGCCGAGATGGACGCGATCTATCTGCCGCTGCCGCGCGCGGATGCGGACCGTCTGTCGCGCGCCGTCGGCGCGGCGCTGGACTGACATGCGCTGGCCCGAGGATCTTGCCGGATGGCCGCACGCCGATGCCTCCCGGCGCATCGCCTGCCGACCGCATCGCTGGCATGTGCAGGTGATGGGCGACGGCCCGGTGTGCCTGCTGCTGCACGGCGCAGGCGGCGCGACGCAAAGCTGGCGTCGCCTGATGCCGCTTCTGGCGCCGCACATGACCTGCATCGCGCCCGATCTGCCGGGACAGGGCTTCACCCAGCTTGGCACGCGCTGGCGCTGCGGGCTCGATGCGATGGCCGAGGATCTGGCCGCGCTGCTGGCGCAGGAAGGCTGGGCGCCGGACCTGATCGTCGGACACTCGGCGGGCGGTGCGGTTGCCTTGCGGCTGGCCGAGATCCTGCCAACTGCCCCCAAGGCGATCGTCGGGATCAACGCCGCGCTTGGGTCGTTCAAGGGCATCTCGGGCGTGCTGTTCCCGGTGATGGCGAAGATGCTGGCGTTGAACCCGTTGGTGCCGACGCTGTTCTCGCGGTTTTCCGGCGGCGAGGCGCGGGTGCGCGATCTGCTGGAAAGCACCGGATCGGTGGTCGATGCCGAGATGCTTCAGCTGTATACGAGGCTGGTGCAGGACCGAGCGCATGTCGACGGCACGCTTCAGATGATGGCGCAGTGGAAGCTGGACAGCCTGCTGTCCCGCCTGCCGCAGATCAAGGTGCCGACGCTGTTCCTTGTCGGCGAAAAAGACGGCACTGTCCCCGCGGGGACATCCCGCGACGCGGCGGCGCGGATGGCACATGCGCGCGTTGAAAGCCTTGGCGAGCTTGGGCATCTGGTGCACGAAGAAGCGTGCGAGGCAGTGGCGAAGGCTATCCTGACCTTCGCCGCAACTCACCCCTAAGACGGCAATGTCCCCGCAGGGACATCCGCCAACGAAAAGGGCCTGACCGCAGCGATCAGACCCTGTTTCATCTCAACTCTGTCTGTTCAGTCGTCGAGCGCCTTGAAGAACGCCGTCACCGCAGCCTCCAGCCGCGCGCGATCAACGGCCGTGAAATCCCGGTCCAGCCGCAATTCGACACGCCCATCCGCCGCCGTGCATTTCGCCTGACCCTCGGGTCGGCTGACGCGAAAGGTGGTCTTGGCAGAGGTCCGCGCTTCGGGCTTCGGCGTCTTTAGCGCGACCGGCTTGCGGTCGGCGTAGTCTCGCAAAATCGCAAGCTCTCGCTCGGCGCTCCGGTCCGGCTCTGCGTCCAAGGCACGGGTCAGCGAGTGCGACAAGGCGCGGTTGCCCTCCATCGCCTTGACGAGGTCAGTGCCAAGCGCGCGCGGCAAAGCCTCGGGGTGTTTGAGGTGCGGGCCGATGGCGCCGATCAGCACGGCGAAGGTGCGAATGTGAGACCGTTTCTGCCGTGATGCGGACTTGTACAGCACCTCGACCGCCTCGTGTACGTTCTCCATGACCTGGCGATTGTCCTTGAGATAGGACCACGCCAACTGCGCCATTTCCGCGAAAGAGATGTCGCGCCGCACGAGGTTCTCGTCGACCATCCGGCGATAGAGCGACTGCATCGTCTCGCCGCGTGCCACCAGACCGGCAGGGATCGTCGCATAAATCTCGTCGCCGGTTTCGGCATGAAGCTCTCGGTAGGCGGCGAGACGGCGATAGCCCTGGATCAGCTCGAACCCCCCTTCCGCTTCTTCCACCCGGATCGGGTTGGACAGGCCCACGGCCTTGATCGACGCCTTGAGATCATCAAGCTCGGGGTCGCGCGCATCACTCCGGTCACGCGTCAGCTTGGAGGCGCGCACGGCGTCCAGCGGGATGCGGTCGACGATCAGGCCCAGCTTCTTCAGCCGGACAAACTCATGCGCAAGCTGGTCGTTCTCCTCGCGGATCGCAGCCTCGGCGGCATGCCGGTCGCTTAGCGCCTCTGCGGTTTCCGAGATGGCCGAGGCCATCGGGCCGCGCCGCGCGCCGGGGCCGGATGGGGCAGGGGGCTCGGGCACGCCTGCCGGAGCTTCTGCCACCGGGTCTTCGGGAAAATCGATGTCGAACACACGACGCTTGCCGCTCATGCCACGTCCTCCAGCTTGTCCCAGGCGACCAGCGCGTGGGTCTTGAATTCATCATAGGCCTTGTCGAACGATCCCCGCGCCCGCCGCCACGTCTCGCGCGTCATCTCGCGGTAGTCGATCTCGTAGATCGAGGACAGGAACCGCCCCGACTGTTCGACCGCGCGGGTCATCTCGATCGGGTTGTCCGTCACCCTGTCGCCGAACACCTTTTGAAAGGCTGCATACATCGCGCGGTGCAGATCGTTGTTCGGCTCGTACCGTGTCAGCAGAAAGCGGACGTCCTGGAATGTCTTGGGCACCTTTGTCCCCGCGGGGACATTGCCGATGCGCCCCAGATCCTCGAGCGCCTCGGCCAGCTGACCGATGAAGGAGGTGGTCGAATCGTATTCCCAATAGCCGGGGCCGGACGGGATATAGAGCATGTCCGCCGCGAAGACCGCGTTCATCGATTGGTAGCCGATGGCGGGCGGGCAATCGAAGATCACCAGATCATAGGCATCGGGCGGGATCGCATCGAGATAGCGCGACACGGCGGCGAAGAACGACCATTCGGGATTGAGGTAGCGATACTGCGCGCTGGCGAATTCGACGAAGGCCGCGTTGGCACAGCTTGGAATGATGTCGATGGTCGGCCAGCTGGTCGGCTTGAGGAAGTCCGACACCCGCAGATCGGCCAGCCCCATCTCGGTGATCGACGACGGCAGCTTGCGCTGGGGCAGGGCGCTGCCCGATTCGGCACCGCGCGCGCTGGCATTCATACGCTCCGTCTCGCGGATCAGGTCACGCGCCATGATGCCCCAGACGGTGTATTCCTCGGACACGTCCGCCAGCCCCATGGAATGCGACAGCGTCGCCTGCGGATCGAAGTCCACCGCCAGCACCCGGTAGCCATCAAGCGCGGCGGCATGGGCGAAGTGCAGCGCGACCGTCGACTTGCCCGCGCCGCCCTTAAAATTGGCGATGGCAGAGCGGAAGGCGCGCTTGTTCGCGGGGCGCTTCGGCATCAGCGACTGCCGATTGACCTTGAGCCTGCGGCGCAGCTCGTTGATCTCGTCCAGCGAATACCAGCGCTGGCGACCGTCCTCTTCCACCAGCCCCTGCGGCAGCGACGGGTCGGACGCAAGCCGCCCGCGCAATGTGGACTGGTTCACCTGAAAGATCAGCTCCGCCACTTCCCAGCTGGAAAACCGACGCAGCGTCTTCTCCATCTCGGGGGAATAGGTCTGCTGCCGGATCCATCCCTGCATCTTGAGCGACTGCTGCTGCATCGCCGCAAGGTCCTCGTGGGTATACATGCTGCCCCTTTCGAAAATCTGACGTCCCCGAAGGGACGCTAATTCTTGTCTGTTTTTCATTTACGCCGGATTTGCAGAAAACGCAAAAGCGAATATCCTCGAAACGTTGAGGCTGTGTCCCCGCAGGGACATCAAGAAACAAGGGTGCCAACCGATTCGCGGGCAAGCGCGGCCAAAGGGTCACCGACCTGCGCACGGCGACCAGATATAGGGTGACATCCTGGCACCCGCCGCCACAGATTGGGGGACATTTCTGACATATTAGGGGACACACAGATCGTCACCCAATACCATTGATACCGATTCAATACTCTCGGATTTGATTTTCAGATCGCCCTGGCAGGCTCCACCCTTGACAGAATCGAATTACCGGACGCTAATTGGCAGCGTCCGGGAAAGAGCGCTTGGAATGACCTCTTTCCCGGATCAAAGACAACGGGACACCAGATCCTGACCAGAGGCAGCGACCGTAACAACGGCGCAGGAACACGAGGGGCAGCACCATGCATGCCATTTCACCGGTCGGCAAAGGCGCCGCCGCGAAGAAGTATGATCTGATCACCGCGCTTGGCGCCTATGCCTTGTCTCGCGGCAAGTCCGAACAACGTCTCGTCCTGCGTCTGACCACTCTCGTCACGGCGCGCTACAACTGGCAGCGCGACCAGCTTGCCGTCGGCCAGCGCGAGATTGCCCGGCTGTGGTCCTGCGACGAACGGACCGTCAAACGCGAGATGGCCAAGCTGCGCGCCATGGGCTGGCTGCGCGTCCACCGGCAAGGCGCACGGGGCAGGGTGACGGAATACGGGCTGGCGATCGACAGCATCCTGGCCCAGACCTCCGGCGACTGGTCGAGGGTCGGTCCCGATTTCGAACAACGGCTGTCTGCGCCCGAGGCCACCGACAATGTCGTGCCCTTGCGCGGCGGTCCGTTGGTGACGGCGCCGAAGGTGACGGACGGCGACGACTGGTCGCTCGTTCAGGGCATCCTTCACGGACAGGATCCGGCGACCTTTGCGTCCTGGCTGCACGCGCTGAAACTAGAGTACAGGGCAGGGGGCCGCCTGACCCTGCGCGCGCCCAGCCGGTTTCATGCAGCCTACGTCGAGACTCACCTCAAGGGTCTGGTGCTGGCCGCCTTTTCGTCAGTCGACCCTGCCGTGTCGCAAGTCAGCATCATCGCCTGAGCAGACGCTCGCGCACAGGCTTCTTCGGCGATGCCGTCTCTGGTAAGCTTCGGTGACGTCGAGTAAGGCATGGACGGTGATGAACGGTAGCCCCCTCTTGAAGTCGCTAGGAGACCTGCCCCGCGCAACCAAGCGCTGGATCATTTTTTCCAGCGACCTGATCCTTATCGTCCTGTGCCTGTACGGCGCTTTCGCCCTGCGTTTCGGGGTCTACTATCCGTTTCCGCGGTTCATCCCAGAGGCGTGGGTCCTGCTGGTCCTCGTACCGCTCGCCGGTATTCCGGTGATGCACTGGCTGCGCCTGAGCCACATAAGGCTTCATGCAATGGAGCCGTCCGCGCTGATTAACATCGCGGCCGCTGGGGGTCTGATCTCCGCGATGGCAATGATATTCAGCTACTACCTGCAAATTCCGTCACCACGATCGGTCCCAATCATTTTTGCGACCCTGTTCTTCATGTCCGCCACGCTGATTCGCCTCGGCGCCGTTTGGGTCATTGCGTTTATCGGGAAGAGCAGACAGGAACGGACCCCAGTCCTGATCTACGGTGCAGGTGCCGCTGGGATGCAGCTTGCCTCGTCGCTGATGCGGTCGCGAGAGGTTCGGCCTGTCGCCTTCGTCGATGGCAATCCCAGCCTCAGGGGGCTTCTGGTCGGCGGTCTGACCGTTCATCCAACGTCCCGCATCGGCCAGTTGGTCGCCGAGCATGGGGTGCGCGTCATTCTCATTGCGATTCCGTCGCTGAACGCTGCGCGCCGCGCCGCAATCGTGCAGGAGCTGTCGCGTCACAACGTAGAGGTGAAGGTTCTGCCGTCCTATATCGACCTGATGTCGGGCAAGGGGCTGGTGGAATCGCTGCGAACCGTCACGCCTGACGATCTCCTGGGCCGCGACGGCGTTGTCCTCAACCAGCCCGAAATCGCCAAGGCCTATGCTGGCCGCGTGGTGATGGTGACCGGGGCAGGGGGGGCCATCGGGTCGGAACTGTGCCGCCAGCTTCTTGCCTGCAATCCGTCCAAGATCGTTCTGTTCGAACAGGGCGAATACGCGCTCTACGCCATCGACGCCGAGCTTCGAAAGCCCGCGGCGGACACCGGGGCTGTCGTGGTCACGCGGCTTGGGTCGATCACCAACAAGGCCCGCGTCACCTCTGTCTTGCGCGATGAGGGTGTCGAGATCGTGCTTCATGCGGCTGCGTACAAGCATGTCCCCATCGTCGAGGACAACGAGTTGGAAGGCTCGCGCAACAACGTTCTCGGCACGCAGGTCGTGGCCGAGGCCGCGCGCGAGGCACGGGTCGAACGCTTTATCCTGATCTCGACCGACAAGGCGGTGCGTCCGACGAACATCATGGGCGCGACCAAGCGGATGGCCGAACTCGTGGTGCAGGACATCCAGACGCGGTCTCCTGTGACGAAATACGCGATGGTGCGTTTCGGGAATGTGCTTGGCTCGTCGGGATCGGTGCTGCCGCTGTTCCAGCGCCAGATTGCGGCTGGCGGGCCGGTGACGGTCACGCATCCCGACGTCACTCGTTTCTTCATGACGATCCCCGAAGCCGCGCGCCTCGTCCTGCTGGCTGGCGCTTATGCTCATGGCGGCGACGTCTTCGTCCTCGACATGGGCGAGCCGCGCCGGATCATGGATATCGCGCGTAAGATGATCGAGCTGTCGGGATGTACCGTGAAGGAATCCGGCGCCGAGGATGGTGACATCGAGATCGTCGTGACGGGCCTTCGCCCAGGCGAAAAGCTGTACGAGGAACTGCTGATCGACGACGACAGCCTTGTTGCGACACCGCATGCCAAGATTCTGCGGGCTGCCGAGAAGAGCCTGTCGCAGATCGAGGTTGCGGCGATGCTCAAGGAGCTGGAGCGTGCGATCACGGACGGCGATTCAGAGCGCTTGAGGAGCCTCATCGAGAGCCGCGTCGATGGCTATCGCCGACCGTCCGAGGCGCTGCTGACTGACAGCAAGGGGGCTTGAGCCTTCCCGGCAGGTCAGGATCGCCCGCAACCGGCTCGCCTGCTTCTTCACACCGGTTCCCGGCTTGCCGGGCCTTGTGCCGGACCGATGGACGCAAGGCCGGTGAGGATCAGTGCGATCAGGTCGGCCTGCCTGTGGGTTCCGGTCTTGTCGAACAGGTTGCGCAGATGAAACGCCACGGTGGTAGCCGAGATTGCCATGTCCTGCGCGATCTCGTCGGCTCTGCGTCCACCTGTCAGGGCGCGGGCGACTTCGGCCTCCGTCGGCGTCAATCCGAACAGGTCGGATAACACAGCGTTGGACACCTCTGGACGGCGCGTAGGGTCAGAGATGAAGACAACGGCCAGATGCTCAGGTGAGGCAGCGTCAGTCGACTGGGGAAGCGAACAGATGGTCAGAAGAAGATTGTAAGAGTTCGACCGCCTCGGGACGGAATGGCTGGCGAGATAGTCCTCTCCGCGCGCGGCGGCGGCGCACGCGGTGTCCACCAGCGCCTTCAACCGGGTGTTTGAAACCTGCGTGCCTGCGCGTAGTGCACTGCCGATGACAACCCCGTCTTCGGCGTCGTGCATTTTCCTGGCGGCCCGGTTCGCGAACCTTACGCCAGCGCCTGATACGACCACGACACCAAAGGACAACATGTCAAGAATGCCCTCGATTCCGTGGCGCCGCGCTGCGATGGGGCCATTCAGGGCGTGGCGAAGCGAAGCGACATCCTGCGCGACCTTGGCCGCCATCCGCTCTACCTGCCCAAGACGGGCCTCGATGGTGGCAAGCAGCAGGTCATAGTCGATCGGTTTGACCAGATAGTCATCTGCCCCCGCCAGTTTTCCGGCGATCACCGCCTCGCGTTCCCCAAGAGCCGTCAGAAAGATCAGGGGCACGTCCGCCAGTTCACGACGTTGCCTGCGAACCGCGTCCAGAAACCCGAACCCGTCCATCTGCGGCATCGAGATATCGCACAAGACAAGATCCGGGCGCAGTGTATCCAGGATCGCAAGCGCCTCGCCTCCGTCGGATGCCCCGATGGCCTCGAAGCCCGCGGCGGTAAGTTCTTCGACAAGATCCTGCCGCAGGTGCTGCTCGTCCTCGACGCACAGGATGACCTTCCTGATGCCATTGGGGGATGTCTTCGGCATTGGCTGCCTTCCTCAAGGGCCGGCTGAAGACCCGGTCAGGGCGCAGCAGAACGCTCGCTTACGGAACGTAGGCCACCACGACCTTAGCACCCGGTGACATCGAGTTGAACAGAGGCATCGCCGTCGGCCTTCTCGCCGTTGGAATACACGGCCGCCGCCATGTCGGCGGTGATCGAGCCAGCCGAAAACTCGACCCCGGCCGGGCCTCCGCCCCCTCGCAAGAGCCAGGCCGAACGATCATCGTTCACCGAGGCCTCTTGCGCGGCTTCGGGGTCAGCCCCGGAATAGATCGTGAACTGGCTTGGCGCAAAAGACGTGGCGAACAAGACCAGAAAAAGATGCGCGCCGTCGGGGCCGGTGCCCGGAATCGACATTCTCAACTGGTTCGCGCCATTCCGCCCCATCAGCATGCAGTCGCCGCCAAAGCTGTATTCAGCACCATCCACGATGACGGTTGCCTGTGCATTCTCCGAAAAATCGACAGAGGTTTGCGCCCATGCCGGAAGGGACATGGCTGCAACGAGCGCGGATATTGCCACCACTCCAGTGAAAACAGATCTTCCCATCCGGCCTCTCCCTCGTAGCATCGGTCGAGACAGTTTCTATTCGAACTTGCGCCGTTTCTCCCCCTGCAAACGAACGGGGACGATCCCGCCCCGCGCCCATAGAGTGCCTGGCAGACTGCACGCAGCCAAATCGGAGGTGCGATCCATGTGGGATTTCTCGGTCGGACGCGCCTTCGGGCTGATGCTCAAGACGTTGCCATTCGTGCTGTTGCGCGTGGCGGTCTATTTCGGGGCGGCGTTGGCCTATGTGCTTGCTACCGGGGTCGGCGCAGGCATCGGCTGGGGCATCGGCGGCTTCGGTGACGAAGGGTTCCGGGCCAGCACGACCATGTGGGGCGGCATTGCCGGTTTCGGCCTGACTGCCGCTGTCATGTACCTGCTGCGCGAATACATCCTCTACATCGTAAAGGCGGGCCATATCGCCGTGCTCATCAAGCTTCTCGACGGTGAGAAGATGCCCGAAGGACGCTCTCAGATCACCTATGCCCGTGAGGTCGTGACAGGCCGCTTCGCACAGGCCAGCGTGCTTTTCGGGGTCGACCAACTGGTCAAGGGTGTGCTGCGCGCCATCACCGGTCTGGTTCGCGGCCTTGTCACCATGCTGCCCATACCGGGCGCACGGCAAGCGGTCTCGGTTCTTCAGGCATTCCTGCGCATCGCCGTCGGGTTCATCGACGAGGTCATCCTTGCCTATGCGATCCGCACAAAATCCGACAACGCCTGGGCATCGGCACAGACCGCGCTGATCCTTTACGCCCAGAACTACAAGCCGATGCTCAAGAATGCCGCCTGGCTGGCGTTGATCGTCTATGGCCTGTCCTTCGTGGTGTTCCTGGTCTTTCTCGCGCCAGCCGCGCTGGCCGTTCACCTCATTCCCGGCGCCTGGTCGGCGGGGGGCATGGTCTTTGCGCTTCTGTTTGCCTGGGCGGTCAAGGCGGCCTTGCTCGAGCCTTTCGCGATCGCCTGCATGATGGACGTCTACCTGCGCACCATCGAGGGACAGGCCCCCGATCCGGCGTGGGAGGCCAAGCTTGAGAACCTGTCGCGCAAGTTCCGGACCCTCAAGGAAAAGGCGCAAAGCTATCAACCGCCCCGCGCCGAGCCAGAAACGCCGGGCGCGACGGCATCCGATGACGGCACCATCCTGAAGTCTCCGCCGACCGGTCGGTCTGCCTGACGCCTGCCTTCTTGTCCAAGGCCGCCGCGACACGGTGAACTGGCGTGGACCATTTCGAGCACGCGCATTTGGTGCAGTGGTCGGGCCAGCCGCGTGCAACAGCAGCGATGGTGAGCGTGTGCGGCCCGGCGCAAGCTCGTAGTCCGGCGCGTCGTTGCGCGTGAGCACCCTGCCGACCATGAACTTCCCAAGTTGTGAGCACCACGCCGGGCCCGGCGCGGCTGCGTCCCTCGCCCTTTTGCCCATGATGATTGATGGAGGACTGGACCTGCCATCGGCCTTCACGCCCGTGCTTGTGCGCATCGCACTGATATTTCGCGTTCTTCTGACGCCGAAGCCGAGCACAGCCCTGGCGACGCCCCCAAAAAATCGGTGGAAGCCGCCGCGCAGAAGTTTAATCTATATTAATGCCAATTTTGTGATAACATCGATTATATTGCCGCCGATTTGAGAATGGGAGAATCTCGACATGAACAAGCACCTCGCGCCCTTGGTTGCCCTTGCGCTGGCAGGACTGCAGATCGCAAGCCCGGCCTCGGCCGCCGAAATCGAAGGGCCCGCCGTTTTCTGGAAGATCTCGATGTATGGCAACCCACGGGCCTTGACCTCCGGCATGGAGGCGCTGGCGGAAAAGGCTGCCGAAGCCACGGACGGCAAGTTCCAGATCAAGATTTTCTATGCCGATCAATTGGGTAACTCGCGCGAGAACCTCGACGGGCTCAAGCTGAATGCCTTCGAGGGCGCGGGCATCTGCAATTTCTACCATCCCGGCAAGAACCCCGCCTGGATGGTCTTCTCGCTGCCGTTCCTGCCGATCGGTGACCCGGAAGTTCACAAGTACGTCTTCAAGAAGATGTTCGATCATCCCGCCATCGTCGCGGACATGGCGAAGTGGAACGCGATCCCATACGCGTCCGGCCTGCTGCCACAATACGAGATCATGGGCACTGGTCCTGCCCCCACCACTCTGGACGGATGGAAGGGTAAAAGGGTCCGTGCCGGCGGCGGTCTTGGCGATGCGATGGAAACCATCGGCGCGATAAACCAGACGCTGTCTGCCGCCGAAACACTGACCGCGTTCCAGAACGGCACCGTTGATGCCGCCGCCTTTCCCATGACCTACGCCCATGTCGCGTTCAAGATCAATGAAGAGGCCGAATGGTACACGTCCAACATGGCGCCCGGCACGTCGGAATGCGGTTGGGTGCTCAACAAGACTGCGTTCGAGGCATTGCCGACCGCGTATCAGGATTTCCTGATGGATAACCGCGATCTGGTCCTGGACACCCAACAGGCTGCCTACGCCGCCCAGGACGAAGGCAACCTCAAGCTGTTCGAAAGCACGATGGAAAAGATCACCTATTCCGACGAACAGATCGCGGAGTTCCGCGAAGTTGCTGGCCGCCCCGTCTGGGACAAGTGGATCGAAGACAACAAGGACACCTTCGACAGCCAGGCGGTCTTTGACGCGATCTTTGTTTACGCCGAAGAGGCGCAAGCGGCGACCAACTAGGCGCGACTGCCCCGCAGGGACAAATCCCTGCGGGGCTTCCTTCGATCCCAACACCGGATATCTCGCAATGAAAAGCGACGCACGCAGCGGCCCGATCAGTCGCTGGGACAGAACATTGATACCCGTTGAGGATGCAGCGAATTTTGTCGCGGCGTTCTTCATCTTTGCGCTGATGGTGCTTGGCATTGCCCAGATCGTGCTGCGCACCGTCTTCAACGCGCCGCTGTCCGGCTACATCGATCTGGTCGAGCTTTCGATGGCGGGTATGGCGTTCTTGGGGGCGGCCTATACGCAACGCATGGGTGCGCATATCCGCATGGAATTGCTGCTGGGCAATCTGAAGGGCCGACCGCTCTGGGCCGCTGAAGTGGTCGGCACCTTGCTGTCCATGTTCGTAGTGGGGGTGCTGATTTACTACAGCTTCGAGCATTTCCAACGGTCCTACGAGTTGGGCGATACCACCATCGACGCCGAATATCCGGTCTGGCCGTCGAAACTGGTGGTGCCGGTCGCCTTTTCCATCTGGTTCATCCGGCTGGGCATCCAGCTTGCCGGGTCGATCCGACTGCTTTTCAACCCGTCGCTCGCCCCTGAAGGCGTGATCCTGATAAAGGACGCCGCCGATCAGGCTCGTGATGAGGCCATCAGCGCCGACGCCACCGACGACGGAGGCAGATGACATGCTGATCGGGATCGGATTCTCGAACCCGCTTCTGGTGGGCCTGATCGGGATAGGGCTGCTGCTTGTGCTAGTCGTCATCGGCGTGAGGGTGGTCTTTGCCGTAGGGCTGATCGGCCTTCTGGGCCTGGTGGAACTGCTGGGTTGGGGCCCTGCGGCAGGGATCGTCGGCATCGTGCCGCACGCCAAGTCGTCCACCTATGCGCTCAGCGTGCTGCCGATGTTCATCTTTATCGGCTTTGTCGCATTTCACGCGGGCATGACCGAACAGCTGTTCGATGCGGCGCGCAAGTGGCTGGGATGGTTGCCCGGAGGTCTTGCTGTATCCACGGTGTTCGCAACTGCGGGTTTCGCAGCTGTGTCGGGTGCCTCTACCGCCACCTCGGCAGTATTTGCCCGCGTCGCGATCCCCGAGATGCTGAAATACGGGTATGACCGCAAACTTGCCGCAGGGGTTGTTGCTGCCGGTGGTACGCTGGCGACGCTGATCCCTCCTTCGGCCATCCTGGTGATCTACGCCATCATTGTCGAAGAGTCCGTAGGCCGCCTGTTGCTTGCGGGCTTCCTGCCCGGCCTTGTCTCGGCCATCATCTATGCGGGCATCATCATATGCTGGGCCAAGTTTCGACCCCACGAAGCCCCCGCAATCAAGGGGTTCACCTGGACCGAGCGGATGGTGTCCCTGCCGCCGCTGTTCCCGATCTTCTGTGTCGTGGTCATCATCATTTCCGCTGTCTATCAGGGCTGGGCGACCCCGACCGAGGCGGGCGCGCTGGGGGCCGGTGTGGTGTTTCTTGTTGCGATCCTCCGCGGCACTCCTTTGCGCGCCATTCGCGGATCGTTGATGGAAACCGCGAAACTGACGGTAATGATCTTCTCGCTGATCTGGGGTGTGACGATATTTGTCCGCTTCCTTGGCTTCTCCGGCGTGGCCGACGCCTTTACGGCCTGGATCGTGGCACTTGATGTCCCGCCGTTGATGATAATGATCTGCATCCTGCTGGCTTATGCCGTGCTGGGCATGTTCATGGATGCGATCGGCATGCTGCTGCTGACCCTGCCGGTCGTCTATCCGGCGGTCATGGCACTGGGCTACGATTCAATCTGGTTCGGGATCATCGTCGTGAAGATGGCCGAAATCTGTCTGGTCACACCGCCCATCGGTCTCAACTGTTTTGTGGTCAACGCGGTCAGGCCGGACATACCCTTGTCCGATGTGTTCCGGGGCATCGCGATCTTCTTCGTGGCTGACGTCATCACGATCATCGTCCTGCTGATGTTTCCCGAGATCGTCACCTGGCTGCCGGACCTGATGCGCGGATGACGTTTATTGTTGGAGCGACCGAATGAAACTTAAGACCACACTCAGCCTCGAGCTTGCGGCGGCCATCCTCGACAAGGCTCTGGAGCTTGGGCGCGCCGAAGGCATGAAACCCCTGACGGTCGTGGTGTTGGATGCGGGCGGGCGCATGGTCGCAATGAAATCCGAGGACGGCTCTGGCCTCGTGCGCTTCAGCATCGCCTTCGGCAAGGCATGGGGATCGCTCGGCATGGGCATGCCCAGCCGTCAGGCGCGGGATTACCTGTCGGCGCGCCCGGTGTTCCAGACATCGATCGCCGTCGCCTCCGAAGGCCGGTTCGTGCCGGTGCCGGGCGGCACGCTGATCCAGGATGCCGAGGGCTTTGTCGTGGGCGCCGTCGGCATCAGCGGTGATGCCAGCGAAAAGGACGAGTATTGCGGCGTGTTGGCGATCAAACATGTCGGCCTGACGCCGAACCCGCCAGAGGTTGACCCGAACTGGCGCAATGCCTCGATGTCGGACAAGCACTGACAGGTTCGAGGCCGCGACATCTTTCTTGACCGCGCGCAAGGAGCGCCGCCTAAAGCGCGATCTGTCCTTGCCTGCCGTTTCGATCTTGGCGGCTCTGACGGCCAGGTCCTCGTGTCCATCGGATTGACCAACTGGAAGCGGGGGGCGGACGTAGACAGGGCCGCCCTTGTCTGGTTTCCTGATGGGCATTCTGCAAGGACACCGGGGCAAGGTCGATGCCGGACAACATGCTTGCCGGAACTGATCCATATGACGGGGGCACTGGAGCAGCGCCGCGGGGACGATGGGCGTTGGCGAGACTTGGCGCCGCGTGCGCCCTGGCCCTGCTGTGCCCGGATCTGTCTGCTGCCCAATCCCGCGAAGACGCGCTTGAGCCTCCGACCGGTGAAGTCGTTCTTGCCCTTCGCGGAAACATCTCGCGGACCAACCGGGAGGGCAGGGCCGTCTTCGACGAGGCCATGCTCGCCGCGCTTCCCGCGACAGTTCTCGAGACGACGACCGTGGTCACCGATGGTGTGAAGCGGTTCGACGGGTTCCTGATGCGCGATCTGCTGGATCACGTCGGTGCCGTGGGCGAGACGGTGACGGCGACCGCGCTCAACGACTACGTCATCGACATCCCGATGGAGGATTTCGAGCGGTTCGATGTGCTTGTCGCCACCCACATGGATGGCCAGCGGTTGTTGCCCAGCGACAAGGGGCCGCTCTGGATCGTCTATCCGCGCGACGATCATGCCGAGCTGCAGGATATTCGCTACGACTATCGCTGGGTCTGGCAACTGATCGAGCTGGATGTGAAATGACCCGGCGGCGCGACCTTGCGGCCTATGCCGTGGCAGGGACCGCCATCGTCGCATTCGCCATCCTTCTTGCCTTCGCTGTCCTGAGGCTGGCCGAGACCGAAGCCGAAATGCGTGAGAACGAGGGCGACAACATGCTCTGGGTGATTTCCCGCGCCCAGTCTGCCGTCCTGCTTCTGGATTCCGCGGTTGCCCGGCAGGCAGGCATTCCAGAGGTCACGGCGGATGTCGAACGCCGCTACAACGTCGTGCACAGCCGATTGACGCTGCTGTCGGAGGGGCCGCAGCTGCGCTACATCCAGTCGCTTGGCCTGGCGGATGACATAGACGCCGCCGCGCGCGCCACACGGGCGCTGGAGCCGCAGATCCTCGGCCTGTCCTTCGGCGCCACCGAAACCGCAGCGTCGATCCATGAAACGCTTGCGCCGCTGATCGCGGCCCTCGGGGTTGCGGGCAACCGGTCCATGGTCCGGCAGTGGGAGGCAACCGGCGCGCGGGTGGACCGGCAGCGTCTTGCCATCAACCAGGTCATCATATCCATCGTGGCGATCATCGCCTTGGGCGCCTTTCTGTCGTTCACCTTGCTGCGCGCGATGGTCGAGCGTCAGAGGGTGCGGAACGTCCTGTCCCGTGAACGCGAAACCGCTGAGCTCTATCGTGGCTTCATGGCGCTGATCTCGCACCAGTTCCGAACGCCTCTTGCGGTGATCGATTCAGCGATGCAGCGCGTGCTGCGCAGTGGCGGCAAGATGCCCCGTGACGCGATCGAGGAAAGGGCCAGGCAGGTCCGAGCGGAAATCAGGGGTTTGACCGGCCTGCTCGATGCCACGCTTGATGTCGTCCGGCTTGAGGCGGGCAATGTCACCGCCGCGCCCGCGGATTGCGAGATCGACGACCTTCTGAAGCGTGTGAAACAGCGTCAGTTGACGGAGACGCCCGCCCGGACGCTGAACATCAGGATCGGCGACGAGGTGCCCGCGTCGTTCACGACCGATCCGGTTCTGGCCGAGCAGATCCTGACCAATCTCATCTCGAACGCGGTCAAGTACTCGCCCGAAACCGAGCCCATATCGCTGACCGTCAAGGCCGAGAGCAGGCAGATCCGTTTCGCGGTCGAGGATCGCGGGATCGGGGTGCCGGACGACGAACAGGACAAGCTGTTCAGCCGTTTCTTTCGCGCCAGCACGGCGCAGGGCATGCCGGGCACGGGCGTGGGGCTGTCGACGTCCTATCAGCTTGCGCGGCTTCTTGGCGGCGATCTGGAGTTCGTCAGTCGTTCCGGCATCGGGTCGGTCTTTACCCTGAAGCTTCCCGCTGAATGGGCAGAACCGCATGTGGCGCCAAGCGCCGAGCGGTCCTTTGCGTAAGGCCGGTGAGGCTGCGCCTCGATCAGTTGTCGACCCCTGACAACTCAAGCCTCTGGTTCATCGTCATGCCATCGACGGACCATGACGATTGCCCCCCGTACAGCCACCCTTGCCGCCCGGCGAACAGGCGGATCGTGAATTCGAATTGTCGACCCTCCTGAGAGGTTGCGATCCCCGTTCCGCTAAGCCGGAGAAGCGAGTTGATGTCACACCCTTCGAGCAGGCTCATGTCTTCGCTGTTGGGCATCTCGAGGATGTCGGAGTCGGACCATGTCCAATCCGGTTCATCCGCTGCAACCGGCAGCAGGTCGATGGGTTGGGTGTCATCGGCGTAAAGCACCAGCACGCCGTCGATCATCGCAAGGGTTGCGCGGTACTCCTGGACATTCGGCATCGGAATTTCGACCCCGCCAGAGGACAAGGCCCCCGGCCCGGTCATCACCATGTAATCGCCGACGAGATCCTCCAGCGAGGGTTGGTATTCGCAAAATACCATGGCATCCGCATCTTGCGCCGCAACGGGGATCGGCAGGCAGGGCGCAGCGAGGATCAGGCTGGACGCGATCGCCTTGCAGACAGTCTGAAGTCGGCCCTCCATTGGCCATCTCCTTCGCGGTTATCGGCTCATGGTCACAGGCGCCTTCGCGATGGCGCGCGTGCCGCCCTGGTTGACCTCGAAGATCAGCATTCCGGTGCCGGACTCGGGGCTTTGGAACTTGACCAGCAGGGTCATCGTCATCTCGCCAGAGCTTGGAGTGACAGCGCAGCCGAAGTCCTGGGCCACGAACAGAGGCCCTGCCAACTCGACGTTTTCCAAAGCGTCGATCATGTTCTGAGCGCGGCCGCCTCCCATCAGGTCGGCGATCTCCTGTTTGTCCTTGCCCGTCAGGCAGACCGCTGTCGACTTGATCGCCGACTGCGTCAATTCATTGGATACGCCCGGCAGAAACAGCGCGAGGACCGTCGTACCGGTTTCGACGAAGCCCGGCGATTCAAGCGAATAGGTGTTCGTCCCAACCATCAGCGGCAGGGCGTACCAGTCGCAGTCCGTCCCGATGTTCAACAGGTTCTCCTTGTCCGCCGCGCTCACCATCTCCTGGATTTGCGGCACCAGCGACTCGTGGGTCGGGAACATGATCAACTGCTCGTTCGGCCCGTTTCCGGTCAACTGCGAGGTACCGGTTTCGGGATCGTAGGCCATCGTCAGGCGCAAGGGCGCGTGCGGAGGCAAGGGCAGGGCCCCCATGACCGGAACGATCATCACGCCGGGCCCCTGTTGAACCGACCATGTGCCATCAAGCCCTACCAGCAGGTCGCGGGGTGCTGTGGGGCAGGTTTCCCGGCTCGACTGGGCGTTGGCCTGCGCTGCGGCGAGGATTAACCAGAGGACGAAGAGAAAGGGCTTCCAAAGCATTTTGGGGACCTCGCTGTTATTCCATAACCACATCGGACTTAAGGTCGATGCCGAGTGTGTCGTTTGGTGTGCTAGGGTCGACCGCAAGCACAGGCAGGGCGGCGAAGACAAGCCCGGCAACAGCGAAGGTCAGCTTGCGCATGGAAACGCACTCCCTTGTGGCCCCTTGTGCGGTCTCATCCGCCGACGGCCACGATAGAGCGCCCCAGGACGCTCTGGCTGCTCAGATCGAGGAACCGCACCTCGTATTGGCCAGCTTCATCGGGCAGGGTGATTTCCGTTTCGGTTTCCGTGCCGACCGGGTGGGCCAAAATCCACGTAAAGTCGGGCGCGTCTGCACGGGCCAGGGCAACGCGCCGGTCGGCGTCGTCCGGCGCTATGGTCCACGAGACGGTGATCGTTTCGCCGGGCGCTGCGGCCTCTGGTGCACTCAGCCCTGCGCCATCGTCGAGAGGCGCATCTGCGGCCACAACTTCCAACGGCACGGCGGCAATGATCCGGCGGCCTTCGTCCAGCCTGTAG
This sequence comes from Anianabacter salinae, assembly GCF_019061145.1. Lineage (GTDB taxonomy): Bacteria > Pseudomonadota > Alphaproteobacteria > Rhodobacterales > Rhodobacteraceae > Anianibacter > Anianibacter salinarum. The sequence continues at coordinate 686 of NZ_JAHQZS010000009.1, read as the reverse complement.
CGTACTTCGTAAAGGCCCGGCTCTGACGGTGCCGTCAGCGTGGTTTCACTGTTGGTGCGGGCGGGAGAATAGCTAAGCTCTTCGTCGGCGTCCGCGCCCGCCGGGGCGATTAGCACCAGATCGCGAGGGTTGACGGACGGCTGCCAGGACACCTGAACCTCGGCCCCGGCGCGAACCAGCGCAGGCGCCGTCAACGTGACCTCGGCGGGTATCACCTCGAACGGCGCTGCTGCCAGAATGACCCGCCCCGCGTCCTGCCGATAGCGCACCTCATAGAGCCCGGGCTGGGCAGGCGCGGTCAATTCGCCCTCGGTATTCGTGCGGACGGGAACGTAGCTTTCCCTCGCCTCGTCGTCCGAGCCAGCCGGAGCGATCAGCACGATATCGCGCGTGTTCAGCGCCTCGCTCCAGGTAACATCGAACACGGTTCCGGCGACCACTTGGGCGGGCGCTGTCACGCTGACTTCGGCGGCGACCACTTCGACAGAGGTAGACGCCAGAATGACCCGCCCTTCATCCTGCCTGTATCGCACTTCGTACAGCCCGGGCTGGGCAGGCGCGGTCAACTCGCCCTCGGTATTCGTGCGGACAGGAACGTAGCTTTCCCTGGCCTCGTCGTCCGAGCCAGCCGGAGCGATCAGCACGATATCGCGCGTGTTCAGCGCCTCGCTCCAGGTAACATCGAA
>NZ_JAHQZS010000008.1 GCF_019061145.1 Anianabacter salinae | reverse complement strand
TGGCGCGGTTGACGGGGCTCGAACCCGCGACCCCCGGCGTGACAGGCCGGTACTCTAACCAACTGAGCTACAACCGCGCATCGCGTTGCAGAGTCTCGGGCTTCGGGCAGTGATGGCGCGGTTGACGGGGCTCGAACCCGCGACCCCCGGCGTGACAGGCCGGTACTCTAACCAACTGAGCTACAACCGCCCACTGCCCGCCCGGGTCACCCCGAACGTGACGGGCGTTCTAGGCACCTCGGCGAGGAGCGTCAAGCGCGTTCGCCCCCGGCCCGGCGTTTTCTTCGCGCCCCGCCAGCGCGTCGGCCAGACGGTCGAAAACCGCCCGCACCCGGCGGCTTGTCCGCAGCTCTTGCGGGGCGACGAGCCAGATCGGAAACAGGAACGGCCGCGTCTCTGGCAGCACCTGCCGCATCCCCGGCGCGGCGTCCCCCACCGAGGTCGGAACGATGCCGATGCCAAGCCCGGCGCAGGCGAGAGCCCAGTTGGCCAGATGATTGTCCGCGCCAACGTGAAAGTTGGCCTCGGACACTGGGAAACCGCGCTTTTGCAGGCGCTCGATCAGGGGCGTGCTGTCGCTGAAACCGATGAACTCCGCGCCGCCCATGTCGGCGGGGCCGCGCACCGGCCCCAGCCGTTCCAGATAGCTGTCATGCGCATAAAGCTGCGCCGCATCCTCTCGGATCAGCCGGGCGATCAGGTCGTTGTCGGTGGGCCGCGCGTTGCGGATGGCGATGTCGGCCTCGCGTCGGCGCAGGTCCGACAGCGAATCCGACGCCACCACCTCGAGCCGCAGCAGCGGATACTCTGCCCGCAACCGCGCCACGATCGGCGGCAGCAGATGGACGGAATACATCTGCGACGCGGTGATCCTGACGCGGCCCTCGACGCTTTGCGACTGGCCCGTGGCGGCCAGCGACAGACGCGTCGCCGCCTCGCCCATCTCGCGGACATGGCCGGCCAGGTCCAGCGCCGCCGGCGTCGGCGTCAGCGACCGTCCCACGCGCTGGAACAGGGTCACGCCAAGCTCGTCCTGCAACTGTGCGATCTGGCGCCCAAGCGTCGGCTGGGTCGAGCCAAGCGCCCGCGCAGCCGCCGACAACGAGCCTTCCTCGACCGTCGCAAGGAAGGCCCGGACATGGTTCCAGTCGAACGAGATCGCGGCCCAATTCATGCGAATATGCATATCACATGCCCAGATTTCCGCAATTCCGCATATGAAACTGTTTGGCTAGGGTGCCCTCGACCCTCAACGGAGACTGACCATGACCCAAGACAGCACCTTCCCCGCCCAATTCTGGGACAAGCGCGCCGACGCCTACGCCGCCCGCCCCGTGTCGAATCCCGGCAACTACAATGACACGCTGGACCGCACCCGCGCGCACCTGCACGGCGGCATGGACGTGGTGGAGCTGGGCTGCGGCACCGGATCGACGGCGCTTGTGCTGGCGGACGCGGCCCTGCGCTACACCGGCACCGATTTCTCCGACCAGATGATCCGCATCGCGCGCGGCAAACTGGCCGAAGCGGGCACCCCGAACCTCGACTTCGAGACGGCGGCCCTTGGGTCCGCACAGTTCGACGGCTGCCGCTACGATGCCGTGCTGGCCTTCAACCTCCTGCACCTGATCGAGGATGTTCCCGCAGCGCTGGAAGATATCCGCGCGATGCTGCCCGAAGGCGGGCTGTTCATCTCGAAATCCGCCGTGTTGGCCGGGCGCCCGCATTTCCGCGTGTTGATCGGCGCGATGAAGCTGCTGCGGATGGCCCCGGCAGTCAGCTTTTTCCGCGCCGAACAACTTGAAGGCTGGATGCGCCGCGCCGGGTTCGAGATCGTCGAGACCAAAACCTACACCGGCGCGGCACCGTCGCATTTCGTCGTGGCGCGAGCGGTGTGAGGCAACAAGGCCCTCTCGAAACAATATAGGTGACTTTTCACTTTAGGTTGCATTCATTCCTTACACAACAACTTACCATAGTTCACTCAATGTCATGACGGAGGAAGACTTGAGATCACAGAAGTCCCCTTGACCTGCGGTGTCCCAAACTTAGTTTTCGACAAGGAGGATGCATAGCTGAGTTATGTGAATGGGCCGGCCTGACGTATTGAATCTAAAGAATATCGTAAATCTCTTCTTGGAGAGATTTTCCAATATATGGATGTTTTCCCGCGTTGACGGGATGGCTTTGCGAAATGAGTGATTTTGTAGTGATCGACTCTCGGGAGTTCCTGGGCGCTCTCGCCATCCTAGGCGACACACTCGCCCAGCAAGTGAGTGATGCTGCGGACAGGCATGGGGTGGCCATCTCTGACGATGTGCCGCCGCCCGAGCATTGGCTTGAACCTGACGAAGCAAACATCATTCACGGGCTGATCGAGGCAATCCGGTTGTTGGAAACCAGCGGCGCGACCGGGCTTCCCAAAGGAAAGGAGGCGCTGCTGCGTCCACTGATCAGCGGCAAGGTGAACATAGTGAGAGAAGGCTCCAAAGCTTAGGGAACCGTCCACCACGTATGGGATCATGAAGCCGTGGTGGGTGATGAGGGACTCGAACCCCCGACATCTTCGGTGTAAACGAAGCGCTCTACCAACTGAGCTAATCACCCGTGACCGCCGCTTTACCCCAAAGCGGTGGGCCGCTTCAAGATGCGCCGCGCAGGAACGAAAACGCCCCGGCTCACGGGGGCCGGGGCGCAAATCATGGTGGGCGATACTGGGATCGAACCAGTGACCCCTTCGGTGTGAACGAAGTGCTCTACCGCTGAGCTAATCGCCCGTGAGGCGCTCGTTTAGACTTACTCCGCGGCCTCCGCAAGAGGGTCATCAGGCTTCTTTTCGTCCAGCGGCACGGTCTCGTCCACGGCCTGCTGGTTGCGGCGGACCTTGACGATGATGACCTCGCCGTTGTCCTTGTCCTTGGTGCGGTTGATCTGCAGCTTGCCCAGCGGCTGAAGGTTCATCGCCTCGCCGTTGCTCAGCGCATCGCCAAGCTCCTTGAGCAGCGCCTCGACGACCGGCTTGACGTCCTTCTTCTTGAGACCCGATGCCGCGACGACCCGGCGGATCAGTTCGGGCTTTTTCAGTTCGGTGTCATCCGCAGTCGCGTCTTCCGGCGCGGCTTCGTCGCCAAGCGAGGCCGCTGCTTCGGCGATGCTGTCGACGGACGGCACCGGCGTGTCAGCGGCGGCGCGCGCGCGGCGCGGCCTGCGGGGAGTGGTGGGTGTTTCGGCTGCTTTGGCCATGTCTGCCTGCCCGGTTCTGGGTTTTCATTGCAGCGACGTTAACATGCCATGCCCGGTCGATCCAGTTGCGCCTTGGGCGACCGCACGAATGAAAAGGGCCGCGCGGAACATCCGCGCGGCCCTGATCGGATCATGTGCAAGCAAAGATCAGTGCGCGACGGCGCCCGGCCCCTCACGGGTCATCTGGGCCGCCCGGGCCGCTGCAGCCTCTTCTTCGGCGGCCTCGTCCCAGTCGATCGCCTCGGGGGCACGCACCAGCGCCAGCTTGAGCACCTCGGACACATGGCTGACCGGGATGATTTCCAGCCCCGATTTCACGTTGTCGGGGATCTCGGGCAGGTCCTTTTCGTTCTCCTGCGGGATCAGCACGGTCTTGATGCCGCCGCGCAGCGCGGCCAGCAGCTTTTCCTTGAGCCCGCCGATGGGCATGGCGTTGCCGCGCAAGGATACCTCGCCGGTCATGGCGATGTCCTTGCGCACCGGGATCTGCGTCAGCACCGACACGATGGACGTGACCATCGCAAGACCCGCAGACGGCCCGTCCTTGGGCGTCGCGCCGTCGGGCACATGGACGTGGATGTCGATGGTGTCAAAGCGCGGCGGCTTGACCCCGATCTGCGGAGCCACCGAGCGCACGTAAGAAGCCGCCGCGTCGATGGACTCCTTCATCACGTCACCCAGCTTGCCGGTGGTCTTCATCCGGCCCTTGCCCGGCAGGCGCAATGCCTCGATCTGCAAGAGATCGCCGCCAACCTGCGTCCAGGCCAGCCCGGTGACGACACCGATCTGGTCTTCCTTCTCTGCGAGGCCATAGCGATGCCGCTGGACACCCAGGAAGTCTTCCAGATTCTCCGGCGTGATCTCGACCGCTTGCACCTCTTTCTTGACCAGCCGCGTCACGGCCTTGCGGGCCAGTTTCGCCAGCTCGCGCTCAAGGTTCCGCACCCCCGCCTCGCGGGTGTAGGTGCGGATGATCTCCATCAGCGCCTCGTCCGAGACAGAGAATTCCTTGGCACGCAGGCCGTGGTTCTTCATCTGCTTGGGGATGAGGTGCTGCTTGGCGATCTCGGCCTTCTCGTCCTCGGTGTAGCCCGACAGCGGAATGATCTCCATCCGGTCCAACAGCGGGCCCGGCATGTTGTAGGAGTTCGCCGTGGTCAGGAACATCACGTTCGACAGGTCGTATTCGACCTCAAGATAGTGGTCGACGAAGGTGCTGTTCTGTTCGGGGTCGAGCACCTCGAGCATGGCGCTGGCCGGATCACCGCGGAAATCCTGCCCCATCTTGTCGATCTCGTCGAGCAGGATCAGCGGGTTGGTGGTCTTGGCCTTCTTCAGCGCCTGGATGATCTTGCCGGGCATCGAGCCGATGTAGGTCCGGCGGTGGCCCCGGATCTCGGATTCGTCGCGCACGCCGCCCAGCGAGATGCGGATGAACTCGCGCCCCGTGGCCCGAGCGACCGACTTGCCAAGCGACGTCTTGCCCACGCCGGGCGGGCCGACGAGGCACATGATCGGCCCCTTCAGCTTCTTGCTGCGCTGCTGCACGGCAAGATACTCGACGATGCGTTCCTTGACCTTCTCAAGGCTGTAGTGGTCGTCGTCCAGCACCTTCTCGGCGTGGGTCAGATCCTTCTTGACGCGCGACTTCACGCCCCACGGGATCGACAGCATCCAGTCAAGATAGTTGCGCACGACTGTCGCCTCGGCCGACATCGGCGACATGTTCTTGAGCTTTTTCAGCTCGGCATCCGCCTTTTCGCGGGCCTCTTTCGAGAACTTCGTCGCGTTGATCTTTTCTTCCAGTTCGGCGATCTCGTTCGCGCCATCCTCGCCGTCGCCCAGCTCCTTCTGAATGGCCTTCATCTGCTCATTCAGGTAATATTCGCGCTGGGTCCGCTCCATCTGCGATTTCACGCGGGTCTTGATCTTTTTCTCGACCTGCAGGACCGACATCTCGCCCTGCATCAGGCCAAAGACCTTTTCCAGACGCGCATCCACGGCAAGCGTTTCCAGAAGCTCCTGCTTCTGGTTCACCTCGACGCCCAGATGCCCCGACACCAGGTCGGCCAGCTTGGCGGGCTCGCGGGTGTCCGCGACGGCGGCAAGCGCCTCTTCGGGGATGTTCTTCTTGACCTTGGCATAGCGCTCGAAGTCCTCGGCGACCGAACGGGTCAGCGCCGCCACGGTGTCGGGATCGCCGGCCTCTTCCACCAGTTCGATGGCGCGGGCCTCGAAATACTGGTCGTTCGGCAGGTAGTCGGTGATCTCGACGCGGGTGCGCCCCTCGACCAGCACCTTCACGGTGCCGTCGGGCAGCTTGAGAAGCTGCAGGACGTTCGCCAGAACGCCAACCTTGTAGATGCCGTCGGCCTCGGGATCATCCGCGCCGGGATCGATCTGGCTCGACAGCAGGATCTGCTTGTCTTCCTGCATCACTTCTTCCAGCGCGCGAACGGATTTTTCGCGGCCGACGAAGAGCGGGACGATCATGTGCGGAAACACCACGATGTCGCGCAGCGGCAGGACAGGATAGGACGCGTTGAGCTGTTCAGACATGCTCTCTCCTCGATTAGCAGAAGGCTCCGGCCCCGCTAGGCGGCGACCCCCGGCCTTCTCCGGTCATGGCATCGTCAAGTGGGGCTGCCGCGAGACGCTTTCAACCAGGGCCGATTTCTGTTCGGGCCAGAGTGCCCCCAGTTCCCAATGGGCGCAAGCGGCACAGGCGATGGTCCACAAGATATTGTGACGGAGAGGAGAATTCTGGGCCTATCGGAGAAGATGTTCGGCTGGAGCGTACGAACTCACCCCATCAACGGGTTGCCACTGCAAATTTGCGCCAAACCCCGCGACTCACGGGCAAGGTAGATTGAAAGGCTCTAGCAAATAGGTTTTGTCGTTAATTTCCGACCATCTCGTAAACCTGATCACGGCTCAACGAACGCTTTGAGGTCCAAGCGGCTTCAAGCACAACATCGCGCGCGCCCGCGCCCCATCCAAAAACACCGCTGTATTGAACACCGTCGTTGACACCATTGAAATAGTCGACTCCGGAAAATTCTGCTTTTCCGACACTCAACTCCGTATTGAAGCCCATGCACGAGAATTGGCCCTCACCGGCTGAATTTGTACTTCCACCACACGTAGTACCGTCCTCGGAGGTTACTGAAAAATTTGCAGAGCCAGTCATTGAACCAATCAGTGTTCCGCGAAACTGAACTGGCTCCTTGGTTGATATTGAGAGTAGCATCGCAGCGGGTAAGGTTGCGGATGTCATACCCAGTGACACGAGATCATCTTTCTGTCCCGGAGCCATAAGGGCAGCTGCTGAACAAGATGCTAGCGCACCAAATGCTAAAAAGAAATATGACCGTTTCACAATTAGACCCCCATGCCATCGCATTCAAAGAAAGGTACCACAAAGCTGGGCAAAATCAACCTAAGGAAGATTACTTGGCGCACCTCACACCGGCTCGATATCCCCCTCGGCCCGCGCGGCGTGAAACGCCGCCTCGAACGCCGCAAACCGCCCCGTCGCGATGGCGTCGCGCATCCCCTGCATCAACTCCTGATAATAATGCAGGTTGTGCCAGGTCAGCAGCATCCCCGAGATCATCTCTCCGGCGCGGAAGACGTGGTGCAGGTAAGCGCGGGAATACCCCGTGCAGCAGGGGCAGGTGCAGTTTTCGTCCAAGGGGCGCGGATCGTCGGCGTGGCGGGCGTTCTTGAGGTTCACCTGACCGCGCCGCGTCCAGGCCTGCCCGGTGCGCCCCGACCGCGACGGCAGCACGCAGTCCATCATGTCGATGCCGCGCTTGACCGCGCCGACGATGTCGTCGGGCTTGCCCACGCCCATCAGGTAGCGCGGCTTGTCCTGCGGCAACTGGTCGGGTGCATAGTCGAGACAGGAAAACATTGCCTCCTGCCCCTCGCCCACGGCAAGGCCGCCGACCGCGTAGCCATCGAACCCGATGGCGGTCAGCGCCTCGGCGCTCCGCCCCCGCAGGTCTTCCTCAAGCCCGCCCTGCTGGATGCCGAACAGCGCGTGGCCGGGCCAGTCGCCAAAGGCATCGCGCGATCGCTGGGCCCAGCGCATCGACAGCTCCATCGACGCCTCGATCCGGGCGCGGTCGGCGGGCAGCGCGGGGCATTCGTCGAAGGCCATCACGATGTCCGATCCCAGAAGCCGCTGGATTTCCATCGACCTCTCTGGCGTCAGTTCGTGCTTTGACCCGTCGATATGGCTGCGGAATGTCACGCCGTGCTCGGTCAGCTTGCGCAAGTCGGACAGGCTCATCACCTGAAAGCCGCCCGAGTCCGTGAGGATCGGCCCATCCCAGTTCATGAACCGGTGCAGCCCGCCCAGCCGGTCGATCCGTTCGGCGGTCGGACGCAGCATCAGGTGATAGGTGTTGCCAAGCAGGATGTCGGCGCCGGTTGCGCGCACCGATCCCGGCAGCATCCCCTTGACCGTGGCCGCCGTGCCGACCGGCATGAAGGCCGGGGTGCGGATCACGCCGCGCGGGGTGGTGATCGCCCCGGAACGCGCGCGCCCGTCCGTCGCCTCAAGATCGAATTTGAACCGCTCTGTCATCTGTGCTTTGCCCGCCCGTGCGAAGCCCCGGTTCTAGGGCGATTTCGCCCGGCTTGCCAAGGGAGACCCCGGATGCCCGACCTCGACCAGACGTTTCGCCTTGGGTGGGAGGAATGGGTAGCCCTGCCAAAGCTGGGCCTTCCCGCCCTGAAAGCAAAGGTCGACACGGGCGCGCGCACCTCTGCGCTGCATGCGTCTGACATCGAGCCCTTCGGCCCCGCCGCCCGCCCACGCATCCGTTTTGCCGTGCACCCGATTCCCGGCCAGTACGATCTTGCGATCCCCTGCTCGGCGCCCATCGTCGACCGGCGCGAGGTGATTTCCTCGAACGGCGAGGCGGAATACCGCTATGTCATCGAAACGCAGGTGCAGATGGGTGAGCGGCAATGGCCCATCGAGGTGACGCTGACCGACCGGGGAAGCATGGCCTACCGGATGCTTCTGGGCCGTCAGGCGCTGGCCGAGGACATGGTCGTCGTGCCGTCCGAGAAGCGCTGTCAGCCTGAACTAAGCTACGACGTTTACCATTCCGCCCGCCTGCGCGAGGCGCAGCCGGACCGCACCTTGCGGGTCGCGGTGCTGAGCCGCGAGGCGACGAACTATTCCACTACGCGGCTTGTGGACGAGGGCGAAAAGCGCGGCCATGTGGTCGAGATCATCGACACCGCGCGCTGCTACATGGCGATCAACGCGATGTCGCCCGAGGTGCATTACGACGGCGAGCGCCTGCCGCGCTACGATGCGGTGATCCCGCGCATCGGGTCCTCGATCACGCCCTACGGCACCGCCGTGATCCGCCAGTTCGAGACCATCGGCACGTATTGCGTGAACGGCTCCGAAGGCATCACCGCCAGCCGCGACAAGCTATATGCCCACCAGATCCTCGCCCGGCACAAGATCGGGATGCCCGCGACCGCCTTCGCCTCGTCCCCCAAGGACACCGACAACCTGATTAAGCTGGTCGGCCGCGCGCCGCTCATCGTGAAGCTGCTGGAATCGACGCAAGGCAAGGGCGTGGTGCTGGCCGAGACGCAGAAGGCGGCGCAATCGGTGATCTCGGCGTTTCGCGGGCTCAAGGCCAACTTTCTGGTCCAGCATTTCGTCAAGGAAGCCAACGGCGAGGACATCCGCTGCTTCGTCGTGGGCAACAAGGTCGTCGCGGCGATCAAGCGCACGGCGGCGGCGGGGGAATTCCGCTCGAACCTGCATCAGGGCGGATCGGCGGTGCTTGTCCGCATCACCAAGGCCGAACGCGACACCGCCATCCGGGCCGCGCGCGCGTTCCGGCTGAACATGGCGGGCGTCGATCTGCTGCGCTCAGACGATGGTGCGAAGGTGCTTGAGGTGAACTCGTCGCCCGGTCTCGAGGGCATCGAAAAGGCCACGTCCAAGAACATCGCCGCGCTGGTCTACGAGGACATCGAGAAGCGGGTGCGCCCGATGCCGCGCAGAAAGCGCAGCCTGCCGGACGACTGACCCCGGCTGCGGCCTTTACGCGGCAGGGATAAACCTTATATCTTCACTCGGAAATACTGCGAGGCCGCCATGACTGCCGAGACCACCGGACACCTCGAGGGCACGCCCCTCATCAAGCCGTCCAGCACGGACCATCCGCTTTACGACAGCGTCGTCGAGGCGTGCCGGTCGGTGTATGATCCGGAAATTCCGGTGAACATCTATGACCTCGGCCTTGTCTACACGGTCGAGATCGACGCCGAGAACGCGGTCAACGTCATCATGACGCTGACGGCCCCCGGCTGCCCCGTCGCGGGCGAGATGCCGGGCTGGGTCGCGGAAGCCATCGAACCCATCGCAGGGGTGAAACAGGTCGATGTGGATCTGACGTGGGATCCGCCCTGGGGCATGGACATGATGTCGGACGAGGCGCGGCTTGAACTGGGGTTCATGTAGGCCCATCAGTCGCCCCGTTGTTACCGAAGCTTCGCCTGCCCGTCATATCCCGTTAGCGCCAGCGTCACGTTGACCGACCACACCGTCTCCGTTCGACACACCTAACGGAGACGATCATGAACGCACTTCGCATTGCGACCGCGGCGGCCCTTCTGGCTGGAACTGCGGTCCCCGCATTCGCCGCCAGCCACGGCGGGATGTCCGGCGCCGCCCAGACAGGCTATGGCCCGCGCCCCGCTTACCTGGTCTCGAAGATGGCCGACAGCGAGCTGAAGACCGAGCTGATGTCCTGCATGGGCCAGACGCCCACGCAATCGAAGTTCTCGATCGGGCACCGCGGCGCGCCGCTGATGTTCCCCGAGCACACGGTCGAATCCAACGTCGCGGCCGTCCAGATGGGCGCAGGCATCCTTGAGTGCGACGTGACCTTCACCGCCGACAAGGAACTGGTCTGCCGCCACGCGCAGAACGACCTGCACACCACCACCAACATCGTCGTCACCGACCTTGCGGAAAAGTGCACCACGCCGTTCACGCCTGCCTCGGGTGACACCGGCGCCTCGGCCGAATGCCGCACGTCGGACCTGACGCTGGCCGAGTTCCAGACCCTGAAACCGAAGATGGACGCCGCGAACCGCGCCGCCAGCACCGCTGAAGAGTACCTTGGCGGCACCGCCGATTTCCGCACCGATCTCTACGTCAACGAAGCGACGCTGATGACCCATGCGGAATCGATCGCGCTGTTCGACGGCCTTGGCGCCGACTTCACGCCCGAGCTGAAATCAGCCTCGGTCGAAATGCCCTATGACGGCTTCAGCCAGGCCGACTATGCCCAGAAGATGATCGACGAGTACAAGGACGCAGGCATTGACCCGTCCCGCGTCTGGCCGCAGTCGTTCAACTTCGAAGACGTGAAGTACTGGGTCGAGAACGAGCCAGAGTTCGGCGCGCAGGCCGTGTACCTCGTGGACGACTCGTCGGTCGAAGGCTTCGACGGTATGGACCCGGCCACCTGGACCTTCGTTCCCGCCGACCTCAAGGCGATGGGCGTGAACTATGTCGCCCCGGCGATGCCCTTCCTCGTGACGCTTGAGAATGGCGAGATCGTTGCATCGGAACTGGCCAAGCAGCTCAAGGCCGCCGACATCGGCATCATCGCCTGGACGCTGGAGCGGTCGGGCCCGCTGGCCACCGGCGGCGGCTGGTATTTCCACACCGTGACCGACGCCATCGACAATGACGGCGACTATTTCGAGATCCTCGACGTTCTGGCGCAGGATGTCGGCGTGATCGGCGTGTTCTCGGACTGGCCCGCGACCGTAACCTACTACGCCAACTGCAAGGGCCTCTAAGGCCCCGCGCACACGCGTTGAAAGACAGGGAAAGGCGGGGCTTCGGCCTCGCCTTTTCGCTATGGCCTTCGCCCGCTGCGCCCGACATGTTCGTGCCATGACCGAATGGGACAAGATGATTGCGGGCGATCTTTACGACCCGGGCGACGCCGACCTTGCCGCGCGGCGGCGGCGCGCGCAGGAATTGATGCGCGCCTACAACGCCACCATCGTCGGCGACGCCGAACGGGACGGGATTCTTGCCGGGTTGCTGGGCTCGAAGGGACCGCGCGGGGCGATCCGCGCCCCGTTCTTCGTCGACTATGGCAGCAACATTCATCTCGGCGCAGGCGTGTTCCTGAACTATGGCTGCGTGATCCTTGATGTCTGCCCGGTCCACATCGGTGATCTCACCCAGATCGGCCCGCAGGTGCAAATCCTGACCGCCGACCACCCGCGCGATGCTGCCACCCGCGACGCAGGGCTGGAACTGGGGCGCCACGTCACCATCGGGCGCAATGTCTGGATCGGCGGCGGCGCAATCCTTCTTCCCGGCATCACCGTGGGCGACGATGCGATCATCGGCGCGGGCGCGGTCGTGACGCGCGACGTGGCCGCAGGGGCGACCGTCGCGGGGAACCCCGCCCGTTCCCTCGCGCGCCCTTGAGAGACAGGGCCGCGCGCATTAGGTTACCCTGGAACGCAACGGAGGCACCCATGTTCGGACTTCCCGGCAAGCAAGCCGTTTCCATTACACCCAAGGCCGCCGTGCAGATCGCGCGCCTGATGGAAAAGGACGGCCACAAGGGCCTGCGCATCGGCGTCAAGAAGGGCGGCTGCGCGGGCATGGAATACACCATGGACTACGTTGCCGAACTGGACCCCAACGACGAGGTCGTGCAGCAGGACGGCGCCGTAGTGGCCATCGCGCCGATGGCGCAGATGTTCCTGTTCGGCACAGAGATCGACTATGAGACCTCGCTGCTGGAATCGGGCTTCAAGTTCCGCAATCCCAACGTGGTCGATGCCTGCGGCTGCGGCGAGTCGATCAAGTTCAAGGACGTGGAAGAGCTTGAGGCCGAGCGGGCGCAGCAGGGCTGACGCTCGGCGCATCGGACCAGAATCAAAAACGCCGCCCCGAGGGGCGGCGTTTTTCGTTTCGGCAGATAGCCAGGTTCAGGCGGCGCGGCCGACCAGCAATTCATCGACTTCGCGCGCGGCCGCAGCCTCGTCGCCGCCATTCACGGCCGCGACTTCACGGGTCAGGCGTTCCAGCGCAGCCTCGTAAAGCTGGCGCTCGGAATAGGACTGTTCGCGCTGCTCGTCGGTGCGGTGCAGGTCGCGCACCACCTCGGCAATCGCGATCAGGTCGCCCGAGTTGATCTTCTGCTCGTATTCCTGCGCGCGGCGCGACCACATGGCTTTCTTGACCTTGGCCTTGCCCTTGAGCGTCGTCATCGCCCGCGACACGACGTCGGGCGTCGACAGCGAGCGCATGCCCACGTCGGCCGCCTTGTTGGTCGGCACACGAAGGGTCATCTTGTCCTTCTCGAACGAGATCACGAAAAGCTCGAGGGCGATGCCCGCGATCTCCTGTTTCTCGATCGACACGATCTTGCCGACACCGTGAGCCGGATAGACGACGAAATCATTGGGACGGAATTCGGATTTCTTGGCTTTGGTCATGCAGTCTTCCTAAAAAGGATCCCCAGTCAGCCGCGACAAATCCAGCCAGGGGGACACACACACGTTCCCCCGGAAATCCGGATCATGTCGCCAAGATTGCCAGCCACGAGGCGCGACCCTCGGGTTGGGCTCAGGTTTCCAGCGTTGTTGTAACGATTATATATAGCAGAAAAACGCGCAGTTTCAAACTGCGGCATTGCAGCATGACCCGATTCCGACCCGGAATCAGGGATTTATCCACAATTCCCCGCACGAATCCGGGGGTCTTGGGCCGGTCAATCCTGCGGACAGACCGAATCGGGCGTCAGCCGCCCTCGCCCGGCGCTTCCGAGAAATACTTCTCGAGCTTGCCGGTCTCGCCGTCCCGCTCCTCTGCATCCGGCAGCGGGTCCTTCTTGGTGATGATGACCGGCCACATCTCGGAATACTTGCGATTGAACTCGACCCACTTTTCGGCGTCCGGCTCGGTGTCGGGCCGGATCGCGTCGGCGGGGCATTCAGGCTCGCAGACGCCGCAGTCGATGCATTCGTCAGGGTGGATCACCAGCATGTTCTCGCCCTCGTAGAAGCAATCCACGGGGCAGACTTCGACGCAGTCGGTGTACTTGCAGCCAATGCAGGCATCGTTGACGATGTAGGTCATGTTTTCATCCCAGGTCGGGTGCTTGCACGGTTAGCTAGACCAGCCACCGTCCTCGTTCAAGCGCCGATCCGCCGCGGAATCGAGGGCGCGGCGATCCTTTTTCGTCGGGCGCCCGCCCTTGTCGAAGGCGGGGGCTTTCGGCTCGGGCAGCGGCGGCGCGGGCGAGTGGTCGTCATACAGCGCCTGCGCCTCGGGCGCGGGGCCGCGCCGTGTGCCGATGTCGAGGATATGGACCACCCTGACCCGCCTGCCCTGCGGAAAGGTCAGCGTGTCCCCGGCGCCCACCGCGTGCGACGCCTTGGCGATCGGCGTGCCGTTCACCCGAACGTGACCACCGGCCACCAGCTTGGTCGCCAGCCCGCGCGTCTTGAAGAAACGCGCGAACCACAGCCACTTGTCGATGCGGAGGGTGGGACGGGACGTGTCGGCCAAGTCAGTCCTTGGTTCTCAGCCCCATCAGAGCCGCAGCAAAGGGATTGTCGGGGTCGATCGCCTTTTCCTTGCGGGGCGGTCGCGCCTCCATCTGGCGGGGCGCGTCGTCCTTCTTGTCGCCGCGCTTGCCCTTGGGGCCACGGTTCGGCTTGCCGCCGCCTTTGCCTTGCGCGGGTTTGCCCTGCCCCGGGCGACCCTGGCGCTGCTGGCCCTCGCGGCGGGCGCCGCGTCCGGCCCAGGTGAAGGTGTAGAACACCTCCATCTCGGGCGGCGTGTCTTCTGCGCTGGCCTCGGCTGTTTCGGCGGCAGCATCGGCGGTCGCATCCACCTCGGCCTCGGTCTCAGTCTCGCGCGCGGGCACCGGCGCTTCGGCGGCCGCGTCCTGTGCAGGCTCGATCGCTTCAGCGCTGTGTTCTTCGGGCGCCGTTTCGACTGCCGCCTCGGTCGAGGCTTCGGCAGGCGCCTCTGGCGCAGCAGCAACGGCAGGCGCAGGCTTGACCTTTACCCGCTCGGCCTTTTCCGCCTTGTAGCCAAGTCCCTGCATCAGGTCGGCAAACTGATCGAGTGTCAGGCCGGTGATCGACAGCATGTCGGCGACCGCCTCGAACCCGCCGCGGCTGTCCTTGCCGCGCAGCATGTCGGCCAGCCGTTCCAGCATGTCGATGCGGATCGCCCGTTCGCCCGAGGGGCGGTAGCCGGACATCAGGTGATAGCCTTCGGGCGCGTCCTTTTGCGTGGGGATCGTCACGAGGCCGGGCGGCGGGCTTTCGGGAAACTCGCCAAGGCCCTTGGACAGCGACCACAGCACCAGCCGAAGCCGCGTCGGCGCGGGTTTCAGCAACAGCGGCATGAACACGGTGAACTGGCCGAACCGCACGCCATGCTTGCGCAGCGCGGCGCGGGCGTCCTGGTCAAGGTCCTTGACCTCGGTCGCGACGGCGTCGCGCGGCAGGATGCCCAGCGCCTCGATCATGCGAAAGCCAAAGCCGCGCGCCAGACCCGTCAGCGTCTCGTCGCGCTGGATGGTCAGGATCGGCTCGAACAGGGTTGCGATCTTGCGGTCGATGAAATGCTGAAGGCGGCGCTGCACCTTCTGCTGCACGTCGAACCCAGCCTCGTCGTCGACAAACGCCTCGACCTGCGGCTTGAGCGCCTCGGGACCGGCGACAAGCTTGCCCACCGCCATCTCGCCCCACATCAGGCCGCCCTGTTCGGTATAGTCGATCTCGGTGTCGGGCGCGTTGTAGAAGCGGTCGGCGCGCAAGTGGAACTCGGGCCGAAGCGCCTGAGCGGCGGCCTGCCGCACCGTCTTGGCCTCGTCCGGCGAGGCGGTGCTGTCCTGACGGAAGCGGAAGCCTTCCAGACGGCCGACGAATTGTCCTTCGACCGTCACTTCACCCTTGTCGTTCACGTCGGCCACCAGGCCCTCCTTCTGCTTCAACCGGCGCAAGAGCACAGAGGTGCGCCGGTCGACAAATCTTTGCGTCAGGCGCGCGTGCAGCGCATCCGACAGGCGGTCTTCTACAGCGCGAGTCTCATCACGCCAATGGGTTTCGTCATCCACCCAGCCATTGCGCTGCGCGACATAGGTCCATGTGCGGATATACGCCAACCGCTTGGACAACGCATCGATGTCGCCATCGGTTCGGTCGATGCGCTTGACCTGCCGGGCCATCCAGTCGTCGGGAACCCGGTGCCATTCGTGCAGAAAGCGAAAGATCTGGTCCAGCAGGCTGGTGTGTTCCTGATGGCTGATGCCCCGGAAATCGGGAATCCGGCAGACGTCCCACAAGAGGCGCACATCCTCGGGACGCCGCGCGCGGTCTCGGATCTCGGGCACGTCAGCCAGCGTCTTCAGCGACTGCAGGTCGTCGGCGTCGCGCGCGCGGGTCAGCCATTCGTTGCTCGTGTGTTCCTCGAGCGACGCGATCAGCCGGTGCAGCGCGCCGAATTCGAGCCGGGAATTGCGCCACTGCAGCTTGCGCACCGGCGCAAAGCGGTGGTCCATGATCGACTGAACAACCTCGTCGTCCAGCGGCCCCGCATCGCCCGTGGTCCCAAAGGTGCCGTCCTTGGTGTGACGCCCCGCCCGGCCCGCGATCTGCGCCAGCTCGTTCGGCTGCAGCGGCCGCATCCGCCGCCCGTCGAACTTGTGCAGGCTGGAGAACGCGACATGCCCGATATCAAGGTTGAGACCCATCCCGATGGCATCGGTGGCGACAAGGAAATCCACGTCGCCGTTCTGATACATCTCGACCTGCGCATTGCGCGTGCGCGGCGACAGCGCGCCCATCACCACGGCCGCCCCGCCCTTCTGGCGGCGGATCAGTTCGGCGATGGCATAGACGTTTTCCACCGAGAAACCGACGATGGCCGAGCGCGGGACCATGCGGCTGATCTTTTTCTGGCCGGAATAGATCAGCTGCGAAAACCGCTCGCGCCCCATGAACTGCACGCGGGGCACCAGCGCGGCGATGGCGCTGCGCATGGTGTCGGACCCCAGGAACAACGTCTCGTGCAGGCCGCGCGCGTTCAGCAACCGGTCGGTGAAGACATGGCCCCGCTCGGGGTCGGCGCACAGCTGCACCTCGTCGATGGCAAGGAAATCGGCGCCCAGCGCGTCCGGCATCGCCTCGACGGTGCAGACCCAGTATTGCGCGCGCGGCGGGACGATGCGCTCCTCGCCGGTCACAAGCGCCACGACCGAAGGGCCCCGGATGGCGACGATGCGGTCATAGACCTCGCGCGCCAAAAGCCGCAGCGGCAGGCCGATCACGCCCGTGCGGTGCGCCAGCATCCGCTCGATGGCATAATGCGTCTTGCCGGTATTGGTCGGGCCCAGGACCGCGACGATCCTTGACTGCTCGGCCATGGAACTGCCCTTCGGGTGTGGTCAGAGCGGGGTTGCGCCCGTCTCTTTTTCGAGCCTCTCGATGGTCTCGTCTACGTCCTGCAGATGCGGATGTATAGCCTCGACCCGGCGCCAGACCTCTAGCGCGGCTTCCGAATTTCCCGTGCGTTGCAGGATCACCGCAAGCCCGGACAGCGCGCCGAAATGGTCGGGGTTCAGCGCCAGCGCCGCGCCGATGTCGTTCATCGCAAGGCCGAACCTGTCCTGCTGGTAGAACGCCGTCGCGCGGGCATGGAAGGCCTCGGCAAAGTCCGGCGCATGGTCGATCAGCGCGGACAGATGGTCGATGGCGCTGGCCCACTCTTCTTCCTCGATGGCGTCGCGCCCGCGCTGCAGCAGGAAATCCATCGAGTCGGACCCCGACCGCGACCAGGCGTCGATCACCTTACGCTCGGCCCTGCGCCAGTTGTCGTTGTCCGGGTCCGCCAGTTCGGTCATCAGGGTGTCCAGATCGGACGCCTCTTGCGCCGCCGCAGGCGCGGCAAACGCGACACAGACCAGCAGTGCCGCAACGATACGTTTGGAAATGAAAGCACAAGCCACCATAAGCCGAGTATAGGCCCCTTGCGCCGTTTGGCGACACCCCCCGGGCCGTCACATATCAGGGAAGTGAACAGATGAGCGACGTGATCGACACCGCAGTCAAGGAACTCAACGCCAAGATGGACGGCGGCTTTGACGGAACCGCGAAATTCGTGATCGAGGGCGAAGGCGCTATCATGGTCGACGAGAACGGCGCGCGCGCCGGGGACGACGACGCGGACGTGACGCTGACCGCTGACGCCGACACCTTCAAGTCGATGCTGGACGGCGACATCAACCCCACGGCGGCCTTCATGCAGGGCAAGCTGGCGGTGGACGGCGACATGGGCCTTGCGATGAAACTCGGATCGGTGCTCGGCTGATCATGGCGGACGCGGCGCCGTTCCTTGCCGATCTGGCGGATGGACCCGAAGGCGGCCACGCCGTCTGGACCCATGCGGCGGACGGCGTGCGCCTGCGGATCGGGCTTTGGCCCAGGGCGGACGCGGCGGGCACGGTGCTGCTGTTCCCCGGCCGCACGGAATACATCGAGAAATACGGCCGCGCGGCGCGTGACCTGGCGGCGCGCGGATTGGCGACGGTGGCGATCGACTGGCGCGGTCAGGGTCTGGCCGACCGGCTTCTGCCCGACGCCGCGCCGGGGCATGTGGCGGATTTCGCCGATTATCAGCTGGATGTCGCGGCCCTGGTGGCAGTTGCCCGGGCGCAGGGGTTGCCGGAACCCTACACGCTGATCGGGCACTCGATGGGAGGCTGCATCGGGCTTCGCGCGGTGATGGACGGGCTGCCGGTCAAGGCGGCGGCGTTCAGCGCGCCGATGTGGGGTATCGCCATCGCCGGGATGATGCGCCCTGCCGCCTGGGCGCTCAGCTGGGCGGCGCGGCGGATCAACCTTGGGCACGCCTATCCCCCCGGCACTTCGGGCGAAAGCTATGCTGCCGCGACGCCGTTCGATGACAACATGCTGACCCGCGACCGCGAGATGTTCGACTACATGCGGCGGCAGGTTGTCGAAAAGCCCGAGCTGGCGCTTGGCGGCCCCAGCTATCAATGGCTGAACGAGGCGCTGACGGAATGCCGCGCGCTGTCGCGCCTGCCCGCGCCCGATCTGCCTTGCGTCACCTTCCTTGGCACGCACGAGCGCATCGTCGATCCCGGGCGCATCCACGCCCGCATGGCGCAATGGCCGCGCGGACGGCTCGAGATCGTGGACGGCGGCGAGCACGAGACCATGATGGAGCGCCCCGAGGTGCGGGCGCGGTTCTTCGACGCGGTGGCCGGGATCGCGGACGCCTGAGCGTCAGTCCGCCACGACCTCTTGCCGCTGGCGGCCCAGACCCTCGATGGTCAGTTCCACAACATCCCCGGCCTTGAGCCAGCGCTGCGGCTTCATGCCCATCCCGACGCCGGGCGGCGTGCCGGTGGCGATCACGTCGCCGGGGTGCAGCGTCATCATCTGGCTGAGATACGACACCAGATGGGCGACGCCAAAGATCATCCGGTCGCTGCGCCCCGATTGCATCACCTCGCCGTTCACCCGCAATTCCATGCCCAGGTCCTGCGGATCGGCCACCTCGTCCGGCGTGACCAGCCAGGGGCCGAGCGGACCAAAGCTGTCGCAGCTCTTGCCCTTGGTCCATTGGCCTGCACGCTCGATCTGGAAGGCGCGTTCGGACACGTCGTTGACGCAGGCATAGCCCGCGACATGGGCCATCGCCTCGGCTTCGGTGACGTATTTCGCGGTCTTGCCGATCACCACGCCCAGCTCCACCTCCCAGTCGGTCTTGTGACCGCCGCGCGGGATGCGCAAGGGGTCGGACGGCCCGCAGATGGCGGAAGTGGCCTTCATGAAAACGATGGGTTCGGGCGGCGGTTCCATCCCCGCCTCGGCGGCATGGTCGGAATAGTTAAGCCCGATGCAGATGAACTTGCCCGTCCCCGCGACGCAGGGACCAAGACGCGGCGCGCCGTCGACAAGGGGCAGATCGTCCAGCGGGATGTCGTGCAGGCGGGCCAGCACCGGCCCCGACAGATCGGCGATCACGCCCGACAGATCGCGGATCAGGCCGTCTTCGCCCAGAAGTCCGGGCTTTTCCTGCCCCGCCTCACCAAACCGCAGGAATTTCATCGCGCACCTCCCGAATTTTCCGAGGGTGACACTACCCGCCAGACCGGCGGGCGCAAGGCGGCGTCAGATCGCGATCTTGGTGAAGGCGTCGCGCAGCGCCTGGCTCCACGCCAGGCTCATTTCCTGGAACGTCTCGTCGTTGGCGTCGATCCGGCGTTGTTCCTCGATGCGGCATGCGCCCGCGCGCACGGTCACAAGGTCCAGCGGCATCCCCACCGACAGGTTCGAGCGCAGGGTCGAATCCATCGACAGCAGCGCCGCCTTGCGCGCGTCCTGAAGCGAGGTTTCAGGGCGCACCACCCGGTCGAGGATCGGCTTGCCATACTTGTGCTCGCCGATCTGAAGGAACGGCGTGTCCTTGGTCGCCTCGATGAAATTGCCCTCGGGATAGATCAGGAACATCCGCATCGCGCCGCCCCGTCGCTGCCCCGCGACGATCATCGCCGCCGACGCACTTTCGCTGGCGCGGCTCATTTTCGAGGCGATCTCGACGCGCACGTCCGACAGGGTCTGGCCGATCATCTCTGCCACTTGCAGCATCGTCTCGCAGGTCATGATCGACCCGCGGTCTGCGGCGTCGATGGCGTGCACCGCCTCATCCAGCCGCGCGATGGTGGTCTGCGTCACCGACAACGATCCAGAGGTCATCATCACGATAACCCGTTCGCCCGGATCCTCGTAGATGAACATCTTGCGATAGGTCGAGATGTTGTCGAGACCCGCGTTCGTGCGCGTATCGGACAAAAGCACCATGCCCTCGTCCAGAAGGAGGCCGACGCAGTAAGTCATGGCGATTGTCCGTCAGGATTGTTGCTGCTGCATGTTCTGGACTGCAACGGTGACGTCAAGGGTCTCATCGCCGCGCCCCATCACGATGCCGCGGATTGGAGCTGCGTCTTCCGCGTCGAGGCCCGATCCAAGACGGACATACCGCTCGTCCGGGCAGACCCCGTTGGTAGGGTCGAACGCCACCCATCCCAGCGCCGGAACGTGCAGTTCCGCCCAGGCATGGCTGGCCGACGCGCCGATCAGATCATCCGCGCCATCGGTGTGCAGGTAGCCGCAGACATAGCGCGCCGGGATGCCCGCCGCGCGCGCCGCCGCGATCAGCAGATGCGCAAGGTCCTGGCAGACGCCCTTGCCCTGCTCCAGCGCTTCGGCGGCGCGGGTGTGGGCGTCTGTCTCGCCGGGGCTGTAGACCAGCGCCTCCTGCACGGCGGCGGACAGCGCGTGGGCACGCTCCAGCACGTCCTCGGCGGCGATCCCTGCAACGGCGGTCTCGGCCAGCGCGGCGATGGCGGGGTCGGGTTCGGTTGCATCGGTGGATTGCAGATAGACCTCGGGCGCGATGCGCTCGCGGTGGCCGCGCAGGACACCCGCCATGTCCGACGTCTCGACGATGCCTTCGTTCGTAACCTCGATCTGGCTGACAAACCCCCGGATGCTGGCGGTCTCCACGAAATCGCCCGCGCCGTCATGAAAGCCTGCGCCGAACACCGCGTCCGTGACCGTGCGGGACCATTCGATGATCGTCTGACCCTCGAATTCCGCCGGGCGCATCCGCAGCGATTGCACCAGCCCGCGCACAGGCTCGGAAAAGCGGTAGGTCGTGGTGTGGGTGACATGCAGTCTCATGCGGCGCGTCCCGTCATGTAATTAGCGTAGACGTGGCCGCTGAGAACGCCGACCTGGCGAATCATCCGGGTCAGGAATTCATGCAGGCCCTCGTCGAAGATGTCGGCAATGGTCGCTTCGCTGAGTTCCCCTTGAAGCGCGCGCGCATAGCTTTGCGCCTCGGTCGTGGTGCCGTAGCCGCGGCCCAGCGCATCCAGTTCCTCGCGGATGCCTTCCACCGAGTAGCGGATCGAGCGTGGGCACTGCCGGTTGAGGATCAGGAAATCGGCGATCTTGGCCGAGGACAATTCACCCTTGTAGACCCAGTTGAACGCGCGGGCCGAGGACAGCGCCCGAAGCACCGTCTGCCATTGGTAGTTGTCCAGACCGCTGCCGACATAGGACAGCCCCGGCAACAGAACAAAATACTTCACATCCAGGATTCGCGCCGTGGAATCCGCCCGCTCGATCAGCGATCCCAGCCGGATGAAGTGATACCCGTCGTTGCGCAACAGCGTGCCCTCGACCGCGCCGCGGATCAGCGCGGTGGTGCGCATGGTCCAGTCGGTCAGGTCGCGCAGCGGCAGCTGAGAGCGTTCGGTGCGCGCCATCTCGGCCATTTCCTGATGCGCGACGTTGATCGCGTCCCAAACCTGCGTGGTCATTGCCGTGCGCACGATCCGCGCATTCTCGCGCGCCGCGTGCAGGCAGGACGCGATGGACGACGTGTTCTCGCGGTCGAAGAACATATGGCTCTCGACGTTGCGCTGCACCATGTCGCCATACTTGGCGACAAAGGCAGTTCGGGTGCCCGCCGCGTTCAGGATCGATTCCCACTCGTTGCGAAAACCGCCGCCGGTATTCGGCAACAGCGCGTTGCGCGCGCCGACCTCGAGCAGGCGCGCCGAGGTTTCCGCGCGCTCAAGGTAGCGGGCGATCCAGAACAGGTTGTCTGCCGTGCGGCTCAGCATCGCGTCACTCCGCCAGAACCCATGTGTCCTTGACCCCGCCGCCTTGCGACGAGTTCACAACGAGCGAGCCGTCCACCAGCGCCACCCGCGTCAGCCCGCCGGGCACCAGGACGATATCCTCGCCGACAAGGCAATAGGGGCGCAGATCGACATGGCGCGGCGCGACGCCTTCCTCGACGAATGTCGGACAGGTGGACAGCGCCAGAGTTGGCTGCGCGATGTAGTTGTGCGGCCGCGCCTCGATCTTGGCGCGGAACGCGGCGATCTGGCTTTCGCTGGCCTTCGGGCCGACCAGCATGCCGTAGCCTCCCGATCCGTGGACTTCCTTCACCACAAGCTCCGCCAGGTGGGACAGCACGTATTTCAGGTCGTCCGGCTTGGCGCATTGCCAGGTCGGCACGTTGTTCAGAAGCGGCTCTTCGCCCAGGTAGAAGCGCACCATCTCGGGCACGAAGGTATAGATCGCCTTGTCATCCGCCACGCCCGCGCCCGGCGCCGAGCAGATCGTCACACCGCCCGAGCGGTAGACGTTCATCAGGCCCGGAATGCCCAGCATGGAATCCGGGCGGAAGCACAGCGGGTCGATGTAGGCGTCGTCAATCCGGCGGTAGATCACATCCACCTTGCGCGGGCCTTCGGTGGTTTTCATCCAGACGAAATCACCCTCGACGAACAGGTCCTGCCCTTCGACCAGTTCGACGCCCATCATGTCGGCCAGAAACGAATGCTCGTAATAGGCGCTGTTGAAATGGCCGGGCGTGAGGATCACCACGTTCGGCTCGCCGGTGCATTTCTCGGGCGCGACGGAGGCCAGCGTGCGGTTCAGCTGGCGCGGATAGCTTTCCACCGGCGCGATGCGGTTCTCCTGGAACAGGTGCGGAAACATCCGCATCATGATCTCGCGGTTTTCCAGCATGTAGGACACGCCCGACGGGGTGCGGCAGTTGTCTTCGAGCACGAAGAATTCGTCCGGCCCGGTGCGCACCAGATCGATGCCGACGATGTGCGAATACACATCCTTGGGCGGACGGAATCCCACCACAGCGTGCTCGTACGCCTCGTTGCAGTAGACCAGATGCGCGGGCACGATCCCGGCCTTGATGATCTCGGCCCGCCCGTAGACATCGCACAGGAAGGCGTTGAGCGCGCGCGCCCGCTGGATGATCCCGCGTTCAAGCCGCCGCCATTCGGTGTCGGTGAACACGCGCGGAAACATGTCGAACGGGATCAGCCGGTCTGGATCGCCGCCCTCGCCGTAGACGGCAAAGGTGATGCCGATCCGGCGGAACAGCGCTTCGGCCTCGGATTGCTTGAGCGTGCGCAATTCCTCGGGCATGTCGCGCATCCAGCCGTCAAGCGCGCGGTAAGCCGGGCGAACACCATCGCCGTCATACATCTCGTTGAAATACATCATATCCCCTGCATTCCCCCTATCAGATGCACGGGGCGCAGAGGATTTCCAGCCGCACGTTCCAGAACCCGCCCAGATGCAGCGTCTTCGCCCAATAATTAGGCATCCGCGCTTGGGTGGGCGCTGGCGGATCACTGCGGACGGCCCGGCCAAGGGCGAATGGCCGCAATGCGCTGTGTTGGACCCCGTTGCGCCGGGCGCGCGGTGCCCTACTCTCGCGGCATGGCACGCGATCCCGTTCTCACCTTCACCGACCGGGGCATCTATTGCCCCGCTGGCGATTTCTTCGTCGATCCGTGGCGTCCGGTGGACCGCGCGCTCATCACCCACGGGCACGCCGACCACGCCCGCCCCGACCACCGCCGCTACATGGCGACCCCTGCCGCCGCACCGGTGATGCGGTTTCGCCTTGGCGACATCGCCATCGACACCCTGCCCTACGGCGAGACGCGACGGATCGGCGGCGCTGACGTGTCGTTTCACCCCGCAGGCCATGTGCCCGGATCGGCGCAGATCCGCATCGAGGTCGCGGGCGAGGTCTGGGTCGTCTCGGGCGACTACAAGATCGAACCGGACGGACTGTGCGAACCGTTCGAGCCGGTGCGCTGCCACGCCTTCATCACCGAATGCACCTTCGGGCTGCCGGTGTTCTCCTGGGCCCCGCAGGCGCAGGTGATGGCAGAGATCGACGGTTGGTGGCGCGCCTGCGCGGCAGAGGGCAACACCGCCGTGATCGGTGCCTATGCGCTGGGAAAGGCGCAGCGCATCCTTGCCAATGTGGACACTTCCATCGGGCCGATCCTGACGCACGGCGCGATCGAGAACACCAACGAGGTGCTGCGCGCGCAAGGCATCGCGCTGCCCGACACGATCCGCGTGACGCCCGAGATGGACCCAAAGGACCACCCCGGCGCGCTGGTGATCGCCACGCCATCTGCACTCGGAACCCCGTGGATGCGGCGGTTTGGCCCCGTCTCGACCGGCTTTGCCAGCGGCTGGATGCGCCTTCGGGGCGTGCGCCGCCGCCGCGCCGCCGACCGGGGCTTTGTGTTGTCCGACCACGTCGACTGGGACGGCGTGAACAGCGCCATCGCCGAGACCGGAGCGGAACGGGTGTTCGTCACCCACGGCTACACCTCGATCTTTCGCCGCTGGCTGGAGGATCAGGGCTATGATGCCCGCATCGTGGAAACCGAGTTCACCGGCGAAAGCCTCGACGATCCGGACCCGCAGCAGGAGACCGCGCAATGACCGACCTGACGCTTGCCGACCGCTATTTCCGCTGGAACGCCCGCTACATCGAACGGGGCATGCTGGCCCTGGTCGCATCGCAGCCCATTTTGCGCCGCCTGATGGAGGTGACGGCCCCTCTGGGCAGCAGCCTGCCCGCCGGCATGGACATCTCCATCGACGCCGACGGCACGCATTGGTTCCGACCTGCCGGCGTTGCCGCCGATGCGCCCGTCATCCTGTATATCCACGGCGGCGGCTTCACCATCGGCAGCCCCAACACGCATCGCGGCTTGATCGGGCACCTGGCCGAGGCCGCGGGCCTGCGCGCCGCCGCTCCGCGCTACGGACTGGCGCCCGAACATCCTTTTCCCGCCGCGCCGCAAGACGCCACCGCAGCCTACAAGCGCCTTATCGATAGCGGCACCCCGCCCGTGGCGATTTGCGGCGACAGCGCGGGCGGGTGCCTTGCACTTCTGGTCGCGCAGGCCGCGCGTGACGCGGGCTGGCCAATGCCCCGCGCGCTTGGGCTTCTGGCCCCGGTCGCAGACCTGTCGGGAGACATCGCTGAGCGGTTCGCGCAGGCCGAGGACGAGATGCTGATCCCGCCCGCCTGGGCCGAACGCATCCGCCGCGACTATCTTTCGGGCACCGATCCCACCGACCCCAAGGTCTCGCCGCTGTTCGGCGACCTTACAGGCCTGCCGCCCACGCTGATCCAGGCCGGAGATGGCGAAGCGCTGGTCGAGGACGCGCGCCGCCTGCAGGAGGCCATGGACGACTGCACGCTCGACCTTTGGCCGGGGATGCAGCACGTCTGGCAGATCCACGCGGGCAAATCCCCCGTCGCCAACCGCGCGCTTGGCCGGATGGGGCAGTTCCTGCGCGATCACGCCGCCGCATGAAGCGTTTCGCCGACCTCTTCGCGCAGCTTGACCAGACCACGCGCATCACCCCCAAGGTCGCGGCGCTGGCTGCCTATTTCCAGGACGCGCCCGAGGACGACCGGCTTTGGACCATCGCGCTCTTGTCGGGACGCCGCCCTAAGCGCACCGTCACCACGACGCTTCTGCGCACATGGGCAGCCGAACGGGCGGGCATCCCGCTATGGCTGTTCGAGGAAAGCTATCCCATCGTCGGCGATCTGGCCGAGACCATCGCGCTGGTCCTGCCGCCCGCCACGCGCGGGAGCGACCGCAGCCTGACGGACTGGATCGGCGTGATCCGGGGGCTGTCGGCGCTGGACGAGGACGCGCGCAAGACCGCGATCCTAAGCGCCTGGAACAGCCTCGGCCCACTGGAGCGGTTCCTGTTCAACAAGCTCATCACCGGCGGTTTCCGCATGGGCGTCAGCCAAAAGCTGATGACCCGCGCGCTGTCCCAAGCCACAGGCATCGACGAGGCCGAGCTCGCTCATCGCCTGATGGGCGACTGGACGCCCGAGACGACCAGCTTCGACGCGCTGGTCCTGACCCACGATCCCGCTGCCGACCTGTCGAAACCCTATCCCTTCTACCTCGCCTACCAGCTTGACGATCCGCCCGAAGACCACGGGTCCCCCGGCGACTGGCATGCGGAATGGAAATGGGACGGCATCCGGGGGCAGCTGGTGATCCGGGGCGGCCAGCACTTTGTCTGGTCACGCGGCGAAGAGTTGATGACCGACCGCTTCCCCGAACTCGCCGCCGCCCGCGACTTTCTCCCCGACGGCACCGTGATCGACGGCGAGATTCTCGCATGGGGCGACGGCGCGCCGCTGCCCTTCAACGCCCTGCAGAAACGCATCGGGCGCAAGACGGTGCCAAAGTCGCTGCTGCGCGACGCGCCGGTGATCGTGAAGGCCTATGACCTTCTGGAATGGCAGGGCGAAGACATCCGCGCCCGCCCCTTCGCCGACCGCCGCGCACTTCTCGACCGGCTGGTCGGCGCGCTGCCGCCCGAGGCCCCCGTCCGCCTGTCACCGCTGATCGCCTTCGACTGTTGGGACGCGCTGGCCGCCACCCGCGCCACGTCGCGCGACAAGGGGGCAGAGGGCGTGATGCTGAAACACCGCGCCTCGCCTTATCTCTCGGGCCGCAAGAAAGGCGACTGGTGGAAATGGAAGGTCGACCCCCTGACCATCGACGCGGTGATGATCTACGCCCAGCAGGGCCACGGGCGGCGCGCGAACCTGTTCACCGACTTCACCTTTGCCGTGCACGACGGCGACGCACTGGTGCCGTTCACCAAGGCCTATTCCGGCCTGACGGATGCCGAATTCCGCAAGATCACTGCATGGGTCAAGAAGAACACGCTGGAGCGCTACGGCCCGGTGCGCGCGGTGAAACCCGAGCATGTCTTCGAGATCGCCTTCGAAGGCATTCAGGAAAGCCCCCGCCACAAGTCCGGCGTCGCCCTGCGTTTTCCGCGCATGAGCCGCTGGCGGCACGACAAGCCTGTGGAGGAGGCGAACACGCTGGAAGACCTGCGGGCGATGCTGGCGGCCTATGGGCAGGGGGGGAAGGTTGGGGTGGACGCGGTCACGCCGCAGGAGACGGATTAGTGGCAAGTGGGGGCGGCGCAGTGGTTCGGCGCTATTCGTCCCGTCCGGCTTCGGCCGGGTTGCTGGAGAATAGCGCGATCTTGTTCCCTTGCGGGTCGCGCAGATACCCGACGTAGAACTGTGGACCATAGGCCGCCCGAAAACCGGGCGCTCCCTCGTCGGTGCCGCCCGCGGCCAGCGCGGCGGCATGCAACGCGCGAACCTGGGCTTGGCTGCGCGCCTCGAACACGACCATGGCGCCGTTCCCGGCCGACGCGGGGCGACCATCGAAGGTCGGCTTGACGTAGAAATCCGGCTGCACGGGCGTTTCACCCGGTGCAACCGGCAAGCTGTAGCTCAAACCCTCCGGGCCCTCTTTCAGCCTATACCCGAGGACCGGCATAAACGCCGAGTAAAAGCGCCGCGCGCGGGCGGTGTCATCTGTGCCGACAGTGACATAGGCAATCATGCCGTGGGCCTCGGTTCCGGGTTTCTGCAAGTGACGCAGCACGACGAAAGCCATGCGCTGCGCCCAGCGCCGCCCCACCAGAGCAAGGGGTGCGATCTGCGCGCCACCCCCCTACCCCCCCTGAAGCACGGCATTGCCGTCGACCATGTAGCTTGCCGAGATCGGGCGTGCCGCAGCCCCGAGGGCGCGGGCGATCTGGCCGAGGTGCCCTTCTTCGATGTCGGGAAGCGCCACGCCCTGGAGGTCGATCTTGCGGATATGGGCCTGGACCTCGTCCAGAAGCCGGGTTCTGATCGCCGGGGGCAGCGCGCCGTCGATGATGACGCCTTCGAAATCGATCACCGCAAGGCTGGACACGATGGCATGGGCCAGGCTGCGGGCGGCCCGGATCACCCATTGGCCAAGGACAGGTTCCAGCCGGTCCCAGTCGTCGGTCTCGTCCGGGATCTCGACGTGGTCATGCCCTGCGTCGCGCAGCATCCGTTTCAATACGGCGAGCGAGGCATGATCGACCAGCCGGTTTCCGCCCGCCTCGTCGGGAACCCGAAGCGGGCCCAGACCGCCGGAATTGCCGCGCCGCCCCGAGAACACGCTGCCGTTCAACACGATGCCGCCGCCGATGAAGGTGCCGACGAAAAAGTAGATGGTGTCGAGGTGCCTGACCCCGGGCCCGAACACGAGTTCCGCGCGGCATGCGGCGGTGCCGTCGTTCTCTGCGGTGACGGGACCGGGCAGAAGCGCGCTCAGATCCTCGACCGCGAACGTCTGCCATGCCGTCATTTCCGCCGCCGGTGCGCCGAAGTCCTCGGTCCAGTGCCACAGCTCTGACGGCATGGCGACATGAGACCCCGCGATGCTGCCTGCTGGCAATCCCGCGTCGGCAAGCAGCCCCGGAACCTCGCGGCGCAGGAAATCGGCGGTCGCGTCAGGTGTCGGATAGCCGTGGCGGGACGTTCTGCGCGCCCGGACGCCGCCGACAAAATCCGCGACGATCATGTCAAAGCTGCTGCGCCCGATCTTCAGGCCGATGTGGAACCGCGCGTCGGGGTTCAGCCGCATCGGCGTCGAGGGCTGACCGATACGCCCGCGGATCGGCTCGCAGCGGAGCAGAAATCCGTCCTCTTCGAGGCTGCGGAAGATCACCGACAGGGCGTTGGGCGACAGGCCGGTCGCCCGCGTGGCGTCCGCCTTGGTCATCGTCCCGTGCTGCCGCACCAGGTGAAGAACAAGGCGCTCGTTGGCGCCCCTCACCGTCGTCTGGTTCGAGCCGCGCAGCGGGATGGATGGCAGCCTGGCCTCTTTGTCGGGCGTCATGTCGAAATTCCGTAGCAGGGGTGCCGTCGCGCTCAAAAGCCTCTCGTTCAATGAAATACGGCCCTGGGCGCTGCGCCACAAGCCTGCGCTTCTTAATTAATTCATCTGACAGTTTTTAATTTGACTCGCCGCGCCGCCCGCGCCTAGGGTGATGCGTCTGGCGCTGGCGGACGGTGTGACCAGCGCGTGACCGACCGGCGGCCAGGACGCGAAGTCGTGGCGCCAGAGATCGAACGAACAGAGGAGGAGACAAGATGAACGCGATCAAGACAGGGCTTCTGGGCCTCGCCGCATCGACGGCGATGGCGGGCACGGCCTGGGCGGACGGCAGCGTGTGCCTGATCACGAAGGACGCGACCAACCCGTTTTTCGTCAAGATGGCAGAGGGCGCCTTTGCCAAGGCGGTCGAGCTTGGCGTCGAGCTGCGGTCCTTCGCGGGCAAGTTCGACGGCGACCACGAAACGCAGGTTGCCGCGATCGAAACCTGCATGGCCGCCGAGGTCGACGGCATCCTTCTGGTCGCGTCCGACACCAAGGCGATCACGTCCCAGGTGCAAAAGGCGCGCGATGCCGAGATCCTCGTGATCGCGCTGGACACGCCGCTCGATCCGATCGACGCCGCAGACATGACCTTTGCCACCGACAATTTCGAGGCCGGGCGTCTGATCGGCGAATGGGCGGCCAAGACGATGGGCGACACGTCGGGCGCCCGGATCGGCCTGCTGAACATCAACGTAAGCCAGCCGACCGTCGGCGTGCTGCGCAACCAGGGCTTCCTGACCGGCTTTGGCGTGGACATCGGCGACGAAACCCGCTGGGGCGACGAAGATGATCCGCGCATCGTCGGGCAGGAACTGTCCAGCGGCAACGCCGAGGACGGCCGCGCCGGGATGGAGAACCTGCTGGCGATCGATCAGGGGATCAACGTCGTCTACACGATCAACGAACCCGCCGCTGCCGGCGCCTACGAGGCGCTGCGGTCGTTCGGGCTGGAAGATCAGGTGATGATCGTCTCGGTCGATGGCGGCTGCCCCGGGGTCGAGGACGTGGCAGCGGGCGTGATCGGCGCAACCGCGCAGCAATACCCGCTCGACATGGCCGCGCTTGGCGTCGAGGCGGTCGCGTCCTACGCCGCGACCGGCGAAAAGCCCGAAGCCACCGAGGGCAAGGCGTTCTTCGACACCGGCGTCGGTCTGGTGACGGACGCCCCGGTCGAGGGCATGGACCAGCTCAGCGTCGAGGAAGGCCTCGCGCGCTGCTGGGGCTGATGTGACCAAGCGGGCGGCCCGGGCGCACAACGCCCCTGGGCCGCCCGTTCCCTCCTCATCCCGTCCAATTTCCAACTCAATGGAGGCCGCCATGCAGGACGCATCCCGCAGCGGGTCCGACCTGACGCCCCCCGCCGAAACCGTCGCGCACTTTACCGGACCGACCGGCATCAGGGCGCGCATCGGCAACCTGCTCTACAACGCCCCGGCCATCGTGCCGCTGTTCGTGCTTCTGGTCGCAGTCGCAGTGTTCGGCGCGCTTCTGGGCGACCGCTTTTTCTCGCCCTTCGCGCTGACGCTGATCCTGCAGCAGGTCGCGATCATCGGTATCGTCGCCTCGGCGCAGTCGCTGGTGATCCTGACCGCCGGGATCGACCTGTCGGTGGGCGCGGTGATGATCCTGTCGTCGGTCATCATGGGCAAGTTCACCTTTGATCTGGGATTTCCGCCTGCGCTTGGCGTGCTGTGCGGGCTGCTGTGCGGGCTGATCTTCGGCACGATCAGCGGCATCCTCGTCGCGATCGTCAAGCTGCCGCCGTTCATCGTCACGCTGGGCATGTGGCAGATCGTGCTGGCGGTGAACTTCCTCTATTCCGGCTCTGAAGTCATCCGCAGCCAGGACATCGACGCCGAGGCGCCGCTGCTGAAATTCTTCGGCAACACGGTCGAGATCGGCGGCGCGGTGTTCACCTACGGGGTGACCCTGCTGCTGGTGCTGGTGGCTGTGCTGGCCTACGCGCTTAGCCAGACGGCATGGGGGCGGCACGTCTATGCGGTGGGCGACGACAAGGACGCCGCCGCTCTGGCAGGCGTGAACGTCACGCGCACGCTGATTTCGGTCTACGCCTTGGGCGGCCTGATCTGCGCCTTTGCAGGCTGGGCTCTGATCGGCCGTATCGGCTCGGTGTCACCGCAGGCCGGGCAACTGGCCAACATCGAATCCATCACTGCGGTCGTGATCGGGGGCATCTCGCTGTTCGGCGGTCGGGGGTCCGTCGCGGGCACGCTGTTCGGTGCGTTGATCGTCGGAGTGTTCTCGCTCGGACTGCGCCTTCTGGGGGCGGACGTGCAGTGGACCTATCTGCTGATCGGCGTGCTTATCATCGCCGCCGTCACGGTCGACCAACGCATCCGGAGGGCCGCGCTATGAGCACCACACCGATCCTGTCAGCGCGCGGGCTGGTCAAGCGCTATGGCCGCGTCACCGCGATGGACGATTGCGACTTCGATCTCCACCCGGGCGAAATCCATGCCGTGATCGGCGACAATGGCGCGGGCAAGTCGACGATGATCAAGGCGCTGTCCGGCGCGATCCGCCCGGATGCGGGCGAGATCAGGCTGGAGGGCAAGCCGGTGTCCTTTGCCTCGCCCATCGACGCGCGCGCCATGGGCATCGAAACCGTCTATCAGACGCTTGCCATGTCGCCTGCCCTGTCGATCGCCGACAACATGTTCATGGGCCGCGAGATCCGCAAACAGGGCGTCATGGGCCGGTGGCTGAGGCAACTCGACAAGGCCGAGATGCGCCGCTTCGCCCGTGAAAAGCTGTCAGAGCTGGGCTTGATGACGATTCAGAACATCGATCAGGCCGTCGAAACGCTGTCGGGCGGCCAGCGGCAGGGTGTCGCCGTGGCGCGCGCGGCCGCCTTCGGATCACGCGTCATCATCCTGGACGAACCGACAGCGGCTCTCGGCGTCAAGGAAAGCCGCAAGGTGCTGGACCTGATCGCCCGCGTGCGCGACCGGGGCGTGCCGATCATCCTCATCAGCCACAACATGCCGCATGTGTTTGAACTGGCCGACCGCATCCATGTCCACCGGCTTGGGCGGCGGCTGTGCGACCTGACCCCCGGCGAGGTGTCGATGCAGGACGCCGTGGCGCTGATGACCGGCGCCATGACCCCGGACGAGATGACCAGCGCCGCATGACCCATCATGACCGGGACGGCGACCTGCGCGCCGTGTTGACACTGATCGATAGTTTGCCGCGCGGCCTCGGGCGCCGCCTCGTCGGCATCGCCGGGCCACCCGGTTCTGGCAAGTCCACGCTGGCCGCGCGCGTCGCTGCGGCTCTTGGCACCCGGCGGGCGGTCGTGTTGCCGATGGACGGCTATCATCTCGACAATGCGGACCTCGACCGGCGCGGCCTGCGCGACATCAAGGGCGCCCCCGAAACCTTTGATGCGGACGGGTTCGTGACGAAGCTGCGAGCCGTGCGAAAGGCTACGGGCGTCGTCCGCTATCCGGTATTCGACCGCGCCGCCGACCGCACCGTGCCAGAGGCCGGGACGCTTCATCCGCAGGTCGATACCGTCGTCGTCGAAGGCAATTACCTTTTGCTTCAAGACCCTCCGTGGAACGCACTGCGGTCGCTTCTGGACGCGAGTGTGATGATCGCACCGCCCGAAACGGTGCTGCTTGAACGGCTCGTGGAGCGTTGGCTGACGCACGGGCTTTCACCAGAGGCAGCGCGCCGCAGGGCCGCCGGAAATGACCTCAGGAACGTGCGCACCGTCCTGTCACGAAGCGCACCAGCAGACCTGCTGATCGGCACCGGCCCCCAGGCAGGCGACCCGGACCACAAGGAAGGAACACCATGAAGATCTTCGCCGACTCGGCAGACCTCGATACGATCCGGCCGCTCGCAGAGGCGGGCCTGATCGATGGCGTCACGACGAACCCCAGCCTGATCGCAAGATCGGGCTCCGACTTTCTGGACACGGTGGGCGCGCTGGCCGCGATGATCGATGGCCCCGTCTCGGCAGAGGTCGCGGCGACCGAGTATGACCCGATGATGCGCGAAGCGGCGCGGCTGGCGCAGATCGCACCGAACGTCTGCATCAAGCTGCCCCTGACGCTGGACGGTCTGCGCGCCTGCCGCACGCTTCGCGGCGAGGGCCGGGAAACGAATGTCACGCTGTGCTTTTCCGTCACCCAGGCCGTGCTCGCAGCCAAGGCGGGCGCCACCTATGTGTCGGCCTTCGTCGGGCGGCTGGACGACATCAACATCGACGGCGGGGCGCTTCTGAAGGATATCCGCGATGTCTTTGACACTTACCCCGCGTTCAGGACGCAGGTTCTGGCCGCGTCGCTGCGCAGCGTGAACCATGTAAGTGCTGCCGCCCTTGCGGGCGCGGACGCCGCAACGATGCCGCCCGAGATCGTGACGGCGATGGCCCGTCACCCTTTGACCGACAAGGGATTGGCGGCGTTCCTCGCGGATTGGGAACGCACGGGCCAGACGATCCGGTAGCCTTGCGCTACCCGCGCCGTGCCAGCGCCTCGCGCACCAGCGCGGTGAAATCCTCTCCGCGCTTCTCGAAGTTCGGATACTGGTCGAAACTCGCCGCCGCCGGGGCCAGAAGCACGGTATCGCCCGGCTCGGCCTCGGCCAGCGCGGCGTCCACCGCGCGCGCCATCGTCACGCTGATCTCGTGCGGCACGTCGCCCAGCTCCAGCGCGAAATCGCGCGCCGAGTGGCCGATCAGGTACGCCTTCACCACCGACCCCAAGTGCGGCACCAGCGCGGCGATGCCGCCGTCCTTGCCCAGCCCCCCGGCGATCCAGCGGATACGCCCGAAGGCCTGTAGCGCCTGCGCGGCGCTGTCGACATTCGTCGCCTTGCTGTCGTTCACCACGGTCACGCCGCCCGCCTCGGCAATGATCTGGCTGCGGTGCGGCAGCCCCTCGAACGTGCCCAGCGCGTCCTCGATCAGCTTGGGCCCCAGCCCCAGCGCGCGGGCCGCGGCATAGGCGCAGCAGGCGTTCTGGTGGTTGTGCCGCCCCGGCAGCCCGCGCACGCCCCGCAGGTCGATGGACCCGACCTGCTTGCCCTTGCGGTACTCTGACAGGAACCCCTTGCGCGCGAACACCGACCAGCCAAAGCGGTCAAGCCGCCCCGCCACCGACACCCGGATCAGCCGGTCATCCTGGGGCCCCTCGGCCATCTGGTTGGCAAGGTATTGCCCTTCGGCCTCGTCCACCCCGATCACTGCGCGGTCGGGCCCCCCTTCGGCGAACAGACGACGCTTGGCGGCGAAATACCCCCCCAGCCCGGCATGCCGGTCAAGGTGATCGGGCGAAAGGTTGGTCAGAACCGCGATATCCGGCGTCAGCGCGCGCGCCAGGTCCGTCTGGTAGGACGACAGCTCCAGCACGATCACCTCGCCGTCCTGCGGAGGCTCGAGGTCCAGCACCCCGCGCCCGATGTTGCCCGCCATCTGGCAAGGGCGCCCCGCCTCGGACAGGATATGATGGATCAGCGCGGTGGTGGTCGACTTGCCGTTCGATCCCGTGACGGCCACGACGCGCGGCACGGTGTCGAGATCGGCAAAGATATCCGACCCGAAAGACCGGAAGAACAGGCCGATGTCGTTGTCCACCGGCACCCCCGCCGCCCAGGCCCGCGCGATCACGGGATTGGGCCGGGGGTAGAGATGCGGGATGCCCGGCGACACGACCAGCGCAGCGACGCCGTCGAACGCCCCTTCGCGGGTCAGATCGTGGATCGCAAGGCCCTGCCCCTCGGCGGCGTCGCGCGCCTCCTGCCCATCGTCCCAGCACAGCGCCAGCGCGCCGCCCGCCTCGAGCGCGCGCGCGGTGGCCAGGCCCGATCGGCCCAGCCCCAGAACGGCGACGCGGCACCCCTCGTACCCGGTGACCGGAATCATGGCTGGCTCCTGCTGAAGAAAATCTGCGCTCCACCGTGCACGCCCGTGCCCGCCATCGGCAAGGGCCAACCGGACGCGGCCACCGGCGCAAACGCGCGCGCCCATCATCTTTGGTCCGGAAGTACTCCGGAGGGGGTCCGGGGGAGGCAGCGCCTCCCCCGGCCTCCGTCAATCCTTGGCGCGCTCGACATAGGTCGCATCGGCCGTGTTGATCACCACCCGCGTGCCGACGCCGATATGCGGTGGCACCATCACCCGAACGCCCTTGTCGGTCATCGCGGGCTTGTAGGACGACGACGCCGTCTGCCCCTTAACCACCGGTTCGGTCTCGGTGATCTCCAGCGTGATCCTCTGCGGCAACTCGATGGCGATGGCGATCCCGTTGTAGATTGACAGGTGCACCCGCAGCCCGTCCGTCAGGTAGACCTTGTCTTCGCCGATCACGCTCTCGTCCACGGCGACCTGCTCGAAGGTCTCGGGCTCCATGAAATGATAGCCCTCGCCGTCGGCATAGAGGAAATCATAGGACTTTTCCTCGACGAAGGCGCGCTCGACCTGCTCGGTGGTGCGCCAGCGCTCCGACACCTTGGTGCCGTCCGAGATCC
Source organism: Anianabacter salinae (assembly GCF_019061145.1). Classification (GTDB taxonomy): domain Bacteria; phylum Pseudomonadota; class Alphaproteobacteria; order Rhodobacterales; family Rhodobacteraceae; genus Anianibacter; species Anianibacter salinarum. The sequence continues at coordinate 35,928 of NZ_JAHQZS010000008.1, read as the reverse complement.
GGCGCATGTCCACCTGCGTCACCGGGGTGCCCTTGCCGGGATGGAAGTTCTCGGCCGACAGCACGACATAGAGATGGCCGTCCTGTTCGATGACGTTGCCCTTGCGGACCTGGCTGGCGATGACTTTCAAGACGTCGTTCCTTGCGGTTGCTCGTGCGCCTGCCTATCCGGGCGGCGCGGGGATCGTTTCGCCCGCGCCTATCCTATCTCGGCCCCCGAATCCAGATGCATCCCATGACCGCCCAGAGACCTCAGCGATGACCGACACCTCGCCCTGGTGGGACCCTGCCCGCCACAACGACCGCCGCCCGTTCCTCATGGCGCGCAACGTCGTGCGCCGCGCGCTTCAGGACTGGTTCGATGCGCAAGGCTTCACCGAGGTCGCCCCGGCCGCTCTTTCCTTGAGCCCCGGCAACGAGGCGCACCTGCACGGCTTTCAGACCACGCTCCTGCACCCCGATGGCCGCAGCGCACCGCGCTACCTGCACACCTCGCCCGAATTCGCGATGAAGAAGCTGCTGGCGGCGGGCGAGACACGCATCCACGCCTTTGCCCATGTCTGGCGCAACCGCGAGGCCGGGCCGCTGCATTCCCCCGAATTCACCATGCTGGAATGGTACCGCGCCGATGCGCCGTATGACGCCGTGATCGACGACACGGTCGCCCTGATCGCCGCCGCTGCTGCTGCGCTCGGCGCGCGCAGCCTGCAGTACCGCGATCGCCGTTGCGATCCCGCCGCTCCGCCCGAGCGCCTGACCGTCGCCGACGCCTTCGCCCGCCACGCCGGGATCGACCTTCTGGCCACCTGCCACGCAGACGGCACCACGGACCGCGCCGCGCTTGCGGCCGAGTGCGCGGCCAACGGCATCGCCACGGCGCCAGACGACACCTGGTCCGACATCGTCTCGAAGGTCCTCACCGGCCATGTCGAACCGCATCTGGGCCAGGGCCGCATCACGATCCTTGACCGATATCCCGCCGCCGAGGCCGCCCTCGCCCGCCGCACGCCGGACGATCCGCGCACCGCAGAGCGGTTCGAGGTCTACGCTTGCGGGGTGGAACTGGCCAACGGCTTTGGCGAATTGACCGACGCCGCCGAGCAGCGCCGCCGCTTCGAGGCCGAAATGGACGAAAAACAGCGCGTCTACGGCCACCGCTATCCGCTCGACGAGGAGTTCCTCGCCGCGCTCGCCCACATGCCCGAGGCGTCCGGGGTCGCGATGGGCTTCGACCGCCTCGTGATGCTGGCCAGCGGCGCCCCGACCATCGACCATGTGCTTTGGACACCGATCTCGCGCCTGTGATGCCGGCGCGAGGGGGGAACGCCGCTTGCGGGCATTGAGCCCGCTGCGCGGCGTGCGAGACGACTCCCGCGCGCTCTCCTGAGTATTTCGGGACCAAAGATGGAACGTCTCGTCCCATATTCATCTTTGGTCTCCAAATACCTCCAGGGGGGTCTGGGGGGACAGCGTCCCCCCAGACGGTCGCCCCGCGCAGCGGGGCGAAACCGGATCTGGCGCAGACCTTACCGCAGCTTGAGCGTTGCCAGTCCGATCAGCGCGAGAATAAGCGCGATGATCCAGAACCGGATCACGATCTGCGGCTCGGCCCAGCCCTTCTTTTCGAAATGGTGGTGGATCGGCGCCATCAGGAACACGCGCTTTCCGGTGCGCTTGAAATACAGCACCTGGATGATGACCGACAGCGCCTCGACCACGAACAGGCCGCCGACGATGGCAAGGACGATCTCGTGCTTTGTCGCCACCGCGATGGCCCCCAGCGCGCCGCCGAGTGCCAGAGATCCGGTGTCGCCCATGAACACCGCCGCGGGCGGGGCGTTGTACCACAGGAACCCGAGCCCCCCGCCGATCAGCCCGGCGACGAAGACGAGGATCTCGCCGGTTCCGGGCACATAATGCACATCGAGGTATTCGGTAAAGTCGACCCGGCCGACCGCGTAGGCGATCACGCCCAGCGCGGCGCTCGCGATCATCACCGGCATCACCGCCAGCCCGTCCAGCCCGTCCGTCAGGTTCACCGCGTTCGCGGCGCCCACGATCACCAGCACCGAGAACGGCACGAAGAACACCCCGAGGTTCATCAGGAGTTCCTTGAATACCGGGAACGCCAGCTGGTTGGTCAGCTCGTCGGGGTGCAGCGCAGAGGCCCAGGCCCCCGCCCCCGCCGCGATCAGCAGGCCAAGCGCGATGCGGGTGCGCCCGGACACGCCCTTGTTGGTGTTCTTCGACACCTTGGCGTAGTCGTCGGCAAAGCCGATCAGGCCGAACCCGATGGTCACCGACAGCACCATCCAGACGAATCCGTTGTCGAGCCGCGCCCACATCAGCGTCGAGACGATCAGCGCGCCGAGGATCAGGACGCCTCCCATGGTCGGCGTTCCCGCCTTGGTCAGAAGATGGCTCTCGGGCCCGTCCGCACGGATCGGCTGGCCGGATTTCTGGCGCTTCTTCAGCAGGTTGATCAGCGGTCTGCCGAACATGAACCCAAAGATCAGCGCGGTGAAGAACGCCGCGCCCGCCCGGAACGTGATGTAGCGGAACAGGTTGAAGAAGTCCCCGCCATCCGAGAATTCGGTCAGCCAATAGAGCATGTGATCACGTCCCCCGTGTCTCGTCCGCGAGCGGTTGCCCGAGTTTGCGCAGCGCGTCAACGACAAGGCTGACCTTCGACCCCTTGGAGCCCTTGACCAGCACGACATCGCCGGCGTCCATCAGCCCGCCCGCGCGGCGGGCGAGCGTCTCTGCCGTCTCGGCCCAGTGACCGCGCATTTCCTCGGGCAGCGCCTCGAACAGGTGCCGCATCCGTGGGCCGACGCAATGGACCAGCCCCAGCCGCCGCATCGCGGGCAGGTCCGCCAGGTCCCTGTGCAACACCGTCTCGTGCGGTCCCAGTTCCAGCATGTCGCCCAGGATCGCGATGCGGCGCCCCTTGCCGACGCGGCCCACGCCGTCGACCGGCGTCGCGGCGGCCAGCACCTCGAGCGCAGCGGCGACCGAGGCCGGGTTTGCGTTGAAGGCATCGTCGATCAGGTCGAACCGGATATGATCCTCGACCGCGTCCATCACGATGGTCTCGCGGGTGCCGCGCCCGGCGGGCGGTTCCCAGCGGCCCAGATCGTTGGCGGCGATGGCGACATCCGCCCCTGCGGCGCGGACAGCCGACAGCACCGCCATCGCGTTCAGCGCAAAGTGCCGCCCGGCGGTGTTCAGCCGGAACATCACCGGAGTGCGCCACAGCCGCCCCTTGCCTACCGTGCAGTCGTCGGACAGGTGGACCTCTGCGAGGCGGTTGAAGTTGCGCCGCGCGGTCCCGAAGGTCCGCACCGTAGCGCCAGCCCGGCGCGCCGCGTCCAGCAGGATCGGCGTGACCGGCAGATCGCCGTTGACGATGGCAATGCCGCCCGGCTCCAGCCCTTCGAAGATCGACGCCTTCTCGCGCGCGATGCCTTCAAGGCTTTCGAAGGCTTCCAGATGCGCAGCGGCGACGGTGGTTATCAGCGCCACATGCGGGCGCGCAAGGCGCGCCAGCGGAGCGATCTCGCCGGGGTGGTTCATGCCGATCTCGATGATGGCGATGTCGGTGTACGGCGGCATCCGCGCCAGCGTCAGAGGAACGCCCCAGTGGTTGTTGTAGCTGGCTTCCGCCGCGTGGATGCGCCCCTGTGCCGCCAGCGCCGCGCGCAGCATTTCCTTGGTCGAGGTCTTGCCGACCGAGCCGGTGATGGCCACGATCCGCCCCGCGCACCGCGCCCGCGCGGCGCGGCCAAGGTCTTCAAGCGCCTTCAGCACGTCCGGCACGACCAGAAGCGGCGCATCCGCCGCGACCCCGTCCGGCACATGCGAGACCAGCGCGGCGCCACCGCCCTTGTCCAGCGCGGCGGCCACGAAATCATGTCCGTCGCGCACGTCCTTCAGCGCCACGAACAGATCGCCCGGCGCCAGCGTGCGGGTGTCGATGGACACACCGTTTGCCTTCCAGTCCCCGCGCGCGTCGCCGCCCGTCGCCGATGCCGCCTCGGCGGCCGTCCATAAGGGTGTCATACGAGGCGCCCGTCAAGCGCGGCCACGGCCACGCTCGCCTGTTCGACATCGTCGAAGGGGAACACGTCGTCACCGACGATCTGCCCCGTCTCGTGGCCCTTGCCCGCGATCAGAAGCGCATCGCCCGGCTGCAGCGCATCGACGCCGCGCAGGATCGCCTCGGCCCGGTCGCCCACTTCGGACGCGTCGGGGCATCCGGCCATGACCATCTGCCGGATGATCGCGGCCTCTTCGCTGCGCGGGTTGTCATCGGTGACGATCACCACGTCCGCATGATCCTGCGCCGCGGCGCCCATCAGCGGGCGCTTGGTGGTGTCGCGGTCGCCGCCCGCGCCGAACACAACGATCAGACGGCCCAGCACATGCGGGCGCAGCGCGCGCAGCGCGGTGCGGATCGCGTCGGGCGTGTGGGCATAATCGACAAAGACCGCCGCGCCGTTCTCGCGCCGCGCGGCAAGCTGCATGCGGCCGCGCACGCCCACCAACTCGGGCAGGACGCGGAACACCTGCGAGGGATCGCAGCCCGAACCGATGGCCAGCGCCGCAGCGACCAGCACGTTTTCCGCCTGAAATCCGCCGATCAGGTTCAGCCGCGTCTGGTGAGTGCCCCCGGCCCATGAAAACCGAAGCTCCTGCCCGGTGGCGTCATAGCGCTGCGCCTCGATCCGCAGGTGTGCGCCCGCGCTGCGCCCGATGGTGATCAGGTCCTGCCCCCGGTCCACCGCCGTCTCGGCCATCGCCGGGCCCTTGGCGTCGTCGATGTTGACGACCGCCACGCCGTCCTCGGGCAGCACGCGGTCGAACAGGCCGCGCTTGGCGGCGAAGTACTCGTCAAAGCTGGCGTGATAATCGAGGTGGTCCTGGCTGAAGTTGGTGAACGCCGCCGCCGTCAGCCGCACACCGTCGAGCCGTCGCTGCGCCAGCCCGTGCGACGACGCCTCCATCGCGGCGTAATCCACATCGGCATTGGCGATGGCCGCCAGCGTCCGGTGCAGCGTGATCGGCTCTGGCGTGGTGTGGCCAAGCGGCGCGTCATAGGCACCTTCGACGCCGGTGGTGCCGATGTTCACCGACTGGATGCCCAGCAGCGTCCAGATCTGCCGGGTAAAGGTCGCCACGGAGGTCTTGCCGTTGGTGCCGGTGACGGCGCAAACGACCTCGGGCTGCATTTCGAACCACAGCGAGGCGGTGTAGGCGAGCGTCTGGCGCGGGTCCTCGGCCACCACCAGCGCGGCCTCGGAGGTGGCCAGCACATCGGCGGCGATCCGCGCGCCGTCGCGGTCTGTCAGGATCGCGGCGGCCCCCATGCGCAGGGCATACTGGATGAACTCGGCGCCGTGGACGCGGCTGCCCGGCAGCGCGGCGAACAGAAAGCCGTCCCGAACCTCGCGGCTGTCGACGGCAAGGCCGATGATCTGCGGGTCCTTGCCGCCCTTGGCCGTCAGACCGAGCGATCCCAGCGATTTCGACTCGACCCGATCCGTCATGTTCGTCCCGTCCTGCTACTGCTTTGCAGAGACTGTTACCGCAGCCGGGGGTGGAGGTTCAATCTCGGGCCGCAGGCCAAGCAACGGCGCGGCGCGGCGCACGATCTCGGCGGCGACGGGAACGGCCGTCCAGCCTGCGGTGCGGCGCGGCTCTGGCCCGGTCAGATCCTCGGCTTCGTCCAGCGTGACGACGATGACGTATTTCGGGTCATGCGCCGGGAACACGCCCGCGAAGGTGTTGATATTGACGTTCTTCTCGTAGCCGCCCGTGGCCTTCTGCTTGTCGGCGGTGCCGGTCTTGCCGCCGATGGCATAGCCTGCGACCTCGGCCATGCTGGCGGTGCCGCGCACGACGACCTGCCGCAGCATGGCGCGGGCCAGCGCCGACGTCGCCTCGCTGACGACCCGTTCCCCAAGGCGCGGGCCGGACTGGCGCAGAAGCGTCGGCTTCACCACGCGCCCGCCGTTCAGAATGGACGAATAGGCCGCCGCAAGGTGCAGCGGTGTCGTCGACACGCCATGACCGAACGAGATCGTGATGGTCGAGATTTCCGACCAGTTCGGCGGCAACAGCGGCTTGACGCCGGGTGCCTCGCCCAGTTCCACCGGCAGGGGATCAAGAAGGCCAAGGCTGCGCAGGAAGGTTTCCTGCCGCGCGCTGCCGATCTGCTTGGCAAGGTTGCCGGTGCCCACGTTGGACGATTTCACGATGACATCCGTCAGCGACAGGGTCGGGCCGTAATTCTTGCCCTCGAACTCGCCGATCTTGAACTTGCCCCAGACCAAGGGCGCATTGGAGTCGATCTGCGTGGTCGGATTGGCCAGCCCAAGCTCCATCGCCTGCGCGGCGGTGAATATCTTGAAAGTCGAGCCAAGTTCATAGACGCCCTGCGCCGCACGGTTGAACAGCGGGCTGTCCTCGGGGTTGCCCGTCACCGGAGGCGCGGGGCGGTCGTTGGGGTCGAAGTCGGGCAGCGAAGCAAGCGAGATGACCTCGCCGGTGTGCACGTCCATCACCACAGCCGCCGCGCCCTTGGCGTTCATCAGCCGCATCCCGCCATCCAGCACCTTTTCGACCGCCGCCTGAACGGACAAATCGATCGACAGCTCCAGCGGGCGGGCCCCGTTTGCGGGGTCCCTCAGGTAGTCGTCCAGCGCGCGCTCGACACCGGCCCGGCCAACCAGCTCTGCGGCGGAAACGCCTTCTTCACCAAAGCGGTAGCCACCCAGCACATGCGAAGCGAGACGGCCGTTGGGATACAGCCGCATCTCGCGCGGTCCGAACAGAAGACCGGGATCGCCGATGTCGTGCACCGCCTGCATCTGTTCGGGCGACAGCTTGCGCTTGATCCAGACAAAGGTGCGCTCGCCGGTGAACTGGCGCGTCAGGCGTTCAAGATCGAGGTCTGGGAATATCTCGACCAGCTTGGCGGCGGACCCGGCAGGATCGGTCATCAGCGGCGGCTGGACGTAGAGCGAATGGGTGACGAGGTTCGAGGCGAGGATGCGCCCGTTGCGGTCGACGATCTCGGCGCGGCCCCCGACGATGGGGGTGCCGATCACTGCGGCGGTAGGCTCCTCCGGCTCGGCGGCGGACAGGGCGCCCATCTTCACACCGACGGTGGCGAAGGCGCAGAAGAACAGCATGCCGAGCATCTGCAAACGTCCCTGCGCGCGGCTGCGCGCCCGGTCGCGCATCTCCTCGTGCCGCATGCGGATGTTCTCGCGTTCGATCGCGTCGGGGTTCTCTCCCTTGTCGCGGGCATCCAGAATGCGGGCCAGCGGGCGAAGCGGCGTGCGGGTCATGGAGAGTCCTCGTCTTCAGCCGGTTGCGGCAGGGTGCCGCTGACATCCACCGCGCCGGTGATCGCAAGCGGCAGATCCTGAACGGCGTCTGGCAGCGGATAGGGGATTTCATCGACACGGCCGAACTGGTCGGGCCGGAACGGCGACAGGTCGAGCCGCTGGTAATTCAACTCGACCAGCTCGGACAGACGGGCGGGCCGGTTGAGATAGGCCCATTCGGCCCGCAGCGCCGCGCGTTCATCCCGCAGGCGGGCGATGTCGCGGTTGAGCGTGTCGACAGCATCGAGCGCAGCCTTGGTCTGGTAGTTCTGGTGATAGGCCCAGAACGCAAGGCCCATCACGGCGAAGGCGGTCAGAAGGAACAGGATCGGGCGCATCTAGCGGCGGTCTCCGTGGCTTGGCAGGTCGGGCATCCCCAGCGCGCGGCGGTCGATGTCGGTGGCGGGCGCGTCGGTGCGGCGGCCGATGCGCAACTTGGCCGAGCGGGCGCGCGGGTTCAGGTCGGTCTCGGCGTCATCGGCGGCGACGGCCTTGCGCGTGACGATCTCGAAGCTGGGGGTGGTTTCCTCGGCCAGGGGCGCGTGACGGTTGCCCTGCCCCGCACCGCCGCCCTTGAGCTGGAAGAACCGCTTGGCCATGCGGTCCTCGATGGAATGAAAGGTGACGACCGCCAGCCAGCCGCCGGGACGCAGCGCACGCTCGGCCGCTTCCAGACCGCGGGCAAGTTCGGCGTACTCGTCATTCACCGCGATGCGCAGCGCCTGAAAGCTTCGGGTGGCGGGATGCGCTTGCCCCGGCTTTTGACGCGGCATGACACCCTCGATGATCCGGGCAAGCCGCAAGGTCGTCTCGATGGGCGCGGTGTCCCGCGCCTTGACGATGGCGCGCGCGATGCGCCGCGAGGCGCGTTCCTCGCCGTAGTTGAACAGGATGTCCGCGATCTCGGTGTCGCTGGCGTCGTTGACGATATCGGCGGCTGTCGCGCCGTCATCGCCCATCCGCATGTCCAGCGGACCGTCCTTTTGAAACGAGAACCCCCGCTCGGGCTGGTCGATCTGCATGGAAGACACACCAAGGTCCAGCACCACACCGTCAAGCGGCGCGTCCGTATAGGTGTCGAGCGCGCCAAAGGTGCCTTGCGTCAGGACAAGCCGGTCGCCGTAGTCCTTCGCCCAGGGCTGGGCCATGACGAAAACGCTCGGGTCACGGTCCACCGCGATGACACGGTCCGCCCCGGCGTCCAGCAGCGCGCGGGTGTAGCCGCCCGCGCCGAAGGTGCCGTCAAGCCAGACCCCCGACACCGGCGCCACGGCGCGCAGGATCGGCGCGAGCAGGACCGGGATGTGCGGGGATCTCGTGGGTTCGGCCACCGCGCGGCCCCCCTATTGTTCCAGCAGTGAGAGCGGATTGAAGTTCTCGGGCTTGTCGGCGAGGTAGGCTTGGACGGTCTTGGCCATCTTGGCCTCGTAGGCAGCCTGGTTCCAGACCTGGAAGGTCTTGCCGGTCGCCACGAAATGCGCCTCGCCGTCGATGTTGACCTTCTCGCGCAGCCAGGCCGGCATCACGATGCGGCCGGTGTCGTCGATGGAAGCCTTGAGCGACTCGCTGCTGATCAGCTCTTGCATCACTTCGCGTTCAGTCGATCCCAGGGGCATCGCTTCGATCTTTGCTTCGATCTCGACGATGGCCTCCATGGTGTAGCACTCAAGGTATCCGCGGAAGGACAGGCCGTAGACAACGACCATTTCAGCAGGCTTGCCCTCGACCCAGTCGGGGTCGTTGGCCTCGAGCACACGGCGAAATTCGACAGGGATCGAGACGCGACCCTTGCCGTCAACTTTCTGCGTGTGCTTGCCCCTGAACCTTTGAGCCACTGTCCCGCGGGCCCCTTGTCAACCTGCACCCCGGATCGGCGGGGCCCCGAAAATGAAAACGGCGGATTGAGCTGCTGCCACTGCCCAATCCGCCGCACTCGACCCATTTACTGGGCTGTCCGATTACGCGCGCCACCTGGGGGGATGTCTGCTCGCCCACGCATCGGATCTCTCGTTTTCGACGAAGCGGGTGCCTGTATGAAACCTGCTTATTGTTAGGGTTCGGGGTTCTTTGCTGCCCCTTAACTGTCCGCCTCATCGTGTGAATATGGATGACATGGTACTAGATGGTAATCAAGGGGAAATTATGGCCCACGGCGCAGGATGTTGTTCAGGGCGCCCCTGCAAAACAAGGTGTTGTGGACGTTCGAGGGCCAACTGACACCCTCTGTGGTGGCAATCCGCCCAGGACACACAAAATATAGCGCACCCTCAGGCTTTCGCACCACACGCCTTTACCGGGAACTTTTTTCAGCCAATTCGGCGAAACTGTGTTCGACACCTTGGGAATCTCCGCTCCAGAGTGATTCGTTCCACCGGAATCCGCAAGATCACCGCTTGGTACCATCCAGTACCACCCAAAGACCATTCGGCGCTTTCAGAACGGATGCGCCTGTGGCGCTGCCCATTGCACGATCATTCGGCGCTTCGCCCGTTCGATCACCGCTGCGAAAAATAGGTCAATGAGACATATGCAATTGCTGCATGGCAGCATTGAACGAAAGGCGGATTGTGCATCCGCAGAAAAACGCCATCTTGGGTTCAACGGCAGGGTAGCGCAAACACGAGGCTGCCCGGCCAGAACCAGAGGCAAGAGTGAAAGGAACGCAACGATGGCGTCCGTAACAGAAATTTTCGCCCCCTCCCATCCGGTGGGCGCCCGCTTCAACGGCATGAAGTCCGAACTTCGCGCTCGCTGGGAATCCTACAAGGTGTACCGCCGGACGGTGTCCGAGCTGGCCGCCCTGTCCGACCGCGAGTTGAACGATCTGGGCCTTCACCGCTCCAGCATCCGTGGCATCGCCTACGAGGCCGCCTACGGCAAGTAACACCCGGTTTCAGCCCGCCCCTCCTCCTCCCTGGGTGGTCTGAGAACGAGCGGCGGCACCCCTCCTCCTCCCTGGGTGCCGTCGCACAAGACACCGGAGCCGACATGGCTCCAACGGCATCGGACCCCCTCCTCCTCCCTGGGGTTCGTGACCTCGGCGGCACCACCCCTCCTCCTCCCTGGGTGGTGTCGCCACGGAACACCGGAGCCAGCGACTGGCTCCAACGGCATCGGGTCTCCTCCTCCTCCCTGAGGCCCGTGACGTAGGCGGCGGCACCCCTCCTCCTCCCTGGGTGTCGTCGCCACGCGAATTCAGGGGCCGAAAGGCCTCGACGGTATCGGACCCCCTCCTCCTCCCTGGGGTCCGTTAACTGAGCGGCACCACCCCTCCTCCTCCCTGGGTGGTGCCGCACATCTTCTTCGGGCCGAAACCGGCCCAAATGGCTCGGGTCTCTCTTCCTCCTCCCTGAGGGACTCGTGACTTCGGCGGCGGTGCCCCTCCTCCTCCCTGGGCACCGCCGCTTTTTCGTTTTCAGCCTTGATGGATTGTCAGAACGGCACGTCGTCCGCGGCGTCGGCGCTGACGATGAACTTGGCCACGACCTTCTTGGTCCCGGCCTTGTCGAATGCGATCTCCAGCTTGTCGCCCTCGATCGCAGCGATCAGGCCATAGCCGAACTTCTGGTGAAACACGCGGTCGCCTTCGGTGAACGCCGACACCGCGTCGAGGTCGATGACCTGGTTGCGCGTCTCGCGCGGCTGGCTCATCCCGCGCTCGGTCGCGCGGCTTTGCAGGCGGCGCCACCCGGGCGAGTTGTAGACATCGGCGCGGCTGGCCCTGTCGTGCAGGTCAGACCCTTCCATACCCATGATCTGAGGGGCGGCGCTGGCTGCCATGCCGGCCGCTCCGAAACCGCCGCCATAGAGGCCAGGAGGCGTCAGCACCTCGACATGCGCCTCGGGCAATTCGTCGATGAACCGCGACGGCAACGCAGACTGCCACTGGCCATAGACCCGGCGGTTCGCGGCAAAGGAAATCGTGCAAGCCTCTTCGGCCCGCGTGATGCCGACATAGGCCAGCCGCCGCTCTTCCTCGAGGCCCTTGAGCCCGCTCTCGTCCATCGACCGCTGCGACGGGAACAGCCCGTCTTCCCAGCCGGGCAGGAACACGGCCGGAAATTCCAGCCCCTTGGCGGCATGCAGCGTCATGATCGACACCTTGGGCCCGCCTTCTTCCTGCTCGTTGTCCATTATCAGCGCGACGTGTTCGAGGAAGCCTTGCAGGTTCTCGAACTGCTCCAGCGCCTTGACCAGTTCCTTGAGGTTCTCCAGCCGCCCCGGCGCCTCGGGCGTCTTGTCGTTCTGCCACATGCCGGTATAGCCCGACTCGTCGAGGATCATCTCGGCCAACTCGATATGGCTCTGGTCCGGCCTGCGCACGAGGTCGTGCCAGCGGTCGAACTGCTGGCACAGCGTTCCGATCTGGCCCTTGGCCTTGCCCGACAGCATGTCCGCCGACACCGCCAGCCGTGCGCCTTCCAGAAGCGACACGCCACTCTCCCGCGCCGTGCGCTGGATCACCTGCTGCGCCTTGTCGCCCGCGCCGCGTTTGGGCGTGTTCATGATCCGCTCGAAGGCAAGATCATCGTCGGGCGATACGGCGACGCGGAAATAGGCCATCGCGTCGCGGATCTCGAGCCGTTCATAGAATCGCGGCCCCCCGATCACGCGGTAGGGCAGCCCGATGGTCAGGAACCTGTCCTCGAAGGCGCGCATCTGGTGGCTGGCCCGCACAAGGATCGCGCTTTCGTCCAGGCTCATCGGCCGCATCCCGCGCGTACCGCCCTGCATCGCCTCAAGCTCTTCGCCGATCCAGCGCGCTTCTTCCTCGCCGTCCCAGTGCCCGATTAGGCGCACCTTCTCGCCGTCCTGTTCCTCGGTCCACAGCTCCTTGCCCAGGCGTCCCGCATTGGCGCGGATCACACCCGATGCGGCCGACAGGATATGCGGGGTCGAGCGGTAGTTCTGTTCCAGCCGGATCACGGTGGCGCCGGGAAAATCCTTTTCGAACCGCAGGATGTTGCCCACCTCGGCGCCGCGCCAGCCATAGATCGACTGGTCGTCGTCACCCACGCAGCAGATGTTGCGATGGCTTTGCGCCAGAAGGCGCAGCCAAAGATACTGCGCGACGTTGGTGTCCTGATACTCGTCGACAAGGATGTACCGGAACCAGCGCTGATACTGCGCCAGCACATCCTTATGCGTCTGAAAGATCGTCAGGACATGCAGCAAGAGGTCGCCGAAATCGACGGCGTTCAGCTCTTTCAGGCGGGCCTGATACTGGGCATACAGTTCCACCCCGCGCTGGTTGAAGGCGCTCGCCTCGGCCGCTGGAACCTTGTCCGGCGTCCAGGCGCGGTTCTTCCAGTGGTCGATATGCCCGGCCAGCTGCCGCGGCGGCCAGCGTTTTTCGTCGATGTCGGCGGCCAGCACCAGTTGCTTGAGCAGCCGCACCTGGTCGTCGGTGTCGAGGATCGTGAAATTGGACTTGAGCCCCACCAGCTCCGCATGCCGGCGCAACAGCTTGACGCAGATCGCGTGGAAGGTGCCGAGCCACGGCATCCCCTCGACCGTCTGCCCCAGCAGCCGCGCCACGCGGTCCTTCATCCCGCGCGCGGCCTTGTTGGTGAAGGTCACGGCGAGGATCTCGTTCGGGCGCGCCTTGCCCACGTTCAGCAGATGCGCGATCCGTGTCGTCAGCGCCTTGGTCTTGCCGGTGCCCGCGCCAGCGAGCATCAGGACAGGGCCATCGAGCGCCTCGACCGCCGCGCGCTGCGCGGGGTTCAGATCGTCCAGATAGGGCTGCGGCCGCGCCGCCATGGCCCGCGCCGACAGCGAGGTCTGCGCGGCACTGGCAAAGGCGTCGTCTTCATCGAAGTGACTCATGCGGGCAATCTAGCGGTTTGCCCGCCCGGTGGAAAGGGCGTGTTCCACCTTCGTTCCGGGCGTCATTCAAGGGTTGGAAGGGAAATCGCCTTGCCAAGGTCGCATGACACCCGGCTCGATGCCATCACTGGCAGATCGTTGAGCGACTTGTCCAGCGGCACATCGCGGAACGCTGATGTCGCCGCCCAGGCCACGACGAAATCCTTGGAGCAGGTGCCATAGGCAATACCCAGGTGATCGGCGACGCGCCGGATTTCGTACTGATAGCGGTCTTCGCGCCCGTCGGTGTCGATGATGACCACCATCGGCGTCTTGCCGGCCAGAAGCGCCGAGAACACCGCCTGATGTACGCTGTCGCGTGAGCCTGCCTTGTTGTCGAGGCCGATCTCGATGACGTGCGTCGGTGTCTCGCAGTCGATTCGGATGATCCGGTTCTCGCCGAGGTTGGGGAAACTCTGGCGCATTTCGGTGGCGCCCCCACTCAGCAAGCCGCAGAGCAGCGCCGCAATTCCCACCTCGCCCACGTCTCGCCCCCTGCGTGTTGTTAACCTTCGTTAACACGCCCCCGGACGCCCCGCACCACCCTCATCATCTTTGGTCTGCAAATACTCAAACCCGGCCCCTCCACGGTCGCCCCGGCCGGTCATGCAGCCCCTTCCGCCCGCCAGCGCCCGGCGCTATTCACGCGTCATGGATCTCGATCACACGCACCCCTCGATTGCCGACCTGACCGCGCGCGCGCGCCGCCGTGTGCCGCGTTTTGTCTGGGACTACCTCGACAGCGCCACCGGCACCGAGGCGACAAAGGCCCGCAACCGCGCCTCTCTCGACAAGGTTCTGCTGCGGCCCGCCGTCTTGTCCGGCGAAACCGTCCCTGACCTGTCGGTGCGCCTTCTTGGCCGGGACTACCCGCTGCCGTTCGGCATCGCGCCCGTCGGCATGTCGGGGCTGGTCTGGCCTGGGGCAGAGCCTAGCCTTGCGCGCCTCGCGCAGCGCAGCGGCATTCCCTACGGGCTGTCCACCGTCGCCAGCCGCACGCCAGAAGACGTCGCGCCGATGATCGGCGATCAGGGCTGGTTCCAGCTTTACACGCCGCGCGATCCCAAGATCCTGGCCGACATGCTGGGCCGGGTGAAGGCGGCGGGCTTCCACACGCTGATCCTGACCGCCGATGTGCCCGTCGCCAGCCGGCGCGAGCGTCAGCGCAAGGGCGGGCTGACGCATCCGCCCCGGATGTCCCCGCGCATCCTTGCGCAGACCGCCCGCTGTCCGGCCTGGGCGCTGGGGACGGCGCGCGTCGGGATGCCGCGCCTGCGCTTCATGGAAAGCTATTCCGACAAGATCGGGCCGCTGCCCTCGACGCAGCATATCGGCTACCTGCTGCGCACCTCGCCCGACTGGGAGTATCTGGCGCGGGTCCGGCAGGCTTGGGACGGGCCGCTCGTCGTGAAGGGCGTCCTCTTTGGCGAGGACGCCGTGCGGCTGAAGGATGCGGGCGCCGATGCGGTCTGGGTGTCGAACCATGCAGGGCGGCAGTTCGACGGCGCCCCTGCCGCGATTGACTGCCTGCCCGGCGTGCGCGCGGCGGTCGGCGACGACTATCCGGTGATCTTCGATTCGGGGATCGAAGGCGGGCTCGACATCCTGCGCGCCTTTGCGCTTGGCGCGGATTTCACCATGTTGGGCCGCGCCTTCCACTACGGGCTCGCCGCGTTCGGAACACCGGGCGCCGCCCATGTCGTGCACATCCTGACCGATGATCTCAAATCGAACATGGGCCAGCTTGGCATCACCAGACTGGCCGAGGTGCGCGACCGTATGTGGACGCCCGGCGCCTGAAACCGGCGCCCCGGACCGCCTTGCGGCGGGCCCGGACGGCCGGGGCAAAAAATCGCCGCGAGGTCCAAAAAGACCCTTGCGGCCCCCGGCGGTTATTTATATCTCACGCCTCACCCAAGGATGCGGGCGTAGCTCAGGGGTAGAGCATAACCTTGCCAAGGTTAGGGTCGGGCGTTCGAATCGCCTCGCCCGCTCCAATGGGTCCCTTCGAAACCCCCGAAGGAACAGACGAAAAAGCCCGGACTTCGGTCCGGGCTTTTCGCATTTTCAGGTTCGGATGGTCAGGGTTAGCGCCCACGATCAGTCGCGGATCGAGCCTTCCTCGTCGCCCGCGCGGCGCATCCGGCGGCGCACCATGCCGCCCACGAAGATCGGCAGCAGGAAGCCCACCACAGCCACGGTCCACAGCCCGATGGACAGAGCGCTGTCCACTAGCGTCGTCCAGTCGCCGTTCGAGATCGTGACGGCGCGGCGCAGGTTGTTCTCCATCTGGTTGCCCAGAAGCGTGCCCAGGATCACCGGCACCAGCGGCACGTCGAACTTGCGCAGCACCCAGCCCAGCACGCCGAAGCCCACCATCACCATCAGATCAAAGCTGGAGCCGGAAATGCCGTAGATCCCGACAAAGCTGACCATCGCCACCACCGGCATCAGGATGCGCGGCGGCACCATCAGCACACGGGTGAACAGCCCGACCATCGGAATGTTCATCGCCAGCAGCATGAAGTTGGCGATGAACAGCGCCGCGATCAGGCCCCAGACCACGTCGGGGTTGTTCTGGAACAGCAGCGGCCCCGGCGTGATGTTCAGCGCCAGCAGCACCGCCAGCAGAACCGCCGTGGTGCCCGACCCCGGAACCCCCAGCGCCAGCATCGGCACCAGCGCGCCGCCCGCCGCCGCGTTGTTGCCGGCCTCGGGCGCCGCGACGCCGCGCGGGTCGCCCTTGCCGAAGGTACCGTCGCGGTCGACCAGCTTTTTCTCCATCGAATAGGCGATGAACGAGCCAAGCGACGCTCCCGCCCCCGGCAGGACGCCCGCGAGGAACCCCAGCACCGTGCTGCGCAGCATCGTCGGCGTGCATTTCTTCAGCACCGACCAGGACGGGGTAAGCCGCCCGACGACGATCTTCTTGCCCGCCGCGTCGGCGGACCCGTGGCGATGCTCGAGAAAGATGAACACTTCGGACAGTGCGAACAGCCCGACGATCGCGACTAGAAAATCGATCCCATCGTAAAGGTGCACCTCGCCATAGGTGAAGCGCGGCACACCGGTCTGGGTGTCCACGCCGATCATCGCAAGGCCAAGGCCCAGCATCGCGGCGAAGGCGGATTTCGCCTGGTTGGTCGAGGACACGCCGCCCAGCGTCGCAAACGCCAGCGCGAACAGCGCGAAGTATTCCGCCGGTCCGAACAGCAGCGCGACCTTGACCAGTTGCGGCGCCAGCAGGATCAGGCCCCAGGTGGCAAAGAATGCACCGACGAAGCTGGCGATGCCGGACAGCGTCAGAGCCTCGCCCGCGCGGCCCTGCTGGGCCATCGGATAGCCGTCGAGACAGGTCATCATCGCAGGCTCGTCGCCCGGAATGTTCAAGAGGATCGACGATATGCGCCCCCCATACATCGCCCCGTAATAGACGCTGGTTAGCAGGATCAACGAGGCCGTCGGCCCAAGGCCGAGCGTGAAGGCAAGCGGGATCAGGATCGCCACGCCGTTCGACGGGCCAAGGCCCGGCAGCGCGCCCATGATCGTGCCCAGAAAGCAGCCGAGCAGCGCAAGACCGATGTTCTGCCAGGTCAACGCGATGGCGAACCCGTCGCCGAGAGAAGAAAGCATGTCCATCGCGAAGCCCTCAGAAGCCGAACGGGCCACGGGCCAGCGACAGCCCGAGCACGAGGTGAAAGACGGTATAGATGCCGATGGAGGTGCAGATGCCGATGATCACCGACTGCAGGGGTCCCGACCCCAGCCGCCAGGTCAGATAGGCCGAGGCGAGCGCGGTCGCGGTCACGAAGCCAAGCTCTGGCAGCAACTGGGCATAAAGCAGCATCACCACGATGGCGGCGAGGATCTCGGTCAGGCGGCCCAGCGCAGGCCATGTCGGATTGGGATCGGGGCGCAGCATGATCGCGCCCGAGGCCAGCCCGAGAATGGTTGCGATGATGATCGGGAACGCCTTGGGGCCGACCGCATCGGACAGGAAGCTCTCCTGGATCTGCGTCGCCGACCAGGCGAAGAGAATGGCAATGAAAAGGCCCACGGCCCCGAAGATGCGATCGCTCATCCAGTTCCCCCGGCGTTATGTGGTGTAAGCCGGGCGGCGCAGGATGGCGCGCCGCCCGGATCGCCCGTCTTGGGGGCGATTACTGGATGATGCCGATCTCTTTCGAGATGGCTTCGATCTGTGCGACCGACTCGGCGACAAAGGCTTCGAACGCGGCGCCCTGCAGGTCGAGCGGCGCAATGCCGTTCTGCTCCATGATCGCCTTCCACTCGTCCGAGGCGTACAGCTCGGCGATCTTGGCGACCCAGCCCTCGTAGGCTTCGTCGGACATGCCGCCGGGGCCGTAGAACCCGCGCCAGTTCGCGCCGATGGCGTCGACGCCCTGCTCGCGCGCGGTCGGAAGTTCGGCGAACTCACCGCCCAGACGCTCGGGCGCGAGAACCGCGATCACCTTGATGTCGCCCGAATCCACGAAACCCTTGGCTTCGGACAGATCGCCGGTGAACGCCTGCACCGACCCGGCCAGAAGCTGGGTCACAGCTTCGCCGCCGCCGTCGAAGGCGATGTATTTCACGGCGCGCACGTCCTCGATGCCATAGGCATTCGCGGCGATCAGCACCTTGAGGTGATCCCAGCCGCCAACGGCCGAGCCGCCCGCGATGGACACCGTCGTCGGGTCTGTCTTGATCTGGTCCAGAAGCTCGGGCAGCGTGCTGACCGCGCTGTCGGCGGCAACTGCGATCACGCCATAATCGGCGCCAATCGAGGCAAGCCAGCGCACCTGGTCCATGGTGTTGCCCGGAAACGCGCCCTGGGCCAGACGGGTCGAGGTGGCGGACGAGGCTGCGACGATCAGGTCGTTGCTGTCATTGCGCTTGTTGACGACTTCGGCATAGGCCACGCCGCCGCCACCGCCCGCAAGGTTGACCACCTGCATCGTCTTTTCGATCAGACCGAGATCCTGAAGCGATTTGCCCACCTGGCGGCAGGTGAAATCCCAGCCGCCGCCCGGGTTCGCAGGGGCGATGCACTCGGGGTTTTCGGGTGAAAACATGCTGTGGCTGGCGGTGAATGCGGCAGGCGCGGTCAGCGCAACCGCCGCTGCGGCAAGCGCCGCGCGTGCGAAAGTGATCTTCATTGGTTCCTCCCTGGAGCGCCCGGCACGTCGAGGTGCCGCTTTTCGCGCCGGGAAAGTGTTAGCGATAGCCTGACGCCCGGTCAACACGGTCACTTTGCGGGGGGTGCCAAGACCCTATCGACCTATGCGCAGTTTGTGCTAAACTGCCTCAAATGCTGCCCGACAAGAGGCGGCACCACCGAGAGGCAGTTTCATGAGCATTCGCATTGCGGCACTCGCCGCTTGTCTTGGCGTTTTCGTCACCCCTTTATCCGCACAGTCCGAATTCGGCGGTGAATTCGTGCTTGGCTATTCCTTCGACGCCGGGAACGCGTCGCGCAACAAGCGCGAGATCGGCGTCGCGGGCGAGTTCCGCGCCCAAGGCTTCGGCGGCCAGGCCGATTACACCAACTACCGCCTTGGCGGCACCGGCACGAGCGCGGACGGCTACGGCCTGCACCTGAACTTCTCGCCCAGCCTTGGAACCGCAGTCGGCGGCTTCTACGCCCATGATACCGGCACCACCTTCGGCTCGATCAGCTATTACGGCGCAGAGGCGCAGATCGGCGTCGCGCAAGGCAGTGTCGAGACCCATATCGGGATCGCGCAGTTCGGCGCGGGCAACGGAACGCTCTACGGTTTGCGCGGGGACTACGCGACGCCGCAGGGTGTGAACGTCTACGCCACCGCCGACCACGTCGGCCTCACCGGCGCCTACGTCAACCGCTTCGGCATCGGCGGCGGCGTAACGCTCGCCGACCGGTTCGACCTGTCCGCCGAGATCGGCTCGGCCTCGGTCAACAGCGGCGGCGCCACCACGTCGAGCGCGTATATCGGCCTGCAGGGCAGCGTGACCTTCGGTGCGGGCAAGGGCGCCACCTTCGAACGCCGCGGCCTGCTGAACCGCCTGCCGGGGTTCTAGTCCCGCGCCTTGAAGGTCCCCGTGGCGGTGGCGCACAGGCGCCCCGCCCCGTCCCACATCCGCCCTTCGGTGAAATAGACCTTGCGACCGCCCCCGGTCCGGTGCCCCTCGGCCACCAGCCGCGGGCCTTCCGGCGGCGCAAGGTAGTTCACCGTGATCGACAGCGACATGGTGTGGCGAATGTCGTCGCGCGCGCCGGTGAACGCGCCGGTAAAGCCCATCGCACTGTCCAGAAGCGCCGCCGCGATGCCGCCATGCGGATTGCCGTGCCGGTTCATGTGCTGCGGGCCAAGATCCATCTCGAAACGCGCATACCCGTCACCCCATCCGGTCAGCTGAAAGCCGATCAGGGACTGCGCGGGATACTCCGGCTCGACCAGATCGGCGGGGACGGGATGAAGGTTCGGCGGAATCTCGGTCATCGTCAGGGGGCCCTGTGCAGTCTCGTCGCCCCCCGCATAGCGCTGCTGCGCCGTGGCTTCCAGCCCGGCGCCCGGCCCGTCCGCCCCCGATCAGGCGCTTTTCAGAATCCGTGGGCGCTCCCCGGCCGCCCAGGACCGGACCGCATCGCCGAACGCCTCAAAGAGCTGCCGCGACGGGCGGTCATCCTCGACGTTGAGTTCGGGATGCCACTGCACCGACAGGGTGAACCCGGGCGCATCCTTGATATACAGCGCCTCTGGCGTGCCGTCGTCGGCGAACCCGTCGATCACCACACCCGCGCCGGGGGTCATCACCCCCTGCCCGTGCAGCGTGTTGGTCATGACGCTGCGCGCGCCGAAAAGCCGGTGGAACGGCCCGCCGTCCGCCAAAGTGACACGCTGGCGCAATTCGCGGATCTCGTCGCGGCTGCCGCCCGGGGGCATGCGGTGGTTCATCCGCCCCGGCAGATCGCGGATCTCGGGATGCAGCGTGCCGCCAAAGGCCACTGCGACCTCCTGAAAGCCGCGGCAGATGCCGAACATCGGCTGCCCGCGCTCGACCGCGCGGCGCACCAGCGGCAGCGTGATGCCGTCCCGCTCGCGGTCGAAGGCGCCATGCGCCTCGGTCGCCGCCTCGCCATACTCCTCGGGATGGACATTGGCGCGCCCGCCGGTCAGCAGGAACCCGTCGCAGACCGACATCAGATCGTCGAGATCCACGAGATCGGGATCGGACGGCACGATCAGCGGCAAGGCGCCCGTCACCTTCGCGATCGCCTCGGAACACCAATAGCCGCCCGCATGCACCTTGTAGGTGTCCGAGATCATGTGCGCGTTGCCGATGATACCTACGATGGGGCGGTTCATTCTGCGAAATCCGTGCTGCTCATGCCCCAAGACATAACGCCCCGCCGCGCGCAGATGAAGCCCCAGTGCCGCACATCGCCCTGTGCGGCGGCGAATGCCTCATTTGCGGGCAAATGCCCGAGCGGATGCCCTACGCCTCGCCAGTCAGCCCCGCCGCCGCGATGCCCTTGAGGCCCGCCGCCGCATCGTTGTCCGAGGTGTCGCCGGTCACGCCCGCCGCCCCGATGATCGCGCCGTCCGCGCCGCGGATCAGGATGCCGCCCGGCACCGGGATCACCTTGCCGCCATAGACGCCGTTCACGGCGGCCATGAAATAGGCCTGCGCCTCGGCCCGCTTCATCTGCGCGCTGCCGGGCATCCCCAGCATCACCGCGCCGTAGGCCTTGGCAAAGGCGATCTCGAACCGCCCAGGCGCCGAGCCGTCCTCGCGGGCGAAGGCCAGCAGATGCCCGCCCGCATCCAGCACCGCGACCGCCAGCGGCTTCAGCCCCATCTCGCGCCCTGCCTCGCGCGTCACCCGGATGATCGTCTCGGTAGCTTCAAGCGTCAGGCCCATGTCGTCCCCCTTTTCATCTTTGGTCCACAAATACCTCCGGGGGTCTGGGGGCAGAGCCCCCAGCCCGGTCGCCCCGCGCCAGCGGGGCGAAACGGCTCAGCCCGCCTTCAGCTCCAGCCGCCGGGCGTGCAGCACCGGCTCGGTATACCCCGAAGGCTGCACGCGACCCTTCAGAACCAGATCGCAGGCCGCCTTGAACGCCGGGCCGTCGAAACCGGGCGCCATCGGCACGTAGGCCGGATCCCCCGCGTTCTGGCGATCGACCACAGCGGCCATCTTGCGCATCGCGGCGCGCACCTCGGCCTCGCTCACGATCCCGTGGTGCAGCCAGTTCGCCAGCGCCTGGCTCGAAATGCGGCAGGTCGCGCGGTCCTCCATCAGGCCGACGTCGTGGATGTCGGGCACCTTGGAACAGCCGACCCCGGCGTCGACCCAGCGCACGACATAGCCAAGGATGCCTTGCGCGTTGTTCTCGACCTCTTGCGTGATCTCGGCGCCGGACCAGTTGTGCCCGTCCGCGACCGGGATCGTCAAAAGCTGCCGCAGCGTGGCACGGGCTCCGCCTTGCGCGATCTTCTCCTGCACCGCGGCGACATCCACCTTGTGATAATGCGTCGCGTGCAGCGTCGCGGCGGTGGGCGACGGCACCCAGGCGCAAGTCGCGCCTGCCTGCGGATGGGCAATCTTGGCCTCCAGCATTTCGGCCATGCGGTCCGGCATCGCCCACATGCCCTTGCCGATCTGCGCCCGCCCGCGCAGCCCGCAAGACAGGCCGATGTCGACGTTGCGGTCCTCGTAGGCCCTGATCCAGTCCAAGGTCTTCATGTCGCCCTTGCGCACCATCGGCCCGGCTTCCATCGAGGTGTGGATCTCGTCGCCGGTGCGGTCGAGAAAGCCGGTGTTGATGAACGCGACCCGGTGCCTGGCGGCGCAGATGCATGCACGCAAGTTGGCGCTGGTGCGGCGCTCCTCGTCCATGATCCCCAGCTTGACGGTGTGCAGCGGCAGGCCGAGCATCTCCTCGACATGGGCAAAGACCTCATCGGCAAAGGCGACCTCGGCGGGACCGTGCATCTTGGGCTTCACGACATAGACCGACCCGGTGACCGAGTTGCGCGCGCCGTCCGTCTTGTTCAGGTCGTGCATTGCGATCAGCACCGTGACCGCCGCGTCCATCAGCCCCTCGAACGCCTCATGGCCGTTCCGGTCCAGGATCGCGGGCGTGGTCATCAGGTGGCCGACGTTGCGCACCAGCATCAGGGCGCGGCCCTTGACGCTCAGCGTGCCGCCCCCCGGCGCGGTGTAGCTCGCATCGGGCGCCATGCGGCGGGTGATCGTGCGACCGCCCTTGTCAAAGCGTTCCTCCAGGTCTCCGGTCATCAGGCCCAGCCAGTTGGCATAGGCCAGCCGCTTGTCGGGGCCATCGACGGCGGCCACGGAATCCTCGCAATCCATGATCGTCGACAGCGCCGATTCAAGCCGCACGTCGGCGACATGGGCCGGATCGGATGCACCGATGGTGTGGCCCGCGTCGATCACGATCTCGATCTTGAGGCCGTGGTTCTCGAGCAGGATATGGCTCGGCGCCTCGGGCGCCCCGCGAAAGCCGACGAACTGGTTCGGGCGCGCCAGCGGCACCTCGTGGATGTCGGTCGGCGGCGTCTCGTCCGGGCCCTTGTCGCGGCTGATGGCCGAGACGCTGCCGCGATGATCCTGATCCGCAAGGCGCAAGCCGACCAGCCCGCGCGCCGTGACGCTGTAGCCGACGAGGTCGGCATGGCTTCCCGCGTGCAGTGGGGCGGCCTGATCGAGAAATCCCTTCGCCCAGGCAATCACCCGCGCGCCCCGCGCGGGATCATAGCCGCCGCCCTGCGGTGCATCGCCCAGCGCGTCTGTGCCGTAGAGCGCATCATAGAGAGACCCCCAGCGCGCGTTCGCCGCGTTCAGCGCAAAGCGCGCATTGGTGATCGGCACGACCAGCTGCGGCCCAGCGATGCGTGCGAATTCGGGGTCGGTCGGCGGCGTCTCGATCTCGAAATCCGGGCCGTCCTCGACCAGATAGCCGATCTCGCGCAGGAACACTTCGTAGGCGTCCGCGTCATGGGGCTGGCCCCGGCGCGCGATGTGCCAGTCGTCGATGCGGCGCTGCATCTCCTCGCGCGTGTCCAGAAGCGCGCGGTTCCTCGGGCCGAAGTCGTGGACCAGTTCCGACAGACCCTGCCAGAAGGTATCGGGATCGACGCCTGTGCCGGGGATCGCCCGGGTGTCGATGAATTCCGCCAGGCTGCTTTCGACCTGTAGTCCGAATTTCTGCGTGCGGTCCGTCATGCCTGCCTCCGGTTCTGCCCGGCTCATGGGCGGGCTTCGCAGAGCGATAGGAAAAAAGTTTCCGATAGGCAACAAGCGTTCTGATGCGAAAGGGCTGCAGGCCCGCTCAAGATGCAAGGTCGCACCCCGAGGGTCAGGCGGCAGGCATCTTGCGCGATCCTGAGGCGGATGACCCCCGCGCGCCGCGGCAGCGGTCAGAGCAGTAGCGCACCTCGTCCCACACCCGCGCCCATTTCTTGCGCCAGCTGAACCGGCGGCCGCAGGTGGCACAGGTCTTCTGCGGCAGGTCGGCCTTTCGGATGGCTTTGGGCATGCCCCGCTTTACCTTGTTCCCGCGCGGCCCCACGCGTCAGTCGGCGGGAACCTCTTCTCCGGTGCGCCCGTCGATCAGCGTGTCCGCGCCGTCGGGCTCGTTGCCCGTCATGACGACATAGGCGGTCAAGGCCAGAAGCAAGAGCAGCGCAACCGAGACCGCGACGGCGATGCCGACAAGCGGCCCCTTGTGGCGGCGTTCCTGCTTTTCGATGTCTGTCTTCGGTGCTGACACTGAATTTCCCCTTTATAATCACCCGGCATCCGTGAAACGAATATCCCTTGTCGGACCAACGCCCGGGCGACGGGATTTGGTTCCGTCCAACGCCCGGATTTCATGTGAAAAACTCCAAGGAGGCTCGATGTGATGAAAGACAGTGCGCCGCAGGCCGTCCATCTGGCAGACTATACGCCCCCCGCCTGGTTGGTAGAGCGTACCGAGTTGATCTTTCGCCTCGATCCGACTGCGACGCGCGTGATCTCGTCGATCCGGTTTCACCGCAACCCCGACGTTCCGCGCGGCGATCTCTGGCTTGACGGCGAGGCCCTCAAGCTGATCGAGGCGCGCATCGACGGAACGCCCCTGTCCGGCCATGAGATGACCGAGCGCGGCCTGAGGGTGCCCGCCGATCGACTGCCGCAGGACAGCTTTACCTGGGAGGCGGAAGTCGAGATCGCGCCCGCCGAAAACACCGCGCTGGAGGGGCTTTACATGTCGAAGGGCATGTATTGCACCCAATGCGAGGCCGAGGGGTTCCGCAAGATCACCTATTATCCCGACCGCCCGGACGTGATGGCCCCGTTCAGCGTGCGGATCGAGGGCGAGCCGCCGGTGATGCTGTCGAACGGCAACCCCGTCAGGATGGAGCGCGGGGTGGCGGTCTGGCACGATCCGTGGCCGAAACCGTCCTACCTGTTCGCGCTGGTCGCGGGCGATCTGCGCGCGGTCGAGGACAGCTACACCACAGGCTCGGGGCGCAAGGTATCGCTCGCGGTCTGGGTGCGCCCGGGCGACGAATCGCGCTGCGACTACGCGCTGGACGCCCTGAAACGCTCGATGCGCTGGGACGAAGAGGTGTATGGCCGCGAATACGATCTGGACGTGTTCAACATCGTTGCGGTGGACGATTTCAACATGGGCGCGATGGAGAACAAGGGGCTGAACATCTTCAACTCCAAATACGTCCTGGCGTCACCGGAAACCGCGACCGACCGCGATTACGAGATGATCGAGGGGATCGTCGCGCACGAGTATTTCCACAACTGGACCGGCAACCGCGTGACTTGCCGCGACTGGTTCCAGCTGTGCCTGAAAGAGGGGCTGACGGTCTACCGCGACCAGCAGTTCTCGGGCGACGCGCGCAGCCACGCGGTCAAGCGCATCGACGACGTTCTGCAACTGCGCGCCCGCCAGTTCCGCGAGGACAACGGCCCGCTTGCGCATCCGGTGCGGCCCGGCTCTTATGTCGAGATCAACAACTTCTACACCGCGACCGTCTACGAGAAGGGCGCCGAGGTGATCGGGATGCTCAAGCGTCTGGTGGGCGATGCCGCCTATGACCGCGCGCTGCGGCTCTACTTCGACCGCCACGACGGCGATGCCGCCACGATCGAGGACTGGCTTGCGGTGTTCCAGGAGGTGACGGGCCGCGACCTTCAGCAATTCTCGAAATGGTACACCCAGGCGGGCACGCCGCGCGTCGAGGTGTCCGAGGCGTTCGCGGATGGCACCTATACCCTGACCCTGCGCCAGCACACGCCGCCGACGCCCGGCCAGTCCGTCAAGGACCCGCTGGTGATCCCGGTCGCCGTTGGCCTTCTGTCTCCGAACGGCGACGAGGTGGTGCCGACGACGGTGCTGGAGCTGACCGAGGCGGAACAGAGCTTTTCGTTCCCCTCGCTCGGCGCGAAACCCGTGCCCTCGCTGTTGCGCGGCTTTTCGGCGCCGGTGATCCTTACGCGAGAGACCAGCGCCGAGGAACGCGCCTTCCTGTTGGCCCATGACACCGACCCCTTCAACAAGTGGGAGGCGGGTCGCAGTCTGGCCAAGGACGTGCTGACGCGGATGGTCACCGACGGCGCCTCGCCCGGCCCGGCGTATCTGGATGCGCTGGAACGGGTGGCGCGCGACGAGGCGCTGGACCCCGCGTTCCGGTCGCTGGCGCTGCGCCTGCCGTCGGACGACGACATGGCGCAGACCCTGTTCGACGGCGGCGTGACCCCCGATCCGCTGGCGATCCGGCAGGCGCGCGAGAGGCTGGGCAACGCGCTGGCCGAGCGGTTGTCGGGCGTCTTGCCCGACCTCTACGAGGCGATGAACATCCCCGGCCCCTACACGCCCGATGCGCGGGCGGCGGGGTGCCGCGCGCTGCGCCTCACCTCGCTTGGCCTTCTGACCCGGCTGGATCAGGGCACGCTGGCCGCGCGGCAGTTCCGGGATGCGGACAACATGACCGAGCAGCTGGGCGCGCTGTCCTGCCTTCTGGATCACGGGCGCGGGCAGGACGAGCTGCAGGGCTTCTATCGCCGCTGGCGCGATGACCGGCTGGTGAT
This sequence comes from Anianabacter salinae, assembly GCF_019061145.1. Taxonomy (GTDB): domain Bacteria; phylum Pseudomonadota; class Alphaproteobacteria; order Rhodobacterales; family Rhodobacteraceae; genus Anianibacter; species Anianibacter salinarum. Next base: position 9,569 of record NZ_JAHQZS010000008.1, on the reverse strand, counting down.
GGACAAATGGTTCATGCTGCAGGTGCTGCACGCCGCGCCGCTGGATGCCGCCGGGATCGCGGACCAGTTGACGGCGCACCCCGATTTCGACTGGAAGAACCCCAACCGTTTCCGCGCGGTGATCGGCGGGTTGACGGCGAACGCGGCGGGGTTCCACGCGCCGGACGGCGCCGCCTACCGGCTGGTGGCGGACTGGCTGATCCGGCTCGACCCACTCAACCCGCAGACCACGGCGCGGATGACGACGGCGTTCGAGACCTGGGGGCGCTATGACGCGGACCGGCAGGCGATGATGACCGGCGAATTGCGCCGCATCCTGGCCACGAAGGACCTGTCGCGGGACACCACCGAGATGGTCAGCCGCATCCTTGGCGACGCCGCATGACCCGGCCAGACCAGAGGCCGGTCCTGTTCGTCACCGGCGCCAGCGCCGGGATCGGCGCGGCGGTCGCCCGGATGGCGGCCGCCGACTGGGACCTCGCGCTTGGCTACCACAGCGACCGCGCGGGCGCCAAGGCGGTGGCGGCGGACTGCGCCGCAAAGGGCGCGCGCACCGCGTTGATCGGCGCGGACCTGTCGCAGCCCGAGGGTGTCGAGGCCGCCTTTTCCCAACTCGACGAGGCCTTTGACGGGCTGGACGCGCTGGTGAACAACGCCGGTGTCGTGGATCTGGCGCAGCCGGTGGCGGATTACGAGGCCGCCCGCGTGGTGCGGATGGTGGCGACGAACCTCACCGGACCGATCCTTGTCGCAGGGGCGGCGGTGCGGCGGATGTCGACCGCGCTTGGCGGCAACGGCGGCGGCATCGTCAACGTCTCGTCGGAGGCGGCGCGGCACGCCGCGCCCGGCCAGTATGTCGATTATGCCGCCACCAAGGCCGCCATCGACACCCTCACGCGCGGGCTGGCGATCGAGGTTGCGGGCGACGGCATCTGCGTCAACGCGGTTCGCCCGGGCATCATCGACACCGGCATCCACGCCAAGGGCGGCGTGCCGGGCCGCGCGGCAACTCTGGGCCCGCACGTCCCGGCTGGGCGCGCGGGAACCCCGGACGAGGTGGCACAGGCGGTCCTGTGGCTGCTGTCGGAGGAATCCAGCTATGTCACGGGGGCGTTACTGGATGTGGCTGGCGGGCGCTGAGCCAGGCGGAACCCGTCGCCGTTCCAGACGTTTGCAAGGCAACACGCACCCATCTGGAGGGAAACCGATGCCTGCCATCAACGAAGCGAAGATTCTCATTCTCGCCACGCACGGTTTCGAGCAGTCCGAACTCGAAGCCCCGCGCGACAAGCTGTCCTCGATCGGCGCGACCGTTCACCTTGCCACCCCCGGCGGCGAGGATATCCGCGGCTGGGACCAGGACCACTGGGGCGACATCGCGCACCATGATGTCGCACTGGAAACCGTCAAGGCGGACGATTACGACGCCATCGTCCTGCCGGGCGGCCAGATCAACCCCGACCTTCTGCGCGTGAACGAGGACGCGCTGAAGCTGATCCGGGCCTTCTTCGATCAGGGCAAGACCGTTGCGGCGATCTGCCATGCGCCTTGGCTGCTGGTCGAGACCGGCATCGCCAAGGGCCGCACGATGACCAGCTACCCGTCGCTGAAGACCGACGTCATCAACGCGGGCGCAACCTGGGTCGACGAGGCGGTGATCGCCGACAACGGCGTTATCACCAGCCGCAATCCGGGCGATCTGGACGCCTTCTGCAGCAAGATCATCGAGGAAATCCAGGAAGGCTTGCACGAGCGAAAGGCTGCCTGATCCGATGATCGCTCTTGCGAAATGGTCGGTTTCGGCCGATTTTGACCCCGTCGCGGCAGCACGCGGCGGGGTTTTCGTGGGCGCGCTGCGCGTCCCCGAGGAGGCACCCCGCAACGGTGTCACACGCATGTCGCGTTGTTTTGGGAAGGGGTTGGGATGCGTGAGAGACTCGATCCTCTGATCGCCGAACGGGCCCCCTGGCTTTTCGCCAGCCGCCCCGGCACACGTCCCGCCCGGTGGGTCCTGGAGCGGATGCTCGGCTATGGCCGCACGCTGGAGCTTGGGGCCTATTTCCGCGACAAGTCAAACGCCGAGATCATGGCGCACATGGGCAAGCTGCTGGCGCGGGATCTCAAGGTCACCGGGTTGCAGAACATTCCGCGTCACGGCCCCGCGCTGGTGGTGTCGAACCATCCCACGGGGATCGCCGACGGCATCATGATGCATGCCGCGCTGGCCCCGATCCGCCCCGATCTTTACGTCTACGCCAATTCCGACATACTGCGCGTGCTGCCGCAGATGTCCGAGATGATCGTCCCGGTCGAATGGCGCCCCGAGAAGCGCAGCCACGCCAAGACCCGCGAGACGATGCAGCTGACCAAGACCGCGATAGAGGCGGGACGGCTGGGCGTAATCTTTCCGTCCGGGCGGCTGGCGAAACGTCGCGGCCTGCGCCTGTTCGAGCGTGACTGGATGGCCTCGGCCGCGATGATCGCGCGCAAGTTCGACGTGCCGGTGATCCCGGTGAACATCCGCGCCCGCAACTCGGCGCTGTTCTACCTGTTCGACGCGATCCACCCCACCTTGCGCGACATCACGCTGTTCCACGAGACGCTGAACAAGCACCGCCAGCCCTACCGGATCAACGTCGGCGAGCCGATCTCGGCCTCGGCCCTGCCGGTGCGGTCCGAGGACGGCATCGAGTTCCTGCGGCGCGCGACCCTTGCGCTTGGCGGCCGCTATGCGCCCACGGTGTCACTGGTCGACATGACGCGGCATCCGTTCCGCGCGAGATCCCCGGCGACGGGATAGGGCGGCGAGGCTGGGGGGACGCTGTCCCCCCAGACCCCCCTGGAGGTATTTGAAGACCAAAGATGACAAGGTGCGCGCACCGGGTCAGCTGCCGCCGCTTTCCGCCTTCTTTTCCCAGCGGCCCGAGTCCTCGGACCAGTATTGCGCGGCGGCCCCGGCGGCAGTGAGGGTTTTCCACTGGCCGCGCGCGGTCTGCACGGACGCGGCATCGTTGCCGTCGAAAAGGATGCACACCCGGTCAAGCGCCGCGACCTCGTCCGGAGCGATGTCGGCGCCGTCGATCGCCATGACGCAGGTGGCGGCATTCGGCGCGGCGCGGGCGGTGGTCAGAAGGATCGGCTGGTCGGCATCGTTCGGCCCGCCCGCCAGCCCATGCGGCAGGAACCCGTCCTCTGCCCCGAGCCACAGTTTCTGGTCGAGCCAGTCCAGCCGCGCGGGATCGGTGCCGCGCACCGCCACGCGCCAGCCCGCCTGACGCGCCTTGGCCAGCAGCATCGGCAGCGCGGCCTCGAGCGGCTGGCGCGTCAGGTGGTAGAAGTATGCCGCGCCCATCAGCCCTCGAAGCCGTCGCGGATCAGCCGGTCGAGCGTCAGGACCCCCCAGCCCGAGGCGCCTTTGGGTGCATGGGCGCTTTCCGATTTGGTCGAGGCAACGCCCGCGATGTCGAGATGCACCCACGGGGTGCCGTCCTTGACGAATCGCTGCAGGAACTGCGCGGCGGTGATCGAGCCGGCCGGACGGCCGCCGACGTTCTTCATGTCGGCGATGTCGGATTTCAGCTGCGCGTCGTAGGCCGGATCGAGCGGCATGCGCCACGCGCCCTCGCCTACCGCGCCGGCCGCCTTGAGCACCTGCCCCGACAACGTGTCGTCGTTCGAGAAGACGCCCGCCTTCTCATGGCCGAGGCCGATGATGATGGCGCCGGTCAGGGTGGCCAGGTCGACCATGGCGCGAGGCTGATAGGTTTCCTGCGCGTACCACATCACGTCGGCCAGAACGAGGCGGCCCTCGGCGTCGGTGTTGATGATCTCGACGGTGTCGCCCTTCATCGAGGCGACCACGTCGCCGGGACGTATGGCGTTGCCGTCGGGCATGTTCTCGACCAGCCCGACAAGGCCAACGACATTGGCCTTCGCCTTGCGCAGCGCGAGCGTCTTCATCACGCCCGACACCACGCCTGCGCCGCCCATGTCCATCGTCATGTCTTCCATACCCGCGGCGGGCTTGATCGAGATGCCGCCGGTGTCGAATACGACCCCCTTGCCGACCAGCGCCACCGGCGCCTCGTCGCCGCCGCCCATCCAGCGCATCACCACCATCTTGGTCGGCGCGCGGCTACCCTGCCCCACGGCAAGCAAGAGCCGCATCCCCAATTCTTCCAGCCGGTCCTCGTCCAGCACCTCGACCTCGAGGCCGATGCCGCGCAGCGCCTCCAGCCGGGCGGCGAATTCGGTCGTCGTCAGCACGTTGGCGGGGGCCGAGACCAGATCGCGGGTGAAGAACACGCCTTCGGCCAGCGCGAACACGGCATCGACCGCCGCACGGTGATCGTCGGGCGCTCCGACCATCAGCGTGATCGGCGCCTCGGGGTCGGCGGCCTTGGTCTTCTGGTCGCTGTAGGCATAGGCGCGCAGCGTCGCGCCCAGCAGCACGCCAGCGGCATGCTTGCGGTTGCCGCCAAGGATCAGCAGCGGCTTGCCTGCCTTGATCCGGCCCAATGCAACCCCGGCCTTGCGCGCAGCCTCATCCCCGGCGCGGCGGTCCAGCTTGACCACGACGACCCCATGCGCGGCCATGCCGGATGGATAGGCGATCTCGGCGGCGTCGCCCTGTTTCATCTCGGTGAACCTGCCCGATGCCGCCATCCTCTCGAGCGCGCCGCGCGTCAGCCGGTTGACCCGGCGCCCGGCGGGATCGAGTCGCCCGTCCTCTTCGACGAAGATCGCGACGCGGCCCTCGAACGCCGCGATCGCGTCCAGATCGGTTTCGGTCAGCGTTGCGGGGGCGGGTGTGGTCATGTTGCGTCTCCTGTGGTCGATCCCCGCAATAGGTAGCGGCGGGGTCAAGGATTTGCCAGATATCAGTTTCGCGGGCGCGGACGATCCGCTAGGGTCGTGCGCAGTGAACGGGGGCGATGAAGACGTGCTGCACACGGGCCGTGCGAACGGAACTTTGATGGTGCTCCGGCGGCTGCTATGGCAGATCGCCTTCGTGGTGCTGTGTGCGGCCGGCGCCGCCGCGCAGACCCCTGCCACGCTGGTCGCCGATCAGGTGGCCCTGTCCGGCGATCAGACCATCACCGCGACCGGAAACGTCGAGGTGCTGTACGAGGGATCGCGCCTGCGCGCCCCGCGTATCGTCTATGACCAGGAGGCCGACCGCATCGTCATCGACGGGCCGCTGACCATCGTGCAGCCCGATGGCACGGTGCTGACCGGCGAGCAGGCGGATCTCGACGCCGACCTTCTGAACGGCATCGTCCTTGGCGCGCGGATCGTGCTGGACGAACAGATGCAGATCGCCGGGGCCGAGGCGTTCCGCGTGAACGGACGCTACAACCAGCTTGGCAATGCCGTCGCATCGACCTGCCGGGTGTGCGGCGACGGTCCGCCGTTGTGGCAGATCCGGGCGCGCCGCGTGGTGCACGACCAGGAAGAAAAACAGATCTACTTCTACGATGCCCGGTTCGAGGTCGGCGGGCTGCCGATCGCCTATCTTCCGCGCCTGCGGATGCCCGACCCAACGCTCAAGCGCGCTACCGGCTTCCTCACGCCCAGCTACCGGGTCAGCGACCTGTTCGGCTTTGGCATAAAGGTGCCCTACTTCATCGCGATAGACGATCACCAGGACCTGCTCTTGACGCCCTATCTTGCGCCTGAGACGCGGACGCTGGAATTCCGCTATCGCCGGGCGCTGCGCAACGGCTTTGTCACGGTGCAGGGCGCGGTCAGCGATGACAGCATCCGGCCCGGGCAACTGCGCTATTTCATCAAGGCCGATACCACGTTCAATCTGCCGCGCGATTTCGCGCTGGCCTTTTCGATCAACGATGCGTCGGACGCCAGCTACGGGTCGGAATACGGGTTCCCGGTCAGCACCGAATTTGCCAGCAGCGCGTCGCTGTCGCGCACCAAGCGGGCGTCATACTTCAACGCCGAAGCCAACTATTACGAGACAAAGTCGAACACGCCGACGGTCAGCTATGGCACGTCTGCCACAACGCGCCTGAGCCTGCTGTATGATCGCAGGTTCACGCCGCTGTCGCTGGGCGGCGAGGGGCGGTTCCAGTTCGAACTTGCCGGTCTCAACCGCCCGCTGCGCACCATCACGCCCGCGATCACAGCCTCTTGCACCGCCGAGAGCGTGCTCGACTGCACCGCGCGCGATTCGGTGCAGGCCCATGCGGAAATCGACTGGCAGAAGAACTGGTTTCTCGCGGGCGGCGTGGTGGCCGGGTTCGAGGCAGGGCTTGCGGGAGACTACGTCCTGACCCGCGACGATCCGGCCTTTGGGTCCAACCTGGCGCAGGCGGTTCCCACGGTCGCCACCAGCCTGCGTTGGCCGGTGTCGCGGCAGACACGGTCGGGCAGCCAGCTGCTCGAGCCGATCCTGCAGGTCGGCTATGCCGGACTTCTCGGCGACCGTCTGCCGAACGATGACAGCCGCCTGAACGAATTCGACTTCGGCAACTTCCTCAAGCTCAGCCGCTTTTCGGGCGACGACCGCACCGAGGAAGGCCTGCAGGCCGCGCTTGGCCTGACCTGGAGCCATTATGCCAACAGTGGCTGGACGCTGCACCTTGCGGGCGGGCGGGTGTTCCGAGACCGCACGACGGCTGGCTTTTCCAACTCCAGCGGCCTGTCCGGGTCTGCGACCGACTACCTTGTCGCGGCGGGGGTCGAATACGAGGGCTGGACCCTTCAATCGCGGCTGCTGCTCGATCCCGGCCTCGATGTCACCCGGGCCGAGGCGCGCGCGGGCTTCAGCATGAACAGGCTGTCGGTTTCGGGCACCTATTTCTATTCGCTGGCCGATCTGGCCGAGTCGCGCGCCACCGATGTCAGCGAAATCGCATTCAGCGGCGGGATCAGCCTGTCGCAGCGCTGGTCGACGGCGTTCTCGACCCGGTTCGACCTTGTCGCGGACCGGCGCGACGACACCGTGATCGACCTGACCTATCAGAACGAGTGTATCCGGGTTGGCCTCAGCTGGACGCAGCGATACATCTCATCCACAAGCGCGACGCAGGAAACGGCCTATGGCATCACCATTGGCCTCAACGGCGTCGGCAACGATGCACGGCGGTTCCGGCGCACCTGCTCTGGCTGATCCGCCGCCCCCCGCGACGACCGAAAGGAACACGACCCATGTCCCCGCGTCTTACACGTCTCGCCGCAAGCGCCCTGATGGCCCTGTGCATAGCAGTCCTTGGCACGTCAGGGGCGATGGCGCAGAACCTGTTCGCGCCCGTCGCGCGGGTGAACGACCAGATCGTGACGCAGTATGAACTGAACCAGCGGGCCCTGTTCTTCGACGCCCTTCGCGCGCCCGGCAATTCGGAAGAGCGCGCGCTTGAGGTTCTGATCGAGGAACGCCTGCAGACCGAGGCGGCGCGCCGCGCGGGCGTCACCCTGACCGACGAACAGGTGCAGGCCGGGATGGAGGAATTCGCAAGCCGCGCCAACCTCACCGCCGAGCAGTTCGTCGCCGCGCTGGGGCAGGAAGGCGTCGATGCGCTGTCGTTCCGCGAATTCGTGCGCAACGGCCTGCTGTGGCGCGAATTGGTCGGCCAACGCTTTGGCCCCCGCGCCCAGGTGACCGAGGCCGAGATCGACCGTGCGATCGAGTTGGGCTCGACCCAGACAGGCGTGCGCGTGCTTCTGTCCGAGGTGATCCTGCCCGCAGACACGCCCGAACGCTCTGCCGCCGCGCGCACCCGCGCCACCCAGATCGCTGCCATCGACACCCTGCCCGCCTTTGCCTCGGCGGCGCAGCAGTTCTCGGCAGCGCCGTCGCGCGGACGCGGCGGGCGCCTCGACTGGATGCCGCTGTCGAATCTGCCGCCGCAAATCTCCAGCCAGGTGCTGGCACTGAATGTCGGCGAAGTCACCGCGCCGATCCCGCTGCCGAATGCGATCGCGCTGTTCCAATTGCGCGCGCTTGAGGAAACCGGCGTGCCGACACCCGAAGCGGTGTCGGTGGAATTCGCGCGCCTGTTCCTGCCGGGCGGACGCACCGAGGATGCACTGGCGCGCGCCCGCGACATCGAGGCCGAGGTGGACACCTGCGACGACCTTTACGGCATCGCGCAGAACCTGCCCGAGGACCAACTGCGCCGCGACACCATCGCGGTCGGCGAGTTGCAGGGCGATATCGCGCTGGAACTGGCGCAGCTTGACGAGGGCGAGGTGTCGACCAACCTGACCACGGCCGACGGCAGCGCCCTGGTGTTCCTGATGCTGTGCGGACGCACCCTGGCCCTGAGCGAGGACGTCTCGCGCGAGCAGATCCGCGAGAACCTGTTCAACCAGCGCGTCCAGTCCTATGCCGACGGGTATCTGGCGGAACTAAAGGCCGACGCGGTCATCACCTACCCCGAGGGGCAATGACCCTCGCGCCCATTGCGGTCAGCTGCGGCGAACCTGCGGGCATCGGCCCCGAGATCGCGGCCCGGGCATGGGAGCATTTCAGGGAGCGTCTGCCGCTGTTGTGGATCGGCGATCCGCGCCACCTGCACGGGCTTGTTCCCGTCGAGGAGGTCGCCGACCCCGCCAATGCCGCCCGCGCCGCGCGCAGCGGGTTGCCGGTCTGGCCGCTGCGCTTTCCCAAGCCGTCGATCCCCGGCACGCCCGATCCGGCCAATGCCCAAGGCGTGATCGATGCCATCGCTCAAGGTGTGGCGCTGGTGCAGGATGGCCGCGCCCGCGCGCTGTGCACGGCGCCGATCCACAAGAAGGCGCTCATCGACGGGGCGGGCTTTGGCTATCCCGGCCACACCGAATACCTTGCCGCGCTGGCGGGGGACGTGCGCGTGGTGATGATGCTGGCCTGCGATTTGCTGAAGGTGGTGCCCGCAACGATCCACATCCCGCTGGCCGAGGTGCCGGGCGCGCTGACGGCGGCGGGCCTCGCAGAGACGATCCGCATCACCGACGCCGCGCTGCGCCGTGATTTCGGCATAAGCGCGCCGCGCATCGCCGTCGCGGGGCTGAACCCCCACGCGGGCGAAGGCGGCGCGATGGGGCGCGAGGAGGTGTCGATGATCGGCCCGCTACTGGACACCCTGCGGGCCGAGGGGATGGCTGTCGCGGGCCCGATGTCGGCGGACACGATGTTCCACGCCGCCGCCCGCGCGCGCTATGACGCGGCGATCGCGATGTATCACGACCAGGCGCTGATCCCGATCAAGACGCTGGATTTCGCGGGCGGGGTCAACGTGACACTGGGCCTGCCGTTCATCCGCACCTCGCCCGATCACGGCACCGCGCTGGACATCGCGGGCACCGGTGTCGCCGATCCGTCGAGCATGATCGCGGCGCTGGAGATGGCGCAGCGGATGGCGGAGGCGCGGGGTGCCTGAGAGCGATTGCGCGGCCAGCGGCGTCATTGGATTGACGAGGTCTTGCGACGCCTGCGGCGTCATTGGATTGATAAGGTTTTGCGACGCCTGCGGCGTCGCGGGGGCCGGGGGGGGGGGGGGGGGGGGCCCCCCGGGGGGCCCCCCGCGCCCCCCCCCCCCCGCCCCCCCCCGCCCGGGCCCCGCGCCGCC
>NZ_JAHQZS010000007.1 GCF_019061145.1 Anianabacter salinae | reverse complement strand
TAGGTCTGTTTCCGTTTCCCATTGAACACCTCCTGGTTCCTCAGTTGGTGCTCTCCACATTTCCCGGGCAAGTCCACTCGATCTCGGGCGCCTCGCCAAAGAAGTCGTCGAAGCGTTCCAGCACCAGTTCGGTGCCCGGCTCGAAGCTGGTCACACGGTAGGGGCCGGTGCCGATCAGGTCGGTCGCCATGGCGTTGCGGTCAATCGCCTCGCCCTCGCCGTAGGTGCCTGCCTTGCGGATCATGATCCGGTTGGCCATGTCGCGCAGCACCAGCGGGTAGACCGAGGCAAGGTTGAAGCGCACGGTGGTCGGGCTGGTGACTTCGGCGGTGTCGAGCCAGCGGTCGACGACACCGTTTGCGTTCGACTGGCTCTCGGCGCTCTTGATCCAGTTGTAGGTGTAGGCGACGTCTTCGGCGGTCAGGGTCGTGCCGTCGTGGAACAGCACATCATCGCGCAGCGTGACATCGAGCGTGGTGTCATCGACCCAATCGTATCCGGTCGCGATGGACGGATTGACGTCCTGGGTCTCGGGGTCGAGCTCGAACAGCGTGGCGTCGGTCAGCTGGGCGAGGATGATGTATTCGCGCTTGGTCGTGTAGTTGTAGTCGAGGTTCAGGATTTCCTCGGACATGGCCACGCGCAGGGTGTCGTCGTCGGGTCCAGCAAGAGCCGGGCCGGTGGCGGTAGCAAGCGCCAGTGCGCTCGCGGCGCAAAGGCTGCGCCAGCGAAGATTGAACATGAGATCCTCCCTTATGATCGCCCAAAGCCTAGCCGCGCTCGATCCTTGAGAAAATTGCAAATGCGGCCACTATGCATGCGAAAATTGCAACCGTCTGGCAACGACCCGCTGGGATCGGAGGATCAGGCGAATTGGATGGGTTTCGTTGGTAGAGATGCCTTTGCCTCCGAAATCGCACGCCACGAAACGTAAGGGGACGGTCAGGCAAGCGTGGCTGTCATCGCTCTCCAAGACTGCGGTGCCCCCCCCTCAGCTGTGGCTACTGCCCTCGATAGCACGGCTGTCTCATGACAGAGTTGGGTCCCTGTTGCTCCGTGTTCCAGCGGGCACGAGTGCACGCTTGCCGTCATCCGTTCCAAGGAATGTGTTGCTAAGATTATCGCACTGATTTACGCGCGACGCATATTCATGGAGATTTTATGACCTGATCGTGCGGGGAGGCAAGGCGCCCTCCTGATGCAAAGCCAAGCAGAACCAACGCCGCCGCTTGACCGCTGGGGTGAACAGTCTTGCTTGATCCGGTCGAAATCAGTTCTTCGGTGCGGGCCAATCCCGTTCTCCGAACATGAAAGATCCAAACAATGACACGGGACTATTCCAAATTCTTGCTGCCTTCGGGTTCGAGCAAGATCCCAAGACGCGCGCCTTCCCCTTTGGAAAGACTTGGCTGGAAGCCGTTCTTCAGCCAACAAACCGATGTTGAGGCGGCCGCGGATACGCCGCCGGTTCGTGTGGTCGAGGTCCACAGAAACGGCTTGCGGGTGCTGGGTGAAAATCTTGATACCATCCTCCCGCCGGGGCCGGATGCAACGGTCGGCGACTGGCTGCTTTATGATCCGCAAAAGCCATCCAATAGTAAGGTCTTGGAACGCAGGAGCGTGTTCAAGCGTCGTGCGCCGGGCTCAGACCGCAAGCGGCAGCTGATTGCTGCCAATGTGGACACGGTCTTTATCGTGTCGTCCTGCAACAAGGATTTCAACATCGCGCGGCTCGAGCGCTATGTCGCTCTGGCCTTCGAGGCAGAGGTGACGCCTGTAATCTTGCTGACCAAGGCAGACCTTTGCGACGATCCGGAAGCCTACGTCAAGGCAGCGAGCGCCATATCAGGTCGCGTCCTGGTCGAGGCGCTCAATGCCTTGAGTGAAGAGCCAATCGCCAGGTTGGCTCCGTGGTGCACGCCGGGCCAATCGGTTGCCTTTCTGGGGTCGTCCGGTGTCGGAAAATCGACGCTGGTCAATACTCTTTTTAGGGACGGTGTGGCCGATACGGCTGCCATTCGAGAAGATGACAGCAAGGGTCGCCACACGACGACGCGGCGACAATTGCACTTCACAGCCGAGGGCTGCGCGGTGCTGGACACGCCCGGCATGAGAGAGCTTCAACTCACCGATGCCGAGGCCGGAATTGCAGATGTGTTTGCGGACATCGTTGCCTTGGCGGACCAATGTCGTTTCAGCGATTGCAGACATGACCGCGAACCTGGTTGCGCCATCCAGGGCGCATTGGCGCGCGGCGAGATTGATCCTGACCGGCTTGCGCGGTGGATCAAATTGGCAGCGGAGGAACGCTTTAACGCGTCCACGTTGGCCGAACGCAAGACCGCCGATAAATCACTTCGCAAGATGATCAACGCGATCCAGCGGAAAAACAGGAAATAAGACGATGATGCGTGAATACAGAACTGAAGACACCGATGCGTTGATTGCAATCTGGGACAATGCCGAACCACTCGCGCACCCCTTCTTGTCGGATGAGGTCAGGGACCAGGTGCGTAGAGATATGGCCAATATCTATCTGCCAAATGCCGAAACATGGGTCTTGGAGAACGATGGCGCGCCGGTCGGGTTTATAGCAATGATCGGCACGGAAATCGGAGGCTTGTTCCTCGACCCCTCTGAACAAGGCAAGGGCCTCGGGCGTCACATGGTGGACCACGTTGTCGCCATCAAAGGTCCGCTGACCGTCGAGGTTTTCAAGGACAACAAGATCGGTCTGCCGTTCTACGAGCGTTGCGGCTTCGTGGTGAGCGGCGAAGGCGTGTTCGGCGCCAGCGGCGACGAGACCTTCAAGATGGCAATGCCCGCTTTGTGAAGTTGCCGGGAGGCGCCGATCATCGGCGCCTCCCATCATTGATGCTCGCCGCGTCTTCCATCTTTGGCGCGTTGCGTCGCCGCCTGGTTGATCCCGGGCCCTGTATCCGCTTCCCAAGGATCACTGGACGGGGTAGGCGGTTCGATCATTGGAAGGTCAGGACAGATCATGGCGCAGAATGCCACCATTCATAAGATCGAGCTGTCGGTCTCTGACATGGATCGCAACCATTATGAGATCCATAGGCTGACTGTGGCAAAGCATCCTTCTGAGACCGATGAGCGGTTGATGGTGCGCATCCTCGCCTTCGCCCTGAACTCCCATGAGCATTTGGAGATGACCAAAGGACTGTCGACGGACGACGAACCCGACATCTGGCAGAAGAGCCTGAGCGGCGAGATCGATCTGTGGGTGGCACTTGGGCTTCCAAGCGAAAAGGTCATGCGCCAGTCCTGCAGCAAGGCTGCGAAGGTGATTGTCTACTCCTATGGTGGCAGGGTTGCCGAGATGTGGTGGGACAAGGTCAACAATGGCACCACCCGTTTCAACAATCTGGAGGTCATCAACGTCTCGCAGGCCGACAGCTCTGAATTGGCAAAGCTGGCCAACCGCGCGATGAAGCTTCAGGTGAATATCCAAGACGGCGATGTCATGGTCAGCGTCGATCAGAGCGTGGTCTATGTCGCGCCCGTCCAATGGAAAAGCGCAATATAGATTGCTGAGGCCTGTCGCACTGCCGGACCAGGGGCGGGGGGGCCAGTTGCGGTGGGTTGGCCTGCTGCCGGTTTCGCGGACACGAAGATAAGATCGACATTTTGCGTTCGGCCAAAGGACAACCTTGAACCCCACGCCCCCCCCCCCGATGCTGCTGGGCGCGCGACCGTCCGCTATCGGTTTTCTATGGCCAGCCGTCTGGCCAAGACCAACGTCAGCGCCAACGCAATCAAAAGAAACCCCGCCCCAACAATCCAAGCGACAGGTGCCGAGTACATTTTGGCGACGGCTCCGGACAGGACCAGGCCCAAGGCGGCCCCCAACTGTTGTATCAAAGATTTGAGCGACAGCATGGTCGACCGCTGACGGTTTTCCACGCAGCTATGCAGAATACTGCTTGCAGGTGTTTCGCTGACACCAAGTATCACTGAATACAGGATGAAAACTGCCACAAATGCGATGATATCGCCTTGCAATGCCAATGCGATCTGAACGCCCGCCAAGCAAGCAAAGGTCGCCGCCAACGTCATGGCATGCCGCCGTTTGAAGATCCGGCTGATGAACGGCGACAGAGACGCGCCGAAAGCGATCGAGAAGAAATAGCTCGCAGTCACGACACCGATCACGGTGTTTGCGTAACCCTCGTTCAACATGGGTTTTGCGTGTGTCGGCCAGATGACCTCGACAGGGTTGGTTGCCATCAGAAAGAACGCCAACGCCGCCAGAAGGATCGACAGTGCGGGATGTTTCAGGGCCAAGACGCTTGCGTCCAATATCACCGTCGGGACATTTGCGAAGCTATGCTTGAGAGCCGTGATGTCCATCGGTCGCGGCTCTTCGGCAATGGCCAACATGGTAAAAACAAGGACGCCCAGCATCACACCAAAGCTTGCCACGTAGGACACATCATAGATACTGAACCCAAGGCGCTCCGCTGCCGGACCAAAAACATCAGGCAGAAAACCTCCAACGACAGCACCAATGGCCAACCCGACGGCATTCGCCCATTGCGCTTTGGCCAGGGCGGGCTGGACATCGACGCCTGGTGCGGCGGTCATGAAGGTTTCGATAAACCACGCATCAAGTGTGCCTGAGCGAAGCGCGCGCCCAAAGCCGATGAATGCAAATGAGAGTGCGAGAACGTAGAAGTCACTCGTCGAGAGAAAGAGCGCGAGAGAAATCAGGCTGGCGACGACGGCCATCAGAAAAACCGGCTTTCGGCCAATGCTATCGGCAAGACCGCCAAACGGCAGTTCCATCGCCATCGTCGTGAGCGCGTAGATCCCGAAGAGCAGCGAGATCTGGAAAAGGTCCATGCCTCGGTCGGTCAATGCCAAGGCAACAACAGCGACTGTCAGGCCCATCGCGAAACGGTCAAGGAACTGGTGTATCTGAAAGATGCGGATGTGCCGACGTGCCGAACTGGTCAGCGCTGCGAAGGAAAACTCTATTTCACTTGCCATGCTCGCAACATCAACTTTGCCGCCGCCTCCCACAATACCTTGGATGCTGGAACCTGTCCGGCGTAAGCCATTGCGGTCGTTCGAACGAGCGCGAGGCAAGGGGCGGCTGAAGTTATTCCTCGAGCATAGGATTCGGCGGCCGCTTGAATCCCATTCCGCTCTAGCAATTGGTTCATTGTGGGGCGCACGTAGCTAATCGCGCACAAAAAGCGTGCAAGGTCGCTGTTCTTCAGCGGCAGGGCAGATCGAGGCTTGCCGCATCAAGATAGCTGCGTGTCTCTAAGAGATGCAGGATATCTAGGGTTCCGCCCAGATTGGGGTCAGGTCCAAGAGGTATCGCCGCCCACCCACAGGTGGATCGGTACACGGCGGGGCAAAATCCCGGGAGGCTACTGCGCAGGTTTGACCCGCGCTTCGTGATGCTACCCATGCGGTCATTCCATTTTGGCACAATGATGGAGACCGAAGATGAAAAAGCTCACGACACTCACAGCCCTCGCCCTGCTGATGTCCACATCCGCGATCGCGCAAGAGCGTACCGAATTCAAGGTCGCGTGGTCCATCTACGTCGGATGGATGCCGTGGGGCTATCTGGAAGATAGCGGTATCATGGACAAATGGGCCGACAAGTATGGGATCGACGTCGAGATCGTACAGATCAACGACTATGTTGAATCCATCAACCAGTACACCGCGGGCCAGTTTGACGGGGTTTCGGCGACCAACATGGACACGCTGTCCATTCCGTCCGGAGGCGGCGTGGACACCACGGCGCTCATCGTTGGCGATTATTCAAACGGGAACGATGCGGTGATCCTTAAGGGAGATGGCGATTTGACGTCTTTGACCGGGATGCCGGTGAACCTCGTGGAATTGTCGGTGTCCCATTATCTGCTGGCGCGGGGGCTGGATTCCGTTGGCCTGTCCGAGGCGGATCTGGGGGGTGTGATCAACACATCCGACGCGGATATGATCGCCGCCTTCGCCACGGATGACGTGCAGGCGGTGGTCACGTGGAACCCGCTGGTGTCCGAAATCATGAACGATCCGAATGCCACCAAGTTGTTCGACAGTTCCGATATCCCCGGTGAAATCATTGACCTGATGGTCGTGAACACGGAAACGCTCGCGGCGAACCCTGATTTCGGCAAGGCGCTGGTGGGTGCGTGGTATGAGGTCATGGGACTTATGGCGGCCGGTGACGAAGAGGTTCTGACCGCGATGGCTGAAGCCTCCGGCACGGACATTGAAGGGTACAAGGCACAGCTGGCCTCTACCGAGATGTTCTACAGCGCCGCCGACGCGGTTGCCTTTACCTCCAGCCCTGAATTGCCCGACACCATGGTCGCCGTGGCCGATTTCCTGTTCGACAAGGGCATCCTGGGCGAAGGTGCGCCCTCGGCTGATTTTGTAGGCGTCGAATACCCTGGTGGCACGATCACAGGGGACGAGGCGAATGTGATGTTCCGCTTTGATACGACCTACATGCAAATGGCCGCCGACGGCGAATTGTAAGGGACATGCCCGCCGCGGGACCCTTCGTGGCGGGCAATTGATATGCGCCTTATCAACCTCAAACCCGGTCGCCCGTTCGCGGTGTTCCTGATGCTGTTGCCCTTTGCACTGGTCTTCTTGGCCTATGCGATCGGATCAGATATCCGGCTGTCCGCGAACCCGCAGGACAAACTGCTGCCCGCACCAAGCAAGGTCTGGGAGACGATGGTGCGTCTGGTCAGCGAAGGCGACCGGCGGACGGGGCGCATCCTGTTCTGGCACGACACTTGGGCCAGCCTGAAACGCTTGGGGCTTGGGATTGCTATCTCGGCATCGGTCGGGCTGGTTGCCGGGTTGCTGATCGGGTTGCTGCCGCTGGTGCGCAGTTTCCTGGCGCAGTTTGTCGCCGTGTTGTCGATGATCCCGCCGCTGGCGCTTCTGCCGATCCTGTTCATCGTGTTCGGCTTGGGCGAATTGTCCAAGGTGGTTCTGATTGTGGTGGGCACGTTGCCATTTCTGATCCGCGATCTGTCCCAGAGGGTGATCGAGCTGCCCGACGAATTGCTGGTCAAGGCACAAACCTTGGGAGCGTCCAGTTGGGTCATCGCGATCCGCGTTGCGTTGCCCCAGATCATGCCTCGGCTGATCCAGTCCGTGCGCCTGTCCCTCGGCCCTGCATGGCTGTTCCTGATCGCGGCTGAGGCGATCGCATCCGATCTCGGGCTTGGGTACCGGATCTTTCTGGTGCGCCGTTACCTCGCCATGGATGTGATTTTCACCTACGTCATCTGGATCACGATCCTTGCCTTCCTGATCGATTGGTCCCTGCGCGCGGCCTCCCGCAAATTCTACCCATGGGCGCAGGAGGGATTATGAGTTTCGTTACCGTCACCGACGTCTTCCAGTCCTACGGCGCCCGCCCGATCATCGAACGGGTGAATGTCACCGTGGACGAGGGTGAATTCATCTCGATCGTCGGGGCCTCCGGTTGCGGCAAGTCCACGTTTCTGCGCCTGCTGCTGGCCCAGGAAATCCCGACGCGCGGCAGCGTCAGCATCGCAGGTGCGCCGCCCGCCACGGAACCCGGCCTTGATCGCGGGGTCGTGTTCCAGAGATATTCCGTCTTTCCCCACATGACCGTGCGCGACAACATTGTAGCGGGCGAAAGCTTGCGGCGCGGCTGGGGGCGGTTCTTCGGGGCCGGGGCCAAGGCCGCGCGGGCCCGCGCAGATGACACTCTTGCCCGCTGCGGTTTGGATCATGTGGCGGATCAATATCCGGCGACCCTGTCGGGGGGGATGCAGCAACGCCTCGCGATCGGACAGGCCCTGGCCGCGCGCCCGCGTGTGTTGTTGCTGGACGAACCGTTTGGCGCACTCGACCCCGGGACGCGCCTGTCCATGCATGATTTCCTGACAGAGTTACGCGCAGAGACCAGCATGACGGTGTTCATGGTCACTCACGATCTGCATGAGGCATTCAAGCTCGGCGATCGTGTGCTGGTGTTTGATAAGCCCCGCTGGGACCCCCATGATCCGAACGCTTACGGCGCCACGATCACTTACGACTTTGACGCCCGCAATGGCGGTATCCCGTTTCAATCCCTCAAGGAGAATACCCATGTTTTGCAGGCCAACTGATAGGACGCGTTCGCACCACCCACGCGACCACAGGCATAGCAACATGCGCCACCACCACCCCGATCTGACCAAGTTGCGCGGCTGGAAAGCCATGCAAGCCGAAGAAGGCCTGCCTGAAACTGGCTGGGATCAGGAAAAGAAGTGGGCGCTTCGCATGGGTCTTACCGGATCCGACAGCATCGAGGACAAATCCATCCCGACGTTTGCGCGCGGTGAGTTGCCCCACTACGCAGGCATCAACACCTTCCTGAAAGCGCCCTACGCCGAAGACGTCACCGAGGTCGGCGATTACGACGCGACTGTGTTGGGCATTCCGTTTGACGGAGGCACGACCTACCGCGCGGGGACGCGCTTTGGCCCGCAAGGGCTGCGCAAGATCAGTGCGCTGTACACGCCCTACAACTATGAAATGGCCGTAGATTTGCGCGAACAGATGACGCTGTGTGACGCCGGCGATGTGTTCACGATTCCGGCCAATATCGAAAAGACGTTCGACCAGATCACCCGCGGCGTCAGCCATGTGGCCTCAAGCGGTAGCCTGCCGATCATGATCGGTGGCGATCATTCCATCGGATTTCCCTGTGTGCGCGGGATTGCGCAATGCACGTCCAAGAAAATCGGCATCATCCACTTTGACCGCCATGCGGACATCCAGGAAAAAGACCTTGATGAGCGCATGCACACAACGCCGTGGTTTCACGCCACCAATATGGACAACGTGCCCGCCAAGAACCTTGTGCAGATCGGCATCGGCGGTTGGCAGGTTCCGCGCGACGCGGTGAAAGTCGCGCGCGAGCGGGAGACCAACATCATCACCATGGGCGACATGGAAAAGATGGGCATCGACAAGACCGTGGAAATGGCGCTCGAAATGGCATGGGACGGGGTGGACATGGTCTATCTGTCGTTCGACATCGATAGCATCGATTGCGGATTTGTGCCGGGCACAGGCTGGCCCGAACCGGGTGGGTTCCTGCCGCGAGAAGCCTTGGCGCTGGTGTCCAAGGTCGCCGCCGAAGGTATCTGCGGCATGGAACTGGTCGAAGTCGCACCCCCGTATGACCAATCCGAAATCACCGCCCTGATGGGCACGCGGGTGATCGTGGATGTGCTCGGCTCGTTGGTATCGTCGGGCAAGATGGGCGCACACAAGCGTCACATGGACAAGCCAGTCACCATCCCCCACGGCGAATTTGTCGGAAAGAGGTGGTCCAATGCCACATGATATCGTCAACGGCCATGTGGGCCATATCGGGCACAACCATCCCCATGACAGCGACCACCTGCACAGTCATATGCCCGATGCGGATCGTGCCGAAGAACTCAAGGTTCTGACGACCCAGTTCATCGAAGGGTTTGTCGATGCCAAGGACAAGATGTCCTATCTGCGCATTGCTGGTGTTCCTTTGGAAATTGCGGATTCGGAGGGTGGGCCAAACCTGAAGCTGGTGGACGTGACCCTGACGACCGAATGGCAAGTCGGCACAGCTTCCCCATCGTTCGGGTCACAAGAGCTCAGCTATCTGCCGTATCCCGGCCCGATGATTACGGAACGCACGAATATGGGGCTGGTCTACGTCTCATTGCGTGTCAAACACGTTGAAGACCTACGTAATTTCATGAAGAATCACAAAGCTGCGGGGGCAGACGCGTCATGAAGTAGGGCGCCTGAGGTCTCCGGGCCAGTCTGCGAAGATCCTGACGCCAGCCTGCCGGTCCGCCGGACCGTCCGGTATGGCAGGTAGCATATTCAAGACATAAGAAAGCCCTCTAAGGCGCTAACCTTAAAGGGCTTTATTGGCTCCGGCGGTAGGGATCGAACCTACGACCAATTGATTAACAGTCAACTGCTCTACCGCTGAGCTACGCCGGAACGTGCGGGGCGATATAACAAGGTGATTCCGGCGCGTCCAGAGGGAAAGGGCAGGAAAACCGGCCTTATATGCCGATCCAGGAAAACTCTGCGTCCGCGCCCAGGTCCGGCGTTGCGCGGACCTGTGATTTCTCATGCAGATCAACCAGATGCGCGAGGACGTTGCGCGCCGCTGCGGGCAGGAGGCGGGGGTCGACATCGGCATATACCGCCTGCGTGAGGCCGCTCAGCGTGGCAGGGCCGTCTTGCAGGGCGGCGCGGATCTGGTCGCTTCGGGCCTGGCGGTGCGCGACCAGCCAGTCGATCCGTTCGGTCGGCGCATCGACAGGGGCGCCGTGGCCGGGATAGAGCCGCACCGCGCCGCGTGCCCGCAACCGCGCGCAAGAGATCATGAACTGCGTCAGGTCGCCGTCGGGGGGCGAGACCATCGAACTGGCCCAGCCCATGACATGATCGCCGCAGAACAGGCGCCCGCCCCAATCGAAGCACAGATGATTGCCGATATGGCCCGGCGTCCAGAGCGCCTCGAGGTCCCAGCCCTCACCGGCCACCGTATCGCCGTCGGCCAGCATGATGTCCGGCGCAAAGGCGTGGTCCAGACCCTCGCCGCCGCCCACAAGCCCCGATGCGGCCAGCCGCTGCATGACCGCGCTGCGGCCTGCCTCCGGGCCGCCGAAGCCAAGGACGGGCGCGCCGGTGTCCGCCGCCAGCCGCCGCGCCAGGGGCGAATGATCGACGTGGGAATGCGTGACGAGGATATGCGACACCGGGGCATCGCCGATCGCCTGTACCAGCGCGCCGAAATGCGCTTCATCCTCGGGGCCGGGGTCGATCACGGCAAGCGTGCCGGTCCCGAGCAGGTAGGTATTTGTGCCCCAATGCGTCATCGGCGATGGGTTCGGCGCAAGCACCACGCGCAGCCCGGGTTCAAGCGTCACCGCCTGCCCGGCGGGGTAGGGATCATGGATAGTCGCGTTCAAAGCCTTGACCTCCAATCGGCCGTCCTGATGTGGATCGGCAGACGCCAGCGCGGCGTTCGGCATCCTGACCGCGCGTTCCATACTCCGGGCGCGGCCGCTTTGCCATGGCTCGGCCGGGTGCCTCGCGCTCCTGCCTGTCTCGTGCCGCGCTCCCCTTCACGGCCGGTCACGTTTGTGCGGGAAAATATGTGACGGCTGGACGGCTGCCGCGCCGCTCGCTCAGAAGGTGATGGCATTTGCGGGAAGCCTGATGGACGACGACGAGCTGAGCGACGCGGAACTGGTGGAAGGCCTCCGGCTGGGCGACGAGCGTGTGTTCGCGCACCTGTATGGGCGGCACACGCCGTCGATGATCCGGGTGGCGTCCTCGGTGGTCAAGGGCAGGGCGACAGCCGAGGATGTGGTGCAGGACACCTGGATGGCCGTTCTCAAGGGCATCTCCAGCTTCGAGCTGCGGTCCACACTTGCGGCGTGGATCTTCTCGATCCTGCTGAACAAGGCGCGGACGCGGGCGCGCAGAGATGGCCGCGTGGTGTCGTTCGACGATGATTTCGGCGACGATCTGTCCGATGCTTTCGACGGGCGGGGCCGGTGGAAGGACATGGCCGAGTTGCGCGAGGATATCACGCCAGAGCGGATCGCCTCGGGTCGGTCCAGCGCTGCCCTTGTGAACGCCGCGATAGACGCGCTGCCGCCGCCCCAGCGCGCCGTTATCATCCTTCGTGTCCAGCAGGAACTGGAGGCGTCCGAGGTCTGCGCGTTGCTTGGAATTTCGGAAGGGAACATGCGCGTCCTGCTGCACCGCGCCCGCCTTGCGCTCCGGGCCCGGATGCTGGACCTTGGCGAATGATCGCGCCCGCACGCCACCTTTGCGCCTTGCGGCGTTTGCACATCGGTGCACTGCGCCCTGTGCGCTGAAGCAAGGTGCCGATTATCTAGAATGACCATTCTGAATGTGACATGGTCACAGGATGAGGGTCGCCGGGCGCGACCGGAAACAGAGGGTTAGACATGCATCGATCACAACCACACACCACCGTGCTGGCCTTGAGCGCCTTGCTGCTGTCGGCGTCCCCCGCAATATCGGAGACGTTCAGCTGGGCGGGCACCACCGATCCGCAGACGATGGACCCGCACGCCGTCAACGCGGCGCCGGTCCTGTCGTTTCTGAACAACGTCTACGAGGGTCTGGTGCGCCGCGGTCCCGACATGGACATCCAGCCGTCGCTCGCGACCTCGTGGGAGGCGCTGCCGGACGGCGCGGGCTGGCGGTTCACCTTGCGGCAGGGCGTGACCTATCACGACGGGTCCGAGTTCAACGCAGACGACGTGATCTTTTCCTACGAGCGGGCGATCTCGGAGCCGTCCGATGTCAAATCGTGGTTCTCGTCGATCACCGGCGTCGAACGCGTGGACGATTACACCGTCGATTTCCTGACCTCGGCGCCGAACCCGCTGTTTCCGGGGTCCATCGCGAATTTCATGATCCTGGATTCCGGCTGGGCCGAGGCGAACGCCGCAGAGATGCCCGCCCGCGACGCCGAGAACCATGCGACGCGGAATGCGAACGGCACCGGCCCCTTCGTGCTGGCCTCGCGCGATCCGGGGATTGAGACCCGCCTGACGCCATTCTCGGGCTGGTGGGACACCGCAGAGCACAACCTGACCGAAGCCGTGTTCACCCCGATCGGCAACCCGGCGACCGGCCTTGCGGCGCTTTTGTCGGGCGAGATCGACTTCATCTCTCCGATCCCGCTTCAGGACGTGACACAGGTCGAGGAACGCGACGGGTTCAAGGTTCTGGCAGGGCTTGAGACCCGCGTCATCATGCTGGGCTTCGGCCATGACCACGAAACGCTGAAGTATTCGGACGAGACGACCGACGCCAACCCCTTCCTCGATCCGCGCGTCCGGCTTGCCGTGGCGCAAGCCATCGACGTCGAGACCATCGACCGCGTCATCATGCGCGGCGCGGCGGAGCCGGTCAGCCAGCTGTTGCCTGCGGGCCTGTCCGGCTACTCGGAAGAGAACGCCGAGCGTCCGGCCTTTGACCCTGACGCCGCCACCGCCCTGCTGGCCGAGGCCGGGTATCCCGACGGCTTTTCGTTCGGCCTGATGTGCCCGAATGACCGCTACATCAACGACGAGGCCGTCTGCCGCGCCGTTGCGTCGATGCTGGCGCGCGTCGGGATCGAAGCCAACGTCAACGCGATGCCTGTGCGCGGCTACTGGGACGAACTGCGCGCCGACAACTTCGACATGTATCTGCTGGGCTGGTCGCCGGGCACCTTCGACGCAGAGCACCCGTTCCGCTTTCTTGCGCACACCCCGACCGAGCGTCTGGGCACCTGGAACTTCGGCGGCTATTCCAGCGCGCGGATCGACGAGCTGATGACGCCGATCCTGCAGGAAATCGACCCCGACGCGCGCCAGGGCATGATGGACGAGGTTGCCGGTATCCTTCAGGATGATGTGGCCTACGTTCCGCTCTACACCGAGCCGCTGATCTGGGCGATGAAGGACAATGTCGAGGTGATCCAGCGCCCCGACAACTTCTTCATGCTGCGCTGGGTGACGGTGAACTGATCGAAGGGAAAGGCGATGGTCGGCTTCATCCTGAAACGGCTTGTCCAGTCCGTCTTCGTGATGCTGGCCGTCGCCTTTCTCGCATTCTCGTTGTTCAGGTTCGTCGGTGATCCGGTCAGCCAGATGACCGGCGTCGAGACCTCTCTCGAGGATCAGGCGCGACTGCGCGAAGAGCTTGGCCTCAATGATCCCTTCGCCCTGCAATTCATCCGCTTTGCGGGCGATCTGGTGCAGGGCGATTTCGGCTATTCGTTCCGCACGCGTGAGCCGATTGGCGAGATGCTTCTGACGCGGCTGCCCGCTACGCTGGAACTGGGCACCGTCGCGCTTCTGATCTCGCTGGCGGTGGGCATCCCGGCGGGGATCTACACGGCGCTGCGGCCACGGGGGCTGGTCAGCCAGTCCATCCTGATCGGAACGCTCATCGGCGTGTCGATCCCCACCTTCGTGATCGGTATCCTTCTGATCTTTCTGTTCGGCGTCCAACTGGGCTGGCTGCCCACCTACGGGCGCGGCGATACGGTCGAGATCGGCTGGTGGCGCACGTCGCTGCTGTCCGTCGACGGGCTGCGGTCACTTGTCCTTCCGGCGCTGACGCTGGGCCTGTTCCAGCTGACGCTGACCATGCGGCTGGTGCGCGCCCAGATGATGGAGGTCATGCGGACCGACCACATCCGCTTTGCCATCGCGCGGGGCGTGCCGTGGCGGCGGATCAGGTATCGCCACGCGCTGCCAAACACGATGATCCCGGTCGTCACGATCATCGGCCTGCAGTTCGGCGGGGTGATCGCGTTTTCCATTGTCACCGAAAGCGTGTTCCAATGGCCCGGCATGGGGCTGCTGTTCCTTGAATCGATCCGCTTCGTCGACATCCCGGTGATGAGCGTCTACCTCGTCGTGATCGCGTTCTTCTTCGTCTTCATCAACCTGCTGGTCGACCTGATCTATCTTGCCATCGACCCAAGGCTGCGCGTGCGAGAAAGCGCATGATGCTCGCACGCCTGATGCAGACCGAAGGGGTCTGGCTGTTCAGCCGCAACCCCGCCGCGATCCTTGCCGCCATCGTCACGATTGTCGTGGTCGCGGGCGCGGTGCTTGCACCGTGGATCGCGCCGACCAATCCTTATGATCTGTCGTCCTTCTCGCTGATCGACGGGCTTCTGCCGCCCCTGTGGGAGCAGGGGGGCGATCCGCGTTTCCTGCTCGGCACCGACGATCAGGGGCGGGACATGCTGTCGTCGATCCTCTACGGCGCGCGGCTGTCGCTGATCATCGCGAGCGTCGCGATGGGGATCGCGCTGGTGCTCGGGGTCAGCCTTGGGCTGGCCGCCGGGTTCTTCGGCGGACGCCTCGATGCCATCGTCATGCGGGTGGCGGATGTCCAGCTGGCGCTTCCGGCGATCCTGACGGCGCTTCTGATCGACGGCATATCGCGCGGGATCCTGCCGCGCGAGGTGCATGACGACCTGCGCCTTGCGGTCATCACGCTGGCGATTGCCCTGTCGCTTTGGGTCAATTTCGCCCGCACCGCCCGCGCCTCGACATTCGTCGAACGCAACAAGGATTATGTTCAGGCGGCGATCATGATGGGCCAGCATCCGCTGCGGATCATGCTGCGCCATATCCTGCCGAACATCGTTGGGCCGCTGCTGGTGATCGCGACCGTGGACCTTGCCTCGGCGATCCTGCTCGAGGCGACGCTGTCGTTCCTTGGCGTCGGGCTACCGGCGGACTCGCCGTCGCTTGGCACGCTGATCCGCATCGGCATGCAATACCTGCTGTCGGGCGAATGGTGGATCCTGTGGATGCCGACGGTGTTTCTTGTCGTGCTTGTCGTGTCGATCAACCTGCTCGGGGATTTCCTGCGCGACCTCTTCAACCCGAGCCTGCGCTGATGCTGTCCGTCGCTGGATTGACGGTGCGCTTTCGCCACCGCACGGGCGCCGCCACCGCCGTGGAAGACGTGACGATGACCGTCGCGCGCGGCGAGATTCACGGGTTGGTGGGCGAGTCCGGCGCAGGCAAGTCGACCATCGGGGCGGCGATCATGGGCCTGCTGCCCCCTGCCGGAGAGATCGCCGCAGGGGACATGCGGCTGGGAGACACCGACCTGCGCACGCTGTCGGCGGCGCAGGCGCACCATCTGCGCGGCAAACGCATCTCGATGATCTTTCAGGACCCGCAGACCAGCCTCGATCCGCTGATGACCATCGGCGACCAGTTGGTCGAGACGATCCTTGCGCACGAGGATATTCCGGCCGAGGCTGCCCTGACCCGCGCCGTCGACCTGCTGGAAGAAATCGGAATCGCCAACGCCCGCGCGCGCATCCGGTCCTATCCGCACCAGTTCTCGGGCGGGATGCGGCAGCGCGTGGTTATCGCGCTGGCGCTTTGCACCAACCCCGAACTCATCATCGCGGACGAGCCGACGACCGCACTGGACGTCGCCGTTCAGGCGCAGGTGCTCGACCTGATCCGCAAGCTGGCCGAGACGCGCGGCATCGGGTTCATCCTGATCACGCATGATATCGGGGTGATCGCCCAGATTGCGGACCGGGTGACGGTCTTGCGCGACGGCAAGGTGGTGGAACAGGGCGACACCGCCCGCGTTCTTGGCGCGCCCGAGCATCCCTACACCAAGGCGTTAATGGCAGCGGTACCGCCGCTTGACCGCAGGCTTCGCCGCTTTGCCGTCCCGCGCGTCGAGGGCGAGGCCGAGACGACCGACCTGACGGCTCCGGCGCGCGAGGCCGAAGACTGGCTGATGTCCGGGGCCGGGGGCGGCGCCTCCATGGGTCCGGCGCTGGACATCGAAGCCATCACCGTGCGCTTCACGGGCGAACGGCGCGGCCTGTTCGGCCCGCGCGAGTCCTTCGTTGCGCTGGATGATGTGACCATGTCCGTAAGGCCCGGAACCGTCATGGGCCTTGTCGGCGAAAGCGGGTCCGGCAAATCCACGCTGGCCAAGGTGATCGCGGCGCTTGTGCATCCTGCCGCAGGAGAGATGCGCCTCGACGGCGCGGCGCTGGCACCGATGCGGCGGCGCACGCGCAAGGACCCGTCGCGGCGCGTCATCCAGATGGTGTTCCAGGACCCGTATTCGAGCCTCAACTCGCGCCACAAGGTGCTGAGCATCCTGACCGAACCGTTGCGTCTCTATGGGCTGGAACGCGATGAGGCTCGTCAGGACCGGCTTGCGCGGGCGATGCTGGCGCTCGTCGGACTTCCCGCCGAGGTCGCCGACCGCTATCCGCACCAGTTCTCTGGCGGGCAGCGCCAGCGGATCGCAGTCGCGCGCGCGCTGTTGTCCCGGCCCGGCCTGTTGATCTGCGACGAGCCGACAAGCGCGCTCGATGTGTCGATCCAGGCGCAGATCCTCAACCTTTTGAAAGAGCTTCAGACGAAGTTCGGGCTGACGACCCTGTTCATCAGCCACGACCTTGCCGTCGTGCGGCAGATGTCCGACGACATCACCGTTCTGAAGGACGGCAAGCTGGTCGAGACCGGCCCGTCAGAGGCGTTCTTTGATGGCCCGCGCCACGCCTATTCGAGGGACTTGCTGGCCCAGACGCCAACTGTCCGGTTCCGTTAGGGGCGATGCCGTACGCTTGCGATGCTTTGCCGTGCCGCGTATTTTCAGACCGAACGTTTCGATTATGAGTGACGCCGTGCCGAATTCACCGCCCCAGCGCAGTCGCGGGCGCCCCCGAGGCTTCGATCCCGGCGCCGCCCTCGATGCCGCGGTCCGGGTGTTCTGGAGAACGGGCTATGCGGCGGCCTCTGTCGATACCCTGTGCCGCGAGATGCACATGCCGCGGGCAAGCCTGTACCAGCTGTTCGGCAACAAGGAAGACCTGTTTCGCGCCGCGATCGCCCGCTACGCAGAGACCCGGCTTGTTCCGGTGGCCGAGGCGCTTGGCCCTAGGGGAAGCCTGCGCGAAGACCTCGAGGCGTTCTACCAGGAGGTCGTCGCCCTTGCGACGCGGGACCGCGAGACGCCGGGGTGCCTGATCTCTTGCGTTCTTGCCGATGCAGCCGGGTCCAGCGCGGCACTGCGCCGCGAACTCGATGCCCGCTTCTCGGCGCTTGAGGCGCGGATCGAGGATCGCCTTTCAAGGGATACGGCGCCGGGCGATGCGGCAGACACGCGCGCGATGGCGGGACTGCTGGCTGCGGTGGCACGGGGGATCATGCTTCGGGCACGGTCGGGAACACCGGCGGCCGATCTGCACCGGATCGCCGGGCTTGCCGTGGCGAGCTTGTGCGCCGCTCGCCACTGACCGGCACGATCTGCACGCTGTCCTCGGACCATGCCAGCTGATGCGGATTGGCGGTCTGCTCAGCCGCTCTTGTCGCGGAGTGCGGCCAGCGCGTCGGAATACTTGCCGGTGGCAGGCACGGTTTCATCGGCCTGATCCGTGCCCACAGCATCCTTGGCAAGTTTGTCGAGCGTGCGAAGCTGCGTGACGAAACCGCTGCAACCGTCGCACATCGCGAGGTGAAGCCGGATCCGCAACGCCTCCCACGGAGAGCATTCGCCGTCGATCAGTTTGCTCGCGCGTTCGGCGACCTCTTTGCAGCTCATCATCATCGTCGGGTTTCCCGGGCCTACATGACCGAGCAAGAGACTCCGCCATCGTGCGACTTGTTACGGAAATATGTCGGCATGCTTCCGAAATCCATGGCTGCGTCAGTTGGAAGCACATCTTTCTCTGACGTTCTCGGCCCTTGGTGCGGCTTTGGCCGGTGGGGGACCACCGACCGCCTGACCCCGACATCACAGCATTGCGAGCCGCGTAACAACTGGCCTGCGCGAAAAGACCCTTACGCGTGGGCAAGGAACCGCCCTCGTTCAAAATGACATGGAGCTTACTCATGACCGCAATGAAATCGGGCCTCGGCCTTGGTGCGTCCCTCGCCTGTGCCCTCAGCGTGATGGCCGCCGCGCCCGTG
This sequence comes from Anianabacter salinae, assembly GCF_019061145.1. GTDB lineage: Bacteria > Pseudomonadota > Alphaproteobacteria > Rhodobacterales > Rhodobacteraceae > Anianibacter > Anianibacter salinarum. The sequence goes on along the minus strand of NZ_JAHQZS010000007.1, from coordinate 55,800 downwards.
CACGCACAGGAGATGGAAAAGTGCTTTGGCGTCTCGCTTGCAGGCGAAAACGACTGCGCCGCAGGCCCCGGCACGACCTGCGCCGGAACCTCCAAGGTGGATTTCCAGGGCAACGCCTGGACCCTCGTTCCCGCAGGCACTTGCGCCGAGATCGAAGTGCCCGCGGCGGCAGACGGCTCGATGCGCGCCGGTGCGCTTGAAGCTCTGGACCGCGACATTCCCGCGTAAGCGGACAATCGACGCCGGGCGGGTGGTTCATCCCGTCCGGCACTACAGACCCCCGAAGCAGGACGAGACGACGATGACACATCTGCCTTCCGGCGTCGGCGTGGGGTTCAAGTCCGCGCATTTCGAGGCGATCCGCGCCAGTGCGCGCCAAATGGATTTCTTCGAGATCCACGCCGAGAATTACATGGGCGCGGGCGGCGTGCCGCACGCGCAACTGACGGCGCTGCGCGAGGATCATGCCATCTCGCTGCACGGCGTCGGCTTGTCGATCGGCGGGCCGGGACCGCTTGACCGCGATCATCTGGAGCGCCTGCGTGCCCTGTGCCTGCGCTATCAGCCCGAAAGCTTTTCAGAGCATCTTGCCTGGTCCAGCCACGGGACCGAATACCTCAACGACCTGCTGCCCTTGCCCTACACGCCCGAAACCCTGGCGCTGGTGTGCGATCACATCGACGAGGTGCAAGAGGCGCTGGGCCGCCGGATGCTGCTGGAGAACCCATCGACCTACCTGATGTTCGAGCAATCGAGCATCGAGGAAACCGCGTTTCTGCGCGAGATCGTGCGCCGCACCGGCTGCGGGTTGCTTCTGGACGTGAACAACGTCTTCGTCTCTGCCGCGAACCAGCAGCGCGACCCGCGCGCTTATCTGGCCGATTTCCCGGTCGAGGCGGTGGGCGAGATCCATCTTGGCGGCCATGACGAGGATCACCTGCCCGGCGGCGCCTTGCTGATCGACACACATGGCTCGCCTGTGGCCGAGCCGGTGTGGACGCTGTTCGCCGAAGTCATCGCCCGGATCGGCGCCTGCCCGGTGCTGGTGGAATGGGACAACGACGTGCCCGAATGGCCGGTGCTGCAGGCAGAGGCCGCCCGCGCGCGCTCTGTTCTGAACGCTGCCGGACACCGCCATGCCCTCGCATCCTGAATTTGCAGGCAGCTTTGCCGAAGGGCTGCGCACTGCCGCGTTGCCGCCCGGCGCGGTCTTTTGCGACGGCGATGCGGACCTGCGCTTTGCGGTCTATCGCAACAATGTCTCGCACAGCCTGAGCGAGGCGCTGGGCCAGCGGTTCCCGGTGATCCGGCGGCTGGTGGGCGATCCATTCTTCGCCGCGCTGGGACGGGTGTATTCCGAAACCCATCGCCCCCGCACTCCGGTGCTGCTGGACTGGGGCGACAGTTTTCCCGACTTCCTGGCCGGGTTCGCGCCGCTGGCGGGCTATCCCTACATGCGCGATGTGGCCCGGCTGGAATGGGCGCGGGGCAGGGCGTATCACGCTGCCGATGCCGCGCCGCTGGACCCCGCTGCCGTTGCGGGCGCCGATCCGTCGCGGCTGGTGCTGACGCTGCACCCGTCGGTGCAGGTCCTGCAATTCGGGGCCGCCGCCCTGACGATCTGGCGGCAGAACCAGCCCGGCGCGGACGCGGCGCAGCGCATCCCCTCCGGCGACCAGTTCGCGCTCGTGCTGCGCGACCGCAGCCTTGCCGTCCAGGTGCACGAGATTTCCCAGGGTGATCTGATCCTTGTCGAGCATCTTGCGACCGGCGCCACCCTGCACGCCGCCGCCGAACTCGCGCAGTGGGCCGACCCCGGCCATGCGCCCCAGACCGTCCTTGTCCTGCTGATGCAGGCGGGCGGGTTCATTCACCCACCGGAGAGTTGACCGATGAAATCCATCCTGCTGCGCGCGAATGCGCTGTTCGACCGCATTCCCGCCGACGTCGTGGCGCTTGCCCTGCGCGTCTTTCCGGCCATGGTCTTCTTTCAGTCCGGGCGCACCAAGGTTGAGGGGGTGTTCTCGATCAAGGACAGCACGTTCTTCCTGTTCGAGCATGAATACGCGCTGCCCGTGATCTCGCACGAGGTTGCGGCGGTGCTGGCGACAGTGGCTGAACATGCGCTGCCCATCCTGCTGATCGCCGGGCTGTTCTCGCGCCTCTCGGCGCTGGGGCTGATCGTGATGACCGCCGTCATCCAGATCTTCGTCTACCCCGGCGCCTGGATCACCCATGGGCTGTGGATCGCCGCGCTTCTGCCGATCCTTGCCCATGGGCCGGGCCGTCTGTCGCTGGATCATCTGCTGGGGTTCGAGACCGGCAGCCCCCGAGCCGACCTGACGCCGGATGCCGTCTGGGAACAGGTCGGCCCCGCGCGCCCGGGCGGATGACTGCGGTTCGGCTCAGACCTTGGCCAACGCCCGTGCGAGGACGTCGACGCCCATCTGGCGGAACAGGTCCAGCATGTCGAGCGGGACCCAGTTCTCGCGGATCAGGCCCTCGTCGTGCAGGTAGAAGTCCATCACGCGCATCGTGACCGGGCGGCCTGTGGGCGGCATCCCGCAGAACCCGCCGCCGTCGTGGATGGCGTAGACCGACGGCCAGCCGCCGGTGACCGAATAGGGTCCGTCGCCGATGCGGATGTAGTGCCCCGCGCCGTGCCTGCGGCGTTCGGCGGTGACGGCCTCGAATGTCCCTTGCGGCCTGCGAAAGGCGATGCGGAACGGCAACTGGTGCCCGTCGACGAAGCCGTCCAGCCCGCGCGTCGTGCCGATCCCCGAAGGCCCGTACCACATCATCTTGGGGTGCCAGTGGTCGCGTTGCGGCATCGCGATCAGGTTCTCGCGGTTCAGGCGCCCCGCATCGTCGAATTCGGCCAATGAGGCGTGCATCGCAAGCGTCTGCGCGATCGAGGCCGCGCCTTCGCCGGGGTCCGACGGATCAAGGCGCAGCCCGTCGCCCGTGATCGGACCCGGCCACATCCCCTCTGCTCCAAGACTGGGCGCAAGCGGGGCCAGCCCGGCCTGGCGGACCAGGTCAAGCACGTCCCACAGCAGGTTCGCCTGAAGGATGCGGCCGTCTGTATCGACCTCATAGACCTCGCCATAACGCAGGTGGGCCGTCAGCCCGGTGGCGGGGATGCCCAGCCAGTCGTGCCGGAACGTGCCGCAATAGGTTCCGACGGCGGCGACATAGTTGCGGCCCTCGTAGACGCCGCCGACGCGGATCGTGTCGCGTCGTTCAAGGTCCGGGAAGGCTGTCTTGAGCGGCACAAAAGCGGCGCTGGCTGCTGCCTCGGGACCACGCACCTCGTTGATCGGGTGAGAAACCCGCCAGTCGGTGCCCGGTGTCGAGATCGCTTCTAGAACGCCCGGCACCTGCGCGGGCGGGCAGTCGGCGAGGCGCAGCAGGCCGTCCCGGACGGCGCGGCGGACAGAGGCTGGAAGGGTAGGGGCGTGCGTCATGGAAGGCCTTGGCGATGGTGTCCGGAACAGTCCGACACCGGAACCGGAGGCCGCGCAAGAAAAATCTTGCATACGTATGCAAAGAGTCACATGCTGCGCGCTAAGGGCCCAAGCGCGACAGGATGAGGCCCTGCAGATAACAGGGAGTTTTCCGAATGAACGTCAGAACGAGAGCCCTACTTTCGACCGCGATTCTGCTGGCCGGCGCGACTGCCGCATCGGCCGATTGCGGGATCGAGGCGGGCCGGGTCAGCATCGTCGGCAACGAGTTTCCGGCGATCCAGACAGTCGCCTCCGGGGCCGCCGCATGCGCCACGGACGCGGTCGAGGTGAAGGCGAACCTCACCGCCGATCATCAGAAGATCAACGTGGCGGGCATGTCCGCGTCCCCGCCGGAATACACGTCGGCGATCATCGCAAACTCGTCCATCGTCGCCTTGATGAACGAGGACGTGATCCGCCCGCTTGACGATCTCGTGGCCGAATACGGCCAGGATCTCAGCCCGACCCAGCTCATCACGATCGACGGCAAGGTGATGGCGGTGGCGTTCATGGCCAACGCGCAGCACCTCATCTACCGCGAGGACGTGCTGGAACAGATCGGGATGGATGTCCCGAAAAGCTATGAGGATGTGCTTGCGGCGGCCGAGAAGATCCGGGCCGAGGGCATCATGGAGCATCCTCTCAGCGGCGCCTACATGGCGGGCTGGAACCTCGCGCAGGAATTCGTGAACATGTATCTCGGTCAGGGCGGCGAGTTCTTCGCGCCGGGATCGGCCGAGGTCACGGTGAACAACGCAGCTGGCGTTGCCGCGCTCGAGACGATGAAGGCGCTGTCCGAGTACATGAACCCCGACTACCTGACCCACGACTCGAACGCCGCAGCAGCGGAATGGGAAGCGGGCAACGTCGCGCTCATGAACTTCTGGGGCTCGCGCACGGCGGTTCTTCAGGATGCAGAGGGCTCGACGCCCGAAGTCTTCGAGAACACCAAGGTCTCTGGCCCGCTGATGGTCGGCGACAGCGGCGTGCCTGCAACGACGCTCTGGTGGGACGGCTTCACCGTCGCCAAGAACGCCTCGGACGAGGATGCGGCGGCGACCTTCCGCGCGCTCGTGAACGGCATCAGCCCCGACATCCTGAATGCCGAGACCATGGGCCAGGCCGTGTGGATGATCGACGGCTACGAGCCTGCCCCGGTTGCGGCCGGTGTCTTCGCCACGATCCAGTCCGGCGCAAAGCCCTATCCGATGCTGCCCTATCAGGGACTTCTGCATACGGCGCTGGGCAACAACATCGCCGACTACCTGCAAGGCAACGAATCCGCAGAGCAAAGCCTTGCCGATGTCGAGGCGGCCTATACCGCGGCGGCCAAGGAACAGGGCTTTTTGAACTGACCCTGGCAGGCTGGCGCCCGCAAACCACATCGGCGCGGGGCCGAGCTGCCCCCGCGCCGACACCACCCTCCACCGCATACCGGCGCATCCCCAGCTGTCGGCGGCCTGACCGCCGCGGACGGGGGCGCGCGTCCCGAGCGACCAGGCACAGGGGCCGACCATGAAGCACAAGACATTCCTCTGGTTCGTCCTGCCCTCGGGCGTCGCGATGTTCCTCTTCATCGCGCTGCCCATCGTGTCCGTGCTGATCCAGTCGGTTTATGCCCCTCACGAACAAGTCGTGATCGAGGTCGAGAATTGCGGCCCCTTTGGCTGCACCAAGGCGACCAGCATCGATCAGGCCGCCACCGCCGCCCTGCGCGAGGCCGAGCCGCTCGGCCGCTTCGTGGGCGACGACATCTACACCAATCGCAACCACCTTGCCTTTGCCGAGATCGCAACCCTGTGGGCCGGGGCCGAAAGCCTTGGCATGTTCTGGTCGCAGCTGCTGAACCTGCCGTTCTACGGGGCGCTGGCCTTCACGCTGACCTACACCTTTGTCGTGACGCCGGGCGCCATCATCCTTGGGTTCCTGATCGCGCTGTCGGTCAATGCCATTCCCCGCGTGTTCCGGGGGCCGACGATCTTCTTCTCGCTCTTGCCGATGATCGTCACGCCGCTGATCGGGGCGCTGATCCTGTTCTGGATGATCGACGCACGCGGCATCCTTGGGACCGCGTTGCAGGCGATTGCGGGCGATCCCACGCTGTCGGTCAAGGCGTCCACCCCGCTGACCTGGATCATGCTGATGGTTTACGGCATCTGGAGTTCCGCGCCCTTCGCCTTTGTCGTCTACTACGCCGGGCTTCAGACCGTGCCGCAGGACACGCTGGAAAGCGCGATGATCGACGGCGCCAGCCGGTGGGAGCGTATCCGCTACGTCGTGCTCCCGCATTTGCTGCCGCTGACGACCTTCATGGCGCTTATCAAGATCATGGACAATTTCCGGGTCTTCGAGCCGATCGTCAGTTTCAACGCCGCCGCGCATGCCCAGTCTCTCAGTTACTTCATCTATTCCGACCTTGGCGGCGAGACGCGACTGTTGTCCTCGGCTGCTGCCACGTCGGTGCTGACGATCCTCGGTGTCGCGATCCTGTTGTCTCCGGTGCTGGTGCGCACCTGGAAAAGCTTTGGAAAGGCCTGATCCATGTCCATCGCAGCCAATCGCCGCTCGCCCCTGCTTCAGACGTTTCTGGGCGCTTTCCTAATCCTCTGGCTGATGGTCGCGGCCTTCCCGTTCCTCTGGACGCTCTGGGGATCGTTCAAGGTCGAGGGGGATTTCTTCTCCAAGGCGGACTGGAGCAACGCGATTTTCGGCACCCTGACCGAGGTCGAGACCGGCGCGCCGTTCACCCTTGACGGATACTACGGCGCATGGGTGCAGGAAGAGTTCTGGCGCGCGGCCCTCAACACGCTGATCGTCGTGGTGTCGGTAGTTGTCATCTCGCTGACCTTCGGCACGCTGGGCGGCTATGCGCTGTCGCGCTCGCCGTATCGCTATGCCTTCTGGCTGCTCATCATCGCGCTGATGTTCAGGGCGATGCCGCCGATAACGCTTGTGTCGGGGTATCTCTTGCCGTTCTTCCAGTGGAACCTCTGGGGGCACCTGCCGACGACGATCATCGTGCTGGTGGCAATCAACCAGCCGTTCACCCTGTGGATGCTGACGGCATTCTTCCGCAACATCCCCAAGGATCTGGACGAAAGCGCGATGGTGGACGGGTGCAGCCAGTTCCAGGCGTTCCGCCATGTCATCATCCCGGTGATGTGGCCGGGGGTGATTACCACGGGGCTGTTCTCGTTCCTTCTGGCCTACAACGACTTTGCCGTCACCGCGATGCTGCTGTCGAAAGAGAACCAGACGATGGTGCCCAAGATCGCCAGTTTTCTCGGGACGACGCAGACCAAGGGCAACGTGATGTTCGCGGTCGCCTCGGTCGTGTCGGTCACGGCCCCCTTGTTCGTCCTCGTCCTGTTCTTCCAGCGCCAGATCGTCAGCGGCCTGACCGCCGGCGCCGTGAAAGGGTAATTCCATGGCAGAGATCCATCTTCGCAACGTGTCCAAGCGGTGGGGCAGCTTTGTCGGGGTCAAGTCGTTCGACCTTGAAATCGCCGATGCCGAGTTCCTCGTACTGCTCGGGCCGTCTGGCTGCGGCAAGACCACGACGATGCGCATGATCGCCGGGCTGGAGGACCTGACCGAAGGCGAGATCCGCATCGGCGACAAGGTGGTGAATGACCTGACGCCCAAGGACCGCGACGTGGCGATGGTGTTCCAGAGCTACGGTCTTTACCCGACGATGACGGTGTACGAGAACATCCGCTTTCCGCTCAAGGTGCGGAAGGTGCCGCAAGTGCAGCACGACGAGATGGTGATGCGCGCCGCCGAGATGGTGGAGCTGACCGATTTCCTGCACCGCAAACCGGCCGCCTTGTCGGGCGGGCAGCGGCAGCGCGTCGCGCTCGCGCGGGCCATCGTGCGTAAGCCCACGGTGTTCCTGATGGACGAGCCGCTGTCGAACCTCGACGCCAAGCTTCGGGTCTCGACACGCGCGCAGATCAAGAACCTGCACCACGAGCTGCGCACGACGACGATCTACGTCACCCATGACCAGATCGAGGCGATGACGCTCGCCGACCGGGTGGTGGTGATGAACAAGGGCGAGGTGCAGCAGGTCGGCACCCCGATCGACATCTACGACAACCCCGCCAACACCTTCGTCGCCGGGTTCATCGGCTCGCCCGCGATGAACCTGATGGAAGGCACCATGACCGGCGGCGTCTTCGAGGGCCGGAACGTGCGTATCCCAGGCTTTGACGGAGTGCGCGACGGCGCGGTGATCGTCGGCTTCCGGGCCGAAGACGCGGCACTGGCCGAGACGGGTGAAATTGCCGCGCCGGTCTATTCGATGGAGCTGCTGGGCGACAGCTCGATGGCGACGGTGCAGGCCGGCGGCACGCTGGTCGCGATCAAGGCCGCCAAGGATTTCTCGGCCGAGATCGGCGCGCCGGTCGCGGCATCGGTCCCGGCCGCGATCTGCCACCTGTTCGACCCGGCGACGGGCCTGCGCATCGCAAAAGGTGCCGCATGACCGCCAAGGACCACAGCGCGCAAAGTCGCGAGACGCTGGATGTCATCCACCGGATGGAGGCGGCGCTGGGCGCAGGATCGAACGACATGGCCGCGCATTTCCATGAGGATTTCCTCTGGCGCGGCAATGCGGGCTGCGGGATCAAGCGCGGGCTGGCAGAGTTCCGCGCCAACTGGCAGCTGCCGCTGCGCGCCGCCTTCACCGACCGCACCTACCTGACCGAGAAATTCCTGGCCGACGGCGACTGGGCCGCCTGCTTTGGCCATATCGAGGCCACGCATTCCGGCCCTTTCATGGGACTTGCGCCAACGGGGGCCCGCGTGCGCATACCTTACATGGACTTCTGGCGCGTCGAAGACGGACGGATCGCCGACAATCCGGTCTTCGTCGATTTCGCGGCGGTCCTTGCCCAGCTTGGCCGGGACGTGTTCGGAGGCGAAGGTTGGGAAGCCTATGACAGCGGGGCCAAGACGCCCCCGCACCCGGAATGAGGAGCAAGACATGACCGTCACCCATCTCAAGCGCGGCAAGCCCGAGGCAGAGCGCGCCGACGACGACGCCAAGGTGCGCGCAACGGTCGAGACCGCGCTGGCCGACATCGAGGCGCGGGGCGACGCGGCGGTGCGCGATCTGAGCCAGTCGTTCGACGGCTATGCGCCCGACAGCTTTCGCCTGACCGCGTCCGAGATCGATGCGGCGATGCAGAAGGTGTCGGACCGCGACATGGCCGACATCCGCTTTGCCCAGGACCAGATCCGCAGCTTTGCCGAGGCGCAGCGCGCCAGCATGACGGACATCGAGGTCGAGACGTTGCCGGGGGTGTTCCTGGGTCACAGGAACATCCCGGTGCAGTCGGTTGGCTGCTACGTTCCGGGCGGCAAGTTCCCGATGGTCGCCTCGGCGCATATGTCCGTGCTGACCGCCGCCGTCGCGGGCGTGCCGCGCATCGTCGCCTCGGCGCCTCCGGTCAAGGGCGCGCCGCATCCTGCCATCGTCGCCGCGATGCATCTGGGCGGCGCGCATGAAATCCTGTGCCTCGGCGGCATCCAGGCGGTCGGCGCCATGGCCATCGGCACCCAGACGATCGAGCCTGTGCACATGCTCGTCGGCCCGGGCAACGCCTTTGTCGCCGAGGCCAAACGCCAGCTGTATGGCCGCGTCGGGATCGATCTGTTCGCCGGACCGACCGAAACGATGGTGATCGCCGACGACACCGTGGATGCCGAACTTTGCGCGACCGACCTTCTGGGGCAGGCCGAACACGGCTACAACTCGCCCGCCTGCCTTCTGACCACCTCGCGCAAGCTGGCCGAGGCGACGCTGGCCGAAGTGGACCGTATCCTTGAAATCCTGCCCACCGCCGAGACCGCCAGCGTCAGTTGGCGCGACTACGGCGACGTGATCGTCTGCGACACCCATGACGAGATGCTGCAGGTCGCCAACGACATGGCCTACGAGCATGTGCAGGTGATGACCGACCGCGACGACTGGTATCTCGATCACATGCACAGCTACGGAGCGCTGTTCCTCGGGCCGCGCACCAACGTGGCGAACGGCGACAAGGTAATCGGCACCAACCATACCCTGCCAACCAAGAAGGCCGGGCGCTACACGGGCGGTTTGTGGGTCGGCAAGTTCCTCAAGACGCACTCCTACCAGCGCGTCACCACCGATGCGGCGGCTACGCTGGTCGGCGAATACGGCTCGCGGCTGTGCCTGCTCGAGGGCTTCGTCGGCCATGCCGAACAGTGCAACATCCGCGTGCGCCGCTATGGCGGCATCAATGTCCCCTACGGCGCGGCTGCGCCCTACCGCGAGGCCGCCGAGTAGACCGATGGATCTTCCCCAAACCCCCTCGTTCCGCCTTGACGGCAAGCGTGCGCTTGTCGCCGGAGCCTCCTCTGGCATCGGGCTTGGAGCGGCCGTCGCTCTGGCGCGGGCCGGGGCCGAAGTGACCCTTGCCGCCCGCCGTGCCGCGCCGCTCACGGAGTTGCGCGATGCGCTCGCCGCCGAGGGCTGCGCGGTCATCGCCGCCCCGCTCGACGTGGCCGACATCGAGGCGGCGGCGGGCTTCGTCGCCTCAGCCGGTCCCTTCGACGTGCTGGTGAACGCGGCGGGGCTTGCCCGCCACAGCCCCGCGACCGAGACCACCGCCGCCGATTACGACGCGGTCTATGCCGTCAACACCCGCGGCGCCTATTTCCTCGCGCAGGCGGTGGCGAAGGGCCTGATCGCGGCGGGACGCCCCGGCAGCATCATCACGATTTCCAGCCAGATGGGTCATGTCGGCGGGATCGACCGTGCGGTCTATGCCGCCACCAAACACGCCACCGAAGGCATGACGAAGTCGATGGCCATCGAATGGGGGCCGCACGGCATCCGCGTGAACACGCTGTGCCCGACCTTCATCCGCACGCCGCTAACCGAACCCACCTTCGCCAACCCCGAGCGGCTTGCCTGGATCGAGGGGAAGATCAAGCTGGGCCGCACCGGCACAGTCGAGGACATCATGGGGCCGGTGCTGTTCCTCGCGTCGGACGCGTCGGCGCTTGTCACCGGCACCGCACTTCTGGTCGACGGCGGTTGGACGGCGGACTGATGGCGGGCGAAAAGGTCACATCGCAGGACGTGGCCCGCCTTGCGGGGGTCAGCCAGTCGGCGGTCAGCCGGGTGTTCACGCCCGGTGCCAGCGTGTCGGAAAAGACCATGGAAAAGGTGCGCGACGCCGCCACGCGCCTTGGCTACCGCCCGAACGTGCTGGCGCGCAGCCTGATCACCGGGCGCACCCGGATCATCGGGCTTGTCGTCGCCTATCTCGACAACCAGTTCTACCCGATCGCGCTGGAACGCCTGTCGCGGGCGCTGCAGGCGCGGGGCTATCACATCCTCGTCTTCATGGCCGAGAACTCGACCGAGGGCGTGGCCCCCGTGATGCAGGAACTGATCGACTACCAGGTCGAGGGCATCGTGACCGCCTCGGTGGCGATGACGAACGACCTGACCAACCGCTGCGAGGCGGCGGGCATCCCGGTCGTGATGTTCAACCGCGGCCAGGACGACCCAAGGCTCGCCGAGGTCACGTCGGACAACGTGGCAGGAGCGCGCGCCGTTGCCGATCATCTGGTGCGGGCGGGGCATGAGCGGATCGCCCATATCTCGGGATGGCAGGGATCCTCGACCGGGCGCGACCGGGCGCTCGGCTTCATCGAGGGGCTTGCCGCGCATGGGCGCGACCCGGTCGCCGTGGTGGACGGGATGTACAACCGCGACACCGCTGCCGCGCTGGCCCGAGAGATGTTTTCGGCGCCCGGCCGCCCCGATGCCGTCTTCGTCGGCAACGACCACATGGCGTTCGCGGTGATGGATGCCCTGCGCACCGGGCTGGGGCTGTCGATCCCGGACGACGTTGCAGTCGTCGGCTATGACGACGTGCCCATCGCCGCCTGGCCGGCCTATGATCTGACCACCGTGCGCCAGCCGGTGAACCGCATGGTCGAGGCCACGGTCGAGGCGCTGTTGTCCCGCATCGAAGACGTCGCGACGCCGCGCAAGATCCGCATTCCTGGGCCTCTGATCCTGCGCGGATCGACCCGGAATCCCCAAGGAGACACGCCGTGACCGGCTACCAGAACCGCTGGAAGGATTTCCCCGACTACATCCTGTCGATCACGAAGGAGATTTGGGAAGATCGCGGGATCGCCACGCTGCATGACTACTACGCGCCCGATATTCCGGTGCGCACGCCGATGGGCGTCAGCCGGGGCAACGAGGCGGTGATCGCCTCGACCATGGCGACGCTGGCCGAGTTTCCCGATCGCCAGCTTCTGGGCGAAGATGTGATCTGGTCGAACGATCCCGAACACGGCTACCTGTCGTCACACCGCATCATCTCGACCGCGACGCAGGCGCGTGACGGTGCGTTCGGCCCGGCCACCGGACGGCGCTGGACCGCGCGCGTGATTGCCGACTGCGCGGTGCGGGGTGACGTGATCTATGATGAATGGCTGGTGCGCGACTATGGCGGCATCGTCCGGCAAATGGGCATGGACCCGCGCGTCTATGCGGCCAGCCTGATCGCTTCGGAAGGCGGACCGGACGCGGCATCGCGCCCCTTTAGCCCTGCATCGGACATCGACGGCGAATATCACGGCATGGGCAACGACAACGCCTGGGGAGAGCAGTATGCCGAGACGCTGACCCGCATCATGGGCGGGGACTTTGCCCATGTCCTGACCGGCCATGACCGCGCCGCCATCGGCGAATATCCCGGCGCCGTGACCGCCATCGGGCGCGAGGCGATGGCCGATTTCTGGATCGCTCTGCGGTCTGCCTTTCCCTCTGCCCGCTTCACCATCCACCACCGGATCGGGATGGACGCCGACATGCTCAGCCCGCGCGCGGCGATCCGCTGGTCGCTGGACGGCACCCATGACGGCTGGGGCGCCTTTGGCCGTCCCACCGGCGCGCCCGTCCACATCATGGGGATGAGCCACGCCGAGTTCGGCCCCTGGGGCCTGCGCCGGGAATTCACGCTGTACGACGAAATCGCGATCTGGAAGCAGATCCTTCTTCACCAGAGGTAGACATGACGACCCCGAAGATCGTTCGCTACGGCGAACTCAAGCCCTGCAAGACCGCCTTCATCGACGCCCATACGCCGGGGTCGAACCAGAAGGAGAACTTCACGATCATCGGTGGCGGCGTGTCGGAAAGCCCGGACCAGCACGTTCACATCACCGACAGCATCGGCTTCAACATCGGCGCCGCCGGGCAGCCCCCGAAATGCCGCAACTCGCTGCATTCGCACCGCACCGCCGAGGTGTTCTTTGTCCTCAAGGGCCGCTGGCGCTTTTTCTGGGGCCGTTGGGGCAACGCGGGCGAGGTTGTGCTGGAGGAAGGCGACATCTTCAACATCCCGACCGGCATCTTTCGGGGCTTCGAGAACATCGGCACCGACTACGGGATGATCATGGCTATCCTTGGCGGCGACGACGCAGGCGGCGGCGTGATCTGGGCGCCGCAGGTGATCGAGGATGCGCGCGATCATGGTCTGGTGCTGTCCGATAAGGGCAAGCTGTACGACACCAAGAAGGGAGAGACGCTGCCCGAAGGCGTCAAGCCGATGCCGGTTCTGGACGAGGCCGCGCTTGGCACGTTCCCCGAACCCTCGCCGATGCAGGTCGTCGGCGGTTACGTGCGCCGCTACTGGGACATGGTCGCGCTGGCCGGGGCGGGCAGCCCGGTGAAGGTCATCGGCGAGGCCGGGATCATCCGCGACAAGCCGGGGTTCGAGGTCGATTTCCTGACCCGAGCCACCGCGACCGAGGCACCCCACAGCCACGACCGCGCGTCGGTGCTGATGCCGGTGCGCGGCCACTGGCGGCTGTTCTGGGACGGTGGCGAGGAGATCCTCGCGCCCGGCGACACCGCGCTGGTTCCGGCGGGCCTGCCGCATGGCGCAGTACCGTCGATGAGCGGCGAGGCGGCGCTGTATCATGTCGTCGCCACCGAGGATGTGCCCGGCGCCACCTGGTCGCCAAAGGCCGCCTGACCCCGCTCGCCCCCCCGGAAAGGAGACCAGGATGCCCGTTCTCGCCACCCATGTCGGCAGCCTTCCCCGCAGCCAGGCGGTCGTCGACCAGCTGTTCGCCCGCGAGCGCGGCGCGGCGCATGACCCCGCCGAATTCGACCGCGTTATGACCGAGGCGGTCCACGATGTCGTCCGCCGCCAGAAAGAGGCGGGGATCGACATCGTGTCGGACGGGGAGACCTCGAAGATCAGCTATGCCACCTACGTCAAGGACCGGTACACCGGCTTTGACGGCGACAGCCCGCGCAACGCGCCTGCGGACCTCAAGCTGTTCCCCAGCTTCCTTGATCGGCTGGCGAACTCCGGCGGCACGCCCAGCTATGCGCGGCCCATGTGCGTTGGGGACGTGCGGTCTGCCGGGCAGGACGAGTTGCACAAGGACATCGCCAACCTCAAGGCCGCGATGGCGGCGCAGGGTGTCACGCGCGGCTTCATGAACGCGGCCTCGCCGGGGGTGATCTCACTGTTCCTGCAGAACGCGCATTACCCCAGCCGCGAGGCGTATCTCGCCGCGCTGGCCGATGCGATGAAGGCGGAATACGAGACCATCGTTGCCGCAGGGCTGGACCTGCAGCTCGACTGTCCCGATCTGGCGCTGTCGCGGCACATGCTGTTCACCGAGTTGTCGGATGCCGAGTTCGTCAAGGTCGCTGCGTCCCATGTCGAGGCGCTGAACCACGCGCTGTCGGATGTCCCGGCCGAGAAGATCCGCGTGCATATCTGCTGGGGCAACTACGAAGGCCCGCATGTCTGCGACATTCCGATGGCGCAGATGTTCGACACGCTGATGTCGGTCAAGGCGCGCTATGTCCTGTTCGAGACGTCCAATCCCCGCCACGGCCATGAATGGGCGGTGTTCCGCGACCGGGCCGCCAACATCCCGGACGACAAGGTGCTGGTGCCCGGCGTGGTCGACACCACGACCAACTTTGTCGAGCACCCCGAACTTGTGCGCCAGCGCCTTGGCCGTTTCGTCGATATCGTCGGGGCCGACCGCGTGATCGCCGGGTCCGACTGCGGCTTCGGCACCTTCGCGGGCTTCGGCGCCGTCGATCCCGAAATCGCATGGGCCAAGCTGGCCGCCCTGTCCGAGGGCGCGCGGGCGGCGGGATGACGCCGCTTGTCCTGATCCCCGGCATGATGTGCGACGCCCGACTCTGGGGGCCGCAGATGGGTGCCTTCGGTCGGCGCTGCGTGATCCATGCCGCGATCACCGAGGCGGACCGGGTCGAGGATCTGGCCGCCGCCGTCCTTGACCACGCGCCCGCGCGCTTTGCGCTCGCGGGGCTGTCGATGGGCGGCATCGTGGCGATGGAGATGGTGCGGCAGGCTCCCGGGCGCGTGGAGCGCCTGGCGCTGCTCGACACCAACCCGCGCGCAGAGGCGCCGGAGGTGCAGGCAGCGCGTGACGCCCAGATCCAGAAGGCGAACGCCGGACAACTGCGCGAGGTGCTGCGCGACGAGATGAAGCCTAACTACCTTGCCGACGGGCCGGGCAAACAGGCGATCCTCGATCTGTGCATGGACATGGCTCTGACCCTTGGCCCAGAGGTCTTCGAGCGGCAATCGCGCGCGCTTGCCTCGCGGCCCGACCAGCAGGACACCTTGCGCGCCTACACTGGCCCCGCGCTGGTGCTGATGGGCGAGGGCGACCGGCTTTGCCCGCGCGACCGGCACGACCTGATGCATGCGCTGATGCCGCACTCCCGGCTGGTGATCGTGCCCCGCTCGGGACACTTGCCGACCCTGGAACAACCCGAAACGACGACGGCGGCGCTGCTCCGCTGGCTGGAGGACTGATGGACGACGAGCTTTTCAACCTGCTGCGCCGCTGCGACACGCCCACTGTCTGCAACGCCATCGAGGTCGCGCAGGGCAAGCGCGGGTTCGACGCCTATACGCGCGGCACCGTGCTGCGCAACGATCCCGCCGCACCTGCGGTCGTGGGCTATGCCGTGACCGCCCGGATCGCGGCGCTGGCACCCCCGACCGAACCTGTCGCCGACACCCGCGCGCGCCGGATGGCCTACTACCGCCACATGTCCGAGGCGCGGACGCCCTCGATCGCGGTGGTCGAGGATACCGATTCTCCCCATTGCGTCGGTGCCTTCTGGGGCGAGATCAACACATGGGTCCACAAGTCGCTTGGCGTCTCGGGCGTGCTGACCAACGGCGTGATGCGCGACCTTGGCGACTGCGCGCCGGGGTTCCCGGTGGTGGCGGGATCCATCGGTCCAAGCCATGCCTTCGTGCATGTGACCGAGATCGGCGGGCCAGTCACGGTGTTCGGGCTGACCGTGGCTGAGGGCGATCTTGTCCACGCCGACCGGCATGGCGCGGTCGTCATTCCCCCGGATGTGCTGCCAGAGCTGGCGGGCGCGATCCACAAGCTGATCGCCAGCGAAGAGATCGTTCTTGGCGAAGCGAAGAAAGGTCCGATGACCTTCGAGGCCTTCGAGCGATGCTGGGAAGCGTTCGAGCGCGCGAGAACCTGACCGCCCGCAGCGGTGCCGCCCGCCCTCTGTCTGGACAACTTGATCCGCATCGCCGATTGATTGAGGGGGCCGCGATAGGAAAGCCGGATCATGCTGGACAAGCTGGAGATGTTCGTCGCGCTCGCCCGTGAGCGGCATTTCGGTCGCGCCGCCGAAAGCCTCAACGTCGCGCAGCCCACGCTATCGGCCGGGATCAAGCAGCTTGAAGAACAGCTTGGCGTGCAGCTTGTGCACCGCGGATCGCGGTTCGGCGGGCTGACCCCCGAGGGCCAGACCGCGCTTGTGTGGTCCAAGCGCATCCTCGGCGATGCCCGGCAGCTTCGCGACGAGATGCGGACCAGCCGACACGGCCTTTCGGGCGAGGTGCGCCTTGCCGTCATCCCCACCGCGCAGACCTGGGCGGCGCGGCTGTGCACGGCGTTCAGCCAGCGCCATCCCAACGTGCGCTTCACGATCCTGTCGCGCCCGTCGCGCGACATCCTCCAGATGCTCGAGGATTTCGAGGCGGATGCCGGGATTTCCTATCTCGACAACGAACCGCTGGGCCGGGTCGATACCGCCGAGTTGTATGAGGAAAGCTATATCCTCGTCTGCGCGCGCACTTCGTCCTTTGCGGGGGCCGAGCGGGTGGCCTGGGCGGCGCTGGACGATGCGCCGCTGGCGATGCTGACGCCCGACATGCAGAACCGCCGGATCATCAACCAGTGCCTTGCGCGGAACGGTGCCGTGCCGCGCGTCTGGATCGAATCCAACTCGATCATCGCGCTGGTCGCCAGCGTCGCGTCGGGCAATTGCATGGCCGTGCTTCCCCGCGATGTCGCCGCGTTCCTGTCCGGCGGCAAGGACCTTGCGTTGGTGCCTCTCGACGGCGGCGGGCAAGAGCACAAGGTGGGCCTGGTGCTGCCGCACAGGGACCCGCGCACGCCGGTTCTGGCCGCGCTTCTGGCCGAGGCGCGCGCGCTGGCCGGGCAGTCCGGTCAGGATTGATCGAAATACCAAATCGACCGACTGAACGCCGTTATTGATCGGGCGCCCGGACCGTGTGCGAAGGTATGCCAAATGTGAGGAGACCGCCCTGGCCATGCCCGACCCCGCCATCGACACGGCCGAGATCGACGAGATCATCCAAGCCCACCTGCATCTCGAAGGTCCGCTGTTGCCGATCCTGCACGCCCTGCAGGATGCTTTCGGCTGCGTGCCCGCCGCGGCCCATGTTCCCGTTGCCGAGGCGCTCAACATCACCCGGGCGGAGCTGCACGGTGTGCTGAGCTTCTACCACGATTTCCGCGCAGCGCCCGCCGGACGGCATGTCCTGAAGATCTGCCGTGCCGAGGCGTGCCAATCGGTTGGCGGCACCGCGCTGGCCGAGGCGACGCTGGCGCGGTTGGGGCTGGACTGGCACGGCACCACCACAAACGGCGCGGTGACGGTCGAGCCGGTGTATTGCCTTGGCCTGTGTGCCTGCGCGCCCGCGGTGATGCTGGGCGACCGCGTCGTCGGGCGCGTCGACGCGGCGCGGATGGACAGCCTGCTGGCAGAGGCGGGCGCATGAAGATCTTTGTTCCCATGGACAGCGCCGCCAAGGCCGTTGGCGCGGACGAGGTTGTCGCCGCTCTGCGCGCCGCCGCGCCCGACGCCGAGATCGTGCGCACCGGATCGCGCGGGATGGTCTGGCTGGAGCCATTGGTCGAGGTCGAGATCAGCGGCGTGCGCCACGGCTATGGCCCCGCGACGCCTGAGGACGCGGCGGCGATCCTGGACGGCACCAGCGCCAAGGCGCTTGGCCCGGTCGAGGACCTGGACTGGATGAAGCGGCAGACGCGGCTGACCTTTGCCCGCGTCGGCGTCATCGACCCGCTGTCGCTTCAGGATTACGAGGCACATGGCGGGCTTGCCGGGCTGCGCCGCGCGCTGGGCATGACCGGGCAAGAGATCGTGGACGAGGTCAAGGCCTCTGGCCTGCGCGGGCGCGGCGGGGCGGGGTTTCCGACCGGCATCAAGTGGCAGACCGTGCATGACGCACCCTGTGACCCCGGCGCGCGGAAATATGTCGTGTGCAACGCCGACGAGGGCGACAGCGGCACCTTCGCCGACCGCATGGTGATGGAAGGCGACCCCTTTACCCTGATCGAGGGCATGGTGATCGCGGGTCTCGGTGTGGGGGCGGAGCAGGGCTATGTCTATCTGCGCTCGGAATACCCCGATGCGATCAAGGTGATGCGCCGGGCGGTCGAGATTGCCCGCGCCTCGGGAGTTCTGGGGCGCGATGTGCTGGGATCGGGCAGGGCGTTCGACATGGAGATCCGCGTTGGTGCGGGCGCCTATGTCTGCGGCGAGGAAACCTCGCTTCTGAACTCGCTGGAGGGCCAGCGCGGCGTGGTGCGGGCGAAACCGCCGCTGCCCGCGCTTGAAGGCTTTCTTGGCCGTCCGACGGTGGTGAACAATGTCATCTCGCTGGCGACGGTGCCGGTGATCTTCGAGAAGGGCGCGCAGGCCTATGCCGATTTCGGGCTGGGCCGATCGCGCGGCACGGTGACCTTGCAGATCGCGGGCAATGTCGCGCGCGGCGGGCTGTTCGAGACAGCCTTCGGCATCACGCTGGACGAGGTGGTGAACGATCTGGGCGGCGGCAGCGCCTCGGGCCACCCGGTCAAGG
Organism: Anianabacter salinae; assembly: GCF_019061145.1. Taxonomy (GTDB): domain Bacteria; phylum Pseudomonadota; class Alphaproteobacteria; order Rhodobacterales; family Rhodobacteraceae; genus Anianibacter; species Anianibacter salinarum. Next base: position 37,064 of record NZ_JAHQZS010000007.1, on the reverse strand, counting down.
CGGTGCAGGTCGGCGGGCCGCTGGGGGCCTATCTGCCGGTGTCGAAGTTCGACGCGCGCCTCGGCTACGAGGAACTGGACGCCGAGGGCGGGCTTCTGGGGCATGCCGGGCTGGTGGTGTTCGACGACAGCGCCGACATGCTGGGCATGGCGCGATTCGCCATGGAATTCTGCGCGATTGAATCCTGCGGCAAGTGCACCCCTTGCCGCATCGGCGCGGTGCGCGGGGTCGAGACGATCGACCGGATCGCGGCAGGCGATCTCGACGCGGCGCCGCTGCTGGCCGACCTGTGCGAGACAATGAAGGAGGGCTCGCTCTGCGCGCTGGGGGGCTTCACGCCGCTGCCGGTGATGTCGGCGCTGACGCATTTCCCCGGCGATTTCGCGCGGGTGCGGGAGGCTGCGGAATGAGGCGGGTGCAAGGTCTCGCCGCCTGCGGCGGCGACCGGCCGGGGGGCTGCGCCCCCCGGACCCCCGCGCGTATTTGGGCAAAGAAGAATTGGAAGATGGACGCATGAAGGACTTCATCATACCTTGGGACGACCGCGATATGGGCACGCCTGCGCGCGAAGGCGCGCCGGTGACGCTGACCATCGACGGGTTCGCGGTGACGGTGCCCGAAGGCACCAGCGTGATGCGCGCCGCCGCCGAGGCCGGGATCGGGGTTCCGAAACTGTGCGCCTCGGACAATCTTGAGGCGTTCGGGTCGTGCCGTCTGTGCGTGGTCGAGATCGAGGGGCGGCGCGGCACGCCTGCCTCCTGCACGACGCCGGTGGCCGAGGGGATGGTGGTCCGGACCCAGTCGTCCAAGGTCAAGAAGATCCGGCGCGGGGTGATGGAGCTGTATATCTCCGACCATCCGCTGGATTGCCTGACCTGCTCGGCCAACGGCGATTGCGAATTGCAGGACATGGCGGGGGCCGTTGGCCTGCGCGACGTTCGCTATGCAGCCCCCGAGGGCGGCGCGCTGTCGAACCATTTCGCGCCGCGCGACACCTCGGGGCAGGCCAATCCCGAATGGCTGCCCAAGGACGACAGCAACCCGTATTTCACCTATGATCCGTCCAAGTGCATCGTCTGCAACCGCTGCGTGCGGGCCTGCGAAGAGGTGCAAGGCACCTTCGCGCTGACGATCTCGGGGCGCGGTTTCGACAGCCGGGTGTCGGCGGGCGAGGCGGGGGACAACTTCCTCGGCTCCGATTGCGTGTCCTGCGGCGCTTGCGTTCAGGCCTGCCCGACCGCGACCTTGCAGGAAAAATCGGTGATCGAGATGGGCACGCCCGACCGCTCGGTCGTGACGACCTGCGCCTATTGCGGCGTGGGCTGTTCCTTCAAGGCAGAGTTGCAGGGCGACCAACTGGTGCGGATGGTGCCCTACAAGCACGGCAAGGCCAATCGCGGGCATTCCTGCGTGAAGGGCCGCTTTGCCTATGGCTATGCCAGCCACAAGGATCGCATCCTGTCGCCGATGATCCGTGACCGCGTTGACGAGCCGTGGCGCGAAGTGTCCTGGGACGAGGCGCTTGGCTTTGCCGCCGACCGACTGCGCGGGCTTCAGGACAAATACGGCAAGAAGTCCATCGGCGTCATAACCTCAAGCCGCTGCACGAACGAGGAAACCTATCTTGTCCAGAAGCTGACGCGGGCGGTCTTCGGCAACAACAACACCGACACCTGTGCGCGGGTCTGCCATTCGCCCACCGGGTACGGGCTGGGCCAGACCTTTGGCACCTCTGCGGGCACGCAGGATTTCGACAGCGTGGAACACACCGACGTCGTGATCGTGATCGGCGCGAACCCGACGGACGGGCACCCGGTCTTTGCCTCGCGCCTGAAGAAGCGCCTGCGCGCCGGGGCCAGGCTGATCGTGATCGACCCGCGCCGCATTGATCTGGTGAAATCGGCGCATGTCGCCGCTTCCCATCACCTGCCGCTCCGCCCGGGCACCAATGTCGCCGTCGTGACCGCGCTGGCGCATGTCATCGTGACCGAGGGGCTGATGGACGAGGCGTTCATCCGCGAGCGCTGCGACTGGGACGAGTTCCAGGTCTATGCCGAGTTCGTCAGCGACGCGCGCCACAGCCCCGAGGCGACCGAGATGCTGACGGGCGTGCCGGCGGCCGAGATGCGCGCCGCCGCGCGGCTGTTCGCCACGGGAGGCAATGGCGCGATCTACTACGGCCTTGGCGTCACCGAGCACAGCCAGGGTTCGACCACCGTGATGGCCATCGCCAACCTCGCCATGCTGACCGGCAACATCGGGCGCAAGGGCGTCGGCGTGAACCCGCTGCGCGGCCAGAACAACGTGCAGGGCTCCTGCGACATGGGATCGTTCCCGCATGAATTGCCGGGCTACCGCCATGTGAAGGGCGCCGAGGTGCGCGACATCTTCAAGCAGGCCTGGGGCGTCGAGATCGACCCAGAGCCGGGCCTGCGCATTCCCAACATGCTCGATGCCGCTGTCGATGGCACCTTCAAGGGCCTGTATTGTCAGGGCGAGGATATCCTGCAGTCGGACCCCGACACCAAGCATGTCGCCGCCGGGCTTGCGGCGATGGAATGCGTTATCGTCCATGACCTGTTCCTGAACGAGACCGCGAACTACGCGCATGTGTTCCTGCCGGGTTCCACCTTCCTCGAGAAGGACGGGACTTTCACCAATGCCGAGCGTCGCATCAACCGCGTGCGCAAGGTGATGGCGCCGCGCAACGGGTATGAAGACTGGGAAGTGACGCAAGCGCTGGCGAACGCTATGGGCGGCGGCTGGAGCTATACCCACCCCAGCCAGATCATGGACGAGATCGCCGCGACCACGCCATCCTTCGCCGGGGTCAACTACGCCATGCTCGAAGAAAAGGGCAGCGTTCAGTGGCCCTGCAACGAGGCGCACCCCGAGGGCACGCCGCTGATGCACGTCGACGGCTTCGTGCGCGGCAAGGGGCGGTTCATCGTGACGGAATACGTCGCCACGGACGAACGCACCGGCCCGCGCTTTCCGCTGCTGCTGACCACTGGGCGCATCCTGTCGCAATACAACGTCGGCGCGCAGACACGTCGCACCGACAACGTCGTCTGGCACCAGGAGGATCTGCTGGAGATCCATCCCCATGACGCCGAGAACCGGGGTGTGAACGATGGTGACTGGGTGCGGCTGGCTTCGCGCTCGGGCGAGACGACGCTGCGGGCGACAGTGACCGACAAGGTCAGCCCCGGCGTGGTCTATACGACCTTTCACCACCCCGACACGCAGGCGAACGTCATCACCACCGATTATTCGGACTGGGCGACGAACTGCCCGGAATACAAGGTGACGGCGGTGCAGGTCGCGCCTTCGAACGGGCCGACCGGCTGGCAGGAGGACTATGCCGCGCAGGCAGAGATGGCCCGCCGCATCCTGCCTGCGGCGGAGTAGCGTCATGTCCGCCGCGCCCACCTTCAGCGCGCCCGGATGGTCGCACCGCAAGGACGGCACGCTTGCCGTGCATCGCACGCTGCTTGAGGAAACGCCGGTGGCGATCGTCTTCAACGGCACCGCGCAGGCGGTGATGATGGCGACCCCGGCGGACATCGCGGATTTCGCCCATGGCTTTGCGCTGACCGAAGGGGCGATCACCGACCCCGCGCAGATCGAGGGGTTCGAGATCGTGACCCATCCGCAGGGGATCGAGGCGCGGTTCTGGCTGACCGAGGACCGCGCCGATGCGCTGGCGGACCGGCGGCGCAGCATGGCCGGGCCGGTGGGCTGCGGGCTGTGCGGGATCGACAGCCTCGAGCAGGCCTTGCGCCCGGTGCCGCGCATCGCAGGCGACGGTTTGCGCCTGACGCGGCGAGAGGTGGCAGGGGCGACGGATGCCTTGCGCCCGCACCAGGCGCTGCACGATGTGACCCATGCGACCCACGCGGCGGGATTCCTGATGCCGGGCCGGGGCATGGTTCTGGTGCGCGAGGATGTCGGCCGCCACAACGCGCTCGACAAGCTGATCGGTGCGCTGGCCGCGCAGGGGATCGACCCTGCCAACGGCGCGGCGGTGATGACCTCTCGGCTGTCGGTGGAACTGGTGCAGAAATGCGCGGTGGCGGGCGTGCCCGCGTTGATCGCCGTTTCGGCGCCCACGGCGCAGGCGGTGCGTGTCGCCGAGACATCAAGGATCACGCTGGCGGCTTTCGCGCGCCAAGGCGGCTTCGATGTCTATTCCCATCCCCACCGCATCACCGACGAGGCCCTTGATGTCGCCTGACAAGATGGTCCGCATGGCCAACCAGATCGCCACGTTCTTCAAGACGCAGCCGAACGTGGACGCGCCCGAGAAGGTGGGCGACCACATCCGGGATTTCTGGGAACCGCGGATGCGCCAGCAGCTTGCAGAGCATGTCGCGCAAGGCGGCGACGGGCTGGACAGTGTGGTGATCCGGGCGGTGAAGCTGATCGCCTGACCGCGCCTGCGGGGGTTGCACCGGGCGGCCGCGCTGTGGCACCTCCCCGCCATGCCCCTGACGCTGCGCCAGAACGCCCCGTTCGAGTTGGTCACCCTGTCCGAGATGCTGACGGACGCGGCCGAGCTTGCCCTCGTGAACCCCAACGCAAAGCACCCGTTCGACCCGCTCGAATGGCAGGAGAAGTGGCTGAACGAGCCGGGAGATGCGTCGTTTTATGTCCTCGACGGGACCGATCCTGTCGGCTTTTTCGCCCTGCGCGTCGGGATCGGCCCCGAGGTGCGGCACCTGACCTATGTCTACATCGCGCCAGAGGCGCGCGGCGGGGCAGGGGCCGAGATGACCGCGCTTGTGGAAGACGCGGCGCGGGGGCTGGACGCGCTTTCGGTGACGCTCAAGGTCGAGACGGACAACGCGCCCGCGCACCGTGCCTATCTCAGCGCCGGGTATGAAGAACTGTCGCGCCGGGGCGGCATGGCGACGATGCGCAAGGACCTTGGCTGACCCTCAGAACACCTGCCCGAAGCTGCGCTTGAGGGCTACGTCGAGGTCTTCCATCGTGACCGGAAGGCCAAGATCGACCAGCGATGTCACGCCATGCTCGCGGATGCCGCAGGGCACGATGCCGTCGAAATGCGACAGGTCCGGCTCGACGTTGATCGACAGGCCGTGGAACGACACCCATTTGCGCAGGCGGATGCCGATGGCGGCGATCTTGTCCTCGCGCAGGCTGCCGTCCGGCATTGGCGGCTTGTCCGGGCGTTCCACCCAGACCCCGACGCGGCCCTCGCGGATATGGCCGTCGACGTTGAACTCGGCCAGTGCGGCGATCACCCAGGCCTCGAGATCCTGCACGAAGCGGCGCACGTCGCGGCCGCGCTTGCCGACATCGAGCATGACATAGGCCACGCGCTGGCCGGGACCGTGATAGGTGTATTGCCCGCCGCGCCGCGCCTGATGCACCGGAAAGCGGTCCGGGTCGGTCAGGTCTTCGGGCCGGGCAGAGGTTCCGGCGGTATAGAGCGGCGGGTGTTCCAGCAGCCAGATCGCTTCATCCGCGCGGCCCTCGGCGATGTCGGCGGCGCGCGCCTCCATCCGGTGCAAGGCATCCTCGTAGGGCACTAGGGCCTGCGACGTGATCCATTCGGTCATGGCCGTCAGCGGGGCAGAAGCCCCGCCTCCCGTATCCGGGGCACATTGGCGCGGCTGACCGGCACCTCGGCGCCGGTGGACAGGGTCAGGACGGCACGCTCTCCCTCGCGGCGGGCGGCGCGGATTTCGGCCACCGCCACCCAGTGCGCGCGGTGGACCTGCAGCCCGTTCGTCGCGCCCACTTCCTTCACCGCGTCTCCGAAGCGCATCAGCACCAGATCTTCCCCCGCTGTCGTCGTCACCCGGACGTAATGATCCTCGGCCGAAAGTGCCACCAGCGCGCCGCGCTTGTCGAACGCAAGACGGTCGAGGATCGGCGGCGTGCTGTCCCGGTCTTCCCCGCTCGGGTCCGCCGCGACCAGGGTGCGCGCCAGCATCTCCATCACCCCCGACACGATCAGCGCGATCACAAGGACGGTGCCGAAGAACCCGGCGGCCTCGGCGCGGCCCGGGACATAGCCAAGCGCGGCCCAGTTGATGACGAAGACCCCGGCACAGATCGCAAGGCCCGTGCACAGGTTCGCCACGGCAAGGGCCATCCAGTGTGGCACGCCCTGCAAGGGACCGCCCTGCAGCAGCCGGTTCACCGCGTAGCCGATGACATAGTTGACCGCGACATGCGCCGACCAGAAGGCAAGGCGCGGGACCGCCCGCAGGCTGTCTCCTGTGCCGAAGGGGCCCAGAATCGCCAGAAGCGCCGCGATGGCCAGCATCACGGCCCAGGTCGCCGGATGGGCGAAATGGGACCGTATCTCGCGAAGCGCGTGATGCGGGGGGCGGCGGCTCACGACTTGGCGTCTCCTTTCACGCAGGCGCGCTGGCAAGGATCGAGGCGCGCGCCCCATGGATAGGCATCGACACGGCCATTGCCAAGAAAGGACCGCGCCCATGACCTTCGATCCGCTTCTCGACGCTCCGCTGCACATCCAGCTTCACACCGCCGCCGCGACGCTTGCCCTCGTGCTGGGTCCGATGGCGATCCTGCGCCCGCGCAGGGACAGGCTGCACAAGTCGCTCGGCTATGTATGGGTCGCGGCGATGGCCTTCACGGCACTCAGTTCCTTCGCCATCGGCAATTTCGGCGTCATCGGCCCGGTGTCGCCGATCCACCTGCTTGCGGTTCTGGTGCTATGGTCGCTGTGGCGTGCGATGCGCGCGATCCTTGCCGGGAACGTGCGGCTGCACCGGGTCATCATGCAGAACCTCTACTGGAAGGGGCTGCTAATCGCCGGGCTGTTCAACTTCCTGCCCGGCCGCACGCTGAGCCGGGCGCTGCTGCCCGACACGCCAGAAGCCGGGTGGGCGGTGATCGGGGCCGGGCTGGCGCTGATCTTCGCGCCCGAGCTGCGCCGAATCGGTTTGTTCCGCCCTTTGCGCCGATTGTCCGGATCAGCGCCGATTGCCGCCGAGGGCAGCACGGATCGCTGATCGGGCGCACGCCATTGCGGCGCCGACAGGATGGAATCCGCGGAAAATGCTTCCTGAGGATGCCGTCGCGGAAGACACACCCCTGAATTGTGCTACGCTTCGCGCCAGTGCTCGGCCCGTCTTTCTGGAGATTTCCCATGTTCGCTCGCAAATACCTGTTGTCCGCCTCTTTTGCTGCGGCGCTTTCCGCCGCGCCCGCCGCCCCCGTCTTCGCCCAGGGTGAAATCGTGGGAGGCATCATCGGCGGAATTATCGGCGGCGCCATGATGAACGCCAACAATCCGCGCACGCGCACCGTCTACCGCTCGACCGGCGTTGCCAGCGCGACGCGAGAGCAGAACCGCCAGGTGCAGACTTCGCTCAACTACTTCGGCTTCCCTGCGGGCACCCCGGACGGCGCGCTTGGCCCGACCAGCCGCGCGGCGATCTCGCAATACCAGGCCTTCATGGAGCTGCCCGCGACCGGGCAACTGACCGAGTTCGAACGCAACGTGCTTGTCACCGCCTACACCCGCGGCCAGTCAGGCGCGCCCGATGCGATGCGCCTGATCTCGCGCGATCCGCAGGGCGCCAAGGCGCTGCTCAAGGATCAGTACAAGGTGATGGCCGGGGGCGGTTCGTCGCGCGGCGGTGTGGGTTATGCCGGTCTGCCGATCGAGGTCTCGGACGCCATCGACGAGATCGCGGACAGCTCGGACCCCTCGGCGGAACAGCTTCTTCAGCGCGCGGGGTTCATCCAGCTTGCCGACCTGAACGGCGACGGCAACAACGACTACATCCTCGACACGTCCTTCGCCGGGTCGAGCTTCTGGTGCAGCGCGGTCCAGTGCAAGTCGCTGGTCTTTGCCTCGACGCCCGATGGCTATCGCCGCAACGATCTTCTGATGGCGGACCCCGGACCCGATGATTTCGACTGCATGGGCGGCAGCTGCACCGTAATGGTCGCGGCACCGGCGCCCGCACCCGAGCAGGACAGCGGCGACACGACGCTCTCCGTGGCGGGCGGCTTGCCGTCGCTGCCGGGGGCAGGAGGGCTGCCGACCTTCGGGGCGGCCGCCGCGCAAACCGCGCTGTCCAGCCATTGCGGCCGCGTCAGCCTGGTCACCAATGCCAACGGCGGCTTCACCACCATCGACCGCATCAACGACACCAACCTCGTGTTGAACGAACAGTTCTGCCTTGCGCGGACCTATTCCATCGAGGAAGGCAACCAGACGGCGGCCGGCCTGCAGGTCACCCGCGATCAGGTGGCGCAACTTTGCAGCGCCTACGGCGCGGCGATGAAGGACAGCGTGGCGGCGACGTCGCTCAAGCCGCGCCCCGAGGTGATCCAGCAGGTCGGCAGCTTCATCCTGTCCAGCGGCAAGGACCCGTCCGAGCTGACCCTGACCTCGCGCATCTGCCTGGGCTATGGCTACCAGAGCGATGACACAGGGATCGCGCTGGGCTCGGCGCTTCTGCTCGTGGTGCTGGGAGAAGGGGCCTACGGCGAGTTGGTCGGGCACCACCTGCACCAGGGCATCGGCCTTGCGAAACGGCAGGACCTTGCGCAGGACTGGTACTTTGCCAGCCTCGACGCGGTCGAGAACGGCGCCACCCGCGTCTTCGCCCCGACGGTCACCGAACGCCCCGACCTGATCCGCGCGGCGCTGACCGGCGGGTCTGGAACAATTGTCCAGGCGCCTGCCGAAAGCAAGGCTCCGGTTGCGGCCTTGCCGACGTTCAAGGTCAGCCAATAGCGTCAGGCCGGAGCCTGCATTCAGGCTCCGGCAATCTGCCGCGAAATTCCTGCAAATCCCCCTTGGCATCGCTGCGGCTAGTCGCTAGACACCCCTCACTTCACGGCGTGCGGTCGTGGCGGAATTGGTAGACGCGCAGCGTTGAGGTCGCTGTGGGGTAACTCCCGTGGAAGTTCGAGTCTTCTCGACCGCACCAAAACTCCCCTGCCTTGTCGAATGAATGCGGGATATGGCTCTTGGCCATGTCCGAAGCCTGATGTCGTGCTGACCGCATGGATCCTGCGGTGGCGACGCCCGGTGTGGCGCATATGGGCCGATCTGTGCACGGTAATCCCCCCGATCTTGGGGGGATAATGCCTGAAGTGCCGTCGGTTCCTCCGTTTGCCTTGCCCGCGCTGCCTTACGGTTGATCCCCCGCGCGGGCGATGTCGGGGCGCAGCAGGTCGTCAAGGAGGGCGGACAGGTCCTCGATCTGCTCGGCGACGATGTGGGTGACGCCTGCCTCGCGCTGCAGCTTGCCGGTGACGCGCAGGAGACGCCCCGCGATCACCGCGCGGCGAAAGCGTTCGTAGACGTGGCGCCAGACGATGACGTTGGATACGCCCGTCTCGTCTTCGAGCGTGATGAAGATGACGCCCTTGGCGGTGCCGGGGCGCTGGCGCACCAGCACCAGCCCGGCCACCGTCACCCGTGCGCCGGCCGGCGGATCGGCCAGCTGGCCGTGCGGCAGCGCGCGCGGCGGGCGCGGCCACCGGCGAGGTCCGGGGCGGGGCCGGTCGTCAGGGTCGCGGTGATGCCCATCGTGATGCCCGTGTTGGGGCTCGTGTGGGGGGGTGTTCGGCAAGGACTCCATAAGAACGAATGTAGAACATTCACGACCGCGCGCAAGCCGTCATCGGCTCTGGAAACGCTGCGTGAAATCGCCTATCCCTCGATCCTGACTGTTACGAGGCAGAACGATCCGAGGGGAAGGCAGATGGCCAAGATCACCTATATCGAGCATGACGGCACCGAGCATGTGGTGGATGTCGCGAACGGCATGACCGTCATGGAAGGCGCCCGCGACAACGGCATTCCGGGTATCGAGGCCGATTGCGGCGGCGCCTGCGCCTGTTCCACCTGCCATGTCTATGTCCATCCCGACTGGGTCGGCAAGCTGCCGGGCAAGGAGGCGATGGAAGAGGACATGCTCGATTTCGCCTATGAACCCGATCCCGGCCGCTCGCGCCTGACCTGCCAGTTGAAGGTGTCGGACGCGCTGGACGGTCTTGTGGTGCAAATGCCCGAAAAGCAGATCTGATGCCTGCGGGGGCGCCGCGTCTGCGTTGCCTCCTCTGGCGGCCGCGCGCCCGCGGCGCTGCGGTGCTGGCGGCGCTTGTGGTGGGCGGTCTGGCCTCGGCCGGGGACGCCCAGACCATCACCGCCGCCGACTATGCCGACCCCACGACGCGCTACGACCACGGCATCCTTGGCGATGCGGTCGAATGGGGCACGCTGGTGCTGACCCTGTCGAACGGCACGCGGCGGCGGCTGGTGCTGCCCGAGAGCCGGGTGTTCGAGGATGTCGCGCCGCGCCTTGCCGATCTGGACCTTGACGGTGCGCCCGAGGTGATCGCGGTCGAGACCGACATCGCGCGCGGCGCGCGCCTGTCGGTCTATGACGAGACCGGACTTGTCGCCGCGACACCGCATATCGGCCAGACCCATCGCTGGCTGGCGCCGGTGGGCGCTGCGGACCTCGACGGCGACGGGCGGGTCGAGATCGCCTATGTCGACCGCCCGCATCTGGCGCGGGTGCTGCGGGTCTGGCGGTTCGAGGACGGCGCGCTGCGCGAGATCGCGGCCGCCGACGGCCTGACCAACCACCGCATCGGTGATCCCGCCATCGCGGGGGGCTTGCGCGATTGCGGCGCGGGGCCCGAGATGATCACGCTGGATGCGGGCTGGGCCCGGGTGATGGCCTCGCGCCTGGCTGGCGGGACGATCGAGACGGCGGAGGTGGCAGAGGCCGCGGCGCTGCAGGACGTTCTGGACTGCAAGCGGTAATCCCGGTGGAACGCCCCGGCGCGGGCATTTAGCCCGCTTGGGGCGTGCGAGATGTTCCCTCTCGCGCTCTCCCGAGTATTTCGGGACCAAAGATGGGACAGGGGCGCCTGCGGGTCAGTCGAGGGCGCGCCAGCCGATGTCGCGGCGGTGCACGCCCCCGGGCCAGTCGATCCCGTCCACCATGGCATAGGCGCGGGTTTGCGCCTCGCGCAGCGTGGCGCCGCGCGCGGTGACGCCGAGGACGCGGCCGCCGTTCGAGACGATCCGGCCTTCGGTCTCGGCGGTTCCTGCGTGGAACACCATTTGCTGCGATGTCTCGGGCAGGGCGGCGAGGCCGCCGATCGGCTCGCCTTTCGCATGGGCGCCGGGGTAGCCTTGCGCGGCCAGCACCACGGTCAGCGCGTGATCGTCAGCCCAGGAGACGCGGGCTTCGGCCAGGCGGCCCTCGGCGCAGGCCTGGATCAGGTCGAGCACCTGTGCGCCGAGGCGCATCATCAGCACCTGCGCCTCGGGATCGCCGAAGCGGACGTTGTATTCGACAAGGCGCGGGGCGCCGTTCTCGATCATCAGTCCGGCATAGAGCACCCCCTGGTAGGGCGTGCCGCGGCGGGCCATTTCGGCGATGGTGGGGCGGATGATCTCGGCCATGGCGCGGGCCTCGATTTCGGGCGAAAGCACCGGCGCGGGCGAATAGGCGCCCATGCCGCCGGTGTTCGGGCCGGTGTCGCCCTCGCCGATGCGCTTGTGGTCCTGCGCGGTGCCGATGGCCAGCACGTCGGTGCCGTCCGACAGCACGAAGAACGAGGCTTCCTCGCCTGACATGAATTCCTCGATCACCACTTCGGCGCCCGCGCTGCCGAAGGCGCCGTCCAGCATGTCGTCGATGGCGGCATGGGCCTCGGCGATGGTCATGGCGACGACGACGCCCTTGCCCGCCGCAAGCCCGTCGGCCTTGACGACGATGGGGGCGCCTTGCGCGGTCACATGGGCGCGCGCGGCGGCGGCGTCGGTGAAGCGGGCCCAGGCGGCGGTGGGGATGTTCGCCGCGTCGCAGATTTCCTTGGTGAAGGCCTTGGACGCCTCGAGCCGGGCGGCGGCGGCAGAGGGGCCGAAGCAGGCGATCCCGGCCGCAAGCACCCTGTCCGCGACACCGGCGGCCAGCGGCGCCTCTGGCCCGACGATGACGAGGTCGATGGCGTTGTCGGCGGCGAACACCGCGACCGCGGCGCCGTCGAGGATGTCGAGCGCGGCACAGTCGGCGATGGCGGCGATCCCGGCGTTGCCGGGGGCGACGATCAGCCGGTCGCACTTGGGGTTCTGCATCACTGCCCAGGCGAGGGCATGTTCGCGGCCTCCGCCGCCGAGGATCAGGATGTTCATGGCAGATGGGTCCCGTTCTGAGGCGTGAGTTCGTCTAGGGGGTTCCGGGAGGCTTCACAAGACGCGGCGGGTCATGCGGGCTTTTCCTTCGGCGCGGGCGGGGATAGCGTCGGGGCATGGATCTGATCGACGATGACGGCCCGGACGGCGAGAGCGGACCCGGCGACAACACCCACGAATTCACCGTCTCGGAGATTTCGGGCGCGGTGAAGCGCGTGGTCGAGGGCGAGTTCGCCCATGTCCGGGTGCGCGGCGAGGTCGGACGCGTGTCGCGGCCGCGGTCCGGGCATGTGTATCTCGACCTTAAGGATGATCGCTCGGTCCTTTCGGGGGTGATCTGGAAAGGTGTCGCGGGGCGCTTGCCGACCCAGCCCGAGGAGGGGCTGGAGGTGATCGCGACCGGGCGGCTGACGACGTTCCCGGGCCAGTCGAAGTACCAGATGGTGATCGAGGACATCCGCCCGGCGGGCGCGGGCGCGCTGATGGCGATGCTGGAAGAGCGCAAGAAGAAGCTTGCCGCCGAAGGATTGTTCGATCCCGCGCGCAAGCGGCCGATCCCGTTCCTGCCAGAGATCATCGGCGTCGTCACCTCGCCTTCGGGCGCGGTGATCCGCGACATCCTTCACCGGCTGCGCGACCGGTTCCCGCGCAAGGTGCTGGTCTGGCCGGTGGCGGTGCAGGGGGCGAAATGCGCCCCCGAGGTGGTGCGCGCGATCGAGGGCTTCAACGCGCTGACGCCGGGCGGTCCCCTGCCGCGCCCCGACCTGATCATCGTGGCGCGCGGCGGCGGGTCGATCGAGGATCTGTGGGGCTTCAACGAGGAAAGCGTTGCGCGCGCGGCGGCAGCGTCAGGCATTCCGCTGATCTCGGCGGTAGGGCACGAGACGGACACGACGCTGATCGACTACGTCTCGGACTACCGCGCGCCGACGCCCACGGCGGCGGCAGAGCGTGCGGTGCCGGTGCGGCTGGACCTTCTGGCCTGGGTGGATCAGCAGGACGCGCGGCTGACGCGGGCGATGACGCAAGCCACCGGCCAGCGGCGGCAGCGGATGATGGATCTTGCGCGCGCGCTGCCACGTCCCGAGACGCTGGTCGCGACGGCGGCGCAGCGGCTGGATCTATGGGGAGAGCGGTTGCCGCGCGCCCTGATCGCGGTGACACGGGACAAGCGTGTGGCCTTGGCGGACGCGGCGGCGGCGCTGCGCCCGGCGACGTTGCGGCGCGGTCTGGTGGACCGCCGGCAGGCGGTGGGCGGGCTGTCGGCGCGGCTGGCCCCGGCGCTGGTTCGGACGCTGGCCGACGGCAAGCGGCGGCTGGACGACAGGGCGCGGGGGCTGCGCCTGTCGGTGATCGAGCGCGACACGGCGCGCAAGCGGGGCGATCTCGACCGGCTGGCGGCACGGCTGGCCACGGCGGGCCGAGCACAAACGGGGGGATGGCGCGACCGGCTGGAGGCGCTGGAGCGTCTGCGCCAGACGCTTGGCTATACCGAGACGCTGAAGCGCGGCTATGCCGTGGTGCGTGCGGGCGACGGCGTGGTGACGCGCAAGGCCGATGCCGAGGTGCAGGGAGCGCTCGAGATTGAGTTCGCGGACGGCCGCCTTGGGGTCATTCCGGGCGGCGGCGGCGCTGCGGGCGGCAAACCGAAGAAGCCCAAGGCCCCGCCGCCCGAGCAGGGCAGCTTGCTGTAGGCGCCTAGACGCCGACCTCGGGGCCCGGGCAGAACAGTGGCTCGGGGCTTTGGCCGATCTCGTACAGCTCGCGCCCGTCGTCCACGTTCTCGAACTTCGCGGCCAGCCCGCCGGGGCGGTCGTAGAAGGTCCAGCACTGCGGTTCCAGGTTATCCTCGTAGACGAAACAGATCGCCTCGCCCGCCTCGAACCATTCGCCTTCCCTGCATTCGTCTTCGGTAAAGGCCCAGCGGACGCGGCGGTTCGGCAGGTATTCCTCGATGCCGTAGACGATCCCGCCTTCGGCGTAGGTCAGGGTTTTTCCGGTGACATAGGCTTCGAATTCCGACGCGGTCATCGGGGTTTCGGCCATCAGCGCGGTCGGGGCGATCAGCAGGGCGGCAACAAGATGTCTCATGGGCCTGAGCCTGCCAGATGCTGCGGCACCGGGCCAGTCACAAAGCGGCCAGCGGCCCTTGTCTCGGCGGTTACTCGGCAGCCATCGCGGGGTGCGCGTCATCCCATGCGTCGACGGCCCAGTTGGCGGCGCGGTGGTCCATCATGCGGTGCCAAAGCGGCGGAATGAGCGCGATCGCGCCCATCAGGGGCAGGGAATGCGGCAGGGTCGGCGCCTCGGCCGGGGCGGGCACGGTCAGCGCCGGGAACCGATCGCCGGGGTGCGCGTGGTGGTGCGAGTGGCGCGGCGCGTTCAGCATCATGTAGCTGGAGGCAGGCAGCGGCGCGTTCCAGCTGATCCGGTCCGACACCGGCGCCAAGCGGCCGTCGGCCAGGTGCGCGCGGCGCAGGCCGTAGTGCTGCACGTAGTCCGACAGCAGAAGCTGGGTCTGTGCATAGGCCGACAGCCCGGCCCAGACCGCGACGCCGGTGATCCCGCCAAGACCATAGGCCAGCGCGGCGGCAAGCGCCGTGATGGCGCCGTAGCGCAGGTAAGGGTGCAGACCGCCGCGACCGCGCCGCCGCTCTGCCTCGATCCGAAGGCCCCGCCGGAACGAGCCGATCCAGGCGCGGGGCGCGTAGCGATAGAACGACATGCCCAGCGGGGCGGAGTTGGGGTCGCTGTCGGTGCCGACGTTGCGGTGATGCACCAGCACATGCGCCGAGGCATGGTGCCCGAAACCCAGCGCGGCATAGACGGCGACGCCAAGGCCATGCAGCCCCCGGCGGGTGGAATGGATCAACTCGTGCGCGTTCGAATTGGCGATCTGACCGAGGTAGAGGCCAGCCGCCATGAACACCATGACACTGGCGGGCCAAGACAGCGCGGTGGCGCCAGACAGCGCGAAGACCACGACCGCCAGCAGCGCGAGGTGGGTCAGCGCGAGCGTGGCGGCAAGGCGGTCAGAGGCGGGGAACTCGACCCCCGGGAGCGCCTCTGGCGCGGCTTCGGCGATCAACTCGTCGATCACGAAGACCAGAACGCCCATCAGGCCGATCGCGGCCACGGCCCAGAACCCGCCCCACAGCGCGCCCGCCGCGATCAGCGGGGCGGGGGCAAGGCTGGCGATCGTGAACAGGGCGGCGGGTTTCAACATTGGAACAGGCTATCGCGCGGGGCGGGCAGGGTTGCGGAACGGATGCGGCGGAAACGGGGCGAAGACAGGAAAGAATGGGCATTTCGCCGCAAATTGACAGGGCCGGGGAAGCGGGCCGGCCATTTGGCGCCGGCCCGTCAAGCCCGGTGATTGCCGGACGGGCGCGCAGCCTTCGCCCTTCCATCCCCGGGTTCGACGGATTAGGTCAAGGATAACGCGCCCGCGGGAGACCCCATGTCGTTTTTCGGAAAGCTCAAGGATCGCCTGTTCAAGTCCTCGTCCAAGCTCGAGGACGGGCTGGACGCCATCGTGGAAGAGGGCGGTGACGACACGGCGCCTCCCGAAGCGTCTGTTGATACATCGACGCCGTTGCCCGCCGCCGAGCCGTCCGGCGGCATCGTCGGCCGGATGCTCGGGCGCGCCGACGACGGGCCACGCCGGGTGCTGGACGACGCGATGCTGGAGCAGCTGGAAGAATTGCTGATCCAGTCCGACATGGGCGTCGATACCGCGCTGCGCGTCTCTGCCAACCTCGCCGAGGGACGCTTCGGCAAGCGCCTGTCCTCGCGCGAGATCCGCGCCGCGCTGGCGCAGGAAATCACCCGGATCATGGAACCTGTCGCCAAGCCGATGCCGATCTACCAGAAACGGCCGCAGGTGGTGCTGGTTGTCGGCGTGAACGGGTCGGGCAAGACCACCACCATCGGCAAGCTGGCCAGCCAGTTCCGCGCCGCGGGCAAGTCGGTGGTGATCGCGGCGGGCGATACCTTTCGCGCCGCTGCCGTCGAGCAGCTTCAGGTCTGGGGAACGCGCGCGGGCGTGCCGGTGCTGACCGCGCCGCAAGGGTCCGACCCTGCCAGCCTTGCCTATGATGCCATGACCAAGGCCGAGGCCGACGGCGCCGATCTTCTGCTGATCGACACGGCGGGGCGGCTGCAGAACCGCCAGGACCTGATGGAGGAACTGGCCAAGATCGTCCGGGTGATCCGCAAGAAGGACCCCGAGGCGCCGCACAACACGCTTCTGGTGCTGGATGCCACGACGGGCCAGAACGCGCTCAGCCAGGTCGAGATATTCCAGAAGCTGGCCGATGTGTCGGGGCTGGTGATGACCAAGCTGGACGGCACCGCCAAGGGCGGCGTGCTGGTGGCGCTGGCCGACCGTTTCGGCCTGCCGATCCATGCCATCGGCGTGGGCGAGCAGATCGACGATCTGTCCGCCTTCGATCCCGAGGAATTCGCGCGGGCGTTGACCGGAACGGGCGATTGACCGCTCAGTCCTGGTGCGGATACACGCGCCGCAAGAGCCACAGGACGACCAGCGCCAGACCGACCGCGATCAGCGCCAGCACGATCCGCCCCAGCCCGCAGGCCAGCCCCAGCGCGCCCGCCATCCACATGCCCGCGCCGGTGGTCAGCCCCTGCACCGACCCCTGCCGCGTCAGGATCGACCCCGCGGCCAGGAACGCGACCCCTGCCGTCACCGCCTCGATCAGGCGCAGCGGATCAACGCGCAGCGCGTCGTCGCGCGAGGTCTCGATCGCGATCAGATCGAACGCCAGCAGCGTGAACAGGCAGGAGGCCAGTGCGATCAGCATGTGGGTGCGCATACCGGCGGGCTTGTCGTGCACCTCGCGCTCCCATCCGACGAGACCGCCGAGCACGATCGCGCAGATCAGCCGCGCCAGCGCGGTCTGCCAGGCGAGGCCCGGAAACGGGGCCGAGAAATCGGCAAGCAGATCAGCCATGGTGGTCCTTCGCGCAGCTCTTGCAGGCAAACGCCGCTGCGCCCCGGTCCGGTTCCCGAGAGGCTTGCCGTGACCGAATGGCTCTTGTCCATCGAAGGCACCGAGACAGGCCACCGCATGGCGCTGATCCTTGCGCTGACGGCGGCGGTCCTGCACGCGGTGTTCGGGGCGCTGCAAAAGGGGCGGCATGATCCCTGGCTGTCGCGCGGGGCGATCGACGCGAGTTACGGTCTGATGGCGCTGCCGGTCGCGCTGTTCCTCGTGCCGCGCCCCACGCCGCAGGTCTGGTGGCTGCTGGCGGGCGCCTTCGTGATCCACGCGATCTACAAGTATCTGCAGGCCTTCGCCTACACCAAGGGCGCCTATACGGTGGTCTACCCGGTGGTGCGCGGCACCGGGCCGCTGTTCGCCGTGTTCGGCGCCTGGATCGTCTTTGGCGAGGTGTTCACGCCGGTGCAATGGATGGGCGTCGCGGTGCTGCTGGCGGGGATCTTCGGGCTGGCGGCCTACAACCTTGTGTTCCTGCAGATTGCCCGCGACACGCTGCCCGCCGCACTGACGCTGGCGGTGATGACCGGCTGTTTCGTCGCGATCTACACGACCTGGGACGCCTACGGCATCCGCGCGCCGCTGAACCCATTCACTTTCCTTGCATGGTTCTTCGTGCTGGATTCGCTGTCTGTCCTGCCCATCGCGGCGGTCCGTTACGCGCGCATGGCGGATCGCCCCGCGCCCGGTCCGCTGTGCTTGCGCGGGCTGATCGGCGGGGTCATCGCCTTTGGCAGCTTCGGCTCGGTGATGATGGCAACACGGCTCGACAAGGTGGGCGAGGCGGCGGTCCTGCGCGAGACCTCGACGGTGTTCGCCGCGCTGATCGGCTGGCTGGTGCTGGGCGAAACCGTCGGCCCGCGCCGCATCGCGCTGATGGCGTTGATTGCGGCGGGCGCCGTGATAGTTGAAACGGGCGGATGAGAAGGAGCCGGAGCATGGCAGAGAAAGAGATCGGCAAGGGCCTCAAGATGGCGCTGGACCTGGGGCCGGTGGCCGCGTTCTTCATCGGCTACATGCTGCTGAAGGATGCGACCTATACCATCGGCGGGCGGGACTATTCCGGTTTCGTCCTGATCACCGCCGCGTTCATCCCGGTGCTGGCCTTCACCACGTTCCTCTTGTGGCGGCTGACCGGCACCCTGTCCAAGATGCAGCTTGTGACGCTGGTGCTCGTGGGGCTGTTCGGCGGGCTGACGGTGTGGCTCAACGACGAGCGGTTCTTCAAGATGAAGCCCACTCTGATCTACGCGCTGTTCGCGGTGATCCTTGGCGTCGGGCTGCTGCGCGGGCAGTCCTATCTGCGTTTCGTGATGTCCGAAGTGGTGCCGCTGGACGATGCCGGCTGGATGATCCTCACCCGCCGCGTCGCCGTCTTCTTCGCGGGCCTCGCGATCCTGAACGAGGTGATCTGGCGCACCATGTCGACGGACGCCTGGGTGAACTTCAAGACCTTCGGCCTGACCATCGGCATCTTCGTCTTCTTCATCGCGCAGTCGGGGTTGTTTGCCCGGCACGGGACGGAGAAGGACAGCTAGGACCGCGCCAGTCCAGCGCCGCCCCAGGGGCCGCGCAGGCGCGGCAGCCTCACGGGGATCAGCCGCGACCAGCGCGGGTCTTGCGCGGGGGCGATCTGGCGCAGCAGGCCAAGGGGCAGGGCCGCCCGGTCGCGGATCAGTGCGCGGTAGAGCGGGAACAACCCGGGGCGCAGGTAGGATGACCAGTGGCAGACGCGGGTCTTCGGCGCCGGGATGCGGAAACCCAGCGCGGCCAGCCCCTCGCGGGTGCGGTCCTTGTCGATCTGCAGGTCGACCCAGTTACGCGGCGCGTTGCGCAGGCCCGAGCCGATCGTGCGCCCCAGCCGGAAGCCACCCACGAACCCCTCGAACAGCGCGTCGAACACATCGTTCTCGCGGCTGGTGACGTTCACGACCTCGGCGCTGCGCCCGGCGGGGGTGTCGAGCGCCGCCTGCGCCTCGTGCGTAAAGGCGGCCGCCGACAGCAGCACGACCCGCCCGACCGCCCCCGCGCCGCTGGCCGACAACGCCGTCAGCGCGACACGCGCGCCCAGCGAATGCGCCATGATGTCCACCGGGCCCGCGCGGTGGCATGCGATCATCCGCAGCAGCCGCGCCAGCGCCGCACCCGCGATGCCTGCGCGGTGCCAGGCCTGCCAGATGTCGCCTGACCCGTCCCACCCCAGTGCGATCGCCAGCCCCTCGTGCCCGTCGCCGCGCCCGAAGCCGAGGTGGCGCGGCCAGGACAGCGCCTTCCAGCAGGCCCGGCGAGGGGCCATCGACAAGATGTGGCGATGCGGCGAGGTCTCGTGCCGGAAGGGCGAGAACTTGAACCCGTGGATCATCACCACGACGGGCGCTCCGGGCGGCAAGGCGGCCAGCGCCGCCGCCAGGGTGCCGTCAAGATTGCCGTCCCCGTGCAGGGCGGGACGATCCGACTGGGCATTGACGCGTAGAAGGGGCAAGGGCGTGCCTCCACAACATCTTGTGTCGCGGCGTAGACCAGACATGCGACAGAGCCGTGAAAGCCGCGTTACAGGACCGTGACGCGATTGACGTGCAACGCATTTGGCGGTAGCTGCGAAGGACGTGGCGATTTGTGCTCCGGCTTGCGGGCCACGTTAAATATTCCGCTAAAGAGGTCTGGGATGCCCACGGTGGCCCCCGGCGCTTCTGCTCTGGGGGCTTTTTGTTGCGCAATAGGAGGCGCAGGCACATGGCATCGGATTGGAAAACCCGCACGAAACTCGTCCACGACGGCATCCGCCGCAGCCAGTACGGCGAAGTGTCCGAGGCGATCTTTCTTACCCAAGGGTTCGTCTACGACACCGCCGAACAGGCCGCGCAGCGGTTCCAGAAGATCGGCGACGACGAATTCATCTACGCCCGCTATGGCAACCCGACGGTGCGGATGTTCGAGGAACGTCTTGCCGCGCTTGAAGGCGCCGAGGACGGCTTTGCCACCGCATCGGGCATGGCAGCGGTCAACGCCGCACTGATGTCGATGCTGCGGGCGGGCGATCATGTGGTGTCGTCAGAGGCGCTGTTTGGCTCGTGCCTGTATATCCTCGAGGACATCCTGATGCGCTACGGCGTCGAGGTGACGTTCGTCGACGGCACCGATCTTGACGCCTGGCGGGCGGCGATCCGCCCCGGCACCAAGGCGGTGTTCATGGAAACCATGTCGAACCCCACGCTCGACGTGATCGACCTGCGCGGCGTATCGGACCTGGCGCACGCGGTTGGCGCGACGGTGATCGTGGACAACGTCTTTGCGACCCCGATCTTCAGCCGCGCGCTGGAAAATGGCGCCGACGTCGTGGTCTATTCCACCACCAAGCACGTCGACGGTCAGGGGCGCTGTCTGGGCGGCATCGTGCTGGGAACGAAGGACTATATCCGCAAGACGCTGGAGCCGTACCTCAAGCATACCGGGGGCGCGATGAGCCCGTTCACGGCCTGGGTGATGCTCAAGGGGATGGACACTCTCGATCTGCGCGTGCGCGCACAGGCCTCCAGCGCCCAAGCCATCGCCGAGGCGCTGGCGGGGCACGAAGGTCTCAGCCGCGTGGTGTTCCCTGGCCTGCCGGATCATCCGCATCACGCCATCGTGACGGACCAGATGGACGGGCCGGGCACCATCCTCGCGCTCGAGATCAGGGGCGGGCAAGCTGCGGCGTTCCGTTTCCTCAACGCCCTCGAAATCATCCTGATTTCCAACAATCTTGGGGATTCCAAGTCGATCGTGACCCATCCCGCGACCACGACGCACCAGCGGCTGAGCGATGCGCAGAAGGCGCGGCTGGGCATTTCCGACGGTCTTGTGCGGCTTTCGGTCGGTCTTGAGGATACGGGTGACCTGATCCGCGACATTCTGGACGCGCTCAAACACATCTGACCGGGGCTGGCGTCCGTATCAGGTGTCAAATGTTTGGAAATCCGCGGCGGTTCATCTTACATATGGACCCCGCAGGGTGCGGATGAGGATGCCATGAACTTCCATACCCCAGATATCGACAAGGCTCCCGACCGTGAAGAGGCGCGCCGGGCGCTTGCGCTTCTGCGCGCCTGGGCACGGACAGCCGACGATGCCGAGATCGCGACGCTCGATCCGGCCATCGCGCGGCTGATCCCGGGGCAGGAGATGTCGAACTATCCCGCGCTCGCCCGCGAATACCCCGAAGATTTCGGCGTCGATGCCGCCTACAAGGCGTCGCTGCCCGACCTGCAGAACGGCCCGTCCAGCCTGATCCGGGGCGAGAAGGCGGACATCCAGCATGTCGGCATCTCGAATTTCCGCCTGCCGATCAAATATCACACCCGCGACAATGGCGATCTGACGCTTGAGACCTCGGTGACCGGCACGGTCAGCCTCGAGGCCGAGAAGAAGGGCATCAACATGTCGCGCATCATGCGCACCTTCTACGGCCATGCCGAGCGGACATTCTCGTTCGAAGTGATAGAGGCGGCGCTCGATGACTACATGCGCGATCTGGAAAGCTTCGACGCGCGCATTCAGATGCGCCTGCGGTTTCCGCTCAAGGTGCCGTCGCTGCGCTCGGGGCTGCAAGGCTACCAGTATTACGACATCGCGCTCGAACTGATCGAGACCGGCGGGGTGCGCCGCAAGATCGTGCATCTGGACTATGTCTATTCCTCGACCTGCCCCTGCTCGCTCGAACTGTCGGAACATGCCCGGCAGGTGCGCGGGCAACTCGCCACGCCGCATTCGCAGCGCTCCGTGGCGCGGGTTTCGGTTGCGATCAATCCCGAGGCAGATTGCCTGTGGTTCGAGGACCTTATCGAGATGTGCCGCGACGCGGTGCCGACCGAGACACAAGTGATGGTCAAGCGCGAGGACGAGCAGGCGTTCGCGGAACTGAACGCCGCCAACCCGATCTTCGTCGAGGATGCCGCGCGCCTGTTCTGCGCCGAATTCCTGAAGGATGACCGGATCGGCGATTTCCGCGTCGTGGCCAGCCACCAGGAAAGCCTGCACAGCCACGATGCCGTGTCCGTGTTGACCCACGGCGACACCTTCGCGGCGCAAAGCCTCGATCCGCACCTGTTCGCCACGCTGCATCACCCGGGATAAGACCTTGGCGCGGCGGTGATGCCTGTGCTTGACAGCCTCGCACCGCCCGGCCAAGCGTGGCGGTCATGTTCGACCTGCGCCCCGTCGCCTACCTGATCGGCATTCTCGTCGCGGTTCTTGGACTGTCGATGACCCTTCCGATGTTCGTCGACCTCTACTTCGGAAACGATCACTGGCTGGCGATGCTGGAAGCGTCGGTGGTGGTGACCTCGGCGGGCGCGCTTGTCGCGCTGGCTTCGGCCAACTCTGCCGGCGGGCGCCTGACGATCCGCCAGACGTTCCTGGTGACCACCGCCGTCTGGGTCATGCTGCCGGTGTTCGGCGCGGTGCCCTTTGTTCTGGGCGCGACCGAGGCGCGGGTCGTCGACGCCTTTTTCGAGGCGATGTCCGGCCTGACCACCACCGGCTCGACAGTGTTCACCGGGCTGGAACGGCTGCCACAGGGGCTGCTCTTGTGGCGCTCGATGCTGCAATGGTTCGGCGGGATCGGGATCATCATCGTGGCGATGGTGTTCCTGCCGGAACTCAAGGTCGGCGGCATGCAGATCTTCCGCTCCGAGGCGTTCGACACCGACGGCAAGGTGCTGCCGCGTGCCGCGCAGATCGCATCGCGGATCGGCGCCGCCTACGTGGCGCTGACCTTCGGCTGCTTCCTGTCCTACCTTGCCACAGGGATGGGCACTTTCGACGCGGCGAACCATGCGCTGACCACGTTGTCGACGGGCGGCTTTTCCACATACGACGCCAGTTTCGGCCAGTTCCAGGGGCCTGCCGAGTATGTCGCCTCGGTGTTCATGATCTTGGCGAGCCTGCCCTTCGTGCGCTACGTGCAACTCTTGGCCGGGTCGGTTATGCCATTGCGGCGCGACAGCCAGGTGCGAGTTTTCATCGTGCTGATCTTGGGGCTTGTCGCCCTGATGACCGTTTACCGCATCCTCGCGAACGGGGACCATTTCGAGCATGCGCTGCGCGAGGCGACGTTCAACATCACCTCGATCATCACCGGCACCGGCTATGCCAGCGTGGATTACCAGCTTTGGGGCACCTTCCCGGTGGTACTGTTCTTTTTCGTGGGTCTGATCGGCGGCTGCGCGGGATCGACCTGTTGTTCGGTCAAGATCTTTCGCTACCAGATTCTCTTTGCCTCGATCTCGGCGCAGATCCGCAAGATCCACTCGCCGCACGGGATGTTTTCGCCGCGCTATGACGGACGGACCGTGGGCGAGGACGTGCTGTCTTCGGTCATGGCCTTTTTCGTCCTGTTCTTCGTGACGATGGGCGTAATGGCGGTGCTTCTGGCGGCGACGGGGCTTGATACCGTCACCGCCTTGTCCGGCGCTGCAACGGCCATGGCCAATATCGGACCGGGCCTTGGCGATACCATCGGACCCGCAGGCAACTTCGCAACGATCAACGACACTGCCAAATGGCTGCTGACGTTCTGCATGCTCTTGGGGCGGCTCGAGATCATGTCGGTCTTCGTGATCCTCACGCCGATGTTCTGGCGCGAGTAGTCGGCACAAGACAAAGGCCCCGCCGTGAAGCGGGGCCTTTGATCAGTCGACTGGCGGTCTTCGCTCAGTTCCAGCAGCTGACCAGAACGGTCATGTCGCCCGCGATGCGCGTCAGGTCCTCGGGCGCGAGTGATGCGCTCTTGTCCGATGCCGAGGGGCTGAACCCCGCCTGCGACAGGAACCCGCCGATGGCGGTGGCGTCGGCGGCAAAGGTCACGTCCTCGGGCAGCACCTGTCCGGTGCCGTCCTGTTCGGGCAACAGCATCCCAAGGACGGCGCCCGTGGTGTCGAACACCGGGCCGCCCGCGTTCCCGGGCCGCGCCATCAGCGCAAGACGCTTGACGTTGTCCTGCCCCTGCAGCCCGCGCACGTCCTCGAGCGTGCCGAAGGTCAGCGTCGGCGCCGACAGCACCCCGTCATAGGGATAGCCTGCCACCGCGATCTCGGACTGAAGCCGCGGCACGGCGGCCTGAAAGCGGGCATAGTCGATCGGCGAAAGCTGCGTGTTCGGCCGCAGAAGCGCCAGACCCAGCGCATCGTCCCGCGCTGCAACGGTTGCGTCATACGCCTCTTCGATGGTCACGCGCTCGCAGCCATCGACCGCCTCGGTCGTGGTCAGCACAGACCCGCGCGCATCGACGTAGAAGCCAGAGCGCGTGCGCTCGGGGCGGCGGATGCGCAGGCCGGACAGAAGGTCGATGCGCTGCTCCATCTGGCCGTCGCCGACGACGTCGGGCAGGACGGCATCGGGCAGGGCGGTAAAGCTCGCCTGCATCTCGTTCAGCACGTATTCGCGGATACGTTCGTCGCGGAACCCGTTCGGCCAGATCAGCGTGAAGCCCTTCACATGGCCATTGCCCAGTTGCGCATAGGTGTGGGACGAGATGCGCGCGTTCTGCCCGGTCAGGGTAAAGCTGTCGCGGGTGCGGTTGCGCTCGCCCTCGACAGGCACGATTTCCAGCGTCTGCATGATGTCATAGAGGCCCAGCAGCGTGCTTTCGCTGCCGGTCTGGCTTATCAGCAGCACCCGGACGCCGTTGTCGTCCTCGCTGGGGTAATGCGCGAAGGGCGGATCGTAGCGGTCGAAATCCACAAGCCCCATCGGCAATTGCATCTCGATACCGGCACGCGTGTCGCGAACGACGCGCAGGCCCAGTTCGGAAAAGACGGCGTCGTAGTCGGACAGCAGTTGCGCGCGCTGGCGGGAGGTCAGAACGCCCGTCGCCTCCAGCCCTTCGCTGCGTTGATACTCGGCCATCGACCCGCGGGTTCCGGGGCCAAAGGCGGCGTCGATGGCGCCGTTGTAAAAGCCGAACCACCGCAGCGCGACCTGCAACTCGGCGCGTTCGTCGCGCCCAAGCTGCGCTTCGCTTTGCAGGGCCTCCTGCCGGGTTTCCTCGGGTTCCGGCTCGGCGATCACGATCTGCTCGGGCTGGGTCTGCTCGGGGGCGGGCGCCTCTGCGGTCTGGTCGGCGTCTGGCTGCGCGGGTGCATCCAGTTCGCTGGTCTGGATCGTGCCGTCCGTGTCGCCTTCGGCCAGCGCGTCGCTCAGATCCTCGGTCGAGATCGCGCCATCGCCTGCGGTCTCCGCAAGCGCGGTCGATCCCACGGGGTAGAACTGTTCGGAATAGACGTCACTTGTCACGATAAAGCTGTCGCGCGGGATCGCGCCGTCTGTCCGCAGGGTCCGCAGGCGTTGCGACGCGGCCTCGGGATCGAGCGGCCCGATGGCCACCGCATACCAGCCAGAGCCAAGCCGCAATCCGTTCACGTCGCGCAGGATCTCTGCATAGCCGCGCGCTGATTGCTCGGCTTCGGCGAGGCTGGGGAACGCCTCGATCTGCACCCAGCTTTGTTGCGCCTCGGCGCGCGCACCGATCGTCGCCAGCACCATCGCCACGATAGTCAAGAAAATCCGTCGCATTCCCACTCCTCGTTCCACCCGAGTCAAACTGTCACATCGCAGGTGATCCTATCAGCCGGGGCGGGTGATGCACGTCAATTACGCGCTAGGTCGATTGACCCTACCGAGGCTGTTGCCTAGAGAGAACGCGGCTTTCACACGGCTTTGAAACGGGGGCGTCCGCATGTCGGATAATCAGGCGCGACCAAGGAGTTTTCAGGAGATCATCCTGCGGCTTCAGACCTACTGGGCGTCCAAGGGCTGCGCGATCCTGCAACCCTACGACATGGAGGTCGGCGCGGGCACCTTCCATCCGGCGACGACGCTGCGCGCGCTCGGCTCGAAGCCGTGGGCGGCCGCCTATGTCCAGCCCTCGCGCCGCCCGACGGATGGACGCTACGGCGAGAACCCGAACCGGCTGCAGCACTATTACCAGTTCCAGGTCCTCATCAAACCGTCGCCGCCCGACATGCAGGATCTCTATCTCGGCTCGCTTCAGGCCATCGGCATCGACGCCTCGGTGCACGACATCCGCTTTGTCGAGGATGACTGGGAAAGCCCCACCCTGGGCGCCTGGGGCCTTGGCTGGGAGGTGTGGTGCGACGGCATGGAAGTGTCGCAGTTCACCTATTTCCAGCAGGTCGGCGGCCACGACTGCCGCCCGGTGTCGGGCGAATTGACCTATGGGCTGGAACGTCTGGCGATGTATGTCCTTGGCATCGACCATGTCATGGACATGCCGTTCAACGACCCGCAGACGCCGATTGCGCTGACCTACGGCGACATCTTTCGCCAGACCGAACAGGAATACTCGCGCTGGAACTTCGACGTCGCCGACACCGAGACGCTTCTGCGCCATTTCGAGGACGCAGAAGCGGCGTGCCAGCGCATCCTGGGTGCCCCTCACGATGACCCCAAGACCGGCAAGCGCATCGTCATGGCGCATCCCGCCTATGACCAGTGCATCAAGGCCAGCCACCTGTTCAACCTTCTGGACGCGCGCGGCGTGATCTCGGTCACCGAGCGGCAGGCCTATATCGGCCGGGTGCGCACGCTGGCGAAACTCTGCGCGGACGCGTTCGTGCAGACCGAGGCGGGCGGTCACAACGCCAGCGCGGCGTAGGGGCGGATATGGGAAAACTCATGGCGATCCTTCTGGTCGGCTGCGGCCTTATCGGCGGCGCGGCGATGTATTACCTGCAGGTCTATGCCTACTACGACACCGTCGATCCTGCGGATGTGGCGCTGCCAGCGGTGCGCGTGGCCGATGGCGCGGCAGAACCCTTGCCCGTCAGCGCGGTCGAGGCGATCGACGCGACATCCTCGCCGATCCGGTTCCGCGCCTGTTTCGAGACCGGCTATTCGCTTGCGACCATGACCGAGACCTACACGGTCTACGAGGACGCGACGCCGCTGGTCGCGCCCGGCTGGTTCGACTGCTTCGACGCCGAAGCCATCGGCGATGCGCTGGACGCGGGCGAGGCTGTGGCGTTCCTGTCGATCCCGAACGTCGAATACGGCATCGACCGCGTGATCGCCGCCTATGACGACGGCCGCGCCTTCGCGTGGCAGCAGATCAACGACTGCGGCACGGCCTTTTACGACGGAAACCCGCTGCCCTTCGATTGCCCGATGCCCCCCGAAAGGACCGAATGATGCCCGACCTTCTGATCGAGCTGTTCTCCGAGGAAATTCCGGCGCGGATGCAGGCCAAGGCGACGGACGATCTGCGCCGCCTTGTGACGGACGGGCTGGCCGAGGCGGGGCTGAGCTATGCCCATGCGGGCGGCTTTGCGACGCCGCGCCGCCTGACGCTGGTGGTCGAGGGCCTGCTCAAGCACAGCCCCGCCGTGCGCGAGGAACGCAAGGGCCCCCGCACCGACGCGCCCGACAAGGCGATCGAGGGGTTCTTGCGTTCTGCGGGCGTCACGCAGGACCAGTTGCAGGCACGCGACGACAAGAAGGGGCAGGTGTATTACGCCGTGATCGAACGCCCGGGACGTCCGGCTGCCGAGATCGTGGCCGAGGTTCTGGAAAACGCCGTGCGCAATTTCCCCTGGCCAAAGTCGATGCGCTGGGGTGCTGGCACCTTGCGCTGGGTGCGCCCCTTGCAGTCGATCCTGTGCATCCTGCACGACGAAGCCGGGGCGTCGGTGGTGCCGCTGGACATTGACGGGATCGTTGCGGGCGACCGGACGCAGGGCCACAGGTTCCTGTCTAGGGGCGAGATTTCGGTAACCTCTTTCGAGGATTACGCGGCGAAATTGAAGCGCGCGTTCGTGGTGCTGGACCCCGCCGAGCGGGCAGACCACATCTGGAACGAGGCGACGCAGATGGCGTTCGCGCAAGGGCTGGAGGTGGTCGAGGATCGCGGCCTTCTGGCCGAGGTCGCGGGGCTGGTTGAATGGCCCGTGGTGCTGATGGGCGAGATCGGCGCGGACTTTATGGGCCTTCCGCCCGAGGTGCTGCAGACCTCGATGAAGGAGCATCAGAAGTTCTTTTCGGTGCGAAACGCCAAGACGGGCCGGATCGAGAAGTTCGTGACCGTCGCCAACAACGAGCCCAAGGACGGCGGCGCGGCGATCCTGGCGGGGAACCAGAAGGTTCTCGCGGCCCGGCTGTCGGACGCAAAGTTCTTTTGGGAGAATGACTTGCGCACCATTCGTGATGTTGGTCTGGACGGCATGGGCGCGGCGCTGAAAGACGTGACCTTCCACCGTAAGCTGGGGTCGCAGGCCGACCGGATCGCCCGCATCGAGGCGCTGGCCCGCGAGATCGCGCCGCTGGTCGGGGCGGACGCCGATGACGCCGCATTGTCGGCACGGGTGTGCAAATCCGACCTTTCGTCGGAAATGGTCTACGAATTCCCGGAATTGCAGGGGATCATGGGCCGGTATTACGCGAAAAGTGCAAGCCTTGGCGACAACATCGCCGCCGCTTGCGAGATGCATTACAAGCCGCTCGGGCCATCTGACGAGGTTCCGACCGACCCGGCATCGGTCGCCGTGGCGCTGGCCGACAAGATCGACACGCTGACAGGGTTCTGGGCCATCGACGAGAAACCCACGGGGTCGAAAGACCCCTACGCGCTGCGCCGCGCGGCGCTGGGGGTGATCCGGTTGGTGTTGGGCAATGGGGTAAGGGTCGGAACTACTGCGCTCCTGCGTCAACATGCCAAGGTCCATGCGTGGTCTGACAGGGGCGCAATGACCGACGCTATTGCTGACCTACTCTCCTTCTTCCACGACCGCCTCAAGGTCCACCTGCGCGACGAGGGCATCCGGCACGATGTCATCGACGCCTGCCTTGCGATGCCCGGTGCGGACGACCTGACACTTCTGGTCAACCGGGCCAAGGCGCTGGCGGAAACGCTCAAGACCGAGGACGGAGCGAACCTGCTGCAGGGCTTCAAGCGCGCCAACAACATCCTGTCCCAGGCCGAAGAGAAGGACGGCGTCGAATACTCCTTTGGCGCGGATGCGAAATTCGCCGAGGCCGAGGAGGAAAAGGCGCTGTTCGCCGCGCTCGATGCTGCGGATGCAAAGATCGCGCCCGCCATGGCGTCCGAGGATTTCGCGGCCGCGATGCAGGCGATGGCGGCCTTGCGCCAACCCATCGACGCCTTCTTCGACGCGGTCCAGATCAACGCCGAGAACGAGATATTGCGGCGTAACCGCTTGAATTTGCTGAGCCGTATCCGCACCATCTGCCTGTCTGTGGCCGATCTGACACGGATCGAGGGCTGACACAGAACTGTCAAGGACACCTTGCATCGAATCGGCAAGAGCGTATCCTCCGGCCACGGAGGATGCTGCATTGCAGAAACATGTCGATCTTGACCAGTTCACCCTGATTACCCCCAGCGCGCGCATGTCGACGGGCACCCACGGGGGCCGGGCGAAGTGTCTGCAACGCCTTGTCCGGCTCGATATGCCCGTGCCCCTGACCGTCGCGCTGCCGTTCACGACGGTGCACCAGATCGCGCAGGGCAACCTGCCGGACGTCGATGCGATCCTTGCGGAATTCGGCGAATATCCGTTGCTTACGGTGCGACCCTCAAGTGAGGACCCTGACTGGGGCGGGCCGGGTGCGATCCTCAACGTCGGCATGAACGACGCGCTGCACGGGCTTCTGGCCGAGCGGATCGGGCAAGAGGCGGCGGATGCTCTCTACCTGCGCTTCATCCTTGCTTACGCCATACATGTCGAACGGATCGACCCCGAGGCGTTCGACCTGCCCGAAAGCTATGACCGCGCCGCCATCGACCGCGCGCTTGAAATCTACCTCGAGGAAACCGACACCGATTTCCCGCAAACCCCCGCCAAGCAATTGGCCGAGGTGCTGAAAAGCATGGCGCGCGCCTGGGAAGGCACGACTGCGCGGCTCTTGCGTCAGGCAAAGGGCGCGCCTGCCGATGCGGGCCTTGGCCTTGTGGTGCAGGACATGGCGCTGGGGCTGGGCGCGGCGGAATCGGGGGCCGGCGTGATCCAGTTCGTGGATTCGACCACCGGCGAGCCGCAGATAACAGGGCGATACCTGAGCCAGAGCCAGGGGCGCGATGCGCTGGGGCAGGGCGCGGGCGCGATCTATCTGACGCGCGACGCGCGTGGCCCGTCGTTGGAAGATCTTGCGCCCGCGTGCTTCGAGACGCTGCTGGACTACGGCGTGCTGTGCCGCAAGCGTCTGCGCGAGGAAATGCAGATCGAATTCACCATAGAATCCGGCACCTTGCACATCCTCGATGCGGTGCGCGTGCAACGCTCCAGCCGGGCCGCGCTGCGTATCGCCGTGGCGCTGGCCGAGGACGGGATGATCCCGAAGGAAGAGGCGATCCTGCGCATCGCGCCGCGCGCGCTCACGGAACTGCTGCACCGGCAGGTCGACCCGCGCGGCCCGCGCGATGCCATCCTGCGCGGCATCGCTGCCAGTCCCGGCGCGGCCACCGGGCGCATCGTCTTCACCTCGAACGCGGCGCAGGCGGCGGCGGCGCGCGACGAGAACTGTATCCTCGTGCGCCATGAAACCTCGCCCGAGGACATTCGCGGGATGCATGCGTCGGTCGGCGTGGTGACCGAACGCGGCGGGATGACCAGCCATGCCGCCGTAATCGCGCGTGGGCTTGGCCTGCCTTGCGTGGTCGGCGTGCAGGGACTTACGCTGTCTTCCCGCCGCAAGGAGTTGATCGTAGCGGACGGTCGGCGGTTCTCGGAAGGCGATGTCGTGACGGTCGACGGCGCAACCGGCGAGGTGTTGGCGGGCGCTGCCGACCTTCTGGAACCTGCGCTTGGCGACGCTTTCCAGACCTTCATGGGTTGGGCCGACCAGTTGCGCGACATCGGCATCCGGGCGAACGCCGATACGCCCGCCGACGCGCTGATGGCGCGGACCTTCATGGCGCAGGGCATCGGCCTGTGCCGGACCGAGCATATGTTCTTTGAGGAAGACCGCCTGACGCTGATGCGCGAGGTGATCTTTGCCAACGGTGTGCCCGCCCGCGCGGCGGCGCTGGAGCGGCTGCTGCCGTTGCAGCGGGCGGATTTCACCGCGCTGTTCCGCACCATGCAGGGATTGCCTGTTTGCATCCGGCTGTTCGACCCGCCGCTGCACGAATTCCTGCCCGGCGACCGCGAGGGCATGCGCGAGATGGCTGAGGCGATGGACCTGCCGCTCGCCGATGTCGCGCGCCGGGTCGAGCTGTTGTCCGAGGTGAACCCGATGTTGGGGATGCGCGGCGTGCGGCTGGGCGTCACCTTTCCCGAGATCTACGACATGCAGGCCCGCGCGATCTTTGAGGCGACCATCGAGGCCAGCCGCGACGGCGACCCGGTGGTGCCAGAGATCATGATCCCGCTGGTGTCGGCCAAGCGCGAGGTCGAGATGGTGCGCGCCAACGTCGAGGCTGTGGCGGCCGCAGTTCGGGCCGAGCGCGGCGTGTCCTTCGACTACAAGCTGGGCGTGATGGTCGAGACACCGCGCGCGGCGCTGCGGGCGGACGAGATCGCACAGCACGCGGCGTTCCTGTCCTTCGGCACGAACGATTTGACGCAGATGACATATGGCCTGTCGCGCGACGACGCGGGGCGGTTCATGTCGGAATACGTGCGGCAGGGCGTCTTTGCCGAAGACCCGTTCCACGTCCTCGATTTCGACGGGGTCGGAGAGTTGTTGACCATCGGCGCGACACGGGCGCGCCAGACCCGGCCCGAGATTGTCCTGTCGATGTGCGGCGAGCATGGCGGCAACGCCGAATCAATCGCCTTCTGCCGTGACGCAGGGTTCGATTATGTCTCGTGTTCGCCGTTCCGGGTGCCTGTCGCGCGCCTTGCCGCAGCGCAGCTTGCGTTGACACAGCCGCGCCGCGGCGCGCCTGTCGCCAATCTCTAGACTGCCGAAATCAAACCTTTGTTAACGGTATCGCGCGAGCGGTCCCGCGGTGCTGCAATTGCGGCGTCGCCTTGCGAAAATGCACCGCTCGCGCGGATTGCTGGACTCTTGTGCGGAATTGATATTACACAACGGCTTTACCCGGGGGCCGAAGCCTCAAACGCTGCCAAACGGGGGATGTCATGAAGAGATTTCTGGCGTGTGTGGCTGCCACCACAACGCTGCTGTCCGGTGCCGCCTTGGCGGACGAGACGCTGTCGCAAGCGAATGATCCGCAGGCGGACCTGACCCTGCACCTGACCGATCTTTTCGGCTCGGAACGCGACGCGCTTGGCCGCCTCGATGCGGACCGCCTGTCGTCACTCGCAACCGAGGAAGTCCGCGAGACCGGCGCCGTGCCGGTGCATTCGGATGCCTGGCTTGCGGCGCAGCCCGCAGCGTCGGGCGGCGCGGAATGGCAATGCCTGACCGAAGCGCTGTATTTCGAGGCGCGGGGCGAGACGGCAAAGGGCCTGTTCGCCGTGGCCGAAGTGATCCTGAACCGGGTCGACGATTCTTATTATCCGACATCCGTGTGCGGGGTCGTGAATCAGGGCACCGGCGCGCGGTATCAGTGCCAGTTCACCTACACCTGCGACGGCCATGCCGAGGACGTCACCGAGCCGCGCGCCTGGGAGCGTGTCGGCAAGGTCGCCCGCGCCATGCTGGACGGCGCGCCGCGCGAGTTGACCAAGGGCGCGACCTACTACCACACCACCGCCGTCAATCCGTCCTGGGCGCGGGTGTTCACCCGCACCGCGTCGATCGGGGTGCATTACTTCTACAAGGACACCCGCATCTCCAGCCGCTAGGGCGGGGTCGCGGATGCCGCCGCAAGCGCCGCCTTCGGGCGGCCCGTTTGCCCGTGCGTCTGGCCTTGTGCTTGCCAAACGGCTAGCAGGGGCGGCAATGACAAGCGACACGACACTGGCCTTCGAGCATCCCGAAGCGCGCGCCGAGGCGACGCGCCCGCGCGACCTGCACGACCGCATTTCGCTGCGCGATCATGTGCGCGAGGCCGACATCGGCGCCTTCCAGGCGGAACGCGGGCGCAGCCAGCGGCTCAACTTCAACGTGGTGGTCGAGGTGCAACCACCCGAGACGCCGCTGGACGACGATGTCGACCGCATCCTCAGCTACGACACCATCACCGAGGCCATCGACGCGGAACTGTCTGCCGAACGGCTGAACCTGCTGGAAACGCTGGCCGAACGGCTGGCGCTGCGCATCCTTGACGCACCGCAGGCGCGCCGGGTTTTCGTGCGGATCGAAAAGCTGGACCGGGGGCCGGGGGCCTTGGGGGTCGAGATCGCCCGCAGCCGTGCCGATGCCCTGCCGCGCGCGCCCGACGAAAGCGGCCTGTCTCCGCATCCCACCATCGTCGCGCTGTCGAACGCGGCTATCGCCTCGCCGCACCTTGCCGCGTGGATCGACCAGCTTTCGGCGATGGACCGGGCGCTGATCTTTTGCGTCGGCCCGGCGGGGGTTGCGGCGCCGCAGGCAGGGCAGCCCGCAGCGCAGCGCCGCATCGATCTTCTGGCGATCGAGCAGAACGCCTGGGTTCTGGCTGGGCGCGACCAGCGCTGCGTGGTGGTCGGCAGCCGCACCGAACTCGACTGGGCGATGAAGCACGGACAGCATTGCGTCTGGGCGCCGTCCAAGATCGTGCTGGATGCCATCGATGGCCCGTCGGCCGAGCCGCGCGACGTCGCGGCGCTGATCGGCTGGTTTGCTGGACTGATGCAGGCGGGCGAAGTGCTCGATATCGGCATGAACCTGCCGACGCTGCCGGGCGTGCCGATGCGCGTCATCGCGGCGGATGCCGCGCGGATTTCGGTGGGCGACGACAGTCCTGACCGGGCCGGGAAGACGGGATGAGCCCCTACTATCGCCCGATCCCCTCGACCGACCCGGCGCGCCCCGAAGGCGCGCTGACGCTCGCGGGCGGATGGTGCTGGTTCGACCGCGCCGAGGTGCTGGAACGCGGCCGCGCGCCGGTGCTGATCCCTGCCTCGGATCTGCCGCCCGAGGTGGCCATGCACCTGACCGCCCCGCGCGCGCCGCTCGTGGGGTTGAGCATGGACGCCCCCCGGATCATGGCGATCCTGAACGTGACGCCCGACAGCTTTTCGGATGGCGGTGTGTTCAATGCGAAGGACGCCGCGTTGAACCGCGCGCGCGTGCTGGCAGAGGAGGGCGCCGATATCCTGGATGTCGGCGGAGAATCCACCCGGCCGGGCGCGGATGTCGTTGAAATAGATGAAGAAACAGAGCGGACAGCGCCTTTGATCTTGGCCATCCGCAGCCAGCTTTCGCTGCCGATCTCGATCGATACCCGCAAGGCGCCGGTCGCGCGCGCGGCGCTGGCGGCAGGGGCGGACATGGTCAATGACGTGGCCGCCTTTACCCATGATCCGCACCTTGCGGGTGTCGTGGCCGAGACTGGCGTGCCCGTCTGCCTGATGCACGCGAAGGGCGATCCCAAGACCATGCAGCAGGCGCCGGACTATGACGACGTGCTGCTCGACGTCTACGATTTCCTCGCCGCCCGCGTGGCGGCGGCAGAGGCGGCGGGCCTCGCAAGGGATGCCATCGTGATCGACCCCGGCATCGGCTTTGGCAAGACGCTGGAGCATAACCTGACCCTCTTGCAGCGGCTGTCGCTGTTCCATGCCCTTGGCTGCCCGATCCTGCTGGGCGCATCACGCAAACGGTTCATCGGAACCCTCGGGCATGAGCCGGAACCCGCCCAGCGGGGCCCCGGAAGCATCGCCGTGGCCCTTGCGGGGATCGCACAGGGTGTTCAGATCGTGCGCGTGCATGATATGAAGCAAACTCGTCAGGCCCTGCACCTAGAACGGGCCATACGAAACGCGGGGGCATCGACGCAATGACGCGAAAGCTATTCGGCACCGACGGGGTGCGCGGCACGGCCAATACCTATCCCATGACGGCGGACATCGCGCTGCGCCTTGGCGCGGCAGCGGGGCGGTATTTCCGCCGCGATGGGTCGAACGGCCACCGCGTCGTGATCGGTAAGGATACCCGCCTGTCGGGCTACATGCTGGAAAATGCGCTGACGGCGGGGCTGACCTCGACGGGAATGAACGTGCTTCTGCTTGGGCCGGTGCCGACGCCTGCGGTGGGCCTTTTGACCCATTCGATGCGCGCCGATTTCGGGATCATGATCTCGGCCAGCCACAATCCGCACCATGACAACGGCATCAAGTTCTTCGGCCCGGACGGCTTCAAGCTGTCGGACGAGGCCGAGGCCGAGATCGAGCGCATGGTCATGGGCGAGATCGTGCCGTGCAAGCCCGACTCCATCGGCCGCGCGCGCCGGATCGAGGATGCGCGCGGGCGCTACACCGAATTCGCAAAGACCACCTTTCCGGGCCGCCGGATGCTGTCGGGCCTGAAGGTCGTCGTCGATTGCGCCAACGGCGCCGCCTACAAGGCCGCGCCCGAGGTGCTGTGGGAACTCGGCGCCGAGGTGATCGCCATCGGCGTCGATCCTGACGGCACCAACATCAACGAAGGCTGCGGGTCGACCAACACCGCGCTGGCCGCACGCACCGTGGTCGAGACCGGCGCCGACGTTGGCATCTGCCTTGATGGCGACGCCGACCGGGTGATGATCCTTGACCAGACGGGCCGTGTTGCGGACGGCGATCAGATCATGGCGCTGTTCGCGTCCCGCTGGGCCGAACAGGAAAAGCTGCGCGGCAACACGCTGGTCGCCACGGTGATGTCGAACCTTGGGCTGGAGCGCTGGCTGTCGGGGCGCGGCATCGGGCTGGAACGCACACCCGTGGGCGACCGCTATGTCGTAGAGCGGATGCGCTCGGGCGGCTGGAACCTTGGCGGCGAGCAGTCGGGCCACATCGTGATGACCGACTATGCGACCACCGGCGACGGGCTGATCGCGGGCCTGCAATTCCTGGCGGCGATGGCCGAGACGGGGCGGCCTGCGTCCGAACTCAGCGCAAGCTTCGAGAGGGTGCCGCAGCTGTTGAAGAACGTACGCTACCGTGCGGGGCAAGACCCGCTGGCGCGCGACACCGTGCAATCGGCGATCAGCGCCGCCGAGATCCGGTTGAACGGATCGGGCCGCCTTTTGATCCGCAAGTCCGGCACCGAGCCGCTGATCCGCGTGATGGCGGAGTGCGAGGACGAGGGGCTTTTGTCGGATGTGGTGCAGGACATCGTGTCCGAGGTCGAGGCAGTAACGCTGACGGCGGCGGAATAGGCCACTTCAGGGGTTGAGGTCGCGGGGAAGCTGCGTAAACCTTGCGCCGTGCCACATCCGGCGCCGCGTAACCCTATGGATGCCCCCATGAAATTCATTGCCCTGTCCGCCGCATTGACCCTGCTTGCCTCGCCCGTCCTGGCCGAGATGCAAGTGCAACTGAAATCCCCCTGGGACGGCAACCGCGTGCCTTCGGGCCAGCAGTGTTCGGCCCATGGCGGCAATGGATCGACGCCGCCGATGCGTGTTTCGGGCATTCCGGACGCCGCGGTGATGCTGGTCTTCGAATACAACGACAAGAGCTATCAGCCGCTGTCGCGCAACGGCGGGCACGGCATCGTCGGCGTCGGCGTGCGCCCCGGCGTGGCCGACATCCCGGCGCTGCCCGGCATGACCGACCAGATGCCGCGCGGTGCGCGCATCGTGAAGGCCGCGCGCAGCACCGGAAGCCTTGCCACGTCGGGCTATCTGCCACCCTGCTCGGGCGGGCGGAACAACCAGTACACCGTCGACGTCAAGGCGATCAACGCGCAGGGCAAGGTGATCGAGACGCTCGCCAACGTAAGCATCGGCCGCTACTGAGCGGGTTGCGCCGCCTGCGGCGTCCGGCCTGAGGTATTGCGCCGCCTGCGGCGTCCGGCCTGAGGTATTGCGCCGCCTGCGG
>NZ_JAHQZS010000006.1 GCF_019061145.1 Anianabacter salinae | reverse complement strand
AGTCCCGGGGGGACGGGGCAGGGAGTGGCGGGTGAGGCGTTGGTTTTGGGCGTGCGCCGGGGAGGGAGGGTGTGGAAAATGCTTTTGGGTGGGGGGGGGGGGGCCCCCCCCCCCGCCCCCCCCGCCTGTGTCGCCTGCGCGGTCATTTAGAACGAAAGCGCCGGGCAGCTGTCGTCGGAGGTGTAGTCGTGCACCTCGATCTCGCCGGACGCGATCTTGGCCTTCGCCTCATCGACGGCGGCCATCATCTCTTCGGTGACGAGCGATTCGTTGTTCTCGTCCACGGCGACGCCGACGCCCTCTTCGGAGATGCCCAGGACTTCGATGCCGGGCGCGAACGCGTCGTTGCGGCCTTCTTCAAAGACGTCATAGACGGCGTTGTCGACGCGCTTGAGCATCGAGGTCAGCACGGAACCCGGGTGCAGGTAGTTCTGGTTCGAATCGACGCCGATCGAATAGACGCCCTCGTCCGCGGCGGCCTGAAGCACACCGACACCGGTGCCGCCCGCGGCTGCGAAGACCACGTCAGAGCCCTGGCTGATCTGCGACTTGGCAAGTTCTGCGCCCTTCACCGGATCGTTCCACGCGGTCGGCGTGTTGCCGGTCATGTTCGCGATCACGTTGATGTCGTCGCTGACCGACTTGGCGCCTTGTGCATAGCCGCAGGCGAACTTGCGGATCAGCGGAACGTCCATGCCGCCGACGAAGGACACGGTGCCCGTTTCCGACGCCATCGCCGCCATGATGCCGACAAGGTAGCTGCCGGTATGCTCGGTGAAGACGATGGATTTCACGTTCGGCGCATCGACGACCATGTCGACGATGGCGAAGTTGGTGTCGGGATAGTCGGGCGCGACCTTTTCAAGGGTCGAGGCGTTGGCGAAGCCGAGAACCACGATGGGGTTCGCGCCGCGCTCTGCCATCTTGCGCATGTTCTGCTCGCGCTGAGCCTCGGACTGAAGCTCGGTCTCGGTGTAGTCGCCGCCGGTCTCTTCGATCCAGCGCTGTGCACCGGTGTAGGCGGATTCGTTGAAGGATTTGTCGAACTTGCCGCCAAGGTCGATGATGAGGCCCGGCTCTGCCAATGCAGCGCCCGCGGTCAGCGCAAGCGCGCCCGCGGCGCCGAGGAATTTCGTCATCAGGGTCATGGATGTCTCCCGGTTGTGATGGGGTGCCTCGGCTGTGCCGCCGATATCCCCGAAAAGCAGCCGATCCCGTATCGGGATCATCGGCGAATTAGGGACGAGGCCCCGGGGAGGGTCAACTGGTTTTTCAGGGATTCCCGGTCACGATGGGGCGTTTGCCGCCGCGTTCATGGCCTGACCCGCCGTCACGAGGAGCAAAGCGCCTTGGAAAGCACCAGCGCATCGACCGAAAGCCCGCCGGGTGTGCGGTAGTAGCGGGGGCGGCGCCCCACCTCGTGCCATCCCGCAGCGGCATAAAGCGCCCGCGCCGCGGCGTTTTCTGCCGAGACTTCGAGGAATGCAGTAACCGCCCCGCGCCGGGTGGCCTCGGCCTGGAAGTTGTCCAGCAGGGCGCTTGCGATGCCGTGCCGCCGCGCCTCGGGCGGCACGGCCAGCGTCAGCAGTTCGGCCTCTCCGGCGGCGGCACGTCCGACAAGGGCGGCGCCGCGGTCTTTCAAGAGGAAAACATGGGGGTCCGACAGAAGGTCCGCAAACGACTCCGCGCTCCAGGGGGGCGGCGTGTCGAAGCATTGCGCGTGCAATTCGGCCAGCGCGCCAGGTGTCATCCCAGCATCACCGGCGGCGCCTCGCGCGGGGGGGCGGCATCGGCGGGACGCAGGTAAAGCGGCGCGGGCCGAAGGGTGCGGTCAAAGCCGGGGTCCGACAGTCGCGCAGCGGCAACGTGGGCGATCCCGGTGGCAATGCCCGACAGGTCGCGCTCGGTGCTGCGCGCGGCGCCGATGGCAGCGGCGAGGCGGACGCTGTCGGTGCCAAGGACGTGGCAGGCCGTCAGCGCGCCCACGGCATCCGGCGCAAGCTGTGCGGGATCGCCGATTGTCTGGCCATCTGCCACCGCCTGAACATAGACCATGCCGCGCGGAGCGGGCAGGCTGACAAGATCGGCGTCCGTGCCGTCCGCCAGTGCCTCGAACCCGGACACGCCGATCGCCGGAATCCCAAGCGACAGGGCAAGCCCGCGCGCGGCGGACACCGCGATGCGGATGCCGGTAAAGTTGCCGGGGCCTACTCCGACACCAATGGCGTCAAGGTCGCTCCAGCCCGCGCCCGCCTCTGCCAACACCTCTTGCAGCAGCGGCATCAGCGCCTCGGCCTGCCCCCGCGACATCTCGGTGCGGCGGGTGGCAACGATGCGGCCATCCGTCAGCAAAGCGGCCGCGCACTGCGCGGCCGCTGTGTCGAACGCCAGAAGCGTGGCCATCACACGGCGACCGGGCGCACCTCGGTCACTTCTGGGATGTAGTGACGCAGCAGGTTCTCGATGCCCATCTTGAGCGTCAGCGTAGACGACGGGCAACCAGCGCAAGCGCCCTGCATGTGCAGATAGACCACACCCCGCTCGAAGCCGTGGAACGTGATGTCGCCGCCATCCTGCGCCACGGCGGGCCGCACGCGGGTGTCGAGCAGTTCCTTGATCTGGCCGACGATCTCGGCATCGGGGCCGTCGTGATCGGCATGGCCGACCGCGCCTGCGTCACCCACCATGACCGGCTGGCCGGACTGATAATGCTCCATGATCGCGCCCAGAAGGGCGGGCTTGATATGATCCCACGCGATCGCGTCCGTCTTGGTGACGGTCACGAAGTCTGTGCCGAAGAACACGCCCGACACGCCGTCAACGCCGAACAGGCGCGCGGCGAGCGGCGATTTCTCGGCGGCATCGACGTTGGGAAAGTCTGCCGTGCCCGCGTCCAGAACGGCCTGCCCGGGCAGGAACTTGAGCGTCGCGGGGTTCGGGGTCGACTCTGTCTGGATGAACATGACGGATAATCCTTATCGGTTTCGTCAGATATGCGTATGGCCGCAACCATAGTCAAGATTTAGAAACATTCTAAAGAAAATCGAGAGCGATTGGAAGGGCTCGCCAGAGAGGTCTAACCCTCAGGTGACGGCCTCTAGCCGCTCTTTCGACAGATCGCCCGGCACGATGGTGATCGGCACCGGCAACGTGCCCGAGGTCCGGGACAGTTGCGACACCAGCGGGCCGGGGCCGCTTTTCTCGGTTCCCGCGCCCAGCACCAGCACGCCGACATCCGCATCCTCGCGGATCTGCGCAAGGATCTGGTCGACCGGTTCACCCTCTCGGATCACCAGCTCTGGATCGACCCCCTGCCGGTCGCGCATCCATTTCGCGAAAACCTCGAAATGGGCTTCGATCCGTTCCCGCGCCTCTTGCCGCATGATGTCGCCAACGCCGATCCAGTGCTGGAATTCGTCTGGCGGGATGATCGACAGGATCTGCACGCCTCCGCCCGTCCGGGCGGCCCGCATGGCGGCGAATCGCATCGCATTCAGGCATTCACGGCTGTCGTCGAGCACGACGAGGAACTTGCGCATCGGGGTCTCCCTGACGACCGGATCATGGCCGAAGGCAGGGCACCTTGCAATGTGCTGCGTCAGTCGATTCCGGCGATGTCGAAGCCGCTTTGTTCCAGCCAGATGTCGTAGGCCGTGGTGACCTCCAGCTTGCGTGCGATCAGGTACTCGCCGGTGTGGGTCAACCAGATGTCCCGCAGCGGCGTGTCGATCCCGGTCTCGCGCACCTGTGCCTTGTGCGCGCGCACCCGGTCCACCACGAGAAGCGTCACGAAGCGGCGGAACTTTTCCAGCCGGTCCAGGTATTGCGTGTCGTGGTGCAGCTGCGTTCCGTCTGCGGCGCCTGCGGTCACACGTTCCAGCGCAGTGGCGCAGCTTTGTGCAATCTGCACGATCCACGGCGCATCCGGCCCCGTTCCCTTGCCGTCGGCCCGGTGAGCGTAATAGCCGCAGGTCTCTTCAAGATCGTAGTCCGCAAGGGCAGCCCCCGGCATCCCCAGAACCGCGCCCGCCAGCACGGCGGCCAAGACCGACTTCTTCATGCGATGCATCCCTGTCCCGCCTGTGTCGTTCCCGCGAGGCTAGGGGATCATGCGTCCGCCACAAAATGAATTGTGGCGATAACGGGGCGGATCGGGGCGCGATGCCTTGCAATTTTGCAACATGGCACGGTGTTGGTCAGATCGCGGACCGGGCCCAGTCCCAATACAGCGACCGCGCGCGCCGCGTGATCGGCCCATGCTGATACGCGGTGCCCTCGAATTCGGTCACTGGCGTCACCTTGTTCAGATTGCCGGTCAGGAACACCTCGTCCGCGCTGCGGAAGTCGTCGAAGCCCAGGACCGTCTCGATCACCTCGACCCCGTCGGCGCGCAAGT
The DNA here is from genome assembly GCF_019061145.1 of Anianabacter salinae. Taxonomy (GTDB): domain Bacteria; phylum Pseudomonadota; class Alphaproteobacteria; order Rhodobacterales; family Rhodobacteraceae; genus Anianibacter; species Anianibacter salinarum. The sequence continues at coordinate 217,148 of NZ_JAHQZS010000006.1, read as the reverse complement.
TCTCGATGTGCCGCGCGCGGGTGATGCCTGCAAGGAAGGTGCCGTTGGGGATCGGGGTCAGGACGACGCCGTCGCGCACCATGAAGACGTTGGCGCTGGCGGATTCCGCGACGTTGCCCATGGCATCCGCAACCAGCGCGTTGCCGTAGCCCTTGGCGCGCACTTCGGCCAGCATCCGCGCGTTGTTCGGGTAAAGGCACCCGGCCTTGGCGTTGACCACGGCGCTTTCCATCACGGGGCGCCGGAACCGTGACGTCGCCAGCGTCGTCGTCGCTTCGGGGTCAGCCATCGGCACCTCTTCGAGGCAGATGCAGAAGCCTGTCGCCTCTTGCGAGGGCACGATCGCCAGGTAGTCGCTTTCGGTGGACCAGTACATCGGCCGGATGTAGACGGGCGCGCCCTTCGGGTAGGCCTTGAGGCCATCCTCGATGAGGCCGACCATCTCGTCCGCGCCAACGGTGGGACGGATCATCAGCGCCTCGGCCGAGCGGTTCACGCGCTCCACATGGGCGCGCAGGTCGGGCGCCATACCATCGACCGACCGGGCCCCGTCGAACACCGTGGTCCCAAGCCAGGACCCGTGGTCGGCGGCCCGCATCACCGGCACGTTGCCGTCATGCCATTTGCCGTCAAAGTAGGTGCGGATGTTCTTGCCGGTCGCCATGTGCCTCTGCCTCCGTAGGTCCGGGGCGCGACACTAGGCGAGCGGCGGCGGGGCGTCTAGCGCCGCGCCTCGGCAATCAGGGCGCGCACGTCGAGCCGGGCGTTGACCATCTTCAGCGCGCCGTTTGCATCGCGCGGCCACTCCGCTTCGGGGCGGTCGCGGTAAAGCTCGACGCCGTTGCCGTCGGGATCGTCGAGATACACCGCCTCGCTCACCCCGTGATCGGCGGCACCGGTCAGGGCGATGCCCGCCTCGGTGACCCGTGCGACCGCATCGCCCAGCGTCGCGCGGTCGGGATAAAGAAACGCGGTGTGAAAGAGCCCGGTGTGACCACGCGGCGGCGGTGTGCCGCCCAGCGAGTCCCAGGTGTTCAGGCCGATGTGGTGGTGATAGCCGCCCGCAGACAGGAACGCCGCCTGTTCGCCATAGCGCTGCTGGATCTCGAATCCCAGAACGCCCGAGTAGAAGGCGATGGCACGGTCGAGGTCCGCGACCCTGAGGTGGACATGGCCGATGCGGGCGGCGGGATGGACGGGATTGGTCATCTGGAACTCTCCTTGCGCGCCACAGTGTGACCCTGCGCCCGGAAGAGCGAAACTTGCCAATTCGGCACCAGTGCTGTGCGAATATCGACAGGCCAGCGAGCGGCGCCAAATCCTTTCAAAGGATTTGGCCCGGAATTTCCCTGAAATTCCGCCGCCCGGATCAGGCCGAGCGCACCAGCCCGACGATGTCGTAGGCCTGCGCGAGGATCGGCGCGGCGATGGCGCGCGCGCGCTCTGCCCCGCGCCCAAGGATGCGGTCGATTTCCGCAGGGTCCTGCATCAGTCGCGCCATTTCGGTCGAGATCGGCGACAGCTTGTCCACCGCCAGATCGGCCAGCATCGGCTTGAACTCGGAAAACTGCTTGCCGCCGACCTCGGCCAGCACCGCGTCCACGGTCCGGTCCGCCAGCGCGGCATAGATGTTCACGAGGTTGCGCGCCTCTGGCCGGTCGTTCAGGCCCGCCGCCTCGGACGGCAACGCCTCTGGGTCGGTGCGCGCCTTGCGGATCTTCGACGCGATGGCCTCGGCGTCGTCGGTCATGTTGATCCGCGCCATGTCGGACGGGTCGGATTTCGACATTTTCTTCGATCCGTCGCGCAAGGACATCACCCGCGTCGCCGCGCCCTCGATCACCGGCTCTGTCAGCGGGAAGAACTCGGTCTCATAGTCGTGGTTGAACTTGGCGGCGATGTCGCGGGTCAGCTCGAGGTGCTGCTTCTGATCCTCACCCACCGGCACATGGGTCGCGTGGTAGGCAAGGATGTCGGCGGCCATCAGCGCCGGATAGCCGAACAGGCCCAGCGAGGCGTTCTCGGCATTCTTGCCCGCCTTGTCCTTGAACTGGGTCATCCGCTTCATCCAGCCCATGCGGGCGACGCAGTTGAAGATCCAGCCGAGCTGCGCGTGCTCGGGCACCTGGCTCTGGTTGAACAGGATCGAGCGTTCGGGGTCGATCCCGGCGGCGATGAAACCGGCGCATAGCTCGCGCGTGGCGCGGGTCAGCTTGCCCGGGTCCTGCCAGACGGTGATCGCGTGCAAATCGACCATGCAGTAGATCGTCTCGAACGACCCTTCGTCCTGCATCGTGACAAAGCGTTTCATGGCGCCAAGATAGTTGCCCAGCGTCAGCCCGCCCGATGGCTGGATGCCCGAGAAGACGCGAGGGGTGAACTGGGGCTGGGCCATCTGGCACTCCGTCATGGATTTCTGCGCCGCGCTCGCTTACCGCTGGGGGCCACACCCGTCAAGGAAACCCGGCCCATGAGCAATCCCTACACCGAGTCCCCCGTCAACCCCCTTCCGCCCGTGGTCATCGTTCTGGCCCTTGCGATGGTGCTGCCGGAAATCGTTTTCCAGCTGGGCACACGCGGGCTGGTCGGCGGGCCGCAGGCGGTAGGCTGGCGGCTGGATGCCATCGAGCGTTTCGCGTTTTCGGGCGATATCCTTGACTGGATGCTGGCGAACGGGCGGTGGCCGCCGGAACAGGTTGTCCGCTTTGTCTCCTACCCGTTCGTCCATGCCAGCGCGACGCACATGATCTTCGTGCTCGTGTTCCTTGTGGCGCTGGGCAAGATGGTGGCCGAGACCTTCGGCGCGCTCGCCGTGGTCGCGGTGTTCTTCGGCTCGGCGATTCTGGGGGCTTTGGTCTATACGCTGGTGCTGAATGATCCTCTGCCGCTGATCGGTGGCTATCCGGCGGTCTACGGCCTGATCGGCGCCTTCACCTTCACGCTCTGGGCGCGGCTGGGGGCAGCGGGCGAGAACCAGTTGCGCGCCTTCACGCTGATTGCGCTTCTTCTGGGCATTCAACTGGTGTTCGGGTTCTTGTTCGGGGCGGGCAACGACTGGGTTGCCGACATGGCAGGCTTCGCGGCGGGTTTCGGGCTGTCCTTTGTCGTGGCGCCCGGCGGCTGGGCGCGGATCGTCCAGCGGTTGCGCAGGCGGTAGGACTGCGTATTTCTGCAAAGGAGAAGCCGGGGGTCAGCGCCGGAGCGTCTTGCGCAACTCGCCAATCGGCAGGCCGCCGGTGACATGCGCCGCCGCAAAGTAGACGGCGATGCCCACGGCGACCAGGAGCGCCAGTGCCGCGTAGCGCAAGCCCGGCGTCGAGAGCCATGGTGCCATGATCGCCGCAAGCGCCCAGAGCACGCCGCCCATGATCGCGGCGGCGCCGAGGATGCGGGGCAGGCGGCGGCGAAAGCGGTCGTCGAAGGCCGCCGCCTCGCCCATGCCGCGCGCGCCGCGCCACAAGAGGATCACCATCGCCCAGGCGGCAAGCGTGGTGCCGATGGCGGCGGCGATGAAGCCGATGACGGGGGACAGGCCGATGGCGATGACGGCGTTCACGGCCAGCGAGGCAAGCGCATAGTAGAACGGCGTGCGTGTGTTCTCGCGCGCGAAATACAGCGGCTGCAGCGATTTCTGCATCACGAAGGCGGGCAGCCCCGCGCCGTAGACCGCCAGAGCCAGCGCGGTGGCGGCAGTGTCGGCGGCATCGAAGCGGCCCCGTTCGAACAGCACCGACACCAGCGGCGACGCGATCACGATCAGCGCGACGGCGGCAGGGATGGTCAGCGCAAGGCTGATCTCGGACGCACGGTTGAAGGCGTGGCGGCCACCTGCCGTATCGCCCGCGCGCAGGCGGCGCGACAGGTCTGGAAGCAGCACGACGCCGACGGCGATGCCGACGACGCCAAGGGGCAACTGGTAAAGCCGGTCGGCGTAGTTGAGCCAGGCGATCGCGCCCTCGAAGAAGCTGGCGACCTGCCGCCCGATCAGAAGGTTCAGCTGGACGACGCCCCCCGCGAGCATGGCGGGGGCCGCGATGATGGCGAGGCGTTTGAGCTCGGGCGTGAGGCGCGGCAAGCGCGGGCGCAGGCGAAACCCGGCCCGGTTCGCCGCCCACCACACCAGCGCAAGCTGGACGACGCCGCCGACGGGGACGGCAAGCGCCAGCAGGCTTCCCGTCTCAAGGCCCGGCTGGCTGGCTTGATCGAGGCCGAGCAGCGCCGCGGCGGGCAGATCAAGGGTCTGCCCGACAAGGATCACCAGGATGAACACGACGTTCAGCAGCACCGGCGCCGCAGCCGCCGCGACGAAGCGGCCCGAAGCGTTCAGCACGCCCGAGATCAGTGCGGCGAGCGAGATCAAGAGGATGTAGGGGAACGCGATCCGCCCGAACACCACCGCCAGATCAAAGCGCTCGTCAGCGGCGAACCCGCTGGCCATCGCGGTGACCAGAAGCGGCATGGCGACGATGCCGAGCAGGGTGAAGCCGGTCAGCAGCACCAGCATCCCCGCCATCGCATCGCGGGCGAAGCTTTCAGCATCCTCGCCCGCCTCGAGCCGTTTCGAGAACATCGGGATGAACGCCATGTTGAACGCGCCCTCGGCGAAGAAGCGGCGGAACATGTTGGGCAGCGAAAAGGCGACGAGGAACGCCTCGGCCACCGGCCCCGCGCCGAGCGTGGCGGCGATCAGGATGTCGCGGACAAAGCCGAGGATGCGGCTGGCGAAGGTCCATCCCCCAACGGTCAGGAAGCTCGACATCAGGCGAATGGGGGTCATGGGTGTCCCGTGGCGGATCGGTCAGGGCCGCAGACTAGACGCGCGCGCGGCGCGGCGGAAGAGGCGACGCCCGATCAGGCGTTCGCCCGCTCTGCCCCGGCGCTGATCGCCTCGCGCAGGCGTTTCTCAAGCGTCTTCTGTTTCGAGCCGGTGTAGAACTTCAGCCCGAACATATCCTTGACGTAGAAGGTATCGACGACCTGCGCGCCGTAGGTCGCGATCACGGCGGAGGAGATATAGACGTTCGACGCCGCCAGCGTGCGCGTCAGGTCATACAAGAGACCGGGACGGTCGCGGGTATCGACCTCGATAATCGTGTAGATTTCCGAGCCGTCGTTGTCGAAGGTGATCGAGGTGGGCACGCGGAATTCGCGCTCGCGCTTCTTGATCTTGTCGCGGGTCTTCATCGCCTCGCCGGTGACGACCTCGCCCTTTAGTGTCTTGAGGATCATCTCGCGCAGGCGCGGCAGGCGGCTGGCCTCGAACGGCGCACCGTCGTTGTCCTGCACCCAGAACACCGCCGTCGCGAAACCGTCCTTGGATGTGTAGGTGCGCGCGTCCACCACGTTGGCGCCGACAAGGCTGATCGCCCCCGCCAGCCGCGAGAAGATGCCGGGGTGGTCGGCCATGACGAAACAGGCGCGGGTCGCGTCGCGGTCCTCGTCCGGCATCAGGTCGATACGGATCTCGTCGGTGCCGATCTCGCGCAGAAGGTTGGCAAAGACGACATGCGCCGAGGGCGGCAGCCCCTGCCAATAGGGGCCGTAGTGGCGCGCGGTCTCGGCGCGCAGGTCCTTCTTGTCCCAGCTTGCCAGTGCGTCGCGCAGCGCCTTCTTGGCCTCGTCCTCGCGCGCCTCGCGGTTCACCGCCTCCAACCCGTGTTCCAGTGCGCTGGCGGTCTGGCGATAGAGCGTGCGCAAAAGCTGCGCCTTCCAGTTGTTCCATGTGTTCGGACCGACGCCGCGAATGTCGCAGACGGTCAGCACGGTCAGCAGGTCGAGCCGCTCCTTCGTCTTCACCGCCTTGGCGAAGTCGCGCACCGTGCGCGGGTCGGCGATGTCGCGCTTCTGCGCCATGTCGGACATCAGAAGGTGATAGCGCACCAGCCATTCCACCGTTTCGGCGTCCTTTGGCCTCAGGCCCAGACGCGGCGCGACGCTGCGGGCGATGCGCGCGCCCAGGACCGAATGATCCTCGTCGCGGCCCTTGCCAATGTCGTGCAGCAGAAGCGCGGTATAGAGAACCTTGCGGTCCAGCCCCTCTTTGAGGATGCGGCTGGCGATAGGCAGTTCTTCGACCAGTTCGCCCCGCTCGATCTCGGCCAGCGTCGAGATGCACTGGATGGTGTGCTCGTCCACCGTATAGCTGTGATACATGTTGAACTGCATCATCGCGACGATGGTCTTGAACTCGGGCAGGAAGGCGCCAAGCACGCCGAGCTCGTTCATCCGCCGCAGGCCCCGCTCGGGGTTCCCGTGCTTCAGCATCAGGTCCATGAAGATGCGCTGCGCCTCGCGGTCCTCGCGCATGCCGTCGTCGATCAGGTGCAGGTTCGCCGTGACCAGCCGCATCGCATCGGGATGGATCAGATATCCGGTGCGCAGGCCTTCCTCGAACAGGCGCAGGATGTTCAGCTTGTCGGACAGGAAGACCGCCTGATCCTCGATGGCCAGACGGTTGTGGATGACGATGAAGTTGTCCTTGAGCTTGCGCCGGCGCCGGAACAGCCCGGCCAGCAGCGGCTCCTTCTTGATGTGGCGCGCCTCGAGCGCGGTGAGGAAGATGCGTGTGACCTCGCCGACCTTGTTGGCGTGCAGGAAATACTCCTGCATGAAATGCTCGACCGCCCGGCGCCCGCCCTTGTCGGCATAGCCCATGCGCGCGGCGACCTCGACCTGCATGTCGAATGTCAGCTGGTCCATCGCCCGCCCGGTTATCAGGTGCAGGTGGCAGCGCACCGCCAGAAGAAAGTTCTCGGCGGCGCGAAACGCCTCGTATTCCTCGCGGCGGAACACACCCATCGACACAAGGTCGGCGGCCTTGTCGACGCCGTGCACGTACTTGTCGATCCAGTAGAGAGATTGCAGGTCGCGCAGCCCGCCCTTGCCCTCCTTCACGTTGGGCTCGACCATGTAGCGCTGGCCGCCCTGCTTCTTGTGGCGCTCGGCACGCTCCTGCAACTTGGCCTCGATGTATTCGGCTTCGGTATTGGCGAAGAGATCCGCGCGCAGCCGTTCGCGCAGGGTGTCGGACAGCGCCTCTGTCCCGCCGATGAACCGCTGTTCCAGAAGCGCGGTGCGGATCGTGTAGTCCTGCCGCCCAAGCCGGATGCAGTCCTTCACCGTGCGGCTGGAATGGCCGACCTTCAGGTGCAGGTCCCAGAAAATGTAGAGCATCGATTCGATCACGCTCTCGGCCCAGCCGGTGATCTTGTAGGGCGTCAGGAACAGCAGATCGACGTCCGAGAACGGCGCCATCTCGGCCCGGCCATAGCCGCCGACCGCAAGAACGGTCAGCCGCTCGGCGTCGGTCGGGTTCGGCTTTGGGTGCAGCCGGGACAGCGCGGTGTCCAGCACCGCCGCAACGACGCAGTCCATGACATAGGCATAGGACCGCACCACGGGGAACGCGTCGGACGGTGCCGCGGCAAAGGCCTCGGCGATGCGCGCGCGGCTTTCAGTGATTTCTTCTCCCAGGATCTCGACCGTGGCGGCGCGGATGCCGCGCGCGTCTGCGGCGGCGTCATGGGCAAGGCTCAGGCGTTCTGCGATGCGGGCGCGGTCGAACAGCACCTGCGCCGGAAGAACAAGGTCTCCCGGCGCCTCGGCGACATCCATGACGGCGGCGAGGGTCAGCTCAGAACCCCGCGCCGCCAAAGCTGCGGGGCGCCGGATCGACGATCACGACCTGCTGGTCCCGGATCGTCGCAATGGCCAGCCCGCGCTCGTTCGAGCCGTCGCTGCGCAGGCGGAACACGCCGTTCACGCCGGCAAAGCCCTGCGCCTGCGTCAGCGCGGCGCCGCTCAGGGCCGACGAATCGCCCGAGCCGACGAGCGCACCGATGGCTGCGATGCCGTCATAGGCCAGGCCCGCGATCGGATGAGGAGCCTCGCCGTAGGCGGTCATGTAGCGCTGTTCGAACTGCTGGGTGAGGGCGGGATCGGGGACTGCGAACCAGCCGCCCTGAAGCCCCGACAATTCCAGCGCGGTGGCCGGGATGTCCCAGCGCTGCAGGCCGATGAACTGCGCATCCTCGGGGCCAAGGCCCTGTTCGGGCAGAAGCTGCGCCAGGAAGGGCAGCGCGCCCGCCGTGCCCGAGGTCAGGAACAGCGCGTTCGCGCCGCTCGAGCGGTAGCTGTCGACGATGGTCGATGTCGCCTGAACGACGCCGTTCTGGGACAATTCGAACGGCACGACGCCCGCGATGGTGCCGCCGCTGGCCCCGACGGCGTTGACGATGGCGTCCTTGCCCTTGGTCTCGGCCGCGTCCTGTCCGTGGACCACCAGCACGCTGCCGCGCCCGTTTGCGACGGCATAGCGCGCTAGGCGGTCCGCCGTCGCCTCGAAGGTGTTGCCGAGGACAAAGACGTTGCCCCCCGCGATGTCGGTGTTGTTCGAGAAGGCAAGGACGTTGACGTTGGCGCCCGCTGCCGTGGCGCCAGCTGCACTCGCCGCACCGGCATAGACCGGGCCAAGCAGGATCTTGGCGCCGTCGTTGATCGCCTGCTGTGCGACCTGCGCGGCGACGGTGGCGTTGCCTTGCGTCTGGTAGACGCGAAGGTCGACGGAAACGGTCGGCGGCAGGTCGGCAATCGCAAGCCGGGCTGCATTCTCGAGGCTTTGGGCAAGCGCCTGGTCGCCGGCCTGACCAGAGCCCGCAGGCACCAGAAGCGCGACCGGCACGGGGGCCGAGGTGTCGACACGCGGACCGCCCGCGCCGACGCCGCCAAGGGTCACGGGACCGCAGGCGGCTGCCACCAATGTCAGGGCCAGCGCCGCCCGGCGCAGGATGGTTCTTGCGGAGTTCTGGACGAATCGAACCATGGATTACCCTTCCCTTGGTGCCTTTCTTGCAGTGAGCGGCAGACTATGCGCTACAGGCTGGAAGGTAAACGGCACGAGGAGGCGGTCCATGCCGATCGACATCAAACCGCTTGCGGCCGGTCTCTACATGGTTTCGACGCCAATCGGCGCGGCCCGCGACATCACCTTGCGCGCGCTTGACGTTCTGGCCTCGGCGGATGTGCTGGCGGCCGAGGACACGCGCACCCTTCGCAAGCTGATGGAGATCCACGGCGTTGCCCTGCGCGAGCGTCCCATGGTGCCCTATCACGACCACAACGGCCCGGCGGCCCGCCCGCGCATTCTGGACGCGCTGGCGGCGGGCAAATCCGTCGCCTACGCCTCGGAAGCTGGAACGCCGCTGGTCGCCGACCCCGGATACCAGCTTGCCGGAGCGGCCATCGCGGAAGGCCATCCGGTGATCGCGGCGCCGGGCGCGTCCGCGGTGCTGGCCGCACTGGCGGTGGGCGGGCTGCCGACCGACAGGTTCTTCTTTGCGGGGTTCCTGCCCAACGCGCAGGCCGCGCGCCGGGCCGAGTTGCTGGAGCTGCGCGCGGTGCCGTCAACCATGGTGTTCTACGAATCTCCCAAACGGGTTGGGGAAATGTTAGGAGATCTGGTGACAGTGTGGGGGCATGAGAGACGGGCGGCGGTGTGCCGGGAATTGACGAAACGCTTCGAAGAGGTGTCGCGCGGAACGCTGGGTGATCTGGCTGCGGCTTTCGCAGGGCGCAGCGTCAAGGGAGAGATCGTCGTTCTGGTGGACCGCGATCGCAGCGTCGCCACGCAAGAATCGCTCGAAGACGCGCTCGACCGTGCCTTGTCGAGCATGAGCGTAAAGGATGCCGCTGCAACCGTCGCCGAAGCGCTGGGGTTGCCGAAGCGGCAGGTGTATCAGGCGGCGCTCGCGCGCGGCGCAAAGGACGGATGACGATGGGACAGGCCACAAGCTACCACGCCGGACAGTCGGCAGAGGATCAGGTGGCTGCGGACTATGCGCGCAGCGGGGCTGTGGTCGCGGCGCGGCGCTGGCGCGGCCCGGGCGGCGAGATCGACCTGATCCTGCGCGACGGGGCCGGACTGATCTTTGTCGAGGTGAAGAAAAGTTCCGATTTCGCGCGCGCCGCCGCGCGCATCACCCGCCGCCAGCTTGATCGCATCTGCGCGTCTGCCTCGGCCTTTCTGGCGGGGGAACCTGCGGGCCAGCTGACCGACGTGCGCTTTGACGTGGCGCTGGTCGACGGATCGGGCCGGATCGAACGCCTCGAGAACGCATTCGGGGCCTGACAAGAGGGCCCGAGCCTTGCTCTTGCGGTCTGCCTGCGCCATGTCAGGGGCGGCCCAGGTCGCAGGAGATAGCCCATGAAAATCGCGGTGCAGATGGATCCCATTGCGGGGATCGACATTGCTGCCGACAGCACCTTCCGCATCATGGAAGAGGCGCAGGCGCGGGGGCACTCGCTGTTCTACTACACGCCCGACAAGCTGGCCTATCAAAGCGGCGGGGTCACGGCGCGCGGGCAGTCCGTCGAGGTGCGGCGCGTCAAGGGCGACCATGCCACGCTGGGCGAGATGCGCGAGGTCGATCTTTCGGACTTCGATGTCGTCTGGCTGCGGCAGGACCCGCCCTTCGACATGGGCTACATCACCACCACGCATCTCTTGGACATGATCCATCCGCAAACGCTGGTGGTGAACGATCCGTTCTGGGTGCGCAATTCGCCCGAAAAGCTGCTGGTGCTGCGCTTTCCCGAACTGACCCCGCCGACGACGATCGCGCGCGATCTCGAAACGCTGCGCGCGTTCCGGGAGGCGCATGGCGACATGATCCTCAAGCCGCTTTACGGCAACGGCGGTGCGGGGGTGTTCAAGCTGCTCAAGGGTGACGGCAACCTGTCGTCGCTGCACGAGCTGTTCGGCGGCATCAACCGCGAGCCGCTGATCGCGCAGAAATTCCTGCCGGACGTGAGCAAGGGCGACAAGCGCGTGATCCTTGTCGACGGTGAACCCGTAGGCGCCATCAACCGCGTGCCGCAGACCGGCGAGACCCGGTCGAACATGCATGTGGGCGGCCGTGCCGAGAAGGTGGCGCTGACCGACCGCGACCGCGAGATCTGTGCCGCCATCGGCCCGGTGCTGCGCGAGAAGGGGCAGATCTTCGTCGGGATCGACGTGATCGGCGACTGGCTGACCGAGATCAACGTGACCTCGCCCACCGGCCTGCAAGAGCTTGAGCGGTTCGACGGCGTGAACGTCACCGCGAAGATATGGGAGGCGATCGAGGCCCGCCGCGCATGAGCCCATCGTGGCGGCTGCGGCTTGTCGCCGTCTGGTGCCGCCGGGTGCAGATGCCGCTTCTGCGACGCCCCCGCAACATCGCCGCCGCGCGGGCCCGTGTGCGCATCTTATCGCTTGTGTTCCTGCGCGGGCGGCGGCGGTCCTCGTACCGAACAGAGGCACGGGGCGGCGTTCCCTGCCGCGTCCTGCAGGGCGGCCCCGACACGCTGTTCCTTGTCCACGGCGGCGCCTTTGCGCTGTTCAGCGCGCGCACCCATCAAGGGGTCGCTGCGCGGCTGGCGGGCGCGGCGGGGATGACGGCGGTCCTGCCAGAGTATCGCCTCGCGCCCGAGCACGGGTTCCCGTGCGCGCTCGACGATGTCTGCACAGCATACCTTGCGACATACCTTGCGACTTTGGGGCGGGGGCGCATCGTTCTTGCCGGGGACAGCGCGGGCGGGAACCTGATCTTTGCGCTGCTGCACCGACTGATCGCGCGGGGGCTGCCCCTGCCCGCTGCGGTCGTGGCCTTTTCACCCTTCGTCGATCTGGCGCTGACGGGCGAGTCGTTCGTCACCAACGCGGGCACCGAGGCGTTGCTGCCCGCAAGCCGGTTTCCCGAGGTGGTCGCGGGCTATGCCGGGGCGGCCGATCCAGCCGACCCCGAGATTTCGCCGGTCTACGGCACCTTCACCGGCGCACCGCCCTGCCTGATCCAGGTGGGTGATGGCGAGTTGTTGCTGAGCGACGCGGTTGCGCTGGCGGAGCGGCTGCGCGCGCAAGGGGCGCCTGTCACGCTCGACATCCTTCCGGGCGGGCTTCATGCCTTCCAGCTTCTGACCGGCTGGCTGCCAGAGGCCGATGCCGCGCTCGACCGCGCCCGGCGGTTCATCCGGCAACGGCTTCGCGAAGATCGGGCATCCGGTAGCTGACCGCTTCGGCGACATGGGGCAGGCGCACCTCGCCTGCGCCCTCGAGATCGGCGATGGTGCGCGCGACGCGCAGGATGCGGTGATAGGCGCGCGCCGACAGGCCGAACCGTTCGGCCACGCGCGTCAGCAGCGCCCGTCCCTCGGCATCGGGCGCGGCGATGGCTTCGAGCAGGGCGCCCTCGGCGTCGGCGTTGACCCGCATCGCCGCGTGCTCCGTGAACCGCGCGGACTGCCGGGCGCGGGCATCCTCGACGCGAGCGGCGACAGTAGAGGACCCATCGCCCGAGGCGGGCAGGTCGAGGTCGGTGAAGGCCACCGGCGGCACGTCGATGCGCAGATCGAAGCGGTCCATGAGCGGGCCCGAGATGCGGCCAAGGTAATCCTCACCGCAGATCGGCGCGCGGGCACAGGCGCGGCCAGGATCGGCCAGGTGCCCGCATTTGCAGGGGTTCGCGGCGGCCACCAGAAGGAACCGGCAGGGATAGCGGATATGCGCGTTGGCGCGGGCCACGACGACCTCACCGGTCTCGATCGGCTGGCGCAGGGTTTCCAGCACGGGGCGGGCGAATTCCGGGAACTCGTCCATGAACAGGACCCCGTTGTGCGCGAGAGAGATTTCCCCCGGCTTGGCGGCGCGTCCACCCCCGACGATGGCGGCCATCGAGGCGGTGTGGTGCGGTTCGCGAAACGGGCGCGTGCGGCTGATCCCGCCCTCGTCCAGCAGCCCGGCGAGCGAGTGGATCATCGACGTCTCCAGCGCCTCGGCGGGGGATAGCGGCGGCAGGATGCCGGGCAGGCGCGCGGCCAGCATCGACTTGCCCGACCCGGGCGGGCCGACCATCAGGACATGGTGCCGCCCCGCCGCCGCGATCTCGAGCGCACGCTTGGCGCGTTCCTGCCCCTTCACGTCGCGCAGGTCGCGCGATTGCGGGCCGGTCGTGACCTCGCCGGGTTCGGCAGAGGCAAGCACGCGCTGGCCGGTGAAATGCTGGATCGCCTCGGCCAGCGTGGCAGGGGCGATGACCTCTGCCGCATCGACCCAGGCGGCCTCGGCGCCGCATTCCTTGGGGCAGACCAGCCCGCGCCCTTCCGCCGCTGCGGCCATCGCGGCGGGCAGCGCGCCGATCACCGGGACAAGCCGCCCGTCGAGCGATAATTCCCCCAGCGCGACCATCGCCTCGACCGCATCGGACGGCAGGATTTCCAGCGCCGCGAGCAGGGCCAGGGCAATCGGCAGGTCGAAGTGAGAGCCTTCCTTGGGCAGATCGGCGGGCGACAGGTTTACCGTGATCCGTTTTGACGGCAGGGCGATGGACATGGCGGTGAGCGCGGCGCGGACCCGTTCCTTGGCCTCGCTCACGGCCTTGTCGGGCAGGCCGACGACGGTAAAGGCAGGCAAGCCGGGCGCGACGGCGCATTGCACCTCGACCAGACGCGCCTCGATCCCCTCGAACGCCACCGTGTAGGCCCGCGCGACCATCCGTCCTCCGTCCGCCAATCGTTAACGGATTGCACGGGAAGGGTTTAGGATTGGTAAATGGCCATGAAGGCAGGCCACGCGCCAGGGTCGGCGGCGGTCTTGTCCCGGCAGACCGGGTTGCAGAAGCCCCAGATGCGGCCGCCCGCCTGCAGGAAATGGGTCACGGGTTTGTGCGAGTAGGGGCAGAGCGCGTTGACCGAAGGCCCGGCGTCCACGGCCTGAGCGGGGATCGGCGCAGGTCCGGGCCAGGCGACCGGCGGATAGTCGCGCTTGTACCACGGCAGCGTCTCGCCGGTGACAAGCCCAAGCGCGCGCCAGCGGCGCAGGGCGGGGTCGGCGAGGTGCGCGTCGACATAGGCGCGGGCGGCGTCCGACACCGGCAGGCCATACCCGGCAATGCGCATGGCGACGGGGGCAAAGAAGGCATCCGCGATGCTGTAGTCGCCCGCGAGCCAAGGCCCGCCGAAGCGGCCGAGCGCATCGGTCCAGATCGTCTCGATCCGTGCGACATCGGCCAGCACGGCGTCCGGGGCGGGCACGTCCTGGTAGGCGGCGCGCAGGTTCATCGGGCAGAATTCGCGCAGCGCGCCAAAGCCTGCGTGCATCTCGGAGGCCAGCGTGCGCGCAACCGCGCGGCGCAAGGGAACGGACGGCCAAAGGCCAGCGTCCGGGAATCGCGTCGCCAGTTCCTCGGCCAGCGCGAGGCTTTCGCTGACGATGGCGCCTTCGGGCGTAACCAGCGTGGGCACGGTGCGGGCAGGGGCAAATTCGGCCAGTTGCTCGGCCACCGACGCGCCCGATGCGAAATCGACAAAGCGCGTGGCGACTGGCAGGCCGAAGCGTTCGACCATCAGCCAGGCGCGGAGCGACCAGCTTGAATAGCTGCGATCGCCAAGAAGAAGCGTGTAATCCATGCCGCGACGCTAGGTCAGATGCGCGCGCGGCGGAAGCCGGATTTTTGGCGGCCCCGGCATCACGGGCAGTGATTGATCCGCCCGGTGCGAAAGCCGCCGTCATGGACGATCTCGGTGACGGACAAGGGGTCGATCCGGTGGCTGAACGCCTCGTAGGCGCTGACCCCCAGCGCGCGTTGAAGCTGACCAAGGATCACGCCCATATGCGCGACGACGACGATGTCGGGGCCGCTGTCGCGGATCAGCCGGTCGATGGCCGGATCGACCCGGGCCCGAATGTCGTCCCAGCATTCGCCGTTCGGGGCACACAAGGCTCCGGGATGTTCATAGAAGGCGCGGATACGGTCAGGGTCGTCCGCCTCGATCTCGTCGAAGCGGCGCAGTTCCCAATCGCCGAAGTTGATCTCGCGGAGGGCCGGGTCGTCGGGCAAGCGGCTGCGGCCCGCGCCAAGCGCTTCGGCCGTGGCGCGCGCGCGGCCAAGGTCCGACGAGACAAGCGCGGCACGGTCGGGCAGATGCCGGGACAGGCGGGCGATGCGGTTGGTGTCGGAAAGATCGGCGGGGATATCGGACCAGCCGACCATGCCTTTCGCATGGGTCGGCCCATGCCGCACAAGGAACAGCCGTGTCATGCAAGCCCTGTCGGCAAGGCGCCCTTCAGCGCAAAGGGCAGCCCCGCCATCACACCGACCGCAAGGCCGGCCTCTGCGGCCAGGCGCTGGTTCAACCGGCCCTGCGCGTCGCGGAACCGGCGGGCCAGCGCGTTTTCTGGCACGATCCCCATGCCGACCTCGTTCGACACCACGACGACCGGCGCGGCACAGTCCGCCAGCGCCGCAAGCAGGGCATCGGTTTCCAAGGCAAGATCGGCCTCGGCCAGCATCCGGTTCGACAGCCACAGCGTCGCGCAATCCAGAAGGACGACATCGCCGGGCGCAGCCGAAGCGAGGGCGGGCGCGGGATCGTGCGGCGCCTCGATCGTGCGCCAGCCGCTGCCGCGCTGGTCGCGGTGCGCCGTGATCCGCGCGCGCATCTCGTCGTCAAACGCCTGCGCCGTGGCGATGTAGACGCGCGGCCGCCCTGTCATGAGAACGAGACGTTCGGCGACATATGATTTCCCGGAACGCGCCCCGCCTAGAACGATCGACAACTTTGGCAACATCGCGTTGAACTTTATCTGATCCGGCTGCGTTACTGCTCCGTATCCATTTTCGATGATACGTTAAAGGGTCCGCACCGGCCCATGTGAAAAACCGGGGGGTTTTTGATGGCACTCGATGGATTTTCCGACCAGTCACTTTCGCGCCGCGCGATGCGCGCTGAACTTCTCGACGCCGAAACCGAGCTTCGCCTTGCCTACGCCTGGCGCGATGAGCGGTGCGAGGAATCGCTGCACCGCCTGATTACTGCCTACATGCGCCTCGCCATCTCGATGGCGGCCAAGTTCAAGCGCTACGGCGCGCCGATGAACGACCTGATCCAGGAGGCCGGGCTTGGACTGATGAAGGCCGCCGACAAGTTCGACCCCGACCGCGGCGTGCGGTTTTCGACCTATGCCGTGTGGTGGATCAAGGCCTCGATCCAGGACTATGTCATGCGCAACTGGTCGATGGTGCGCACCGGGTCCACGTCTTCGCAGAAATCGCTGTTCTTCAACATGCGCCGTGTCCAGGCCCGGCTCGAGCGTGAGGCGGCATCGCGCGGCGAACGGCTCGACAATCATCAGCTGCGCCACATGATCGCGACCGAAGTTGGCGTGCCGCTGCACGATGTCGAGATGATGGAGGGCCGCCTTGCCGGGTCCGACTATTCGCTGAACGCGACGCAGTCGGCCGAGGACGAGGGGCGCGAATGGATCGATGCGCTGGAAGACGACGCCGATCAGGCCGCCGAGGTCGTGGCGCGGGACAAGGACATCGACACGCTGCGGACATGGCTGGTATCCGCCATGCAGAACCTGAACGAGCGTGAGAGGTTCATCGTGACCGAGCGCAAGCTGCGCGATCAGGCCCGTACGCTGGAAAGCCTTGGCAACGAGCTTGGCCTGTCCAAGGAACGCGTCCGGCAGCTTGAAGCCGCGGCATTCCAGAAGATGCGCAAGAGCCTTGAGACCCAATCGCGCGAGGTCTACGAATTCTTCGCATGAAGTCTTTTGCACTCAGTCTGGCGGCGGCGCTTGGCGCCGCCGTTTGCGTCTCGGCCCAGGAAATCGCGCCAACGGACCTGTATGACCTTCCGCCCGCGGACGTCTACATTCTTGGCGAGCGGCACGACAACGCGGTCCACCATGCCCATCAGGCGATTGCCGTCGAAGCGGTCGGCGCGGCCGCGCTGGTGTTCGAGATGCTGACCGACGTGCAGGCCCTGACCGTGACGCCCGAGATGCGCCGCGATCCCGAACGGCTGGGCACGTCGCTGGAGTGGGAGGCCAGCGGCTGGCCGGACTTCGAGATGTATTATCCGATCTTCGTCGCCGCGCCCGACGCGCCGATCTTTGGCGGCGCGGTGCCCCGCGACGACGTGCGCCGCGCGGTCGCGGACGGTGCGGCGGCGGTGATGGGCGAGGCGGCGCTGGTCTTCGGCCTCGATCAGCCCCTGCCCGAGGCGCAGCAACTTCTGCGCGAGGCTGGCCAGATGTCCGCGCATTGTGATGCTCTGCCGGCGGACATGCTGCCGGGCATGGTCGAGGCGCAGCGCCTGCGCGACGCGGCGATGGCACGGGCGGTGATCGCGGCGGTGGCAGACACCGGCGGGCCGGTCGTGCTTATCACAGGCAATGGCCATGCCCGCACCGACTGGGGTGTGCCCGCCGCGCTGGCCCTAGCTGCGCCGGAGCTGTCCGTCGTCAGCATCGGCCAGTTCGAGGACCGCGACGAAGACACCCCCTATGACCGCTGGCCCTATGACCGCTGGATCGTGACCGAGCCCGCCGCGCGCGACGATCCCTGCGCCGCCTTCCGCTAAGGGCTTGCCGGTTGTGAACCGCGTGGCCGGTGCCTAAGACTTGGCCCAAGGGCACTCAAGGGGCATGCGATGCTGGCTGGCAAACGGATACTTCTGATCATCGGCGGCGGCATCGCCGCCTTCAAGACGCCCGACCTGATCCGGCGCCTGAAGGAACGCGGCGCCGAGGTTACGCCGGTGCTGACCCGCGCAGGCGCCGAGTTCGTCACGCCCCTGACCCTGTCGGCCGTCGCGGGGCAAAAGGTCTATACCGAGCTGTTCGATCTGACCGATGAGGCCGAGATGGGGCATATCGAGCTGAGCCGCGCCGCCGACCTGGTGGTGGTCGCCCCCGCCACTGCCGACCTGATGGCCAAGATGGCAGGCGGTCATGCGAACGATCTGGCCTCGACGCTGCTGATGGCGACGGATAAGCGCGTGCTGATCGCGCCCGCTATGAACGTGCGGATGTGGGACCACGCCGCCACCCGGCGCAACCTTGCCACCCTGATGGGGGACGGCATCCTGACTGTCGGCCCGAACGAAGGCGACATGGCCTGCGGCGAGTTCGGCAATGGCCGCATGTCCGAACCGCTGGAAATCGTCACCGCCATCGAGATGGCGCTTGCGGACGGGCCGCTCAAGGGGCGGCACATCGTCGTCACCTCGGGACCGACGCATGAACCCATCGACCCGGTGCGCTACATCGCCAACCGCTCGTCGGGCGCGCAAGGCACCGCGCTGGCGCGCGCGCTGTCGGCGCTGGGCGCGGACGTCACCTTTGTGACCGGCCCCGCGAGCGTGCCGCCCCCCGGCGGTGTTCGTGTCGTGCGCGTCGACACCGCCGCGCAGATGCTGGACGCGGTGCAGGCGGCGCTGCCAGCCGATGCCGCCGTCTTCGCCGCCGCCGTGGCGGACTGGCGCATGGCCGATGCGGTGCACAGCAAGATCAAGAAGGACGCCTCCGGCGCGCCGCCGACGCTGGCCTTCGCCGAGAACCCGGACATCCTTGCCACCGTTTCAGGCATGGGCGACGGGCGCCCCGCGCTGGTCGTGGGCTTCGCCGCCGAGACGGATGACGTGATCGCCAATGCCACCGCCAAACGCGCGCGCAAGGGCTGCGACTGGATCGTCGCCAATGACGTGTCCGAGGCGACCGGGATCATGGGCGGCACCGAGAACGCGGTGACGATCATCACCGAGGGCGGCGCCGACGCCTGGCCGCGCATGACCAAGGACGAGGTCGCGCGCAAGCTGGCCGCGCGCATCGCCGAGGCACTTGGAGGCGCGGCATGACCGCGCCTGTCGTCAAATTGCTGCGTATCCCCGGCAGCGACACGGACCTGCCCTTGCCCGCATACGAGACGGCGGGCGCTGCAGGCGCTGACCTGCGCGCGAACCTGCCCGAGCACGACCGCGAGGCAGGCGTGACGCTGGACCCGGGCGAGCGTGCGCTGATCCCGACGGGCCTGCGTATCGAGGTGCCAGGTGGCTTCGAAGCGCAGATCAGGCCGCGGTCCGGGCTGGCGTTGAAACACGGCATCACCCTGCTGAACACGCCCGGCACCATCGACAGCGATTATCGCGGGCCGCTTGGGGTGATCGTGGTGAACCTTGGCCAGATGCCCCACACCATCGCGCATGGCGACCGCATCGCGCAGATGGTGATCGCGCCGGTGGTGCAGGCGCGGATGGAGGAAACCGACGCGCTGGGCGACACCGCGCGGGGGGCCGGCGGCTTTGGGTCCACGGGGCGCGGCTGATGGTCTATTTCCTTGTTGCCGCTGCGGCGCTTTGGGCGATGGGCCGCGCGATGAAGGCACCGGTGCAGGCGCGCTGGACGATGATCGGCCTTCTCTACGCCGCGGTACTGGCGGCGCTTGTCGTCTCGCCGCAGGGCGGCCCGCTGGAACGGATGCTGGGCGGCTCGCTTGGCGAATGGCTGGTGCTGGGCGGGCTGGCGGCGGTGATCTGGGCCTATCACGCAGGGCTGGCGCGGCTGCGCGGACGTGCGGCAGAGGCAGAGGCGGCAGCCGCCCCCGCAGCCCGATCCGGCGCGATGTCCGAGGTCGAGCTTGACCGCTACGCGCGCCACATCTTCCTGCGCGAGATCGGCGGGCCGGGCCAACGCAAGCTGCGGGCCGCGAAGGTGCTTGTGGTGGGCGCAGGCGGACTTGGATCGCCCGCGCTTCTGTATCTGGCCGCCGCCGGGGTCGGCACCATCGGCGTGATCGACGACGACGCCGTCGAAGGCACGAACCTGCAGCGTCAGGTGATCCACACCGACGGGCGGATCGGCATGCCCAAGGTCTTCTCGGCCGAGACGGCGATGAGCGCGATCAACCCCTTCGTGACGGTGAGACCCTATCACCGCCGCCTGACCGCCGAGATCGCCGAGGACCTGATCGCGGACTACGATCTGGTGCTCGACGGCACCGACAGTTTCGAGACGCGCTATCTGGTGAATGCCGTCTGCGTGCGTCTGGGCAAGCCGCTGATCGGCGGCGCGCTCAGCCAATGGGAGGGGCAGGTGTCGCTGTGGGACCCGGCACGCGGCGCGCCGTGCTACCGCTGCATTTTTCCAGAAGCGCCTGCGCCGGGTCTTGCACCGACGTGCGCCGAGGCGGGCGTGGCCGGGCCGCTTCCGGGCGTTGTCGGGTCGATGATGGCGCTGGAGGCGGTGAAGGAGATTGCAGGCGCGGGAGAGGGGCTGCGCGGGCGGATGATGATCTACGACGGTCTATATGGCGAGACCCGGATGATGCGGCTGCACCGCCGCGCCGATTGCCCGGACTGCGGGGGCATCCACTGACCGGGATACCGGGGTGGTGATCGGGAGACACTGGTGATCGGCGCCCGTGCGGCCTAGCTTGGGCCGACAGTCTTTCGACAGGAGCCCCCGATGACCAATCCGCTGCTTGCCCCCTGGGACACGCCGTTCCAGATTGCCCCGTTCGACCGGATCACCGACGCCGATTTCGGCCCCGCCGTCGAACAGGCGATGCAGGAGGGGCGCACGCGGATTGCCGAGATCGCGGAAAACCCGGACGCCCCGACTTTCGCCAACACCATCGAGGCGCTGGAACGCGCGGACGAGACACTGAGCCGTGTGCTGGGCGTGTTCTTCAACCTCGCAGGCGCCGACAGCACGCCCGAGCGGCAGGAATTGCAGCGCCGGTTCTCGCCGATGCTGGCCGAATACGGCTCCGAGATCGTGATGAACGCCGCCCTGTTCGCGCGGATCGAGACGCTGTGGGACGCGCGGGACAATCTGGGCCTGAACCCCGAGCAGGCGCGGCTGTTGTATCTGACCCGCCGCAACTTCGTGCGGGCGGGCGCGGCGCTGGAGGGCGAGGCGCGCGACCGGCTGTCGAAGGTCAAGGAACGGCTGGCCGTGCTGGGCACCCAGTTCACCCAGAACCTTCTGGCGGACGAGAGGGAGTGGTCGATGCCGCTGACCGAGGCCGACCTTGCGCCCTTGCCGAAATACCTGCGCGACGCCGCCCGCGCGGCGGGAGAGGAGCGCGGCAAGAACGGACCCATCGTCACGCTGTCGCGATCGCTGATCGTGCCGTTCCTGCAGGTGTGCCCCGACCGAGCGCTGCGCCGCCGCGCCTATGAGGCATGGGGCGCGCGCGGGGCGAACGGCGGGTCGACCGACAATCGCGCCATCGCCGCCGAAATCCTGGCGCTGCGCGCCGAACGCGCGGCGCTCTTGGGCTACGAGAGCTTTGCGCATCTCAAGCTGGAAACCGAGATGGCGGGCACGCCGCAGGCCGTCGAAGACCTGTTGATGGCGGTGTGGCAGCCTGCCCGCGCCCGCGCCGAGACCGACGCGGCAGAGCTGGAGGTGATGCTGAGCGCCGACGGCCACGCCGCCCCGCTGGAGCCGTGGGACTGGGCCTATTACGCCGAGAAGCGCCGCCGCGCGCTGCACGATCTGGACGAGGCGGAGGTGAAGCCATACCTGCAGCTCGACCGGATGATCGAGGCGGTGTTTTCCTGTGCGCAGCGCCTGTTCGGGCTGGAGTTCCGCGCCGCGGACGTGCCGCTGTATCACGCCGATGTGCGCGCGTTCGAGGTAACGCGGAATGGGGAACCGGTTGCTCTGTTCCTTGGCGACTATTTCGCGCGCGGCTCGAAGCGGTCAGGCGCGTGGTGCTCGGCGATGCGGGTCCAGCAGAAGCTCGCGGGCGATATCCGCCCCATCGTCGTCAACGTGTGCAACTTTGCCAAGCCCGCCGCCGGGGATCCCGCGCTTCTGTCCCATGACGACGCGCGCACGCTGTTTCACGAGTTCGGCCACGCGCTGCACCAGATGCTGTCGGACGTAACCTATGCCTCGATCTCGGGAACCAGCGTGGCGCGGGATTTCGTGGAACTGCCGAGCCAGCTTTACGAGCACTGGCTGGGCGTGCCCGAGGTGCTGTCCGAATTCGCCACCCATGCCGAGACCGGCGCGCCGATGCCGCAGGACCTGCTGGACCGGCTTCTGGCGGCACAGAACGCGGACGCCGGGTTCCGCACCGTGGAATACCTGGCCTCGGCCATTGTCGATCTGCGCTTTCACGAGGGCCCGGCCCCCGCCGACCCGATGCAGCGGCAGGCGGAGGTGCTGGAGGAGATCGGCCTGCCGCACGCGATCCGGATGCGCCACGCCACGCCGCATTTCGCCCATGTGTTCGCGGGCGACGGCTATGCCAGCGGATATTACAGCTACATGTGGTCCGAGGTGATGGACGCCGACGCCTTCGCCGCCTTCGAGGAGGCGGGCGGCGCCTTCGATGCGGACATGGCGCGGCGGCTGGAGGAGACGGTGCTGTCTTTGGGCGGATCAGAGGAGCCGGAGATCCTG
The DNA here is from genome assembly GCF_019061145.1 of Anianabacter salinae. Lineage (GTDB taxonomy): Bacteria > Pseudomonadota > Alphaproteobacteria > Rhodobacterales > Rhodobacteraceae > Anianibacter > Anianibacter salinarum. The sequence goes on along the minus strand of NZ_JAHQZS010000006.1, from coordinate 194,908 downwards.
TATACCCGGTTCCGGGGCAAGATGCCCGAGGTCGAGGCGCTGTTGAAGAAGCGGGGTCTTGCGGCCTGAGCCGGGGGAACGGGCCTTGCGGGCATTGAGCCCGCTGCGTCCCGTGCGAGACGACTCCCGCGCGCTCTCCCAATTTCGGGACCAAAGATGCAGGATCAGGTCTTGGAGGGGTCTTCGGGGTGCGGCCGCACGCCCACCGGGTCCTTGTGCACCAGCACGTCCGCCTCGGGGTAGGCGGCGATGATCGCGCGGCGCAGCCCTGCGCCGATGGCATGGGCTTCGTCGAGGCTTTGGCTGCCGTCGAGTTCAATGTGGATGTTCACGAACACGCGGCTTCCGGCGGTGCGGGTCTTGAGGTCGTGGTAGCCGTGCACGCCGGGGTAGCGCGCGGCGATCCCGGCGATGCCGCCCACCATGCTGTCCGGCGCGGCGCGGTCCATCAGCGCGTTCCAGGCGCCGCGGCCGATGCCGAGCGCGCCCACGGCCAGCATGGCGGCGGCGCCCAGCGCAACGATGCTGTCGATCTGGCCGAGCCCGAGGCTGGCAGAGGCCCAGAGCGCGATGATCGCGCCGATGTTGGGCAAGAGGTCGCCCGCGTAATGCAGCATGTCGGCGCGCACCACGCGGCTTGCCGTGCGGCGCGCGACGCTGCGCTGCCACATCAGCAGCGCCGCGGTCAGCGCGATCGACAACACCATCACGGCGATGCCGGGGCCTTCGTTCTGAAGCGGCGAGGCGGCGCCCGAGATCAGGCGCGCGGCTGCAGCAGAGGCGATGACGCAGGCCGACACCAGTATGAACAGGGCCTGGCCGAGCGCGGCGAGATCCTCGGCCGAGGAATGTCCGAAGGCGTGATCCTCGTCGGGGGGGCGCGCGGCATAGGCCATCGCGGCGAGGCCGCCCAGCGACACCATCAGGTCGAGCGCACTGTCGGCGAGGCTGGCGCCTACCGACAGCGCCTGTGTCGCCGACAGCGCCCAGAGCTTGGCGACGACCAGCACTGCCGCGACGGTGACGGAGAACAGGCCGGCCGAGATGTTCAGCCGTGTGTTGGCGCGGTTGGTCATGGCGTATCCAGCGGTTGCGGCGACCATGCCGCCCGGCGCCGGGACTGGCAAGGCGGGAGTGGCCAAGATCAGTCGCGCAGCTCGCTGTCCTCGACGCCCCAGAGCGCCGCCTTGGGGGCCCAGCCCCGGTAGCGTCCGACCTCGATCCGGCACCAGTCCTGCAGGCATTCGTCAAGGCGGGCCACGACCCCGGCTTCAAGCCGGGCGGTTTCGGGCGCGCGCGGGTCCGGGCGGATCAGCAGCGGCAGCATCGGGCTTTGCACCAGGACGGTGCGCACGCCGGACAGAAGCGTATGGTAAACCCAGCCGCCCGCGCCGTCGCGGTCCTCGACCCGGCGCCAGTGCTCGTATTCCGCGACCACGCGCACCGGAACGTCGCGGCGCGTGTAGACCCAATCGATCCGGTGCGCCTTGGACGGCCCGCGCCTTGCGTTGACCTCGTCGGACTTGAGCGAGACATAGCGGGGAAGCGGCAGGTTGGTGACCGATCCGCGTTCGAGTGCCGTTGCGGGAAACGCCACGACCGCCGCCGCAATGGCGACGGCCAAACCCTTGATCCAGCGCATGGAGACTGCTCCGCTTCTGTTGAAAACACTGCCTCTGCCGCGGTCTGTCGGTTGGTCTTGTGCCTTGCCGCGATAGCTGCAACCTTGCCACCAGATGCCGCTGCGGGGAAGTCGAGGGAGGACCCGAATGCCAGCTTCGCGCCTGAGTGTTGTCGTTACGCGACGGTTGCCGGAGCGGGTCGAGACCCGCATGAAGGAACTCTTCGACGTGGATTTGCGCGACGAGGACGTGCCGCTGACCCGCGAGGCGCTGGCCGAGGCGATGCGGCGGGCCGATGTGCTGGTGCCGACGATCACCGATACCATCGACCAGGGGCTGCTGGCGCAAGCGGGCGACAAGTTGAAACTGATCGCCAATTTCGGCGCGGGCGTCGATCATATCGATGTGCAGACGGCGCGGCAGCGCGGCATCCTGGTTTCGAACACGCCGGGCGTTCTGACCGAGGACACCGCCGACATGACGCTGGCGCTGATCCTGGCCGTGACGCGCCGCATCCCCGAGGGGCTGGCGATCATGCAGGCGGGCAAGTGGACCGGCTGGGCGCCCACGGCCCTTCTGGGCGGGCGCGTCGGCGGGCGGCGGCTGGGCATCCTGGGCATGGGCCGGATCGGGCAGGCGGTGGCGCGGCGGGCCAAGGCCTTCGGCATGCAGATCCACTATCACAACCGCCGCCGCCTGCGCCCCGAGATCGAGACCGAGCTGGAGGCGACCTATTGGGAAAGCCTTGACCAGATGGTCAGCCGGATGGACGTGATAAGCGTGAACTGCCCGCATACGCCGTCGACCTTCCATCTGATGAATGCGCGGCGGCTGAAGCTGATGAAGCCCTCGGCGGTGATCGTGAACACCTCGCGCGGCGAGGTGATCGACGAGAACGCGCTGACCCGGATGCTGCGCTCGGGCGAGATTGCGGGGGCGGGGCTCGACGTGTTCGAGCGCGGCCACGAGATCAACCCGCGCCTGCGCGAACTCCGCAACGTGGTGATGCTGCCGCACATGGGATCGGCCACGGTCGAGGGCCGCGTCGAGATGGGCGAGAAGGTCATCATCAACATCAAGACCTTCGGCGACGGCCACCGCCCGCCGGACCTTGTGGTTCCCGCCATGCTCTAGGCCACCGGAGGCGGGGCGCGGAACTTTCCACAGGCTCGCAGGTTGTCCCTTCAGACCCGCAACTGAAGGAGCGTGACATGCTTGGATGGGCACTGGCCTTTCTTGTGATTGCGCTGATCGCAGGCCTTTTCGGCTTTGGCGGCATCGCCTCGGCCTCGGCTGGCATCGCGCAGATCCTGTTCGTCGTTTTCCTCGTGCTGTTCGTCGTCGCGATGATCGCACGGGCTGTCCGGGGGCGACCCCCGGTCTGACACGGCCCGCAGGGCAGACCACAGGCGCGCCTCCGTCACTTCGGGGGCGCGCTTTTTTGATCGCACGATGCTGGACAGCGCGGCGCCCGGCGCAGACAGTCGGGACATGCGCCGCGCCGCCTCGCTTGTTGTCCTGTTGTGTCTGACCGCGCTGGCGGCGGGATGCGCGCGCCCGCTTTCCCAGAACGAAGAGGCGTTTGCCAGCGCGCTGTTCGGCCCGTCGCTTGACACCAGCCGGGTGCGCATCGCCCAAGGGATCGGACTGACGCCAGCTCCCGGCCCGCCGCGTGCGGGATACCGGTTCACCCGGCGCACGCCGCCGCCCGATGTCTGCGACCGCGATGTGCCCAGCCCGCGCACCGGCCCGCCCGCCGCCTTCGTCTTCTTCGAGCGGCTGAATTATCATCCGGATTACTACGCGGGCGACTCGATGGCCGGGTGGCCCGAAAAACTGCGCGTGCCGCATGTGATCCTGCTTGCGCATGAATTGACCCATGTCTGGCAATGGCAGAACCGCGAGCGGACGGGGTATCATCCGCGCAAGGCGCTGGCCGAAGGGATCTACAGCTATGATCCGTATTTCTACCGCCTCGATGACGACAGGCCGTTCCTGGACTACGGGTTCGAGGAACAGGGCGCGCTGGTGCAGGACTATGTCTGCTACCGCCTGATCAACCCGAGGGACGAGCGATATTTCAAGCTGCGCGCCTTGCTGGCGCCGGTGTTCCCGCTGGACGCATTCGATGCGGCGCTGGAGAACGGGCGCCCGTAGCACGACGCCGAACTGCACGAGGTCGGTTTCAGGCGGGAATCGGTCGGCTTGCCTCCGCGTCCCTGCGCGAATTCTGCGATCAAGCGCGAAACGCCACACGCCGGAGTCCGCGCGCCATGAAGACCCATGTCAAAGCCCTTGTCGTCGGCGGCGGTGCCGTCGGCACGTCGATCGCCTATCACCTTGCCCGCGCCGGGTGGTCCGACGTGATGCTGCTGGAGCGCGACGAGCTGACCAGCGGGTCGACCTGGCATGCCGCTGGCTTGTTGCCGCTGTTCAACATGGGTTACGCGACCAGCCATATCCACGATTACAGCGTCAAGTTCTACAAGACGCTGGAAGAGGAAACCGGGCTGGACGCGGGATTCTACGTCGTCGGCAATTTGCGGATGGCGCAGACCGACGCGCGGATGGATGAATACATGCTCTACGCCTCGACGGCGGAAAGCGTGGGCATCCCGTTCGAATGGCTGACCCCGGCGCAGGTCAAGGACCGCTATCCGCTGGTGCGCACCGAAGACCTCAAGGGCGCGATCTTTCACCCGACGGATGGCTACATCAACCCGGCGGATGTCACACAGGCCATGGCCAAGGGCGCGCGGCAACGCGGTGTGGCGATCGAGCGGCGCTGGCAGGTTGACGGCTATGAGTGGACCGGGTCGGACTGGCGCGTCACCTGCACCAAGATGGTGGAAAAGGGCGGCAATCTTGTTCCGTCCGAGGAACAGGTGATCGTCACCGCCGAGCATGTCGTCACCGCCACCGGCAACCACGCGCAGCGTACCGCGCGGCTGCTGGGCCTCAAGATCCCGGCGATCCCGGTCGAGCACCAGTATATCGTGACCGAACCCGACCCCGCGCTGGTCGAGTGGCGCAAGACCAACCCCGAGCATCCCGTCCTGCGCGATGCAGACGCGAAATGGTATGTGCGCGAGGAACGCGGCGGCTGGATCCTTGGCCCATACGAGCGCAATGCGCCTGCGCGGTTCCTGTATGACGTGCCGGAGTCGTTCCGCGCCGACTTGTTCCCGCTCGATCTGGACCGGATCGAGGAGGAATACATGTCGATGATCCACCGGATTCCGTCTTCGGAAACCGTCGGTCTCAAGGACGATTACAACGGCCCGATCTGCTATACGCCCGACGGCAACCCGCTGGTCGGCCCGGCGCCGGGCCTGCGCAACATGTGGCTGGCCGAGGGCTTTTCCTTCGGCATCACGGCAGCGGGCGGCACCGGGTATTACCTTGCGCAGCTGATGGTGGAGGGCGAGGCCGAGATCGACATGGCCAGCCTTGACCCCAAGCGCTACGGCAGCTGGGTCACGACCGAATACGCCGCCCGCAAGAACGAAGAGGCATATGAACACGTCTACATCCTTCACCACCCCGATGAGGAGCGTGAGGCATGCCGCCCGTTGCGGATCTCGCCCGCCTATGACCGTCAGAAAGCGGCAGGCGCGCAGTTCGGATCAGTGAATGGATGGGAGCGGCCCAACTACTACGGCCCGGCCCATGCGCCCGAGGGCTTCGACCACGGCACGCGGTCGTTCCGGCGCGGCGACTGGTGGCAATACGCCGACGCCGAGGCACGCGCGATCCGCGAGGGCGTCGGTCTGATCGACGCGACGGCCTTTACCAAGCATCTGGTCCGCGGGCCGGGCGCGACGGCCTTCCTTGACTGGTTCACCTGCAACAAGTTGCCCAAGACGGGGCGGATCAACCTGACCTACGCGCTGACATCGGCAGGAACGGTGCGCACCGAATACACCATCGTCCGCCTTGCAGAGGACGAATACTACCTGGTATCCGCAGGCGCCTGGACGGCCTACGACAGCGATTTCCTGACGAAGGCGATCGAGGACAAGCGCGGCGACTTCGGCTGGATCGAGTGCCATGACGTCACGACGCAATGGGGCGTCTTTGCGCTGGCAGGGCCAAAGTCGCGCGACGTGCTGAATGCGCTGGTCCGCGACGCGGCTCCCGAGACGGCGCTGTCGAACAAGCAGTTCCCGTGGCTGTCCTGGCGCAATATCGAGCTGGGCATGGTGCCGGTGCGCGCCCTGCGCGTCGCCTATACGGGCGAGCTTGGCTGGGAGCTTCACCATCCCATCGAGATGCAGAACCACCTGTGGGACAGGCTGATGGAGGCGGGCGCGCCGCACGGGCTGAAGCTGGTCGGCGGACGGGCGCAGAACTGGCTGCGGCAGGAGAAATCCTATCGCGCCTTCGGCACCGAGCTTGGCCGCGACGCAACGCCGCTGGAGGCGGGGCTCGACCGTTTCGTGGACCTGTCCAAAGACTTCCACGGCAAGGCGGCGATGGAAGCGACCGGCATACGCGCCAAATGCGTCACCGTGCTGATCGACGGGCCTGCCGACGCTGACCCCTGGGGCCGCGAGGCGCTGCTTCTGGACGGCGTGAAGATCGGGCGGCTGACCTCGGGCGGCTATTCGGTGGCCTTCGGCAAGTCCATCGGCATGGCCTATGTCCGGCCTGATCTGGCCGAGGTCGGCACCCGGCTCAAGGTGCGCATGTTCCGCGAATTGTGGGACGTCGAGGTGGTCGAGGACAGCCCCTATGACCCGCAGAACGCCACCATTCGCAAGGACGGCTGACGCCGCCTAGCGGGCCATCCGCAGGATCGCGGCGCGGGCATCATCCGCGCCTCTGTCCGCCACCTGGTCCTCGACGATGCCGAACCCGGCCTTGAACAGCGCATTGTGCTTGCGCCAGTCAAGAAAGCCGGTGCCAGACGGCGCAGACGCCTGAATGTGCCAATCGCCGGGCGCCAGATCCAGCGGTTCCGACGCCTGCCGCACGAGGATCGAGCGCATCACGACGGGAACGATCCCCGGCGCGCGTGGCGGGCGTTTGCCGAAGGGCCAGATCAGCTTGCGCAGCAACGACCAACGGCCCGGCAGCGCCTTGTAATCCACCTGGAACCGCTGACGGCCCGGCTTGGGAAAGCTGACCACCACGTTCGGCCCGGACTTGAGCGCATGCATCTGGCGGTAGGGCATGTTGTCCATCGACCCGCCATCCGCCAGCATCCGGCCATCGGACGTATAGAACGGCGGCAGCACCCCGGGGATGGCGGACGAGGCGCGCACCGCCTCCCACAGGGGACCGCGCCGGATGATGTGGGCGGTGTTCTCGGACAGGTCGGTGGCGACGGCAAAGAACGGATACCACAGGTTCTCGATCAGGTTCGCGGTGTAGTGCTTGCGGATCTGTGCATCGAACACCGTGTGGTCGAGCAGCGAGTAGCGCGGCACGGTCAGCTTTCCCATCGCGGCGTTGGTGACAAAGATGTCGCCGGTGCGCGCGTCGATCTCGTGCCCGTCCAGACCCATGGCGAAAGCCGCTGTCATCGCGCTTCCGACGCTGGTGCCGCCGAAGATGTCGAAGGACAGGCCCCTGTCGCGCAACGCCTGGTAGATGCCCGTGTGCAGCGCGCCGAAAGCCCCGCCGCCCGAGGCGACAAAGCCAAGCGCGCGCCCGGTCAGGAACCGGCCCAGCCTGTCGATGTCGCGCTGATCGCCCTCAGCGATGTGGTGGTGCATGAACACCGGGCGGCTGTCGAGCCAATGCTCGGTGCCCGTGACCCAGTCGCGGTGTTCGGGATGGATCAGCGCCAGCCTGCGGTGATCCTGCGCGAAGATGTCGAAGGCGAAGCGTTCGGTTTCGGACATCTCGGGCGGATCACCCGCCATGCCGACGATCAGCACCTGGTCCGATTGCCGAAGGGCAAGGCGCGTCCAGTCGTCATCGTCCGCATCGGCGACATAGATGATGGCTTGCCCCGATGCCTCTTGCGCATGCATCCACTCTGCCGCCGCATCGGCATCGACCGCAGAGGCACCTTCCGGCACGAGATCTGACCGGAATACCGCGCGCGCACCGGCACCTTGTGCGAGAGCTGTCACGAGAGAGGCGAGCAGACCGCCGGGCAAGCCTGCACCGCCCGCGGGCAGGATCGTCACGCTGCGGGATTTCGGTGCGGACGGCGACTGCCGCACCCGCGCGCTGGTCTCGGTCAGGCGCTGGGCAAGCACCCGCGCGACGGCCTGCGCGAAGTCCGGGTTCTCGGCGCATGCGGCGCGGTATTCCTGCGCCGACAGCTTCAGCACCGTGCTGTCACGGGCGGCGATCACGCTCGCGGTGCGCGGCCCGCCGGTGAACAGGCCGATCTCGCCGGCGGTCTCGCCGGGGCCGATCTCGGCCAGCACGATGTCGTTGCGCCGAACCTCGAACCGGCCGGTCTCGACAAGGTAGAGAGCGTCTGCATCGCTTCCCTGCTCGATCAGCACGCCCTGCCGAGGCACCGTAAGTCTTTCCAGCGCGTCGAGCACGCCGTCGGCGGTCTTGAGGACATCGTAGAGTTCGCGCGCGGCGAGGGCATCAGGCGCAGTCATGAACAGGTCACTTCCTTACATCGCTGGTCGCAATGCAAACCCGTCGCTGGTTGGCAAGAAGCCCTCCGGTACAGAATCGTTCTCGCACGCGCGCAGACGGCAATGCATTGCAGCCGCACAAAGGTGACGCAAGACATTGTAGACGCAAGAGATTACGTAGGGGCATCTGCAAGCGTGAGGGCAGGATTGGCGGCGGCGTGCAACGCGGCAAAAGGCTGACCTGCAGGGCGCGCAATTCGCCGTTTTATCGGCCAATGCAAGAATTCATACTGCCAAAAGTTGTATTTTCGGGTCTTTTTGAACCAATCGGTCTCGATATCTCTTTACATCGAAAGGCTGATTTTCGATTGTTACGGGGTCGGGGGACTTGTTGTTATCATGAAGAGACTGAAAAACGTCGCAAAATTGCGCTCAATGCTGCAGGAAATGGAACGTGAGCTGGGCTTGTGCGAGCTCAGGCCGGTGGAACGGGACGTGCTGTATGCCATGCATGCGCTCTCGGCAGATCAGGGTGAAGTCGTGCGCTCGGATGCGATCAAATCGCATCCGCTGTGCGATGGCATTCCGCCCGCCAGTTTTCACCGCACGCTGAAAACGCTGATCTCGCTCGGGTTTGTCCAGCCTGCACCGCACCGCAAGACGGGGGCCTATCTTTGCGTCACGGCGGAAAGGGCCTAGCGGGCTTTCGGGAACGCCCGGCTTGAGCCTGCCCGGAAAGGCGGCTAGCAGCACGCCATGATGGCTGCCGTCTCGGGTTTCGCTCTTGGGCTGTCGCTGATTCTGGCAATCGGCGCGCAGAATGCCTTTGTCTTGCGTCAGGGGCTGCGGGGCGAGCATGTGCTTGCGGTCGTGCTGGCCTGCGCAATCAGCGACGCCGTGCTGATCGCCGTCGGTGTCGGCGGTTTCGCGGCGATCGAGGCGGTCCTGCCGGGGCTGGCCCCCGTGATGCGCTGGGGCGGCGCGGCGTTTCTTCTGGTCTATGGCGCGCTGTCATTCCGCGCGGCGTTCGGCAGCGCCGAGGCCCTGCAGCCCGCCGAGGGCGCGGGCCGGTCGCTGGCCTCGGCCCTGACGACCTGCCTTGCCCTCACCTGGCTGAACCCGCACGTCTACCTCGACACCGTGGTCCTTCTGGGGTCGGTCTCCGCGCAGTTCGACGGCGCGCGGCTGTGGTTCGGCGCGGGTGCGGTGACGGCGTCCTTCGCCTTCTTCTTTGCGCTGGGGTTCGGCGCATCGCTGTTGCGACCGCTGTTCGCTCGGCCCGTCGCCTGGCGCGTTCTGGAAGGCATCGTCGGCGTGACGATGTGGGCCATCGCGGCTGGCTTGATCCTCGGCGGATAAGGCAGCGGCATTGACGTTTCCGGCGGCGGCGTATCTGTAAGAGCCATGCCCGTCGTCACTGCGCCAGACCGATCCCGTCCGCTTGCAGGTATCCTGTGGATGCTTGTCACCGGGGCGCTGTTCGTCGGCGTGACGGCCATCGTCAAGCATGTCGGCGACCGCATCCCGCCCGCCGAATCCGCCTTTCTGCGCTATGCGCTTGGGCTGGTGTTCCTTGCGCCGATGCTGGGCGCGATGCGGGCCGCACGCCCCTCGGTCCGCGATCTGCGGCTGTTCGGCCTGCGCGGCGCGGCGCACGGGATCGGCGTGATCTTCTGGTTCTTCGCGATGACCGACATTCCGATCGCCGAGGTCACCGCCATGGGCTATCTCAGCCCGATCTTCGTCACCCTGGGCGCGGCGCTGTTCCTGGGCGAAACGCTGGCCGCGCGCCGCATCTTCGCCATCTGCGCCGCGTTCATCGGCGCCATGATCATCCTGCGCCCCGGCCTGCGCGCGATCGAGCCGGGGCATCTGGCGATGCTGGCCAACGCGGTGCTGTTCGGCACGTCCTACCTGACGGCCAAGTTCCTTGCGGACAGGTATCCGCCTTCGGTCGTCGTCGGGTTCCTGTCGATCAGCGTGACCATCGTGCTGGCACCCTTTGCGCTGGCGAACTGGGTTGGGCCCACGCTGACCGAGACGGCATGGCTGGCCCTTGTCGCGGCGCTTGCGACATCGGGCCATTACACGATGACGCTGGCGTTCCGCGCCGCGCCCGTGACCGTGACGCAGCCGGTGCAGTTCCTGCAACTGCTCTGGGCCACCATGCTGGGCGCCGTGGCCTTCGGCGAGGCGGTTGACCCCTTCGTCATCCTCGGCGGGATGGTGATCCTGGGATCGGTGATCTTCATCACCTGGCGCGAGATTCGGCTGAAGCGGCGCGCACTGACGCCGCCCTCCAACGCGACGAAATACTGAACCCGGAAGAATCCGTAGCGCGGATGCGGATTGCGTTGTAGCTTTTGTCCGAAGGCAACGCATGGGGATCGCTATGACCTGTCTTGCACGCATGGGGATCGCCCTTGCCGCGATGACTGCAGCCGGGGCGGCACACGCCAACCTGGAAATCTGCAACGATACGGCGGCGACGCAGACCGTCGCCATCGGGTATCAGGGCGCGGATGACTGGACCTCCGAAGGGTGGTGGATCATCGCTCCGGGGGAATGCAGCATCCCGCTCGCGGGGGATTTGCAGCAGCGGTATTATTATTACCGCGCCACGTCGGACGACGGCGTGATCGAAGGCGACTACAGCTTCTGCGTCGATACCGAGGCGTTCACCATCGTGGGCGACACCGAGTGCGAGCGTCGCGGATACGAGACCGTCGATTTCGAAGAGATCGACACCGGACCGACCGCGCTGACCTACACCTTCCGCATCGCGGCGGCAGGTGTCTCTCCGGTCACGCCCCCGATGCCGGACCCGGTTGTCCCGCCGACACCCGACATCGTGGCGCAGGAGCCTGTGGAGGGGTCTGCGCGGATCGGCGGCTCACGGCTGCCGCCGGGCGCTCTGCGCTGAGACCTTTACTCGACCCGGTACGGCAGGACGCCGCGTTCGTCGGGATCAACCGACAGGCGCCGTTCCAGTGGCGGTACTGATCGTTGATGGCAATTCGGGCGCTCGCAGATCCGGCAGGAGATCCCGATCGGCTCGAACGCGGCGCGGTTGGTCAGGTCCAGATCATCGGCATAGACCAGCCGCGAGGCATGCTGCACCTCGCAGCCCAGACCGATGGCATACCGCCGCACTGGCGCGTGAAAGCTGCCGCCTGACTTCGACACGTCCAGCGCAAGGCACAGATACCGCACCCCGTCCGGCGTCTCGGCAAGCTGGCGCAGGAACCGGCCCGGCGTCTCGAACGCCTGATGCACGTTCCACAAGGGGCAGGCGCCGCCGAAGCGGGCGAATTGCAGCCGTGTCGCCGAGTGCCGCTTGGTGATCGTGCCCGCCTGATCCACCCGGACAAAGAAGAACGGGATGCCCTTGGCGCCGGGCCGCTGCAGCGTGGACAGCCGGTGTGCCACCTGCTCGATGGACGCGCCAAAGCGGTCGGCCAGTCGTTCCAGATCGTGCCGCGTGTCGTCCGCAGCCTCGAGGAAGGCGCGGTAGGGCAGTAGCGCGGCCCCAGCAAAGTAGTTCGCCAGCCCGATCTTGGCGATGGCGCGCGCCTCGTCCGACTGAAACCGAGCGTAGTCCAGCGTCGCGTCCAGCAGGTCGTTCTGGGTCAGCAGCGCGACTTGATGCAGGATCTGGAACCGCTGCGTCGCCGCGCTTGCGCGCGAAGACAGCGTAAGGCGGCGGGCCTTGGCGTCGAACAACCGCAGCGGCGCGTCTTCGGCCAGCGCAACCTCGATCCCCATGTTCGACAGCGTCGCCATGGCCGCGGTCCTGGGGTCGGTCTTGCCTGCAAAGCGTTCGGCGGCGCGGTCCACCGCGTCGATGTAGTTGTCGCAGTAATGGAAGAAATCGCGCACCTCTTCCCACGGGCTTGCACGGACCGCGCTGTCGGACCTCCCCAGCGCCTCGTCCAGCGAGGCCAGGCGTTCATGGGTCTGGCGATAGGCGCGGTGCAGATCGAGGAAGGCGCGCGCAAGCGCCGGGGCGTTCGAAGCGGCCAGCCGCAGGTCGGCGACGGGGGGAGTCGCGTCTCCGAACACCGGGTCGGCCAGCGCCTCGCGCATGTCGCTGACGATGCGTTCGGCATCTCCCGCCGTCAGCTCGGTCACGTCAAAGCCGAACTCCTGCGCCATGCCCAGAACCACGCCGGTCGACACCGGGCGGTGGTTGTTCTCCATCTGGTTCAGGTAGGGCAGGGACACGCCAAGACGTTCCGCGAACGCCTTTTGCGTCAGGCCAAGGCCCGTCCGAAGATCCCGCAGCTTGACCCCGGCATAGAGTTTCTGAGTCGCCATTGCGGCGGATTAGCAGATTTGCCGAACCCGGCAAGAGTTTTGCAAATCAGCCGCCGGTCACGATCCGCTCGCGCCGCATGGTGTAGAGGATCGAAGCGACCGCCAGCGTTCCGGTCAGAAGCATCATCCACAACAGCGGCCATGCGCCCGAACCGGGGGTCAGCAGCGTTCCGGCCAGCGCCGACTGCGCCGCGCCTCCGCCGATCATCAGTGCGCCGCCCAGCCCGCTCGCCGTGCCCGCAAGGTGGGGGCGGACAGACAGTTGCCCGGACGTGGCGTTCGGCAGGACCATGCCGTTGCCGAAACCGACGAACATCATGAAGCCGAAGAACGAATAGGCAGAGCCGCCGATGGTGGCAAAACTGATCAGCGACAGGACCGGACCCAGAAGCGCAATCGCGCTGCCCCACAGGATCATCTTGTTGATCCCGAAGCGCACCGAATACCGCCCCGAAATCCAGTTGCCGAACAGGTAGCCCACCGCGGGCGCACCGAACAGAAGGCCCAGGGTCGACGGGTCGAGGCCAAAGACCACGGAGCCGACGAACGGGGCGCCGCCCACATAGGCAAAGAACGCACCCGACGAGAACGCGGCGGCGGCGCAATAGCCCCAGAAGCGATGCGAGGTCAGCAGTTCAGGATACTGCCGGACCTGATCGCGCAGCGACACGCCGGTCGCCGTGCCGGTCTCGCCCAGATCGATCCACGTCAGCGCAAGGACCGCCGCGCCCGCAAGCGCCAGCGCCCAGAAGTTCGCCTGCCAGCCGAATGCCTCGTCCAGCAAGCCGCCAAGCGCGGGCGAGATCATCGGAACGATCGCCATGCCCATCGTGACATACCCGATCATCGAGGCGGCCTGATCCTGCGGATACATGTCGCGCACGACCGCGCGGCCCAGCACCATGCCCGCCACGATCACCGCCTGAAACATGCGGAAGACCAGGAAAATCTCGATCGTCGGGGCATAGACGCAGCCGATGCTTGCCAGAGTGAACACCACGCAAGATGCAAGCAGCACCGGGCGGCGGCCGAATCGGTCGGCGAGCGGGCCGAGAAAGATCTGCAACACGGCGTTCATGGCGAGGTAGATCGCCACGGACAGCTGCATCAGCCGGTACTCGGTGTCGAAATACGTCGTCATCGCGGGAAGCGACGGCAGAAAGATGTTCATCGACATCGCCGACACGCCGGTCAGCAGGATCAGCGTGATGATATGCGGGGGCGTCGTCCGGTTGAAACGGACATCGGGCATTGTTGTCATTGCCAATAGTTAGACCGCACCGCTATCGCTGTCCATTGCCGGGATGCACAGTGCGGCCCGCCCCTTCCGCACAGATGTTTGCAGATTTGCGATATTCTGACAGCGCCTTGCCAATGATTTGCAAATTTGCCGAATTGGGCTTTCTCATAAGCCGTCCGGGCCCTAGTTTGCGCCGAAACCGGAGGAGGGGACTGCCCGATGAAGGACATTCTTCAGGAACTTGAAAACCGTCGCGCCTCGGCCCGGCTTGGTGGCGGTGAGAAACGCATCGAAGCGCAGCATGCCAAGGGCAAGCTGACCGCGCGCGAGCGGATCGACCTGTTGCTGGACGAGGGCAGTTTCGAAGAGTTCGACACCTTCGTCGCGCACCGCTGCACCGATTTCGGCATGGAAGACCAGCGCCCCTACGGCGACGGCGTCGTGACCGGCTGGGGCACGATCAACGGCCGTATGGTCTATGTCTTCAGCCAGGATTTCACCGTCTTCGGCGGATCGCTGTCGGAAACCCACGCCCAGAAGATCTGCAAGATCATGGACATGGCGATGCAGAACGGCGCGCCCGTGATCGGCATCAACGATTCGGGCGGCGCGCGCATCCAGGAAGGCGTGGCGTCTTTGGCAGGCTATGCCGAAGTGTTTCAGCGCAACATCATGGCGTCGGGCGTGGTCCCGCAAATCAGCGTCATCATGGGCCCCTGCGCGGGCGGCGCGGTGTATTCGCCCGCAATGACCGACTTCATCTTCATGGTGAGGGACAGTTCCTACATGTTCGTGACCGGCCCAGACGTGGTGAAGACCGTCACGAACGAGGTCGTCACCGCCGAGGAACTGGGCGGAGCGTCCACGCATACCCGCAAGTCGTCGGTCGCCGATGGCGCGTTCGAGAACGACGTCGAAGCGCTGGCCGAAGTGCGCCGCCTTGTCGATTTCCTGCCGCTGAACAACCAGGCCAAAGTGCCGGTGCGCCCGTTCTTCGACGCGCCGGACCGGATCGACACCAGCCTCGACACCCTGATCCCCGAGAACGCCAACACGCCCTATGACATGAAGGAGTTGATCCTGAAGGTCGCGGACGAGGGCGATTTCTACGAGATCCAGGAGGATTTCGCGAAGAACATCATCACCGGGTTCATCCGCCTCGAAGGCCGCAGCGTCGGCGTGGTGGCGAACCAGCCGATGGTCCTGGCGGGGTGCCTCGACATCGACAGCAGCCGCAAGGCCGCGCGTTTCGTGCGGTTCTGCGATGCCTTCGAAATCCCGATCCTGACCTTCGTGGACGTGCCGGGCTTTCTGCCGGGGACGGGGCAGGAACTGGGCGGCGTCATCAAGCACGGCGCCAAGCTGCTGTTCGCCTATGGCGAGGCGACGGTTCCCAAGGTCACGGTCATCACCCGCAAGGCTTACGGCGGCGCTTATGACGTGATGGCGTCCAAACACCTGCGCGGCGATTTCAACTATGCCTGGCCGACCGCCGAGATCGCGGTGATGGGGGCAAAGGGCGCGACCGAGATCCTGTATCGCTCGGAACTGGGCGACCCGGAAAAGATCGCCGGGCGGACGAAGGACTACGAGGACCGCTTTGCCAACCCCTTCGTCGCAGCCGAACGCGGCTTTATCGACGAGGTGATCCAGCCACGGTCGACGCGCCGCAGGGTCTGCCGCGCCTTTGCCTCGCTGCGGGGCAAGAAGCTGCAGAACCCGTGGAAGAAGCACGACAACATTCCGCTTTGAGGGGGCAGCGCATGGCGCGTCACGGCTGGCATATCCATGACGAGGGGGGCGTTCTGACGCTGTCGCGCAGCCTTGCGCCGCGCCTCGACGTGGTCGCCGCGTCGGTGTTCCCGCCAGTGTCAGCCTATTTGCTGGCCCAACAAGTGCGCCAGGACCTGTGGCGCCGTCTCAGGGCTGTGCGCGGTTTCGCGCCCGTGGTGCGGGTGTCGCGCACGTCCACCGCCCTGACCGTCGAGGCAGGGGGCGGGATCGCGTCGCGCTCCTTTCCCAAGGGACGCATCGAGCAGGACATCGCCGACCTTCTGGCTTCGGCGCCGCACCGCGCGCGCTGGATCGCCCATGCCCGGAGGCACGATGCCTAGGCTTACCGCGCTTCCCTTCCTGCTGATCGCGGCACCGCCAGTCGGGGCGCAGGCCGTCGATGCGCCGATCCCGGTGCCCTCGGGCCAGGCGGTGACGTTCCTTGATGTCGTGACGGATGAACGCGGACCGTCGGGCCTGACCTACCGGTTCCGATTCGTGGCGCCCGGCATCGGCAAGGACGTCGGCGCGGTTGATTTCGCGATGGCGGCCGCCGATCTCGATCATCTGTGCCGCGAATACGCGCTTCCCCGCCTGTCGAGTGTCGGGCCGCAGCCGTCGCAGATCGTGATCACGCTTGCCGACCGTCCGATCGAGTTCGGGGTCGCGGACCCTTCTGTTACTCAGTTTTTCGAGGCCTATCGCCCCGAAAACGGCGACTGCATCTGGGAAGGATTCTGATGCAACCCCAATATTTTGACGCCGCCCATGCGCTTTCGTGTCCGATTGATGCAGCGCCGCCACAAAATCGCGTGATCGAATTGCTTGAATTCCCAATGCCAAGCGGATCAGATAGTGTCCGGGAAGGTTACCGGACAGTG
This sequence comes from Anianabacter salinae, assembly GCF_019061145.1. Classification (GTDB taxonomy): domain Bacteria; phylum Pseudomonadota; class Alphaproteobacteria; order Rhodobacterales; family Rhodobacteraceae; genus Anianibacter; species Anianibacter salinarum. The sequence continues at coordinate 178,524 of NZ_JAHQZS010000006.1, read as the reverse complement.
ACCTGTACCTTGTTGGGGGGGCACCGCGAACCAGAAGGAACGCGTGGCCGCCCTGAATTCGATAGGAGACTAAAATGTCGAATGGCATCAAACTGGTCCTCGCTCTCGGCCTCGTCGGCTTCATCGCCGCATGCGCCCAGCAGGAAGAAGAAGTCGTGTACGTCGAGCCCGAGCCCATCTCGATGGAGCCCGTCTACACCGGCAAGTACAAGTAAGTACCTCTCGGGACGGGCGTTCGCGCCCGTCCCGGACTGCCCTGTCCCGCCGGTGCGGAGGACAGGCGCATGATAAAGCATCGCGGCTTTCCCGGCCGTCTTCCCGGCACCGATTTCCAGTTCACAGTTCGCCGCGCCAATCCCAAGGGCGTGACTCCGCTCAAGCGGCTTGAACGGCATGCCGATCGCAAGCACGCCGACAAGCGCGCGGACTCGGGGTTCATATGGGCGCTGGTCCAGCATTTCGGTGAAGAGCCGTTCGAACGGGGCAATCTTGACGCGGGCCGCCTGAGCTGGGTGTTCGGCCGCGAGGTGGTCCCGGCAGAAGAACCGTTCGACCCGGCGTCCTACGATGCGCTTCTGCGGCTTGACATGGATGTGATCTCCCGCAGCTTTCCCGAAGCGTTCGACGAGGATTGGTCGGCATGATCCCGCGCGTCGCATCCCGATTTCGGCAAATTCCGGCGCATGGCGCGGGGCACGCGATTGTGATGCTTTCGGAAACGGCATGTTGCGGCAATGCTTCTACGCAGGCAGACCCCAACAGCAATCCCCCTGCCGAACAATGCAGAACAAGTTCCCAATCCCCTTCAGACTGGTCTGGCTCCCTTGGGGCCAGACCGAATTTTCTGTTTCAGGACAGAATGGAACCGGGAACGCACACGCGGCGTTTAGCGCCCACAGAGACATACAGGGAAGACCAGATATGGCTAAGACATTCGCACTTGTCGCGGCGCTTGGTGCCGCTTTCACTCTTTCGGCCTGCGGTGAGAACCTTGGCCAGCAAGGCCTTCTTGGCGCGGGTGCCGGCGCAGGCGTCGCTGCGGTCACGGGCGGCAACGCGCTCACCGGCGCAGCCGTCGGCGCAGCAGGCAACGTGGCGTACTGCCAAACCTACCCCTCGCGCTGCAACTGATCGTCTGACGCAGCCGCTTTTTGCGGCACGCGCAATCCAACCCGTCCGGGCCCCCGCCCGGACGGGTTTTTCGTGTTTGAACGACAAGACAACCGGGGGCGCCCCGCGCGCATCCCGCCTGACGGAAGGGACCTGACGTGTTCAAGAAGATCCTGATCGCCAACCGGGGCGAAATCGCCTGCCGCGTCATCAAGACGGCCAAGAAGATGGGGATCGCCACTGTCGCGATCTATTCCGACGCGGACCGAAACGCGCTGCACGTCGCCATGGCGGACGAGGCGGTGCACATCGGTCCCGCGCCCGCAAACCAGTCCTATATCGTCATCGACAAGGTGATGCAGGCGATCCGCGACACCGGCGCCGAGGCGGTGCACCCGGGCTACGGTTTCCTGTCCGAGAACCCGAAATTCGCGCAGGCGCTGGAGGCCGCAGGCGTTGCCTTCATCGGCCCGCCGGTCGGGGCGATCGAGGCGATGGGCGACAAGATCACCTCGAAAAAGCTGGCGCAGGAGGCGGGCGTGTCCACCGTGCCCGGCCACATGGGCCTGATCGCGGACGCCGACGAGGCGGTCAAGATCGCCACCGAGATCGGCTATCCTGTGATGATTAAGGCGTCTGCGGGTGGCGGCGGCAAGGGCATGCGCATCGCTTGGGACGACGACGAGGCGCGCGAAGGGTTCCAGTCGTCCAAGAACGAGGCGGCCAACAGCTTTGGCGACGACCGCATCTTCATCGAGAAATTCGTCACCCAGCCGCGCCATATCGAAATCCAGGTGCTGGCCGACAACCACGGCAACTGCATCTATCTGGGCGAGCGGGAATGCTCGATCCAGCGCCGGAACCAGAAGGTCATCGAAGAGGCGCCGTCGCCGTTCCTCGATGCCGAAACCCGCCGCGCGATGGGCGAGCAGTCGGTCGCGCTGGCCAAGGCAGTCGGCTATTCCAGCGCCGGAACGGTCGAGTTCATCGTCGACGGTGACCGCAACTTCTACTTCCTCGAAATGAACACCCGGCTTCAGGTCGAACACCCGGTGACGGAACTGATCACCGGCGTCGATCTGGTCGAACAGATGATCCGCGTCGCCAGTGGCGAAACGCTGCCCATGACGCAGGATGATGTCACGCTGACGGGATGGGCAATGGAATCGCGGCTCTATGCCGAAGACCCGTATCGCGGCTTCCTGCCGTCGATCGGACGGCTGACGCGCTACCGCCCGCCTGCCGAGGTTGCGGCTGGGCCGATGCAGACCGCTGGCAAATGGTTGCCGCAACCCTCCGGGCAGGACGCGCCGTCAGGCGACAGCGCCACCCGCAACGATACCGGCGTCTACGAGGGCGGCGAGATCAGCATGTATTACGACCCGATGATCGCCAAACTGTGCACCTGGGGCGCTGACCGGGGCGCGGCCATCGAAGGGATGCGGCTGGCGCTTGACCGGTTCGAGGTGGAAGGCATCGGCCACAACCTGCCGTTCCTGTCCGCCGTGATGGATCACCCGAAATTCGTGTCGGGGGATATCACCACCGCCTTCATCGCCGAGGAATATCCGGACGGGTTCAACGGCGTGGCGCTGCCGGGCGACGCGCTGCGCCGCATCGCCGCCGCCGCCGCCGCGATGAACCGGGTGGCCGAGATCCGGCGCACCCGTATCTCGGGCCGGATGGACAACCACGAACGGCATGTGGGCGACGACTGGGTCGTGACCTTGCAAGGGGCCGATTTTGTCGTCCGGGTCGAGGCCGATCAGGGCGGATCAACCGTGCATTTCGAGGATGGCGCGCCGCTGCGGGTCGAAGCGGCCTGGACCCCCGGCGATCAGCTTGCGGTGCTGGACGTTGGTGGTGCGCCGCTGGTGCTGAAGGTCGGCAAGATTTCCGGCGGGTTCCGCCTGCGCACGCGCGGCGCTGACCTCAAGGTGCATGTCCGCACCCCGCGCCAGGCCGAGCTTGCCCGCCTGATGCCCGAGAAAGTGGCGCCCGACACGTCAAGGATGCTGCTGTGCCCGATGCCGGGTCTGGTGGTGAAGATCAACGTCGAGGTCGGCGACGAGGTGCAGGAGGGACAACCACTTTGCACCGTCGAGGCGATGAAGATGGAGAACATCCTTCGCGCCGAACGCAAGTGCGTGGTGTCGAAGGTGAACGCCGCGGCGGGCGACAGCCTTGCCGTGGACGAGGTCATCATGGAGTTCGAGTGAGGAAATGACGCGCTACGGGCTCTTATGGCTGGTCGGATGCGTGATCGCTGCCATGATGGTGATGGCCGTTCTGTTCGGACCATTTGACTGGACGCAAATCCCGGTGCAACAGGCAGGACTGGCAGGACTAGTAGTGGCGGGAGGCTGGTTTGCCGGCTTCCTCTTGCGAGAGATCAGCCAACAGATTGGCCGTTCCGAAAGATTGCGTGACTATCATCGCGCCCTCTATGCCGAAATCATGCACAATCTGGACAACCTGGGATCGCCCGATGACCTACGTGAGCATGCAGAGACTGTGCTAGCTTCCATGGAACTTGATGAGGGCTTTGTCCCGTTCATCCCTCATGAGAAGAACGACACCATTTTTAAGGCCGTTGTGTCGGATCTTCATATCTTGCCAAGGGCCAGCATAGACCCGGTTGTGAAATACTACAGCCAAGTGTCCGCGATGGACGCGATGATAAATGACATGCGGGGAGAAGGGTACTCTTCGATGACGCGAGAACGCCGTGCGGCGCTCTATCGTGACTACATCGGCATCAAGATCAACCTGATTGAATTCGGAAACGATGCGTTGAAGCGAATTGATGCCCACGACAAGCGAAAGCGCGGGACATGATGTCTAGGCGGTCAATATCCGGGACGCGGGCCGTTGCGACCGTTGATCGGCTGACGCGGGGACTCGTTGGCCATCGTTCAAACCTCCTGAACTCAGTCATTCATATAGCGTTTTGCATGCAAGGCTTCAATCGGCGTTACCCCCCCGGACGGTTTGCGTCGCGCATCTCTTCCTGGCGCAGGGGCATCTTGTCGATGGCGCGGCTCAGTTCGCGGACATTCCACGGAAACGGCTTGCGCAGGTTGACCGTGCCGTCCTTGGCCAGCACCACGAGCGAGAACCCGCGCGGGCGCAGCCGTGTGCGCAGCGCCGATTGGGCCTCTGGATCGGTGTCGGTCAGGATGACGACATCGCGGTCGACCAACGCCTCGGGGCGTTCGGCCAGATACTGCAACTGCTCGCGGAACCGCGGGTCTGCGGGCGTGTCGGCGAATACGACCACCGGGCGGGCGATCCACTTGAAATCATCAAGGTCGATCTCGCCAGCCTCGAACGGGCCGATGTTCCACGCGTCGGGATCTTCTGCCACTTCTGCGCCCTGCGCGGCCGCCACGGTGGCAAAGAACACCGTGAAGCCAAGAATAAGAAACGATTTCATGCTGCCTCCTGCCGACAAGCATATAGGCGGTGTTTCGCGCAATACGACAGGGACAAAGTGTCTGCGCCTGCACAATGGCGCGACCGGCCCGATCGCACAAGGAGACCGAGATGAGTGACATGGACGCCTGGCGCGCGCGCGCCGACAAGGAACTGAAGGGCCGGACGGCCGATGATCTGGTCTGGAACACCCCCGAAGGCATCGCGGTCAAGCCGGTCTACACCCCCGAAGACGTTGCAGAACTGGGCCATCTTGGGTCGCTGCCGGGCGAGGGTCCGTTCGTGCGCGGGCCGCGCTCGACCATGTATGCCGGGCGCCCGTGGACGATCCGGCAATACGCCGGGTTTTCGACCGCCGAGGAATCCAACGCCTTCTATCGCCGCGCGCTTGCGGGCGGACAGCAAGGCGTGTCGGTCGCCTTCGATCTGGCGACGCACCGGGGCTATGACAGCGATCATCCGCGCGTCGACGGCGATGTCGGCAAGGCGGGCGTCGCCATCGACAGTGTCGAGGACATGAAGATCCTGTTCGACGACATCCCGCTGGGCGACATTTCCGTGTCGATGACGATGAACGGGGCGGTGATCCCCGTGCTCGCGTCCTTCATCGTCGCGGGCGAGGAACAGGGCGTCGACCGCGCGCAGCTTTCGGGCACCATCCAGAACGACATCCTCAAGGAGTTCATGGTCCGCAACACCTACATCTATCCGCCCGAGCCTTCGATGCGGATCGTGGCGGACATCATCGAATACACCTCGAATGAGATGCCGCGCTTCAACTCGATCTCGATCTCCGGCTACCACATGCAAGAGGCGGGCGCGAACCTGGTGCAGGAGCTTGCGTTCACGCTGGCCGACGGCAAGGAATACGTGAAGGCCGCTGTCGGGCGCGGTATGGACGTGGACGCCTTTGCGGGGCGGCTGTCGTTCTTCTTTGCCATCGGCATGAATTTCTTCATGGAAGCCGCCAAGTTGCGCGCTGCGCGCCTGCTCTGGCACCGGATCATGACCGAGTTCGGCGCGAAAAAGCCGTCGTCCCTCATGCTGCGCACCCATTGCCAGACGTCGGGTGTAAGCCTTGCCGAACAGGACCCCTACAACAACATCGTGCGCACCGCCTACGAGGCGATGAGCGCGGTCTTGGGCGGCACCCAGTCACTGCACACCAATTCCTTCGATGAGGCGATCGGCTTGCCGACGGATTTCTCGTCGCGGATCGCCCGGAACACCCAGCTGATCCTTCAGAACGAAACCGGTGTGACCAACGTCGTCGATCCGCTTGCAGGCTCCTACTACGTCGAGAAGCTGACCGCCGATCTGGCAGACGCGGCGTGGCAGCTGATCGAGGAAGTCGACGAAATGGGCGGCATGACCAAGGCCGTTGCCAGCGGCATGCCCAAGCTGCGCATCGAAGAGGCCGCCGCCCAGCGTCAGGCCCGCATCGACCGGGGCGAAGAGGTGATCGTCGGCGTCAACAAATGGCGGCTGGACGAATACGAGGACATCGACATCCTCGACATCGACAACGCCAAGGTGCGCGACGGTCAGGTCAAGGCGCTAGAGCGCATCCGCGCCAACCGCGATCAGGCTGCATGCGACGCGGCGCTGGCAGCGCTTGGCGAGGGGGCGACGTCGGGCAAGGGCAACCTTCTGGCGCTGGCGGTCGAGGCCGCCCGCGCCCGCGCAACGGTGGGAGAGATCTCGATGGCTATGGAAGACGCGTTCGGCCGCCACAGGGCTGAGGTCAAGACGCTGGCAGGGGTCTACGGCGCTGCCTACGAGGGCGACGAAGGCTTTGCCGCGATTCAGCGTTCGGTCGAGGCCTTTGCCGAGGACGAAGGCCGCCGCCCGCGCATGCTGGTCGTCAAGATGGGCCAGGACGGGCACGACCGGGGCGCCAAGGTGATCGCCACGGCCTTTGCGGACATCGGCTTTGACGTCGATGTCGGCCCGCTGTTCCAGACCCCCGAAGAGGCCGCGCAGGACGCCATCGACAACGATGTGCATGTCGTCGGCATCTCCAGCCAGGCGGCGGGGCACAAGACGTTGGCACCTAAACTGGTGCAGGCGCTCAAGGCGCAGGGGGCAGAGGACATCATCGTGATTTGCGGCGGCGTGATCCCGCAGCAGGACTACGAGTTCCTGAAGCAGGCGGGGGTCAAGGCGATCTTCGGACCCGGCACGAACATCCCCAAGGCGGCCGAGGATGTGCTGGCGCTGATCCGCGCCGCAAAGGCGGGTGCGGCGGCCTGACCATCAAGCCGGGCTGGCGTTCGCCTGCGGGGTGATGCAACAGTCATAGACGGAGCACGGGGGAGACGCAGGGGTCATGCAGGCCGAACTCGATCACATCGCCATCTCGGCCACGACGCTGGCCGAAGGCGTGTCGCAGGTCGAGGACGCGCTTGGCGTGGCGCTTGGACCCGGCGGGCGCCATCCGGTCATGGGCACGCACAACCGTCTTCTGGGGATGGGGCCGACCTATCTCGAGATCATCGCCATCGACCCGGACGCGCCGGGACCGGATCATCCGCGCTGGTTCGACCTTGATCGCTTTACCGGCACGCCAAGGCTGACCAACTGGATCGTGCGCACCGATGATCTTGTCGCGTCGCTTGACGCTCTCGACGTCGATGCGGGGGCACCGCTGGCGGTGACGCGCGGCGATCTGCGCTGGCTTATGGCGGTGCCGCAGGACGGGCGGCTGCCGTTCGATGCGGCCTTTCCGGCGTTGATCGAATGGCAGGGGCCGCATCCGACGGACCGGCTGGAAGACAGCGGTTGCCGTCTGCGCGCGCTGGAGGTCATCCACCCCGAAGCCGAAGCTCTGCGCGCAGCCCTGGCGCCGCTTGGTCTGCCGGTGGCGGTCACCGTGTCACAAGGTCCGCGCGCCTTCCGGGCCGAGATCGGCACGCCCCACGGCAGGCGCGAGATCACGGGATGATCCGCGCCGCCCGCGCCGGAGACGCAGGTTCGATCGCCTCGATCTGGAACCCGTTCATCCGCGACAGCCTTGTCACCTTCAACTCTGCCGAGAAGTCCGAAGAGGAGATCGTGTCACTGTTGTCGGTGAAGGCAGATCTGGGGCACGGGTTCTTTGTGGCGGAAGCCGATGGCGCCATCGTCGGCTTCGCCACCTACGGCCAGTTCCGCGCAGGGATCGGCTATGCCCACACCTTCGAGCATTCGATCCTGATCGGGCCGCAGGGGCGGGGGCGCGGAGTGGGGCGTGCCCTGATGGATGCGGTCGAGCGCCACGCGGCCGCGGCCGGAGGGCATTCGATCTTCGCAGGCGTCAGTTCCGGCAACCCGTCAGGCCGTGCCTTTCACGCCGCGGTCGGGTTCAAGGATGTTGCCACATTGCCCGAAGTCGGCTGGAAATTCGGGCAATGGCTCGATCTTCACCTCATGCAGAAGCGACTCGTCGCTGACATCGCGGGCGAGACGCGCTAACAGGTCGCCATGTCGATCTGGACCCGCATCGCCGACGCCATTTCGGCCCTTGCCAAGGGCGAGGGCCTGTCCGCGCTGTTCGAGCGTCGGCCCGCGTCCCCCGACCGTTCTGTCGCCTTTACCATCGCGGTGATCGGGCTTGGGGCGAAGATGGCCAAGGCCGATGGCCTCGTGACCCGCAACGAAGTCGCCGCGTTCCGCGAGGTGTTCCATATCTCGGCACGCGACGAGGCGCAGGCGGCGCGGGTGTTCAACCTTGCCCGCACCGATGTGGCGGGGTTCGACGTCTATGCCCGCCGCATCCGCGATCTGTTCGGCGATCATCCGGAGCTGCTGTGCGACCTGATGGAGGGGCTGTTCCACATCGCGCTGGCCGACGGCGAGTATCACGCCAGCGAAAACGCCTTTCTGGAAGAGGTCGCGCGCATTTTCGGGCTGGAGGACCGCGTCTTTCGCCGCCTGCGCGCCCGCTTTGTGCAGGATTGCGCGCCCGACCCCTACGAGGTGCTTGGCGTGACACCCGACATGCCGATGGACGACATCCGCGCAGTCTGGCGCCGCGAGGTGCGCGAAACCCATCCTGACGGCTTGATGGCGCGGGGGCTGCCCGAAGAGGCGATCAAGATGGCCGAGAAACGGCTGGTCCAGATCAACAGCGCCTGGGAAGAGATCTCGGCCGGCCGGGCACCCTGATGCGGATCGCCACCTACAACGTCGAATGGTTCTCGGAACTGTTCGACCGCGACGATCAGCTTCTGGAAGATGGCGGCTGGTCGGCGCGCTACGACGTCACGCGCGCGGATCAACTGACGGCTCTGGGCATCGTGTTCACTGCGATGGACGCCGACGCGGTGATGGTGATCGAGGCGCCGGACACCAGCGGTCGCCGCAGCACCGTGCGCGCCCTCGAACGCTTTGCCGCCCGGTTCGAGTTGCGCTGCCGCCGCGCGATCACCGGTTTTGCCAACGACACCCAGCAGGAAATCGCGCTGCTCTATGACCCGGATGCGCTGACGCCGGTGCATGATCCCAAGGGTGCGCCGACCGGAAAGCATGGATCGACCGATGCGCCGCGATTCGACGGGGCGTTTCGCATCGACCTTGATATCGACGCCAGCACCGAGGCGGTGGTGTTCTCCAAGCCGCCGCTGGAACTGGCCTGCACCGCTGCCTCGGGCACGGCGTTCCGCATGATCGGCGTGCACGCGAAATCCAAGGCGCCGCACGGCGCGGTGACCCCGCAGGACGTGATGGCGATCTCGATCGCCAACCGGCGCAAGCAACTGGCACAGTGCATCTGGCTGCGCCAGCGGGTCGAGACTCACCTCAGCGCGGGCGAGCCGCTGATCGTTCTGGGCGACTTCAACGATGGCCCCGGACTTGACGAATACGAGCGCCTGTTCGGCCGATCCGGCGTCGAGATCGTGCTGGGCGACGGAGACGGGGCGCCGCTGTATGATCCGCACGCACGGCAGGCGCTGGCGCAGCGGATCGGCGCCCAGCCGACGACGGCGCGGTTCTACCTGCGCGACCAGAAGCGGTATCTTCAGGCGCTGCTCGATTACATCATGGTATCGCCGGACCTGCGGGCGCGCGCGCCAGACTGGCGCATCTGGCATCCCTTCGACGATCCGGTCTGCTGGGCCACGCCGGAGCTGCGCGAGGCCCTTCTGACCGCGTCGGATCATTTCCCGGTCACCCTCGACATCGAACTGTGACTTATCAGACGGGTCGGCGTGCCCTATATTGGTCCCATGAAACGCATCGTTCCGACCCTTCTCGTGCTGTCGCTTGCGGCGCTTCCGGTCCCTGCCCAAGAGGCCGATCCGGCGCCTGACACGGATGGGGAACTGTCCGAGGGACTCGACCTGTTGTCCGAAGGCACGCGGCTGTTGCTGCGCGGTCTGATGGACGAGATGGAACCCGCGCTGCGCGAGCTTGAAGGCATGGTGAAGGACCTGAACGCCTATCATCCGCCCGAGATGTTGCCGAACGGCGACATCATCATTCGCCGCAAGACGCCGCTGGAGCCCGAGGTCGGAGACGGCGGAGAGATCGAGCTTTAGCGCAGCCTGCGCACCTCGGTCTGGGCGTTCAGCGCCGAGGCGAGCGATTTCAGGCGCGCCTCGGCCACTTCGCCGAACAGCCCTTCGGCCCTGCGCGTCAGGTTCAGGCGCAGGACCTTCTTTTTCGGAAACCAGTCCAGCGTGCCCATTTCCTCGGGCGCGTCGGCATAGATCATCGCGCCGAACCGCATCGCCTTGCCAAGGATCTCGGCATCCCGGATCGCTTCGTCCGTCAACAGCCCTAGCATCGGCAAGAGACGGCTTTCAGAGCGGCTGTTCTTGTAGCGGTGCAGCAGCGCGAGGCCAAGGAACACACGTTCTTCATGGGTAAGCCCGCCAAGGTTCGCGCGGGTGACGTTGTCGAAACACGCCTCGTGCCGGTAGTCGGGGTGCGCCCGCCAGCTGACATCGTGCAGCAGGCAGGCGGCGCGGATGATCCGCTTGCGATCGGGGCGCATCGCCCGGAACAGCGGAAAGATGAACTTGAACAACGACCGGCCAAAGCCGGGCTGGCGCGCATCCTTGTGTTCGGCGAACCGGGCCGCTTCGATCAGCGGATCGCGGGCGCGCAGGGCGTCGGGCATCTGCTCGTACAGCAGCCCCTCGCGGATGCCGTAGGACGAGACGAAGATCGTCGCGGGCTTGAGCCGCCGGACGACCTCGCCCAGCACTTCGGAGGCCAGCGGAACCAGCGCCATCCTCGCTTCGCCGATGCCGGTGGCGGCGCGCAGGTCCTCGACCCGGGCGTCCTCGATCCAGTCGATCGTCGCGGCGACGTCCTTGCGCGACATCTCGTATTCGTGAAGCACTTGCAGCGGATAGCCGCGCCGTTCCATGTCGAGCCGCGCAATGGCCCGCCAAGAGCCGCCGACCAGATACAGATGTTTGGGCCGGGCACCGATCCGGGTTACAAGATCATCGACGATCTTGCGGATATGGGCGCGGCGACCTTTTCTGCCGCCCTCGATCCCTTGCAGGCGCAGCGGGCCTAGCGGTGAGGTGACGCGCTCGCCCACCCGGCCCGAATCGATTCGCGCCAGTTCCATCGACGAGCCGCCGATGTCGCAGACGACGCCGCTGGCCTCGGGCCAGCCCAGAAGAACGCCCTGCGCCGAAAGCCGTGCCTCTTCATCGCCGTCGATCACGAAAAGCTTGAGGCCCGTCTCGCGCTCGACCTCTTCGATGAAATCGGGGCCATCCTCGGCCTCGCGCACGGCGGCGGTCGCCACGACGGTCAGCGGCGCGACGCCCATGCCTTCGGACAACAACTGAAACCGCCGGAGCGCGGCGAGCGCGCGCTTGCGCCCCTCGGGGTTCAGCCGCCCTGTTTCGGGCAGTCCGGCGCCCAGGCCCGCCATCACCTTTTCGTTGTAGAAGTAGGCCGGAGAGCGGGCGGCACCGTCAAACACCACCATCCGAATCGAGTTCGAACCGACGTCCACGACCCCAACCCGGCGCAGCGCCTGCGCTTCGGGGTCCTGGAACAGGGGCGTTTCGAACGGGCCTCGTGCCCCTTCAGATCCATCCATCGCGATGCCCTTCCGCTGCGGCGCGAACCTGACGGACCGCGCCGCGCACGTCAATCGTTCGAATGGGTCAGGTCGGGAACGTCACTTGCCCCGGCCGATCCCCGACCCGACAGCGACGGGTTCTCCATGAAGAAGCGGTGGCAATTGAACAGGGGCGTCGTGCCATCCCATTCGGGCCGTTTGAAGCTGCCATCGGGATACATGATCCAGGTCTGCGCCTCGTCCGCCATGTTGGCCGCCATGATCTGGCTGACGATCTGCGCCTTCACCGTGTCGTTCTTGGTCTCGACCAGATGCTCGACCCGGCGATTGAGATTGCGGTCCATCCAGTCGGCGGACGAGATGAACACGCGGCACTGTTTCGACGGCAAGCCGTGGCCATTGCCGAAGCAAACGATCCGGCTGTGTTCCAGAAAGCGCCCGACGATGGATTTGACGCGGATATTCTCGGACAGCCCCTTTATGCCGGGGCGCAAGCCGCAGATGCCGCGGATCACGAGGCTGATCTTCACCCCGGCCTGGCTCGCGGCATAGAGCGCGTCGATGATGTCCTTTTCGATCAGGGAATTCATCTTGGCCCAGATCTCGGCTGGCTTGCCGGCCTTCGCGTGTTCCGCCTCGGCGTTGATGCGCTCGATCAGGGTCGTCTTCAGCGAATGCGGCGCGATCGAGATGTTTTCAAGCGATTCCGGCATCGCGTAGCCGCTGGTGTAGTTGAACACCTTGGCCGCATCGCGCCCCAGCGCTTCGTCGCAGGTGAACAGCGACAGGTCGGTGTAGATCTTGGCGGTGATCGGGTGGTAGTTGCCCGTCCCGAAATGCGAATAGGTCACCAGCTTGCCGTTCTCGCGCCGGACGACCGTTGCGATCTTGGCGTGGGTCTTCCAGTCGATGAAGCCGTAGACCACATGCGCCCCGGCACGCTCCAGTCGGCGCGACTGGCGAATGTTCGCAGCCTCGTCGAACCGCGCCTTCAACTCGACCAGCGCGGTGACGGATTTGCCTTCTTCGGCGGCCTCGCACAGCGCCTCGACGATGGGCGAGTTCTTGGACGTGCGGTAGAGCGTGTTCTTGATCGCGAGAACGTCCGGATCAGCGGCGGCCTGCTTGAGGAACCGCACCACCATGTCGAAGGTCTCGTAGGGGTGATGCAGCAGCATGTCCTTGGCCTTGATGGCCGCAAACATGTCGCCGTCGAAATCCTGCACCCGTTCGGGCACGCGCGGCGTGAAGGACGGCCACAGAAGATCCGGGCGCTCGTCCAGCACCAGTTCCTTGACGTCGCCAATGCCGATCAGTCCGCCCAGTTCGACGACTTCTTCGTTGCCGACGTGCAATTCGTCCATGATGACGCGGCGCAGCGCGGCGGGCGCGGAATCCGACAGCTTGAGGCGGATCACCTCGCCCCGGCGACGGCGTTTCAGCGCGACCTCGAACTCGCGCACAAGGTCTTCGGCTTCTTCCTCGACTTCCAGGTCGCTGTCGCGCAGCACGCGGAAGATGCAGTTGCCGGTCTCGCGGTAGCCCGGGAACAGGCTGCCAAGATGCAAGAGCAACAGCTCTTCCAGCGGCAGGAACCGCGCCTGTCCGTCATCGCCCGGCAGACGCACGAAACGGTCGATCTGCTGCGGAATCGGCAGCAGCGCCCGCAGGCGGCGCTTGTCGGAATTCTTTTCCAGTTGCAGCGCCAGCGACAGCCCGCCGTTGGGGATGAACGGGAACGGGTGCGCGGGGTCGATCGCCAGCGGCGACAGCACCGGGAACACCTCTTCCAGGAAGGTGCGTTCCAGATGCTTGCGGTCGGCATCGTTCAGCATGTCGCGGGTCAGGAACTGGATGCCCGCCGCCGACATCTCGCGCTGCAGCGTTTCCAGCACTTCCTGCTGGCGCCGCATCAAGAGCCGTGTCTCGGTGCCGATCCGGGTCAGTTGCTCTGCCGGGGTCATGCCGTCCATCGCGGGCGAGGTGTTGCCGGTCATCGCCAACTCGCGCAGGCCTGCCACGCGCACGGTGTAGAATTCGTCCAGGTTGGTGGCCGAGATCGACAGGAACCGCACCCGTTCCAGAAGCGGAACGCGCGGGTTCTCTGCCTCTTCGAGGACGCGCCAGTTGAAGCCGAGCCAGCTCAGCTCTCGGTTGAAGTATTTCTTCGGCCCGGCGATGTCTTCCTCGGGAAGCGTGACGGGGGCCGGAAACGGCGACTTGAGGAAATCTGCAATGGTCATGACGGCCTGATTAGGAGGGGTTCGTGACGCCAGCGTGACATTACTCCGCGCCCCGGTCGAGACTGTCCAGCACGGCGCGGGCAAGGGGAACGGTGATCGGGCTCTGCCGCGCCAGCGCGGCCCGGTCGAGCGCGGAGACAAGCGCGCCAAGACGCTCGAAATCCCGCTCGATGCGGGGGGCGAGGAACTGGATCACGCGCGGGTCGATGTCGATCTGTCGGTCGGCGAACTGCTTGACCAGCACCGCGCTCAGAAGCGCGTCGTCGGGCGCGTCCAGGCGGGTCACGTTGGTGCCCTCCATGCGGCTGCGCAGGTCGGGCAGGGCGATGCCCCAGCGCGACGGCGCATCGCGCGCCGTCAGCAGCAGCGCAGAACCAGCGGCAAGGGCCATATTGTGCAGGTGGAACAGCGACCGCTCAAGCGCCGGGTCTCCGGCGACGCGCTGCGCATCCTCGACCACCAGCGGTGCGGCTGCCAGCCGGGGAAGCGCCGCTTCGGACAGGTCCTGCACGCTTGCGATCCGCGCGCCCGACAGCGCCGCCCAGACATGCGCCAGATGCGTCTTGCCCGATCCGGCCGGGCCGCACAGCACCAGCTTGCCCTGCGGCCAGTCGCCCCAGCCTTCGACTTGTGCCACCGCAACGGCATTGGCAGGCGAGACGAAGAAATCGCCGCGTCCCAGCGCGGGCCGCACCGGCAGGTCGAATGTCAGCTGGTCCGCCACTTGCGTCAGTCGCCGGGGCCGTCGCGCCAGGACAGCCCGTGATACAGCCGTCCGGTCTTGTACTGTTCCACCGCGAAGCGCGCGAAGACACCAAGCGCGGCAGCGACAGGCACCGCGACCAGGAGTCCGATGAACCCGAACACCGACCCGAACACCGACAGCGCCAGCAGCAGCCACACGGGGTGCAGCCCGACGCTTGAGCCGACCAGTTTGGGGGTGAGGATGTTGCCCTCCAGGATCTGCCCCGAGAAGAAGATCGCGCCGATGATCCCGATCATCACCCAATCGCCCCAGAACTGGAACAGCGCGATGCCGATGGCCAGCCCGCCGCCGAGGATGGCGCCGACATAGGGAATGAACGACACCAGCCCCGCAACCGCGCCGATCACGAGGCCGAATTGAAGCCCCGCCAGCATCAGCGCCCCGGCATAGTAGACGCCCAGAATGGTCATCACCGTGCCCTGCCCGCGAATGAACGAAGCCAGCGTGCGGTCGACGTCCTTGGCCAGCCTGCGAATGGTCGGGGCATGGTCGCGCGGCAACAATTCGTCGATGCGGCCGACCATCCGGTCCCAGTCCATCAGCAGGTAGAATGCCACCACCGGCACGATGAAGAACAGCAAGACCACGTTCAGCAAGCTCAGCGCCGAGGTCAGGACGCTGTTCAGAAGCTCGGCGCCCTGCGACTTGATCGTGTCGGCCACGCTTTGCAGCGATTGGCGCACGATCGAGCCTTCGTCCATGATCATCGGCACCCGCTCGGTCAGGAAGTTCTGCAGGTTCCGCGCCAGCTCTGGCGCGGTGTTGAACAACTGCACCGACTGCTGGATCAGCGTCGGGACAACGGCCAGTGCAAGGACGACGAAGATCAGGATGGCGAACAGGGTGATGACCACGGTCGCCAGCACCCGGCTGAGCCCCAGCCGTTCCAGCGCATCGGCGATCGGATCGAGGCAATACGCCACCGCGCCGCCCAGAACGAACGGCAACAGCACGTCACCCAAAAGCCAGAGCAGCACGAAGCTCAGGGCGCCGAACGCGCCCCAGACGTACATCTGTGTCTTGATCGCCAGTGCCATGATCGTCCGACCCTTGTTTCCCTGTCCGGTATCGCTTGTGCTGCTACATGGTGCAAGCGTGCGTCGCTTGTCTGAACACGCGCGATGCCCTAGAGGCTTGGACCGACCCGAAACCACGCCAAGGCCCGCACCCCATGCGCCTGTCCCGCTATTTCCTGCCCGTCCTCAAGGAAACCCCTGCCGACGCCCAGATCGCCAGCCACCGGCTGATGCTGCGCGCTGGCATGATCAAGCAATCGAGCGCGGGGATCTATTCGTGGCTGCCGCTGGGCTACAAGGTTCTCAAGCGGATTGAGCAGATCGTGCACGAGGAACAGGCGCGCGCGGGGCATATCCCGATGCTGATGCCGACGCTGCAATCGGCCGATCTGTGGAAGGAATCCGGGCGCTACGACGCCTATGGCCCCGAAATGCTGCGGATCAAGGACCGGCACGAGCGCGACATGCTCTACGGGCCGACCAACGAAGAGATGGTCACCGACATCTTCCGCAGCCATGTGGGCAGCTACAAGGACCTGCCGCTGACGCTGTACCACATCCAGTGGAAGTTCCGCGACGAGATCCGCCCGCGCTTCGGCGTGATGCGCGGCCGCGAGTTCCTGATGAAGGACGGCTACAACTTCGACCTCACCAAAGAGGACGCGCTGCACGCCTACAACCGCCACCTTGTCAGCTACCTGCGCACCTATGAACGCATGGGCCTTCAGGCGATCCCGATGCGCGCCGATTCCGGCCCCATCGGCGGCGACGACACCCACGAATTCCTCGTGCTGGCAGAGACCGGCGAATCGGAAGTGTTCTATGACAGCGAGATCACCGATCTGAAATTCGGTGACCGCCAGATCGACTATGACAGCGTCGATCAGTGCCAGGCCGTGCTCGAAGAATTCACCTCGCGCTATGCCCGCACCGACGAGACCCATGACGAGGCGCTGTTCAACGCCATCCCCGAGGAACGCCGCCGCACCGCGCGTGGCATCGAGGTGGGACAGATCTTCTATTTCGGCACCAAGTATTCTGATGCCATGGGCGCTGTCGTCGCCGACCGCGACGGCACCCGCGTGCCGGTGCACATGGGGTCGCACGGCATCGGGGTCAGCCGCCTTGTCGGCGCGCTGATCGAGGCGAACCACGACGACAACGGCATCATCTGGCCCGAAGGCGTGACGCCGTTCCACTGCGGGATCGTCAACCTCAAGCAAGGCGACGCCGAGGCGGATGGCGCCTGCGAAAGCCTTTATGCCGCGCTCACAGTCTTGGGGCTGGAGCCGCTTTATGACGACCGTGAGGAACGGGCAGGGGCCAAGTTCGCGACGATGGACCTGATCGGCCTGCCGTGGCGGATCACCGTCGGTCCGCGCGGGCTCAAGAACGGTGTGGTCGAGCTGACGTCGCGCCGCACCGGGACAAGCGAAGAGATGCCCCCCGAGGCCGCCGTTGCGAAAATCGCGGACATCTACGCCGGCGTTCTGTAGGCTTTCGCCATGATCAAGACGCTTGCCATGGCCGGTGGACTGGCGGGCGCGCTTGCCGCGTCGCAGGCGCCCGAGTTCTCGCAGCAATACATGCAGCGCCTGTCCGGTGCGGTGGACGAGTTGCGCGCCGTGGCGCTGGTTGTGGAAACCGGAGCGGCGGCCAGCGGCAAGACCCGCGACGAGGCCCTGGCAGAGTTGTCGCGTGCGGGCAGTTTCGGGACCGAGATCAGCGGCACCCTGTCCGAACAGGTCAGCCGCTATGACCGGCTGTCGCGCGACTACCAGGCGCTGCGCGAGGCCGAGCCATTGATGCGCATGGCGCAGGTCTGGCGCTACAACGATCCCGAGCTTCTGTCGCGCACCTGGGACGATTACCGCCCCGGAATGCCCACGACGACGGACGGTCTTATCACGGCGGGCGCCGGGTTCTTCGCGGGATGGGCGCTTGTGTCGCTGCTGCTGGGCGGTCTTGCGCGCCTGATCTTCGGGCGCAGGCGCCGCGCGGCGTGACCGGTGCGGGGCGGGCCAGCATGACGCGGGACGACCCGGCCAGGTTTCTGCGCCGCCTGTTCGATGCGGCGGTCGCCCGCGCCGATCCGATGCGCGTGATCCCCGAACATCTGCCGCCGAAACCCTCGGGCCGCGTTCTGGTGGTCGGCGCGGGCAAGGCCAGCGCGCGGATGGCCGAGGCGGTCGAATCGGTGTGGGGGCCCTGCGAGGGGCTGGTCATCACCCGCTACGGCTATGCGCGCCCTTGCGAAGGCATCGAGATCGTCGAGGCTGCGCATCCGGTTCCTGACGCGGCGGGCGACGCCGCGACCGGGCGGATGCTGTCCCTGCTGGCGGGGCTGGGCACAGAGGATTTCGTGCTGTGCCTGATCTCGGGCGGGGGATCGGCGCTGCTCACCGCACCTGCGGGCGACATGACGCTGGACGACAAGAAGGCGGTGAACGGCGCGCTTCTGGCCTCGGGTGCACCCATCGGCGCGATGAACGTGGTGCGCAAGCATCTCAGCCGGGTAAAGGGCGGGCAACTCGCCGCTGCCGCGTATCCTGCGCGGATGCTGGCGCTGATGATCTCTGACGTGCCGGGCGACGACCCTGCGGCCATCGCCTCTGGTCCCACCGTGGGCGAGACGTCGACGCCGGATGATGCGCGCGCGGTGATCGAGCGCTACCGCGTCGATGTTCCCAAGGCGGCGCTGACGGTGCTGGACCGCGCGACAGGCGCGATTCCGGTGGATGATGCGCGGCTGTCCACCACGGAAAACCGCGTGGTCGCCGCGCCCGCGCAATCGCTTGCCGAAGCGGCAGAGCTTGCCCGCGCAGACGGGATCGACGTGCGGCACTTGGGCGACGCGCTGGAGGGCGAGGCGCGCGATCTGGCGCGCGTTCATGCGGCGCTTGCGCTCGACATCGCGGCAAAGCTGTCGCCGGGCGATGCGCCGGTCCTGCTGCTGTCGGGCGGGGAATGCACCGTGACGCGGCGCGGCGACGGGATCGGCGGCCCGAATGCGGAATATGCGCTTGCGGCGGCGATCGCCTTGAACGGTGCCAAGGGCATCCACCTGATCGCTTGCGATACCGACGGAGTGGACGGCGCGGCAGAGGTGGCGGGGGCTCTAGTCGGGCCGGACACGCTGACGCGGGCACGCGTGGCAGGTGTGGACCCTGAGGCGGCACTGGCGCGCAACGATGCGCACAGCTTTTTCGCGAGCCTCGGCGATCAGGTCGTGACCGGCCCGACGCTGACCAACGTCAACGATTTCCGCGCGATCCTGATCCTGCCGCCCGCTGCCTTGTCCTGACCGATTGACGCGCCGGATCGACTGACCTAAACCAGGCAGGCCCAAGCGGGTATAGCATAGTGGTAATGCACCTGCCTTCCAAGCAGGCTAGCTCGGTTCGATTCCGTGTACCCGCTCCAGGCTACCCCTGAGCTTCCACAAACGCAGCGACCTCTGCCGCCGTGGGCATCGACGCCGCCGCGCCGGGGCGCGTCACCGATATCCCCGCAACGACACAGCCGTGCCGCGCGGCCTCGATCGGGGTGCGGCCCTCGGCCAGTCCCGCCACGAAAGCGCCGTTGAAGGCGTCGCCAGCGCCGGTGGTCTCGACCACGTCGCCCGCCGTCACCGCCGGAATGACCTCGGACACGGCTCCGTCGTTGAACAGAACGCCCCGCGCGCCAAGGGTCATCACGACACAGCCCGCGCCCATCTCGCGCAGCCGTGCCGCCGCTGCGCGTGCCTCGTCCAGCGAGGCGACGGGCAGGCCGGTCAGCGCCTCGGCCTCGCTCTCGTTCGGGGTGATGTAGTCGCACAGCGCCAGCGCGTCCTTTGGCAACGGCGTGGCGGGGGCCGGGTTCAGGATCGTCGCGGCACCAGCGGCCCGCGCCCGTCGCAACCCGGCCAGAACCGGCGCAAGCGGCGCCTCGTGTCCGGTCAGGAACACTGCGGCACCGTCGATCTCGGCACCCCAGGTCTCGATATCGGCCTCGGTCATGCGCGCGGCAGCGCCGGGGGCGACGATGATCGCGTTGTCGCGCGTTCCGTCCTCGACAAAGATCAGCGCGGCGCCGGTGTGGCTGTCCGCATCCTCGATCACCATGGGCATGACGTTCGCGCCGCGCCAGATCGCGCGCGCCATCTCGGCGAAATCGTCGCGCCCCAGCCGCGTCAGGAACCGCACGTCCGCGCCAAGCCTGCCTGCGGCGACCGCCTGATTCGATCCCTTGCCGCCGGGACCAAGGGCAAAGCCCGTGCCCATGATCGTTTCGCCCATCCGGGGCAGCCGCTGTGCGCGGTAGGTCGTATCGGCGTTGAACACGCCCAGCATAACGACGCGCCGGGTCATGCCAGATCGCGACGCCACGGCGGGTTGGCGCCCGCGCGGCTGACGGTGACGGCGGCCGCCTGCACCCCCAGCGCCAGCGCGGCCTTCAGGGTGCCTGCGTCCAGCGACGCGATCCTGTCCTTGGACAGGGCGCCCGCTTCGTGCAGCGCGGCCAGCACCCCGGCGTTGAACGTGTCGCCCGCGCCGACGGTATCGACCACCTCGACCCGGTGCGCAGGGGCAAAGACGTGATCCTGAGCGGTGAAGCCGTGTGCGCCCTTTGCGCCCTCGGTGATGCAGACGACGCGCGCGCCCATTGCCAGAACGCGGTGGGCCAGCGTTTCAAGATCGCCGGTCCCGTAGAGCCAGCGGATATCCTCGTCCGACAGCTTGACGATATCGGCCTGCGCCAGCATCCGGTCGATGCGGGCGCGATAGGCGGTCTCGTCGGTGATGAAGCCGGGGCGAATGTTCGGATCGATCATCGTGACCCGCGATGCAGCCTCGCGCGCCATCAGCGCCTCATAAGCGGTGCCGCAAGGTTCGACCGGCAGGCTGATGCCGCCAAAGAACAGCGCCGCGCAATCCGCCGGGACATCGGGCAGATCGCCAAGGCCCAGCATCCGCCCGGCGGTGTTCTCGTCATAGAAGGCATAGCTGGCCTGTCCGCCCGTCAGCGTCACGAAGGCCAGCGTCGTGGGGCGGTTCGACAGCGCCAGAAGCGAGGTGTCCACCTGCGACTCTGCCAGCGCCGTCTGCAGAAGCGCGCCGAACAGATCCGTCGAAATCCCGCTGAAGAACCCCGTGGGCGCGCCGAGGCGGCCAAGCGCGATGGCGGTGTTGAACACGGCGCCGCCCGGATAGGGGGCGAAGGCGGCCTCGCCGCCGGTGGATTCGCGCGGCAGCATGTCGATCAGCGCCTCTCCGCAGCACAGGATCATTGGCCGGCTCCCTTTCCGTTATCGCTCACATGACGTGTGGATAGACGCTGCGGCAGCTTCGCGCAATCTGTCCGCGTCACCCAAGGTCAAAGCGCATGAAGGCAAAGTAAGGCGCCATGTCCGGGCCATTCTCGCTTTCGGGGTAGGGGGCGACATGCTCGAACCCCAGATGCAGATAAATCGCCTGCACGTCCGTCATGTGTGCCCCGGTGTCGAGATACAGCCAGCGCGCGCCCATCTCGCGCGCCTCGTCCATCAGCCGGTCGATCAGGCGCCCGCCCAGCCCGGTGCCGCGCAACGCCGGGCGGACATAGAGTCGCTTCATCTCCACGGCGTCGGGGCGGATGCGTTTCAGGAACCCGCAACCGACCAGCGCACCGTCCTCTGTCTCGGCCAGGATCGTGCGACCCTTGGGGGGAAGGTAGGCGTCGAGATTGGCCATCGTCGCGGCCACGAAATCTTCAAGGCCGCGCGGAACGTCAAAATGTTCGGCCATGCCCGCCACGATGGGCCGGAGGTATTCCGTCACGATCTCGCGCAGCGCCTCTTCGTCCTCCACGCAAGACAGCGAGCGCAGCGTCACCCCCGCCACGTTACCACCTCGTCCAGATCGGCGCGCGTGGTGCGGTAGCTGTTGGCGGGGTGGTCGCGGTCCTCGAACCCAAAGGCGATGCCGCAGACCACCAGCCGGTCCTCGGGAAGGTCCAGCTCGCGGCGCAGGACATCCGCAAAGGGTGCCAGCGCCGCCTGCGCGATGGTGGCGACGCCAAGCGCCTCGGCGGCCAGCATGAAGCCCATGACATAGGCGCCGACATCGACAGCGCCGTAGGGACCTAGATCGGCGGGCGAGGTGACGACGGCCAGATGCGGCGCGCCGAAGAAGCGGAAGTTCTCCATCCCCTGCCGGGCCGATGCGGCGCGGTCGCCCTTCTGCACGCCGACCGCGTCGTAAAGCTGCCAACCGCAGACCGAACGGCGCTCCTTGTAGATGCCTTCGTAGCGCTCCGGGAACGGCAGGTCGGGGCCGGGCGGCGCTGCCTGTGCCGCTTGGGTCATGACGCCGCGCAGGCGCTCGGTCTCACCCGGCCGCGTGATCGTCAGCATCCAAGGCTGGGTGTTGTTCCAGCTTGCGACGCGCTGGGCGGCAGTCAGGATCGCCGTCACCGTGTCGCCGGGAACGGCATCCGGCAGGAAGGCGCGGCAGGAATGGCGCCGGTGCAGCAGGGTCAGGAAGCTGTCATATGCAGGCGTCATTGGTTCATCGCGAACAGATAGCCGACGGCCCCGGCGACGATCAGCCCCGCGATGACCGCCAGCGCGATCTTCCACGCCGACCACGGACGCTCGCCCTGCACCTTGCCGCTGACGCCGTTCACGACAAAGCGGTAGGTCTTGCCGCGATACTTGTAGGCGGCCAGCCAGACCGGCAGCAGGATGTGCTTGAACGTCACGTCGCTGATGTCGGTGTCGATGCCGTGGATGCGCTGGCGGTCGCCGCCGATGTCGAACTTCACGTCGCGCTCGATCACCCGGTCCATGTAGGCGCGCGCCTCGTGATAGCCTTCGTCAAGCTGCACGACATAGCCTTCGGCCCGGAACCCGGCGACGTATTCCGGCCTGTAGGGCTCCAGCGACGACAGATCCCACGGCTCCAGCGCCTCGGTGTATTGCTTGGGAAGCGAGCGGGACGCCAGCACCAGCACATCGTCGAAGAACCGCGCCACGCGCCCCGACGCGGGCGACCAGCGGATGCGCTGTTCCTGATAGCTTTCCGTCTTGCCGTTCACCGTGCGTGTGCGCGTGACGTAGTAGATCGTCCCGCGCTCGCCCCGGTAGCTGGATTTCGTGTCGGCGTCGTAGGTCCAGAACGGCACGTAGATGCCCGACATCTTGCGCCCCTTGCGCGCATAGTTCTGCAGCCCGTTCGGCGCGAACCACAACCGGCCCAGCCAGTCGGTCATCGCCTTGTGCGCGTCGCGTTCCTCCAGCTTGAACGGCAGCAGCCCGCGCGGCTTGATATGGCGGTGCGTGCCGGTGTCGGTGACGACCGGCGTGGCGCAGAACGGGCACTCCTTGGAATGCACGGCGCCGTCGAATTCCACCTGCGCGCCGCAAGACGGGCAGGACAGGACGCGGGTTTCCTCCATCTCCTCGGTGGGAAGTTGGGCGTCCAGCCCCGCGCGGAAATCCAGTTCCTTGATCGGCTGGGTGGCAAAGCCGGTGCCCTCCAGCGGTGCGGTGTTGCCGCAGTGGTCGCACTTGAGCAGCGAGTCGGCGGGCGAGAACCGCATGTCCGATCCGCACTGGTTGCAGGGAAAGCGGTGTTCCTCGGTCATTCCCGGTCTCCTTGCATTGGCGGCGTTCGATCGGAACCTAATCGGCCCCGCCGCGATGGGGAACAGGGTTTTCGCCGCCGATGCGTTGCGGGGCGCGGGCAGGGGGCTATGCTGCAGCACATGAGGCAAGACGGGTGGCAAGCGATGCGCGGTGTTCTGGTGGGTCTGGGTCTTGTCGTTCTGGCCGGGCGATCCGAGGCCGACCCGGTGACCTGGGCCTTCGAATGGGACGGAGGCGGCGGATACGCGATGCGCGGCGCGATGTCCTATGACGCCGATACGGTGCCCGGGCGGCTGGTGACGGAAAGCGACCTTCAGTGCTTTGTCATCGAGGGCTTTCGCGACGGTACGCGGATCGGCGGCTGGGGCCTTGGCGCGCTGACGCTCGACACGTCCTGGACGCTGAATTTCGACAGCCAGTCGGGACAGTTCGTGGTCTGGGCACCGGGGCGCCTTATCACGCAGGAGTGGAACATGAACGGCTGGGGCGACGATTGCGGCGCGGACGGCTTCGGCTTCAACATCGGCAACGCGGCGCAGGACCTGTGCCTGGGCAACGCGCTGATCGTCGAAAGCCAGGTGCCGCCTGAACGTCGATTCCCGGCGACGCGGGCAGAGGACTACAGCTTTCCGCCGGGATCATGCCGCGAGGTGCCGCTGCTGAGTTTGCTTGGGGGGTAGGCTTTGGCCGGGTGGTAATTGGTTCGGTAAGCCAGATTCCAACCGTGCCGAAGGATGGGAAGCGGGCGAAGTGGACCACTAGCGCATCAGGACCAATGGCTGCTCCCATGGTCCGATCATTTGTCGAAGACAATCGGACGGAAATTCAGGGTCTAGTGCTCCTCCTGACGCCGATCCAAACCTTGAGGCCGCACACGTCAGTGAGGAAGAGAACCTATCTGTGCTGATCAATCAGGATGGGGTTACCGTCTGGGTCAACGACAATGAAGCTGCCAGGGCCAGTCTCGCCACTTAGAGTTTCCTGCCCGGCCTCAACGCCGTCCGCCGTGATCTGAGCGTGTAGGGCGCGCACGTCTTCAAATGGATCAACCGGCCCGGCTGTTTGATCCCATCCAGGGTTAAACGTCAGCATCGGTTGATCGAACATCCCTTCGAACAAGCCAATAACATGGTCGTCGGAATTGACCAGAATTGCCCACTTCCCACCCTCCTCGAAAGGCATCTTGGGCGCAAAGCCAAGTTTCGCATAAAACGCCATCGAAGCCGTGATGTCCTTAACCGGAAGACTGATTGAAAAAGCTCCAAGTTTCATTTCATCGCTCCACGTGGGCAGGGAAATCTTGGTGTCAGACATTCATCAAGCAAAACACCCGATATCGAATTGTGCCGTTATCTTATACGGCGATCAAGCGTCAGGGAACCATTACGCCGCGAAGAGGGCATCAGATCTTGATCCGTGCGCAACTTCTGATTTCGCGGAACGATTGGTCGAGGCCTTGGTTCACCAGCCCACGCAAAGCTTGAGTGGCCGTTCGTTGAAGGCGCAGCATAATGCACTTCGCGCTCCAAGAAGTCATCGGGAAGCCTGCGTCACGCGCCGCCCCCCGCTACAAATGCTTGTGCCACGCCCTCGGGAGCATCGTCCGCAGCGCGCCGTCGTTCAGCGCGGTGTGCCGCCACATGTGGTAGACGCCGTGCAGCGTTCCCGCCGCCATCAGGATCAGCACCAGTCGCCGCCCGTGACCGGGTGCGACCAGCCCCATTTCTGCCCCCGCGATCAGAACCGATGCGGCGCCGACGGTCAGGATAAGCGCGTAGTGCATCGGAGTGAACGCCGCCCGCGCGATCCCCGTCAGCTTTGGCCCCGGTCGCCCCAGCATCCCGCCGCCCAGCGTCAACGCGCACCAGACGATTCCGGTGGCGGCGAAGCACCAGTTGAGCCACGCAAGCTCTCCGCCCCGCCAGAGCAGCAGGACGAACAGCGCGTTCGCCCAGTGCATCAGCATGATGGTTCCGCGCCGTGTCATGCCTTGGGGCGTATCATCCGCAAGAGGGTTCCGTCCTTCAGAACATAGTGATGGACCAGCGCCACGACCGCATGGGCGAGGGCGATGAAGAACAGCGCGCTGCCCAGCGTCTCGTGGACCTCGCCCGCCTCGCGCACGCCGCCATACCACGCAGCAGCCCCGGCCATCGGGGCGAGGATCATCAGCGCATACAGCAAGCGGTGGCCCCAGACTGCGGCCTTTGCCATCAACGGCCCGCCTTGCGCTTCGGGTGCAGGGGCGCCGCTGACCATCCGCACGACGATCCGGGCAAGGATCAGAAGGAATGCCGCACCGCCAAGCCAGACATGCAGCGTATTGCCCTCGATCCCGGTCGCGCCAGTCTCGATGCGCTGGCGCAGCGCCTGTCCCATGTCCTCATGGGTGAACCAGGCGGCGAAGATCAGGATGGCGACCAGCCAGTGCAGGCCGATCTGAAGCGGGGAATAGGCGGGGCGGGTCGACATCATCAAGCATCCTCGTGCTGAAACGGGCGGGCGCACATCGCGCCCCGCCGCTTGTCTAACGCGTCGGGCCAGTATTTCCGTCGCGTCACGCGCCCGGGGGTGGCGGCGGCAGAATGGTGAACAGTTGCGCCAGTTCGGCCACGTCCTCGGCCCGTTTCCAGCCGTCTTGCCCCGCGGTCCAGACATGAGTGTCGCGGGTCATCTCGCCTGCCGATGCCATGCGTCCCAGCGCCGCCTTCGAGAACGGCCCCTTGGTCTGACCGCCCTCTGCAATGTGCCAGACGTGTTCGACCGGAGGCGGTGGCGGAGCGGGAGGGGCCGCCTGCGGAGCGGCGCCCCACGGCCCGGGCTGCGACATCTGGTTTGCCATCGCCATGCCCATTCCCATGCCAAGCCCTGCGCCCATGCCGCCGCCCCCGCTCGGGTTCTTGGCGGCTGCGGTCATCGCCTCGGCGGCGGAATACTGGGTGAACTTGCCAAGATCGCCCGCCAGCCCCATCGACGTGCGCTTGTCCAGCGCTTCCTCGACGGCGGGGGGAAGCGACACGTTCTCGATGTAGAACTCGGGCAACTCGATGCCGTAACCCGCCAGCACCGGCGACACCTCGGCGACGATCAGCTTGCCCAGATCGGCGGTGTTCGCGGCCATGTCGAGCACCGGGATTTGCGATCCGGCCACGACGCGGCTGAACTCCTGCACGATCACGTTGCGGATCTGATAGCTGATCTCGTCCATGGTGAATTCGCCGTCCGTCCCGACGATCTCGGTCAGGAACAGCGCGGGGTCCTTCACGCGGATCGTGTAGGTGCCAAAGGCCCGGATGCGCGTTGGCCCGAATTCGGGGTCGCGCAGCATGATGGGGTTCTTGGTGCCCCATTTCAGGTCGGTGAACCGGGTCGTGTTGACGTAGTAGATTTCCGACTTGAACGGCGACTTGAACCCGTGGTCCCAGTGCTGAAGCGTCGTCATGATCGGCATGTTGTTCGTCTCGAGCATGTAGAGTCCCGGCGTGAACACGTCCGCCAGTTGCCCCTCGTGCACGAACACCGCCGCCTGACCCTCGCGCACGGTCAGCTTGGCGCCATACTTGATCTCGTGGCCCTCACGCTCGAAGCGCCAGACCATCGTGTCGCGCGTGTCGTCGACCCAGTGAATGACGTCGATGAATTCGCCTGAAAGGAAATCGAAGATACCCATGGCAGTCTCCCTGAAACCGGTGCCCTAACTGTCGCCGCCCAAAAGCTCTGACGCCATCACCTGCGCGATGGGGCGCACCGTGGCCGCGGTCATGCGCGGCCGAAGGCGCGGATCGTAGAGCATCTTGAGCATCATTTCATCCATCGTGGTCAGCAGCCCGAATTCCTCGTCGTCGTTGAAGATCGACGGGCGCGCGGCCGGGCTGTCGTTCGACAGTCCAAGGCCTTGCGCGATTTCCTCGTGGAAACAGGACAGGCGCAGAAGTTCGGGGTGCTCGCCCCGGATGATCGCGACGGCGGTGCCGTATTCGCTGTCGTTCGCTGGGTCGATCGCGAAGACAAGGCAGAAGGTCGCGCGCGGGATGTTCTCGATCGTGCGGATCGCGCCAGAGGACAGCGCCGGGACGATTTCGCGCAGGCGTGGGCCGATGGTCTGGCGTTCGTCCTCATTCAGGACGAGGACGTGAAAGTTCGGCGACTGGTCGGTGAAGGTGATCGGATGCCCGGTGATCCGCCCCAGCCGAGAAGCATATGCCCGCACCGCGTTCTCGTCGCGCACGCGCTGGTCCTGCGGCACGCTGGCGCCGAATTCGAGGTTCAGGCGCACCGGCTGTTCCCAGCGATGCAGCCGGGTTTCCGTCTGGCGTTGCACCATCGCGCCGCCGACGTTCGAGAACTCCTCGAACAGGGCGATCTTGATGAAGTTGTCGACCAACTGGCGCCGGGAGACGGGAACATCCGGCCCGCCACCATCGGTGCGCAAGAGGCCCTGCGAGATCAGGTCGTTCTGGACCCCGGTGTAGTAGCGTTCAAGCAAGCGGCTGCGGGCCGACTGCGCCACGATGGCGGTGCCGGTCTGGTCGGTTGCCTCGGCGGGGCGGTCTGCCGCCGAGGGTCTTGGCGACTGGCGCGGCGCTTCCAAGGGGGCGCAGGCCGCAAGCGCAAGCGCCGCAGCCAGGATCGTCCCCCCTGTGAATGCGGCGCGCAACCCGGGCCTCAGGTCGACGGAACGGCCTGGCCGACCGTCTCGCCAGAGCCGGTCTTGCGGGCCTTGGCCGAAGCAAGCGTATCGCGCAGGTCCGCTTCCATCTTCTTGAGATCGTCCTCTGCTGCGGCGCGCTTGGCCTTGCCTTCGTCGGCGATCTGCAGGCTTTCCTCGATGGTGGCAATCAGTTCGGCGTTGGCAGTCTTGACTGCCTCGATGTCGAACACGCCGCGTTCCATCTCGGTGCGGATGGTCTTGTTCGCCTCGCGCAGGTTCTTGGCGTTCGAGGTCAGCAGCTCGTTGGTCAGGTCGTTCGCCTCGCGCACCGCGTTCGCCGCCTCGGCCGAGCGCTGGATCGTCACCGCCTGCGCCAGCTGGGTTTCCCACAAAGGCACGGTGTTCACGAGGGTCGAGTTGATCTTGGTGACCAGCGACTTGTCGTTTTCCTGCACCAGCCGGATCGACGGCAGCGACTGCATCGTGACCTGCCGCGTCAGCTTGAGGTCATGCACCCGGCGTTCCAGATCGTCGCGCGCGGCGCGCAGGTCACGCAGTTCCTGCGCCACCATCACCTGATCGTTCTCGGGCGCAGCGGCAACAGCAGCCTCTTTCGCAGGAATGTCGGTTTCGTCCAGCTCTTTCAGCTTGGCCTCGCCAGCGGCGATGTAGATGGCCAGCTGGTCGTAGAAATCGAGCGTCTTTTCATAAAGGATATCAAGCGACTTGATGTCTTTCAGCAGCTTGTGCTCGTGCTCGAGCAGGCTTTCGGTGACCTTGTCGATCTGGCCCTGCACGGTCTCGAAGCGGGCGATGAACTTGGCCATTGGCGCGACCTGTCCGGTCAGGCGTTCCCACCACGACCGCTTGCGGCGCACGTCGAGTTCCGAGACCGAAAAGCCGCGGATCGTCGACACGATCGAGCGCAACGATTCGCCCGCCGGGCCGACGTCCTTGTTCTGCACGCCCTGCAACATCGCCTGGCTGATCGTCTGCAATTCGGCCTGCGCGCCCGAGCCGAAGGCGATGATCGACCCGGTGTCGGTCATGTCCAGCTCGGCCATCCGCTTGCGGATTTCCTCGGCGGTGGGCGCGTCGGCCTTTTCGACCGGCACGAGGTCGGTCTTGGGCTCTGGCAGCACGGTGGCGGTGACAGCTTCGACATCGGCGAGCGCTTGCTCTGCCTTCTGGCGGGTGTTCTCTTGCATGGTCCCGGTTTCCCTAATGGCCCTAATGGATTGTCTCTAATTCGTGGTGGGTTTCACGCCCTCGCGGGCAAGCCTGTCGCGCAGCACGCCGATCTCGATATCCAGATCGGTGCGGTCGTCCGCCAGCAGCGTTTCGGTCCGCGCCGCGAAGTTGGTTTCCAGATCATCCAGCAGCGCGGTGAAGTCTTCCAGCGCCTTGGGATCGCGGGTTCGGTTGTAGATGTCGGCAAAGGCGAAGGTCGCGTCACGCGCGCCCATCAGGTAGACGCCCAGATACTTGCGTGCGGCGGTCAGATCGCGCGGGTCGTCCTCGACCGTGCGAAACAGCTCGCGCACCGTGTCCTGAAACCGTTCCACCCGGCCTTCCAGCCAGCGATCGCCGGTGCGGGCAACTGCGCCGCGCATCGCGGTCAGGTGTTTTTCCGCCTCTTCTACGGCCCGTGCCACGCGGCTGGACTGGAAACTGTCGACGCCTTCGGCGCCCTTGTCGGACAGCGGATCAAGGCCGAACGACAACTGGTGCAGCGCAACCCCGATAGCCCCGAACAGGATCGCATCCATTAGCCCGTGCCCCGCAAAGCCTGCAAGGCCAAGCCCCGCGCCGGTCAGGATCGAGCCGAAGATCTTGCGCGGGATCGCAGGGCGCTTGGCCACCTTGCGCGCGTCATAGGCGCCCTGCGCGATCACGCCCTCGCGCGTCAGCCACGCAGCCAGGATCAGGACGCCAAAGGCCGCCAGATAGAACGCAAGATCGACCGGGCCCGAAGTAAAGGCCCGCCAGATCAGCGGGAAAGGCAGAATAAACAGAAGGTTGGTGCGCATGCCCGCGCCTTCGGGGCGCTTTGCCGCCCAGTTCGGCCCGGCGGTCTTTGCCGTTCCCGAACCTTGCGGCGTCGATGCGCCGGGGCTGTGCTTGCCGCCATACCGCTGAGCCATCACGCGCCCCCGGTCAGCGACACGTAGAGGATGAGCGCCGCCAGAAGCGCAAAGGCCAGTTTCTGCAGGCCAGGTCCGGACACCAGTTACAACCCCCTTGTCGCCGCAGCGCGGAAACGATCGCTCTTGCTATAGGCGATCGCTTGCATCGTTTCCAGCGCCAACGTCCTAGCCGTTGCCACCGAACGTCTTGCTGATCTGGGTAGCCGCACGCTCGGCTGCAAGCTTTCGCGAGTATCCGGTCTGGATCACCTCGACGATCACCAGCACCAGGACCGAGAAATAGAACGTCGTCTTGGACATCGGCTCCAAAGGATAGCCGAAGACGAGGATCGCCATCGTGTCGTCGTGCACGGCATGGGCTGCGGTGACGCCTGCCTCGCCCAAGAGCACGACCCCGACGATCAGCAGGATGAACAGGCCCAGCACCTCGAACATGCGGTTCTTCTTGAGAAATGTGGTCACGGTTTCCGCGAGCAGCAGCATCGCCGCCCCGGACAGCAGGATCGCGGTGGCCAGGATCGGGAAGACATCCGTGATCGCAATCGCCGACAGGATGGAATCGAACGAGAAGACAAGGTTCATCATCACGATCAGCAGGATCACCTGCGCTGCCGACTTGCCGGATTTCTGGTCGATGTCGGTTTCGAGATGCTCGACCGACAGCATGTGTCCGATTTCCTTCACCGCAGTGTAGATGATGAAGATGCCGCCCAGCACGAAGACGATGGTCGAGAAATTGACCGCCCCCGTCAGGATGCCGTCCCAGGCAAAGACGAAAAATGGCTCGGACAGGGCGCCGATCAGCTGCACCATCACGAACAGCAGGATGACCCGAAGCGCGACGGCCATGATGATGCCCCAGAAGCGCACCGATTTCTGTCGTGCCACCGGCGCGCGCTGGCTCTCGATCGAGATGTACAGCAGGTTGTCAAAGCCGAGAACCGCCTGCAGGAAGCACAGCATCAGCAGGTTGCCGAGGTTCTCGATCGTCAGAAGGTCCGCCATGTCGTCCGTCCTCTCGCGTCACAAGGTCGCGCCCTGAATACAGGCGCAAGGCGGATGGGCAAGGGCAAGAAGCCATTTCATGGGGTGGATCACGACCGGGTCACGCCGATCCGGGTCGGGGTGGCAACGCCCGGTCCCGGCCTGCAGACCTAGGACTTCGGCCTGCGCTGGCGCTGCACCTTGGGCTTGCCTTCCTGGCCGGGTGTCTCCGCCAGGCCCAACTGGTCGCGCATCACCTTGGGCCGCACTTCCTCGACCGCGCCCGCCTTCAACTCGCCCAGTCGGAACGGCCCGTAGGACACCCGCAACAGCCGGTTCACCGCCAGTCCAACGGCTTCGGCCGCACGCCGGATCTCGCGGTTCTTGCCTTCGCGCAGGCCCACCGTGAGCCAGGCATTGGCGCCCTGCTGCCGGTCCAGCGTGACGCTCATCGGCTGGTAACGCACACCCTCTACCGTCAGGCCGCGCCGCAGCGGCTCGAGGTCGGCGTCGGTCGGTGTGCCCTTCACGCGCACGCGGTACTTCCGCAGCCAGCCGGTCGAGGGCAATTCCAGCCTGCGCTTGATCTCGCCGTCGTTCGTCAACAGCAAGAGTCCCTCGGAGTTGATGTCGAGCCGCCCGATGCTCATCACCCGCGGCATGTCCTCCGGCAGCGCGTCAAAGATCGTCTCGCGCCCCTTCTCGTCACGGGCGCTGGTCACTAGCCCAAGCGGCTTGTGATAAAGCCACAGCCGCGACGGTTCCGCCTCGGCCAGCGCCTTGCCGTCCACGGTGATGCGGTCGGCGGCGGTCACGTTCAGCGCGGGGCTGGCGATCTGCTTGCCGTTCACCGCAACGCGGCCGGCCTCGATCATCTTCTCGGCGTCGCGGCGGCTTGCCACGCCTGCGCGGGCCAGCCGCTTGGCGATCCGCTCGCCGGGTTTTGTGTCTTCGCTCATGCTGCCCCATACCCCGCGCCGTGCGCGCCCGCAAATCCGATCTCGATTCCGGTCTGGCGCCGCCGCCGTCGCCGCGCGATACCTGTGCCATGACCTTCACCAGCCACATGGACACGGCATTGGCCGAGGCGCGCGCCGCCGCCGCGCGGGGCGAGGTGCCGGTGGGCGCCGTGATCGTCTCGCCGTCGGGCGAGATCGTCGCGCAGGCAGGCAACCGCACGCGCGAGAGGAACGATCCCACCGCCCATGCCGAGATCCTGGCCCTGCGCGCCGCCTGCGCCGCCGCCGGGTCCGAACGCCTGCCGGGCCACGCGCTCTACGTCACGCTGGAGCCTTGCGCGATGTGCGCCGCCGCCATCGCCGCCGCCCGGATCGCGCGCCTGTATTTCGGCGCCGCCGATCCCAAGTCCGGCGGCGTCCTGCACGGCGCGCGGGTGTTCATGCACCCACAGGCGCACCACGCGCCCGAGGTCTACGACGGCCTCGCCGCCACCGAATGCGCCGGTCTGCTGAGGACGTTCTTCGCCGCCCGGCGCTGACCGTTTTCATCTTTGGTCCCCAAGTACCTCCGGGGGGTCGCCATTGGTGGCGCCATTGGTCCGAGCCCCAATGGCGACGGGGCAGAGCCCCCCAGCCTTGCCAACAAGACCAAGGGGCCGGATCAGATCTCGACCGCGTCCAGCACGCCGGGTGTCTTCACGTCCACCCCCGGAAGCGCCTCGATCAGCTTCTCCGCCGATTGCTCCAGCAGCGGGAAGGTCTTGTAATGGCAGGGGATCACCACCTTGAAGTCGAAGAACGTCCTTGCCGCATAGCCTGCCCGTGCCATGTCCATGGTGAAATGCCCGCCCGCGCAGAGGATGCCGATGTCAGGCTGGTGCAGCTGCCCCATCCAGCCCATGTCAGCCATGATGTCGGTGTCGCCCGACAGATAGATCGTGTGCCCTTCCGCCGCGATCATGTAGCCCGCCTCGGCGCCTGCATAGACCGGGCCGGTGTCCGACCCCATCGACGACGAATGCACCGCGTTCACCATCGTCACCGCGACATCGCCCAGCGCGACCGTGCCGCCCTTGTTGAAACCGACGACATCAAGGCCGTGCGCCTTTTCCCAATGGCTCATCAGATCGAAGATGCCGACGACCGGAACGCCAAGCTCCTTCGCCAGCTCCACGGTTTCGGACGCATGGTCGAAATGCCCGTGCGTCAGCAGGATATGCGTCGCGCCGTCCACCGCCTCGGACCGGCGATCCTCGGGGAAGGACGGGTTGCCGTTCAGCCAGGGGTCGACCAGCAGCACCTGATCGCCGATCTCGATGCGGAAACTCGAATGTCCAAGCCAGATGATTTTCATGACGGTCCTCCTAGATGCTGTCATGCAGGATCGTAGGGCAAACGCGGGGCGGGCCAATGGACTGGATGCGGCAGATCGACGGCTATTGCGAGCGGACGGATTTCACCTACTGGTCCGAACCGATCAACGCCGTGACCAATGCCGCCTTCCTGATCGCGGCCTTCATCATGTGGCGCCGGGTGCGCGGGCAGGGGCTGCCGCTGGCGATGGTGCTGGTTGTCATCCTCGCCGTCATCGGCGTCGGCAGCTATCTGTTCCACACCGAAGCGACGGCCTGGGCCTCGACGGCGGACACAACGCCCATCGGCCTGTTCATCCTGGCCTATGTCTTCGCCGCCAATCGCGACTTCCTGCGCCTGCCGCTCTGGGCCGCGATCCTCGGGACGCTTGCCTTCATCCCCTACGCCATCGTCCTGACACCGCTGTTCGATGCCTTGCCGTTCTTCACGATCTCGTCGTTCTACTGGCCGGTGCCCCTGCTTATCGCGATCTACGCGGTGATCCTGCGCACCCGCGCGCCGGAAACCGCGCGCGGTCTGGCCATCGGTGCCGCGATCCTCGTCGCCTCGCTGACCTTCCGGTCGCTGGACGAGCCGGTGTGTGCGGTGCTGCCCATCGGCACCCACTTCATGTGGCACATCCTCAACGGCGTGATGCTGGGCTGGATGATCGAGGTCTACCGCCGTCACATGCTTGCGGCAGGCGGGGCGCGGGGGTAAACGCGACTCCGATCCGCAAGAGACGAAGGGACGCCCATGTCCATCGACATCAAGACCGCCGCCCATGTGGCCAAACTCGCCCGTATCCGCGTCGAGGATGACGCGCTGCCCGCCCTGGCGCAGGAATTCAGCGCGATCCTCGGCTTTATCGAGCAACTGAACGAGGTCGATGTCGACGGGGTCGAGCCGATGACCAGCGTCACGCCGATGCGGCTCAAGCGCCGCGAGGATGTCGTGACCGACGGCAATATCCAGAAACAGGTGCTCGCCAATGCGCCTGACGCGCGCGAAGGCTTCTTCGCCGTCCCGAAAGTGGTGGAGTAACCCATGTCCGACCTGACCAAGCTGACCATCGCGGGCGCGCGCGACGCGCTGCGCAAGGGCGACACCACCGCGACCGAACTGACGCAAGCCTGCCTTGATGCCATCGAGGGGGCAGGCGCCCTGAACGCTTTCGTGCACAAGACACCCGAGATCGCGCTGGAGCGTGCCAAGGCTGCCGATGCGCGGATCAAGGCCGGGGACGCACCTGCGATGTGCGGCATCCCCGTCGGCATCAAGGACCTGTTCTGCACCAGGGGCGTGGACAGCCAGGCCGCCAGCCGCATCCTGCAAGGCTTCAAGCCGGAATACGAATCCACCGTCAGCCAGAAGCTTGTGGATGCAGGGTCCATCATGCTGGGCAAGCTGAACATGGATGAATTCGCCATGGGTTCGTCCAACGAGACCTCCGTCTACGGCAACGCCGTGAACCCGTGGAAATCGGGGGACACCGACCTGACCCCCGGTGGGTCGTCCGGCGGGTCCGCCGCCGCCGTTGCCGCCGACCTGTGCCTTGCCGCCACCGGCACCGACACCGGCGGGTCGATCCGCCAGCCCGCCGCCTTCACCGGCATCGTGGGCCTCAAGCCGACCTATGGCCGCTGCTCGCGCTGGGGCATCGTCGCCTTCGCGTCCTCGCTGGATCAGGCCGGGCCGATGACCAAGACGGTGCGCGACGCCGCGATCATGATGCAGGCGATGGCCGGGCATGACCCCAAGGATTCGACCAGCGCAGACCTCGCGGTTCCCGATTTCGAGGCGATGCTGACCGGCGATATCCGGGGCAAGACCATCGGCATCCCGCGCGAATACCGCATGGACGGCATGCCTGCAGAGATCGAGTCGCTCTGGGCCGAAGGCCGCAAGATGCTGGAAGACGCGGGCGCGAAGATCGTGGACATCTCGCTGCCCCACACGAAATACGCGCTGCCCGCCTATTACGTCATCGCGCCCGCCGAGGCGTCGTCGAACCTCGCGCGCTATGACGGCGTGCGCTATGGTCACCGCGCCAAGCTCGCGCAGGGCGACGGCATCACCGACATGTATGAAAAGACCCGTGCCGAAGGCTTCGGCCCCGAGGTGCAGCGCCGCGTCATGGTCGGCACCTATGTCCTGTCAGCGGGCTTTTACGACGCCTATTACAACCGCGCCCGCAAGGTCCGCGCGCTGATAAAGAAGGATTTCGACGACGCCTTTGCATCTGGCGTCGATGCCATCCTGACACCTGCGACGCCCTCTGCCGCGTTCCCGCTGGGACAGACGCATGACGATCCGGTGCAGATGTATCTCAACGACGTGTTCACCGTGACGGTGAACCTTGCGGGGCTTCCGGGCATTAGTGTTCCGACGGGTCTTGATTCCCAGGGCCTGCCGCTGGGCCTTCAACTGATCGGTCGTCCTTGGGAAGAGGGCGATCTGCTGAACACCGCTCACGTTCTGGAGAGCGCGGCAGGATTTGTGGCGAAGCCCGGAAAATGGTGGTAACGCCACCGCTGCGCTTGAACACAAGGGATAAGACATGCGAGTTTCCGCAGCCATCGCCGCACTGATCGTGCTTGGAGCCTGCGCGCCGCCGATCCCCGATTCCAACCCGGCGCCGCGTGGCGTGGGGTTCGACGACTTCAACAGCTACCGCGCCCAGCAGGACGCCGAGCTTGCACGCGCCGCGCCTCCGGCCACTCCGGCCGCGCCCGCGACCGAGGCCGAGCAGCTTGCCGCCGACACCGCCACCGCCCTTGGACGGGCGCCCGCGTCGACGCCCGAGGCTGGCGTGGACACTGCGGCAGCACCGGCCGGGCCGGACCTCAACAACCCGCGCATCTCGGACGAGCAGAACTTCGACGCCGTCGCCTCCCGCGAGACCATCGAAAGCGACGCCGAGCGGCTGGCCGCCCAGCGTGAAGCCTACCGCGTGATCGAGCCGACCGCTGTTCCCGTGCGTCCCGCCGACACCGGCCCGAACATCGTCGCCTATGCCCTGCAAACCACCAATGCGCTGGGCCAGCAGGTCTACCGCCGCACCAATCTGCTCGGCGATGCCCAGGCCAAGGCGCAGCGCAGGTGCGCGGGGTATGCCTCGCCCGATCTTGCACAGCAGGATTTCCTTGCGAACGGCGGGCCGGACCGCGACCGCTTGGGCATCGACCCGGACGGGGATGGTTTTGCCTGCGGGTGGGACCCGCGCCCGTTCCGCACGGTCTCGCGCTAGGGCGTGACCGCGCCTGTCGCGCACCCCTCGCCGAACTGCGGGCCGCGCCGGAACGGGTTGCGCCCCAGCCTGATCGTCCTGCACTACACCGCGATGTCCAGCGCCAGCGCGGCGCTTGAGAGGTTGTGCGATCCTGCATTCGAGGTCTCGGCGCATTACCTGATCGGCAAGGACGGCATGCTTTGGCAACTGGTCGACGAGGCGGACCGCGCCTGGCACGCGGGGCAGGGGCGCTGGGCGGGGATGGACGACATCAATTCACGCTCCATCGGGATCGAGCTGGACAACAGCGGGGCAGAGCCGTTCTCCGAGCCGCTGATGACGCGGCTGGAAGACCTGATGGCGGGGATCATGACCCGCTGGGACATCGCCCCCGCTGGCGTCATCGCGCATTCCGACATGGCGCCGACGCGCAAGTGGGACCCCGGCCGCCGCTTCGACTGGCGCAGGCTGGCGCGGCAGGGGTCATCGGTCTGGCCGGAGCCCGCGGCGCCCGGCGACTTCACCCGCGACGCGGCGCGCTTCGGCTATGATGTGTCCTGCGGTGAGGATGCCGTGCTGGACGCGGTGCGCCAGCGCTTCCGCCCCTGGGCCACCGGGCCGCTCGACGACATCGACAGGGCGCTTGTCGCCGGGCTTGCCGCGCGCTTTGGCATTGACCGGGACACGCCCTGATCCTAGGTCGGGCGGGCGCGGAGGGCTGGATGGCCGCCTGTGGCGGGCTTGCCCGACCACGGGAGGAAAGTCCGGACTCCAGAAAGTGACGGTGCCGGGTAACGCCCGGGCAGGGCAACCTGACGGAAAGCGCCACAGAGAACAGGTGGCCCCGGTGCATTCCGGGGTGACAGTGAAACGGTGGAGTAAGAGCCCACCGCGTCGCCGGTAACGGGGACGGCACGGCAAGCCCCACCGGGAGCAATGCCGAATAGGGACCTCGCGGGGGGAAACCCCCGGGGCTGCTTTCGCCCCAGACGGTCCGGGTAGGCAGCTAGACCCTGCGGGCAATCGCAGGGCCAGAGGAATGGTCATCCATCCCGCGCAAGCGGGGGGACAGAATCCGGCTTACAGGCCCTCCGCGCATCAAGAGGGGTCACAAATTCCCGAAAGGAATTTGGCCAAGGTCCTCGGCGAGGACCTTTCGCAAACTCTCACCGAGAGTTTGGCCCGGCTCCGGCGTTTGGCCGCGTTTGATGTTGACTCGGGCCGCCACACCAGTAAAAGGCGGGCTTCACGGAATTCACGAACGGCGAAAAGACCGTTCGCGCGACGGAGTTGACACCATGGCGAAGCCGACCACCATCAAGATCCGCCTGAACTCGACCGCGGGCACGGGCCATTTCTACGTCACCAAGAAGAACGCTCGGACCATGACCGAGAAGATGGCGATCAAGAAATACGATCCCGTGGTGCGCAAGCACGTCGAGTACAAGGAAGGCAAGATCAAGTGATCTGAGCCTTTCGACGGACCGGACAAGGGCCGCGCCATTGGCGCGGCCTTTTTCGTTGGTGGTGTTCCCATAGCGCGCAAAAGAAAATGGCCGGTCTTTCGACCGGCCATTGAAACATCCCGAGAAATGCTTGGGTTATTCGCGGTTGCCGAGGAACGACAGCAGGAACATGAACAGGTTGATGAAGTCGAGGTAGAGGTTCAGCGCCCCCATGATCGCCGACTTCGCCAGCCATTCCTGATCCATCGCGTGCGCGTGCTGGATGTAGTCGTTCTTGATCCGCTGCGTGTCGTAGGCGGTCAGACCCGCGAAGATCAGAACGCCCAGAGCCGAGATCGCGAACATGATCGCCGGCGACTGCAGGAAGATGTTGACGATCATCGCCACGATCAGGCCGATCACGCCCATCACCAGGAACGCGCCCCAGCCCGAGATGTCCTTCTTCGTGGTGTAGCCCCAGAGGGACAGACCCGCGAAGGCCACCGAGGTGACCAGGAACGTCTGGACGATCGACATGCCCGTGTAGACGAGGAAGATCGACGACAGCGACAGGCCCATCAGCACCGCGAAGGTGTAGAAGAACAGTTGCGCCGCAGCGGCCGACAGGCGGTTCACCACCGCGCCGAACGCGAACACCATAATCAGCGGTGCGAACATGATCAGCCACTTGAGCGGCGAGGCGTAGATCGCCTGACCCAGGCCGGTCAGTTGGCCGTCCACCACTGCGAGGCCCGAGATCGCCCAGGCCGCAAGTGCAGTGATGGCCAGCCCCACCGACATGGTGCCGTACACCTTGTTCATGTGGGCCCGAAGACCCACGTCGATTTGGGCCGTGCGGGCACCAGCGCCAGCGCGGACCGATTGATACTCAGCCATTCATTGCCTCCACATCAGACCGATGCACATGCGGGGATACGCATGCCTCGCGTTGATAATTGGGGATGCCGGGGCCGGATTCAAGGATTTCAGACGGCGATTGTCGACTTTAGCGCCAATAGCCGGGAACGTCCCAGATCGGTCGGCTGGATTCGGTCGCTGCTTCGGCCTGGGACAGGCCGATGTCACGCAGTGCGGCGTCGTCGAGACGCGCAAGCGCGCGGCGCTGGCGATAGGTGTGCAGGGCGGCGCCAAGATAGGCAAGGACGGACTGGCGGTTGCGGGCGGGGCGGACCATGCCAATGGTGCGGGTGTTCATGGGAGGACCTTTCTGTTTCGTTGTGAGTCGGGGGCGTTGAATCAATTTCCTTGATGTATATGGCGCGGCGTGGTTCATTTGTGAAATGAATGTTTTTGCTGCCATGTATCAAAAGGTGTGATGATGCCCCGCAATCTCGATCTCACCTCTCTGCGCTCTTTCGTCACCGTCGCCGAGGCGGGCGGCGTGACCCGTGCGGCCGGGTTCCTGAACCTCACGCAATCGGCGGTGTCGATGCAGCTCAAGCGGCTGGAAGAGGCGCTTGATGTGCCCTTGCTGGACCGCAGCGCGCGCAGCATTGCCCTGACCGGCGCGGGCGAGCAGCTGCTCAGCTACGCGCGCAAGATGCTGGCGCTGAACGACGAGGCGCTGTCGCGCCTGACCGACACCGCCTTCGAGGGCGAGATCGTGCTTGGGGTGCCGGGGGACATCGTCTATCCCGCGATCCCGCAGGTGCTGAACCGCTTCGCCGCCGAGTATCCCCGCGTGAAGGTTCAGCTTGCATCAAGCTATACCCGCAAGCTGAAGGAGCAGTTCGCGCGCGGCGACTGCGACCTGATCCTGACCACCGAGAATGCGCCCGACGCAGGCGGAGAGACGGTATCGGAACAACCGCTTGTCTGGGTCGGTGCGCCCGGCGGCACGTCCTGGCGGCAAAGGCCGCTGCGGCTGGCGTTCGAGACCGCCTGCTTCTTCCGTCCCCGGGTCCTGCAGGCACTCGATGACGCGGGCATCCCGTGGGAAATGGCGGTGGAAAGCCGGTCCACCCGCGC
Source organism: Anianabacter salinae (assembly GCF_019061145.1). GTDB lineage: Bacteria > Pseudomonadota > Alphaproteobacteria > Rhodobacterales > Rhodobacteraceae > Anianibacter > Anianibacter salinarum. Next base: position 138,555 of record NZ_JAHQZS010000006.1, on the reverse strand, counting down.
GGTCGAGGCCAGCGTCAGTGCCGATCTGGCAGTGCACGCGGCGCTTGGCGGGATGCTGCCCCCCTACATGGAGCGGCTGAGCCACGGCGGCGCGCTGCCCGAGCTCGGGGTGTCGAAGATCAACCTCTATGTCGGCGACCTCAAGGCGAACCCGGTGATCGCCCCCTTGGCCGATCTGGTGCGTCAGGCCTTCCGGTCGCTCTGATCGTCCATCGTGATGACGACCTTCCCGGTCGAGCGGCGGGAGCGCAGCATCTCCAGCCCGTCGAGCGCGCGTTCCAGCGGGAAGGTGGCGCTGACATGGGGGGACAGCTTGCCCTCGGCATACCACTCGAACAACTGCGTGAAGCTGCCGGTCACGACGTCTGGGCGGAACCCCATGTAGCCGCCCCAGTAAAGCCCGAGAACCGAGATGTTCTTGACCAGCAGGTGATTGGCCGGAACCTGCGGGATGTCGCCGCTGGCAAAGCCGATCACCACGATCCGCGCCTCGGGGTTGCAAGCGCGGAACGCGGCCTTGAACAGATCGCCCCCGACCGGATCATAGACGACATCCGCGCCGCCCAGCGCCTTGACCGCAGCGCGCAGGTCGTCCGTGTCGGTGTCGATCAGGTGATCCGCACCTGCCGCCTTGGCGACGGCCAGCTTGTCCGCGCCGCGCGCGGCGGCGATGACGGTCGCACCCATCAGCTTGCCGATCTCGACCGCGGTCAATCCGACGCCGCCCGCCGCGCCCAGAACAAGCAGCGTCTCGCCGGGGCGCAGGTTCGCGCGATGCGAAAGCGCGACGTGGCTGGTGCCATAGGCGACGAGGAACGCGGCAGCCTCGGTGAAGGGCATCGAGTCGGGAAGCGCCACGGCGCGTTCGGCCGGGAAGTTTCCCTCTTCCGCCAGCCCGCCGTGGCCTGTGAAGATCGCCACGCGGTCAGTTGACGCAACGTTCTTCACATTTTTTCCGGTGGCGATCACCGTGCCTGCAAGTTCCAGTCCGGGGGCGAAGGGCGGCTCAGGTGTGTCCTGATATTTTCCTTCAATCATAAGGAGATCGGCAAAGTTCAACCCGCAGGCTGCAATCTTCACGGCGATCTCGCTCGGGGCTGGTTCAGGACGCTCCATATCCGAAAGGATAGGGGGCTGGCCGAATTGAGTGATTTGCATCGTTTTCATGACGGACTAATTCCACGCAACCGGTTCGGTCGCAACATGCAGAAATGACACTGCGGGGTGGAACGGCACGCGTGGCGGTGACTTGCCGGTCTCTTTGCGTAACCCTGAATTGTGTAGATTCGTGCAGGGTTTCGCCTTAGAAATATCGGCAGGCACCTTCATTCGTCCGTTTTGGGTGTCAATAATGCGTGTTGATCGGAACCAACCGGATCAACCGCACCGTGTGTCAGCCCAGTGGGCGTGGCGGTGCCAGCTAGGAGAAGAGTATGAAACACCCTGTAGATGTTCACGTCGGCAAACGTGTCCGTCATCGTCGCTGGATGGTCGGGATGACCCAGCAGCAGCTCGCAGAGCGCGTGGGCATCAAGTTCCAGCAGATCCAGAAATACGAAACCGGCATGAACCGGATCAGCGCGTCGCGTCTTTGGGATATCGCCCATGCGCTTGATGTGAAGATCAGCTTTTTCTTCGACGGCCTCGAAGGCGCGGAAGACTCCGAAGCGGCGACGCCCTCGGCGACCGTTCCCGGCGACATCCTGGCCGACAAGGAAGCGATGGACCTCGTTCGCTCCTACTATGCGATCCCCGAGGCGCAGCGCCGCCGCCTGTTCGATCTCGCGCGCGTTCTGTCCGAAGTCGACTGATCGCTTGACCGGCTCTGCCGGGACCACTAGCGCCTTGGGCCATCCTGAGACAGGGTGGCCCACATGACTCATCCCCCAGACCTGACAGAAGACCTTGTCGCGACGGCGCATGCGCTTGCGGAAGCGGCGCGGACCGAGACGCTGCGGCATTTCCGCGGCGCCAGCCTTGGCACCGAGAACAAGGACAAGGGCGGCTTCGATCCGGTGACGGTGGCGGACCGTGCGGCCGAGGCCGCGATGCGCGACATTCTGGCGGCTCGCCGCCCGCAGGACGGCATCCTGGGCGAGGAATACGGAGCTGCGGAAGGCACGTCGGGGCTGACCTGGGTGCTCGATCCCATCGACGGAACGCGCGGCTATATCTCGGGCACGCCGACATGGGGCGTGCTGATCTCGGTGCGCGACGCATCTGGTCCTCTCTACGGCATCATCGACCAGCCCTATATCGGAGAGCGATTCGAGGGCGGTTTTGGGCGTGCGCGCCTGTCTGGCCCTCACGGCGAGCGGTCGCTTGCGACCCGGGCCACGGCGACCCTGACCGATGCCATCATCTTCACCACCTTCCCCGAGGTCGGCACACCTGCCGACGCCGCCGCCTTTCGCGCGGTGTCCGCGCGGTGCAAGCTGACCCGCTACGGGATGGATTGCTATGCCTATGCGCTGGTCGCGGCGGGTCAGGTCGATCTGGTGATCGAGGCGGGGCTCAACCCCTATGACATTCAAGCGCCCATTGCCGTGATCGAGGCGGCGGGCGGCGTTGTGACCGACTGGAGCGGCGGGCCGGTGCATGACGGCGGGCGCGCCGTGGCTGCGGCGAACGCGGCGATCCACCGCGAAGCGCTGGACCTGATCGGGGCGGCTGGCGCATGAGCCGGGTTCTGATCCGAGGGGCGCACACCGTCCTGACGATGGACGACGCGGAAAGCGAATTGACCGGCGCCGATATCCTGATCGACGGCGGCGTGATCGCCGCTGTCGGGCATGGCCTCGACGCCGAGGGCGCCGCGATCGTCTATGGCGCGGGCATCGTCGTCACGCCCGGCCTCGTGAACACGCACCACCACCTTTACCAGACCCTGACCCGCGCGGTGCCCGGAGCACAGGACGCGATGCTGTTCGGCTGGTTGCAGACGCTCTATCCGATCTGGGCGCGCTTCGGCCCCGAAGAGATGCGCGTCTCGGCGACCATCGGTCTTGCCGAACTGGCGCTGTCCGGCTGCACGATGTCGTCGGATCACCTCTATCTCTACCCCAACGGCGCTCGGTTGGATGATACCATCGACGCCGCCCGCGAGATCGGGCTGCGGTTCCACGCCACGCGCGGGGCGATGTCGATCGGGCAAAGCAACGGCGGCCTGCCGCCCGATGCCCTCGTCGAGGACGAGGCGGCGATCCTGAACGACTGTATCCGCGTGATCGACGCCTTTCACGACCCCGCCGAGGGCGCGATGGTCCGTGTCGGTGTCGCGCCCTGTTCACCCTTCTCCGTGAGCCGCGAGTTGATGCGCGACGCCGCCCTTCTGGCGCGCGACAAGGGCGTGATGCTGCACACCCATCTGGCCGAGAACGATGAGGACATCGCCTATTCGCTGGAAAAGTTCGGCTGCCGGCCCGGGCAATACGCCGAAGACCTTGGCTGGACCGGCGACGATGTCTGGCACGCGCATTGCGTCAAGCTGGACGCGTCCGAGATCGACCTGTTCGCCCGGTCGCGCACCGGCGTCGCCCATTGCCCCTGTTCCAACTGCCGCCTTGGGTCCGGCATCGCGCCGGTGCGGGCGATGAGGGATGCGGGCGTCAAGGTCGGCCTTGGAGTCGACGGATCGGCGTCGAACGACGCGGGCAACCTGATGGCCGAGGCGCGGATGGCGATGCTGCTGCAACGGGTGGCGCAAGGGGCCGACAAGATGAGCGCGCGCGAGGCGCTACGCCTCGCCACGCGCGGCGGGGCCGAGGTTCTGGGCCGTCGCGACTGCGGACAGATCGCCGTTGGAAAACGCGCCGATCTGGCGCTGTGGGACGTGACCGGCATCGAAAGCGCCGGAAGCTGGGACCCCGCGGCGCTGCTGCTTGCGGGCCCGACGAAGGTGCGGCACCTGTTCGTCGAGGGGCGTCAGGTGGTGCGCGATGGCATCCTGACCACAATCGACCTGTCGTTGGCGATCGAACACCAGACCCGGCTGGCGCAAGGGTTGATGCAATGAAATCCATCCTGATCGCCGTGTTCCTGCTGCCCGCCGCCGCGCTTGCCGAACCGGCGCCCGAGGTGGCCGCGCGGATCAATGCAGAGCGCAGCGCACGCGGTCTTGCGCCCCTTGCCGTCTCGCCCGAGGCGACGCAGGCGGCAGAGCGTCACGCGCAGGACATGGCGCGGGGCGGGTTCCTTGGCCATGACGGCAGCGACGGGTCGGACATCGGCACGCGGCTGACCGAGGCGGGCCTGCGCTGGTGCATGGCGGCCGAGAACGTCGCGCAAGGGCACCGCAGCGCCGAGGCCGTCACCCAAGGCTGGATGGACAGCGACGGCCATCGCCGCAATATCCTGTCGGACGCCAGACTGATCGGCACCGCCCGCGTGGGCGACTACTGGGTGACCACCTACGCCGCGCCCTGCCGCTAGAGCATGTCGCGCAAAAGTGGGAACCGGTTTCGCGCTCTTCGACCTGCGAAAATGTCAGGCCTAATCACATCTTGATCTGGCGCCCGCCCACCCAGACCGCTTTCACCGCCCGGTCGTCGCCCATCATGATCGTCGGAAACACCGCCTCCCACAGGTCGCTCGCCCGCGCGGACCGCTGGGCGATGTCCTTGGTGGAGGCAAGGTTCAGCACCGTGATGTCCGCCTCGCGCCCGGCTTCCAGATTTCCGATCCGGTCGGCCGCGTGCAGCGCTGCCGCCGAACCTTCGGTCGCCAGCCACAGAAGTTGCGCAGGGTGGATCGCGGTGCCCGACAACTGCCCGATCTCGTAGGCCGCCGCCATCGTGCGCAGCATCGAGAACGACGATCCGCCCCCGGTGTCGGTCGCCAGCCCGATCCGCTGACCTTGCGCCTTGAGCGCCGCCAGCCGGAACAACCCGGACCCGATGAAGGTGTTGGACGTCGGGCAATGCACCAGCGCAGCACCGACCTCGCGCAGCCGTGCTTCTTCGCGCGGCTCAAGGTGGATCGCGTGGCCGTAGACACCGCGCGCGCCCAGCAGGCCAAACCGCTCGTAGGTGTCGAGATAATCGCGCGCGTCTGGAAACAGGTCCTTGACCCATGCGATCTCGTCCGTCTGCTCGGACAGATGCGTCTGCATCAGGCACTCCGGATGCGCGGCCCAGAGCGCACCCAGCGCCTCCAGCTGTTCGGGCGAGGACGTGGGCGAGAATCGCGGCGTGATGACGTATTCCGCGCGCCCCTTCCCGTGCCATTTTTCCAGCAGCGCCTTGCTGTCGTCATGAGCCGACTGCGGCGTATCGCGCAAGCCGTCCGGCGCATTGCGGTCCATGCAGGTCTTGCCGCCCCAGACCCGCAAGCCGCGCTCCGCCGCGACGCTGAAATAAGCCTCCACGCTTGCCGGATGGATCGTGCAAAAGGAGCAGGCAGACGTTGTGCCATGCGCCGCCAGCAGGTCGAAATATCGCTCTGCGGTGGCCACCGCATAGCCAGGATCGGCGAACTTCATCTCTTCGGGGAACGTGTAGCCGTTCAGCCAATCGATCAGGCGCTTGCCCCAACTGGCGATGATGCCGGTCTGCGGGTAATGCGCGTGCGCATCGACGAATCCCGCCATGATGAGCGCCGCGCCATAGTCCACGCGCGCCGCGCCCGGATGCGCCGCCAGCACCGTATCCGCCGCGCCGACCTCGACGATCCGGCCGTCTGCGATGACCACCGCGCCATGCGTATGGTGGCGCACCGCCTCGTCCGGCGGCACGGCAAAGGGATCGGCCACGAAGCTTAGCGTCTGGCCAGTGAGAACAGTCTTTTCCAAAGAACCCTCGCGCGTTGTGCGCCGGAACGATAAACCGGCCTCGCCACCGGGTAAATCGGGCAGGTGGCTGTCAACGGGATGGTCCGGGCCCTAGATGTGTCCGGAGGCAGCAGAGGGCAGAACATGGTGGACATGGACGACGAGACGCCCCCCGAGGTGCGCGAAGAAGAAGGCTACAGCCTCGAGGCCCGGACAGTCGGCGCGATCCTCGATGCCGTGGACGATCAGGACGCCCAGCGCCTGACCGAACTGATGGAGCCGCTGCACGCGGCCGACATCGCCGACCTCCTCGAACAGGTCGGCGAGGAGCAGCGCGGCGAGATCGTCCGACTGTACGAGAAAGAGATCGACGGCGAGATCCTGTCGGAACTCGACGAGAGCATCCGCGAGGAAGTCATCGCGGCCCTGTCGCCGCAGACCCTGTCCGACGCGGTGCGCGAGCTGGATTCGGACGATGTCGTCGACCTTCTCGAAGACCTCGAGGACGAACAGCGCGAGGCGATCCTCGGCGCGCTCGAGATCAGCGACCGGATCGCCGTCCAGCAGGCGCTGACCTACCCCGAATACTCCGCCGGCCGCCTGATGCAGCGCGAGGTGGTCGCTGGCCCCGAGCACTGGACCGTGGGCGAGGCCATCGACTACCTGCGCGCCCGCGAAGACCTGCCCGAAGACTTCTACCACATGATCCTCGTCGATCCGCGGATGCGGCCCACCGGCAACGTCACGCTGGGCAAGATCCTTGGCGCGCCGCGCGCCACGCCGCTCAAGGATCTGGTCGAGGACAGCTTTCGCACCATCCCGGTCAACCAGTACGAGGGCGACGTCGCCTACGCCTTCAACCAGTATCACCTGATCTCCGCCCCGGTGGTGGACGATGACGGCCGCCTTGTCGGGGTCATCACCATCGACGACGCGATGATCGTGCTGGACGAAGAGCACGAGGAAGACATCATGCGCCTTGCCGGTGTCGGTGAAGGCTCGCTGTCGGACCGGGTGATCGAGACCACCAAGCAGCGATTGCCCTGGCTGGCGGTGAACCTCGTGACCGCGATCCTCGCCTCGCTGGTGATCGCGCAGTTCGAGGCGACGATCGCGCAGTTCGTGGCCCTTGCCGTGCTGATGCCGATCGTGGCGTCGATGGGCGGCAACGCAGGCACGCAGGCGCTCACCGTGGCGGTGCGCGCCATCGCCACGCGCGACCTGACCGGATCGAACGTCTGGCGCGTGATCCGGCGCGAGGTGGCGGTGGGCTTCGTGAACGGCGTGATTTTCGCTGTTGTGATGGGGGTCGTCGGGGTGATCTGGTTCGGCTCTCCGGCGCTTGGGCTGGTGATCGCGGCGGCGATGGTCATCAATCTTGTCGTCGCAGGGCTGGCGGGCATCGGCATCCCGGTGGTGCTGGAACGGATGAACATCGACCCTGCGCTGGCCTCGGGCGCCTTCGTGACCACCGTGACCGATGTCGTGGGGTTCTTCGCCTTCCTCGGTCTTGCAGGGATCGTCCTGCTGTGAGCCCCGAGGACCGCAAGGCCGAGGCGCGCAAGGCCGCCTTCGCACGCCGCAAGACCGCCTTCGACGCCGGGAACCGCATCGCCGGGGCCGCCCGCCTCGCCGAGGCACTGGCGCCGCATGCGGGCAGGGTGATCGCGGGCTACCTTCCGATCCGCACCGAGATCGACCCCCGCCCGGCGATGGGCCGGATGACGCGGGTCTGCCGCGTCGCCGTGCCGGTGATCCAGTCGATGGGCCATCCGCTGAAGTTCCGCGAATGGCTGACCGACAGTTTCCTGATCGACGGCCCGTTCGGCGCAAAGGTGCCGCAGGACGGCGACTGGCTGGAGCCCGAGGTGCTGATCGTCCCGCTGGTGGCCTTCGACCGGCAGGGCGGACGCCTTGGCTATGGCGGCGGCTTCTACGACCGCACGCTCGAGGCTCTGCGCGCGCGGCGCCCGACGCTGGCCATCGGTTTCGCCTGGGCGGCACAAGAGACGGAAGCGCTGCCGACGGAGCCGACCGACCAGCCGCTCGACATGATCGTGACCGAGGCCGAAACGATCACGCTCTGAACCGCCCCAGGTCGTCCGCCCGTGTGCATCTTTGGTCCATAAATACCTCCGGGGGGTCTGGGGGGCAGAGCCCCCCAGCCTTGGCCACCCGCCGCGCCCGCCTGAAACCGTTCTTGCCCTCCGCCGCGCCGACCGTTACCTCCGATCGCATGAAAATCCTCTTTCTCGGCGATGTCATGGGCCGCGCGGGGCGCTCCGCGATCACCGACCGGCTTGGCCCCTTGCGGGCCCGGCTCGGCGCCGATTTCGTTGTCGTGAACGGCGAGAATGCGACGTCCGGGCACGGTCTGTCCAAGGACCACGCCAAGGCGATCTTCGACGCGGGCACCGATTGCGTCACGCTGGGCGACCATGCCTTCGACCAGAAGGACATGCTGACCGAGGTCGAGGGCAACAGCCGCATCCTGCGCCCGCTCAATTATGCCAAGGTCGCGCCGGGGCGCGGGCACCGGCTGTTCGAGGTGCCGGGCGGCCGCAAGGTGCTGGTCCTGCAGGTCTTGGGGCAGGTGTTCATGAAGCGCGCCTTCGACGATCCCTTCTCGGCGGTCGACCAGGTGCTGCGGACCTATCCGATGGGCGGGCAGGCGAACGCCGTCCTGGTGGACATGCACTGCGAGGCGACGTCCGAGAAGATGGCGATGGGCCATTTCTGCGACGGGCGCGCGTCGGTGGTGGTGGGCACGCACACCCATGTCCCGACGGCGGATGCGATGATCCTGCCGGGCGGCACCGCCTACCAGACCGATGCGGGCATGTGCGGCGACTACAATTCGGTGATCGGCATGGACAAGGCCGAACCGCTGCGCCGCTTCATCACCGGCATGTCCAAGGGCCGGTTCGAGCCTGCGGTGGGAGAGGCGACGCTGTCGGGCCTGTTCGTCGAGACCGACGACCGCACCGGCAAGGCCCTGCGCGCCGAGATGATCCGCGACGGCGGCAGGCTGAGTCCCGGCGCATGACGACCCTGCGCGAGCGGGCGCTTCTGGTGCTGGCGCTCGTCGTTCTGGGGGCGGGCTGGGGCGTGACACAGCCGCTGGCCAAGATCGCGGTCAGCGAAGGCTACCGCAATTTCGGCATCATCTTCTGGCAACTTGTGATCGGCGCGGTCTGTCTTGGGGCGATCCTGCTGGTGCGCGGGCGCTGGCCGCGCGTCACGCGCGCGCGGCTGTTCGCCTGCACCGTTATCGCTCTGATCGGAACCGTCCTGCCGAACACGGCCAGCTACCAGGCGGCGGTGTATCTGCCTGCGGGTGTCCTGTCGATCCTTCTGTCGGCTGTCCCGATGATCGCCTTCCCGGTCGCGTTGGCCTTCGGTCTTGACCGGTTCGCCTGGGGGCGGCTTGCAGGGCTGATGACCGGCCTTGTGGGGGTGCTGATCCTGACGGTGCCCGAGGCCAGCCTTCCCGATCCGGCGATGGCGGCCTTTGTCCCGCTCGCGATGATCGCGCCGATCTGCTACGCGCTTGAAGGCAACGGGATCGCCCGGTTCGGCACGGCGGGGCTGGACCCGGTTGAACTGCTGTTCGGTGCCTCGGTGATCGGGGCCGTTCTTGCCCTGCCTGCCGCGATGGCCAGCGCCACCTTCATCGATCCGCTGCATGTGTGGCGCGGCCCCGACTGGGCAATCCTGGCCTCGTCGCTGGTGCACGCCGTTGTCTACACCAGCTATTTCTGGCTGATCGGCCGCGCCGGATCGGTATTCGCGGTGCAGGTGTCCTATCTTGTCACCGGCTTTGGCGTGCTCTGGGCGATCCTGCTGCTGGGAGAGCAATATACCGGCGCGATCTGGACCGCGCTGGCGCTGATGGTCCTTGGCATGTTCCTGGTCCAGCCGCGGCCCGTTCTGCCGCTTGTAGAGCCCGCCCCAAGCCGTCAGGATGCGGTCTGATCGGCCAGTCGGACCAACGCGCATGCATCCATTCACCTTCGATCCGATGACAGAGGCGATCCTTGCGCTGGTGGTCGTCGGCGTGATGTTCGCGTTGTTCGTGCGCGAGGTGTTTCCGACCGAGGTGACCGCGATCGCCGGGGCAACCGCGATGCTGGTGCTGGGGCTTTTGCCCTACGACGACGGGCTTGCCGTCCTGTCCAACCCCGCGCCCTGGACCATTGCGGCGATGTTCATCGTGATGGGCGCGCTGGTGCGCACCGGCGCGCTGGAATGGTTCACACAGGCCGCCGAGCGGCTGGCCGACCGGAACGCGACGCTGGCGCTCATCGCGTTGATGGTGTTCGTCGTGCTGTCGTCGGCGATCGTGTCGAACACGCCGGTCGTCGTGGTGATGATCCCGGTCTTCGTCCAATTGGCGCGCAAGCTGAAGCTGCCGGTGTCCAAGCTGCTGATCCCGCTCAGCTATGGCGCGATCCTTGGCGGCACGCTGACGCTGATCGGCACCTCGACCAACCTTCTGGTCGACGGTGTGGCCCGCGCGCAGGGGCTGGAGCCGTTCACGATCTTCGAGGTGACGCCGGTGGGGATCGTCGTGGTGGTCTGGGGCATGGCCTATCTCGCCTTCATCGGGCGTCACCTGCTGCCGCAGCGTGACAGCATGGCCTCGCTTCTTTCCGACAAGAGCCGGATGAAGTTCTTCACCGAGGTCGCCGTGCCCGAGGACAGCGCGCTGATCGGCGAGACCGTCCAGGACATCGACCTGTTCAAGCGTGAAGGCGTGCGCCTGATCGACGTGCTGCGCGGCGATGCCTCGCTGCGGCGCAACCTGACGGACGTGACGTTGCAGCCCGGCGACCGGGTCGTCCTGCGCACCGAGATGGCAGAGCTTTTGGGCCTTCAGCAGAACAAGCAGTTGCGCATGGTCGACAAGCTGTCCTCGGTCGAGACGACGACGGTCGAGGTGTTGATTTCCCCCGGGTGCCGCATGGTCGGCCGGTCGCTGGGCGCGCTGCGTCTGCGCCGCCGTTACGGGGTCTATCCGCTGGCGGTGCACCGCAGGAACCAGAACATCGGGCGACAGCTGGACGACCTCGTAGTGCGGGTCGGCGACACCCTGCTTCTGGAGGGCGCGCCCGAGGACATCCAGCGCCTTGCCGCCGACATGGGCCTTGTCGACATCGCCCGACCGTCCGCGCGGGCGTTCCGGCGCGGCCATGCGCCCATCGCGGTGCTGGCGCTTCTGGGGATCGTGGGGCTGTCCGCGCTGGGCGTGGCACCGATCCTTGCGCTGGCAGTCACGGCGGTCACGGTGGTGTTCCTGACCGGCTGCGTCGACGCGGAAGAGGCGTTCTCGTTCGTCGAGGGGCGGCTTCTTGCGCTGATCTTCGCGATGCTCGCGGTCGGCGCGGGGCTGCAGGCGTCGGGCGCGGTCGAGCTGATCGTCGCGGGCGTCGCCCCCTATATCGAGACGCTGCCGCCGTTCTTCATCATCTGGTCGATCTACCTGCTGACTTCGGTCCTGACCGAAGCGGTGACGAACAACGCGGTCGCGGTGGTCGTCACACCCATCGCGATCAGCCTGGCGCAGGCCATCGGTGTCGATCCGCGCCCGCTAGTGGTCGCCGTGATGATCGCCGCCTCGGCGGCCTTTGCCACGCCCATCGGCTATCAGACCAATACGCTTGTCTACGGACCCGGCGGCTATCGGTTCACCGATTTCCTGAAGGTCGGTGTGCCGCTGAACCTGTCGATGGGGCTGATCGCCTCTGCCGTCATTCCGCTGTTCTGGCCGCTGTAGGGCCGGGCTGGGCGGGCGACGCCTGCGCGCCTGCAACACGGGATTGCCGCGCGCACGGGCGCGGGCTATACCCCGCCCGTTCATCGAAGGACCGAAGGGAAAAGGGTCATGGCAGGCCATTCTAAATGGGCGAACATCCAGCACCGCAAGGGACGTCAGGATGCGGTGCGATCCAAGCTGTTCTCGAAATTCTCGAAAGAGATCACGGTCGCGGCCAAGATGGGCGATCCCGATCCCGACAAGAACCCGCGCCTGCGCCTTGCCGTGAAAGAGGCCAAGTCGCAGTCAATGCCCAAGGACAACATCGACCGCGCCATCAAGAAGGCCATCGGCGGCGAGGGCGATAACTACGAGGAAATCCGCTACGAGGGCTATGGCCCGAACGGCGTTGCGGTGATCGTCGAGGCGATGACCGACAACCGCAACCGCACCGCATCGACCGTGCGGTCGACCTTTGGCAAGAACGGCGGCAACCTTGGTGAAACCGGCTCGGTCAGCTTCATGTTCGACCGCAAGGGCGAGATCGTCTTTCCGGCCAGCGTCGGCAGCGCGGATGACGTGATGATGGCCGCCATTGAAGCGGGCGCCGAGGATGTCGAAAGCTCGGACGATGGCCATGTGATCTATTGCGCCGACACCGACCTGAACGAGGTGTCAGCCGCGCTGGAGGACCAGCTGGGCGAATCCGAATCGACCAAGCTGATCTGGCGGCCCACGACGACGACCGAACTCGGGCTTGAGGATGCCGAAAAGCTGTTCAAGCTGATCGAGGCGCTGGAAGACGACGACGACGTTCAGCGCGTGACCTCGAACGTCGAGATGTCCGACGAGGTGATGGAGCAACTCGGCGGCTGATTTCCGGCAGGACTGGACTGGAACGGCGCCCCCCCCGGGGCGCCGTTTTGCGTTTCACGGCAACCATTGCCTGCCCCCGCGCGTTCCCGCTGCGCATCAGGAGACCCGTGGATGTCCGCTTTGCCCGACCCGCAGCCCCCGGCTGTGCCCTTCCGAAAGATCGTCCTCGTCGCCAACCGCGCCTCGGGCACCAACCGCCGTGATCGCGGCGCCATCGACGCGGCGATGGACGTGTTCGGCGACCGCGCAACGCGGATGATATGGCGACCGGGGCGCGAGGACATGGCAAGCGTCGTGCACCGCGCGGTGCAAGGCGGCGCCGACCTGATCGTCGCGGCGGGGGGCGACGGAACCGTGATGGCCGTCGCCGATGCCGCACTTGGGGCCGATGTGTCGATGGCGGTTCTGCCTCTGGGCACGTTCAACTACTTCTCGCGCGGGCTGGGCCTGTCGGAAGACCCGCGAGAGGCGGCGCAGCAGATCCTCGACGGGGCGCCCCATGACATCAGCGTCGGGATGGTCAATGACCGGGTGTTTCTCAACAACGCCTCGCTTGGCATCTACCCGGCCATCCTGCGCGAGCGCGAGACGGTCTATCGCCGCTGGGGCCGCCGCCGGATCGCCGCGCACTGGTCCGTGCTCAAGACCTTCCTGCGGTTTCAGCGCCCGATGCTGCTTGAGATCGACGTGGCTGGAGAGACCCTGCACCGCCGCACGGCGCTGGTGTTCATCGCACGCTCGACGTTTCAGCTGGAACGCTTCGGCCTGAACGGGGGCGATGCCATCCACGACGACGGCTTCGCCGTGCTGGTGGCGCGGGCGCAGGGGCGGCGGCAACTGTTCTGGCTGACCTGGCGGCTGCTGCGGCGCGCCAGCGAGGAAGGCGAGGATTACGAGCTGCTGAAAGCAAGCAGCCTGACGGTCTGGCGGGTGAAGCGGCGCAAGGCGCTCTTGGCGTTTGACGGCGAAAAGTGCATCGCCCCCAGCCCGTTCGAGTTCCGCATGTCGGACCGCCCGCTTCGCATCATCGTCCCGAACGGGGTGGCATGACGCGGCTGGTGCACCTGTCCGACCTTCACTTCGGCCGCGACCGGGACGATCTGGCGGACCCGCTGATCGAAACGGTCAACCGGCTCGCACCCGACATGGTCGTCGTGTCGGGTGATTTCACCCAGCGCGCGCGGGTGTCGCAATTCGACCGGGCGCGGCGCTTTCTGAACCGGCTGGAGCCGCCCGTTTTTGCGGTTCCGGGGAACCATGACACCCCGCTCGACAACGTGCTGGTGCGGTTCCTGCGCCCCTGGGTGCGCTACCGCGAGGCCATCGCCCATGAGTTGGAGCCACGGCACGACACCCCCGATCTGCGGATGGTGGGGATCAATACCGTGAACCGGTTTTCCTGGCAGCGCGGGCGGTTTCGCGGGCGCCACCGCGCGCGCGTCGCGGCGGCCTTTTCTGATGCGGGCGAGAGGGTGCGCGTGGTGGTCCTGCATCATCCGCTGGAACACGGTCCCGAGACCCAGAAGCGGCTGATGAAGGGGGCGGGCAAGGCGCTGCGCGCGCTCGAGGATGCGGGCGCCGACATCGTCCTGTCGGGCCATCTGCACAACGCCTTTGCCGCGCCGTTTCTTGCCGCGCCGGGCCTGTTGTTCGTGCAGGCGGGCACGGGGCTGTCGACCCGGCTGCGAGGTGAGACGAACACCTTTAACCTGCTCACGTTGTCGCGCGCGCGCATCGGCATCGAGGTCTGGCGCGCCGGGGCGGATGCGGTCTTTGCGCCGTCGGGCGAGATGGTGTTCGACCGCGCAGAGACAGGCTGGAAAGGCGCACGCCCGCGCCAGAGATGACCGCGGTGTGCCGAACACGCAAAGACCCGCCCCCTTTCGGGGACGGGCCTGTCTGATCGCGTTGATCGAGGATCAGTTCGGGATTTCGCCGGTCAGACCTTCGACGTAGAAATCCATGCCCAGAAGCGTGCCGTCATCGGCGGTCTCGCCCTCGGCGAGCCAGACGCTGCCGTCCTGCTTGTTGATCGGGCCGGTGAAGGGGTGGTAGTCGCCCGCCGCGATCGCGTCCTTGAGCGCCAGCGCCTCGGCCTTCACCTCGGCCGGAACGGCGTCAGAGATCTCGCCGATGCCAACCATGCCCGGACCGATGCCGTCCCAGGTGTCCTTGGTTTCCCAGGTGCCGTCCATGACCGCCTTGACGCGGTCGATGTAGTAAGGCGCCCAATTGTCGATGATCGACGACACCCGCGGCATCGGCGCGTATTCGGACATGTCCGACGCCTGGCCGAAGGTGATGACGTTGCCCGCCTCGGCGGCCGCGGCCTGCGGCGCCGTCGAATCGGTGTGCTGCAGGATCACGTCGGCGCCCTGTTCGATCAGCGCGGTGGCGGCGTCCGCCTCTTTCGCCGGGTCGAACCAGGTGAACGCCCAGACGACCGAGAACTCGACGTCCGGGTTGACCTTCTTGGCGTGGATATAGGCCGAGTTGATGCCTCGGATGACCTCGGGGATCGGGAAGGACGCGATGTAGCCGATCTTGTTGGTCTTGGTCATCTTGCCCGCGATGTGGCCCTGGATCGCGCGGCCCTCGTAGAAGCGGGCCGAGTAGATCGCCACGTTGTCGGCGGTCTTGTAGCCGGTCGCATGCTCGAACTTCACGTCCGGGAACTTCTCGGCGACGTTTATGGTCGGGTCCATGTAGCCGAAGGACGTGGTAAAGATGATGTCCGCCCCCTGCAGCGCCATCTGGGTGATCGCGCGCTCGGCGTCTGCGCCCTCGGGCACGCTTTCCTGGTACACGGTTTCGACGGCGTCGCCGAATTCTTCCTCGACGGCAAGGCGGCCGATGTTGTGTTCATGGGTCCAGCCGCCGTCGCCGATCGGGCCGACATAGATGAACCCGGCCTTCACCGGCTCGGAATGGCTGGCGGCAAAGGCACCGCCCGCAAGGCCCGCGGCCAGCGCGGCGCCGGTCAGAAGTTTCGCTAGTGTCATTGGGTGAACTCTCCCCGTTGGTTGAAAATTGGCGTCAGCTTGACGCGTGGAACGACCGGCCCAAGGAAGCGGGCGCGGCAAGCGAGGCCCGTCCCCGGCTCGACGACATGATGACGAGGACGAGGATGGTGATCAAATACGGCGACATCGACAGGTATTCGACCGGGATCGCGGCGCCCGCTGCCTGCAGATTGAGCTGCAGCACAGTGACACCGCCGAACAGATAGGCGCCAAGCAGGATCCGGCCCGCGCGCCAGCTGGCAAAGACCACGATGGCCAGCGCGATCCAGCCCGCACCCGCCGTCATGCCCTCGGTCCATTGCGGCACGCGCACGAGGCTGAGATAGGCGCCGCCCAGGCCCGCGCAGGCGCCGCCAAAGCCGATGGCCGCAAAGCGGATCGCAACGACCTTGTAGCCGAGCGCATGGGCCGCGTCGTGGCTTTCCCCGACCGCGCGCAGGATCAGCCCGGCGCGCGTGAACTTCAGGAAGGCCCAGACGGCCAGGACAAGCGCGAGCGAGAAATAGACGACAAGGTCGTGACTGAACAGGATGCGCCCCAGCACCGGCAGATCGCTGAGCGGGCCGAGATCCATCTTCGGCGTCGAGGGCGGCTTGATCCCGACATAGCCCTGGCCCAGCAGCGACGACAGCCCCAGCCCGAACAGCGTCAGTGCAAGCCCCGTCGCCACCTGGTTGGACAGGAACAGCTGCGTCAAAACCGCGAAGATCATCGACAACAGCGCCGATCCCAGCGCGGCGGCGACAAAGCCCATCGTCGGGCTGCCGGTCTCGACCGCGATGGCGAAGCCGCAGATCGCGCCGACGATCATCATGCCCTCGACGCCAAGGTTCAGCACGCCGGATTTCTCGACCACCATCTCGCCAAGAGCGGCCAGAAGGATCGGCGTCGAGGCCACCATGAGCGAGGCGATCAGGACGACCGGGTTGATCGACGACAGGTCCATCACGCCACCTCTCTCTTGCCGAACCGGAAGCGGTAGTTGGTCAGCATGTCCACCGCCAGAAGGAAGAACAGAAGCATCCCCTGGAACGCCTGGATCGCCGCCGCTGGAAGGCCAAGCGTCGATTGTGCCGCTTCGCCCCCGATATAGGTCAGCGCCATCAGAAGCCCCGCCAGAAGGATGCCGACCGGATGCAATCGCCCCAGGAAGGCGACGATGATCGCGGTGAACCCGTAGCCGACATTGAAATCGATGCTGACCTGGCCCGCCGGGCCCGCCACCTCGAACATACCCGCAAGGCCTGCCAGCGCGCCCGAGGCGCCAAGGCAGAACACCACCAGAAGGTTCGGCCGAACCCCCGCGAAGCGCGCCGCGCGCGGCGCCTGCCCGGTCAGTCGGATCTGGTAGCCCAGCATGTGCCGGTTCAGCAGGATGTAGGCGAAGATCACTGCGATGAAGGCGGCCACGACGCCCCAATGCATGCCCGTGCCCTCGAACAGTTCCGTGTTCGCGCTGCTTTCATAGCGGCGCAGGTTGCGCGAGCCGGGAAACCCCGAGCCTTCGGGATTGCGCAGCGCGCCCAGCGCCATCGAGGCCAGAAGCTGCTCGGCGACATAGACCAGCAGCAGCGACACGAGAATCTCGTTGGTGTTGAACCGCGTCTTGAGGATCGCCGGGATCATCGCCCAGAGAAACCCGCCAACCGCGCCCGCAAGGATCATCAGCGGAAAGATCAGCCAGCGTGCGTCCATCGGGTAGAACGCGAGGCCTACGGCCGCGCCGCAGATCGCGCCGATGATGTATTGCCCCTCGGCGCCGATGTTCCAGATGCCCGCCCGAAAGCCCAGCGACAGCCCGATCGCGATCAGGATCAGCGGCCCCGCCTTGATCAGCAACTGCCCCCGGTAATAGAACGCGAATTCGCCCAGCACCGGATCCCAGAAGATGGTGCGGATCACCTCGAACGGGTCCTTGCCAAGCGCCGCGAACATCAGCCCGCCCGCGATCATGGTGGCGATCACCGCCAGCACCGGCGTGACGTAGGACCACAGCCGCGACGGCTCGCGCCTGCGTTCAAGACGGATCATCTCTCCGCTCCACGCATGGCACGGACGGAAAACTGCGTATTTGAACAAAGAAGAAATGCATTTGAATCAAATTGTCCGCGCTTCTTCTTTGCGAGAAACCGCATCGCCTCACTCGGCCACATGCGCGACCTCCATGTCATGCGCGCCGCCCATCATCAGGCCGATCTCGTCCACCGTCAGGCCCTTGGCGGGGCGCGGTTCGGACAGGCGGCCCTCGTTCAGCGCGGCGAAGCGGTCAGAGACCTCCATCAACTCGTCCAGGTCCTGGCTGATGACGATCACCGCCGCGCCGCCCTCTGCCAGATCGAGGATCGCCTGCCGGATCGCGGCAGCGGCAGCGGCATCGACCCCCCAGGTCGGCTGGTTCACGACCAGCACTGTCGGCCGTTGCAGGATTTCCCGCCCGATCACGAATTTCTGCAGGTTGCCGCCCGACAGCGACCGCGCGGCATGGCCGGGGCCGGGGGTGCGCACATCGAAGGCCGTGATGATGCGCTTGGCGAAATCCTCGGTTGCACGCCATTTCAGAAAGCCGGAGGACACCAGGTTCTCGCGGATCGCACCCGTCAGAAGCGCGTTCTCGGTCAGGCTCATGTCGGGCGCGGCGGCGTGGCCCAGGCGTTCTTCGGGCGCGGTCAGCACGCCCAGGGACCGGCGTGCGTTCGGGCCGAGATGGCCGATGGCCGTGCCGTTCAGCGACACTGCGCCCGAGGGCGCGCGCGCCTCGCCGGACAGTGCCGCCAGCAATTCGTCCTGTCCGTTGCCCGCGACACCGCCGATGCCCAGCACCTCGCCCGCGCGCACCTCGACCGTGACCTTCTTGAGCGTCGTGCCGAACGGGTTGGACGATCGCACCGACAGGTCCTTGAGCGCCAGCACCACCGCGCCGGGGGTGCCCGCATCGCGCGTCGGTGTCTGCAGCGTCTGCCCGACCATCAGCTCTGCCATCTGCCGCGCCGAGGTCTCGCGCGGATCGCAGGTGGCCACCTTCTTGCCCAGCCGCAGGATCGTCGCAGTATCGCAGAGCGTGCGGATTTCTTCCAACTTGTGACTGATATAGAGGATCGCGGTGCCTTCGGACGCCAGCTTGCGCAGCGTCTCGAACAGGATGCCAACCTCTTGCGGGGTCAAGACGCTGGTCGGCTCATCCATGATCAGAAGTTTCGGGTCCTGCAGCAGGCAGCGCACGATCTCGACCCGCTGCCGCTCGCCCGCTGAAAGATCGCCCACCAGCCGCAAGGGGTCGAGCGGCAGGCCATACGCTTCGCTCACCTCGCGGATGCGCGCGGCCAGCTGGCCCATCGCGGGCGGGTTCTCCATGCCAAGCGCGACATTCTCGGCGACGTCCAGCGCCTCGAACAACGAAAAATGCTGGAAAACCATGGCGACGCCGGATCCGCGCGCCTCGTGCGGTGTGGCGGGGGCATAGCCAGTGCCCCGCAAGGTCATCCGCCCCGCATCGGGGCGCACCAGGCCGTAGATCATCTTGACCAGCGTTGACTTGCCCGCGCCATTCTCGCCCAGCAGCGCATGCACCTCGCCCTGGCGGATCGTGAAGGACACATCGTCATTGGCGACGACACCGGGATAGGCCTTGGTCAGGCCCTCGATCGTCAGAAGATCCCCGCCGATCCGGGCGTCCGGTCCCCTTGTCACCCCACGGCCCCCTGCCTGTGTTCCAGTTCATAGCTGGTCGAGAGTAGGTCAGCGGCCACGCCGACCGCAATGGCCTGAGGGTGCTTGCCAAGCGACTTTTGCCCGATCGGGCAGCGAATGCGTGAAATCTGGGCGTCCGAATGGCCAAGTGCCGCCAGACGGCTTCGAAACCGGGCCCATTTCGTCGCCGACCCGATCACACCGGCGCTGCGGAAGCCGTGCGACAACACCGCGTGGCACAGGTCGAGGTCCAGCGCGTGGGAATAGGTCAGGATCAGGTGGTCCGCGTCCGGCGGCGCATGGCGCAGCGCCTCTGCGGGCTTTGCCGCCACGCGCGGGATCACACCGTCCGGGATCGTGTCCGGGAACCTGTCAGCAGAGGTATCCACCCAGGTGATCGCGACATCGGGCAAGGGCGCCAGCACCGACACCAGCGCCCGGCCCACATGGCCCGCGCCCCAGATCCAGAGCGCGCGGCGCGCCAGCTCCACCGGTTCGGCAAGCCAGCCCTCGGACAACATCATCGGCGTTTGGGCACTGCCGCTCCGGGCCGCCGACAGCGCGCGCGTCACCGCCAGCGGCATTGCGCGCGCGCCCTCGACACGACGGGCATGGACCGCGCTGCCGATCCTCTCCAGCGCTGCGGTATCGTACACCTCGGTCACCAGAGTCACCGCGCCGCCGCAGCATTGGCCAAGCGCGGGGCCAAGCGGCATCCGGTCCACCCGGGCGCCGCCGGTCTCCAGCATCGCCCGCGCCGCGCGCGCCGCCTCCCACTCCAGCGCGCCGCCGCCGATGGTGCCGTCCTGTCCGTCCGCAAAGACCAGCATCGCCGTGCCAGGCTCGCGTGGGGCCGACCCCTTCGCTTCGGCCACGACGACGCGCGCCACGCGCCGGTGCCGCGCCACGGCTGCGCGCAGGGCGGCAAGATCGAGGCTCATGCCGCCCCGCCGACGCGCATGGCCGCCCGCAGAACCCGTTCTGCCGTCGCGGGCGCATCGAGCGCAGGGTAGGCATCGCCGCAGGCCGACACCGCGTGCGACAGCGCCATCAGCGCCGAGATGCCCAGCATCAGCGGCGGCTCGCCCACTGCCTTGGAGCGATAGATCGTCTCCTCGCGGTTGCGCCCCGGCTGCCACAGCGCGACGTTGAACACCTCGGGCCGGTCCGAACAGGCGGGGATCTTGTAGGTCGACGGCGCATGGGTGCGCAGCGCGCCCCGGTTGTCCCACACCAGTTCCTCGGTCGTCAGCCAGCCTGCGCCCTGCACATAACCGCCCTCGACTTGTCCGATGTCGAGCGCCGGGTTCAGCGAGGCGCCCGCGTCATGCAGGATGTCGCAGCGCAGGATGCGGTTCTCGCCCGTCAGGGTGTCGATGACGACCTCTGTGGCCGCCGCGCCATAGGCGAAGTAGTAGAACGGGCGACCCTGGCCCTTCAGCCGGTCCCAGCTGATGTCGGGTGTCTTGTAGAACCCAGTAGCCGACAGGCTGACGCGCCCCAGATAGCAAAGCTGAGCCGCCTCGGCGAAGCTGTAGCTTTCGCCGCCGACACGCACCTGACTCTCCTCGAACACCACGTCCGCAGCCTGTGCCTGGTGCAACCCCGCGATATGCTCGGCCATCCGGCCCCGGATCGTGTCGCAGGCGGCCTTGACCGCCATGCCGTTCAGGTCCGATCCCGACGATGCCGCCGTGGCCGAGGTGTTGGGCACTTTCCCGGTGTCCGTCGCGGTGATCTTCACCGCCTCCAGCCCGACACCGAACCGCGCCGCCGCCACCTGCGCCACCTTCTGGAACAGCCCCTGTCCCATCTCGGTGCCGCCGTGGTTCATGTGGATGGAGCCGTCCTGGTAGACATGCACCAGCGCGCCCGCCTGGTTGAGGTGCGAGAGCGTAAAGCTGATACCGAACTTCACCGGCGTCAGCGCGATCCCCTTCTTCAAGAGAGGATTGGCCGCGTTCCACGCCGCCACCGCGTCCCTACGCGCACGGTAGTCGGACGCCTCGACCAACTCCTGCACGATCTCGTGCAGCACGAAGTCGGTGACTTCCATGCCGTAGGGCGTCGTCTGCACGCCGTCATGGGCAGGAACCGCCTCACCCGGCGCCAACTCGCCCACCGCCCCCCGAGACGCAACATCAAGATCAGGGTCCAGCCCGCTCGCATCTTTGGTCCCCAAATACCTCCGGGGGGTCGCCATTGGTGGCGCCATTGGTCCGAGCCCCAATGGCGACGGGGCAGCGCCCCCCAGCCTCTCAACCGGCGCCGGAGCATAGAAATTCCGCACCCGCACCTCCAGGGGATCGACCCCCAGCACATGCGCGACGTGGTCCATCACCCGCTCGATCCCGACCATGCCTTGCGGCCCGCCAAAGCCGCGAAAGGCGGTGGCGCTTTGCGTGTTGGTCTTCAGCCGGTGCGAGGTGATGCGCACGTTCGGCAGGTGATAGGCGTTGTCGGCGTGCAGCATCGCGCGGTCCGCGACGGGCAGCGACAGATCCTGCGCCCAGCCGCAGCGCGCGTATTGCGTGAAATCCACCGCAAGAAGCCGCCCGTCGCCGTCGAACCCGGCGCGGTAAGCGATGCGGAAATCGTGGCGCTTGCCGGTGACGATCATGTCGTCGTCGCGGTCATAGCGCATCTTGCAAGCGCGCCCGGTGCGCCGGGCCGCGACCGCGCAGGCGACGGCGAGCGCGTTGCCCTGGCTTTCCTTGCCGCCAAATCCGCCGCCCATCCGCCGCACCTCGACCCGGACGGCATGCATGGGCGTTCCCAGCGCCTCCGCGACCTTGTGCTGGATCTCTGTGGGGTGCTGGCTTGAGGAATGCACCACCATGTCGCCGCCTTCCTGCGGCAGGGCGAGCGCGGACTGGCCTTCGAGATAGAAGTGCTCCTGCCCGCCGATCTCGATGCTGTCCTCGATGACGTGCAAGGCATCCGCCAGCGCGGCTTCGACCTCGCCCTTGCCCCAGACCACGGGGCCGGATTCAAAGCGCGAGTCGGCTGCCAGCGCCTCGTCGATGGTCAGGATGGCAGGCAGCGCCTCGATCTCGACCTGTGCCAGCCGCACCGCCTTGCGCGCGGCAAGATGGCTTGTGGCCACGACGCAAAAGATCGGCTGGCCGATGTAGTGCACCGTGTCCGTCGCCAGCAGCGGCTCGTCATGGATCGACGGTGAGACATCATTGGCAAAGGGAAGATCGGCGGCGGAGAAGACGTCGACCACGCCCTGCGCCGTGCGCACCGTCTCCAGATCGACCGAAACGATGCGGCCATGCGCTGTTTCCGACAGCCCGAAGGCCAGCGACAGCGACCCAGCGGGAACGGGGATGTCGTCGATATAACGGGCCTGTCCGGTGACGTGCAGCAGAGCCGCGTCATGCGGCAGGGGTTTGGTCACGCTCATGGATGCACCTCCAGCACGCTGGTCACACCGCCGATGCTGTCGAGGAAGTAGCGCATCAGCATGTTGCGCGCGGTCTCCATCCGGTAGTCCGCCGAGGCGCGCATGTCGCTGAGCGGGGTGAAATCCTGTGCCCAGGCGTCCCAGGCGGCATCGATGGTGTCGGCGGTCCAAGGCTGGCCGGTGATCGCCGCCTCGACCGCGCTGGCGCGTTTCGGGGTTCCGGCCATGCCGCCGAAGGCGATGCGCGCGGCGGTCACGGAGCCGTCGTCCACGGTGATGTTGAACGCCCCGCAGACCGCACTGATGTCCTGATCGAAGCGCTTGGACAGCTTGTAGCAGCGCAGCCGGTCGGGCTGACGCGGAAAACTGACCGCCTCGACGAATTCGCCCGGCTGGCGGTCCTGTTTGCCGTAGCTGAGAAAGAACGCCTCAAGCGGCATCGCGCGCAGGGTGTCGCCCCGGCGCAGGTGCAGCGTCGCGCCCAGCGCGATCAGCGCGGGCGGGCTGTCGCCGATGGGCGAGCCGTTGGCGATGTTGCCGCCGACCGTCGCGGCGTTGCGCACCTGCACCGAGCCGTAGCGGCGGATCATCTCGGCAAGGCTGGGGTGCAGGTCGCCCATCGCGGCATGAAGCTGTGACAGGGTCGCGCCCGCGCCGATGCGCACCCCGTCGTCGGTGATGTCGATGCGCCGCATCTCGTCGATGCGGTTGAGGAAGGCGACGGGGCGCAATTCGCGCAGTTGCTTGGTCACCCAAAGGCCAACGTCCGTTGCCCCGCCGATCAGCGTGGCGTCGGGGTGGTCGAGATACCATGCGGCAAGGTCAGCGATGGTTTCGGGCAGGAAGGTCTGGTCGTCGCCCCCTGCTGGTGGAATGTCGCCCGTCAGCACCGTCGCCACCTTGTTCGCGTCCTCTTCCATCCAGTCGGGCACCGGCTGGGTCGCCGCAGCCTCCGACGCCCGGATGATGGGGGCATAGCCGGTGCAGCGGCACAGGTTCCCCGCAAGTTGGTCGTTGTGGTCGGTGCGCCCGTTCAGGTGCGCGACCGCCATCGAGACGATGAATCCCGGCGTGCAGAACCCGCACTGGCTGCCGTGATGGTCGATCATTTCGCGCTGCACCGGGTGCAGCGCGCCGTCCGGCCCGGCGATGCCCTCGACGGTGCGGACCGCCTTGCCGTGAAGCTGTGGCAGCAACAGGATGCAGGCATTGAGCGCCCGTGCGCCGTCATTCCCCGTGACCATGACCGTGCAGGCCCCGCAGTCGCCTTCGTTGCACCCTTCCTTGGTGCCGGTCAGCCCGCGCGTCTCGCGCAGCCAGTCCAGAAGGGTGATGGTGGGTGCAAGGTCGGTCAGAACGACAGGGTCTCCGTTCAGGAGAAACGCAATCTCTGACATGAGTGTCTCTGGGCCGCTTTCTGTTGCGCGCGTGGGGCCGCGCGGCAGGCCCGGACCGATGCGGCGTAAATCCGGGCGCGCCTGCAGCAGACCGGGAATCGGGCGTCATTGCAAGGGGAAGGGCAGGGCAACGCGGCGACATCCGGTGCATTCGCCTGATTTTTGGGCGCCGCTGCTTGAAGGACGGGTGCCCCTAGGACAGGTGGTCGGCGCGCATCACCTCACAAGAAGTGGTGGTTCCTCCTTCCCAAATCAGGGGAAACGGGGGTAGAGTTCGGCATGGGCAAGGGGTCAAAATTCATCCACCTTCGGGTGCACACGGAATACTCGCTTCTTGAGGGCGCCGTGCCGGTCAAGAAGCTGGCGGGCCTTTGTGACCGCGCGTCGATGCCTGCCGTTGCGGTCACCGACACCAACAACATGTTCGCCGCACTCGAATTTTCGATGGCGGCCAGCGGTGCCGGGGTGCAGCCCATCGTCGGCTGCCAGCTCGATCTTGACTATGATCCCGTTCACCCCGGCGAGCGTGCGCGCGCGCCTGCGCCGCTGGTCCTCTTGGCCCAGAACGAGGCGGGATACCTCAACCTGATGAAGCTGAACTCCTGCCTTTACCTGCGCGGGGACGGCCAGCTTGCGCATGTGACGCTTGCCGATCTGGAACAGCATTCAGACGGTCTGATCTGCCTGACGGGCGGGCCGGACGGGCCGGTGGGCCGGTTCCTGCAGCAGGCGCAGCGCCCCAAGGCCGAGGCGTTGATGACCCAGCTGGCAGCGATCTACGGCGACCGCCTTTATGTGGAACTGCAACGTCATCCCGGCGAGGGCGGCCGACTGACCGAGGCCGAGCGCGCGACCGAACGCGGCCATGTCGAGATGGCCTACGCGATGGACCTGCCGCTGGTCGCGACCAACGACGTGTATTTTCCCAAACCCGAGATGTACGAGGCGCATGATGCGCTGATCTGTATCTCTGAAGGCGCCTATGTCGATCAGCAGGAACCGCGCCGCCGCCTGACAGCGCAGCACTACTTCAAGTCCGCCGACGAGATGACCGCGCTGTTCGCCGACCTGCCTGAGGCGATCCGCAACACCGTCGAGATCGCGATGCGCTGTGCCTTCAAGGTGGAGAAGCGTAGCCCGATCCTGCCACGCTTTGCCGATGACGAGGTCGAAGAGCTGCGCCGACAGGCGAAGGCGGGGCTAGAGGCGCGCCTGGCCGTGATCGAACACGCCGTTCCGGTCGCGGACTACGAGGCGCGGCTGGAGTTCGAGCTGGGCATCATCGAAGGCATGGGCTTTCCGGGCTATTTCCTGATCGTCGCCGACTTCATCAAGTGGGCCAAGGATCGTGACATTCCCGTCGGCCCGGGGCGCGGTTCGGGCGCGGGCAGTCTTGTCGCCTATGCATTGACCATCACCGACCTCGATCCCCTGCGCTATTCGCTTCTGTTCGAGCGGTTCCTCAACCCAGAACGGGTGTCGATGCCCGACTTCGACATCGACTTTTGCATGGACCGCCGCGAAGAGGTCATCGACTACGTCCAGAAGAAATACGGACGCGACCGGGTGGCGCAGATCATCACCTTCGGCGCGCTTCTGTCCAAGGCGGCGGTGCGCGACGTGGGCCGCGTGTTGCAGATGCCTTACGGGCAGGTCGACCGTCTGTCCAAGATGATCCCCGTCGAGGGCGTCAAGCCGGTGTCGATCGAGAAGGCGCTGGCGGACGAGCCGCGCCTGCGCGAGGCCGCGCGCGAGGAAGAGGTGGTGCACCGCCTGCTGACCTATGGCCAGCAGGTCGAGGGGCTGCTGCGCAATGCCTCGACCCACGCCGCAGGCGTGGTGATCGGCGACCGGCCCTTGGACGAGTTGGTGCCGCTGTACCAGGATCCGCGTTCGGACATGCCCGCGACCCAGTTCAACATGAAGTGGGTCGAGGAGGCGGGGCTGGTCAAGTTCGACTTCCTCGGCCTCAAGACCCTGACGGTGATCCAGAACGCCATCAACCTGATCCATGCCTCGGGCCGCGACCTGCATGTCGCCTCCGACGGTGCCGCCCTCTATCAGCCGCATCCGGGGGCCGAGAACGACATCGGGCAGATCCCGCTCGACGACGAGAACTCCTATCGCCTTTACGCCGAGGCCAAGACGGTCGCGGTGTTCCAGGTGGAAAGCTCGGGAATGATGGATGCGCTGCGGCGCATGAAGCCGACCTGCATCGAGGACATCGTTGCGCTGGTTGCGCTGTATCGGCCCGGCCCGATGGAGAACATCCCGAAATATTGCGAAGTCAAGAATGGCCTGTCCGACCGCGACCGCCTGCACCCCTTGGTCGATCATATCCTGGACGAGACCCAAGGCATCATCGTCTACCAGGAACAGGTGATGCAGATCGCGCAGGAGATGGCGGGATATTCGCTGGGCGGCGCCGACATGCTGCGCCGCGCGATGGGCAAGAAGATCCAGGCCGCGATGGACGCCGAGCGCCCGAAATTCCTTGAAGGGGCCGCGAAGAACGGCGTCGACAAGGACAAGGCGATGGAGGTCTGGAACCTTCTCGACAAGTTCGCCAACTATGGCTTCAACAAGTCGCACGCCGCCGCCTATGCCGTGGTCAGCTACCAGACGGCATGGCTGAAAGCGAACCACCCGGTCGAATTCATGGCCGGGGTGATGAACTGCGATATTCACCTGACCGACAAGCTGGCAGTCTACGCCGAAGAGGTCCGGCGGGGCCTCAAGATCGACATCGTTCCGCCGTGCGTGAACCGCAGCCAGGCGACGTTCAGCGTGTCGGACGGCAAGCTGGTCTACGGGCTGGGCGCCTTGAAGAACGTCGGGGTCGAAGCGATGCGGCTGATCGTCGAGGGGAGGGGGGGCAAGCCCTTTGCCACCGTCTATGACCTTGCGCGCCGCGTCGATCTCAAGCGGATCGGCAAGCGCCCGATAGAGATGCTGGCGCGGGCGGGGGCCTTTGACCAGCTTGATCCCAACCGCCGCCGGATGCTCGACTCGCTCGATGCTCTGGTGGCTTACTCCTCCGCGATCCACGACCAGAAGGCATCGAACCAGGTGTCGCTCTTCGGCGACGCGGGCGAGGACCTGCCCGAGCCGCGCCTAGCCCCCGTCGAGGACTGGCTGCCGAACGAGCGGCTGGCCGAGGAGCACAAGGCCATCGGCTTCTACCTGTCGGGCCACCCGCTCGACGACTACATGGGTCCGCTGAAGCGGCAGGGCGTGATGACGCTGGCCGAGGTGCAGGCCAAGGCCGAACGCGGGCCGCTGGTGGCCAAGCTGGCCGGGGCGGTGAGCGGCAGGCAGGAACGCAAGTCGGCGCGCGGCAACCGCTTTGCCTTTATCCAGCTGTCCGATCCGACAGGGCTTTACGAGGTCACCGTGTTCTCGGACACGCTCGAATCGGCGCGCGACCATCTGGAGGCGGGATCGAACATCGTCCTGACCGTCGAGGCGACGATGGAGAGCGAGCAGTTGAAGCTGCTGGGTCGTTCCGTGACGCCCATCGACACCGTCGCCGCAGAGGCGGGCGCGGGGGCGATCCGGGTGTTCCTGAACGACGCAGGGGCCGTCGCCACGGTGAAATCGCTTCTCGAACGGGCCTCGGCCGAGGCGAAGGCGCGCGCACGCGGCGCCGTCCACCTGTGCCTGCTGTCCCCGGACCTTCCGGGCGAGGTGGAGATCACGCTGGGAGATCAGTTCCCGGTCAACCCACAGATAAAGGGCGCGATCAAGTCTCTGGGCGGGGTCGTGACGGTGGAAGATGCATAGATCGAGCACCAGATGGATCGCCGCCCTGGCGGTCGCGGCAACGACCGCAGGCTGCGGCTTCTTCGGCACGCCGCAGGACCCCAACAATACGCGGATCATCGATCCTGGCCCCGAACGGGTGCAGGTCGGGGACACGCTGTATATCCGGTCCGGCAAGCGCCGCTGGTTCGGCGATCTCGCGGGATCGCGCCCCGATCCGGTGCAGACCGCCGATGCCGCGCCGCTGAAGATCGAGGACGCGACCTTTACCTCGGCCAGCACCGGCGACGTCGATGTCGCCCGCGCCGAAGCCGCGGCGCTGGCCTTCGGCACCGTCGCGCGGGCCTGCGACGTGGACGTGAGCGCAGCTGCGCAGCCGGTGGATGCGGTGGGCCGCCGCTACACGCTGCACGACACCGCGCCCGGCACGACCACGCCCCGCACACTTTATGTGACCGGCTTTCGCGATGGCTGCCCGCGCCAGTTCACCGCCGCGCTGGCCCAGTTCGGATCGCTTCGGATGCACGAGGCGACGCGCTATTCGCCGTTGAACGAAAGCCCCTATTCCGCGACCGACACCGCTTATGAGATCGTCAAGAAAGAGGTCTGCGCGGTACCGCACGGCGCCCCCTGTCCCGAAGACCGGGCGCGCAGGCTGGACCGGCGCACGGTGTTCCTGAGCGTGCACGAGAGTTTCGGCGAGGATGGCGCCTGGACCGAGATGCTGATCCATGACGGCGAGTTGATCGCAGGCCAGCCGATCTGATCGGCGCGCGGGGCGGGGAACGCCGCTTGCGGGCATCGAGCCCGCTGCGCGGCGTGCGAGACGTTCCCTCTCGCGCTCTCCCGAGTATTTCGGGACCAAAGATGGAATGGGTACTCTCCTGTTCATCTTTGGTCTTCAAATACCTCCAGGGGGGTCTGGGGGGACAGCGTCCCCCCAGCGCGGTTTCCCGCCAGCGCCGCCCCCCTACCAGTGCGGCGGCTTCTGGTCGGCGAGTGGCACGGCGCCGCCGCTGTCGTAGGCGCGTTCTGCCTCGCGTCCCATGAGCATCTCGACGCGCCGGGTCAGCAGGGCAATTTCGCGCTCCTGCCGGGCGATCACGTCGGACAGATCATCGACGTTTCGTTCCAGATGCGCGATGCGTTCTTCCAGTCGTGAGGTGTCGTCCATGTCGCCTCCGCTTGCCCCTCTTGACCCCTTCCGCTAGACCCCGCCGCGACGGATAAACCCCTTGCAGCGCGCGGTCACCCCATGGCGAAAGACAAGAAACAGCCCCGGCCCAAGGCCGAGACGCCGAAGGGCTTTCGCGACTATTTCGGCGCGGACGTGTCGGAACGCAAGGCGATGCTCGACAAGATCGCCGACGTCTACCACCGCTACGGCTTTGATCCGCTGGAATCCTCGGCTGTCGAGACGGTCCAGGCGCTTGGCAAGTTCCTGCCCGACGTCGACCGCCCCAACGAGGGGGTGTTCGCGTGGCAGGAGGACAGCGACAGCGAAAAGCCCGGCGACTGGCTGGCGCTGCGCTATGACCTGACAGCGCCCTTGGCGCGCGTCTATGCCCAGCACCGCAACGATCTGCCGACGCCGTATCGCCGCTATGCCATGGGGGCGGTCTGGCGCAACGAGAAGCCAGGGCCGGGGCGGTTTCGCCAGTTCTATCAATGCGATGCGGATACCGTGGGCACGCCCACGGTAGCGGCGGATGCCGAGATCTGCGCGATGCTGGCGGACGTTCTGGAAGAGGTGGGCATTCCGCGCGGGGATTATATCGTGCGGATCAACAACCGGAAGGTTCTGAACGGCGTGATGGAGGTCGCGGGCGTGCTTGACCCTGCAGATCCGTCGAAGTTCGAGGCCGAGCGCGGGATCGTCTTGCGCGCCATCGACAAGCTGGACCGTTTGGGGGTGGACGGGGTGCGCGCGCTTCTGGGCGCAGGGCGCGAGGACGAGAGCGGCGATTTCACGAAGGGTGCGGGGCTTGGCCCGGATCAGGCCGAGACCGTTATGGGGTTCATGGACGCGCGCCGGGACAGCGGCGCGGCGACCTGCGCGCGGTTGCGCGACCTGGTGAGCGGCTCTGTCATCGGCGCCGAAGGCGTCGCCGAACTCGAAGAAATGGCATCCCTGCTCGACGCCCAAGGCTATGGACCCGACCGCATCGTCATCGACCCTTCCGTCGTGCGCGGGCTTGGCTACTACACCGGCCCGGTGTTCGAGGCGGAGCTGACCTTCGAGATCACCGATGAAAAGGGCCGTCCGCGCCAGTTTGGCAGCGTGGCGGGGGGCGGGCGTTATGACGACCTCGTCAAGCGCTTCACCGGGCAGGCCGTGCCCGCGACAGGCGTGTCCATCGGCGTCGACCGGTTGCTGGCTGCCCTGCGGGCCACGAACCGGATCGGCGGCGCGCCGGACGGCCCCGTTCTTGTCACTGTGATGGACCGCGACCGCATGGCCGACTATCAGGCCATCGTCGGCGACTTGCGCCGCGCCGGGCTTCGGGCCGAGGCGTATCTGGGCAATCCCAAGACCTTTGGCAACCAGCTCAAATATGCCGACAAGCGGGGCTGCCCCTTCGCGATCATCGAGGGCGAGGACGAGCGCGCGCGCGGTGTGGTGATGGTCAAGGACCTGAAGCTGGGGGCGGAACTGGCGGCCGGGATCACCTCGAACGAGGAATGGAAAGAGCAGCGCGCACAAGAGGAAGTGCCGCGCGCCGATCTGGTGGCCTACCTCAAGCAGCGCCTGACATGAGCCCGCTGGCCGACCGTTCGCTCGACGCCGAGATCTCGCGGCTGGTCGCCCGGCTGACAGAGGCCGGGGCGGTGCTGGTCGATCCGCCTGTGCTGCAACCCGCCGAGACGCTGCTGGACCTGTATGGCGAGGATATTCGCGGGCGCGCCTACACCACGCGCGACCCTGTGGCGGGCGAGTTGATGCTCCGCCCCGACTTTACCGTGCCGGTCGTCGAGATGCACATGACGCACGGCGCGGAACCGGCGCGCTATGCCTATTCCGGCAAGGTGTTCCGCACGCAGGAAGACGGCGCCGACCGGCCCAGCGAATACGATCAGGTGGGCTTCGAGATATTTGATGGCAGCGATCCCGTCGCCGCCGATGCCGAGGTCTTTGCGATCATCGCCGAGTTGCTGGCGCCCTTGAACCTGCGCATCGCCACGGGCGACATGGGGCTCTTGTTCGCTGCCGTCCTGGGTCTGGACACGACCGAGCGGCGCAAGGCGGCGCTTCTGCGGCATGTCTGGCGACCGCGCCGGTTTCGCGCGCTCTTGGCGCGGTTCGGGTCGGCCTCGGTGCCGCCCGCGCGTGCGGCGCTGCTGGACCTGGTGCGGCGGGGCGAGGACGTGGTCGGCGCGGCGGGGCCGATGATCGGGCAACGGACCAGGGGCGAGATCGAGGCGCGGCTGAACGCGCTGGCCGAGGATGCCGAGACGCCGCCGATTTCCGAGCGCGAGACGGCGCTGATCGACGACATCGTGTCGCTGCGCGAGACGATGCCCAACGCCATCGAGCGGCTGCGCGACATCGCGGTGGACCTGCCGCAGGTGTCGGACGCGGTGGAGCGCATCCACGACCGCGCGCAGGCGCTGGCGGCGCGCGGCATCGACGTGGACGCGCTGGAGTTCGAGGGCAGCTACGGGCGCACCGCATTGGAATACTACGATGGCTTCGTCTTTGGCTTCTACGCCGGGGACCGCCCCGATCTGCCGCCTGTCGCGACCGGCGGGCGCTATGACGCGCTGACCCGCGTGCTGGGCCGGGGCCGCGCGATCCCCGCCGTGGGCGGTGTCATCCGTCCCGCCGTGGCACTGGCGCTGGGGGCGCGGACATGACCGTAAAGCTGGGGGTGCCGTCCAAGGGGCGGCTGATGGAAAAGACCTTTGACTGGTTCGGCGAGCGCGGCGTGACCCTCTCGCGCGCCGGATCGGAACGGGAATACACCGGTGCCGTGGCGGGCGCGGACGGGGTCGAGTTGATCCTGCTGTCGGCGGGCGAGATCCCGCGCGAGATGTCGGCGGGGCACATCCACCTTGGCGTGACGGGGTCGGATCTGGTGCGCGACAAGCTGGCGCATTGGGAGACTCAGGTGTCCGAGATCGCCGAGATGGGCTTTGGTCACGCCGATCTTGTGCTTGCCGTTCCGATGGCATGGGTCGATGTGGACAGCCTCGACGATCTTGACGCCGCCGCCGCCGCCTTCCGCGCGCGGCACGGCCACCGCCTGCGCATCGCCACGAAATACCACCGGCTGGTCCGCGACCACCTGCGCGAGCATGGCGTGGCCGACTACCTGCTGGTCGACAGCCAGGGCGCGACGGAAGGCACGGTGCGCAACGAGACCGCCGAGGCGATCGCCGACATCACCTCGACCGGCGACACGCTGCGGGCGAACCATCTCAAGGTCTTGGGACAAGAGCCGATCCACCGCAGCCAGGCGACGCTGTTCAAGGCGCGGCGCGCGGACTGGACGGACGAGGATCGCGCGATCTGCGCGGCCTTGTTCACAAAGCTGGGCGTCGAGTCGCGCTAACGCGGCTCAGCGCACGCCAAGATCGGACAGCGCGGCCAGCAGCGACGGCGGCAAGGTCTCGGCGTCGCGCGTGCGGCCCTTGGTCAGATCGCGCGGGGCATCGCCCGGCTGCAGGTAGCGCCAGCCCTGAAACGGGCGCCTGGGCACCGGTTCCACGCGGATCACTTCGGGCTCCAGCACGATGCCGCAGCGGCGGATGCCGTCCTGGCCGATCACCTCGTCCAGCCCGACGATCTTCTGGCGGGCCTGCACCAGCCCCTGGATCACCCAGTAGATCGACCCGCCATTCAGCAGTTCCGGCTCGCGCTTGGGCCACATCCGGGTGAGATGAAAATACCGCCCGCCGCTGCGCTGGCCAGAGCGGTTGCGCTGCCAGTCGATCAGGGTTTCGACCGACTGGGTGCCGACGGAGAGTTTCAGAAGGTGAATGTGCGAGTCGCTCATAGCCGGGGACACTAGCGGGATGGACCGTCGCAGCAACTCATAATCTGGGGGTAAAGTCCCGGCCAGCCCCCAGAGATTGATGGGACAGGGCTGGCCGGGCAGGGGGCAGAAATCAGTTTTGACTCAATGTCTGTGCGATCCGGTCGGGGACAACGACCGGATCAGCGAAAATACATCATTGCCTCAGCCCGCCGCAGGATCGGGAGAGCGGGCCGCATCCCGCGCTTGCGTCCGCGCTCTGTGCACAGTTCGGGAAACAGGTCGGCGATCTCGCGCCAGGTGCGGTCGAAACTGCCATCCGAAATGATCGCGGGGCCCAGCAGCATGCTTTCGCAAGGCAGACCGTTGGCGATCACGATCACATGCTGTCGGCACAGGATGTGGTGATAGCTTACCTCTTTCATGTCGCGCGCCATCGACACGCGGTCTCCGACCAGGTGGCAGGCGGCGGCGAGCGCCTTTTCAGTGCCGACGTGCAATTCGAGGTTTCCGCCCTCAAGCGCGATGCGATGCTGTTGCGAAACATAGAGGTCCGCGTAGGGCTTTCCTTCTCCGAAGGCCCCCGCTGCAATGCGAACCGGACGATGGCGTCGCGAGACGGCGGTCAGCGTCTCGGGCAGCTGGACATTGCGCCGCCCTACCCACACTACATCACGGACGGCTCCCGCTTCGTCGAGCACCGAAGCGCCGGGTTCGATCTCTTCGATTGGCAGGTCTCCGTCGGGTGTTCGGATCAGCGTTCCCGCCACGAAGCAGGGGATCGGAGCATTCACCGGCGCAAGGTTGAAACGCAGCAGCACACCGTCGAGCCCCAGGAACGTCGGCGGTTCGCCTTCGGGATATTGCACCAGCAGGCGGCCACCTGCCTCGAACACGGTCACGGGCACCGGATCGCCGAGCGTGTCGAAGACCAGGTCGGTGATTGGCCCCAAGAGCCCGCCGAGAAGGCCCCCGCCGACATTGATGCCGAAGCTGGCGGTACCGGTGCCGATATAGGTCACTGGATCGCCGTTGAAGGTCGTGGTTCCGTCGCCAACTTCGAAGAAGCCGTCGTTGTCGACCACCTCGCCGACCTCGGGCGCGCCGAAGTCGTTGAGCACGAATGTCTGGGCATTGAGAACTCCCAGATCGGCATCAACGCCGAGAAGTGAGTTCAGTTCCTGAACCGTTATTTTCCGCGCCATGACGCTTTCCTTGCAACCAACCAACCAACCGACGTCCATCGTCCGACAATCAGAATAGGAGTCAAGTAATTGGTTTGTTTACATTTTTTATTCAAGCGCGGTGAAACTAGTTTCAGATTTAACTCGTTACTCCAACCTTATGCCCAATTCATATCGCGATGAATTCGGGGGTCGAAGCCTCTCAACGCAGTAAAAATCCGATCCCTTTGGATAGGTCTCCGCACGCGGCGGCGAATCGCAATGAACCCGGTCGCGCGGTGCGTTTGCGTTGACCCTTGGGGCTTGCGGGCCTATTGTACGGCTCCCTCCTCGCCATTGTCAGGACCGCGTGATGAGCCGTTTCGCCGCCCCGATCGCCGAAGCCATCTGGGACATGAAGTACCGCTTCAAGGATGCGGACGGCACGCCGATCGACCGCACGGTCGAGGACACCTGGCGCCGCATCGCCCGGTCGCTGGCCGAGGTCGAGGCCGATCCCGCCCATTGGGAAGACCGATTCTATACCGCGCTTGAGGATTTCAGATACCTGCCCGCGGGCCGCATCACGGCGGGCGCGGGCACGGCGCGGTCGGTGACGCTGTTCAACTGCTTTGTCATGGGCACGATCCCCGACAGCATGGGCGGCATCTTCGACATGCTGAAAGAGGCCGCGCTGACGATGCAGCAGGGCGGCGGCATCGGATATGACTTCTCGACGATCCGGCCCAAGGGCGCGGATGTGAAGGGCGTGGCGGCGGATGCCTCCGGCCCCTTGTCGTTCATGGACGTGTGGGATGCGATGTGCCGCACGATCATGTCGGCGGGCGCGCGGCGCGGCGCGATGATGGCAACGATGCGCTGCGATCACCCCGACATCGAGGACTTCATCAGCGCGAAATCCGACCCCGCGCGGCTGCGCAACTTCAACGTCTCGGTGCTGGTGACCGATGCCTTCATGGCGGCGGTCAAGGCCGATGGCCCGTGGGATCTGGTGTTCGACGGCAAGGTCTACCGCACGCTTCAGGCGCGCGATCTGTGGAACCGGATCATGCGCGCGACCTATGACTATGCCGAGCCGGGCGTGATCTTCATCGACCGCATCAACGCCGCGAACAACCTTGCCTATTGCGAGACCATTGCGGCGACCAACCCCTGCGGCGAACAGCCCCTGCCGCCATACGGGGCCTGCCTTCTGGGGTCGGTGAACCTTGCGCGGCTGGTCACGCACCCGTTCGAGGACGGCGCGGCGCTCGACCCGGATGCGCTGGACGATCTGGTGCGCCTGTCGGTGCGGATGATGGACAACGTGGTGGATGCCTCGCGCTTTCCCCTGCCGCAGCAAGCCGAGGAGGCGCGCGCCAAGCGCCGGATCGGGCTTGGCGTCACCGGTCTGGCCGATGCGCTCTTGATGCTGGGCCTGCGCTATGGGTCCGACGCAGCCGCCGCGCAGACGGAGGCTTGGATGAAGCGCATCGCGCGCGCCGCCTATCTCGCGAGCGTCGATCTGGCGAAGGAAAAGGGGCCGTTCCCGCTGTTCGACGCCGAGAAATTCCTCGCGTCTGGCGCGATGCAGGCGATGGACGAGGATGTGCGCGACGCCATCCGCCAGCACGGCATCCGCAACGCTCTTTTGACCTCGATCGCGCCGACGGGGACGATTTCGCTCTATGCCGGGAACGTATCGTCCGGGATCGAGCCGGTGTTCGCCTATGCCTACACCCGCAAGGTGCTGCAAAAGGACGGATCGCGCACCGAGGAAGAGGTGGTCGACTACGCCGTGCAGTTGTGGCGCGACAGGTTCGGGGATGCCGAGTTGCCCGACTATTTCGTCAATGCTCAGGAACTGGCGCCGCTGGAGCATGTGAAGATGCAGGCGGCGGCGCAGAAATGGATCGACTCGTCGATTTCCAAGACGATCAACTGCCCCGCCGACATTTCCTTCGAGGCGTTCAAGGACGTCTACCTGCAAGCCTATGAGACCGGCTGCAAGGGCTGCACCACCTACCGTCCGAACGCGGTGACGGGGTCGGTCTTGTCGGTGAGTGAGGGGAAGAAGGAGGAGTCAATGGGTGGTCGGCTGTTGGGCGCCCGAAAACAAATGGGCCTGACACAGCATGCTTTGGCGGACCTCGCGAACGTATCGCAGCCATTTCTATCGCGCCTTGAGAAGAATGAAGCGCGGGCGTCGGTTGATACTGTGACGAAACTGGCCTCTGTTCTCAATATATCTGCGGGCTGGCTGCAGTATGGGAATGCCCAAGAAGAGGTCGCTTCCAACAATCTGGCATCGGCTCCCCAATCACCCCACGGCGACGTCGTCTACATCTCCGAACCGCTGGACCGGCCACAGGAACTCGAAGGCTCCACCTACAAGCTGAAATGGCCTGACAGCAGCCACGCGATCTACATCACCATCAACGACATCGTCATCAACGGCCACCGCCGCCCGTTCGAAATCTTCATCAATTCCAAGAACATGGAGCATTTCAGCTGGACGGTGGCGCTGACGCGGATGATCTCGGCAGTGTTCCGGCGCGGCGGCGATGTGTCTTTCGTGGTCGAAGAGCTGAAAGCCGTGTTCGACCCGCGCGGCGGCGCGTGGATGCAGGGCAAGTATATCCCCTCGATCCTCGCAGCCATCGGCGGCGTGATCGAACAGCACCTCATCGCCATCGGCTTCATCGCGGGCGAGGGGCTTGGCCTCAAGACCGACCCGGCGGACGTGGTGAACCTCGACGCCCCGCGCGGACAGGCCTGTTCAAGCTGCGGCAGCTACGAGGTGCGGATGATCGAAGGCTGCATGACCTGCGCGAACTGCGGCTTTTCGAAATGCGGCTAGCTCGTCAGTTCACTTCCCTGAAGCTGCGGGTCAGCGCGTCGAGGATCGGGTCGGCAAGATAGGCCAGCACGCTGCGTTCGCCTTGCAGGATGTAGACCTCGACCGGAAGCCCGAACACCATATTGCCCGCGATCTCGCCGGGCAGGGTGTCGCGGTCGACCTCGATCCGGGCCACGAAATGCGGCGATCCGGCCCCGTCTTCTGCCGGAACGACATTGTCGGACACCGTCAGCACGCTGCCGAAGGACGGGGCGAGCCTGCGGGCGTCATAGCCGACGAAGCGCAGCTCGACGTCCTGCCCCGCCGCGATCGAGTCGACGTCCAGCGGTGACACCCGCGCGGTGACGACGAAGTCCTGACTTTGCGGTGCGATCTCCATCAGGATCTGGCTGGGCTGGATCACGTCGCCTGCCGCGACGTTGACCTGTTGCACGCGGCCAGAGGCAGGCGCCCGCAGATCGGCGCGGGACAACCTGTCCTCGATCACAAGCAGTTCGTTCTCGCTGGCGCTCAGCTTGTCCTGCGCGTCGCCCAGATCGGCCGCCGCGCGTTCGCTGTATTCGCGGCGCGCCTGTTCGATCTCGGACACGATCAAAAGCGCGTCGCTGCGCGCCGACGCCATCGCGGACGTCACCTGCCCAAGCGACGCGCGGATCTGAATAACCAGATCGCGCTGAACATCTACCCGGTTGGTTTCGACCAGCCCCTTTTCGTTGCCCTCCTGCATGCGGGTCAGCACCTCTGTCTGAAGCGCAAGACGCTCGCGCAGGGCAGTGGCCTGATCCCGCAGCCCCGCGATCTCGTCCTCGATCTGAAGCGATCGCTGGTCGAGGATGTCCAGCGCTGAAAGCAGAAGGCTGCGCCTGTCCTCGAAAAGCGCGGTCTCGCGCTGGCGGATGCCGTGCGGCAGCCCGGCGGGGAAATCTATGCGGGTCAGGCCGTCCCGTTCGGCAGCAAGCCGGACCACGCGGGCCTGGCTGGCGTCGCGGCGTTCGCGCAGGACGGCAAGATCGGACAGCCATTGCAGCGGATCGAGGCGTACCAGCACTTCGCCCTTCTCGACACGTTCGCCTTCAACGACCGTCACCTCTGCGACCATTCCGCCCTCGAGGTGTTGAAGCCGTTGGCCGCGCTGGACAGTGGTGATGGTGCCCGGTGCCACCACGGCGGCGTCGATCTGTGACGTGGCCGCCCAGCCGCCAAGGCCCAGAAGCGTCGCGGCGACGATCAGGGCGCCGATCCAGACAAGCCGGGCGGGACCGGGATGGGTTGTTGCGGCGTCCGGCATCATGCGCCCTTCCGAGCGGCCACGGCCGCCGGGGCGTCGTCGGCGGCTTTGGTGCCGATGGCGTCTACCGTGTCGACCAGCTTTTGCACCGTGCCCTTGTCCAGCACCATGACCTGGCTGGACGCTGCCACGAGATTGCTGCGATGCGTCGAGAGGATCACCGCGGCGTTCAACTGGC
The DNA here is from genome assembly GCF_019061145.1 of Anianabacter salinae. Lineage (GTDB taxonomy): Bacteria > Pseudomonadota > Alphaproteobacteria > Rhodobacterales > Rhodobacteraceae > Anianibacter > Anianibacter salinarum. Next base: position 100,414 of record NZ_JAHQZS010000006.1, on the reverse strand, counting down.
GCAGCGCGAGGATGCAGCGCACGAGTGCTTCCTCTCCGGCGGCGTCGAGGCTGGCGTTCGGCTCGTCGAGGACGATCAGGCGGGGCACCCCGAACACCGCCCGCGCCAGCGCGATGCGTTGGCGTTGTCCCCCCGACAAGCGGTCGCCGCCGGGGCCAACCTCGGTCTCGAAGCCGTTGGGCAGGCTCTTTATCATGTCATACGCACCCGCGAGGTAGGCGGCCGCGACGATGTCCTTGTCCGTCGCCTCTGGCAGAAAGCGCCCCATGTTCTGCGCCACCGTTCCGGGGAACAGCACGCTTGCTTGCGGCATGTAGCCGATCAGCGCCCCAAGCTGTTGCGGCGGCCAGTGCGACAGCTCCGTGCCATCAAGGCGAACAGAACCGCCAGCGGGCAACACGCTGCCTGCAAGATGCCGCAGCAACGTGGTCTTGCCCGATCCGCTTGCGCCCAGAACGGCCAGGCATTCCCCGGGTGCGACGGAAAACGTGATGCCGCGAAGCGCCAGATTTGCCGATCCGGGCACACGCGCGCTCAGTTGCATGACGTCGAGGTATCCCCTGGCCTTGGGCAGGGCGGTTCGGGCTGGTTCCTCGGGGATACGGGCGAACAGGTTGTCCAGCCGCCCCCAGGACTGCCGCGCCCTGCCGAAGACGCTCCATTGGCCGACCGCCTGCTCGACCGGAGACAGCGCGCGCCCCATCATGATCGAGGCGACGATCATGATGCCGGGCGTGATCTGCTGATCCAGCACCAGAAGCGCGCCCACCCCGAGAATGGCGATCTGAAGCGCCATCCGCAGGAAACGGGACAACGCCAGGATGGTCCCCGACCGGTCATTGGCAAGCGACTGGCCCTGCAGCAGCGCCTGACGCTTTTCGAACCAGCGCAGGCGCATGGCGCGTTCCATCCCCAGCGATTGAAGAAGATCGGCGTGCTGAAGCGCCGAGACGGCGACATCCGACGCGTCGCGCGCCGCGGTCATCGCGCTGGCCATCGCCTTGCGGGTCAGAAGCTCATTCAGGACCGCAAGACCGAAGATGCCGATGGTGCCCACCAGCGCCACAAGCCCAAGCGCGGGGTGGAACAGAAAACAGGCGATGATGAACAGCGGGGTCCAGGGCGCGTCGAGCAGGGCGATCAGGCCGGGGCCGTTCAGGAACTCACGGACCCTTTCCAGATCCCGCAACAGCGGGTCTGGCTTGCTTTCCGGCTCGGCCAGCTTGAGGCGCATCACCCGGTTGAACAGCGGTCCCGAAAGCGCGGCGTCGTATTCAAGCCCGGCCCGGACCAGAATGCGAAACCGCACGATTTCGAGGGCAGCATAGGCAAGCAGCAGGAAGGCCGCGATCACGGTGAGGGCCATGAGGGTGTCAAGGCTGCGGGTTGTCAGCACGCGCTCATAGATCTGCAGCATGTAGAGCGGTCCGACGAAGGCCAGCAGGTTCAGGAACAGGCTGAATCCCAGGATCCACGCAAGCCACCGCACGAGTTGCCGCCGGGTGCGGGCAAAGACGGGGTCGCGGTCTGTGCGAGGGGCGCGGAGCGACATTCTCGGGGGTTCCGTCACAGGGCGCTGCGGACCTTCTCAGGGGGTGGATACGGAAACAGGCGGCCCGGTGGCCGCCTGCAGTGATGTGCCGTGCGGCCTTTGGATCAACCGATCGAGATCAGACCGTCGGTCCCAAGCAGATCGCCGACCAGCGGCAGGCCGCCGTCGCCAAGCAGACCATCGGTCAGACCGCCCAGGTCGCCGACCAGCGGCAGGCCACCATCGCCGAGGAGGCCGTCGGTCAGGCCGCCCAGATCATCGACCAACGGCAGGCCGCCGTCGCCAATCAGGCCATCTGTCAGACCGCCCAGATCGCCGACCAGCGGCAGGCCGCCGTCGCCGAGGAGGCCGTCGGTCAGACCGCCGAGATCGCCGACCAGCGGCAGGCCACCGTCGCCAAGCAGACCATCGGTCAGACCGCCCAGATCGCCGACCAGCGGCAGGCCGCCGTCGCCGAGAAGGCCGTCGGTCAGACCGCCCAGGTCGCCGACCAGCGGCAGGCCGCCGTCGCCAAGCAGACCGTCGGTCAGGCCGTCCAGATCGCCGACCAGCGGCAGGCCACCATCGCCGAGGAGGCCGTCAAGCAGACCGGTGACGATGCCGTCGGGGCCAAGGACCGTATCGAGGAGCGTGGTCACGAGTCCGTCCTCGCCAAGCAGCGCGTCCAGATCGCCCAGATCGCCGACGACATCGGGCAATGGAAGATCGCCGGTGTCGGGGATCAAACCGCCCAGACCGCCCAGATCGCCCAGATCACCGATCAGCGGCAGGCCGTCCGACAGAAGGCCGCCCGTCAGGTCTCCGATCAGCGGCAGGTCGGCGCCGTCCAGCAGGTCCGAGACCAGCGGAAGGGCGCTTCCGCCAAGATCGCCCGGAAGCGGAAGCTCGCCGCCGACAAGTTCGCCGACCAGAGGCGTGACCTGGCCGGTCACACCTTCCACCAGCCCGCCGATATCGGGCAGGCCAAGGTCGCCAAGGCCAAGGGGGTCTCCGAGTGAGGACAATGCGTCTGTCCCAACGTTATCTAGTGCCATTTGTCTCTCCATGGACAACGCGAGTTGTTGAGACGCCAGGATCAGCCCGCCGGGCAGCAGAATCTGTGAAGCGCTGCGGCGCTCGACGAGGTTTGAAAGGGCCATCGCAATCTCGCTAGTCGTGGTTGGTCGAGCATGTCGCCCATGCTCGTCGGCATCTGGACTGGCAAGGTTGGCGAGGGCTATTGGCCTATAGGATGATTGGACAATGGCGCCGGTCATACTTTGGGATGATATTCGGCTGTCATGAGAAAATCAGGCGCCGAGCGGCTGCGAGCGCGCCGTGAGAACGCCCTATAACCATTTGATAAATAAACATTTTACTGGGTCTTGCTGTCAGTCGAGCCGCGCGCGGTGCTTGCGGTATCGAACGCGCGGAGGATTGCCGATCCGTCGCGAGATTGCGCTTGATCGCAGGGTGTCGCCCACAGCGTGTGCCGGGAATGGCGCGAGACAGGGCGCTCGTCGGGCATTGGGGGCATGACCCCTGGCGCTGCCGTAGCCTCAGCCGCGATACGCGACGATCCTGTCGGCGGACAGCGCATAGCCAACCTCGGCCAGTTGCGTGGACATCGACGCGGTGCCGAACATCCCCGTGACCGTGACCGGATCGAACAGCCCGCCGGACTCGTAGGGGTCTTCGGTCGTGACCAGGATCAACTGGTTCGCGGGAGGCGGCGGCACATGGATGCAGGCGCCGACATAGGGCACCAGCATGAAGGCCGTGACGCCCGTGCCCTTCTGGTCGAGCGGAATGATGAAGCCCGACAGCCGGACCGTGCGCCCGTTCCAGTCGGTGCGCACGCCGGTCGAAACGGCCTGGCTGCTTGCCATGTCGGTCTCGTCGTGCGGGACAAGGCCCTGAAGCTGCGGCGGCAGCGACGACTGCCCCTCGGGAAGCAGATCGCGCCACTCCAGATCGACGATGTCCTCGGCGCGCAGGCCACTGGCCGCCAGACCGGCAAGGCCTGCCAGCCCCAGGCAAACCCCGCGCCGCGTGCGGCCCGTTCCTACCATGTGTAGATCTCGATCTCTTGCGCGGCGATCTCGTAGCCGATTTCGGCGATTGCCGTCGATTGCAGCCGTGCGCTCAGCACCCCCGACACCCAGACCGCATCCCACATCTGGTCCGACGGCCAGGGGTCTTTCGTCGTCACGAAGACAAGCTGGTTCGGCGGAGGAGGCGGCACATGGATGCAGGCACCGACATAGGGCACCAGAACGAAGCTGGTCAGCCCCTCAGCCTCGATGTCCAGCGGGATGATGTAGCCCGGCAACCTGACTGAAGCCCCGTTCAGCTCCGTGTTCAGCTTGGTCGCGTTCTCGTCGAAGATCGGGCTCCAGGTGTCGCTTTGCTCGTCAAGGTCGCCTTCACCGACGATCTCGGCATAGGGCACGCCGGGCGGGATCAGGTCATCCCAGGTGATCTCGCGGAAGGGCCGCGCGAAGGCTGTGCGCGGCACGATTGCGCCTGCGGCGGCCAAAAGGCCGAACGTCCTGCGGGTGATCCTGCCTTGTCCTGTCATGTCCTCACCATCATGCCATCGGCGAGCGAAAGCCGGTAGGCCCTTAGCGCCGGAACAAGGCTGGCCAGCCCCGCCGCGGCGATCACGATCCCGAGACCCCACACCTCGCGCAGGGTGGGCGGCTCGATCGGCAGCCAGATGCCTGCGGCCGCATCGACGAGCGGCTGTGCCACCGCGAGGCCAAGATAGAGCAGCGTAAGGCCCAGCACCGCCCCCGCCGCCGCCATAAGCATCGCTTCCAGCACGAGAAGCCCCAGGATCGTCGCGGGGCGCGCGCCCATCGCCCGCCAGATCGCCATCTCGCGCCGCCGTTCGTTCAGGCTGGAAAAGATCATCGCCATCATGCCGATAAGCGCGGTGATGACGACCATCGCCGACACCCCGATCAGCGCGGTTTCGGCGACGCCGACGATCTGCCAAAGTTCTTGCAGCGCGACGCCCGGCAGGATCGCAAGCAGCGGCTCTTCGGGATACTCGTTGATCCAGCGTTGCAGGCCGAAGATCTGCAGGCGCGACTCGGTCCCGACCAGCGCCGCCGTGATAGCTGACGGAGTAAGGTCCATGCTTCGTATCACCTCGACCGGCGTGGACTGGCCGGTCTGTCCCCCGCCCTGCCAGTCGACATGGATCGCCTCGATCGCCTCGAGGCTGACGATCACCGTGCGGTCCACCGGCGTGCCGGTCTTGCCGATGATCCCGGCGATGCGGAACGGCTGGTCGTCATGGTCGGTAAAGGACGCAAGACCATGCGAGACGACGATGGGATCGCCCACGGCATATCCCAGCGCGGCCGCGACATCGGCGCCGATCACGGCGTCATACAGGTCCTGCAATCCGTGCCCCTCGGGTATCTCCAGCGACCGGCCCCCGCGATACTTGTAGTGCTCGAAGAAGGCAGGCGTCGTTCCCATGACGCGGAACTGACGGTGGCTGTCGCCCAACGAGATCGGCACGATCCAGTCGACTTCGGGCCGCGCCGCGATGTCCTGGTAGCTTTCCCACGATACGTTGTTGGTCGCGTTGCCGATGCGGAACACCGAGTAGAGCAGCAGTTGCACCGACCCCGACCGCGCGCCGACGATCAGGTCGGTGCCCGAGATCGTGTCGGCAAAACTGGCCCGCGCGCCGGTGCGCACCTTCTCGACGCCAAGGAACAGCGCGACGGACAGCGCGATCGCCAGCACCGTCATTCCGACGGTCAGCGCACGGGCCAGCAGGGATTGGGTGGCAAGGCGCAGGATCATGCCGCGGCCTTCCACGATGTCACGATGTCCTCGATCCGGACCACCCGGTCAAAGCGCGCGCCCAGCCGTTCGTCATGGCTGACCATCAGCAGGGACGAGCCGGTCCGCGCGGTCTGGTCGAACAACAGGCTCAGGAAAGTGTCCTGTGTCGCGGCGTCCAGCGCCGAGGTCGGCTCGTCCGCGACAATGAGCGGCGGCGCGCCGATCAAGGCCCGGGCCACGGCCACGCGCTGTTGTTGTCCGACGCTCAGCCGCCCTGCCTGGGTCGTCAGGATGTCGCCGGGCAGCCCGAGGGCGATGCAAAGTCGCGCGGCATCGCCGGGCGCGGCGCGGGACCGGCGCATTGGGGCAAATCGCAGGGGCAACAGGATGTTGTCGACGACGCGGGCATAGGGCAACAGGTTGAACTGCTGAAAGATCACGCCGATCCGCTCTGCCCTGAACCTGTCGCGCGCCCCGGCCCGCAGCGTGGAAAGGTCGGTGCCATCGACCGACACGCTGCCGCTGATCGCGGTGACGATGCCGCAGACCAGCGACAGGAGCGTCGATTTCCCCGATCCGCTGGCGCCCAGAAGCAGCACGCTTTCCCCCGCCGCCATGCGGAAGTCCGGACAGGACAGCGAAAAGCCGCCCCGCCCGGGCCAGCTGTAGGTCACGTCGGTAAGGACAAGGGCGGGGTCGGTCATCTTCAGTTCAACGTCAACTCTGGCGCATCGCGGGTGATCTCGGCCGAGCCGGTGGCCGCATCGGTGACGTATTGTGCCTCGATCTCCTCCGCATTGGCAAAGCTGTCGAAGAACGGCAAGCCAATGCTTCCAAGGTCCTCGGGATGCGTGCAGTCGAAGGAATAGCTGGCGTGGAACTCGCTGTGCTCGCCGCCGTCTTCCTTGTGGTCCTCGTCCTCGGCGTGCTCTTCGTGCGCGTGGCCCTCGCCTTCGGCGTGCTCGTGCTCGCCGCCGTGAAGATGCGCCACCACCTCGGTCAGCCGGCATTCCGCAGCCTCGGGCAGGGTCACGACATTCTCGGGCATCAGCATCATGCGGATCGCGGCCTCGACCGCATCCTTGTCGGCATCGGTGCTGGCGGCATACTCGAACCCGACGATGTCCATGCCCGGCGACAGAAGGTTGATCTCGACGGTGTTGCCTTCAATGGCAAGCTCCAGCGTGCTGACCCCGTGAACATGGGCATCCATCTGGCGCGTTTCCTGTGCCACAAGCGGCATGGCGGCGACCGAAGCCAGGAGGGTGAAACCAAGCGTTTTCATTTTGAGTTCTTCGTTTGGATATGATGTCGGTTCAGGGAGGCAGTGCAACACATCAGGGGCTCGGTGCCTTGATGCTCACGCCGCAGAGGGACGATGCGTTGGGGTTATGTAATAACATAACGAATCCAATAGACGTTATACTATAACATTGCAAGACGCGCTGGTGGTTCGGGGGCGACCCTTGGCGTTGGCTGCGCCAGAACAATCTGGCAGGCGGTGCACCTTTTCCCTGCGCCGCACCGTTTATGCGACTGCCTATGCACCAAGGCGGCTTGCGGCGGCGGCGCATTGGATTAGGTCTGGGCGCAGTGACCGGGGACGACGCAGATGATGCAGGGCAGAACGTGGGACTACATCCTGGGCGCGGCTTTCGTGGCCTGCGCTTGCGTTGCGGTCTGGGCGCTGTTCCTTGCGCCGAGCGCGCAAGACGGCCGCACCGCCGACACGCGCGGTCTGTCTCCGGACGAATTTCTGCGCGAAAGCCCGCTGGTGCTGCCCGGCATCCTGACGCAGGTCTATGACGCCTTCGGGCAGACCGAAGAGGCGGCGATCTACGACCGGCTGGCCGAGGTGGCGACCGGCCCCGCGCTGGAACAGCTGTATCTGGAACGCGTCGGCGCGCTGGCGGGCGGCGGCCTGAACCCCGATCAGGCGATTCACGAGGTGTCGCTGCTGGGGATGAACGCCCGCCCGCAAGAGGACCGCGTGGCCATTGACGCAAGATGGCGCGTGCTTGGTGTCGTCGGGCATTCCGAGCATATGCACATGCGCGGCAATGCCTATGCCGCCGACCTGGTGATGGCCCCTGCGGACGGCGCATGGAAGATCGTCGGATTCACCCTGACCGACGTGGACCGCACCGATGCGGGCACGCTGGAGCGGAATGCCGACGCCCCACCGCCGGACGTGGAGGACAAGTCTTGATCGAGGCCAGCGGCCTGCGCTTTGCCTATCCGCGTGGCGGGTTCACGCTCTCGGTGCCAACCTTTAGCGTCGCCAAGGGCGAGCGCGTCGGCGTGATCGGGCCAAGCGGCACCGGCAAGACAACGCTCCTGAACCTTGTGGCGGGGCTGTCGCAGCCGGATGCGGGCGCGCTGAAGGTGGCGGGCACCGACATGACCGCCCTGTCCGATGCCGGGCGGCGCGCCTTCCGCGCGCGCAACATCGGCTTCGTGTTCCAGAACTTCGCGCTGGTCGACTACCTGAACGCGCTTGAGAACATCCTGTATCCCTACCGGGTCGGTCTTGGCCTGCGGCTCGACCGCGCGGCGCGGGACCGGGCCGCGGCGCTGGCCGCCTCGTGCGGGATCGCGGACCGCCTGAAAAGCCATCCCGGCGCATTGAGCGGGGGCGAGCAGCAGCGCGTGGCGATCTGCCGGGCGCTGGTCACGCAGCCCGCGCTGATCCTCGCGGACGAGGCGACAGGAAATCTCGACCCCGAGACCAAGGACGTGATCCTTGACCTTCTGTTCGCCCGGGCGCGGGAGTTCGATGCGACGGTTCTGGCGGTCACGCACGATCATGACCTACTGCCGCGCTTCGACCGCGTGATCGACTTCGCCACGCTGAGGCAGGCGGCATGAACGCGCTGTTCCTTGCCTTTGCGCATCTGCGCTGGACCTGGGCGCGCAGCCTTGTGCTGGTGCTTGTCGGCGCGGTCATCCTAGCGGTGCCGATGGTCACGCAGACGCTCTTGCGCGGGTCCGAGGATGCGCTGACCCGCCGCGCCGAGGCGACGCCGCTGGTGCTGGGCGCGCGCGGCAGCCAGCTCGATCTGGTGATGAACGCCGTCTACTTCTCGGAAGACCGCGCGCAGCCCGTCACCCGCGCGGCCGAGGATGCCGTCTGGGACAGCGGCCTTGCGCTGCCGATCCCGCTGCACACTGCGTTCCAGACCAACGGCGCGCGGATCGTGGGCACCTCGCTGGACTACTTCGACTTTCGCGGGCTGCAGATCGCGTCGGGGCGGCAACTGGCCATCCTGGGCGAGGCGGTGCTGGGCGCGGCGGTCGCGGACCGGTTGGGCCTTGGCCCCGGCGACACGGTGGTGTCCGCGCCCGAGAACCTGTTCGATCTGGACGGCGTCTATCCGCTCGAATTGCAGATCACGGGCGTTCTGGCCCCGACGGGCACGCCGGACGACGAGGCGGTGTTTACCGACGTCAAGACCGCCTGGGTCATCGCGGGGATCGGCCACGGACATGACGATGTCGTGACCGCCGATGCGGACGGAAACATCGTTGCCAACGCGGCGATCACCGAGTTCCAGCGCATTACGCCCGAGAACATCGACAGCTTTCACTTTCATGGCGACGCCGGCGATTATCCCCTGTCGGCGGTGTTGATCGTGCCGAACGACACCCGGTCCGCGACGATCCTGCGCGGGCGGTATCTGGACCCTGAAAACCCCTTGCAGATCACGGTCCCGGACGACGTCGTGGCTGGGCTGGTGGACCGCATCTTTCGCATCGCCGCGCTTCTTGACGCGGTGACGGTCATCATCGGCGTCGCGGCGATGGGGGCGATCGCCCTGTCGCTCTACCTTGCCTGGGCCTTGCGCAGCCCCGAGATGCAGACCGCACGGCGGCTGGGGGCAGGGCGCTTTGTCATTCTTCAGCTTGCACTGGCAGAGATCGTGCTATTTCTGGCGGGGACCGTTGTTCTGGCTGCCGCGCTTGTCTTTGCCGTGACATCGAACGGGGACAGGCTGGTGGCCTGGATTCTTGCCCTGTAAATCCTGAGACCGCTCATCGAGCCCCCAAATTCCGGAGACCCGCATGAAGACCTTCCTGACCGCCGCCGCCCTCGCCGCCACGGCGACCGCTGCGTCCGCCCATTACGGGATGATCATTCCGTCCGACAACATGGTCAGCCAGGAGGACGGTCGGTCCATCGACCTGACGCTGTCGTTCTCGCATCCGTTCGTGCTGGACGGCATGGTTCTGGAGATGCCAGAGAGCTTTTCCGTGACGCACGGCGGCGAGACGACGTCGCTGCTGGATACGCTGACCGAGGCGCAGGTGATGGAGGATGCCGGTTACTCGACCGAATACCGGCTTGAGCGTCCCGGGACCTATGTGTTCGCCATGACCCCGCAGCCCTATTGGGAGCCGGAGGAAGACGCCTTCATCACGCATTTCACCAAGACCTATGTTTCGGCTTTTGGCGACGATGAGGGTTGGGATACAGAGCTTGGTCTCAAGACCGAGATCGTGCCTCTGGCCAAGCCCTTCGCCCAATGGGAAGGCAACGTGTTCCAGGGGATCGTCAAGCTTGACGGCGAGGCTGTGCCTTACGCCGAGGTCGAGGTGGAGTATTACAACGAGGACGGTTCCGCCTCGGTGCCGTCAGACCTGATGATTACGCAGACCGTCAAGGCGGACGGAAACGGCGTGTTCACTTACGCTGTACCCACATCCGGCTGGTGGGGCTTTGCCGCGCTGAACACCGCAGAAGAGCCGATGCAATACGAGGGCGTCGACAAGGCGCACGAGCTTGGCGCCGTGATCTGGGTCCATTTCGAGCCCTGGAGCACCGGGGGAATGGAATGATCCGCACGCTTGGGCTTGCCTTCACTCTTGCCGCAGCCCTTCCGGCTGCGGCGCACGACCTGCGGGTGTTCGCCTCGGTCACCGGCGACACGGTGACGGTGGAGTCGAAGTTCTCGACCGGCCGAATTCCGAACGCGGGCGAGGTCCGGGTTCTGGATGCCAGCGACACGCTGGTGATGACGCTTCCGCTGGGCGAGGACGGGGTGACCACCTTCGCCTTGCCCGATGGCGCAGCGGACGGCGGCCTGATGATCGAGGTCGATGTCAGCGAGGGGCATTCGGACTACTGGCTGCTGACGCCCGATGACATCGCGCACGGACAGGGGACGAACTGATGCTGAAACGCCTCGTGGTCCTTGTCGCGCTTGCCGCATCGCCGCTGGCGGCGCAGGACAAGCCGGTGGTCGCCGCGGTGAACTACCCGCTGGCGTGGATGGCCGAACGGCTGGGCGGCGACGCGGTCGAGGTGCTGTTTCCCGTGCCTGCGGACCGCGATCCATCGTTCTGGCGGCCCGGCCTTTCGGACATTTCTGCGATCCAAGCCGCCGACGTGATCGCGCTGAACGGCGCGGGGTTCGCGGGTTGGACGACACGCACCTCGCTGCCGCGCTCGCGCATCGTTGACACCTCTGCCGGGTTCTCGGACGACTACATCTCGACGGACTCGATCACCCACAGCCACGGCGCCGATGGCGAGCATTCGCACACCGGCACCGCCAGCTACACCTGGCTCGACTTTGGCCAAGCGGCGCGGCAGGCCGAGGCGCTGGCCGGGATGATGCAGCGCCGCATTCCTGGGAGCGGGGATGCCGTGGTTTCCGCGCTGCCGGGTCTGGTGGCCGATCTCGAAGCCTTGGACAGCCATGCACGGGACACGCTGGCCCCCCTGCAGGGCACGGCGATGATCGCCACCCATCCGCGCTATCAGTATTTCGCGCGCGCCTACGGGCTGCAGATCGCGGCGCTGGACTGGGACGCAGGCGCCATGCCGGATGCGGACCAATGGGACGCTTTGCAGGCCTTGACGGACGAGACCGGCGCTCAGACCCTCATCTGGGAAGCCGCCCCGCCGCAAGAGGCCTTGGCGCAGGCCGAGGGCATGGGCCTGCGGTCGGTCGTTTTTGCTCCGCTCGCGGTGCGTCCCGAGACAGGCGAATTCCAGGGCGTGATGCGCGGCCAGATCGACGCGCTGGCGCAAGGCGAATAACGCCGGTCCAACACACAATCGCTGCGGGCGGCATGGCTTAACCTGCCAATGCCTCGCGCAGTTTCTGCGCCAGCCGTGCCCCGCGATACGGCTTTTCGAGCAGCTTGACGTCGGGATCGAGGCGCCCGTCATGGGTGATCGCGTTGTTCGTGTAGCCCGAGGTGAACAGCACGCGAAGCGACGGGCGATCCGCGCGGGCGCGGTCGGCGAGCGCCTTGCCACTGGCCCCGCCGCCAAGCACGACGTCGGTGAACAGAAGGTCGATGTCGTCGCCTTGCCGTCCCAGAACCTCCAGCGCCTGCGCGGAATCCGGCGCGACGGTCACGCGATACCCCAGCGCGCGCAGTTGCCGTGCGGCATATTCAAGAACGGCGGGATCATCCTCGACCACCAGGATATGCTCGCCCGCGCCCCGTGACGGACGCTCAAGGGTCTGGCGCGGCGACAGAGCGGGGGCTTGCCCGGCACGCGGCAGATACAGCTGTACGGTGGTTCCCTTGCCAGCCTCCGAGTTGATTTGCGCCTGTCCGCCCGACTGCCGGGCGAAGCCGTAGACGCTGCTGAGGCCCAGGCCGGTTCCCGCCCCGACGGCCTTGGTGGTGAAGAACGGCTCGAACGCTTGCGCGGCGGTTTCGGCGTCCATCCCGGCGCCGTCGTCGGTGACGGACAGGAGCACATAATCGCCGGGGGCAAGATCGCCGTGCTGAACCGCGTATCCGGCGTCCAGATAAATGTCGTCGGTCTCGACCGTGATCTGGCCCCGCCCGCCGACCGCGTCGCGCCCGTTCAGCACCAGATTGACCAGCGCCGCCTGAAGCCGGGAGGGGTCGATGTCGACAACCGGGTGCGCGGCACCCTTCACATAGGTCATCTGCACGCCAGCGGGCAGGGCCTGCCGCAACAGGGTCTCGGCCTCGTCCAGGAACGCGTTCACGTCGGTCGGAACCGGCTCCAGCGGAGTGCGGCGCGAGAACGCGAGCAGGCTGTCGGTCAGCCGCGCCCCGCGCTCGGCAGCGTCGATCAGCGCCTCTACCAGCCGCCGCTTTTCTGGCGCCTCCACCGCGTCAAGCAAGAGGTCGGCGTTGCCCATGATGATCGTCAGCAGATTGTTGAAATCATGTGCCACCCCGCCGGTCAGCTGGCCCACGACGACCATCTTGCTGTTCTGGAATTCGGATTCCTCGCGCTGTTTCTGCAGGGTGATGTCGCGCTGCACGGCGACGAAATAGCCATCGCCGCCATAGGGGTCGGGCAGCGGCACGATCTCGATCCGCATCAACAACGGCCGCCCGGCTGCGTCGTAGTTGATCAGTTCGGCCTGCACCGGTTCGCGCCGGATCAGGGCCTCGCGGACGCGGTCGAGTTCCTTGCGCGATGTCTCTGGGCCCTGCAGGAAGCGCGGCGTGCGTCCGATCGCCTGTTCGGGCGCGTGGCCTGTCACGCGCCCGAAGGCGGCATTGGCATAAAGGATCCGGGGATGGTCGGGGCCGTCGACGTGGCTGGCCTCGGTGATCAGGACGATGTCGTCGATTTCTTCCAGCGCCGCCTCGAGAACCCGAAGCCGCCGGTCCGCCTGGCGTGCCGCCGTCGTGTCGCGAAGCAGGATCGCGGTGCGGCCCCCGGTGCGATGCAGCAGGATTCCGACCCAGCGGTCGGTTCGCGCATCGTGCAATTCGGCCTCGCGCGCCGTGCCGTCCGCGATCATCGCGGCCAGTTGCGCCTGAAGGGTGCCCTCGGGCGCCTGCGCCAAAGCCTCGGTCAACGCCTTTCCGGGCCTGAGCCCTTTGTCGTGATCTTCCGTGACCCCCAGCAATTCGCGCGCCATCGGGTTGATAAAGCTGACGATCCCCGCCGCATCGAGCGAGACAAAGCCGTCTTCCATCGCCGAGACGACGGCATCCAGTTCGGCATTTCGCCGAACCGCCTCGTCGCGCGCCTCGAACAGTTCGGTGACATCCTGGAACGCGCCGCGCAACTCGGTGATCCGGCCTGACGCATCGCGCACGGCCTCGCCCGAAGAGCGCACCCAAAGCCGTCGCCCGGTGGCGGTCGTGAAGCGGAACACGTCGTCGAAGTCCTCGCCGTCGCGGAGGCATTTCTGGAACAGCGCGCGGATCCGTGGCCGGTCTGCGGGATCGTAATAGGCCATGGCGTCTTCGACGTGCGGCGGGCTGTCGTAGGGCGCCTCGTGGATCGCGGCAGTCTCGGGGGTCCATTCGACCCTGTCCCCGTTTGGCAAGGCACGCCAGCCCCCGAAACGGGCCGTCCGCCCGGCAAAGCGCAACAGCGCCGCGCCATGTTCGGATCGCGCGCGCGCCTCCTCGAGCGCAAGTTCGGTTTCTTTCAGCTCGGTGATGTCCTGAACCGTGCCATCGAGGCAGATGACCTCTCCGGTATCGTCGCGGATGACTTCTGCGCGCTCCCACACCCATTTGATCCGGCCGCTGCCGGTGCGGATGCGGTGCTGAAAGTCATAGGGCGTTGCGCTGTCCCGCAGCGCCTTGCGCTGTGCGATGACCATGTCCCGGTCGTCGTCCGGAATGCGTGACAGGAATTCTTGCGATGTCCTTGTAAAGCTGGCTGGATCGACCTCGAAGATCGCACAGGTCTGGTCATCCCAGTCCAGCGTGCCGCTGCGGGCATCCAGATGCCATCCGCCAAGCCGTCCGATCGCCTGCGTGCGCACCAGACGCGCCTCGGTCGCCTCGCGTCCGGCGGCCATGTCGTTGATACCATCGGCAAGTGCGGCCAGCTCGTCGCGGCCGCCGACCTGTGCGCGTGCAGACAGATCGCCTTTTTCGATCCGCTCGACCGTGCTGCGGATCGTGCGCAGGGGGCCGACAAGCCTGTGGCGGAGGAAGACGGCAAGACCCGTCGCCAACCCCAGGAAGATCAGCCACAGCGCAGAGACGCCCCAGATCGCGCGGAGCAGGACACCCAGGAGGTCGGAACTTTGCGCTTCCAGCAATTCGCGGACCTGCATGTCAAGCGCGAGACCGTCCCGGGCCAATGCTGTCAGGCGCTGGCGTTGGGAGAGGTCCGGCAAGGCCGATTCGGGAATGCCGCCGTCTGGGCCGCCCAGCGATGTCACATGCTCTTCTAGGGTGGCGATTTCGGAAATGACACGCTGGCTTGAGGCTAGATCGCCCGGCAGCGCGGCCGCAGCCGCACGCAGATCGCGCCCGGTTTGCGAGAATTCCGCCAGATCCTCGGGTGTCGCGCCGTTGACGGCAAGATCGTCAGCCCGCGCCGAAAACGCGTCGATGCCGGATTGCAGCGCGATGATCCGCTCGGCCATGTCTTCTGCATGCGTGACGCGCTGGTGCCCGATCACCAAAGCGACCGCGAATCCTGCCAGCGCCGCAGCAGCAAGCCAAAGCGCGAAGCGGAGGATCTTCAGAATTTCCATGCCCGTCCGTCCATACTCGTTGGTCATGCGATTATCGGCAGACTAGCGAAAATGGACGGACGGGACAAAGCTGCGCCCCGGCAATGGATCGGGACTATCCCTTTCGGGCGGCAGCCGGTTGCCGGACCACCGCCAGGTAGTCGGTCAAACGCGTAAATTTGTCGCCGTAAAGCTGACGTGCCGCAGTGTCCGGCATGTTCTCGGTGAACAGCAACTCGTCGCCTTCTTCCCAGTCCGCCGGAACGGCGAGGCCGGTCTTGTCCATGATCTGCAGGGAATCGATCACGCGCAGGATTTCCTCTGTGCCGCGTCCGATGTAGATCGGATATTCAAAGATCATGCGGATGCGCATCTGCGGGTCGAGAATGAACGACTTGCGGATCGGCATGGTGGCCGATTGCTTGTCATGCAGCATGCCGAACTTTCGCGCCATCCGGCACCCCTCGTCCGCGACGAAGGGAAAATCGACGTTCACATCGAACAGACGCTCGATATCGGCGTGCCAGGACTCTTGATCCTCGGTTGAGGATCCGGTGAAGCCAAGCAGCTTGACGTTGCGCTCGTCGAAGTCCGGCACGGCGGACGCCAAAGCCGCAACCTCGGTGGTGCAAACCGGGGTCCGGGCGGCGGGATGGCTGAACAGATGTGTCCAGTGCCCCTCGGCCCAGTCGAAGAAATGCAACGGTCCCGCATTGGTGTCGGCGGTGAAATCAGGAAACACGTCCCCAAGCTGCGGCACCCAGGACACCGTTCTTCTGTATCCGGACGGCATGCGAAGCCGGTTCCGATTTCCCTGATTGTAGGAAAAAAAGCTTATCGTCACGACTGCGCTCCTGCTCCTGTGTGTGTGACCCGACAAGAGACAGGCGGTGTGACGGCATTGCGGTCGATTTGTCGAAAGATGTTCACGCCGGATCAAAAGATATGAAACCGGGGGTTGTGGCCTTCCGCGCCCGCCAGTTGCTCAGACGCTCAGCATGTAGCCGCGTCCGTGGATCGTGCGGATCTGCACCGTTCCGCCGGGCTGAAGCGCCAGCTTGCCCCGCAACCGGCTGACAAGCCCGTCTACGGCGCGCCCCTGAGCAGCATGCTTGCGCAGGCCCGCCAGCTTGAGGATGGCCTCGCGTTCCAGCACGCGGTTGCGGTGCGTGACAAGCACCTGCAAGACGTCGAATTCCTGCGCGGTCAGGATCACCTCCTGGCCGTCCGCGTCGAGAAGGCGGCGCGCATCGGTGTCCAGCGTCATGTCATCGAAATGCACCAGGCGGGGCTGCGCCGTGCGTCCCCCCGTAACCGTGCGCCGCAGGACGGACCGCACGCGCGCCACCAGTTCGCGGTTGTCGAAGGGCTTGGTGATGTAGTCATCCGCCGCGATTTCCAGCGCCACGACGCGGTCCACCTGGTCGCGCCGCCCGGTCAGGATGATTAGCCCGGCGCCCGACACTTCGTGCATCCGTTGCGCGAAATCCAGACCGCTGCCATCGGGAAGCGCCTGATCGAGTATGAACAGATCATAGTGCACGGCTTCGGTCGCGGCGGTGGCCTCTGCGATCGTATGGGCCGTGTCGACGGTATAGGCGTGCATCTCGAGCAAGGTCTGCAGAAGCGTGCAAATCTGGGGTTCGTCGTCGAGAACAAGAATTCGGAAAGCCATCGGCGTCTTTCTTGGAAGTAGAGCAGCTAGCTGCTGATGCGCGGCACCAGCGGTCGAGATTGAGCGCCGGTAACGATGGCGAGCTGTATGACATGGGTGAAACTGCAAGAAACCGAAGCGATCCGGCCTCTCATGATCCTTTTGCGACGGATCATTGTGGCTCAAGCTCGCGATATCAGGATGATTTGCCGCCATTCAAGAGGCGAGCGGAAAGAAGCGACGAAGTGACGCCGGGTCAGACCGGCCTCAATGCCATATTTTCTAGATTCCGAGGCGCAGGCGCAGGCGCAGGGTCATGGCCTGACCCATCGTCTTCAGGACGAGTATCAAGGTTGGACAAGGTTGCCTGCTACAGCCCCAGCGCGCTCAGCCCCGGATGATCCGCAGGGCGTGGACCGGGCGGCCAGTGGAACAGACGCTCGGCTGCGGAGATGGGAAGATCGTTGATCGAGGCATGGCGTTCGGCCATGTAGCCAGCGCCGTCGAACTTCCAGTTCTCGTTGCCGTAGGATCTGAACCAGTCACCGGCTGCGCTTTGCCATTCGTAGGCGAAGCGCACGGCGATCAGGTCTGCGGAGTGCGCCCAGATTTCCTTTATCAGGCGGTAGTTGCGTTCCTTGTCCCACTTGCGGGTCAGGAACGCCTCGACCTCGGCGCCGCCCGTCAGGAACTCGGACCGGTTGCGCCAGCGCGTGTCCGGTGTATAGGCCAGCGCGACCGTGGCGGGGTCTCGCGTGTTCCAGGCGTCCTCGGCCATGCGGACCTTGCGCACTGCGTCGTCATGGCTGAACGGGGGCACCGGAGGCCGGGTCATGTCAATGGTCCTGTCGGCTGCGGACGCGCGGTTTCCCCGCGCGCCCGCCGGTGCTTACCAGCTGTTGTAGCCAAGGTATTTGCCTGACATCTCGATCTTCACGCGGTCACCCTTGAGGTTCTCGACGCGGGTGATCTGCATGTCGAAGTCGATCGCCGACATGATCCCGTCGCCGAATTTTTCCTGGATCAGCGCCTTGATCGTGGGGCCGTAGACGCCGACGATCTCGTAGAGGCGATAGATGCAGGGATCGGTGGGCACGGCCTGTTCCCAGACCTTGGTGGGGCTTTCCGCCAGCACCGACGCCGCCTCTTGCGGCAGGCCCATCGCGCCGACTAGCGCCTCGGCCTTGTCCACCGGCATCGCGTTCATGCCCATGCAGGCGGAATGCGTCCACACCGGAGACATGCCGATCTTGTCGGCGATCTGTTCCCAGGTCATGCCGGATGTCTTCTTGGCCGAGAGGATCATCATCGTGACGTCCTCTTTCGTCATCATCTGGGGGGCTAGGCTGTCTTTCATGGGTCCTCTCCTTTTCACTCGTTGACGGCGCGCAGGGGGGCGCGGGGTTCCGGGTTCGGCTGGGCCGGTTCCTCGATGCGAACGGTCTGCGGGGCTTGCGGCCCGTCGGCCTGTTTTCCGGCCAGTTCCTTCGAGCGGATGCCGAGGAAGTGCACGAGGTGGTTGCGGATCTTGTAGTAGTTCGGATGCTCGATGATCGACGTGCGGTTGCGCGGACGCGGAATGGTGATTTCCACGGACTCGGCGACGCGCGCGTAGGGGCCGTTGGTCATCAGAAGGATACGGTCGGCCAGCAGGATCGCCTCGTCGATGTCGTGGGTAATCATGAACACGGTCTGTTCCGTGCCGCCCCAGATCTTCAGAAGCTCGTCCTGGATCGTGCCCCGCGTCAGCGCATCAAGCGCCCCGAACGGCTCGTCCAGCAACAACAGCTTGGGGTGGTTCGCAAAGGCCCGCGCGATGGACACCCGCTGCCGCATCCCGCCCGACAACTGGCTGGGCTTGCGCCGGATCGCGTCGCCGTCGAGGCCGACCATCGACAGGTATTGCTTCGAGTGTTCGACGACCTTGGCCTTCGGCCAGTCAGGGTGGCGGGCTGCCACCGCGAAAGTGACGTTCCTGAGCGCTGACAGCCAGGGCATCAGCGAATAGTTCTGGAACACCACGCCCCGGTCGAGCGATGGGCCCGACACCTCGAAGCCGTCCATCTTGACGACGCCCGAGGTCGGTTCGGACAGCCCGGCGAGGATGTTCATGATCGTCGACTTGCCGCAGCCGGAATGGCCGAGGATGCAGACGAATTCGCCTTTCTCCACCCCGAAGCTGGCGTTCTCGAATACGGTCATCTCGCCGCCCTGGCCATCGGGATAGCGCTGGGTCAGGTTTTCGATCTTGAGGAAGGGTTGTGTCATGGAACGCTCCTTCATTCCGCGTAGGTGACGGCGCGCTGAAGCGCGGCGAAGACGCTGTCGAGGATCATACCCACCACGCCGATCATCAGGATCGAGAAGATGACCGAGGTGAGGTCGAGGTTGTTCCACTCGTTCCAGACGTAATATCCGATGCCGGTTCCGCCCACGAGCATCTCGGCGGCGACGATCACCAGCCACGCGATGCCGATCGAGATACGCATCCCCGTCAGGATCGTGGGTGCGGCGGCGGGCAGGATCACGGTGAATGCTGTCCTGAGCGGCCCAAGCTCGTGCGTGCGGGCCACGTTGACCCAGTCCTGCCGGACCCCTGCAACCCCGAAGGCGGTGTTGATGAGCATCGGCCAGATCGAACAGATGAAGATGACGAAAATCGCCGAGGCGTTGCTGTCCTGGATGATGAACAGCGCCAGCGGCATCCACGCGAGCGGTGAGATCGGACGCAGCACCTGGATGAACGGGTTGAGCGCCTTGTAGGCGACCTGGCTCATCCCGATCAGGAAACCCGCCGGGATGGCGATCAGCGCGGCCAGAAGATAACCCGTCAGCACGCGGTAGATGGAATAGGCGATCTGGATGCCGATGCCCTTGTCGTTGGGGCCCGCATCATAGAACGGGTTCGACAGCTGCTCCCACGCCTTGACCAGAACCTGGCTGGGCGGAGGAACGCCCGCCTTGGGCGCCCCGCCGCCGGTCAGGCGTTCGTACTCTGTAAGTTCGGTTGCGATCTTCTGGCCCGGAATGGCGGCCTCCCACGCAAGGAGGCCGACCACCAGGATCACCAGCGACAGAACGGTTGCACGTTGGTTGACCGACAGCTTGTCCATGGATCAGGTCTTCTTGATCGCGAAGCTGTCGACATAGGCGGCGGGCTCGGCCGGATCGAAGGTCTTGCCCATGATCGTGTGCGACTTGTAGGTGACGTCGGGCGCGTCATAGCCCAGATCGTTCATCACCTTCTTCGCGTCGGCGGCCAGATAGACCTGTTCCGCCACGGCGCGGTAATCGATGTCGCCCTCGATATAGCCCCAGCGCTTCATCTGCGTCAGGATCCAGACGCCCATGGAATGCCAGGGGAAGGGGTCGAAGTCGATCCGGTCGGGCACTTGTTTCACCTCGCCCAGACCGTCGGCGTAGGTGCCTGTCAGCACCTGTTCGATCACGGTGACGGGCTGGTTGAGGTAGTTGGTGGGTGCGATGGCCGCCGAGATTTCCTTTCGGTTCTCTGGGTTCGATGCGTATTGCGTCGCGTCGATGATCGACTTCAGCAGCGCGCCGTAGGTGTTCGGCAGTTCGGTCGCAAAGGACAGGGGCGCGGCGAAGGCGCAGCACGGATGTCCTTCCCAGATTTCCTTGGTCAGGATGTGGATGAACCCGATGCCTTCGTAGACAGCGCGCTGGTTGAACGGGTCGGGCGACAGGTAGCCGTCGAGGTTTCCGGCGCGCAGGTTGGCGACCATCTCGGGCGGCGGCACGACGCGGATCTGGATGTCGACATCCGGGTCGAGACCGAATTCGGCGACGTAGTAGCGCAGAAGGAAGTTGTGCATCGAGTATTCGAACGGCACGCCGAAGGTAAAGCCCTTCCACTGGGTCGGGTCGCGCTTGTCGAGGTGTTCGTTCGACAGGACGATGGCCTGCCCGTTGATGTTCTCGACGGCGGGCATGATGTAGGGTTCGGCGATCGACCCCGCGCCAAGCGTCATCGCCAGCGGCATCGGGGTCAGCATGTGGGACGCATCATATTCGCCGTTCAGCGACTTGTCGCGCGCCACCGCCCAACCGGCGGTCTTGATGACTTGCGCGTTCAGGCCATAGCGCTCGTAAAAGCCCAAGGGCTGCGCCATGATGATCGGCGTGGCGCAGGTGATCGGGACGAAGCCGATGTTGAGGTCGGTTTTCTCCGGCGGGCCAAGCTCGTCCAGGATCGCCGCCTTGGCCTTGTCGAGCGGAAAGACGGACGCAAGCGCCGCCGCCATCGTGCCGCCACCCAGCATGCCCATGAAGGACCGCCGGTTCAGGTCGTTGTGGCCGAAGACAGAGCGGACGATGGCGCTTTCGACGGCGCGGTCGAGCATTTCCTCGGACGACATGCGGCGGTCGTCATGGTGGGCGGCGTGGGTTGCGCCGGCGTTGCAGTCGGAACAGCCGCATTCGGCGCCGTGGCGCAGATCGGACTTTTCCGAGAATGGATTTCCAAGGCTCTTGATGGTCATTCGGCATACCTCCGATGGCTGGACCCCCTCAGGGTGCGCCAGAATCGAAGGATCGGTGAGAGGTCAGCGAGCGAATGCAGAAAGAAATAAAGGTAATCAAAAACAAGGGATTAAGTTCTATTGCCTGACTCCAGTTGTAACGAAAAATCGTAAATGGCGAAATTTCGTATTGCCCTGAGCCAAGGCTGGTCCGATCCTGCCGCGCATGCAGACCGCGCCACCGCTTCATGATTCCCTGCTCGACGCGTTGCCGCAGGCTGCGGCGATCCTCGACACCGACAGTGACCGGCTGACAGCCGCCAATCTGCATGCCTTGCGCCTGCTTGATCTGGACGATCCGGGCGCGACCCCGTTCCTGTCGCTGATGCGCTCCGAGATCGACCTCGCCCGGATGATGAGCTTCATTGCCGAGGCGGATCACCGGGGCGAGGCGTGGACGCGCGACATCACCTTGCGCACGCTGTCGGGGCGGGATGTGCAATGCGAGTTGCGCGCGCGCAGCCTGCCGGATGCGCCGCACAGGTTCATGATCCTGCTGATCGACCTGGCCGAACTCGACCGGCACTTTCGAGATGCCGAAACCGCCGAGTTGCACCGCGCGGGTCTTGGCCAGTGGATACAGGCGCAGGGGTTCTTTGCCGAACTCGAACGCCAGAACCAGTTGATCCTGAACGCCGCGGGCGAGGGGATATACGGTGTAAATGCCGAGGGGCGGACCACTTTCGTCAATCGCGCGGCGCAGGAAATGCTTGGTTGGACCACCGAGGACCTGCTGGGCCGCGACATCCATTCGATGATCCATCATCACCATGTCTCGGGCGAGATCTATCATTCGCACGATTGCCCGATCTATCAGTCCTTCCGCTTTGAAAAGATCAACCGCATCGAGGACGAAGTGTTCTGGCGCAAGGACGGGCGGCCGATCCGGGTCGAATACGTCTCGACCCCGATCTACGACCAGCAGGTTCTTGCGGGGGCCGTGGTGATCTTTCGCGACATCACCGAGCGCAAGGAGAACGAGCGCAAGCTGCGCGAAGCGATCACCGAAATTGCGGACCTGCGGGACCGGCTGGAACAGGAAAACGCCTATCTTCAGCAGACGATCATCTCGGAGCGCGCGCATCATGACATCGTCGGCGACGCCCCGGCGATGCGCCAGATCCAGACCAAGATCGCGCTTGTCGCTCCCACCACCGCCAACGTCCTGATCACCGGAGAGCCGGGGACGGGAAAGGCGCTGGTGGCCTCGGCCATCCACAAGGAAAGCGACCGCAGCAGGCGCCCGCTGATCCACGTCAAATGCGGCTCGCTGCCGCGCGAGCTGACCGAGGCAGAGTTGTTCGGGCAGGTGCGCGGCGGCCTTGCGGGCGCGACGCGGGACAGGCCGGGGATGGTGGAGCTGGCACATTTCGGCACCCTGTTCCTTGACGATGTCGACGAGTTGCCCGTCGAGACCCAAGGCCGCCTGTTCGATGTGCTGCAAAAGCGCGAGGTCATCCGTCTGGGCGATATTCGGGCGCGCCATGTGGACGTGCGGGTTATCGCATCCGCTCGGGGCGACATTCACCGCGCCGTGCGGGCGGGGCGGTTCCGGCAGGACCTGTTCTTCTTTCTCAACGTCTTTCCCGTCGAATGCCCGCCGCTGCGCGAGCGGCGTCAGGACGTTCCACTGATCGCAGCCCACCTGTTGCGCCTTGGCTCGAAGCGGTTGAACCGGGACATGCCAATCATCACCGAGGGCACCATGAACCGGCTCACCAGCTATGACTGGCCCGGGAACGTGCGCGAGCTGCGCAACGTGATCGAGCGGGCGCTGATCGTCTCGACGGGGAGCAAGCTGATCGTCGATGTCGGCGCCGACCTGCGCCGCGGGCCTGCCGTCGCCAAGGTCATGACCGACAGCGAGATGCATGATCTTCAGCGCAACAATCTGCTTGCGGCCCTGCGCGAGACCGGCGGGCGGGTGTCCGGCGCGGACGGGGCCGCCGCCCTTCTCGGCGTGCCAGCCACGACGCTGTATTCACGTATCCGCAAGTTCGGGATCAAGAGCGCCGAGATGTCGGATTGAAACCTGTGCCGGTGCCTTCCCTGCGCGCCGCGCGGTCAATCTTGCTGACAGGAAAGTTCCCAAAGCAGCCAATCCGCAGAAGATCGGTCAAAGCGCGCGCCCGAGCCGTTGCGAAGGCCCGGGGCAGCGCGGTCAACTCAGACCGGGCAGCCAGAGCACGAGGCTGGGGATGAAGATGATGAGCGCCACGCGCACGATGTCGCTCAGCAGGAACGGGATCACGCCGACAAAGGCATCCTGCACCCGTGTCTGCGGATCGGACGCGGCGATGATGAACACGTTCAGCCCGATGGGCGGCGTGATGAGCCCCATCTCGACGACCATCAGGGCAAGGATGCCGAACCAGATCGCGGCGGCCTCGGGGCTCATGCCAAGGTCCAGCGACAGGACCAGCGGCAGGAACACGGGCACCGTCAGAAGGATCATCGAGATGCTGTCCATCACGCAGCCAAGCGCAAGGTAGATCGCCAGCATCCCGAACAGCAGCAGGATCGGCGACAACTGGTACTCGCCTAGCGTGCTGGCCAGCGTTTGCGGCAGCCCGTTCATCGCCAGAAAGCTGTTGTAGACCTCTGCCGCGACGAGGATCAGCATGATGAGGCCGGTGGTCTTGCCCGTCTCCAGCAACGAGTCGAGCAGGTTGTCGAAGCTTGCCTTGCCCTTGGCGATCATGATGAGCAGCGTCGCCACGACCCCGACCGACGCGCCTTCGGTGGGGGTGAAGAACCCTCCGTAGATCCCGCCGACCACAAGGATGAACAGCCCCGCGACGATCCAGATCGACCACAGGCTTTGCAGGCGCTCGCGCCAGCTTGCGCGCATGCCTGCGGGGGCCTGATCGGGGAACATCCGCGAGAAGATCGCGATGACGCCGATGTAGAACGCGACCGCCATGACGCCGGGCACGAAGGCCGCCATGAACAGCTTGCCGATGCTTTGTTCCGCGATCACCGCGTAGATCACCAGGATGATCGACGGCGGGATCAGGATGCCCAGCGTGCCGCCTGCCGCCAACGCGCCCCCTGCCAGTTGGGGCGAATACTTCGACGCCCGCATCTCGGGAAGGGCGATGCGGGACATCGTGGCGCCCGTCGCCAGCGACGAGCCGCAGATCGCACCGAACGCACCGCAGGCGACGATGGTGGCCATGGCGATGCCGCCGCGGATGTGGCCGACCCAGTAGCGTGCGAACTGGAACAGGGACGCGCTTAGCCCCGCCTTGGTGGCGAAATGGCCCATCAGGATGAACAGGGGGATGACGCTGAGCGTGTAGTTGGACGTCTTGCCGACGACCGAGGATTTGACGAACTGCGACAGCGCGAAGAACGAGTTGTATTCGACGTAGCCGATGCCGCCGACAACGGCCATCGCAATGGCGATGGGAAAGCGCAGAACGATCAGCCCGAACATCGCGCCGAACATGAACAGACCGAAGACAAGATCGCTCATCGCGCCAGCCTCCAGCCCGACAGGACGGCGGCCGCGACCGAGACGATCACCAGCAGCACCATCCAGACGGTCGCGGGGCCGTAGAACACCCATTCCGGCATGTTGAGAACGAACGAACGGTCGAGGCTGTCGAGGGATTCGTGAAAGCCGACGGCGACGCGCCAGCAGGCGAAGCAGGCGATTGCCAGAAAGGTCAGGTCCGCCAGAAACTCGAGCGCGTGGCGGATGCGCTCGGGCGCGGACTGCGTGAAGAATTCGGCGACCACGTTGCCTCGCGTGATGTGGGTGTAGGGAAAGAACGACAGGACCGCGATGCCGGTAAACAGTTCGACCAGCTCGAATATGCCGTAGATCGGCTGATTGGCGACCGCGCGGGAAATCACGCTTGCCGTGGTCATCAAGGCCATGCCCAGAAGCACGACGCCGCCCGCTGCGGCACAGACAAGCGCAAGCCGCCGGATGGCGGAGTGAAGTCGGGCAAGCGGGGCCGGCAAGATGCCGGCCCCCGCGTCGTCAGAGCTGAATTGCATGTGCCGCCGTCTATGCTGCGTTCTGTTCGATCAACGCCAGGGCTTCATCGTAAAGCGCCTGACCGTCGAGACCCCGATCGTTCACGTTGGCGATCCAGTTGTCGATCACCGGCTGGCAAGCCTCGCGGAACCTGTCGCGCTCGGCGTCCGAAACCTCGACGATCTCGTTGCCCGCGTCGATGGCTAACTGGCGCCCCTGTTCCTCGTCGCCGTCCCACAGAACGCCCAGTTCGCGGACGAATTCGGCGCTCGAGGCGTCGTTGATCGCCTGCTGCATGTCGGCGGGCAGGCTTTCCCAGCGCGACTTGTTCATCACCATGCCGAACACCGCAGCGTAGAAGTCGAGAACGGTGTGATAGTCGGTGACTTCGTGCAGGCGGATCGGGCGGGTGATCGTCCAGGGCAGGGCGGCACCGTCCACGACCCCGCGTGCGATGGCCTCTGTCACCGCCGGAACCGGCATGCCCACCGGAACCGCGCCCATCGTCTTGATCGCTTCGGTGATCGGGCGCGATGGGCCGCGAATTTGCAGGCCCGCCATGTCGTCCACCGTCCGGATCGGGTCGCCCTTGCCGTGAAGCTGGCCGGGCGCGTGGGTGTGGAACAGGATCGGATGCGTGTCGCCGTATTCCTCGCCAAGATTGCGCTTGGCGAATTCATGCACCGCGGGCGCGGTGGCGGTCGCGCTTTTCGCCACGAAGGGAAGCTCGAACACCTCGGTCAGCGTAAAGCGATTCGCGGTGTAGCCGGGGATCGTCCAGACCATGTCGACGATGCCATCCTTTGCCTGCGAATACAGCTCGCCCGGGCTGCCGCCCAGCTGCATGGACGGGAAGATCTGGATCTGCAGCTCTCCGTCCGTCGCTTCTGCCAACCGTTCGGCCCAGGGCACGAGAAACTGCGTGTGCGAGATCGACAGCGGCGAATTGAAGTGGTGCAGGCGCAGGTTTACGGTCTGCGCGCGAAGCGTCGCCGGGGCGGCGAGCACGCCTGCCGTCGCAGCGGCGGTGCCCAGGAATCCTCGGCGGGTGAAGGGGTGTGCAGGTGTCATCGGTTTCCTCCCTGTTGCAGCGGCACGGCATGGGAAAAAGCGCCCCAAGCCTGCCCGTCGCAGGGCAAGGTGGCACGGCCTGCGACCGGATGTCACGAATTTTATCCGAATAACGATTTTTGTTCGCATAGCGAACAATTCGTGCTATGCGAGACCAGAGCGCCGGGCCGTCTGGCCCGTGCGCTGGAACATGGGAGAGTGAAGTGATGAGTGACGACACCGGCGCCGGAAAGCCGCGCGCGCCCGAGGGCATGGGAGGGCTGGCCAAGGGGCTTGCCATCATCGAGGCGTTTTCCGAGACGCGCCGCGAGATGACAGTGGCCAAGGCGGCGCAGGCGGCGGCCATCTCGCGGGCCAGCGCCCGGCGCTGCCTTCTGACGCTGGCCGAGCTTGGATATGTCCGCCAACTTGGGTCGGCCTATCTGCCGACACCCCGGATGCTGCGGCTGGGCGACGCGTTCTTCGAATCGAGCACGCTGCCGCAACTGGCCCAGTCTCATCTCGATGACGCCCGAGACCAGTTGAACGAATCCGTTTCTCTTGCGGTGCTGGAAGAGGGCAACTCGGTCTTCGTGGCGCGCGCAGAGGTCACGCGCCCGGTCAGTTCCTACGTCCGGATCGGGGCGAAACTTCCTGCCTACGCCTCGGCCACCGGCCGGATGCTGTTGGCCGACCTCGCGGACGAAGACGTGGACCGGTACCTTTCCACGACCGACTTCGTGCCGTTGTCTCCCAAGACAGAAACCGATCCGGACCGCCTGCGCGACCTGGTGCGCGACGTGCGGGCGCGCGGCTATTCGGTGATCTGCGAAGAGCTTGAACTGGGGATGCTCGCCATGGCCGTTCCGGTGCGCAACAGGAACGGACGCACGGTCGCCGCGCTCAGCATCTCGGCCGCCATCGCGCGCGTAGGGCTGGAGCAGGCGGAGCGCGAATTCCTGCCGGTTCTCCTGGCCCGCGCCGACGCGCTGTCGCGCATGCTCTGATCCGCCGCGCGCGCCTCGGCGACCTCGTTGCCCGCCGCACAGGGGCCGGGGACGGGTTGACTTTGCCCGCAGCTGCCTTCTAGCATGTCCGTATAGCGATCAATGTTCGATATACGAACAACGGGAGGCCAAGATGAAAGATGTCGCGACCGGGCAGAACCCGCTCGACGGATGGGAAGGTGGCGTGAACCGCGTGCCTTACTGGGTGTTCTCGGACGAGGATGTGTTTCGGGCCGAACAGCAAAAACTGTTTCGCGGCAAAAGCTGGAACTACCTGTGCCTAGAGGCTGAAATCCC
Organism: Anianabacter salinae; assembly: GCF_019061145.1. Classification (GTDB taxonomy): domain Bacteria; phylum Pseudomonadota; class Alphaproteobacteria; order Rhodobacterales; family Rhodobacteraceae; genus Anianibacter; species Anianibacter salinarum. The sequence continues at coordinate 73,108 of NZ_JAHQZS010000006.1, read as the reverse complement.
CAACCCCGGCGACTATGTCGCCACCTTTGTCGGAACCACGCCGGTCATCGTGGTGCGAGACTTCGACGGCCAGATCTATTCGTTCGAGAACCGCTGCGCGCATCGCGGGTCGCTTCTGGCGCTGGACGACCGGGGCACCACGCGCGACTTCACCTGCGTCTACCACGCCTGGCGCCACACGCTTCAGGGCGACCTGGTCGGCGTCGCCTTCGAAGAGGGCATGTACGGCACCGGTGGTATGGCCGAGGGGTTCTGCAAGAGCGACCACGGCCCCCGCAAGCTGCGTGTCGCCGAGTTGTACGGGCTCGTCTTCGGCAGCTTCGACGAGGATATCGACGACATCGAGGAATATCTGGGCGACGAGATCACTGGCCGGGTCAAGCGCGTGCTCGACGGGCGCGATTGCGTCGTTCTGGGGCGGTTCACGCAGATCCTGCCGAACAACTGGAAGCTCTACGTCGAGAACACCAAGGACAGCTACCACGCCTCGATCCTGCACCTGTTCTTTACCACGTTCGAGTTGAACAAGCTGTCGATGAAGGGCGGCATCCTCGTCAGCCCGGACGGCGGCAGCCACGTCAGCTATTCCGCCGTCGACCGCGAGGCGGAGCAGTCCAAGGCCTATCAGGAGCAGCAACTGCGCTCGCAAAGCGACTACCAGCTTGCGGACGAGTCGCTGCTTGAGAACTTCAAGGAATTCGACGACGACATCACGCTGCAGATCCTGTCGGCGTTTCCTAATTTCGTCCTTCAGCAGATCCAGAACTGTATCGCGGTGCGGCAGATCCTGCCCAAGGGGCCGGACAAGACCGAACTGAAATGGACCTATGTCGGCTTTGCGGACGACACCGACCAGCAGCGCCGCGTGCGGCTCAAGCAGTCGAACCTTGTCGGGCCTGCGGGCTACGTCTCGATGGAGGATGGCTGCATCGGCGGCTTCGTCCAGCGCGGCATCGCGGGGGCCGAGGACAAGGAGGCGATCCTTGAAATGGGCGGCACCGATTTCGGCAACAGCGGCAACCGGATCACGGAAGGCTCGATCCGCGGATTCTGGAGCGCATATCGCGAGAGGATGGAAACATGAAGGACATGGCCGTCACCTCTGACCTTCTGGTCGACATCAGCCAGCTTCAGACCCGCTATGCCCGCTGCATCGACGCCGACCGCATCGAGGAATGGCCCGATTTCTTCACCGAGGACGGGTTCTACAGCGTCACCACCGCTGAAAACCGGCGCGCCGGACTTGAGGCAGGGCTGATCTGGCTGGACGGCATCGGCATGATCCGTGACCGGGTGACAGCGCTGCGCGACGCGAACATCTACGAGCGCCACAGCTATCGGCACGTGCTGGGCCAGCCCTATGTGCTTGGAGAAAGCGATGGCGGGGATATCGAGGTCGAGACGTCGTTCTTTGTCGTGCGCATCACCCGCGACGGGGAGACGGACGTCTTCGCCAGCGGATGCTACCACGACGCGCTGCGCCGGGTGGACGGCGACCTCAAGCTGTCCAAGCGGATCGCGGTCTGTGACAGCAGCCATATCGACACGCTTCTGGGCTTGCCGCTCTGACCGCCATGCCGCTCCCTGAAATCCTTGTGACAATGGGCGACCCGAACGGGATCGGCCCCGAGATCGCGCTGAAGGCGGCCGTCGCGTTTGCAGTGGAAGGCGCCCTGCGTCCGGTTGTCGTGGGCGACTGGCACGTCGCCCGCAGCACGGCCGATCTGTGCGGGCTGGAACTTGGCGCCATCGAGATTGCCGACGTGGCCGCGCTGCCCGAGGCAGAGTTTCAGCCCGGCCAGCCGACTGCGGCGTCCGGCAAGGCGACGGTACGGTATCTTGTGGCGGCGCTTGATCTACTGGACCGAGGCAATGTGCGGGGTATCGTGGGGTGCCCGCATTCAGAGACAGCCATCAACGCCTCGGGGCGGCCATTTTCCGGCTATCCCAACCTACTGGCAGAATTGCGCGGGCAGGACCCGGACAGCGTCATCCTGATGCTGGTCGGCGGCGGGCTGCGCGTGGCGCATGTGACGCTGCACGAGCCGATCCTGACCGCGCTGAACCGGATCACGCCAGAACTTGTGTCCGGCACGATCCGCACAGTCCATCAGGGGCTACGCCGGTTGGGTATCGACAGGCCGCGCATCGGGGTCATGGGCTTCAATCCCCATGCGGGTGAGGGCGGGCTGTTCGGCGATCAGGACGAGCGGATCGTGAAGCCCGCGGTCGAGGCGCTGCAAGCCGAGGGGCTGGACGTCACCGGCCCCGAGGGCGCGGACCTGCTGCTTGGGCAGGACGGTTTCGATGCCTTCGTCGCCATGTATCACGATCAGGGGCATATCCCGGTCAAGCTGCTGGCCGGGCGCAACATTTCGGCGCTGTCGCTCGGCGCGGACGTGCTGTTCTCGTCAGTGGGCCACGGAGCAGCCTTCGACATCGCGGGAAAGAACGCCGCTTCTCCAGAGGCGGTCCTGCGGGCCGCGCGCATCGTAGGGGGGCTTGATGGCGTATAACGTGCAGATCGCCGAGACCGATTTCGAGTTCGACGTGGAACCCGGTGAAACGGTCCTCGACGCCGCCGAGCGGCAGGGGTTCGCACTTCCGTATTCTTGCCGCAAGGGCGTGTGCAACACCTGCAAGGGCGGTTTGACGTCGGGCGATGTCGGCGTGCGCGGCAAGGGCGATGTCAGCGGCCCGGCGACAGGTGTGCTGCTGTGCCAGGCGCGCCCGCAGTCGGACATCACCATCTCGCCATCCTCGGTGGAAAAGGTCGATCCGATCCGGCGCAGGACCGTTCCGGCCAGGATACGGCGTAAGGAACTGGTTGCGGCCGATGTCGTGCGTCTGTCGCTGCGGTTTCCCATCGGCACGCGGGTTCCATTCTCGGCGGGTCAGTATCTGCGCGTGACCTTAGGGCAGGGAATGACCCGCAACTATTCGATGGCGAACGCACCGCGAAAGAACGACGGGTGCGAGTTGCATATCCGGGTGATCGACGGCGGGCGGTTCTCGCAGCAGGCGCTTGGGGCGCTTGGCACGGGCGATGTGTTGACGGTCGAGATGCCGTTCGGGACTTTCGGCGTCGACAGGTCCCTGCAAAGGCCCGCCATCCTGCTTGCGGGCGGGACGGGATATGCGCCGATCCGGTCGGTGATCGAGGCGCAGGTCGATGAGCACACGCGGCGGCCGCTGCACCTGTACTGGGGCGCGCGGAACAGGGACGGGCTTTATGATCTGGACCGGCTGACCGAGCTTGCAAAGCGGCACGACTGGTTCACCTTCACCCCTGTCCTGTCAGAGCCGGACGAAGGCTGGACCGGGCGCACGGGGCTTGTGCACCGGGCTGCCCTTGCCGACCATCCCGATCTGTCCGCGCACGAGGTCTATGCCTGCGGCGCCCCGGCGATGATCGACGCCGCCGAAGCCGAATTCTGCTCGGACGGCAATCTTGATCCTGCCGCATTCCATGCCGACGCCTTTCTCGCCACCGAAGAGCCGGTGCCCGCATCGGCCGCGCAGCCAACATCAGAGGATAACAGTTCATGAACAAGGATTTCCGGATCGCCATCGTCGGCGGCGGCATCGGCGGGCTGTTCGCCGCCAACGCGCTGTTGTCCAAGGGGTTTCAGGTGTCGGTCTACGAACAGGCCCCCGCGCTTGGCGAGATCGGCGCGGGCGTGTTCATGACCCCCAACAGCGTGCGCCAGATGCAACGGATCGGCCTTGGCGACGAGGTGCACCGCAAGGGCGGCCTCGTCGGGACGCAGTCGCGCTATTACCGGCATGACGGCACACCCATCGCCGGGGTGCAGACCACGGATTCCTCGGGCTGGAACGCGACCTACGGCATGCACCGCGCTGATCTGGTGGACATGCTTGCGCGCAACCTGCCCGAAGGTCTTGTGCGGACAGGCCATGCCTGCAGCGGGTTCGAGCAGGACGAGGGCAGCGCGCGGGTGCGGTTCGAGAATGGCGCGGTTGCCGAGGCCGAGCTTGTGATCGCGGCGGACGGCATCCACTCGACCCTTCAGCGCCATGTCGTGCCGCCCTCTACGCCGGTGTTCTCGGGATCGGTGGCCTATCGCGGCACCATCCCCCATGCCAGGCACAGCGAATGGCCGACCGACCGCTGGGAAATGTGGCTGGGCGAGAAGAAGCATTTCCTCGTGTTCCCGCTGCGCGCGGGCGAGATCATCAACTTTGTCGGCTTCGTTCCCGCCGATGCCGAGATGCGCGAATCCTGGTCGGCGCCGGGCGATCCCGACCAGCTTCGCGCCGAGTTCGCCGGGTGGGACGACCGCCTGACGGGCCTCTTGTCCAAGGTCGATCACACCTTCCGCTGGGGCCTCTATGACCGGGAGCCGCTGACGCGCTGGTTCTCGGGCCGCCTTGCCCTTCTGGGAGACGCCGCGCATCCGATGCTGCCGCATCTGGGGCAGGGGGCGAACCAGTCGATCGAGGACGGCATGGCACTGGCCACGATCCTGGCCGAAGGAACGTCCGACCTTACAGCGTCTTTGTCGCGGTATCAGGACCTGCGCCTTGCCCGCGTTGCCGACGTGCAGATCAACGCGCGCAAGAACGGGATGCGCTATGATTCCCACTACACTGACTTGAGTGTCCGGGACGCCGAGATCTCGGCCCACCACGAGTTCCGAAAGTCGCTTTATGACTATGACGTGCTTGCCCATGTGCGGTGACGCGCAGCCTAAGGGGTAACAGCAGCCTCGCCTGCGTCTTTAGAAGGCGCTGTCTGGACAAATCCGGGGAGCGTTGGTGCTGGTCACGGGGCTGCGACAAGGATTGGCTCCCTGATCTGCCTGTCGCGGGCCATGTCACGTTCACAATCCGAAGCTGGCCTCATTCCCTACAGACGTTCCTTTGACGTCCCTCGGTATTTCCACTAGCGCTCGAACCAGGGTGTAGCCGGGGCGACAATGAACCTGAATATCGACGTATCAATGACCTACAGGCTTGGCGCCAAGAGGCTGGCGTTGCTCGCCTTTGAAGCGGCGCAGTATGATGGCCAGAGCGTGTTCGAGGACCGCATCGAGATCGAGGACGCGGTGCTTCATGATCTTGAGGGCGAAGGTGGTGTCGGAAGGCGCAAGTGGGTCCGCATTCGAGGCGAACACCTGATCTTGCGCTACCAGGCGCACGCGCGGGTGTCTCGCGCTCCGGCTCGGCTGGATTGTCTCGACGCAGTGCCGCTGGATGATTTGCCGGGAGAGGCGTTTTCATACCTCCGGCCGTCGCGCTATTGCCAGTCCGACCAGCTTGAGATCTTTGCCGACCGCCGCTTCGGCCATCTTTCTGGGGGATCGAAAATTCTGGCGATCCTGGACTGGATCGCCGCCGAGTTGGAGTATGTCCCAGGACACTCGGATGGCGCCACGTCCCTTCTCGATACGTTCGCGACGCGCAAGGGGGTGTGCCGGGACTACGCGCACATGATGTGTGGACTGGCCCGAGCCTCGCAAATCCCCGCGCGCTACGTCTCGGCATACGGCGCTTCGGTGACGCCGCCTGATTTCCATGCCGTCGTAGAAGTATGGCTGGATGGTGCCTGGCATATTGTCGACCCCACGGGCATGTGTTCGGCCGACGAAATCGCGGTGATCGGCGTGGGCCGTGATGCGGCGGATGTCCCCTTCATGGAAACCCCTGACGAAGCACAGTTCGTGGAACAGATCGTTCGGGTTGAGGCAAGGGCAGGGGGCGGGCGCTAGATAGCGTCCTGACCCCCGGCAAAGAGCGAACTCGCGCCCATGATCGTCCGCGCCTCCATCAGGCGGCGCGGAGTTGCGAGATTCGGTGGCACAGGCCCGCACATGGCGGGCATATGGCCTCATGCACCGCCGCGTCTGAACTCGATACGCCGGTTCTTCGCGCGTCCGTCCTGCGTGGTGTTGTCGGCCACGGGTTGGCTTTCCCCGAAGCCCGCAGCGCGCAGTCGTGCTGCGTCGACGTCGCGCGACAGGAGCGCCTGCAAGACTGCTGCAGCGCGCTGCTCAGAGAGGCTGCGGTTGTAGCCTTCGCCCCCGTCGGAATCGGTGTGGCCTTCGATCTGCATCGTCGTGCCGGCGCAGCGGTTGAAGAATTGCGCCACCTCGTCGAGTACCGGCGCGCTTTCCTGTTCGTCGATCCGCGCGCTGCCGGAGGCGAAGTAGATCGCCCGCGTGCTCGAGATCACCGCCATCCGGTTGTCGCATTCCTCGGTGCTGAGGGCACGCGTGCTTTCTTCGAGCGCGGATGTCTCGGTTGCTGCGCGCGCGGCAAGAAGCTCTGGCGTCGCCTCGCCGCCCTCGAAGCTGAGGTCAAACGACACCATGGCGGAGGGCTTGATGGCGATATCGTCTGCGGCCTCTGCAAGGCGTGCCACGCCGTCCGTCAGGTCATGGTCGGCGGCCATAACTTCGACAGGTTCGGCAGAGACGACGCGCACCACTGTATCCGACATGCGCACCGCGACGGCATTGACCGACAGCTCTCGCGTGACGCCGTGCAGGTCAAGCGTGATCGGCAGCGCCGTGTCGATGGTGTCGCCGACGGCCATGGCGCCGAAGACGGCCGGGTCAAGCTGCGTGGTCAGGGTGGCAACGGGGAACTTGAACGTCTCGAAGAACAGGAACCGCATCCGCACGTTGCGGATATCGACGCTGGTGTCGAGCGAGTTCAGGTCGATCGTCACGATGGCCGACCCGTCGGGCTGCACGTTGCCGTCGAGCGTCGTGAACACGTGGGACTCGGTCACGGTTTCATTCTTGGTGGTGGAAAGACTGATCTGCGACGCTGCAGGGTTGAGAAGCCAGGCACTTGCCAACATTGCGTCGCCCGCCGGAGTTTCGGCGGATGCAGCGGGCGCGGCCTCGGCGGTGGCAGGCGCTGTTCCGGCAAGTTCGGCCTGATACAGCGGACAGGCTCGTGCGGCGAGAGCCTGGTCCGCGTCCTGAAGGCAATCCTCACGGTTGCCCGCAAGTGCCGGGGCGGCAGCTCCGACAACGAGGAGACCAGCCATCAGGCTGAGCGAACGGAAAGAGGTCATGGCTTGGCGTCCTTGCATGGGTGTGGCGCGCGGGGGCGTGATCACTGGCATCCGGTCTTGGCCCAGCGCATCAGCGACAGCTTGTAGGCGCCGCCATAGGGGTGCTGGTGACGGAAGATCGCGGCAGCGCGCGGCAGGTAGGATTGCCCTTGCTCGCACAGGCGCTGCGCGTTCCATTCGTGACAGTTGGTGCAGGTCTTCTTCCACAGCTCTTCCGGCAGCCCCTCGATCGGCGGGAACATCGGGGTTCCCTCGATGAGTTCGGCAAGCGTCTTGCCGCGCACTTGCGGCGCGCCGTAGGGCACCGGCTGGTCAAAGCGCAGGATGTCCTCTTCGGTCAGTTCGGGGGCAGGTTCGGCCATCGAGGCGGGCGCTGCGGCAGGGGCTGCTGCGGGCGCAGCCGCAGTCGGAGCAGGCGCGGCGGCAGCGACGGCCCCGGCCTGAGCGGTCATGAAGATGGTGCTGGCCCAGCCGCCGACATCGACCACCGTGCCATCTGCCTCGGTCTTGTTGACCACAAGGCCAAGCTGCTGAGGCCCGACCTTGGCATCGTTCGAAATGCACGCGATGTCGCCTTGCTGAAGGATCGAGACATAGTCCCCCGGCGCATCGGGATCACGCAACACCTGCAGGATCGGAACGTTGACGCTATAGGGCGTGCACAGGGTCTGGGCCTGCGCTGTCGGTGCCGCAAATGGAGCGGCAAAAAGCAGGGCGAGGGCCATCAGTCCGGTCGCATTAAGACGTTTCATGTTCTTCCTTTCGGCAAGAGGCGAGACCACGGCAGCGGTCCCGCAGCAGGGGCGCTAGCAGTTGTTCTCGATACAGGCGTAATAGCCATTCGACCCGACATCGCGACCTTCGGCGCAGGACGCCTCGCAGCTTTGCGGCTCGTCATAGGTGTCGCCATAGTCCTCGTCGTAGTCATCACCTCCAAAGTCGTCCTCGTCCGGGTAGTCCGGTTCCGGCGTGTAGACCGGCCCGGCGCAGTCGCAGGCGTAGGAGTCAAAGCCGAGGCCGAGCAGGGAACAGGCGAAAGCCACGGCGTTGGCGTTGCAGGTCGGTCCCTGCTGGGGCGGCGGTGCAGGACGTGTCGGCGGTTGTGGCTGTGGTTGCGGCGCGGGCGCCTGTGCACGGCCAGCCGGGCCGCAGAAGATGCGGTTGCCGTTGCTGGTCATGATGTAACCCTCTCCGCCACCAAGCGACTGCAGATGGGATCGCAGGGCCGCCTCGCTTGCGAACTGGGCATCGCCCGCCCGGCAGCCCGACGCTGGGGTGGGCGCCGGCGCGGTGGGCTTTTGCACCGTGGGTGGCGGCGGTGCGACCGGGGCCGCCTGGCAGACGCCGTTCACGACGCGCGGCTTGCTTGCAGGGCACCCGCAGACGCCGTTGTTGCCCAGCACCATGCCGCCCGTGCAGGTGTCCCGTGTTGTGACCTGCGGTGGGGGTGTGACCGGGCCAAGCGCAGGCGGACAAGTGCCGCCAAAGGGCTTCTGGCCATCCGCGCAGGGTCCGCAGCCATTGCCGGAGGCAAAGGGATACAGCGTCGGCTTGCACACGCAGCTGCTGCCGCTGCCGGGGCTGAGCGAAGCGGTCATCCCGGCATACGGGCAAAGCGCCGCCTCGACATTGATCGAATAGCGCTTTTCCTGTGAAAGGTTGCCATTGGCATCGCGCGCAATCACGGCCAGCGGCACGGTCCCTTGGGTTTCCGGCACGCCGGACAGCAGGCCCGCGCCTGTAAGGGTCAGCCAGCCGGGCGCCGTGCCCGAGAAGCTGAAACTGTAGGGCGCGCGTCCGCCGTTCGCGGACAGCTCGTAGGTGTAGGGCACCGCGACATTGCCGCCCGGAAGTTCGGACGGCGAGACGTCGATGCGCACATCGGCCACGGCCAGCACATAGTCCTGCGCCAGAAGCAGCTGGTCGCCGCGCCGCACTTCGACGGTGAAGCCGCTTTGTCCCGCGCTCGACGGTGTTCCGGCAAGGATGCCGTTCGGCAGAAGGGTCATGCCGCCGGGAAGCGTGCCGCGCCCGGGCGCAAGCGTGAAGCTGTACGGCCCCGCGCCGCTGGCGATCAGCTGCACCGGTGGGTAGGGCGTGTTCTTGGTGCCGTCGGCCAGGGATGGCGGCATCAACTCGACCGGCGCGGTGCAGGTGCCGCCGATGTTGAGCATCCCTTCGCGGCAGGTGCACAGGCCCGCAAAGCGGTACATCGTCGGGTCGGGGCAAGCCGCTTCGACGATCTCGAGGGCATATCCCATGGTGATGGCAGCCCCGGACGCGTCGACCGCGTTCAAGACCAGCGCATTGTCGATGCGCGTCGCCGCGCCCGGTGTGCCCTGCAGGCGCACGCCGCGTCCCTGCCCAAGATCGCTGACGGTCATCCCCTGCGGCAAGGCCTGCGAGGCAAAGCTGGTGTAAGGCGGAACGCCGCCCCCGACGATGACGTCGACCGGCCCATAGGGCACGCCCGCCGTTCCGGTCGGCAATCCTTCGGGAAGGATCGACAGCGGATCGTCGATGTCGATGCGGTAGACGGTCGTGACGGATACGCCGCGCGCGTCCACCGCGCTGATGACAAGCGCCCCCTCGAAGGCCCCGGCCTGTAGCGGTGTGCCGTCGATACGAACCCCCGCACCGGCGTCCAGCGCCGTGACGATCAGTCCCGGAGGGAGTGCCGGAATTCCGACGGTGGTGTAGGGCGGCGTGCCGCCGCTGAGGAGAACCTCGCGCGGGCCATATGCCGTGCCGGTTGTCCCGCGCGGAAGCGTATCGGGGGCCAGCGCGAGCGGCTCCAACGGAACAGGCTCCGGTTCCGGCTCTGGCGGCGGGCCAATGACGATGGTGTCGCCTGCGGGCGGAGCCTTGACGCCGCCCGGGGGGATGATCGCGACGGTGTAGGGTTGCTGCCCGATGTTGCCCTGGGCATCGCGCGCGGCGACCGTGAAGCCGAACTTGCCGTCCGCCAGGGGTGTCCCCGACAGCGCGCCATCGGGCGTCAGGGTCAGGCCCGTGGGCAGACCGCCTTGCGAGACGGCGAAACTGTACGGTCCGGTGCCGCCGGACGCTGCCAGCACCTCGCGGCCATAGTCGATGCGCTGGCGTCCGTCGCGCAGGCTGCGCGGGGTAAGAACGATCAGGATTTGCGGCGGCTGGGGCGCGGGGTCGGCGGTTGCGACAGGCGGGATGCCGGGCGTTGCCGGTGTGCCGCTGCCTGTGGGCGGTGCCTCGCCTCCGCCGCCGGTCGGCGCGGGACCGCCGGAGGCGATATCGTCGGGTCCGCAGCTTCCATCCGCGCGGATCTGCCCCTCGGGGCAGGAGGTGATCGTCACCTGATCGATGGCGGGCGGTGCCTTGATGATGCCCGGAGCCACGATCGAGATACGGAATGCCTTTTCGCCGACGACGCCGTTGGCGTCAGCGGCCTTCACGGTGAACTCGAACACGCCTTCGACGACCGGGATGCCGCGCAATGCGCCGTCATCCGACAGGCTCAGACCGCCGGGAAGCTGTCCGCCGCCGAGCGTGAAACGATAAGGGGCCGCCCCGCCGCTGGCCGAAAACACCTCGGTCCCGTAATCGACACGCTGGATGCCGGAACGCACAGCGTCCGGCGCAAGCGAGACACGAACGGGCACCTGGACACCCGGAGGCGCTGACGTGCCGGTCGGTCCGGGCGCTCTGCCCCCGGGTCCGCCACCGCCGCCTGCAGGGGGGGTGCCGCCAGCGACATCGCCCGGTTGGCCATCAGGCTCGGGCGCGCAGGTGCCATCCGCCTGAACGCGGTCCGCCGCGCAGGCAAAGATCGTGACCGCGTCGTTGTCGCTGGGGGCAAGGACGATGCCGGGGCCGGTCCGCTGTGCAAAGCTGACGCCGGTGTTCTGTCCCGGTGTGCTGAACGGCGCGCCGACCGGCTGGGCCGTGGCCGCACCCGGAAGGGCAAGGCACAGGACCGCGACCAGAAGGTGAAGCGCACGGCGCGCACGGGCGAGACGCATGCGCCCGGCGCCGGACTGGCCCCCCTGCCTTACCATCTGCTGTCAAGCCGGACCTGGTTGCTGATCGAGCCGGTGCCGCTCACGGTGACATGGGTGTTCCGGCAGACGACACTGCGGTTGACCGGCAGCATGCCAAGCCAGGTTCCGACGAACGGGCTGGGCTGCGGCGACACGGAAGAGTCGCACAGGATCGGCCCGGTCATCGGCAGCGATTCAAAGACCCGGAACATGAAGATGTCGCAGCTCGTCTTGTTGGTGACAGTGTACTCGAAGTCGATGGGCACACCCGCCGACGAGAAGGTGCCGGGATTGACCGACGAGATGACGATCTCGGGCCGTCCCTTGCATCCCAGGCCCGGTGGCATCGGGAACGGCGATTTCGGCAGCCCGACAAGGGGCGGTGGCGCGAGCACGGGGTTGGCGGCCTCGATCTGGAAATCGACGCAGACCATGCCCGGTGCGGCAGCGGGGTTCGGCGCTGTCAACATGTTGGACAACACCGGCGACGTGCCCTGGCCAGACCCGATGTTCGACGCAGGCGCCAGGAACGGGCTGGTCGCAACCACGCAGTTGCGTGCCGGAACCGATCCCGCCGCAGGCCCGGACAGCTTGGGTATGAACATGTCGACTTCGAAGGTCTTGATGCCGAAAGACGGAATGGTGATCGGGCATTCCCACTCCAGCGGCAGGTTGCCACCACTGGGGATGCTGCAGCCCTGGCTCGGGAACACACCGTCGACGACGACCCCCGAGGCAAGCTGACCGTCAATGTTCAGATCGTCGCTGAACGCCAAGGTTCCTGAAAAGGTGCTTAGCCCGAAGTTGGTCATCGAGATGGTGAAGGTGCACACCTCGTCCGCGCGGCAGGTTGCGGGCGCCGTCTTGCTGAGGACCAGCGTGTCGCCAACGGTGGCGGTGGCCTTGGTGCCGTTCGTCGACAGGGTGGCGCTGTTGGTCAGTTGCCAGCCGGGCTGCGACGCGATGGCCGAGATGTCGACCACCACGTTGACCGACTGCGCCTTGCCCGGCGTCAACGCCGCTCCGGCGATCGAGCAGGTCAGCGACGTTGCCGGAAGCGGCGAGCAGACCCAGTTCGGATCCGAAAGCCCGGCGTCCAGCAACACCAGCGGAAAGCCGCCCCCCGCCACACCGAAGTCAGGCGTCGCAAGATCGGTGAAACCGACGCGTGCCGCAGGTTCCACATCGCCCACGTTGATAAGCGTCACGGTGCATTGCAGCGCGCCGCCGAAGGCCGCGGGAGAGCAGGTCTTGGAGATCTTGATGTCGGGCTGGCCCGGCACCCGGGGTGTCCAGCCGACCGGAACCGTGGGCTTGATCGGCTTGCCCGCGACGTCGATGGGGGTCTCGCTGGAGCCGCCTGTGCTGGTCGCGCCGATGGCGTTGCCGCACTTGGCCCAGATCGCCACGTCGCCCATGTGGCCGTGGAACATGTCGTCGGTGTACAGTTCGTCATAGTCGATGTGGTAGGACTTGAAGGGCGGGACGTTCGCCGGCTTGATCAGCGTCTTGTCGGTGCCCTGAAGCCCGTGGACCACGCCCGGATCGCCCAGGCGTGCAGCATGCTCGGCGCTCTCACGCAGCATCTCGCCGGTGGACCAGACCATCGCCTCGCAGGAATCGTACTTGATGAAGCCGTCGGGGTAATAGCCGTAACCAAGCGCCACGCCGCCGTTGGTGTTGCGGTTCTCGCCCTGGAATCCGACCGGATACTCACCTGCGTCGGCCGCCCACTCATAGGTGCCGTCGGGGCGCTTCTTGCCCGTGTAGACCAGCACCGAAGCGCGTTCTGGCGTCGCAAGGCTGGTGTAGTCATAGGCTGCCGCCTCGGCGCCGCGCTGTGCCAGGAACATCGACCCGTCTGCATCGAACGTGATGTCGGTGACCGGATCGGCCACCGGGGCGACGACCCGGATCTCGACGCGCGCGTCCTTCTGGATCGTGCCATCGAGCGCCAGTCCGACCGACCAGATCTCGGGTCCGGCGCTGACGGAGTAAAACAGTCGGCGGTCGCGCACGGCAAGGCCCCAGACCTGTCGCTCGGGCAGGGCAAATCCCCAGGTCGCTGGTTCGTTTGCAAGAAAACCGGGATCGGTCAGCGCAATCCGCCGGGCCGGATCATGCGCCACGGGAACAAGCCGGGTCGCCGTTCGGGCAAGGACGCCATGGTCGAACTGATCGACCTCGCGCCCGTCGAGCCCGAATCCGTGGATCATCCCGGTTTGAAGGTCCGAGACGAACAGCCTGCGGCTGATCGGATCGAAAGTGATGTTGCCAAGCGCAGGCCCCGAATTCTCGACCCCGTTCAGCGTGACGTTCGCGAACATCGAGATCACGCCGGTCGCCCCGTCGACCTTCCAGATCGTGCCCGGTCCCGCGCCGTCCTCTGCGCCGAACTGCCCTTGCATGAACCGGACGCCCACGCCGCCCGTCTTCGTGCGCGTCACCTCGGTATCGGTCTCGAGCAGAAGCTGCAGACCGAAGGCCGATGTTGCCGTGGCATAGAGATTGGGTGCGCCGGGCTTCCCGGCCGCGTCTAGCCCATCATCAAGCGTTACGCCGAACACCTGGCCAATCTGAGCGGCAGAGGCAGCAAACCCGCGCTCGACCGGGATCTGGCGGGCATCGTCCACGCCGAACATCTGTGACAGCGCAAAGACCTGCAAGGTCACGCCCTGCTGGTTGATGATCTGGTAATCGACCGGGTCAGCCCCATCGGGGTGCCGCCACTGCGTGACGCCCGAGAATGCCGTGACCACCGCGTCGCCTTGCTGAAGGATTCCCTTCGTCTGCGCGCTGGAGGACATTGGCGAGACCGCAGCACAAGCAGCGAGCAGGATCGGAAGGATAGCACGACGCGGGGCCAGTATCAGTGAATCAAAAGATAAACCAAGCCGAGATGACTGCGTCATAAGTCTTCGTCCTTCATTCATGTTTGCACCGCTATGGGTGAGATCGACATGGCAAGATTTTGGATCAGCCATTTGATGGACAATATAAAAATTGATCCAGAAAACTGGATTCTAAGTGTTCGCTCAATATTTAACTAAATAATGATGCCAAAATCGAACAGACATCATGCTGAAAATGCCCGCAGCGATTCGACGCCATATCACCCAACCGTGATGTAATCTGGACGACCGCACATTGAATATCAACATAATTCTCCAGCCAACCCAAACATTCAGGCGAATCTGGATTGCATATTCTTCAATGAAGTCGCTGCGCGTTCGAGCGAAACCCTGCGTCAACCTGCCGTGATGGAAGTCGTGGGGATGAGGGCAGATTCAAGTAATGCTATGGTCATTCCAGGCGGGAACACGCGCGAAAATGTACCCTGCCATGCCACGCCTTCGCGGCGTCCCGCGCAGCCCGGGGAGGCTCTAACTCTCAGTCGTCCCAGCCCAGGGTGGCGGTTTCTGCAACAGCCAGAAGGCGGCTGCGATCCGCGCCATCACGGGCAAGTACGGACATGCCTTGCGTCACGGCGATCGCATGGTCCGCGAGCGTTTCAGGACGGGTGCGCGGCGGCAGCAGCCCCTTGGCGACATCCACCTCGATGCGGCGGATGATGATGTCGCGAATGATGCGCCGTTCGGCAGCCACTGCCTTGCGCACCTCTGACGCCTCGGGCGATCCTGTCGCGGCGGCGCTGGCCAGCAGGCAGCCCGGCGGCGTCGTCTCGCCTGTGTAGAGCATGGCCGCCCCGCGCAGCATCCCGGCCACGGCGTCCCGCGCCGTCGGCGCGTCGCGCATGGTCCGTTCCAGTGCGGCGGGGTCGCCAGTATAGCGGCGCATCGCTTCCAGAAACAACAGCTGCTTGTTGCCGAAGGCGGCATAGAGGCTGGGCGCCGTCACGCCCATCGCGGCCGTGAGGTCCGAGATCGAGGTCGTCTCGTAGCCGCTTTGCCAGAACGCCAGCATGGCCTTTTGCAGCACGTCGTCGCGGTCGAACGACAGCGGGCGCCCGGTCTTGCGGAGAGGTGTCGGATCACGTTTCATAGTGACTGATAATAAACCCATTGACGCCACCTCGCAAGGCGGCGATATGTTTCATATCATTCACTATGAAACATCGGAGCCTCCATGTCCCTGTCCCATTACCGCGCCCTTGGCCGATCCGGTCTGGTCGTCAGCCCCCTGTGCCTTGGCACCATGACCTTTGGCCCAGGCGACTGGGGCGTCGATGAGGCCGGATCGCGCGCGATCTTCGAGGCTTACCGGGACGCGGGCGGCAACTTTGTCGACACTGCGGATATCTACGCGGGCGGTGTCAGTGAGGAATTCGTCGGCAAGTTCATCCGGGACACCGGGTCGCGCGACGAGATCGTGCTGGCCACCAAGTTCGGCTTCAACGGATCAAGTAGCCCTCTCTCGGCCAGTCAGGGGCGTGCGGGAAATCCCCACGCAGGCGGCGCCGGGTCCAAGAACATCCACCGCGCGCTTGACGCATCGCTCCGGCGGCTGGGAACCGACCATATCGACCTTTACTGGATGCACATCTGGGACGGCGTCACGCCGGTGGAAGAGATCGTCCAGACGCTGGGCGATCTGGTCCGCAGCGGCAAGATCCGCCACTACGCCTTTTCCGACATGCCAGCATGGCTGGCCATGAAGGCGGCGACCATCGCCGATGTGCGCGGTGTGCCGGGCCCGATCGCGATGCAGGTGGAATACTCCCTCGTCGCCCGCGACATCGAGGCGGAACATATCCCGGCCGCGCATGAAGGCGGCATGGGCGTGATGCCCTGGAGCCCGCTCGCAGGCGGCTTCCTCACCGGGAAATACAAGCGCGAGGACACCTCAGGCAGCGGGCGGTTGAGCGGCGCAAACCCGTTCGGCGACAGCAAGTTCAGCGCGCGCAACTGGGAGATCCTGGCGACCCTGAAAGAGGTGGCCGCCGAGCAGGATCGCCCCCCTGCACAGATCGCACTGGCCTGGGTCATGGCGCAGCGCGGCGTGACATCCACCCTCGTCGGCGCAAGCAGCGTCGCGCAGCTGACCGGCAACATAGCGGCCACGGGAGTGAGGCTTTCGGACGACCAGATGAACCGTCTCGACCGGATCAGTGCACCGGTGGCCGGGTTCTCGGCCAGCCTGACGGCACCGATGATCCGTCGGATGGTCTATGGCGGCCATGACGTCACCGGCTGGACCGAATAGAACCGGCTGGTGAAGGGGCCGCTGATAGAGCCCCCACGCCAAAAGGGCTACTTTCTTCAACACCTCTCCACCTGACGTCTACATTCGGAAAAGGCGCCCAATGGCCACCCCGGTTACACCGCCAGCGCGATTTGAAAGTCCACCAAGTCCGTGGACGCTACCAGGAACAGCACCTCTGGCGCCGCTGCGGCACTGGAAAGTACCCTTGGATCAGCGCGGATGCCTGCATCACGTCTGGCTGTCCTGTTAGGGATCACGGTGGCAGTCCGCTGTCATTGATCCAAGGCACCGGCGTGTCGCGGGTCGACCCCGTTGGTTCGAGACTTGGCTCAGACGCCGGATCGACCAGGCCGAAATCGTCGAGAATTGCGTATGTTGCGGGGACGACGAGCAAGATGAGAACCGTGGTCGCCAAGAGACCGAACGCGATCGAGGCGACGAGGGGGATCAGGAGTTGCGCCTGCAGACTGGTTTCCGACAGCAACGGAAGTACCCCTGCGATCGTCGTCACGGAGGTCAGCAGGATCGCACGAAACCTCGCCTTCGCGGCCTGAACTGCCGCTTCTGCGACGCGAGTCACGCCCGGTTGGTGCTCGGACTTGATGAAGTTGACCAGAAGGATCGAGTCGTTGACCACGATCCCGGCCAGGGACACGAAGCCGAGCATGCTGGGAAGCGTCAGGTCGAGACCGAGCGCCATATGGCCGAACACGACACCGGGCAGGGCGAAGGGAATGATCGCCATCACGATGATCGGCTCGACATAGCTGCGCAGCTGGAAGCTGAGCACGAGGTAGACGCCGACAAGTCCCAGCATCAGGCCCTGCAACATGGATGCCTGCGTGGTCCTCGCTTCGGCATTCTGGCCCTCGACCCCGATGTCCAGTCCCGGGTATCGGGCCATGAGGTCGGGCACCTTTGATGAAAGCGTGTCGCTGACGATTTCGTCCGCATTCGCCACGGTCGTGTCGACGTCTCCTGTAACGGTCACGGTCGGGACACTGTCGATCCGGCGCAGGGACTCGTACTCGCGCCCGGTCGACACGTCCGCAACCACGCCGAAAGGCACGCGTGCGCCCGCGGGCGATGTCAGGGTGAACTGCTCGACATCGCCGAGGGTTTCGCGGTCAAACGATGAAAGCCGCAGGTCGATGTCGTAGGCCTCGCCTTCGATCCGCACCTCGTCGGCCTGAACGCCAAGAAATCCCGCCCGCAACTGGTCGGCGACGGCGCGCGCATCGAACCCAAGGGAATGCGCGTCGTCGCGCAGGGTCACGCGCAGTTCGGGTCGGCCGATCTGAAGGTCGTCGGTGATGTTGAACGTGCCGCGGTAGCGCAAGAGCCATGCCTGCAACTCTTCCGATGCCGCCTCCAGCACCGCCACATCGTCGTGCTGCAAGCGCAGCTCTATCGCGCGCCCGGCGGGGCCTATGCCGGGTTCCGTCAGGCTGAGGCGGCGCATGCCGGGAGTCTGGGGCGCGGCGTCTCGCCAAGCGGAAAGAAGCTCGTCGAGGGTCACACCGCGGGTTTCCGCAGGCAGGAGGTCGACACGGGCAGTTGCCAGATGCGGTCCGGTCGAGCCTGCGTCGGCGTTCTGGGCATAGGTGACGACAACATCCTGCACCAGACGCGCGCCGTCAGGATTGTGCGGCGACAGGTCGGCGTTGACCCGGTCAAGCGCGGCGAGAACGTAGGCCATTTCGGCTTGCGTGTCCTCCAGCGACGCCCCGGCGGGCAGTTCCAGCCGGGCCTCGACCTGGTCGCCGTCGATTTCCGGAAAGGCCTGAAACTTCAGCACGCCCCCCACAAGCATGGCAAGCGACGACAGGAACATGAACAACGTGAGCCCCAGCGTGAGGTAGCGGTACTTCACCACGGTCCCAACGACGGGGCCGACGACACCCGAGCGCACCCGGTCAAGCCATCGATCGGCGAGGCGCGGCTGACTTTCGCCGGGACCGCCACCATGGCTGAGATGCGCGGGCAGGATCAGGAACGCCTCGACCAGGGACACGGCCAGAACGAGGATCATGACCACGGGAATGACGCGCAGAAGCTCTCCGATAGTGCCCTCGAGGAAGGCAAGCGATCCGAAGACGATCGTCGTAGTTGCAAACGAGGCCACAACGCCGGGCGCCACTTCGGCGACGCCGGCGACCGACGCCTCGGCTGGGGACAGGCCCCTCGCACGCTGGCTGGCGATGTTTTCACCAATGACGATGGCGTCATCCATCAGGATGCCGATCACGATCAAGAGCCCCACCATCGTCAGCATGTTCAGCGAATACCCAAGCGCCGCCATCGCCGCGATCGCGCCCAGAAACGAAACTGGCAACCCGGCGGTGATCCAGAATGCTTGCCGGAACCCGAAGAACAGCCACATCGCCGCGAAGACGAGGACAAGACCGGCAATCGCGTTGACCGTCAGCATCGTCAGACGGTCCGCCAGCACGCCGGACGTGTCCCCCGTGATGGTGAGCGCGACGCCCTCGGGCAGACGCGGACCTTCGTCGTCCAGAAAGGCGCGCAGCGCATCCATCACGCGCAACGTGTCGTCGCTCGGCGTTTTCGAGACACTCAGAAGCGCCGCGCGTTCCCCGTTCAGCACCGTCAGGACCTCGGCATCGCTGAAGGTGTCGGTGATCGTCGCGATATCCCCGAGCCGGACCTCGCCGCCCGCGTCGCTCGACGCTATGACAAGGTCTCGATAGTCGGCAAGGGACCGCCGCTCGGCGGTGAGCCGCAGCAGTGTCGATCCCTCGGGCGACACCACCTCGCCGACCGGAGCATCGACATTCTGACGGGCAATGATGCCCGAGATGTCCGACAGGCTCAGTCCCAGTTGGCGGACCGCAGCCTCGGGGATTTCAATGCGGATCTGGTGGTCGGAAAATCCTTCGAGGTCGACTCGCGGGATGCCGCCCCAGCGCAGCATGCGGCGTCTGACGTCCTCGGCCAGCGCCTTGAGATCCGCCGCCGCCACGTCGGGTCCCGCGGTAAGCGCTACCGAGGCGACGGGATCCACCCGGCCGAGCTGTTCGAGAACCGGTTCCTCGGCCTGTTCGGGCAGGCCGGTGATCGCGTCGATGGCCGCCTCCACATCGGTGACAAACTGATCGAAACCGGCGCCTTGCCGCATCACCACATTCGTCAGGGCGAGAGATTCGCGCGCCACGCAAACCACTTCATCGAGGTTTTCGATCCCTTCCAGCGCCTCTTCGAGCGGTCGGCAGATGGACCGCGCCACCTCGGCGGACGTCGCGCCGGGATTGGCTACGGTGATCTGGACGGTTCTCGAGTCTATTCGGGGAAACGTCTCCCGCAAGAGCGACGGGAGCGCGACCACACCCAGCACCAGGAATACGGTCATGAGGATGTTGGCGGCCGTCGGGTGCTTGGTGAAATACCGGATCATTCGTCTACTCCGCCGCTGCCCGCCGCGTCTGTCGCCGTCGGAAGGGCTGTCGACGCAAGCCGGGCTTCGGTCCCGATGTCGCGCTCGGGGGCGAGAAGCGTTCCCGGAATGGCCGGCGACGGCGTGCTCACGATCACCTGCGTCCCCTCGACAAGGCTGTCGGGGAACACAAGCGCCAGATCGTCCTGCGCAAAAACGATCTCGACATCTGCGAAGGCGAGCCGCCCTGTCTCGTTGATGACCATGATCTTGCCGCCCTCGATCGCCCGGCGCGGCAGCACGATGACACCCTCTACGACCGGCCCTTCAAGCTCGACCTCCACGAACATGCCCTTGATGAGAGGCGGACGCTCAGCGGCGCGGGCCAGACCATAAGGATTGTCCACGGCTACGATGACGCCGATGGACCGTGTTTGAGGATCGACGCCATCGGTGATCCGGTCGACTTTGGCGACCCATTCAGCGTCGAAGCCCTCGACATTGAGGCGCACCCGGGCCGTAAGGCGCTCAGCGGCAAGGTTTGACGGTGAGATCGAGGGGCCGCGGTCTGCGAAGATCAGCCGGGACAGCTGGGCCATGTCCTGGGGGGCCACCTGTGCATCAATCTCGGCGGTCGCGATGCTGTCGAGCGTTCCAAGCCGGCTGCCGTGGCTGGCGAATTCCCCTACATCGACATCAGCCATCGCGACGCGACCGTCGAAGGGTGCAAGAATACGTGTCCGGTCGAGATCGAGCCGGGCCTGATCGAGCGAGGCTTCCGACACCGCAAGCGCCTGTTCGAGCGCATCGCGCTGCGCGGGCACGAGGTTCAGCTGGTTTTCCAGCGACTGCACGGCGGAGCGTTGGCTCAGCAGGGCCCGCTGTTGGGACTCCACGGCAGATGCAGCCAGTTGGCCACGCTCGGCCAGTTGGCGTTGCCGGTTCAGCTCGCGTTCCGCGAGGTCCAGCGCCTCGCGTTCGATGGCGAGGAGCGCGCGCGTGGCCTCGGCATTGGCATCAAGTTCGGCGAGTTGCGCGGCGCCGCTGCGGACATTTGCCTCGGCCTGGGCGACGGCCAGGTCATAGGCCTCAGGATCGATCCGCGCGATCACTTGTCCGGCACGTACTGTGCCGCCCCGAACGAATTCCGTATGCAGATCCACGATGCGGCCCTGCACCTGCGCGACCGCATTCCAGCTGCGCCCCGGCTCCACGACTCCGAAACCGGTGACGCGGGGCACAAAGCTTCGCGTCTCGGCCACGATGTAGGATACGGGCACCGCACGTTCCGAGATGTCGCGCGTCTCGGGCTGCAGCCTGTTCGCCGTGGCCCAGTAGATGACAGCGAACCCGGCGATCACCGGCGGAAGTATCAGAAGGCGTTTCCACAACACGGGTGGCTTCCTTTCCTGTTTGCGCCAACCACGCCGCCACGCTCGAGACTCGGGGCGTCGTGGTGCCAAGGCCCTAGACGGGGGCGGCGGCCCCTGCCTTCGCGTGCAAGCGCCCGAGGCGGTAGGACAGCCAGAGACTGAGCGCCATGAATGCGAAGAGCGGCGCGCGATTTACCCCGGTGACCGGGTTCTCAAGCCCGAACAGGGCGACGAAGACTAGGTTCAGGACGACGTAGCCGATTGCCCCCGCCCAAAGAGCCGTGCGCGAAGACCGGGTGAGGAACACGCCCAGACTGACCCCGATCACAAGCACCGCGTTCGACAGGATCCGCAACGTCTCCACTTCGTTGATCGCGATGTGCAGGCCTGCATCCACGACCTGAAGGGCAATCACCGCCCCGGCCATGGCCAGCGTTTTTCCTTGTGTTTCCATCGGCTTCTCCTTTTCTGTTCCTGATGAGTGCAAGCCCACGTGCAGGCGGCGATCCGCCCGAGCGCCGGGTTCGGCACTTTGGGTGGACAGGATCGGGCTCCGCCTGCGGGTCATCGTATTGCGAACGCCGACCACGGCGCGTTTGGCTTGCCCGGTCCCTGCGTCGCAAGACGCCGGGACGGACGGGGTTGGTCGCGCCGCATCCGGGTGTTCCGCCTAGCCCTGCTGCTGCATCAGGGCCTGCATTTCAGACTGGGTCGCGACGCCGTCGCCATTGGCGTCGATGCGCCCGAATGCCCTGCCGTAGCTGCCGGTCCGAACGATCATCGCGGCACGTCCCAGATTGTCGGCGGCGTTGAGATTGATGAGCGTCTCGAACTCTTGACGGGTAAGCACACCGTCGGAATTGGCGTCGGCCTGGACAAGGTTCTCGACCATCAGCTGACGTTCAGCGTCCGACGGGCTTTGTGCATGCGCCCCGGTCACGGACAGGACGACTGCGGCGGCAAGGGCAAGGTGCCCGATGGTTGGGAGGTTCATGTTCGACTTCCTTTCTGAATGGATCGTTGTTTCCCGCGTCTGCCGGATCACGGGCAGTTCACCACGGCCCCGCTGGCATCGATGCAGGTCACGGACCGCGAACCGCCCGAGCCAAGCTCGTATGCGCCTTCGACGGTCGCCGATTGTCCTTCGGTCCCCGAATACGTCGCGTCGCGAGAATAGGTGCCGTCGTCCAGGCTTGCGTTTCCGCTGTAGCTGCCATTCAGGCCGGACGCGTCCACTTCACTGGTGCCGCTCCAGGTCCCGTCCGCATCGCGGTCGAGGCTGCGATTGCCACTGAAGAAGCCGTTCTCGCTGGTGATCTCGGTGGCGGCCGCGCCACTGAAGGTGCCATCCGATCCCCAGGTCGCCACCCGGCCGCTGCACCCGGCGGCGTTGACGTTCGCGGCGCACCCGCCGGAGCGCGCGGCACCGTTGCCCTGGCCATCGCCGATCACAAAATTGCGCCCGATGGCGCCGCCACCCTGACCATTGGAAATCACGCCGCGCGAGCCTGCGATGGCGCCGTTCTGGCCGGACGCGGCCCCAGCGCGAAAGCCGAACCCCTGCGCTTCTGCCGAAACGGGCATGAGGAGGGTTGCGGCCAGGGCGCTGACCAAGACGGCGAACGCGGGTTTCGCCACAGATGCGCGGCGGGTGGTTTGATTGCGGGATTGCATGTCTTCTCTCCTTCTTAGGCTGGAACGGCAGCGCCGACTGGCGTGCGTTCCCTGAACGAGGAGAAAGATTGCAGGGGCCTTTTTCACCCGGATGTCCGGTGCGTCTCAAATACTGCGGAAATCGCGGTTTTTTGTTGCAGTATGTTGCAGCCTGAAATGCCCGGGCAAAAAAAGTGCTACACTCTGCGCCGGTAGCATGCGCCAGCGGCAAGCCGGCCCGCATCAAGGCATACAAGTCCAGGTCCCGATCGATGCCCGAACCCACGCCTTCCGCCGCGGAAACACTTCTCCGCATCGCTGTCGTCGAGGACGACCATGAAATCCGGGATCTGGTCGTTGCTTATCTCGAACGCGAGGGGTTCGCACCGCGCGGCTTCATAGACGGGCGGTCTTTCGACGAAGGCCAGGCCGCTTTCGCGCCCGATCTCGTGGTGCTCGACCTGATGATGCCGGGCGAAGACGGTCTGTCGATCTGCCGGCGGATCGCGCCGCGCCTGCCCGTGCTGGTGCTGTCGGCGAAAGGGGAGGACATTGACCGCATCATCGGGCTTGAGATCGGCGCCGACGACTACCTTGCGAAACCCTTCAATCCGCGAGAGCTTGTTGCGCGCATCCGCGCCATTCTCAGGCGGCGGGCGCTTGGAATGGCGGACGTCGCTCCACCGATGTCTTCCACGCAGTCGCCCGATAACGAACCGCGCGAGGTCTTGTCGTTCGAGGGATGGGTCCTTGACGTCGATGGCCGCCGTCTTGCCGCTCCGTCCGGCACGCAAACGCCGCTATCCTCGGGGGAGTTCGCGCTCTTGACCGAGTTTGCCCGCCGCCCGCGGCGCGTTCTGACACGCGACCAGCTTCTCGACCTGACCCGGGGGCGTGACACTGACGCCTTCGACCGTGCCATTGATGTCCAGCTTTCACGATTGCGCAGGAAGCTGTCGGCGCATGGCGGCGAGAACCTCATCACGACGATCCGCAACGAAGGCTATCTGTTTTCCGCTGACGTCGCGCGGGTGAGCGGCGCGGGAGAATGACATGAACTCCGGTCTGCGCACACCTCGACCATTGACCGCGATCCTGAGCGCGGTGAGCAGGCTCGGCCTGCGGACGCTCGTTCTGACGATCTTCGCGCTCGCGTTGGTCAATATCTCCTTGGCAATCGCGATGGGCTGGTCGGCCCCTGACTTCGATAACAGCCTTGCGGGGCTGCCGATGGTCCGTCAGGCCGCCGCCGCCGCCCGCCTGATGGACAAACTCGACGACGAGGCCCGGCCGGTCGCGCTGGCGGCCCTCAACTCACCGGTGTTGCAGTTCTCGCTAAGTGAGCGGTTCGACGACACACCTCCGGTCGAGAACCCCGCACCGGTCTTCGTCCCGCTGATCTCCATGTATCAGGCCGTCTTGGGCGAGAGGCCGTTCAGCGTCTACAAGCGGGGCGGGGTTCGCACGAACTTCCTGAGCCGCGCAACGCTTTCCGACGACATCATCATCGTGATGCGGCTGGCCGACGGGACAGGCCTTATTGTGTCCAGCGGCGAAGAGTATCGCCGCCTCGTCGGCTCATACAGTGTGACCCTTGCTGTCGGGATCCTGAGCGTCGTCCTGATCGGGCTGATGGCCTGGGCAAGCCTGTCCTATGCCCGCCCGCTCGAACACCTGGCCCGTGCGTCGCGGACCTTCGTGGAGAGTGCGAACAACGCCGCCCGTCTCGAACCTCTGCCGGAAACCGGCCCAAAGCCGGTGCGTGAATTGGCCTCGGCCCTCAATCTCGCCGGGATCCGGATTGCGCGCGCGATGACAGAGCAGACCACGACGCTCGCCGCCATCGCGCACGACCTGCGGACCTACCTGACCCGACTGAGAATGCGGAACGAGTTCATCGAGGACCCGGTGCAGCGGGAAAAGATCTCGAAGGATATCGAGGATATGTCTCGGCTGATCGACGACACGCTGTTGTTCGGCGAAGCGGCCCACAGGACACTTAACTTCACCCGGGTCGATCTGACGGCGTGGCTTGCCGAATTCGTGGCCCGTCGCGCGGACGTGGGCGACGCCGTCCGCGCCGAGGTGCCGTCGACCGCGATCACCGCCGATATTGCAGCACCCGAGTTGACACGCGTGCTCAACAACCTTGTGGACAATGCGCTTCGTTATGCCGGGGCGGCGTCCGTCGCTGTTTCCTATGTCAGCGCCGAAACCGTCGCCATCGATGTCGTCGACGAGGGGCCGGGCGTCCCGGCCGACTTCATCGCGGAGATGAGCAATCCGTTCACCCGGATCGAGGGATCGCGGTCACGCGACACCGGCGGCGCGGGTCTCGGCCTCGCCATCGCAAAGGCTCTTCTGCAACAGATCGGCGGTGGCCTGAGCCTTTCGAACCTGGATCGCGGCGGGTTCCGTGCCCGTGTGACGCTTTCCGTCGCCTCTCTGGACCAGCCGCCTTGAGATGCCTGAACGGCGGCTCTGTCCGGCTGACCCACGTTTAGGCCGACAGAATGCTGCGAGATGCACGAACGGCCAGTCTGGCGAAGTTGCACTGCGGCAAGGGCTTCACTGGCGAATGACAGGAGTGGGCCGTGTCCGTCGCTTATGCCTGCGCCAGAAGCCGGACTATGCTGCGCCGCCGCAGGTCGGCTATGAGCCCGCCATACCGATGCTGCGTGGCATGCGAATGGCTGCTATCGCTACGTTTCAGGCAAGGCCTCGCCAGTGATGTAGGTGTACGACCCACGCACCAGTTGCAGCACCACCTCCAATTCAGCTTCGTTGAGCGGTGTGTAGATCATCACGAACCCTTCCCAACCCGCGCGTTGATCGGCCCAAGGATGCGCCACTGCCCAACCGGCGTCTATGGCGGCACGGGCTGTGTCGGGGTGCAGCGAGGCATGTAGGCTGCCGTCAGGATGAAGGTGCGCAAACTCGCGCCCGCCGACGATGGCCTGCGGCTGTGCGATCTGGACGTCGCCCGTCAATTGAAACCCGACCGCACCGGGAAGCGATACGCGGGTCGCCCCAAGAACGACGCCGGGAAGTTCAGCGACTTGACGTTGCAATTCTTCCGACAGCTCAGGAACCGGCGACACGTCGATCTGCATGTGCGGCACGCCGTTCGTCGTATCCGGACGAGCGCCATCCCGCATCGGGAAAGTGACGTTCTGAGCGGAGGCGGGCGCTGTTGCGCTGAGCAGTGATACTGCGGCCGAGATCAAGATCAGGTTTGGGAGTTTAGGCATCTGGATATCCTTCTTGTCCCGGCCGCAGCGTTGTTTGACTGGGTCAAGTCGCGTGAAACGCCCGGCTCACGGCAAAGCTGTCCTCGAACCAGTTCCAGAGCACGACCTGGCCGTCGCGCACCTTGGCGCGCAGAGCAAAGGTGAACGCGTCGGTTTCCGCGCCAGAGGCCGTCAGCCGCAATTTCATCCGACCGAATACGGCCACGGTGTTACCTGAGGCAAAAGCATCCTGGTTTCCCCAAAGGGTAACCTGAACATTCTGCGAGAACGTGGCAAGGAAGCCAAAGATCGTCTCCTTGCCTTCCCATGTGCCGATCCATGGCAGGTCAGGGTCGCCTTCGTTTTGCCAAACCATGTCGTCGGCCATAAGCGCGCCTATGGCATCCATGTCACCGCCCCCCATGGCCCCCATGAAGGCCATGACCGCATCGAGCGAAGCTTGGGCTTCGTCGCCGGTTGTCTGCGCTGTTGCGGGCGCCGCAAGGGCGATCCCGGTTGCTGCGGCAGCGGATGCCGCAAGAAGCTGTCGTCTATCCATAGGGATTCTCCAATCCTGGTGGACGATTACCGGCCGGACAGCTGCCGCAAGGCGCTGGCCCAGTCTTCGACGTGATAGGTGCGGACAATCACACCGTCGTCCAGCTCGTGGACATCGATCGTCAGGATATCAAAGCTCCGGCCTTCGCCATCGACACCAAAGAACGGGCCTGTCGGCGTTCCCGTCGCGCGGCTGCGCACGGTCACGAAATCACCGTCCTGATGCATCGCCTGAACGGACCAGTCGAGATCAGGGATGAGCTGGCTGAAGAACCCCATCTGGCCGACAAAGCCGTCGCGGCCCTCGGTCTCGCCGGAGTAGTCGCCAACGCTTTCCCAGGTCTCGGACGTCGCGCCAAGGAATGCTGCGACATGCGTTTCCGAGCCGGGGTTGCTGAGCAGATCGTAGAAGGTTTGCACGGTGGCCATGTCGTCTGCGGCTGCGCTGGTTGCGATGGCTGTCAGCCCAAGTGCAGTTGCTGCAAGAGTTGCTCGGAACGCGTTCATGGATGTTTCTCCTGGTCGGTCAATGACGGTGCCGCGCGGGGGTGCCGGCCTCCTCCCACCAAGATGGACAAATCCAGATAGCAGCATAAGCTAGAATAGCTAGATTTCACTGTTCGGATATCTTGACGAATGATCGACCGGCTGCGCCAAATGGCAATCTTCGCAAAGACGATTGACCATGGATCATTCCGCGGGGCTGCGCGGGAGCTGCGGCTGTCGCCCTCGGTGGTCAGTCACCATATCTCGCAGCTTGAGGAGAGCCTTGGCGTTGCGCTGATCTATCGCTCGACCCGAAAGCTGACGCTGACGCGCGAGGGCCACAGGCTTCTGGCTGCAGCGCACAAGATGCTGGAGGCCGTCGAAGGCGAGTTGGCTGATCTGTCGGTCTCCGCAACTGCGCCAAGCGGCGAGCTTCGCGTGACTATTCCATCCGTCCTGTCACAGTCGCATTTCACAGAGCAGATCGCGTCGTTTTCCAAGTCATACCCTCGGATCAAACTGTTTCTGGATTTCTCGGACACTCGGCGTGCGCTGATCGATGACGGCTTCGATATTGCGATCAGAATGGGGCCGAAGGCGAAGAATACTGCGACCTCCCGCAAACTGTTTTCGGTCGAGCGCAAGTTGGTCGCGTCCGCTGAATACCTCTCATCGCGAACGGGTCCCGAAGATCCCAAGGACCTTGTCGGTTGGGAATGGCTGGCATTGACACCTGCCCAGAATGTCCCCTTGGAATTCAGCAAGACTGGCGTCACTCAAGCAACCATCAAACCCGCAGCGCACATCTTTGCAAACGATGCCCAAGCACTCTATCGGTTGGCCCGTGCGGGCGCGGGGCTTGCAATAGTTCCGGATTTTCTGGCCATTGAAGACGTTGAAGCTGGATCAATGAGATACGTTCTGCCCGACTGGACGTTGCGCGCTATTGATGTCTTTGTTGCGCGCTATTGATGTCTTTGTTGCGCGCTATTGATGTCTTTGCAGTCTGGCCAGCCAACGCGCCAAAGCATGGCCTTATTCATCTGGCATTGGATGCTTTGAGTTAGAGCTAGCCCCGAAGCGGGCATAATGATTAGCAGCCTTAGGTTTGGGTGTTGCTTGCACTCAGACCGTCATACTGGTTCAGATCTTAGTCATCTCCTATTTTGGCTCGACCACTTCAAAGGAATTAGGGGGTCTGGCCGTTTCGACCCGTTTGGAAAAGAACCTAACCGCCCGGTCAATGAATACCCGCATGGCAGGTGGCATCAGGGTGCGGTCGACAAAGACGAGATTCATCGGCGTCTCGGCCCCTACCTCATCCTCGAGCACGGGCCGCAACTGACCCGCGTTGATCTGCTCGGCGATCAACGCGCGTGGCACAAGAGCAATGCCAAGGCCACGCTCAGCGGCGGCAATGCGCAGACCGATATCTTCCGCGCAAAAGCGCGCGGGAATGCGAATGCTTCCGCCTGATAGAAGCGGCCAGGTCAGAGCGGGCGTCCGCTCTCCGGCGAAGCCTACGATGCAGTCTTGATCCGCAAGCTGCCTTGGCGTCGACGGAATGCCGCGGCGCAGGAGGTACGCGGGCGACGCCACCAACAGCGATGTCGTTGTCGAGAGTTTGCGCGTGACGAGCGACTCGTTGGCGACGGTTCCAAAGCGGATGGCCACGTCGATCCCCTCGCCGATGAGATCCACATGCCGATAGGTCATGGTGACCTCGAGCCGCACTTCGGGGAAGTCCTCGGCGAACGTGACGAAAAGGTCCGCCGCCGCCAGCCGGGCGTCCGGAACCGAGACTCGCAGTGGGCCACGGGGGATGGTGTCCATCTTGCGCACGCTCTCCCAGGCCGCGTCCACGTCCACGACCACCCGCTGCGCACGCCGATAAAGTTCCTCCCCTGCCGGTGTAAGCGTGAGGCGCCTCGTCTCGCGGTGCAGCAGCCGCACGCCAAGGCGGGATTCAAGATGCGACAGCCTTCGGCTCAGGCTGGTGCGGCCCACATCAAGCGCGCGCGCCGCCTCGGAAATGCTCCCGGCGTCGACGACGGCTGCGAATTCGGTCAGGTTATCGGCTTTGAGCATTTGTACCATTTTCGAGACAAGTCATGTCCTACAGGAGAACTTGTTCCAAGATAATGGCAGGCGCATATTTTTTGTCATGGACAAGTCAACCAAGGGACAAGACATGAAGACCATCGTCGTATTCGGCGCCAGCGGACAGCAGGGAGGCGGCGTCGTTCGCGCCCTCAAGACGCAGGGCAAGTTCCGTGTTCGCGCCGTCAGCCGCGATGCGGCGCGACTTGCAGGACTGGGTGCCGACGAGGTCATCAGCGCTGACCTGACCCGCCCCGAGACCCTCGGGTCGGCCTTTGCCGGTGCCCATGGCGCCTTCGTGGTCACCAACTTCTGGGAAGGGCCGGGCGTCGACGAGCCTGCGCAGGGACGCGCGGCTGTGGAAGCCGCTCGCGCGGCTGGTGCCCAGCACTTCATCTGGTCGACCCTGCCGAATGTCGCGGCGATTTCAGGTAATGCGTTTGATGTTCCGCATTTCACACAGAAAGCGCATGTGGATGAGTTGGTGAGCGCGGCAGGGTTCCCCGCATACACTTTTGTCGAGCCGCCGTTCTACTTCCAGAACCTTACCGGACAGATGGCGGCCCAGCCGCAGGGGGATGGCAGCAAGGGCTGGGTCATGCCGATGGCCCCGGACGCGCGTGTCATTCATGCGGGCGACATAAGCGAACTGGGCACTCTGGTCGCAGGTGCCTTTGCCAATCCTGACCGGGTCGGCACCGGACAGCACCTCGCGCTTTCGGGCGATCGGCTCAGTTGGAACGACATCGTCAAGACCCTCCGGGACCAGGGACACAATGTGCGCTTCCAGTCTGTCCCCGGCGAAGTGTTCGACACCTTCTTTCCGCAAGCCCCCGAGCTGCGAAGGATGATGAACTACTTCGAGGCGCACTCCTACTTCGGGCCTGACGCGGACGAAAAGATCGCGCTGGCGCGTGAAGTCGCGACGGTGCCGCCGACGTCGTTCGCCGACTGGGCGCGGGTGAACTTCGTCAAGGACGCAATGGCCCAATAGGCACCGCCTTTCGAACCGCGCCAGACTCTGCGCAGGCACGGCGCAACCCGAAACCCCTTGGCGGGGACTGAATCGCAAGGAGCGACCATGCGCGAGATCAAGGGAGTTCACCATGTCGGCATTCGGGTGCGGAGTCTCGAGACAGCCCGCGCCTTCTACGAGAAACTCGGGTTCCGCTTTATTGCCGGTCCTTTCGGCCCCGAGCCGGCCGCGATCATGGCTCACCGCTCGGGGCTGAACATCAACCTCATCCTCAACGCGTCGAACGCGTCCGAAAACAATATCCTGATGGACGTGCCGGAAAAGCACACCGGATACACGCACATGGCGCTTGAGGTGGGCGACCTGAACGCCGTGCAGGACGCGCTTGAGGAACGGGGCCTTCCGCTTTCTGGCGGTCCGGTCAACCTGCCAGGCGGGACAAGTTTCATCTTCGTCCGGGACCCGGACGGAAACGTCATCGAACTCCATAGCCCCGGCGCATGAGCCGATCGGCGGCCTGTCAGCACCACCATAGAAAGAGAGAAAGAGATGCCTTCCGAGAGCAATAGCCAGGATGAGACTGGCATACCAACGCTTTACTATCGGCCGGGCGCCTGCGCGCTGGCCCCCCATATCCTTCTCCACTGGGTTGGAACAGAGCATGTCGCCAAGCGAGCCGAACGGAACGATCCCGCGCTGCTCGCGATCAACCCCAGCGGTGCGGTCCCCGCCTTCCGCACCTCCGACGGTCGCGGGCTGACGCAAGCGGCTGCGATCATGCAGCACATCGCCCTGCACGCAGGACGCGGCGACCTTCTTGGCGCCGACGATCCAATCACGCGCGACGAGGTCGCCGTATGGCTTTCGTTCTTCACCGGAGACTTCCACCCCAGCTTTTGGCCCTATTTCGTGCCGATGATGTACATCTCTGGCGCGACGCAAGAGCAATATCCGGCGATCAAGGACGCGGGCATCAAGCTGGTGCAGAGCGGTTTGGCGAAGATCGACGCGCATCTTGCGGGGCGGGAGACCTTCGTCGGCGGCGCAAAGACGGCGGTGGACGCCTATGCCGTGCCGATGCTGCGGTGGGCCAGGAACATCGACGGGGTCGACTTCGCCGCCTATGCCAACGCCGTTCGGTTTTACGGGATTATCACCGCGGACCCGGGAGTCGTCGCCGCGATGAAGCATCAGGGCATCGAACCCTGAGCAGCAAATAACACAATCCCGCTGGCACATTCGATGCGCACAGCGTGACGCCCGCAGTTAGAAGAGGAGAAATCATGCGTGCCATCATCGCAAGCAAACCTGGCGGCCCGGAGGTCCTCGAGAGTGTCGAGACGGTCGAACCCCAGGCCCAGAACGGAGAAGTTAAGATCAGGGTCCATGCATTCGGGCTGAACAAGGCCGAGAGTTACTACCGCGCCGGCAACTACGGGATCTTCAGCCCGGAGTTGGCCCTGGGATACGAGGCGGTCGGTGAGATCGTCGAAGATCCAAGCGGTCGTCTGTCGCCAGGTCAAAGGGTGGCGACGGCCATGGGCGGCATGATGACCGCGCGGCACGGCGGCTATGCCGAATTCATAACCGTCAACGCAGGCAACGTGATCCCCATCGATAGCGCGTTGGATTGGACCGAACTCGCCGCGCTGCCAGAAGCGTATCTGACGGTCTGGGGCGCGCTGGAAAAAAGTCTGCGGATCACCAAGGGTCAATGGCTTCTGGTGCGTGGTGCCACGTCCAGCCTTGGTCTGGCGGCGGTCGCCTATGCAAAGATGCAGGGCTCTACCGTTATTGCTACATCGCGCCGGGCCGAAGGCGCCGAGCGGTTGAAAGCCTTCGGGGCCGATCATGTCGTTGTGGACCCCGGGCAGGTCCGCGATGCCGTGCTTTCGCTTCGACCGGAAGGGGTGGATTGCGCCATCGAGATTGTCGGCGCGGCGACGCTTCTCGACACGGCACGTTGCGTGACGCCCTGGGGCGAGGTCGTGGTCGTCGGACTGCTGGGAGGGCCGCCGATCCTCAACAACTTCAACCTGATGATGGACATCCCCAACACCGTGAAGATCAGTTTCTTCAACAGCCAGATGCTGGGTTCCGACGCGCTACCGCTCAAGGATGCACCGCTGAATGCGATCGCCAACGGAATTGCAGGCGGTGTTGTTCCGAGCAGTCTGGCCAGGGTGTTCATGGTTGAGGACATCCGGGAAGCGCATCATCTGCTGGACGGCGGGGCCGCCGGTGGCAAGATCGTCGTGACCAGATAGGGACCCGCTGAAACGTTCAAGCAGCGATCCCGCGGTCGTTCATGGCTTTGGCCTATTGTCGCAAGAGCGGCGCAGAGGGTCGCATCCTCTGCCGGATTTGGGCAGTGACAAGAGGAACCTTCAGACCAGAGTCCCAGCCGGGCGGCCAACATGACCGTGGTTGAATAATCGCCCGGGGCACTGTCAGAAGAGCCTGGCTTGAGGCATCCAAGGCATCACTTCCAGCAATTCCGCCGCGATCTCGTCGGCGCGATGCTCGGTCGCGGGACCGTCAAGCGCGATGCCGTTGAAGACGGCGCTCAGCTGTTCCCAGTCTTCCTTCCTGAGGTTGGGGTTCTTCTGCGCCTTGCGCTGCGCCTCGTGCAGCTTGCGCGCGCGGCGGCCGATGCGGTCCAAGTCAGGGCGGGGGATCGGGTCGCTCATGGTTTCTGCGTCGTCATCGGCGGCTTTTCGAAGCCGGAGGTCGGCGAGAAACCGACCGAGGCGGTTCTCGATCTCGTTCGTCGGAATGGGTGGCCGGCGAAGGCCGGGGGCGAAGTTGAAGGGTTTCGGCATGACATGTCCTTCGCGCCGCCAAGCCAGTGGCTGGCGCGGTCCTATGGATGTGCTGGATCAAGAGGGTGATCGCGCGCTCAGCGCGAGTGTGATCCGGCTATCAACCAGCGGCGTGGCACAGCACAGCCCGCATGGGCCAGCGCAGGTGATACGCGAGGAGCACCCTTGATGCGAAAGAGGATATCGGAAGGCGGCATGGCAAAGGCTCGAACAGCAAGGCGGTGTCACCGGGATGAGTGCCCCGGGTCGGAATGGTCAGCGAGACCAGCCTATGTGCTGCGAGTATTCCATAGGCGGAGGAAGCACGGTGTCACGGAAACTGTCAACGTGTCTTCGCAAGAGTCGAGAGGCGCACAGCGCAGAAAGGGCTGCATGCATGCCGCTCTCCCCACTTGTTCAACCAGGCCCAAAACTGAAGCTAGATGTAGGGGTTCGCACAAAGATCACTACCACCGAAGGTAGCTGCAATCTGCTCGCGAAATCCTTGCCCCGATTCCGAGACAACTTTGCCCGGATTTACACAGCCCTAGTGCGTCCAGGCGCCCTTGCGTTCTGTCGCGAAATTCTCGCCGTAGCCGCGGGGGCGGATGTTAGGTTTGCGCGCGTGCGGTTCCTGAACGACGGCGTCGATCCCGTGCTCCTTGGCGTAGTCCAGCGCGGCTTCCTTCGTCTCAAAGCGGATACGAACCTGGCTTTGGGTGTCCGAGGAGCTTGTCCAGCCCATGAGCGGATCGACCTCACGGCTTGAGGCGTGAACGAACTCCAGAACCCAGTGATGCGTTCGCGCGGTGCCCGACGACATCGCGGATTTGGCCGGTCTGTAGATGCGTGCGCCCATGATCGTCACCCTATTGGTTCCGGCCTTGTTATGCAGAACCGAGTGCGGCGGTGCAAGGCCGACTGTCGGCCGCCGAAGGGGGAGCGAAGAGTGGGGGGGGGGGTTCGCCCGGGCGGCCGACAGCCGTTCTGCTGCTTGCATGCCAGAGCTATCGCGCCTGCGCGATTGGTGCAAGAAAAAAGTAACCATAGGTTGCATTTCGCGTGCCCGCGGCACTGCTCCCGACATCCTCCTGACAGGGCGCTGTCGGCAGCGCAATGGCTTGCCGACACGCCTGCCCTTGATGCGCGGCAACAAACCTTCACATAGTTGCAGAGCCAAAGGACCTGTCCCCATGCACAACAATCGCCCCGACCAGATGCCGCTTTTGCACGCCCCCGCCCCGCCGGTGGAAGCGCGCGACAAGCTGGAAGGCGGCAAGCGCTTCGTCATGCAGACGGAGTTCAAGCCTGCCGGTGACCAGCCCACCGCGATTGCAGAGCTTGCGTCCGGCGTGAAGGAGGGCGAGCGCAACCAGGTCCTGCTGGGCGCGACCGGTACCGGCAAGACCTACACCATGGCGAAGGTGATTGAGGAAACCCAGCGCCCCGCGATCATCCTGGCGCCCAACAAGACGCTGGCGGCGCAGCTGTACGGCGAGTTCAAGGGGTTCTTCCCGGACAACGCGGTCGAGTATTTCGTCAGCTACTACGACTACTACCAGCCCGAAGCCTACGTCGCGCGGTCGGACACCTACATCGAGAAGGAAAGCCAGATCAACGAACAGATCGACCGGATGCGCCACTCGGCCACCCGGGCGCTTCTGGAGCGGGACGATGTCATCATCATCGCCTCGGTGTCCTGCATCTACGGCATCGGCTCGGTCGAGACCTATGGCGCGATGACCGTCGATCTGCACACCGGGCGCGAATACGACCAGCGCAAGATCATGGCCGATCTGGTGGCGCAGCAATACCGCCGCAACGATCAGGCCTTTGCCCGCGGCAGTTTCCGGGTGCGCGGCGACGTGCTCGAGGTGTGGCCCGCCCACCTTGAGGACCGCGCGTGGCGGCTGTCGTTCTTCGGCGAGGAGATGGAGGCGATCACCGAGTTCGATCCGCTCACCGGGCAGAAGACCGACACGTTCGAGCGGGTCCGCATCTATGCCAATTCGCACTACGTCACGCCGCGCCCGACGCTGAACCAGGCCGTGGGCGGCATCAAGAAAGAGCTGCGTACGCGGCTCGACCAGTTGGTGAACGAGGGCAAGCTGCTGGAAGCGCAGCGGCTGGAACAGCGCACCAACTTTGATCTGGAGATGCTGGAAGCGACGGGATCGTGCAACGGGATCGAGAACTACTCGCGCTATCTCACCGGTCGCGCCCCCGGCGAGCCGCCGCCGACCCTGTTCGAGTTCATCCCCGACAATGCGATCGTCTTTGCCGACGAATCCCACGTCTCGGTCCCGCAGATCGGCGCGATGTACAAGGGCGACTTCCGGCGCAAGATGACGCTGGCCGAGCACGGTTTCCGATTGCCGTCCTGCATGGACAACCGCCCGCTGAAGTTCGAGGAATGGGACGCGATGCGCCCGCAGTCGGTGTTCGTGTCAGCCACCCCCGCCGGGTGGGAGATGGAACAGACCGGCGGCGTCTTTACCGAGCAGGTCATTCGCCCCACCGGCCTGGTCGATCCACAGGTGGAAATCCGGCCCGTAGAGATGCAGGTCGATGATCTGCTGGACGAGATCCGCCTTGTCGCGTCGCGCGGGTTCCGCACGCTTGTCACCGTGCTGACCAAACGCATGGCCGAGGATCTGACGGAATACCTGCACGAACAGGGCATTCGCGTGCGCTACATGCATTCGGACATCGACACGATCGAGCGCATCGAGATCCTGCGCGACCTGCGCCTTGGCGCCTTTGACGTGCTGGTCGGCATCAACCTCTTGCGCGAAGGCCTCGACATCCCCGAATGCGGACTGGTGGCGATCCTCGACGCCGACAAGGAAGGCTTCCTGCGGTCCGAAACCTCGCTGATCCAGACCATCGGACGCGCCGCCCGGAACGCGGAAGGCCGCGTGATCCTTTATGCCGACCGGATGACCGGCTCGATGGAGCGCGCCTTGCGCGAAACCGACCGGCGCCGCGAAAAGCAGGTCGCCTACAACCTCAAGCACGGGATCACCCCTGCCACCGTCAAGAAGAACGTCGAGGATGTTCTGGCAGGGCTCTACAAGGGCGACGTGGACATGAACCGGGTGACCGCGACCATCGACAAGCCGATGGCGGGCGCGAACCTGCAAGCTGTGCTGGACGGTCTGCGCACCGATATGCGCAAGGCCGCAGAGAACCTAGAATTCGAAGAGGCTGCGCGCCTGCGAGACGAGGTCAAGCGACTGGAAGCGGTGGACCTGGCGATCTCGGACGACCCGCTGGCCCGTCAACAGGCGGTCGAACGGGCTTCCGAAGCTGCGGTGGGCGCCAAGGGCCGCTCGACCGGCGGTCGCGGCGGCCAGCGCGGCGGTGTGAAGCGGAAGCGGCGGTAGGATTTCGGCGCGTCCCTGTCTGCAGCGGCGCTTCCCGACCCCGTGCAAATGCAGGCTTGCAACCTCCGCCTCTTCCTGGAGCCTGACTGACCGACCTGTCTGGCCCCAATGCCACCAGCGATAGCCATCAACTCCGGCACCGTTACGCGGTTCGATCTTGACATGAATACTGATTCATATTTCATGTGCGGCACAGTGATCAGGGAGGAGAACTGGTATGTCGACCTTGAAACGTCTGGGGGCCGTAGCCCTCGCGCTTGCGGTCAGCGGAACAGCGGCGCATGCGGAAATCCGCATCGCCCATGTCTATGGCAAGACCGGCGCGCTGGAGGCTTATGCCGCGCAAAGCCACATCGGCCTCATGCTGGGCCTCGAATACGCGACCGGCGGCACGATGGAGATCGACGGCGAGCCGATCACCGTCATCGAGAAGGACACCCAGCTTGATCCCGCGACGGGCCGCGCCGTTCTCGCCGAGGCCTACGGAGATGATGGCGCGCAGATCGCGGTCGGGCCGGTCAGCTCGGGCGTTGCGCTGGCGATGCTGCCGGTGGCCGAGGAATACGAGCGCATCCTGATCGTCGAACCGGCCGTCGCGGACTCGATCACCGGCGAGGCATGGAACCGCTTCATCTTCAGGACCGGGCGGAATTCGTCGCAGGACGCCATTTCCAACGCGGTCGCGCTGGGCGGTGAAAACGTCAAGATCGCCACCCTGGCGCAGGACTATGCCTTTGGCCGCGACGGCGTCGCAGCCTTCCGCGAGGCGCTGGGTGACACCGGGGCCGAGATCGTGCACGAGGAATACGTTCCCACCGACACCACCGACTTCACCGCGGCGGCCGAACGCATCTTCAACGCAATGGAAGGCGTCGATGGCGACAAGAAGCTGTTCATCATCTGGGCCGGCGGCGGTAACCCGATGGGCAAGATCAACGCGATGGACCCCTCGCGGTTCGGCGTCGAGATCGCAACCGGCGGCAACATCCTTGCCGCGCTTACGGCGTACAAGGAGCTTCCCGGCCTCGAAGGCGCCACCTATTACTACTACGAGATTCCCGACAATGACGTGAACGACTGGCTTGTCGAGCAGCACATGGCGCGTCATGGCGGGCCGCCCGACTTCTTCACGGCAGGCGGCATGGCGGCAGGGATCGCCGTGGTCGAGGCGATCCGTGCCGTAGGCGGTGCAGACGACACCGAGGCGCTGATCTCAGCCATGGAAGGCATGGAATGGGAGACGCCGAAGGGCACCATGCGCTTCCGCGCGGAAGATCACCAGGCGCTGCAGTCGATGTACCACTTCCGCACCGAAGTGCAGGACGGCAAGGACTATGGCGTCCCCGTGCTGGTGCGCGAACTGGGCATCGAGGACATGGATATCCCGGTTCGTAACTAACCGGGTGACACCGGTGGGGCCTTGGTCGGCCCCGCCGGTGTCCCGCACGCTCTCTGCGCATTCAGAATCTTGCAAGAACGCCTCGACCTTCTGACCGCGAGTCCAGAGGATGAACGATGACCGACCTTCTTCAGACATCGAACCTTACCGTTCGCTTCGGCGGTCACGTCGCTGTTGACGCTGTAAGCTGTTCCTTTCGCGCGGGTGAACTGACGGCGATCGTCGGCCCGAACGGCGCTGGCAAGACCACTTATTTCAACCTGATTTCGGGGCAGATACCGGCAAGTTCGGGGTCCGTCCACCTGCTGGGCCAGGACATCGGTCGGCTTTCCCCGTCCGAAAGATGCCGCCGCGGGCTTGGCCGGGCGTTCCAGTTGACCAACCTGTTTCCCAAGCTGTCGGTGCTGGAGAACGTGCGCCTTGCGATCCAGGCCCACCGGCTCGTCCGCGGCGCGTTGTTCTCGATGGCCAGCAGCCACACCGCGCTGACCGACGAGGCGATGGCGGTGCTGGAGCGTGTGCGTCTGCACGCCATCGCCGAGCAGCCGGTCACCGAACTCAGCCACGGCAACCAGCGCAAGCTGGAGGTGGCGATGCTGATCGCGCTCGATCCAAAGGTCTACATGTTCGACGAACCCACGGCGGGGATGAGCGCGGACGAGGCGCCTGTGGTTCTCGACCTGATCGCGGAACTGAAGGCCGACACCGACCGGACGATCCTGCTGGTCGAGCACAAGATGGACGTGATCCGCACCCTCGCCGACCGGATCATCGTGCTGCACAACGGCGCGCTGGTCGCCGACGGCGATCCCGCCGAGGTGATCGCGTCGGACGTGGTGCAAGAGGCTTACATGGGCAAGGAACTGGCCGATGTCTGATCCCATTCTGCGGCTCGAGGGCGTTCATACCGACATCGCCCAGTATCACATCCTGCACGGCGTCGACCTTGACGTGCCGCGGGGCGCGGTGACGATGCTTCTGGGGCGCAACGGGGTCGGCAAGACCACCACGCTGCGCACCATCATCGGCCATTGGACCGCGCGCGCCGGGCGCATCGCGTTCGACGGAGCCGACATCACCGCGATGCGAACCTCAGACCGCGCCCGGGCCGGGATCGGCTATGTGCCCGAGGACATGGGCATCTTCTCGGACCTTACGGTGGAAGAGAACATGACGCTCGCCGCCGTATCCGGTCCTCTCGATCCAGTGCGGAGGGATCGCATCTTTGCCGCTTTCCCGCCGCTTCGCACCTTCTGGCGCTCAGCTGCCGGTACGCTGTCAGGTGGCCAGAAGCAGATGCTGTCGATTGCGCGCGCCATGGCCGAGGAACGCCGCCTTTACCTGATCGACGAGCCGACCAAGGGCCTGGCCCCGGCCATCGTGTCGACCATGGCGGGGGCCTTGCGTGACCTCAAGACCGAGGGCGCGTCGATCCTGCTGGTGGAACAGAACTTCGCCGTCGCAAAGGCGCTGGGCGACCACGCCGCAGTGATGGACGACGGGCGGATCATCTGGTCCGGGCCGATGCAGACGCTCGCCACCGACGCGGCGCTGCTGGAACGCCTGATGGGCCTGAGCATGGAGCAGGCATGACCGACGCACCCGATCACCGCCCGACGATGGCGGACGTGCCGATTGCCGACCGGATCGCGCGGGCGATGCCGTTGCTGCTGGTGCC
This sequence comes from Anianabacter salinae, assembly GCF_019061145.1. GTDB lineage: Bacteria > Pseudomonadota > Alphaproteobacteria > Rhodobacterales > Rhodobacteraceae > Anianibacter > Anianibacter salinarum. The sequence continues at coordinate 33,847 of NZ_JAHQZS010000006.1, read as the reverse complement.
GATCTTGCTGGTGGTCGGCTTTGTCGCAATCGGCAATCCGTCAAGCTGGCTGACACTTACAGTGTCCGGTCTGGCGATGGGCATGATGATCTTCATCATGGCCTCGGGCCTGACGCTGGTCTTCGGCCTGATGGATGTCATCAGCTTCGGCCACGGCGCCTTCATCTCGGTCGGGGCCTTCGTCGGGATCAGCGTGGTCTTGGGCCTTGCGGAATGGGCGCAGGCGCCGTCGCTTCTGTTGAACCTTGGCGTCGTGCTACTGGCGGTGCTGGCCGCGATGGCGGTGACGGGCCTTTTGGGCTGGGCGTTCGAACGGGTCATCGTCAAGCCGGTCTACGGCGCGCATCTCAAGCAAATCCTCGTCACCGTGGGCGGCCTGATCGTGATCGAACAGCTGATCCACGTGATCTGGGGGCCGGACGAGATCTTCTTTGCCCGCCCCGAGATGTTGAAAGGCGCGTTCACCTTCTGGGGCGCGGCGCTGGAAAAGTTTCGCCTGCTGGCTGTCGTCATCGGCCTTGTCCTGTTCGTCGCCATGCGCCTGGTGTTCCGCCGCACCCGGATCGGCCTGATCGTCCGGGCCGGGGTCGAGAACGGCGAGATGGTCGAAGCGCTTGGCTATCGGCTGCGCCTTGTCTTTGTCGGCGTCTTCATCGCCGGATCCGCGCTGGCGGGTCTTGGCGGGGTGATGTGGGGCCTTTATCAAGAGGTCATCACCGCCGGCATGGGCGAGGAAATGATGATCCTTGTCTTCATCGTCGTGATTATCGGCGGGCTCGGCTCGGTCGAGGGCGCGTTCATCGGGGCGCTGATGGTCGGCCTCTTGCAGAACTACATCGCCTTTCTCGAACCCAAGCTGGCCCTGATTTCCAACATTGGCCTGATGACCGCGATCCTGATGTGGCGGCCACAGGGCATGATGCCCGTCGTGAAGGCGAAGTGATCCCATGTTGATGCGTCTCATCTCTGGCGACAGCCCCCGCTCGCGCCTCCTGACGGCCCTGCTGCTGGTGATCTTCTTCGGCCTGCTGTTCGCGCCGTTCCTGTTTCCCGGCGTGCGGGCCCTCGAAACGGCCGCGCGGATCTGCGTCTTCATCCTGCTCGCAGCAAGCTATGACCTTCTGCTGGGCTATACCGGCGTCGTCAGTTTCGCCCACGCGATGTTCTTTGGCATGGGCGCTTACGGCGTCGGGCTGGCGTCGCAGCACATGGGGCGCGGGTTCGGTTCGCTGATCTTTGGCTCGCTCGCCGGGGCTGCGCTGGCCGCCGCCTTTGCCCTTGTGATCGCGCTGTTTTCGCTTCGCGTGAGGGCGATCTTCTTTGCCATGATCACGCTGGCGGTTGCCTCTGCGATGGCGGTGCTGGTCAGTCAGCTGTCGCAGATCACCGGCGGCGAGGATGGCTTTACCTTCCAGATTCCCCGTGCGCTTGGCCCGGCGAACCGGATGGGCGAGTTCGGTGGCATCAACATCACCGGCAAGATCCTGAATTACTACGTCGTCTTCTTCGTTTCGCTGGCGCTGTTCCTTTCCTTGCTGCGGATCGTCAATTCGCCGTTCGGACGGGTGCTTCAGGCGATCCGCGAGAATGATTTCCGGGCCGAGGCCATAGGCTACCGCGTCGTGCGCTACCGGATCATCGCAACCTGCATCTCGGCGGCTGTTGCGGCGCTGGCGGGAAGCCTGTTCGCGCTGTGGCTGCGCTATGTCGGCCCCGACACGACGCTGAGCTTCGCGATCATGCTCGACATCCTTCTGATGGTGGTGATCGGCGGGATGGGCACGATCTGGGGCGCCGCGATCGGCGCGACGCTGATGGTGCTGGCGCAGACCTACCTGCAGAACCTGATGGGCTCTGCCGCAGAGGCGACGGCGGCGATCCCGCTACTGTCGCGGCTTCTCGATCCCGACCGCTGGCTTCTGTGGCTGGGCGTGCTGTTCATCCTGAGTGTGTATTTCTTTCCGGCTGGCATCGTCGGGCGGCTTCGGACGGGCCGGTGAGGGCATCGCCCCTGAACCGCCCGGTCATCCTGCTGCATGGCTGGACGATGCGCGGGTCCGTATTCGGCGATCTCTGCGACCGGCTGGGGCAGGGCGTGCGCGCGCCCGACCTGCCGGGGCATGGCGCCGCGAGGGATCAGGCGGCCTCGCTGGAGGCTGCCATCGACATGCTTGAGGCCGAGGTCGCGCAAACCGGCCCCGAGACGCTGATCGTCGGCTGGTCCATGGGCGCGGCGGTGTCCTGGGCCTGGCTGGGGCGGCACGGCGGAACGGGCGCGGCGGGGCTTGTCACCATCGACATGAGCCCTCGCCCCGTGAACGCCGATGGCTGGGCGCTTGGGCTGATCGGCCAGACCGAAAGCCACCTGCGCCGGAACACCGAGGAAATCCATACCGACTGGCCCGCCGCCGCCGAGAAGATCGCGACGACCATGTTCGCGGACCGGGCAGGCGCGCCCGGGTTCAGCCGCGCCGATGCGCTGGCGCAGATCCTGTCGAACGATCCGGCCCGCATGGCGTGCTACTGGGATGACATGATGGCGATGGACTTGCGCGGTGCCGCGTGCGGCGTGCGTATCCCGTGGCGGGTGGTGCACGGCGCGCGCAGCAAGGTGTATCCCGCCGAGACCGCCCGCTGGCTGGCAGAAGGGGCGCAGGCGGCGCGGCTTTGCCGGTTCGACAGGTCAGGACATTCCCCGCATCTTGAGGAACCCGAGGCCTTCGCCGCCCTGATCCGCGACTTCGACGCCGAGTTGTCTGCGGGCTAGACCGCCGACCCTGCGTGGCCGGTATCGGCAAACTTCACCAGCGATCTGCCTTCGGCAACCACCGTTCCGTCCGGCAGGCGCGCTGTCGCCCAAAGATCGACGATGTTCTTTTCCGGCCGGATGCGTGTAACTTCGACCGTAGCAGTCAGAGGAACACCCAAAGGAGCCGGGGCGAGATAGGCGATGTCCTGCTTGAGATAGTTGGTGCCCGGCCCGGGCAATTCGACGCCCAAGAGATACGAGAACAGCGCAGCGATCAGCGGCTCTGGTACCGTGCCGTCCGGCGGGCCGCCGCCCAGTTCCGCGTAGGCCGTCAGGTCGCCCGTGGTGAAGCTGCGCTGCAGCTCTGCCCTGTCGCCGATCCGCATCACGCCACCTCTGCTTCGCCAAGGAACAGTTCTGCCTCGTCGGCGATGCGGATCGCCCGCATCGTGACGGCGCCGGGCAGCGCACCGTCCACCTCCAGGCGCACCTCTTCGCCAGTGAAGGCCGGGTTGGGGAACATCATAGTCTGGCGCCGCGCAGCCGCCTCGGGGTAAGCCGCACGGATCATTCCCCAGAGTTTCGTATAGATCAGCATCCCGTGCGACACCGTCCCGCCGAACGCCGTGCGCGCCGAGAAGTCGGGATCGACGTGGATCGGGTTGTCGTCACCCGACACGTCCGCGAAGCGGTCGAAATCGTCCTGCGTCGGAAGCCATGTCTGGCGAAGCTCGGTCATGTCATCATCGCTTTCAGGTCGGGTTTGCGGACCTTGCCCGCGGCGGTGCGGGGAAGGTCGTCGAGCACGGTGAGGGTCGCGGGGATCTTGTAGGCCGCCAGCCTATCGCGGCACCACGCACGCAAGGCGGCTGGGTCGATCTGTTGACCTGGACGCAGCAGCAGGAACGCGGCGCCGGTCTCTCCCCATTTGGCATCGGGCACGCCGACGACTGCCGCTTCCAGCACCGCCGGATGCTCGACCAGCACACGCTCCACCTCTGCGGGATAGACGTTTTCGCCGCCCGAGATGTACATGTCCTTGAGCCGGTCCACGATCCACAGGAACCCGTCGGCATCGCGCCGCCCGACATCGCCGGTTCGCAGCCAACCGTCTTTGGCAAAGGCCGCCTGTGTCGCCTCGGGATTGTCGAAATACCCCGGCGTGATGTTGGGGCCGCGCAGCAGAACCTCGCCTTCGCCGGGTGAACTGTCCGGCACGCCGTCCAGCCGGCATTCGGTCAGCATCTGCGGCCGCCCGACCGAGCCGATCTTGTCCTCGGCGTGGGCCGCATCCATCAGGAACACGGTTGGCCCCGTCTCGGTCATGCCGAAGCCGTTGAGCACCTTGGCGCCGCGTTCGGCAAAGAAGCGGATCAGCGGCTCGCTCAGCGGCGCGCCGCCGCAGCCGCAACGAAGCGCGGCCCAGTCCACCGTCTCGATGTCCGGCGACAGGCTGAAGGCCTGGTAGATCGCGGGCACGCCGAAGAACTGCGTCACCTCGCCCGAACGCAAGAGCGCCAGCAGGTCTGCCGCCTCGAACTTGGGCAGAACGGTCGACCTGCCCCCGGTCAGATAGACCGGCAGCGTGTAGAGATTGATGCCGGCGGTGTGAAAGATCGGCAGGAAATTCACCGATGTATCCGCAGCGGTCAGGTGGATTGCCTGGCCGATGTTGATCGTGTTGGCCCAGGCCATCCTCGCGGTCTGGATCACCGCCTTGGGCCGCCCGGTCGTGCCAGAGGTGAACAGCAGATACCATGGGCGATCCGCCGGGATCATTCGGGTAGGCGCGGACCCTGGCGCCTGCCAGATGTCCGACCCGGCCTCCAGCGAGGCAGCCGTGATGCCCAGTGCCCGGGCCACGTCGGCGGCGACCTCGGCAAAGCTGTCATCATGCAGGATCAGACGCGGCGACACGGCGCCCAGCGTCTCGATCATTTCGGCGGGCGGCTGACGCCAGTTGAGAGGGCACAGGATCAGCCCCGCCTTCTGGCAGGCCATCAGCAGGATGAAGAACTCTGCGCTGTTCAGGCACAGGCAGGCGATGCGGTCGCCCTCGGTCAGCCCTCGGTCCGCAAGCACACGTGCCGCGCCGCTAGCCGCCGCGTCGACGTCGCGAAATATCCAGTCCCGGCCCGTGCGGCTGTCGCGGAACGCCACGGCATCACCCGACAACTCGGCGCGCTTGGCGGCCATGTCGGGCACACGGTCAAACATCGGCGGCCTCGTGGTTGCGGGCGACGAAGGCAGCCATGCCGCGCCGGACATCGGGGCGGTCGATGCGGTCGAGGAACGCCTCTGTCTCTGCTTTCAGCCGTGCTTCGATCCCGGCGCAGTGCGCGTCATCGCGCAAGAGTGCCTTGGTGGCGATCCGGGTGTCGGCCCCGGTCTTGCCCAGGAGGTCCACAATCGCGGCTTCCGGCGACGGGCTTACATCGTTGCACAATCCCATCTGCCTGAGGGATTCTGCCCCGTGCCGGTGGTCGCCAGCGATCCATGCCCCGGCCCGGGCGTGTCCGATCCTGCCCGGCAACAGCGCCGTCCAGCCCCCATCGGGCGCAAAGCCGACGCGGCCATAGTAGGGCTGCACGAAGGCCTCCGGCGCCAGAACCGCGCAATCCGCAGCAAAGAGAAACCCCGCGCCGCCGCCGGTGATCGCACCGCGCGCCGCCACCGCGACGGTGGCGGGCATCCGGTAGAGCCGCAGCACGATCTCTTGCAGGGCGGGAACCACGCGGCGGGCATAGTCGCGGGCCTCGCCCGAGTCTGCAGCCTGCAGAAACCGGGCGACGTCTCCACCAGAGCAAAAGTTGCGCCCACCTGTCAGAAAAAGCGTATGGGGCGCACTGCGTTCGGCGGTGTCCAGCGCGGCGCGCAGGGCATCCAGAACTTCCGGTGTAAGTGCCGCAGCGCGCGGGGCAGTCAGGGCCAGCGTCACGGTTCCACGCCCGGACTGCAGGGCAGAGACAAGATCGCCCGTCATGGCGACAGCCCGTCGCGGATCATGTCGAAGGCAGCCTCGGCGATGGCTTCCAGATCGCCGTGTTCTTCCCACAGGACAAACCGGTCGCCAAGGTTCTTTGCGATCCCCATCAGCGCCCAGGCGCGCACCTCTGCATCGCCCGGGCGGATCTGCCCCGCCGCCTCGGCCTTGCGCAACTGATCGCGGTAGGCGGCGGCGAAGCTTGAGAAATAGTCCCGGTAGGCTTCCGGATCGACAAAGCGCGCCTGCTCGACGATCCGGTACAGCGACGGGCGGTCAGCGACAAATCGCAGGAAGGCCAGAAGCCCCCGACGCTCGGCGTCCAGCCGGTCGGGCGCGCCGGTGACGGCATCGCTCATCACGCTGCGCGTCAGGTGCCCCATTTCGACGACAAGCTCGCGAAACACCTGCTCTTTCGAGGTGAAGTAGATGTAGAACGTGCCGAGGGCGGTATCGGCATCGCGGGTGATCTCGGCAATGGATGCGGCGGCAAAGCCCTTTTCGCCGAACACCTTTTCCGCCGATCTCAAAAGCTGCTCGCGCCGCGCGGTGCCGCGCAAGGTCTTGGGTATCTTGTCCATAGGACATGAATACTCATTCATGTTCGACAGGGCAACAGGATACGAAAGCCGATTGAACGAGTTCGAGGCTCAAGGCGGCCCGCCCCTGCGACCCGGACGAAACGACAACACCGCTGCCCCGCCCGCCGACGATAGACGCGCTTGCCCCGATACCCCCGACGACGCTAAAGCAGGCGCAACGGTCCCATAGCTCAACTGGATAGAGCAGCTGACTTCTAATCAGCAGGTTCGGGGTTCGAGTCCTCGTGGGATCGCCAATTGGATCATACTGTTGTTCGGCACACAGAACCTGGTCGTCGGCGAGTCCACACAATGTGGGCGACGCGGGCATTCGCTACGATGATACAACCACCTGCAGGTCGAGGGTGGCACTCGGAAAGAAGCAGATCGCAAGTTCCCGATAATTCCGAACTCCAATTCATGACCAAGCGCCGGCAACCTCTGTCGGTAGATTCACGCTGGCCTGGAAACCGGTTTCAGAACCCGGCCTTGGCGACGCGAGAACAAGCGGGCTTCCGAACCGGTCCGTGATGGCGGCAACGATGGCAAGGCCCAGCCCGCTGCCATCGGTGTTTGAGCCCGCTCGTTCAAAACGGGTTGTCAGCCGGTCCAGAGCGTCGCGCGGCAGGACTGGGCCGTCGTTTGCCACGACAAGTTGCCCGTCAGACGTCAACATCACCTCGACCGGCGAGGTCATAGCGCCATGACGCACGGCGTTTTCGACAAGATTTCGGCACAGTATTCCGAAGGCGTCGGGATCCAGGTCCGACATGACCGGCGTTTCGGGCAAGCTCAGCACGATACGCTCTGGCGCACTCATGCGCTCGATGTCCTGCACCACGAGTTCCGCGACGGTGCGCAGGTCGGCGCTTTGGTCCATGCGAAGCCGCCCACCTTCGGCCCTTGCAAGTTGCATGAGCCGTTCGGACAGGCGCGTAAGCCGTTTGAGCGTTGTCTCGATCTCTCCGGCGCGGGCCTTGGCAGCCGGGTCGGCGGTCTCGGACTGCAGGCGCTGCGCCTGTGCGATGGCTCCGGCGAGCGGCGTGCGCAGCTCATGCGCTGCATTGGCAGCAAAGCTGCGCTCGGCCTCGAACGCGGAATGCAGCCGCGCCAGAAGGCTGTTGAGCGTGGTGGCGACCGGGCCGATCTCGGCAGGCAGATCATGCGCGGGAACCGAGGACAGGTCCCGCGCATTTCGGGTCTCCAGACTGGCGCGAAAGTGGCGCAGCGGGGCGAGGTTCCGGCGCACGGCAAAGACGATGGCCGCAAGCGCGATGGGCAAGACAATCATCAGAGGCAGGCCAAGCCCCATCTGGATATTCCGTGCAACCTCTTGGCGATGGTCCAACGGTTCCGCGACGGTGATGCGGATCGTTTCCTGAAGCACCGCAGCGCTATAGAGCCGGTGGGTCGCGGTGTCATGAAACCCAGGCCTGTCATAGGGCGGAAACACCGACGGGTCGGCGGCATGTGATTGCAGCAGGATACGGCCATGAGGATCGCGCACGACATAGGTGAAGAACTCGTCATGGGCGCGAATAGCAGCGAGCCTTTGAGTCAGACCTTGCTCTTCGCGACCGATGATTTCGGTCACGGCCAAGGGCAGGATGCGTTCGGCCGTCTCGCGCAGCGCCGCGTCGAACACCTCGTCCATTTCATGACGCACCAGAACGGCCGTCGCCGTCGCCGCAAATATCCAGCAGACCGCAAGAACCAGACCGACCGACAGCCCCAGCCGCGCCTGTAGGCTGCGCGGCAGTCTCATGCTTTGCCCAACCGGTAGCCCATGCCGCGCTCGGTTTCGATCAGATCTGACCCAAGCTTCTTGCGCAGACGGCTGACATGGACTTCGATGGTGTTGCTTTCGACCTCCGTATCGAAAGCATAGAGCTTTTCTTCAAGCTGCGCCTTGGACAGAAGCTGGCCGGGACGCGCCAGGAAGGCCCCGAACAACGCCCATTCGCGGGCGGTCAGCTGCACGGGCTTGCCAGCTTTGTGGATACTGCGGGCGGCAAGGTCGATGTCGAGCGAGCCGTGGCTGATGATCGGGTTCGGATTGCCGCTGTAGCGCCGCCCGACCGACCCGATCCGCGCGGACAACTCGGCCAGATCGAAGGGTTTGACCAGATAGTCGTCCGCCCCGGCATTCAGCCCCTCGATCCGGTCTGACACCTGATCCAGCGCGGTCAGGATGATGACGGGTGTCACATCGCCTTGCTTGCGCAGGGTCTTGAGGAACCCGACCCCGCGGCCATCGGGCAGCATCAGATCCAGCAGGATCAGGTCATAGGACGCGCCGCGCACCGCCTCGCCTGCCGCATCCAGCCGCGTCACCCAATCGACGGACTGGCCATCGGCGGCGATCTGGTCCCGCACGGCGGGGCCCAAAACGGTGTCATCCTCGATCAGCAGGATACGCATGGCGGCTCTGTTCCCATTCATGCTCGGAACCCCAGGCATGGCCTGCCTGACTGACGCAAAGCTTACGCCGGTGGACAAAGCGCTTCAGTCTCCCGTCAGCTTGGCCCCCTATACACTGAATATCGCTGCCCGGAACAAGGAGCTTGGCCCATGCGAAAGACATCCATGATGCTTGCCTGCCTCGCCATTTGCACGGCCAGCCCGGCGCTGGCGGATGATGATTGCTTTGTCCCGATGGAGAACTGGCAGCCCAGAGACGCGGTTGCAGAGCTTGCCAAGAGCAATGGCTGGACCGCTCGCCGGATCAAGATCGACGATGGCTGTTATGAGATCGAGGGCCTCGATGCCGCGGGCCGACAGATCGAGGTCACGGTCCATCCGGCCACGCTCGAAGTGATCGAGTTCGAATACGAGGACGAGGACGAGGACAAAATCGAAGGCCATGACGATGACTGATCGCGCGTCCCATGCCGTCGCCCATGAGACAAGCGGCCCGTCGCGGGCCTTTTGGCCGTCCGTCTTGTCCGGGGACTGATCGGCACGCGCTACGCGCGCTTTGCCCAATTCACGAAAGGGCCGAGAGCACCGCTTGCCTATCTCAAGGACAGGACCGGCGGCAATGAACAGCGCTATCTTGCACACACCCTGCGGGCGCCTGAGCCGGAGGCTATCCAACAAACCCAAGGCCAACTTTCCCTTCGGCCTGCATTGGCCCCGCCCGTCCCGGCGGGGCCTTTTCGTTCCTGACAGCAAGCTGAAGCAGAAATCGCCGCCGTGTCAGGTAGCGCTCAGATCAGCCTCGCAGATTGGGTTCATCAGAAAACAGGAGATGACCCCATGAAAAAGACCCTGACGATGCTGACGATTGCTGCGCTGCTGCCCGCAGGTGCCGCGCTTGCCGATGACGACGACTGCTCTGTGCCGCGCACCCAGTGGCAGCCCCGCGAAGCTGCGCTTCAGGTGGCGCAGGACAATGGCTGGACCGTTCGGAACTTTGAAGTCGACGATGGCTGCTTCGAGATCAAGGGCCGCGACGCGGACGGTCGGGAGATCGAGGTCAAGCTCGACCCGGCGACGATGCAGGTCGTCGAGATGGAATACGAGGACGACGATGACGACGACGACGACTACGGCACGGCTGTCGGCAATCCGGCCCCGGCTGGCACCGTGGCCCCGCCGCAAAACGGCCTGTTCGGCACCGGCACGCCGCCGAAGGTCAAGGTGAACTGAGCGCCTTTGACGCCCGCCCTTCCAGCAACAGGATAAACCCGATGAAATCCCTTCTTTCTACACTCGTGCTGACCACGGCCCTGACGATGCCCGGCCTTGCCATGGCGCGACAGGTCACCTTGACCACCAACCTCACGTCCTACGGCGGCGATGGTGCCTATCTCGCGCTGTACGTGACGGACGCTTCGGACACCTATGTCGGCACTCTCTGGATGGCTGGCGGAAAGTCGAAGTATTACAATCATCTGACCGGATGGTATCGCGCCACAGGGGGCGACACCGCGCAGGTCAACGGGATCACAGGCGCCAGCGTCGGCGCGGGCCGGTCGCTTGAGATAACCCTCGACCTGGCCGACGCGCTGTTCGATGCGGGCTACACGCTGCACATCGACGCCTCTGTCGAGGATATGCGCGACAGCCCGAACGAAGTGTCGGTGCCGCTGACGTCAGGCGGGAGGGGAACCCTCGTGAAGGGTCGTCGCTACATCGCGGATTTTTCCTACGACATGTAGAGGGGGCGGGTCATGATCCGTGCATTCCATCGCTGGCCGGGTCTTCTGGCCCTTGCCCTTGTCACAGTTCTCGCGCTCAGCGGGGCGGCGCTTTCCGTCTTCCCTGCGGCGGATCAACTGACCGCCCCGCAGGCCGAGGCTGGCCTGACGGTCGCGCAACTGTCCGAGCGGATTCAAGCCGTCTATCCCACGGTCGAGCAAATCCGGCGCGCGCCCTCGGGCCGGATCACCGCCTATTGGTTCGAGAACGACTCTCCCGGTGCGGCGGTCATCGATCCCGCCACGGGCGCGGGCGCGGGATTGGCCGATCCCAACAAGGTCGAGCGTTGGCTGACCCATTTCCACCGCTCGCTCTTGCTTGGCGATGCGGGCCGTCTCGTCATGGCGGTGGGCGCCCTGGCGATGTTGATCTTATCTGTCACCGGTGCGGCCCTTGTGGCGCGGCGCGCAGGTGGCTGGCGACACTGGTTCGCGCCCCTGCGCGGGACAGCGCCGGGCCGTTTGCATGTGGAAATCGCCCGGATTGCGGTGGTTGGTCTGGTGCTGTCCTCCGTGACCGCGCTGTGGATGGTCGCCGTCACCTTTGAGGTGCTCCCGGAAAATGCTGCCATGCCGGACTTCCCGGCGGAGGTCAGCGGCGAGACAGGCATCGCGTTTGCGGACATGGCGGTGATCGGCATCACGCCGGTGGACACCCTGCGCGAGTTGAGCTTTCCCTATCCCGGTGATCCGACGGATGTCTTCACGCTCAAGACGGATCAGGGCACCGGGTATCTTGATCAAGGGACCGGGGCGCTTTTGGCCTGGGCTGATCTGTCCCTGTGGGAGCGTACTTCGGAAACCATCTACATGCTCCACACCGGACAGGGTGCCACAACGCTTGGGCTTGTGCTTGGGATCATGGCGCTTGGCGTGCCGCTCATGGGGGCGACGGGCGTTCTGATCTGGCTGGCCGGGCGGCGTGGACGCCCCCGAATCCGAGGCAACTCGGCCAAAGGCCGAGCCGAGACCATCGTGCTGGTCGGCAGCGAGGGCGGCAGCACTTGGGCCTTTGCCGCGACGCTTCACGCCGCGCTGACGCAGGCCGGACAAAGCGTGCATCTCGCGCCGATGTCAGCGTTGGACCCGGCCCGCTATGGCCGTGCCGAGCGGATGATCGTGCTGGCCGCGACCTATGGCGATGGCGATGCGCCCGCCTCGGCCAAGGGGTTCCTGGATCGGTTGAACGCGCTTGACCGCGCGCCCGAGATCCCCTTGGTCGTTCTTGGTTTTGGCGACCGGAGCTATCCAGCCTACTGCGCCTTTGCCAAGGCCGTCACGGCGGCGGCACAGGCCAAAGGCTGGCCCGGACTTATGGCCATGGGCATGATCGACCGCCAATCGCCGCAGGAATTCGCTCGCTGGGGGCGTGACCTCGGACAGGCTATGGGGATCGCGCTTGACCTCATCCATCAGCCCGTCTTGCCCAGGACCAAGGCGCTGACCCTGATCTCGCGCCGCGACTATGGTGCAGAGGTGCAGGCCCCGACCGCAATCCTGCGCTTTGCACTGCCGCGTGTTTCGCTGTGGCAGCGGCTGGCCGGACAAGGCTTTGCCCGTTTCAACGCAGGCGATCTGATCGGCATCCTGCCCGAGGGCAGCCCGGTGCCGCGCCTCTATTCGCTCGCATCCGCCCGCCGCGATGGATTTGTCGAAATCGTGGTCAAGAAGCACCTCGGCGGCCTGTGTTCAGGGCAACTCACGGCGCTGGAGCCCGGCGACACCGTGACCGCCTTCTTGCGCCGCAATCCCGATTTCCAACCGCGCGGTGACGACGGCCCGTTGATCCTGATCGGGGCAGGCACCGGGATCGGACCACTGGCGGGATTTGTGCGCGGCAACGCTCGGCAGCGGCCCATTCACCTGTTTTTCGGGATCCGCCACCCGAGCAGCGATTTCCTTTATGGCGAGGCACTGCGCGACTGGCAGAGCAAGGGCTTGCTGACCCGGCTGATCACGGCGGTGTCGCGTGAGACGCAGCCTCAATATGTTCAGGACGCGCTGCGCGGCGACGCCGCCCAAGTCGCCCAACTGATCCGGGACGGGGCCCGCGTGATGGTCTGCGGCGGGCGAGACATGGCCGCAGGCGTCGCCGATACTCTGGCCGAGATCCTCGCGCCCGCCGGGCTGACCCCCGCGACCCTGAAGGCAGAAGGGCGATATGTCGAAGATGTCTACTGACCACACGCGCCACGCGCTGAACGGGGCCACCATGGGCACGCGCTGGTCTGCGCTGTTCTTTACGGCGAAGGGCCATGATCCAGAGCCGATCCAAGCGGCGCTACAGTCCGCCGTGGACGCGGTGGATGCCCAGATGTCCACCTGGAACAAGGCCAGCGACCTGATGCGCCTGAACGCCGCGCCGGTCGGCGATTGGGTCGCGGCGCCCGAACAGCTTCGAGAGGTCTTGCGCCTTGGGCTGGAGGCCGGGCGCGCCACGGGCGGTGCCTTTGATATCGGCATGGGCGATGCGGTGATGGCCTGGGGCTTTGGGCCGCAGGTTGCCGCGCCACACCGCATCCGCGAGGCGATGACAGCCAACCGCCAACCCGCGCATACGGCGTTGGAGATCGACGGGACCCATGTTCGCAAATCTGCGCCGGTTGCGGTCGATCTGAACGGTATCGCCAAGGGATACGGCGTGGATCGGCTGGCCGACACCCTGCGCACCCATGGCATTGAGAATGCGCTCGTCGGGATTGACGGCGAGATGCGCGCGCTTGGGGTCCGACCGGACGGGCAAGCCTGGACCATCGCGGTCGAGGCGCCGGACCCGGACCGGCGCGCGCCCCATTCCATTCTCGCGCTTGAGGAGGCTGCCGTGGCTACCTCGGGCGACTATCGCCACTGGGTCGAGGTGCGGGGCCGCCGTCTGTCACATACGATGGACCCAGACCGCAGGACACCCTTACTTGCCTCGCCCGCCTCGGTCACCGTGGTGGCGCGCACCTGCGCGGAGGCTGACGCGTGGGCAACGGCGCTTATGGTGATGGGAGTCGAAAGGGGGGCAGCATGCGCACAAGAGCGTGGTCTGAATGCCCTGTTCCAGCTGCGAGACGGTGACGGGGAAACGCAGAGCAAGGGCGTTGGAAGTCTGTTCCGTTGAGAGTGTGCGAGGATCGATCCCTCCGAAGGGACGACCGTTCTTGGCGTCTGCGCGTTCCCCTACCCGCGATGTGGGCGCAGAGCCTGCGGGGTCATCCCCGTCCATTTCCGGAACGCCCGCTGGAAGGCGTTCGAGTCGCGGTAGCCCACCAGATGCGCGATCTGCTGGTTGTTGAGATCGCTCTTGAGCAGATAGCGGATCGCCAGCTCTTTTCGCGTTTCGTCAAGCAGCGACTGGAAGGTCACCCCTTCGTCCGCCAGACGCCGCAATAGGGTGCTGCGGCTCAATCTCAGGCGTGCGCAGACATGGGCGATGCTGGGTTCGGTGATCGAGAACGCCTCCAGCATGGTCGCGCGAACCCGGTCCGACAGGGGCACGCCCTTGGACTGGATCATGGCCTGGCTTTGCAGGTCCGCTTCGGTGGCTTCCCAAAGCTCGGGGTTGTCAGAGATGAACGCAACACGCGCATCGGCGCGGGCATAGGTCAGCATGGCGTCGCCATGTTCCGGGACCTGGCCAAAGGTCTCATCCAGACGCTCGCGCTCGTCCTGCGGCAGCGGCAGGCACACCCGCAGCGGGTGGATCGCATGACGCGCCAGCGCATTGGCCTGCGCGTGCAGGTAGATGATCTGCGGGCTGCTGAACGATCCCGGCAACGACGCGGTGGCCACATCCGGCACGACCCGCACGGTGAACTCGGACGCACTGCGCGATACGATGAATTGCATCGGCCCGAACAGGCTTTTGAACTCGGCCATGCGCAGGATGCCGGTCTCGAAATCCGGCGCGGTGGAAAGAGCGAAAAGAACCGGGATCGCCGGGCCCCCCGCCATCCGCAGCCCTAGAAGCTTCGAGATGTCCTGCTGCCCCGAGAGGTCCATCATTGCGGTCCAGAGGCGCAGATACTCCTCTGCGGTCACGAGAAAGGCATGGTCGTTGCGCTCGGTCGCCACGATGCCCGCGCGGGTCAGAACCTCGTCCCAGCCGAGGCCAAGCATCCCGCAGATCGGGCCCGACAGGACAGCGGATGTGTAGATCGGGGATCGCTCATGCGGCTGCATGCGGGGGCCTTTCTCGCGGGGGACACCGCCAGACGTTCTAGAAACGATCGGCTCGTGCCACGCAATGGCTTTGAGCCGATCTGCAAGTCATTGATCCGATCTGCAAGTCGCAGGCGGTGGGAGAAGGCCATCCGGCAGGGCAGATTGGCGACGACATTGTCCTTGGGAGAGACCGACTTGGACCTGACATCGAAGATCATACTCGTCACCGGCGGCGGTTCGGGCATCGGGCGCGAGCTGACCCGGCAGCTTGTCGCGCTTGGCAACACGGTCATCATCTGCGGACGCGACGCGGTCAAGCTTGCCGAGGCCGCGCGCCTGACCGGGGCGCAGGCCATCGCGGGGGACGTGACGATTGCGGAGGATCAGGAGCGGATCCTGTCAGAGATCAAGGCGCAGCACGGCCGCCTTGACCTTCTGGTCAACAATGCGGGCATCTTCCTGGCCTATGACTTCCGGACCGACCCCGACACGCTGCAAAAGATCGAGCGCGAGATCGCGATCAACGCAACGGCGCCGCTGACCCTGACGTGGCGGGCCTTGCCGCTGCTGGAGCAAAGCGCGCAGCCCGGCGTTCTGTTCATCGGATCGGGCGTCGCGTTCGTCGCGTCGCCCGGAACGCCGGTTTATTCAGGCACCAAAGCCCTGATCCATCACTGCGCGCAGACCTTGCGCCACCAGCTGCAGCCTCACGGCATCACCGTCTTCGAGGCCCTGCCGCCCGTCGTCGATACCGACATGGCATCGGTGCTGAAGTCCGACAACTTCAAGAAGATGAAGCCCGCCGACCTCGTGCGCGACATCCTGGGCGGGCTGCGCCGGAACCAGAGCGAGATGCTGCTGGGACAATCGCGCCAGATCAAGTGGATGAGCCGGATCGCGCCCGCGTTCCTGTTTCGTCAGTTCGCCAAGACCGAGTTTCATTGACCCCCAACGACAGGGCCACCGCAATGCAGTCTGATCCCTATCGCGCCCGCGTCAATACGCTGGCCGTCATCACCGCAGCCGCCTTCTTTGGCGCCAATCTGTTCATCGGGCTGTCGATGGGGGCCTATTGGCTAGGCCTGCCTCCGGCCGATTTCGCGGCGCAGTTCTTCCCGCAGTTCAGCAATTTCCTTTACACGATCATGCCGTTGTTCCTGCTGATGCTGGTCGGCCTGATCCTGTCGGCCCGGTTCGATTGGAACCATGCCCCGGCGCGGCGGAACTGGGTGATCGCGCTGTGGCTGTATCTGGCCCTGTCGCTGATCACGATCCTTTTTCACATGCCCCTCAACGTGCGACTTGCGGCTGCGATCGGGTCGCCCGTTGGGGATGCTCTGGCCTTCTACAAGGCCATCGCGCTGATCGGTCCGGTGAGCGAGGACAACGCAGCCACGATTCGCGCGACCTGGCTTCTTGGCCACGTCCCCCGCGTCCTGCTCACCCTTGCCATTCCCGTCTATGCCCTGCGCGCGATGGCCGCCGGAACCACACGCTGAACCGATTTTTCCCCACTTGGATGAGGCTGCCCACGATGCACCAGAACGTCCTCTCCCGCCTGCTTTTGCTCGGCTCAACGGCCTTCCTGATGGTTGCGACCTTTGGCCTGTCCGCGCAGGCACAACACCTGCAAGAGCCCGACGCCCAGATCCGTGTTCCGGCCGATCAGGTGGCATTCGCCCCGTTCCCGGCCCCCGGCGTCCGAAGTGTCGCTCTTTATGGAGGCGTCGGAACAGGGATGCCGACGGCGATGACCTCGCTGCTCGACCCCGCAGCTTACGAGGTCCTGCCGCACACCCATACGCACGGCTACTGGGCGATGGTCGTGAAAGGCCGGATGCAGCATTGGCAACTGTCCGAGCCGGACCGGGGACCGGACCTTCTGCCCGGGTCCTACTGGTTCCAGCCCGGCGGCGTGCCCCATGCCGAAGATTGCCTGGGCCCCGAGGTCTGCCAGGTCTTCGTCGTCTTCGACGCGCCTGCGGATTTCACGCCGGTTCAGTAAGCCAAGGCCAACGCCACGGGAGCAAAGCGCGCTGTGATGACTGCGGGTCTACTCCGCCTCTCCGGTCTGCGTTGTCGGACGGACCAAGGCCTGGCGAAAGGCGACAGGCGCTTACCCATTCTCTCGGTACGGACTGGTATCACCTGAACCTGCCAGTGGCGCTGACATTCGGGGCCGCCCTTGGTGTCCTTTGCGTCCTTCTTTTCACCCGCAGGGGGTCATTCTCGCCGGCCGCACGACTGAGGCTCTACGGTCTGCTCGGCGTTTTGCCCTTCGCTTTCCTCGTAATCTGAGGCCAACTCCTTCTCAGCGCTGAAAGGGCGAACGACGTGGGCGCCGGTTCCAGCCTCGGCCCTTCGTCGCAAAGAGGGCTGGATTGACCAGAAACCGAACCGGAGGCCCCATGGCCGAAGCGCGCGCCGTCTTTCTCGAAGGCAATCTTCTTCGCCACATCACGGTGATGGCGCTGACCTCGTCGGTGGGGCTGATGGCGGTCTTTGCGGTCGACTTCATCGACATGGTCTTCATCTCGATGCTGGGCAACGCGGAACTGGCGGCTGCGGTGGGCTACGCGGGCGCGATCCTGTTCTTTACCACCTCCTTCGGCATCGGCATGGCCATCGCGGCGGGTGCGCTGGTGGCGCGCGCCTTGGGACAGGGCGACGCGGACCTCGCCCGTGCGCAGGCGGCGGCGGCGCTGGTCTGGGGCGTGGTCTTCGGCGCGATCTTTGCAGCGGCGGTCTGGCTGAACCTTGAGGCACTGGCGTCGCTGATGGGCGCCACGGGCGAGACGCTCGATCTTGCAGTTCTTTACCTGCAGATCATCGTGCCGAGCCTGCCATTCCTGATTGTCGGCATGTTGGGCGGCGCGATCCTGCGCGCCCATGGCGACGCGCGCCGCGCGATGATGGCGACGATCTGGGGCGCGCTGGTCAACGCGGTGCTCGACCCGATCCTGATCTTCGGTCTGGGGCTCGACCTGACAGGGGCGGCGCTGGCCAGCGTCGCGGCGCGGCTTGCGATCGCGGGCACGGCTCTGATCCCGATCTTTCGCCATCACGGCGGGCTGGTGCGACCCGGTCTGCCGGAGATGTCCGTCGCCTTCGTGCCCATCGTGACCATCGCAGGCCCGGCGATCCTGACCCAGCTTGCCACGCCTCTGGGGCAAGCCTTCGTGACCCGGACCATGGCCAGCTTTGGCGAGGCGGCGGTCGCGGGCATGGCCATCGTCAGCCGGATGACGCCGGTGGCCTTCGGCGTGATTTTCGCGCTGTCGGGGGCCATCGGGCCGGTGATCGGCCAGAATTTCGGCGCGGGACGGATGGACAGGGTCCGGCAGGCCTATCGCGATGGGCTGCTGTTCTGCGGCCTTTTCACCGTGGCGATGACCGCGATCCTGTTCGCCCTGCGTGGCCCGATCATCACGCTCTTCGGAGCCGAGGGGGTGACGCGCGACCTGCTGGTCCTGTTCTGCGGGCCTCTGGCGCTGGCGTTCTTCTTCAACGGCGTGATCTTCGTCACCAATGCGGCGTTCAACAACATGGGCCATCCGTTCCGGTCGACATGGATCAACTGGGGGCGGCACACGCTGGGGACGGTGCCCTTCGTGCTCGCAGGCGGCGCACTGTTTGGCGCGGCCGGAGTGCTGATCGGGCAGGCGGTGGGCGGCGTTATCTTTGCGGGCATCGCCGCTGTGATGGTCCGGCGGATGATGGACGGCGAAGCCGGTCCCGCGATGCCCGAAAAACCTTTCGACCGTCAGGCGCGGCTGATGAGCCTGATGCACCGTCGTCGGTGATTATTGTGTAGTTGGGCTGTGTGAGTGCAGATCGAGGCAGGGATATGCAGGTCTCGACCAGAAATCGAGTCCCCGGTCCGGAGCGTCAGAGAAGCTGTGTTCGAACCTCCGAAAGCCACGACTCCGCGGACGCCGCCGAGGGTGAACGGTGGGACGACCTCGCCCTATGACCCATTTAGTTCATTCACATTGCGATATGATGTGGTGCCCGGGGGCGGAATCGAACCACCGACACGAGGATTTTCAATCCGGCCTGACTGAATTTCATGTTCTGAATTTTGCTTTGCGTTGTGCAACGCAAAGCCATCGACGAGCCTGTCCGATTGCTCGACACGTGAGGGCTTCTCCTTCCCTTGTTACCCGCCTTGCTCGGTTTCAGTTGCCTGATCTCGACGTCAACGGGCGATTGCATGCCGCTGATAGTGTGCTTGCCCTTTGAGTGCTCGGCTCCCCCCGACCTTCATCCGGCGGTTACCAGAGCCGAACCTAGCTGAACGGGAACGGATCGGCGAAATCTGCCGATGAGATCAGGGCACTTTGGCAATGGTCGCCGAAGCTGTGCAGAACAGCGCCGCGATGGCCTGGGATAAAGCCAAACTCCATTCGCGCGCGCATATCGAGGATGACGGCATGAGAGGTGCCTGGCGCGATCACCACCTGTCGACCCGCGAACTGTCCGATCATCATGCGGTGGACATGACCGCAGGCGATCTGCAATGGGCCGGCATGGGCGACGACGATTTCGGCCAGTTCACTGTGGTTCAAAAGGCCGATGTCATCCATCGCCGCGATCCCGGTCGTGCAGGGGGGGTGGTGCATGAACAGCAGGACCTGCCGCCCTTGCAGGCCGCGAAGTGTGGACGACAACCAATCGAGGCTTTCGGCGGCGAGCGTGCCGTGCGCGGCTCCCTCGACGAGGGTATCGACCCCCAGTAGCGTCACGTCGCCGACATCCTCGCGCCAGTTGATCGGCCCTGTTGCGGGCATCGAGAGCGCATCCGCTGCAAGCGCGCGCACGCCTTCGCGGCTGTCATGGTTGCCGGGAATGACGCGCCAGGGCAATGGACATTCCGCCATGATCGCCTGAAGCATCGCATAGGCATCGACGCATCCGGTCTCGGTCAGATCCCCCGAGAGAACAATACGTTCGACCGGTCCGATGGCAGGTAAAAGCCCGGCTAGCCCCGACAGCATTTCTCGCAAGGCTTGGGCGGTATCGATTTGGCCGTGGAATAACTGTCCCTCTGGCATGATGTGAAGGTCAGAAACTTGTAGGATACGGGTCATGGCTGCCTCATTTCACGCCTGCCGTGAGGAAGGCTTGGACAAACTGGCGCTGGAAGATCAGGAACCCGACAAGCAAGGGCGCGATCACCATGACTGTCGCCGCCGAAATCACCGCTATATCGACGCCGTTCTCTGGCGCAGCAAAGAGCGACAGGCCGACGGTCAGGGGTCGCGTCGAAGGCGAGTTGGTTACGATCAGGGGCCAGAGAAAGTTGTTCCAGTGTGTCGCCACCGAGACCAGCGCATAGGCCAGGTAGGTGGGGCGTGCGGCGGGAACGTAGACCCGCCAGAGAACGCCCAGCGTTCCACAGCCCTCGACGCGGGCAGCCTCTTCAAGCTCCTTTGGGACCGATTTGAACGCCTGCCGCATCAGGAAGATGCCGAAGGCCGAGGCCATGTAGGGCGCGCCGATGCCTAGTATGCTGTCCAGCAGGCCAAGGGACGCCGCGACGCGGTAGTTTTCTACGATCAGCACTTCGGGCAGGATGAAAAGCTGCATCAGCACAAGGATGAACAGCGCGTCTCGCCCGCGAAACTCGGTCTGGGCAAAGGCATAGCCCGCCAGTGTGCATAACAGGAACTGCCCCGCGAGGATCAGCGTGACCAGCAGGAAGGTATTGAAAAAATAGCGCAGCCACGGCGCCCCCGCCCAGACGGTGCGGAAATTGTCGAGTGTCAGCGGCGCGCCAAGACGGAAATTGACCGCGTCGCCGACATTGTGGAACGCCGCCCAGAGGGCAAAGATCAGCGGCGAAATCCACAGAAGGGCCAGCAAGAGCGCCGCCGCGGGCTCAAGATACCGGATCATCGGTAGTGCACCCTTCGGTCCAGCACAAGAAACTGGAAGGCGGCCAGCGCCCCGAGCAGCAGCAGCACCAGCACTGTCATTGCTGCCGCCGATGGCCGGTCGAAGAAGGCAAAGGCGTTTTCCCAGATGTAGTAAAGGATCAGCTTGCTGCTGTCCGACGGCCCGCCCTTGGTGAGGATGAACAGGTGGTCGATCAGTTTGACCGAATTGATCATCGCGTTGACCAGAATAAACAGCGTCGTGGGCATCAGAAGCGGGAGCACGATCCGGCGCGTATAGGTCCAGCGGCTAGCCCCCTCGATCTCGGCGGCTTCCTGGAGGTCGGGCGGGATCGTCTGGAGGGCCGCCAGGTAGAAGACCATGAAGAACCCCGCCTCCTTCCAGATCGTCATCACGCAGATCGCCCAGAGCGCGGTGTCGGGTTGACCAAGCCAGTTGACCGGGCCCGCGCCGAACAGCGCGCCGATCTGGTTGAGGATGCCGAAACTCGGGGTGTAGAAGAACAGCCACAGGTTCGCCGCCGCGATCATCGGCAAGACGGTGGGCGTGAAATAGGCGGTGCGGATGAAGCTGCGCGCTGGAATGCGCGCGTTCGCCCAGAGCGCCATCACGAGAGCAAGTGCCATCGACACGGGGATCGTGACCGCCGCATAGAACAGGTTGTTGCTCACAACTTGCCAGAAGGTCGGATCGTCGAAGAGATAGCGATAGTTCTCAAGCCCGATGAATTCTGCCGGGTTGCGTCGGGTCCCGCGTGACCAGAGCGAGGTGATGACCGTGGCAAGCGACGGGTAGAAGGCAAATGTCGCAAGCATGATCAGTGCGGGCGACAGCAACAACCATCCGTGCAGGGCACGTCGGCGGCGTTCCAGAGTGAAGGCATCGGTCATCGCAAGCTCCATCACGGGACCGGTATGGAACCGGACCCGTGACTGATCGGAAAAGCGCTTAGCGGTAGGCGCGCAGCTGTGCGTCGGCCGCGGCCTGCGCCCCGGCAAGCGCCTCTTGCGGGCTCTTGGCGCCGGTAAGCGCTGACTGGATCGCGTTGTTCAACTCCTCGCGCACCCGCGCCGTCTCGAAGGTCGAGAATTCGGCCACCGCATCTTCAAGCTGGTCGCGCGCCACAAGCGCAGGCGGGAACTGGGCGGTATAGGCCTGAAGCGCCTCGGTCTCGTAGGCAGCGGGCGACACGCCCATGTAGCCGGTGGCGATCGACCACTCGGCCGCCTGCTCGGGCGCGGTCATGAACTTGATCAGTTCCAGCGCAGCCTGCTTTTCCTCATCGGTTGACTCCTTGAACAGGTAGAAGTTGCCGCCACCCGTGGGCGAACCGGCACGGGCGTTGCCCGGAAGCACGGAGACGCCGAAATCGAACGTGGCGCTGTCTTTCACGGCCGTTAGGTTGCCCGTCGAGTGCCACATCATCGCGGTCTCGCCTTCGAGAAACGCCTGGCGCAACGTGCCCCATTCCACGGTGCCCTCGGGCATGATGCCATGCTCGGTCGACAGAGATTGCCAGAACTCCAGCGTCTCGACAACGGCCGGGTCGTCGAAGCTGGTGGTCAGGCCGTCGCTCGACATCAGTTCCTTGCCGTTCTGGATCGCCAGTGCCTGGAACATCCAGTAGGGATAACCGGTGGAGGGGATCATGATCCCATAGTGATCGTCATTGGTCAGGGCCTTGCCCATCTCGACCATTTCGTCCCAGGTGGTGGGGGCCTTTTCGGGGTCGAGCCCCGCCTCGCGGAACATGTCCTTGTTGTAGTAGGCGACGATGGTCGAGCGCTGGAACGGCACGCCCCAGGTCTGGCCCTCGATGATGCTGTTGGCCATCAGCGCAGGGTAAAATCCGTCGAGCCAAGCCTTGTCCTCTTCGGTCTCGATGACGGACTCGAAGGGGACGATCAGGTCCTGCTCAATCAGGTCGTAGGCGTCGATCGAGAACAGCACGGCAAGCTGTGCAGGCTCGCCCGATTCCAGCGCGGCCAAGGCCTTGATCCGGGTGTCGTCGTAGTTTCCGGCATAGATCGCATTGACTGAGATGTCGGGGTTCTGCGCCTCGAACCTGGCGACGATCCCGTCCACCACCTCGGTCAGCGGGCCGCCAACGGCGATCGGATAATACATGGTCAGCTCAATCTCGGCATGGGCCGGATTGACCAATGCGGTGGAGGCCGCCAAGATGGCGGATACAGCAGCGATACGGGTCATGTTCAAAGGTCCTCTTTGACTGTTTTCGGTGAAGGGGGGGCCTTCTGGCCATCCTCAGGCGCGGGAATTTGGCGATTGCGCGCCTTCGGATTCTGTTGCGGCTCCTTTTCCAACTTTCCGGTGACGGAGTTGAAAAGGAGCCGGTTCTCCTCTGGGATGGTGACACCGACTGTCTCGCCGATCCCGATGTGTGCCGCGCCGGGCAGCATCACGGCTAGGCCGCGCGCTGCCGACTGGTCGAGCTCCAGCCGTGTGTCGCCACCAAGAAACTCGATATCCGCTACAACAGTGTCCAGGTCTCCGCCCCCGGCGGCGGCGAGCCGGACGTTCTCAGGCCGGATGCCGACCGTAACCTCGTCGGGATATCCCAGAGCCGGCCCTTCGATCAGCGACATGGGCGGCTCACCGATGAATTGCGCGGCAAAGGTGGTGGCCGGGCGGGAGTAGAGGTCGGAAGGCGTGCCGACCTGCTCGACTCGGCCATCCTGCATCAGCACGACCGTGTTCGACAGGCTCATCGCCTCGCCTTGATCGTGGGTGACATAGACCACCGTCAGCCCCAGCTTGCGCGCCAGATCCCGTATGTCACGTCGCACCGAATGACGTAGCCTCGCGTCGAGGTTCGAGAGCGGCTCATCCATAAGGCATAGCGGTCGTTCGGCCACCGCCGCGCGGGCTAGCGCCACGCGCTGTCGCTGTCCGCCCGACAATTCGGACGGCTTGCGCCGTTCCAGCCCATCGAGCCCCGTCATCGTCAGCACCTCGGCAAGCCGCTGCTCGCGCTCCGCCCGTCCGACGCGCCGCACCTTGAGGCCGAAGATCACGTTCTCGGCGACGCTCAGGTGCGGAAACAGCGCATAGGATTGAAACACCATCGACAAGTTGCGCGCCGAGGCCGGCAAGGCAGTGACATCGCGCCCGTCGATCACGATGCGGCCCGCTTGTGGCTGTTCAAGTCCAGCGATCAGACGCAGCAACGTGGATTTTCCACAGCCCGACGGTCCAAGGATCGATAGGAATTCGCCGCGGGGCAAAGCGAGGCTGATGCCTTGCACGCCGCCTTGTCCCTTCCATTGCCGGGTGACGCCGTCGAGGGTGAGAAAGCTCATGATGCGTCCCCTACGACAATCAGGCGATCGTCGAGCGCGTCGAGAAGCGCAGAGAACCGCGCATCCGGGCGCGCCTCGGTCACCACGTGGTCAGCCTCGTGCAGATATCCGCCGACAGCGGGAGCGTGTCGGCCGAATTTCGAACGGTCTACGACCAGTATGGCTTGGCGGGAATTGTCGCGCGCGGTCTGACGAATGCGCACCTCAGGGGCATGGAAATCGAGCAGCATCCCGTCGTTGTCGATCCCGGCAGCCCCGTAGATCGCGAAATCGGCCCGGTAGGCCTTGAACAGATCGACCGCCTGCGACCCGAGTATGTCTCGATCCGGCAGGCGCAACTCGCCTCCGGGCATGATAATTCGCGCACCGGGAGCCTCTGAGAGCGCCATCGCGGCGTTGAGGTTGTTGGTGATGACCGTCAGTCCTTCGCGCTCCGCAAGGGCGGCGGCCACCACGGCGGGCGTCGTTCCGATTGAGAAGAACAGCGTCGCTCCATTGGGGATCAACTGCGCTACACGTCCCGCGATCTGCTGCTTGGCCGCGACATTGAGCGAGCTGCGCGCCGCATAGGGCAAGTTCGAACTGCCTTCGATGAACTCGGCCCCCCCGTGCAGGCGCCGCAGCTTGCCCTGTGCACACAGCGCATTGATATCGCGACGAACGGTGTGGCTGGAAACGCAGAGAACCTCTGCCAACTCGTCCACCATGACGCGTCCGCGCGCCTGGGCCGTTTCAAGAATCGTCGACTGCCTGTTCATCTCGCATCCCCTCAATGCTCTTATGAGCACGAATCATGACATGCGGATGAAGTTTGTGCTCAAAGAAGCCTTTCGCACATGCAGATCGAGTTGGGTGTCATTTTCACTCAGCCAAAAGACCAAGGCTGATGGCCTTCCGTTGACCCCACCTCGATTCAGACACTGAACGCGTGCCTCCACACCGAAAGAGTGGCCACAGCATGTTTCGTCGTTCATGCGGAGCCATCTTGAAGGTAGGTTGGAACAGCCTAAGCCGCCCGGAAGTCCTGCTCGAGCTTCTCGAACATGGCGACGTCCTTCTCGGGGTCCTCGAACAAATGGCCATAGCAGTCCATCGTCATGGTGATGTTCGCGTGACCGAGTAGCGTCTGTGTCTTCTTCGGATTCCAGCCCTGCTCGATGAACAGGGACGCCGCTGCGTGTCGCAGACTGTTGATCGTGATCAGGCACTTTCAGTCACCGGCGGCGAGCCCGGGATCGCGCATCATCGGCAGATAGACGCGGTTTTGGAAGTTGGCGTAGTTCTGCGGTTTGGCGATGCTGGCGGTGGTGCCAATGAGCGCGGCGTGTCTCGCTGCGTTCTCCGATGCCCCCCCGACCGCCTGTGCCTCTGCCAAGCAGCTTTGACCTCTTGGATTCGTCCCGATGCGGCGCAGGGTCTTCAACCTGACTGATCTACGTCCTGCGCCACCGGCGGATCCGGATCAGGCCGCCCACCGCCGTCAAGGCGAACATAACGCCGATCCAGATTGCGATATCGGGCGCCTGACGCGCGAACTGCGGCAAGGAAAGACCAAGATATGCGGGCAGCCCGATGATCAGTGCCAGAATTATCGCAACATCCGCTGAGGTCGCGCGCAGGGGGCGCTCTGCGGGGTCGCGTCCCGACAGGATGCGCATGGTGGAATAGCCGTGGTGCAGCAATAGCGCGGCCAGGCCGGTCCAAAGCACCATGAGCCAGGCCCGGAACGACACCCAGAACGAAAGCGGCTCCGATCCGAGGATGAGTCCTGCGGTGTCTGCAGCCAGCCTGTGGCTGGTCGGACGCGTCGGCAGTGGCAAGGTCGAGGACGCGTTCAGCAAGACGGCGATCCCGATGCCTTGGTCCGGCAAGAGGATCATCATGCCCTGATGTTCGGGGAGCACGCCGCCGTGATGGATGGCCCTTGCCCCGCGCAAGGTTCCTTCTCGCCAGCCAAGCGCATAGCGAAACCCGCCGCCGTCCACCGCGCCATCGTGCATTCTCCGCATCCCGGCCGTGCTTAGCAGAACCTTGCCGGTCCAGCGCCCGTCACCGAGCTGGAACCTGAGGAATTGAGCCATATCCTGCGCGCTGGCTGTGACGGAGGCCGTCGCGAGGCGGCCCTGTTCTTCCCCCGGGCGGTGGGCGATTGGCCAGATCGTCCAGTAGCGGTGGCCGGCCGTGCCTGACTGCGCGCCCAACCCGAGCGGGGCGCTGACCTCACGCGCCAGCAAGTCAGAGAACCTCGCCCCGGACGCACGTTCGAGCATCCGCGCGGCGACAAGATAATTCGCGCTCGAGTAGATGTGGCGCGTTCCGGGCGGCGCGACGAGGCTGACATCGACAAGGGCATCGACATGCTTCGAAAGCGGATCCGAAGGGCCCGCCTGAGGCGTGCGCGTCGGCAGGCCGCTGGTGTGGTGCAATAAGTCGGCGAGAGTTGCACCGCTCTGACCCAGTTTTGCAAGATCTGGCAAGAGCGATGACACCTGCGCATCCAGCGTGATAGTGCCCTGTTCCACCAGGCGCATGGTGACGAGAGCGGTGAAGGCCTTGCTCATCGATCCCAGACGAAAGGGCTTGCGATCCGTCACAATGGTCCCTTGTGCGTCCACGCCATAGCCGCCGAGAAAAAGAACCTCATCCTTGTCCACGATGACGACGGCCGCGCCGGGCACATGGTTGGTTTCGAGCATTCGCCGGACATGGCTATCGATCGCTTCGGAGTCGACGGAGGCAGCGCATGCCAGCCCCGCGCCGGACAAGATGGCCAACGCCGCGAGCCAAAGGGCCGCCGCCGCACCGCCGCGCCACAAGGCGTGCATGCAAAATCGGGGCGGCTGCCGTGGTGCCTGATGCGCCGAGATACACCGCCCGCCCATGATCGACCTCACTGTTCAGCACCCGCGTAGCGACCCTGCCAAGCCTGCATCAAACCCGATCGAGGTCGAAGCATTATTCCCGAGGATTCCGTTTCATGGCCAGTCCCGACGCGAGTCTTCTACGACCTGTCTTTCGGTCTGCGTCGCTCAAAGTCCTTTCGCAGATTGCGGACGCGGGCCCGTACCGACGCGGCGGGATCCTCTGCCATCTTTTCAAGCAAAGAGTCGTCAGCCGTTCCCGCCAGACTGCACAGGGCATCCAGCGCCCAAGCCCGCAGAAACGGCCGCTCGGCGCCAAGCCTGTCCAGCAGCCACGCCCGCAGCCGATCTTCGTCGACCCCAGGCACCTCCAGCCGCCGCACGATCTGACAAACGTGCAGCCTTGCCTGCCATGCCGTCACCTTGTCCAGCGAGGCAATCAGGCGTTCGGTGCGCGCTGCATCCAGGCTGCCGCCGGCCTCCAACGCCGACTTCAAGATCCAAGTGGCGCCTTCGGATACCCTTTCTTCCTCACTTGCTGCGAGGTCGACGATGCAATCGAGGAACCCGGGCTCGTTGTGGAACCGCACTGCCAATTCCGCAAGGGCGGACGGTGACCGGCCATCGTAGGCGCCAAGACTGGCCCGCACCTGAGCGATCTGCATGGCCGATACAGGGCCCTGCTGGTCCATGGTTGATCAAGTCCTCGTCGCGTGCGGCCTTCCGTCGAAGGCAGGAGAGCGAATACCGACCAGACCGTCGGCTGATTGGCGGATCAAGTGCAGCTTGTGAAAGTATAGCGCTACACACGACCGGCCAGAGCTCCGGGAGCCCGGTCGCATTCGCGCAAGTGTTGTCGCAAGGCCTTCTCACGCCGCCCTGAAGTCCTGCTCGAGCTTCTCGAACATGGCGACGTCCTTCTCGGGGTCCTCGAACAGATGACCGTAGCAGTCCATCGTCATGGTTATGTTCGCGTGCCCGAGCAGCGTCTGGATCTTCTTCGGGTTCCAGCCTTGTTCGATGAAGAGGGACGCCGCAGCGTGGCGCAGGCTGTGGATCGTGAACAGGCAATTTCCCTCGCCATCCACGAGACCGAGATCGCGCATCATCGGCACGTAGATGCGGTTGTAGATGTTGGCGTAGTTCTGCAGGCCCGGGCAGCGGTGCACGCAGGCTGACCATGATCTTGTGTTGAGCGAAAACCACCATGGCCGGTGCCGACAACCACCTTGGCCGGTGGGGCTGAACGGAAGATGGGCATGCCCGTCTGGAGGGCAGCCCTACTGGCCTGAGTGATGTCAAGGAAGGTGCTGGTCGCTGCGGGTTGGTAAGCCGGGTTCCTCTGCCGTCAAATGGAGGATCCGGGTTGGCCTACAAACCCATCACCGACCAGCAATTGAGATTGTACCTGACCGACCTCCAAGACCACAGCCAGCGCACAGCGGCCGCCCGTGCCGGGTTCAGCGAACGGACCGCGCGACGGTTCGATGCCGATCCGACGCTGCCTTCGAACCGCAAGATCGTTCACGGGCGCACGGCGGCAGATCCCCTTCAAGTTTATTGGCAGAACGACCTCCTGCCGTTGCTGGAGAAGGACAGCGCGCTGCAGGCCGTCACCCTGTTGCGCCATCTTCAGAGCGAACATCCGCTGGCTTTCCCTGATGATCGCATCCGGCGAACGCTGGAACGGCGCGTCCGACAGTGGCGGGCGCTGAACAATCCCGAGCGCGACAGCATCTTCCGCCAGACGCCGGAACCGGGATACATGGCCCAGTCCGACTTCACCCATGCCGAGGAGCTGGAGGTGACGATCGCGGGCCAGCCGTTCCCGCACCTGCTCTACCACTTCGTCATGGTTTACAGCCGCTGGGAGCACGTCGGCGTGGTTCTGGGCGGGGAAAGCTTCACGGCGCTGGCCGAGAACCTGCAGCAGGCCCTCTGGTCGCTAGGCGGTGCACCGCAAAACCATCGCACCGACAGTCTCTCGGCAGCTTTCCGCAACCTGACCGCCGACGAGCGCGAAGACATGACCAGGCGATACAGTGCCTTCGTCGGCCATTTCGGCATGGACGCCAGCCGCAACAACCGCGGCGAGGCCCATGAGAACGCCGCGGTGGAATCCCAGCACCGGCATCTCAAGAAGGCGATCGAACAGGCGCTGATCCTGCGCGGCAGCCGCGACTTTGCCTGCATCGAGGACTACCGGCGCTTCGTCGACTTCCTGGTGGCACGGCGTAACCGGCAACGGGCGGCCGCGGTTCAGGCGGAACGGGCCCATCCGAAACCCCTGCCGCCCCGTCGCACGACAGACTTCACCGAGATCGTGGTGCCGGTCGCGCGGACGGGCGGCTTTCTGGTCAAGAGCATCTTCTACAGCACGCCATCGCAACTGATCGGGCAGCGTCTGCGGGTCCACCTCTACGACGACCGCCTTGAGGAGGCATTGCTCGGCAGCACCCTGGTCGTCAGCCACCTCCGCGCCCGTGGCCGCGTTGATGGCCACCGCGTGCATGTCATCAACTACCACCACGTGGTCAATGCCCTGCGGCGTAAACCGCAAGCCCTGTGGACTTCGATCTACCGCGACAGCCTGTTCCCGCGGACCGAATACGCTGAGGCCTGGAAGGTTTTGCAACGCGACCTGCCGCGCCGCGAGGCCTGCCGCCGAATGGTCGATCTGCTGTTCATCGCCCACGACCAGACCTGCGAGGCCGAGCTTGCGCATCTCCTCGCGGACGATCCCGCCGCTGGTCGGGTGCCGGATCCTGACCTGCTGGCATCCCGACTGAGCCCGATGCCGACGGCGCTGCCGAGGAATGTCGCCGTCGCACATCCGTCGCTCGACAGCTTCGACGCTCTGCTGGGGGCCCGCGCATGACCGCCCGCGAGGTCAATATCCACACGCTGCCCGGCATGCTGACCGCGCTGCGCCTGCCCAGCTTCCACAAACTCTGGGCCGAGATCGCCACCCGCGCCGATACCGAAGGTCAGCCCGCCGCCCGTTTCCTCGCCGTGTTGGCGGAATATGAGCTGGCCGAGCGGGACATGCGTCGCATCCGGCGCCACCTGAACGAGGCGCAGCTGCCGGCGGGCAAGACGCTGGCAACGTTCGACTTCAAGGCCCTGCCGACCCTGCCGCGTGCCCGGGTGGAGGCTCTGGCGGCCGGCGACCGGCTGGAGGGTGGCGGCAATCTGATCGCCATTGGCAACTCCGGCACCGGCAAGACGCACATTCTCTGTGCCGTCGGCCTCGCCCTCGTCGAGGCGGGATACCGCGTGTTGTATACCCGCACCAGCGATCTGGTGCAGAGGCTCCAGGCCGCCCGTTGCGATCTCGCCCTTGAAGCCGCACTCGCCAAACTCCACAAGTTCGACCTGATCATCCTCGACGACATCACCTACGCCCACAAGGACCAGGCCGAAACGGGCGTGCTCTTCGAGCTGGTCGCCAGTCGCTACGAATACCGCAGCATCGCCATCGCTGCCAACCAGCCCTTCAGCGGCTGGGACCAGATCTTCCCGGACAAAGCGATGACCGTCGCGGCCATCGACCGTCTGGTCCACCACGCAACCATCCTCGAGATGAATGCCGCAAGCTTCCCTCAGCGTGCGACTGCCTCCAACAAGAGGGCTCAGGTCGAAGCACCCGCGACAACCAACAACGACAACCAGAACCAAGGAGAGACCTGAGACAGAATAGCGAACGACACACCAACTCCGGCGGCTGAAAACCGGCCAAGGTGGTTGTCGGTCAAGGCCAAGGTGGTTGACGCTCTACAGTCGACGCTAGATCTCTTTCAGGAGCCGAAAGCCGTAGAGACTATCCTGCCCTAGATAGACCGCGAACGTCGACTAATTGAGATCAGCGTGCAATTCTCGGAAACGCACCGGACTTCCACTTCCCCGCCCAGGGGATAGCAAAAAATACGAGCGCAGTTCGCCTAGAGCAGCCTGTCCATGCCTTCCCGCTCGAACAAAAGGAAGATCACAGTGAAGCGGCCATAAGCCGCGAGATCGGCGTTGCCCAACGCAAAACCGCGCCGGGTCCAAACTCAACCAGAGCAGCTGAAATAGTGGTGCCCGGGGGCGGAATCGAACCACCGACACGAGGATTTTCAATCCGGCCTGACTGAAGTCTTGTAAGGTGTCTTCCAATTTGCGTTGAGCAACGTAATTTGAATTAATCGCTGCTGCCGCGGCTGCGGTGAGGCAGTTCCCGTCATCGCAGTGAAGCGTTCAGCCGTCGCTCTCCTATAGTGGTAGAAACTCGATGTGCTCTACCTTTGTCCGATGCTCTGCACTCGGCTGGCTAGGACGTTTCGGCGGTTCCGGGGCTGAAGAACGCTCGAAGCTTGGCCAGCAGGATCTGAGCGCGAGTAGAAATCGGCAAGTCTGGGATTTCGGTTGTGGGGTCCTTCATGAACTCCCAGATCGCGCGGTCGATATCCTCTAGGCCAGTGCCAAGCTCCCGGGCCTTTCGCACCACGTCGGTCTGGGTGTCGATCCAGTCCACGAGCCCTGCCTTGATCCGGTCATCGTCCAGCGGGATGGCATCGACCAGTTCCTGTGTCGCCGCGGCCGCATCCGATGCCCCAACCGCTTCCAGATGCGTGGGCATCTCTTCGATGCGTTGCGCACAGTCACGTTGAAGGACGCTGCCGAGAAGCCCGGCCGATCCTTGGGTGCATCGTCGCCAGATCAGGGCGCTGAGCACCGCCTCCTGATCCTGGGACAGCTCGTCCTGCGAGGCGAGCGCGCGTTCGATCTGCGGCAGGGAAGCGGGATCTTCCTGCCCCAGCAGATTGTGTAAGGTTTCCGTCATGCCTGCGATGGTATCAGGTTGATCAAGGAATCATAACCGCCCTTTTGCAAAGGTGGTTTAATCAATTAAAAACAATTATTTGGCCGGTCGGTTGCGGCCTTTGCAAAGACCCGATTGCGACTTGGCCAGATGCCCATGTCGCAAAGGACCGTGATTGTGGCGCTGCGGCGATGACGGCAAGGACCATGTCGTGACAGGACCGCCGCAACGTCACCTAGACCGTGCGAAGGGCCATCAGATGCAGAACACGTCGTCCGGTGTGGGTGCCCTCTTG
Source organism: Anianabacter salinae (assembly GCF_019061145.1). Lineage (GTDB taxonomy): Bacteria > Pseudomonadota > Alphaproteobacteria > Rhodobacterales > Rhodobacteraceae > Anianibacter > Anianibacter salinarum. The sequence continues at coordinate 2,008 of NZ_JAHQZS010000006.1, read as the reverse complement.
ATCGGGATATTCCTGATCATGCTCGGAAATGGCATGCATTTCACCCTGATCGGCCTGCGCGGCGGGATTGAGAACTTCTCGGCATCGGAGCTGGCCGTCGTCACCTCGGGTTACTTCCTCGGTTTCCTGTCCGGCGCGCGCCTGACGCCGTTGCTGATCCGGCGCGTCGGTCATGTCCGTGTCTTCGCGGCGCTGGGCAGTTTCATGTCAGCGGGACTGATCGCCTTTCCCCTTCTGGCCGAGCCCTGGGCCTGGACCGTGCTGCGCGTCCTCGTGGGCTTTTGCATGTCCGGCATCTACGTTGCCGCCGAAAGCTGGCTGAACAACGCGGCCACCAACGCCACCCGCGGCAAGGTTCTGTCGGCCTACATGATCGCGCAGACGCTGGGGATCATCGGGGCGCAGGGTCTATTGACGCTTGGCGATCCGACGACATCGGCGCTTTTCATCGGGGCCTCGATCCTTGTTTCGATTTCCTTTGCGCCCATCCTGTTGTCGGCAACGCCGGTGCCGCCGGTCGAGGTCGCGCAGCCTATGTCGCTGCGCAAGCTCTTCGTCGGCTCGCCACTGGGCACGGTGGGCATTTTCCTTCTGGGCAGCGTCTATGCCACCCAGTCCGGCATGGGTGCCGTTTTCGGAAGCCAGATCGGGATGACGACATCGCAGATCGCGCTGTTTGTCGCGATGCTCTTCGCGGGTGCCTTGCTGCTGCAATACCCGATCGGCTGGCTGTCCGACCGGATCGACCGGCGTCGGCTGATCTTCGGCTCGGCCCTGATCGGGGCGGCGGCCTGCACCTTTGGATGGATTGTGGGGCTTGGCGGGCCGTTACCGCAGGACGGCGGCAGCCAGTTGCTCTTGATGGCTGCAGCCTTCCTTGCGGGCGGTGTGACGACGCCGCTGTATGCGTTACTGCTGGCCTACACCAACGATTTCCTGCCCTCCGAGGACATGCCAGCCGCATCTGGGGGGCTGGTATTCACCTTCGGGCTGGGGGCGATCCTTGGCCCGCTGATGACCGGCTGGGCTATGCAGGGCATCGGACCGTTCGCCTTCTGGCTTGTCCTTGGCGTCACTTTCGGAAGCCTAAGTCTTTACGCGCTTTACCGGATGACCCAGCGCGCCAGCGCGCCCGCACAGGACACCGATAGTTATCTCGGCGTCCTTCCCACCACGTCGGCGGTTGCTGTCGAGGCGGCAGGCGTCTGGGCCGCCGAGCAGGCCGATGCCGACCGCACCGAAGACCGCACAAACTAGGGGCGCCGTGCGTCCCTATCCCGCCGCCGCCTCGCCACATCGGGGATGTTCTGCACGAGCCGTGTCGGTTCAACAGATCGACGGCATGCCCAGCCGATTTGACGCAGTAGCCCTAGCTGCCGGAGCCAAGACCCAGTAGTGGCTCGTAGCGGACCAGATGCGGCCCAAGCTGCCGAAACTTGCCACGCTCATGGATACGGCGGAGGAGGATGCGTATTCCGGAACATCCGGCCACCCATTCCGATCACATCCGGCCACCTGTTCCGATTTTATCCGGCCACCAGTGACGCGTTGCCGTGAGGCAGCGTGTTTCGGGTATCAGCTTTGAGGCATTTCGTCATCCGTCTTGGCGATGGTTTTGCGCATGGACGCGCCCTCCAGCTCGAGGCGGTAAGCGTTATGAACGATGCGATCGAGGATGGCGTCGGCGAAGGTCGGTTCTCCGATCACGTCATGCCATGCCGTGATGGGCAACTGGCTGGTGATCATCGTCGAGCCGCGGCCATACCGTTCTTCAACGATCTCCATCAGATCGCGGCGCTGCGTGGCGGTGAGCCGGTCCGGCCCCCAGTCATCCAGGATGAGCAGCTGCGCCTTGGTGGACTTGCCCGGGAAATGTGGAGAGCACCAACTGAGGAACCAGGAGGTGTTCAATGGGAAACGGAAACAGACCTACGCCAGAGTTTCGGCGCGAAGCGGTCAGGCTGGCACTGACCAGCGGTCGGACACGGCGCGAGATCGCGGAAGATTT
>NZ_JAHQZS010000005.1 GCF_019061145.1 Anianabacter salinae | reverse complement strand
TCATCTCCTGAGTTATCCGCTTCCCCGCACCAGAACCTCAGCCCCGACCCGCTTCCGCGTCACCAACAAGCGCCTCAACGCCGCCGGTGAAGGGGGTTCTAAGCAGACACGCCTATACCCGCAAGCGGAAAATTCGGGCCAATACGACATTTTTCTGACGTTCTTGTAAATTCGTTATAAATCAGGGACTTGGGTGGAGGCATGCCGCGGCGCCTGCCCGGACGTCATGCGCTTCGTGGCGCGAATTTCTCCGCAATATCAATGTTATCCACAGACCACGGGCCGAGTCGGGACCGAATCCGGCCGACTCGGCCCCCCGTCGCCACATGGCGCGGCTTCAGGCAGTGCGGGAACGAAGCGGGCCGCGCCGGGGAACAGCCCGAAGCGCCAGCAGCCCGGCAATGACCGCGCCATAGATCAGCGGCTCGATCTGCCACCCCTTCACCAGCAGGATGAAGTGCAGCCCCCCCAGAAGGGCGGCGGCATAGGTCAGCTTGTGCAGCTTGCGCCAGCGCAGCGGGCCAAGCCTGCGCACGGACCAGTCATTCGACGTCAGCGCCAGCGGCACCAGCGCCGCGAACCCCGCCATTCCGATGGTGATGTAAAGGCGCTTGACGATGTCGGCCCAGATCTGGCTGAGGATGCCGATGTCGAGCACAAGCCAGACCAGCAGGTGCAGCGCGACATAGAAGAAGGCGGACAGACCGATCGCCCGCCTGAACCGGATCAGATTGATCCCGGCATGGCTGCGCAGCGGCGTGATGGCGAGCCCTGCGATCAGCAGTTGCAGCGCCAGCTCTCCATACAGATGCTCAAGGGCCTTGATCGGCTCGGCGCCCAGGCCGCCGGACAGGCCCAGCCAGAACCACCAGGCCGCCGGGATCGGCATCAGCGCATAGACCAGCCATGTCGGCACCCGCCGCACCGCCGTGTTGATCGGTTGGACAAGCTGCATCAGAAATTCGCCGTCAGGTCCATGCCGTCGTAGAGAGACGCGACCTGGTCTTCATAGCCGTTGAACATCAAGGTCGGCTTGCGCTGCGAGAACAGCCCGCCGCCGATCTGCCGCTCGCTCGCCTGGCTCCAGCGGGGATGGTCCACCTCTGGATTGACGTTGGAGTAGAAGCCGTATTCCCGCGCGTTCGCCATGTTCCAGCTTGTCGGCGGTTCGTCCTCGGTCAGGGTGATGCGGACGATCGACTTGATCGACTTGAAGCCGTATTTCCACGGCACGACCAGCCGGATCGGGGCGCCGTTCTGGTTCGGCATCGGCATCCCGTAAAGACCTGTCGCCATGATCGTGAGCGGATGCATCGCCTCGTCGAGGCGCAGCCCTTCACGGTAGGGCCAGTCGAGCACCGGAAAGCGGGTGCCGGGCATTTCCTCGGGGCGCAGCAGCGTCTCGAAGGCGACATATTTCGCGCCGTCCTGCACACCGACCCGTTCAAGGATATCGGCCAGCTCGATCCCGTTCCACGGGATCACCGCCGACCACGCCTCGACACAGCGGAAGCGGTAGATGCGGTCCTCGACGGTCAGGCCATCCAGAAGATCGGCCAGCGCATAGTCACCGGGGTTGTCGACAAGGCCGTCCACCTTGACCGTCCAGGGAGAGGTGGTCAGCTGACCGGCATTGTCGGACGGATCGCTCTTGCCGGTGCCGAATTCGTAGTAGTTGCAGTAGCTGGTGATGTCCTCGAACGACGTCGGCTCTGCATCGGTGGAATAGGGAGAGGTTTGCGCCACGGCCTGCCCCGCGAAACCCGACGCGGCAAGCGCGGCGCCACCGGCAAGGATCTGGCGCCGGTTCAGGAGCGCGGCACGCGGCGTGACATCCTTCCAGTCCAGATCGTTCGTCCATCGTCCAGCCATCGCATATCTCCCTCGCTTCAGCGTTGACGCAACGTAGCCAGCGCGAGCGCCGCGCGCCAATCAAAGCCGTCTCACGTTCGTGTTCTGAGGCTGAAACATGCGCCGGATCGCTCACGCCGGATCAAAGGATTTCACGGCGATTTGAGTGGCAAGGCCGCACGAGCCGCGCTTAGCGGGACAGCGCAGCGGGTCAAGCCGTGGGCAAGCGGATGTGAAGGTGAACCAGCGGCGTTCGGTGCCCGTAGCCCTGTGCGATGCCGACACGGCGTCGGGCGTGCGCCGCGGGGGTGCCGCCCCGAACTAACTGAAACAGGAGTCTATCCAATGTTTCGTCGTACTTTCATTGCTACCGCCGCTATCGCAGCCATGTCCACCTCGGCCTTCGCGGCAAGCCACTCGTCGGGCGAGATGGCGACCATGAACATCGTGGAAACCGCGCAGGACGCGGGCAACTTCACCACGCTGCTCGCCGCTGCCGAAGCGGCCGGTCTGGTCGAGACGCTGACCGGCGAAGGCCCGTTCACCGTCTTCGCACCGACCGATGAGGCGTTCGCCGCGCTGCCCGAGGGCACCGTCGAGGGTCTGCTGGCCGACACCGAGGCGCTGACAGCGATCCTCACCTACCACGTCGTGCCGGGCAAGGTGATGTCGACCGATCTGTCGGACGGCATGATGGCAGGCACCGTGAACGGCGCCGAGATCACCGTGGGCGTGGGCGATGCCGTCACCGTCGATGGCGCGACCGTCACCACCGCCGACATCGAGGCGTCGAATGGCGTGATCCACGTCATCGACACGGTCCTGATGCCGGGCGACATGTAATCCGCCTCTCCCTTTCGGGGGATGCGCTGGGGCGGGCCTTCGGGCCCGCCCTTTTTGCATCTTGATCCGGCGTCCGGCTTTTGCGCACCCTCGCCCGAGCAGGGGGAGAGACCGCATGGGCGACACAAGAACGGCACTGGTCACGGGCGCAGCGCGGGGCATCGGACTGGCGACCACGCGCCTGTTTCTGGCCGAAGGCTGGCGGGTCGCGATGGTCGACCGGGACAGCGCAGCGCTGGCTGACGCGGTAAATGGCCTCGACGGAGTTCACGGCATCGACTGCGACGTATCCGATCCGCAATCGGTGCACGGAATGGTACGCGAGGCGCTGTCGCGTTTCGGCCGGATCGATGCGCTGGTGAACAACGCCGGTGTCGCGGACTTTGGGCCGCTGGAAGATACCGACTTCAGCCGCTGGCGGCGGGTCATGGAAACCAATCTCGACGGCGTCTTCCTGTGCTCGCAGGCCGCCATTCCGGCGCTCAAGGAAACGCGGGGCGCCATCGTCAACATCGCCTCGATCTCGGGCCTGCGCGCCTCGACGCTGCGCATCGCCTACGGCACCTCGAAGGCCGGGGTGATCCACCTGACCCAGCAGCTTGCCGCCGAGCTTGGCGAATACGGCATCCGCGCGAACACCGTCTGCCCCGGCCCCGTCCGCACGAAACTGGCGATGGCGGTGCATTCGCCCGCGATCATCGCGGCCTATCACGACGCGATCCCGCTGAACCGCTACGGCAGCGAAGAGGAAATCGGCAACGCCATCGTGTTCCTGTGCTCGGACAAGGCCAGCTACGTCACCGGACAGACGCTGTCGGTGGATGGCGGGTTCGAATCCACGGGCATCGGCCTGCCTGCGCTTCGGCAGACGTGAAAAGGCCCCGGCAATCCTCCGGGGCCTTTCGCCTGTTCAATGCACCACAGCGTCCTGCGGTTTGGGCCTGTTCGACGCCGCCACGCGGTCGCCGATCAAAAGGCCATCCGCCCCGGCGCTGACCGTCACGGTCGCGCCGTCGCCGACATCCCCCGCGAGCAGCATCTCGGCCAGCGGGTCCTGCAGACTGCGCTGGATCACCCGCTTGAGCGGCCGCGCGCCGTAGACGGGGTCATAGCCTTCGTCGGCAAGCCAGGTCCGCGCGGCGTCGTCCAGTTCCAGCGCGATCTTGCGCTGCGCCAGCCGCTTTTCAAGCCGCGCCATCTGGATGCGCACGATCCCGTCCATGTCCGTCCGCGACAGCCGGTCGAAGACGATCATGTCGTCCAGCCGGTTCAGGAACTCGGGCCGGAAATGCGCGCGCACGGCGTCCATCACGTCGTGCTTGGCCTTGGCCGCATCCGACCCTTCCGGCAGCGTCGACAGCGCCTGCGACCCCAGGTTCGATGTCAGGACGATCAGAGTCTGCTTGAAGTCGACGCGGTGCCCCTGACCATCGGTCAGAACCCCGTCATCGAGCACCTGCAACAGCACGTTGAACACCTCGGGGTGGGCCTTTTCGACCTCGTCGAACAGGATCACCTGGTAGGGTCTGCGCCGCACTGCTTCGGTCAACACGCCGCCTTCGTCATAGCCGACATAGCCGGGCGGGGCCCCGATCAGCCGCGACACGGAATGCTTTTCCATGAACTCGGACATGTCGATCCGCACCATCGCCTGATCGTCGTCGAACAGGTATTCGGCCACGGCCTTGGTCAATTCGGTCTTGCCGACGCCGGTGGGGCCGAGGAACAGGAACGACCCAAGCGGGCGGTTCTCGTCGTTCAGGCCCGCACGCGCCCGGCGCACGGCATTCGCGACGGCCTTGAGCGCGGTTTCCTGACCGATGACGCGCTTGCCAAGCTCTTCTTCCATCTTCAGCAGCTTGTCCCGCTCGCCCTCCAGCATCTTCGACGTGGGAATGCCGGTCCAGCGTTCGACCACCTGCGCGATCTGTTCCGGGCGCACGGCCTCTTCGACCATAAGGTCGTCTTGGCCTTCCGCTGTCTCAAGCTGCTTTTCCAGCCCCGGAATGACCCCGAAACGCAGTTCGCCCGCACGGGCAAAGTTGCCCTCACGCGTGGCCTGTTCCAACTCGGTCCGCGCGCGGTCAAGCTGTTCCTTCACATCGCGCGCGCCTTCCAGCTTGTCGCGCTCGGCCTGCCACTTGGCGTTCAACTCGGACGAGCGGTCCTTGAGATCGGCAAGCTCTTTTTCAAGCTTTTCCAGCCGGTCCTTGGAGGCGCGGTCGTCTTCCTTCTTGAGCGCCTCGCCCTCGATCTGAAGCTGCAGGATCTGGCGATCCAGCGCGTCCAGCTCCTCGGGCTTGGAATCCACCTCCATCCGCAGACGGCTGGCGGCCTCGTCCATCAGGTCGATGGCCTTGTCCGGCAAGAACCGGTCGGTGATGTAGCGGTTCGACAACTGCGCGGCGGCAACCAGCGCCGCGTCCGAGATCCGTACGCCGTGGTGCAACTCGTACTTCTCCTTGATGCCGCGCAGGATCGAGATCGTGTCCTCGACCGTAGGCTCCTGCACCAGAAGCGGCTGGAACCGGCGGGCAAGGGCGGCGTCCTTTTCGACGTACTTGCGGTATTCATCCAGCGTTGTGGCGCCGACGCAGTGCAATTCGCCCCGCGCCAGCGCAGGCTTGATAAGGTTGGCGGCATCCATCGCGCCGTCTGCTTTGCCCGCGCCGACAAGCGTGTGCATCTCGTCAATGAACAGGATCACCTCGCCCGCAGCGCCCTCGATATCCTTGAGGACCGATTTCAGCCGTTCCTCGAACTCGCCGCGATACTTCGCGCCCGCGATCAGTGCGCCCATGTCGAGCGCCATCAGACGCTTGTTGCGCAGGCTCTCGGGCACGTCGCCGTTCACGATGCGCAAGGCCAGCCCTTCGGCGATGGCGGTCTTGCCGACACCGGGATCGCCGATCAGCACCGGGTTGTTCTTGGTCCGGCGCGACAGCACCTGCATCGCGCGGCGGATTTCCTCATCCCGGCCGATGATGGGGTCGATCTTGCCCTCGCGCGCCGCCTCGGTCAGGTCGCGCGCATACTTGTTCAACGCATCATAGCCTTCTTCGGCAGATGCCGTGTCGGCGGTCCGCCCCTTGCGCAGATCGTTGATCGCACCGTTCAGCGATTGCGCCGTCACCGCACCCGCATCCAGCGCGTCCTTGGCCTTGGACCGCACGATGGCCAGCGCCGTCAGCAGCCGCTCGACCGGAACGAAACTGTCGCCCGCCTTCTTCGACAGCTTCTCGGCCTCTTCCAGAACTCGGGCCAGCGCCCGATCCGTGCTGCCGGGGCCGCTTCCGCCGCTTGCCGACGGCAATGCGGCGACGGCGGTATCGACGGACTGGCGCACACGATCAGGGGCGCCGCCCGCCCGTTTGATAAGCGCGGCGGCAAAGCCTTCCTCATCGTCGAGAAGCGCCTTCAGCAGATGCTCGGCAGAGATACTGGGGTTGCCTTCGCGGGTGGCGATGGTCTGGGCGGCCTGCAGAAATCCGCGCGACCGCTCGGTGAACTTGTCCAAGTTCATGATCTTTCTCCTTCAACAAGCGCTTGTCCCTTGGGCGCCCGTCCAGGCGGCACGCCCCTTTGCAAGCCTCGGAGATTGAAATGGGTGCGCCGTTGGAGTGTTGCAAGTTGGGAACACCCGGTTTCGACGCCCGCCGGAAACTTATCCACAGGTTGGCGCGTTCAATCTGCAGAACCCCAACAAGGAGGTCGAGCAGATGTCTGTTCATGTCACGTTTCCCGCGGCCCTGATCCTTGATGCCCGTGTCAGTCACGCCCGCCGCGACCGCAGCTTTGGCCGCGTCGAGGCGGTGGTGGAACTGGTGGTCAAGCCCTGCGCAGGCCAGCCCGCGCGCCTGTTCCGCATCCGCACGAATGTGCCCGCGACATCGGACGGCACGATGCGCCGCCGCTTGCTGGAAAGCGCGGTGCGCCTGATGCGCAGTGCGCCGTCCGTGACGGGCCGCGCCGCCGCGTGATCCGCGTTTCGCTTGCGTCCTGACGGGCTTTGCGGCACCTCACCGCAAACCCGGACGGAGACGCAGACCATGACCGATGCCCCTGACGAGCGCCTGATCGTCGCCCTGGACGTCGCCGACGCGCTGACCGGGATGAAACTGGCCGAGCGCCTTGGCGACCGTGTCGGATTCTACAAGATCGGGCTGGGCATGCTGACGGGCGGCGGCCTCGCCTTGGCCAACGAGCTCAAGCAGGAACATGGCAAGCGCATCTTTCTGGACATGAAGCTGTTCGACATCGGCGCCACCGTCGAAGCGGCGGTGCGCGGGCTCTGCCGGTTTGATCTCGATTTCCTGACGGTGCACGGCGACCCCCATGTCGTGCGCGCCGCGCGCGAGGGTGCGGCAGGCAGCGGGACGCAGATCCTGGCCGTGACGATCCTCACCTCGCTCGACCGCGGCGATCTGGATGCCAGCCTGATGAAGGCCGGCACCATCCCCGACCTTGTGACCGAACGCGCCGCCGCAGCCTTCGAGGCGGGGGCGCATGGCGTCATCGCCTCGCCGCACGAGATCACCGCGATCCGCGCGCTGCCCGAAGCGGCGGGCAAGCTGATCGTCACACCCGGCGTGCGCCCGGTGGGCGCGGCGCTTGGCGACCAGAAGCGGACCGCGACACCGGGGCAGGCCATTGCGGACGGCGCCGATCATATCGTCGTCGGGCGCCCGATCTGGAACACAGGCGACCCCCGCGCCGCTGCCGATGCGGTTCTGGCAGAAATCGCCGCTGGACACGCTTAACGTGTGGCACTCCGGATGCTAGACTGAAGGCGAAAGCCAGAGGTCGCCCCATGCCGCAGCCGCCACAGGATCTCGAAATCCAAGCCCGTTCGCTTTATGCCGTCCGGCGGGCGCTTGGGATACTCGGCCTCGCGCTGCCCATCGTTCTGTATGGCTACGCCCGCATTGCCCCGCCGCCGACGAGCCTTGGCATGCAGCCGTCGATATCCGAGTTCTACCACACCCATATGGGCGATATCCTTGTCGGCACCCTGTCGGCGATTGGCGTGTTCCTGATCGCGTATCTCGGCTATCCGCCGAAACCGGGCGAGAACCGCGTTGTGACCGATTTCTGGGTATCCTCTGCCGCTGGCCTCGGAGCCATCGGTGTGGCGTTGTTCCCCGTCGCATGGGCCACCGGTATCTGCCCTCCGGGGCAATCGTTCGAGACAGAGGGCATGACCTACACCTGCCCGGTACAGGGCGTCACCAGCCATGCGCAACTGGCGCATTTCGGATCGGCGGCGCTGTTCTTCGGCATGATTTCGGTCATGTGCCTGTGGCTGTTTCCGCGCGACCGCACCGGTCGCCATTTCCGCACCGTGCAGCACCGGGTCTTTGCGCTCTGCGGCGGCCTGCTGCTGTTTTCAGCCGTGGCGTTACTGGTCGTGGTCAAAGGGCCCCTGCCAATGACTTGGCGCACGACCCTGATCCAGAACAATGCGATCTTCTGGCTGGAATCGCTGGGGGTCTTCGCCTTTGCCATCGCGTGGCTGGTCAAGGGTCAGGCGATGCGCGGCCTGACGCAGATGCTTCAAAGCAAGTAGCCCGGATCACGCGCGGCACGCTCGGCCAGGTAGTGCCGCAGCCGGTCCCGGAAATGCGGCACGACCACCGGCGAGGACAGGAAGTCGGCAATCCCGAACCAGCGCCAGTCCTGCCCCTCGTCCCCCAGAACGATCCCTTCAACCGGCGCAGCGACCTCAGCCACGAGGAACCAGTCGGTGAACCCCTCGATGCGGGCCGAGGGATACAGCCTTCGCCACACCAGCCAGCGCAGATCGAGATCGACCGACAACTCTTCTCGCAACTCGCGCAGGGCCGTCTGTTCCGGCGTCTCTGCCCCCTCGCGCCCGCCGCCGGGAAGATCCCACCAGCCTGGCCACGGGATGCCCTCGATATCGTCGCGCTGCAGGCACAGCACACGCCCGGCGTTCAGAACCGCGATCTTCGCCCCGTAGAATCCTTCCGACATGCCCATATCGTCACCCATTCCGCGCGGCGCCTGAACCCCCTATATTGGCCACCCAAGAAAGGCCCGATCATGCCTGCCCTCTGCCGCGATTGCCTGACCCAGTTCGACGCAGGAAGGCGCTGTCCGTCCTGCCGCAGCCCCCGCGTGCTCGCGCACCCGGAACTGCTCGACCTGTCCATCGCCCACATGGACTGCGACGCCTTCTACGCCAGCGTGGAAAAGCGCGAGAACCCCGAGTTACGCGACAAGCCGGTGATCGTCGGCGGCGGACACCGGGGCGTCGTGTCCACCGCCTGCTACATTGCCCGGATCAAGGGCGTGCGATCCGCGATGCCGATGTTCAAGGCGCTGGAATTGTGCCCCGAGGCGGTCGTGGTGAAGGGCCGGATGGACCTGTATGTCGAGGTGTCGCGCAGGATCCGCGCCATGATGGAGGAATTGACCCCCGCCATCGAACCCCTGTCGCTGGACGAGGCGTTCCTTGATCTGTCCGGCACGCACCGTCTGCATCACGCGCCGCCCGCCGTGATGCTGGCGCGTCTCGTCCGCCGGATGGAGACCGAATTGGGCATCACCGGCTCCATCGGGCTGTCGCACAACAAGTTCCTCGCTAAGGTCGCGTCCGACCTAGACAAGCCGCGTGGGTTTTCGGTGATCGGCAAGGCCGGGACGGCCGAGTTCTTGCGCGATCAGCCCGTGCGGCTGATCTGGGGCGTCGGTCAGGCCACGCAGGCGTCGCTGGACGCCGCCGGGATACGAACCTTCGCCGACCTCCTGCGCTGGGACCAGCGCGACCTTCAGGCGCGCTTCGGGTCGATGGGCGACCGGCTGTGGCATCTGGCGCGCGGAGAGGATCACCGCCGCGTCCGCCGCGACGCGCCGATGAAATCGATCTCGAACGAGACGACATTTCACGACGACACCGCCAACGCCGATGTTCTGGACGGGCACATCTGGCGGCTGGCGGAAAAGGTGTCGGACCGGGCCAAGGCAAAGGGTCAGGCCGGGCGCACCGTCACGCTCAAGCTCAAGCGGCACGATCACCGCATCCTCACCCGCCGCACGACCCTGCGCGAGGCGACGCAGATGGCCGACCGTCTCTATCGCACCGCCCGCGCGCTCTATGATGAAGCAAAAGAGCCGGGGCCGTTCCGCCTTCTGGGCGTGGGCCTGTCGGACCTGACCAGCGCGGACAACGCCGATCTGTCCGGCGATCTTCTGGACCCTCAAGCGCTGAAACGGGCAGAGGCAGAGCGTGCGACGGATGCGATCCGCGCGCGATTCGGCCCCGATGCGATTCTCAAGGGACGCGCGCTGCGCTAGACGCGCGGCCGAAACCTATTCTGCCGCAAGCGGCAGGTCCGCCCGGCCGATATCTACGATTTCCGCGATCACGGACCGCAGGACGGTTCGGAACGCCTCGAACCCGGCATGGGGGACCAGTTCACGCTCGTTCATGTAGAGCGCCCGGTCGAGCTCCACCTGGATGACGTGCTGTCCCCGCGACGGGCGGCCATAGTGTTGCGTTGTGTAGGCCCCGGCGAAAGGCGTGTTGCGCACCACGCGCAGACCGGCCCCGGCAAAGGCCGCCTCGACCCGTTCCATCACGCCCGAGCCCGCCGCCGCACCGAAGCGGTCGCCAAGAACGACCTCGGGATGCGGCGTGCCGCGTGTGCCCGCGCTGTCGATGGCTTCATGCGGCATCGAATGGCAGTCGATCAGGATCGCCTCGCCGAACCGTTCGACCTGGCTTTGCACCAGACCCGCCAGAGCGGCATGATAGGGATGCCAGAACTGTTCGATCCGGGCCTGCGCCTCGGCCATGCCGATCTTGCCCGAATAGATCGCGCGCCCGTTCGACACCACGCGCGGCACCACGCCCAGCCCCGATGTCACGCGCGGATTGTGCCCCGCCCGGCGCACGCCTTCGATCAGCGCGGGATCAAGCTCGTCCGGGCTGCGGTTGAGATCGACAAAGGCGCGGGGTGCACTGGCGGCGATCAGGGGCGCGCCGAACAGGGGCGCATCCGCAAACAGCCGATCGACAAAGGCGTCTTCCGAGGACCGGATCTGCATCTCGTCCAGCACCGACTCGCGCAGGAATCGCGGGAAATAGTCCCGGCCACTGTGCGGGGAAGCAAAGATCACGCTTGTCGTGCGGGTGGTTGGCTCGATCAGGTCGTAGGTGGCACGGCCCATGACTGCTCCCTCTGTATCCCGACGAATATAGACCTGATTTTTGCCGCGCCAAAAGGTCTTGATCCCTCCTGCGACTCCTTTTATAGACCCGCAGACCGGCGCGGGGCATGACCCGCGTCTTGTTCGTTTAGGCGGCCAGGACGCAGGTTTGATATCGCGGCGAGGGGCGGTTAGCTCAGCGGTAGAGCACTACGTTGACATCGTAGGGGTCACTGGTTCGATCCCAGTACCGCCCACCATCTCCCTTCGGGGACCGGAATTCGAGAAACGCCTCGCAAGGGGCATGGAGTATGGCGCACGGGCGCCGCGACATGAGGAGAGGACCCATGAAGGTCAAAAACTCGCTCCGCTCGCTGAAGAACCGGCACCGCGACTGCCGCGTCGTGCGCCGCAAGGGCCGCGTCTACGTCATCAACAAGACGCAGCGCCGCTTCAAGGCCCGTCAGGGCTAAGACGCTTCAGCAAGCTTCGAGCTAACTGAAAAGCCGCCCCTCGGGGCGGCTTTTTCGTGTTCAGCGAAACACGGCCTCGGCCACCAGCCGCGCGACAGTGCCCTGGTCAAGGAACCCTGTCGCCTCGATCCCGCGGCTTGTCTGATAATCGGCGATGGCCCGCCTTGTGCGGCGGTCGAACTGGCCGTCCGCCGGGCCTGGCTGATAGCCAAGCTGCTGCAGGCGGATCTCGACAAGGCGCTTGGCTGACGCCGCCAGCACAAGGCCATCCTCGCGGTCGCGGGCGCGATCAAGGTCGATCACCGTCTCGGGCGATTCCAGAGAACGGATCGCGGCCCGCGCGTCATCGGCGAAAAGCCCGTCCGGATAGTTGCCCAGATAGGCCTCGTATCCGGCCACAGTGCGTTCGGCCTGCGCGGCTTCCCAAGCGCCGCGATCCTCGGCTTCGGTCTGGGTACGGTTGCGATCCTCGATCACGGCAAGACGTTCCCGCGCAAGTTCGGCGTAGATGCCATCAGGATAGCGATCCAGATACGAGACAAGCGCCGCCTCGTCCTGCCCTTCGCCGCTGTCGCGCCAGAACTGGCGATCCTGCCGCTCTCGTTCGGCGCGCTGCCGTTCCGCCTCGGCCTCGACCTCCGCCACCCGGGCAGCGCCGCGCGTGCGCAGCAAGGTGATCTGGTTCGCGGTCAGGTACCCCGTCCGCTCGAAACCGTTGTCGCCCTGAAAGGCGTCGATGGCGCGGCGCGACCCCGGCCCGAAGATGCCGTCGATGCCCCGCGTGTCGAAGCCAAGGACGGTCAGGTATTCCTGCAACTCCCGCCGATCCGCGCGGCTGAGGTCAAGCTCTTGCTCGGTGCGCGCGGCGCGTTCCGCGTCGCTTTCGGTCAACGCGCTGATCCGCGTCTCGGCGGCGTCAGCGTGCTCGCCGCGCGGAAAGCGGTCGAGATAGTCGCGGTAGGCCTCGGCGCTGTCCTCTTCGGTCACGCGCTGCCAGAACCTGTCTTCGAAATCTGGGGCGTCGGGTTGCGCGGTCTCGGCAAGGAACGGAAACGGCCCGATGAAACCCAGCGCCTCGATCCGGCGCGGCGCATCGGCGACGGCGCGGTCGATCCTGCGCCCCGGCACCACGATTTCCTCGGTCACAAAGCGTGCAAGAAGGCGCGGCGGTCCGGTCAGAACGGTGACGCCTTGCGGCACCTCCGTTTCGCCAAAGCCCTCGATCACACCCGCGTCCGGCCGCAGCGACGCGCGATCATCGGCCACCGCGACGATTGCCGCCCCTGGCCGTCCCGCCACGATGTCCAGAATCGCCCCGATCGACAGCCCGCTTGTGCCAACGGCAAAGGGATCGAGACGCTCGGCATCGGTGCCCAGAAGAAACGCATCGCGCGCGGTGCTGACGACGTGCCCAGCCAGATAGACGATCACGCGGTCGCCGCCGCGCAGCCGCTCTGCAAGAACGCCGACCTCTTCGGCGATGCCGGACATCTGGAAGTCAGAGATGTCCAGCACCTCGAACCCGGCCCGCGCCAGGGTGTCGCCCAATGCCTCGGCAGCCTCCGCCTCGGCGACGTTCGGCAGGTTGTCATAGCCCCGGTTCGTCGCGATCAGCGCGATGTCGTCCGCGGCAGCGGCCATAGGCATCGCCGCCAGCAAGGCCGCCCCAAACATTGTCCCCAGTTTCACCATGTCAGGCCCCCTCGTCAAAGCTGCGACGGCACCGGGGCCGTCAGTCGTAACTGCGCTGGTCGTCGATCACCTTACCATCGTTCGGCAGGCTGCCCGCAGGATGAATCTCGATCCGGCCCGTGAGCTTGAGCACATCGGCAACGGACCGCTCATAGGCAGCGGCATCGCCGCCGTCCGCCTCGACCTGCACGGTCATCGCGTCCTGTTGCCCGTCGCGCGTGGCAATGACGCGGGCGCGCGCGATTTCGGGATGCCGCGCGACGAATTGCGCCACCTGTTCGGGCCGCACGAACATGCCCTTGATCTTGGTGGTCTGGTCGGCCCGGCCCATCCAGCCCTTGATGCGCATGTTGGTGCGCCCGCAGGGGCTGGTTCCCGGCAACACGGCCGACAGATCGCCCGTGGCAAAGCGGATCAGCGGGTAGTCGGGGTTAAGCGTCGTCACCACGACTTCGCCGACCTCGCCATCGGCGACCGGATCACCGGTGCCGGGGCGCACGATCTCGACGATCACGCCCTCGTCGACGATCATCCCCTCCATCGCCGGGCTTTCATAGGCGATGTTGCCCAGATCGGCGGTGGCATAGCATTGCAGGCAGCGGATGCCGCGATCCGCGTATTCCTGCCGCAGCGACGGGAACAGCGCGCCGCCGCCCACTGCCGCCTTGGTGATGGCAAGGCTCAGCCCCATCTCGTCGGCCTTGTCGAGGATGACCTTGAGGTAGTCCGGCGTGCCTGCATAGGCGGTGACGCCCACATCGAAGGCCGCGCGTGCCTGCAATTCGGTCTGGCCGGTTCCCGCAGGCAGCACCGAGGCTCCAACCGCCCGCGCACCGCTTTCAAAGATCATCCCGGCAGGTGTCAGGTGATAGGAAAAGCAGTTCTGCACGATGTCGCCGGCACCGATGCCGCAGGCGTTCAGGAACCGCCCCACACGCCACCAATCGTCAGAGGTGCGCCCCGGCTCGTAGATCGGGCCGGGCGACTGGAACACATGCTCGACCTCGGCAGCCGAGACGGTGGTGAAGCCGCCGAATGGCGCGGCCTCTCCCTGCGCCTTCGACAGTTCGGACTTGCGCACCACCGGCAAGGCGGCCAGCGCGGCGCGGTCGGTCACTTGGGACGGATCGACGCCTTGCAGCAGCCGCGCCATCGCGGGCGCCTTGTCCTGCGCGTGGGCGATCTGCGCGGGCAGCGCGCGGGCCAGATCGGCCGCGCGTTCATCGGCGCTGCGGGTTTCAAGCGCATCGTGGAATGCGGTCATGGGGGGTGCCTCCCTGGTGCTCCCAATGCCCCGCTGAAGGGGCTTGCGTGGACCATGACACGGGACGTCGCGGGCGCGGAACCCCCTAATCCGGGAGCGTCAGATTCCGGCATACCACTCGTAGAACCCGGTATCCTCCCAATACCCTCCACGGCCAAGGCCGATATCGGAAAGGCTGTCGACGGCCTCGATCTCCATGATGAACTTGGCATGCTTGTAGCCAAGCTGCCGTTCGACCCGCAGCCGGATCGGCGCGCCATGACCCTGGCTCAGGTCGCTGCCATTCATGCCATAGGCGAGGATTGTCTGCGGGTGGAAGGCATCGACCAGATCGATGCTCTCGTAATACGGCGACAGCCCAAGCGCATCTGCGCAGCGAAATACGATATACCGCGCCTCGGGCTTCAGCATGACGCGGTCCAGCACCGCGCCCAGCGGCACGCCCGTCCATTTGCCGATCGCGCTCCACCCCTCGACGCAATCGTGACGGGTGATCTGGGTGCGGGATGGCATCGCGCGCAAGTCCGCCAGCGGGATTGCCTGCGGCTCTTCCACCAGACCGGACACCTTGAGTGACCAGGTTGCAAAGCCGTTCGCAAGGTGGCGCTGATACTCGGCGGATTGCGGCCGCGTGCTGCCGTTGGTGCGGAAATCCGGCGACATCTCGGCCTCGGTGTATTCCCGCGCCATCGCGTTCGCGCCGAACAGACGGTGCATCCGGTAGGACAGCCATTCCCCCGAAGACAGCACGATGTTGCGAAAGCTGGGGGATTGCCCCAGCCGGTCGCACCCCGACAGGATCATCGGCGAGGCGACAAGGCCGGTCAGCGCAGCACGTCGGGTCATCAAGCGTCGGGTCATTTCGATCTCTCCTTCGGCAGGCGGAACCAGCCGGTGATCATCGAGCGTATTTCGTTGAAGGGCCCGGCGATCAGCACCATCACGAGGTGCACGATCACGAACAGGACCAGCAGAAAGGCAAAGATGAAGTGCAGCGAGCGCGCCGATTGACGCCCGCCGAACAGGTCAAGAAGCCACGGCCAGGACGCATCCATCTGCGGCGACATCGTGAGCCCCGTCAGGACCATCCCGGGGATCAGGACGAGGGCGACCGACAGATAGGCCAGCTTCTGCAGGATGTTGTACCGCGCCGCCTCGATGCCCCTCGGCAGTTTCAACCGCATGTGGTCTCGCAGGTCGGCCAGGATATGCGATGGCCGCATCTCGTCCCGGCGCGGCAGCAGATCGCGCCCGACATGCCGGTTCAGCAAGGACCAGACCAGATAGACGAAGATACCGACCGCAAAGACCCAGGCAAACGTCAGGTGCCAGCGCCGGGCAAGGGCAAGGTTGTAGTTCGACGGCAGGGTCGCCCAGTAGGGGAAGGCGCGGTTGCGAAGCTGCCCATCGGCGTCCTCCCATCGACCCAGCACACCGTCGGTTCCGATCCGCGCATCGCCGATCCGCAAATATCCCGCCTGCTGGTCATCGACACCGATCTGCAGCCATGCGGGATCGAGGTTTGCGCCATATTCGCCCCAATAGAGCCGGGGATGCGCGTTGAAGATCATCAGCCCGGACATCAAAAGGATGAAGAACATGGCCGCGTTGATCCAGTGCCACAGCCGGGTGGACAGGCGGTGCCGCTTCACCAGATCGCCGCCCTTGGGGTTGCGCGTTTCCGCATCGAGGGTAGTCATGTGGACCTCGCAAGCTGTCTGTTCGGAGGCAGGGAATCGCGCCCGCCCCCGAACGACCTAGCGCATTTCAGTTCATTTCGTGCATGGCGGCGTCCATGACGAGCATGTCCGGGTTCTCGGCGCACATCGTGGCGGCGGCGGCCATCTCTTCCTCCATCATCATACCGCCTTCTGCGGCCATGTCGTCAGAGGCCATCGTGTCACTGGCCATCGTGTCACTGGCCATCGTGTCACTGGCCATGGTGTCACTGGCCATGGTGTCAGCAGCCATGGTGTCGCCTGCCTTGTCGTCGGCGGCCATGGTGTCCGACGCCATGTCGTCCGAATGCGCGGCCATCGAGACCGCGTCAAAGGCCGCCATCATCGCGTCGCTGTCCATCGCGGTGAAATCGGCACAGGTCAGAGTGGCTGGATCGACCGAGTGGCCTGCAGCAAAGGCGGTGCCAGACAGCATCAGGGAAGTAGCTAGGGTAAGCGAAGCAAGTTTCATGGACATCTCCAGAAATTCCAGGGGCGCGACCGCCCCGTGCGGCACATCCCCCGAGCAATGCCTAGCAACCGGTTCGCTCACGTCGGCTTCACGACACCGTGCCGCACGCCCGTGTGACTCCGCGTGCGCACGATCCGCTCGAATGTTTCAGAATCGCAGCCGTTCGGCATCCGGCGAGCCGCCAGAACCGTTCCGTGTTTCAGCCCAAACCCTATCCTTTGGGTCGCTCTGTCGAATTGTCTTGCGAGATTCGCCGTGCCGCCGCACCGTTGACGCACTACGGAAGGATGCTGTCTTGCCCGATCCCGTCCCGAAACGCGCGCCTCTGTCCCGTGATGCCGTCCTTGCGGCCGGTGTCGCCTACGCTGACATCCACGGCGCGGCGGCCCTGTCGATGCGCAAGCTGGGCGCGGCGGTCGGCGTCGAGGCGATGTCGCTCTACAACCATGTCACCAACAAGGATGACCTGCTGGACGGCATGCTGGACCGCGTGGCGGGGGAGTTGCCGCACGCCAAGCCGGGCAAGCAGTGGAAGTCCAGCCTTGGCAGCGCCATCCTCACCGCGCGCGAGGTGCTTCTTGCGCACCCCTGGGCGGCCGAAATGTTCCTGACCCGCCCTGCACGCGGCCCGAACCGGCTGGCTCATGTCAACGCGACCGTCGGCTGCCTGGCCTCCGCTGGGCTTGGGCCTGCGGTCATCGCGCGGGCGATGGCGACGCTCGACAGCTTTCTCTACGGTGCCGTGCTGCAAGAGCTGAACGCCCCCGACGCGGCGGCGCTATCGGACGCGGCCGCCGAAACCGACGGCGCAGAGGCCGGGCATCTCGACATGCTGTCCGCAGCCCTGGCCAAGAAGAAGCGCAAGACGACCGACTTCGAATATGGCCTGTCGCTGATCCTCGACGGCATCGAGGCTTCGGCGAAATCGTCCAAGACCGAGAAGCCTTCGAAGAAGAAGAAATAGCGGGCGCGGCGCCCGGTCAGGCCAGCCAGCGCTTGCGGCGGCGGTACGAGCGCACGTCGCGAAAGCTTCGGCGCCCCTCGTCGGACATGCCAAGATAGAATTCCTTGACGTCCGGGTTCTCGCGCAGCGCCTTCGCCTCGCCATCCATCACGACCCGCCCCGATTCAAGGATGTAGCCGTAATGCGCAAAGCGCAGCGCGACGTTGGTGTTCTGTTCGGCCAGCAGGAAGGACACGCCTTCCTTCTCGTTGAGGTTCTTCACGATGGTAAAGATTTCCTCGACCAGTTGCGGCGCAAGCCCCATCGACGGCTCGTCCAGAAGGATCGTCTCGGGGCGTGACATCAGCGCCCGCCCGATAGCGCACATCTGCTGCTCGCCGCCCGAGGTATAGCCCGCCTGCGACCGGCGGCGCTCCTTCAGGCGGGGGAAATAGCTGTAGACCAGTTCGAGGTCCTCTTCGACCTTCGCGCGCCCGTCACCCCGAGTGTAGGCGCCGGTCAAAAGGTTTTCCTCGATGGTCAGGTGTTCGAAACAGTGGCGGCCCTCCATCACCTGGATCACCCCGCGCTTGACCAGATCGGTCGGCGTCAGGTCCTGGATGCGTTCGCCGCGATACTTGATGCTGCCCTTGGTCACCTCGCCCCGTTCCGATGCCAGAAGGTTCGAGATCGCCTTGAGCGTGGTCGTCTTGCCCGCGCCATTGCCCCCCAAAAGCGCGGTGATGCCGCCCTTCGGCACCGCCAGCGACACACCTTTCAGCACGAGGATGACATGATTGTAGATCACCTCGACGTTGTTGACTTCAAGAAGCGTCTCTTCGGTGCGGCCTGCGTCGAGCATCTGCTTGGGCTTTCTTCGTGGTTCAAATACTCATCCTGAAATCCCGGCCGCCGCGGGTGCGGCGGCCGGAACGTATCGGATCACTGGCAACGAAGCTCGATGCCGCTTTCCTGTGCGTAGGCCAACGAATCTTCCTGCACGAGGGCGTTGATGACCTCCTTGTCGGATTCGATGTAGTCGGTGATCTGCACCCAGCTTTGATCCGCAGCGTTCCACTGCTGGACGATGCCCAGACCCTGACCGCCGTGGTTTTCGCACGACGCTTCGATCGCCGGGCCGAAGTTCGGCAGACCAAGCTCGGTCATCCGCTCTTCAGAGATCGTCAGCTGCTCGAACCCGTCGCGAAGCTGCGCCGGGGTGATGTCGGTCACGCCGTGGATCTCCTGCGCCTTGCGGATGCCTTCCGAGATGATGAGCGCATTGTAGAGACCCCGGTTGTAGAGAACCGAGCCGGTCTGATCGCCGGCGCCGGTGGCGTTGCCCGCGTCGTAGACATGCGTCTTCAGCTCGTCATAAAGCGGGAAGTCATCGCCCGGCAGGTGCATGTTCAGCGCCTTGTAGCCCTCGGCGCCCGCGCCAACCGGCATCACGTCGTTTTCCGAACCCGACCACCAGATGCCGATGAAGTTCTCCATCGGGAAACGTATGTTCGATGCTTCCTGGATCGCGACCTGGTTCATGACGCCCCAGCCCCACATCAGGACATAGTCGGGACGATCGCGGCGGATCTGCAGCCACTGCGATTTCTGCTCCTGGCCGGGATGGTCAACAGGCAGAAGCGCCAGCTCGAAGCCGTGCTTGGCCGAAAGCTCTTCCAGCGTGCGGATCGGCTCCTTGCCATAGGCCGAGTTGTGATAGACCAGCGCGATCTTCTTGCCCTCGAGGCTGCCGCCGTTCTCGTCGATAAGGTGCTTGACCGCGATCGACGCGCCGTCCCAGTAGTTCGCAGGGTAGTTGAACACCCACTCGAACACTTCGCCGTTCTTGGCCGAGGTCCGGCCATAGCCCATCGAGTGCACCGGGATGCCGTCCGCCGACGCTTTCGGGATCAGCTGGTAGGTGATGCCGGTGGACAGCGGTGCATAGACCAGGGACCCTTCGCCCTTGGTCGATTCATAGCATTCCACACCCTTCTCGGTGTTATAGCCGGTCTCGCATTCGATGACCCGGACCATCTCGCCGCCGATGCCGCCGTCGCGGGCGTTCAGCAGCTTGAAATAGTCGTGGTAGCCATCCGCGAACGGAATACCGTTCGCTGCATAGGGCCCGGTGCGATAGCTGAGCGACGGGACGACCAGTTCGGCAAGCGCCGGGGCCGCTGCCATCACTGCGCCAAGCGCAAGTGCTGCAAGTTTGAACTTCATTCTACTTCCTCCCATTTTCCCTCCGTCCTGCGGAGGTGACAGTCGCCCCGGGGTGTGCCGGGGCCTTTGCCTTCATTCCCGCCTCCTCGCGGAAACCCAAGGCGGCCTTTCCTAGTAGGGGAAGGGCCAAAGTCTCAGTTTCTCCTTCGTCAGCCGCCACAGCTGCGCCAGCCCGTGCGGCTCGGCGATCAGGAACGTCACGATCAGTCCGCCGACGATCATGAACTCGATATGCGCCGCCAGATCGGTCGGCCATCCCAGCGTGCCCACAAGCGTGTTCTTGAGCAACACCGGCATCAGCACCATGAAAGCCGCGCCCGCAAAACTGCCGAAGATCGACCCAAGGCCGCCGATGATTATCATGAACAGCACGAGGAACGATTTCTGGATGCCGAACGCTTCGCCGACCTCGACCGCGCCAAGATAGACCGAAAAGAACAGCGCGCCCGAGATGCCGACAAAGAACGACGACACCGCGAAGGCCGACAGCTTGGCCGTAAGCGGGTTCACCCCGATGATCTCGGCGGCGATGTCCATGTCGCGGATCGCCATCCACCTGCGCCCGACCGAACCGCGCGTCAGGTTCCGGGCGACCCAGGCACAGAAGAACACGAGGACAAGGCAGAACAGATAGCTTGCCCAGGCTTCGGTGTTCGGACCGGTGATGTTGACCCCCAGCAGCGTGCGCTCGGGCGCCGAGATCTGCCCCGAAGCCGAGTAGTTGTAGAACCACGGCACACGGTTGAAGAGCCAGACCAGGAAGAACTGCGCCGCAAGTGTCGCCACCGCCAGGTAGAACCCCTTGATCCGCAGCGACGGCAGGCCGAACAGGACGCCGACAATCGCTGTGATCCCGCCTGCCGCGATGACGTGGAACAGGATGTTCACCTCGGGGAAGGCGGTCATCAGCTTGTAGCACCCATAGGCGCCCACAGCCATGAAACCGCCCGTGCCCAGCGACACCTGCCCGCAATAGCCCACAAGGATGTTCAACCCGATGGCCGCGATCGAATAGATGAGGAACGGCAGGAAGATCGCGTTGACCCAGTAGTCATTGATCACGAAGGGCACCACGGCCAGCCCGACCAGCAGCACCGCGTAGTAGCGGTAGCGGTCGAACTTGATCGGAAAGGTCTGCGCGTCGTCCTTGTAGGACGTCTTGAAATCGCCTGCCTCGCGATACAGCATCAGGCCCCTCCCGCTCTGGAAATTCCGACATACAGCACGACGCCCGCCACGAGTCCGGCCGCCGAAACGATTGTGGCCGTCAACAGCGTCACCGTCTCGTCCGGCGGTGTCAGCAGCGCGATGCCCCCGAAGACCCAGAAGGCCGACCAGGCAAGCGTGCAAAGGATGGCTGCGCTTTTCATCGCGTCATACCCTCTCGATGATCTTCTCGCCGAACAGGCCCTGCGGCCGGAACACGAGGAAGATGAGCGCCAGCACATAGGCGAACCAGTTCTCGGTCGCGCCGCCGACCAGCGGGCCGACGAGGAACTCGAACAGCTTTTCGCCGACCCCGATGATCAGCCCGCCGACAATGGCGCCCGGGATCGAGGTGAAGCCGCCCAGCATCAGCACCGGCAGCGCCTTGAGCGCGATCAGCGACAGCGAGAACTGCACGCCCGATTTCGCGCCCCACATGATCCCCGCGACCAGCGCGACGAAGCCCGCGATCGACCAGACCAGCACCCAGATGAACGACAGCGAGATGCCGACCGACAGCGCCGCCTGGTGATCGTCCGCCACCGCGCGCAAGGCCCGGCCTTGCTTGGTGTACTGCGAGAACGCCACCAGCGCCGCGACAAGGATTGCCGCGATGATCGTCGCCACGATGTCGAGGTTGTCGATGAAAAAGCCATAGCCGAACAGGTTGAAGGTGAATTCGTCGATGGACTCGTTCAGACCCTGCGGCAGGCCCACGTCGAGGGTCTTGATGTCCGACCCCCACATGATGTCGCCAAAGCCCTCAAGGAAATAGGCCAGCCCAATGGTCGCCATGAACAGGATGATCGGCTCTTGCCCGACAAGGTGGCGAAAGATCAGCGTGTTCACCAGCCAGGCCAGCGCCACCATCACGGTCATCGTCAGAAGGATCGCCAGCAGCGCGGGCACCTCCCAGGCAAAGTGATGCACATCGGTGCCGAATATGGCGTTGATCAGGTGGCTGAACGGCACCTGCCCCTCCATGATCCCCACCAGCGTCAGAGCCGCGAACAGCGCCATCACGCCTTGCGCATAGTTGAAGATGCCCGAGGCCTTGAAGATCAGCACGAAGCCCAGCGCCACCAGCGCATACAGCACCCCGGCCATCAGGCCGTTCAGCGTCACCTCGATGGCAAACAGAAGCTGGTCAGGCATGTGGGCTCTCCTTTGCGGGTCGCGCTGCGGGACGGTCAGTCATGGGCCACCCCCAGGTAGGCGTCGATCACGGCCTGGTTCTTGCGCACCTCGTCGGGCGTGCCGTCGCCGATCTTCTTGCCGTAATCCATCACCACCACGCGGTCGGACAGGTCCATCACCACGCCCATGTCATGCTCGATCAGCGCGATGGTGGTGCCGAATTCGTCGTTCACATCGAGGATGAAGCGGCTCATGTCCTCTTTCTCCTCGACGTTCATGCCCGCCATCGGCTCGTCCAGAAGCAACAGCTTGGGTTCCGCCGCCAGCGCGCGCGCCAACTCGACCCGCTTCTTCAGGCCGTAAGGCAGGCGCCCCACCGGGGTCTTGCGGATGCTCTGGATCTCCAGAAAGTCGATGACCCGCTCGACATGGGCGCGGTTCTCGGTCTCCTCGCGCTCGGCAGAGCCCCACCACAGCGCCTGCGCCCAGATGCTCGAGCGCATCTGCGTCAAGCGCCCGGTCATGACGTTGTCCAGCACCGTCATCCCCTCGAACAGCGCGATGTTCTGGAAGGTGCGCGCGATGCCCTGGCGGGCTACCTGGAACGGCTTCATCGGCGGGCGCTTGGCGCCGCGAAACCAGACCTCGCCCTCCTGCGGATTGTAGAACCCCGAGATGACGTTCAGCATCGACGACTTGCCCGCGCCGTTCGGCCCGATGATCGCGCGGATCTCGCCCTCGCGGATGTCGAACGAGATATCCTTGATCGCAACCACCCCGCCGAACCGCAGGGTGATATTGCGCATCTCCATCATGACGCCGCCGATCTGGCGGCCATCCGGCGTCACATACCCTTCGCTGGCATCAAGCATGGCAGCCCTCGTTCCTTGCGGCATTCTTGTTGGCGCAAATACCCATCGCGCCGCCGAACCCGGGCGCGCCCCGCAGGCAAAGGCCCGTTGCGGGATGGCGGGAGGGGCGATGCGCGCAGCGCGAGCGACCGGACGACAGACCGCGCACCGTCATTCCGCCGCCTCGGCGATGGGGCGCGTCGCGACGGGCACGACCTTGGCGTCGGCCACCCGCAGCGTCGCCTTGATCTTGCCCTTGCGGCCGTCCTCGTAGGTGACTTCCGTCTCGGTATAAACGCTGTCCGACCCGTCATAGAGTGCCGTCACCAGGTCGTCGAACTTCTCGCCGACCACGGCGCGGCGCACCTTGCGGGTGCGGGTCATCTCGCCGTCGTCCGCGTCCAGTTCCTTGTGCAGGATCAGGAAGCGGTGCACCTGGCAGCCCGACAGCATCTCGTCCTCGGCGACCGACCGGTTCACCTCTTCGACGTGCTCGCGGATCATCTCGTAGACGCTCGGGTGCTGTGCGAGTTCCTGATACGACGAATAGGCGATGTTGTTGCGCTCGGCCCAGCTTCCGACCGCGTTCAGGTCGATGTTGATGAAAGCGCAGCAGCGGTCACGGGCGGCGCCGAACACGACGGCCTCCAGGATGTTGGGATAGAACTTGAGCTTGTTCTCGACATACTTCGGCGCGAACAGCGCGCCGTCCGACATCTTGGCCACGTCCTTGGCCCGGTCGATGATCCGCAGGTGCCCGGTGTCCGGCTCGATAAAGCCCGCGTCGCCCGTCGCGACCCAGCCGTCGGCGTCCTTGGTCTTGGCGGTGGATTCGGGGTTCTTGTAGTATTCCACGAACACACCCGGCGAGCGGTAGAACACCTCTCCCGAGGCGTCGATGCGGATCTCGGTGCCGGGCGCGGGCACTCCCACGGTGTCGGCGCGCACCTCGCCATCGGGCTGCACGGTGATGAACACCGACGCTTCGGTCTGGCCGTAAAGCTGCTTCAGGTTGATCCCGAGCGAGCGATAGAACTGGAAGATCTCGGGCCCGATCGCCTCGCCCGCAGTATAGCCGACTCGGATGCGGCTCATGCCCATGGTGTTCTTGAGCGGGCCGTAGATCAGGATGTTCCCAAGCCCATACTGGAACCGGTCCCAGGCGCTGACACTCTTGCCGTCGAGGATGTCCGGCCCGACCCGTTTCGCCACGGCCATGAAGCGGTCGAACAGCCCCTTCTTCAGACGGCTGGCGTCTTCCATCCGGATCATCACCGTCGTCAGTTGCGACTCGAACACGCGCGGCGGGGCGAAGAAGTAGGTCGGCCCGATCTCGCGCAGGTCGGTCAGCATGGTGTCGGGGCTTTCGGGGCAGTTCACGCAGAACGCTGCCCAATAGGCCTGGCCGATGGAAAAGATGAAATCGCCGACCCAGGCCATCGGCAGATAAGCCAGGACCTCTTCGCCGACGGTCAGCTTGTCGAATTCGACCGAGTTCTTCGCGCTTTCGATGATGTTGCGGTTCGACAGCACGACGCCCTTGGGTCGCCCCGTCGTGCCCGAGGTATACAGCATCACGCAGGTGGAATCGTAGTCCAGCGACGCTTCGATCCCGGCCAGAGCCTTGGCGAACCGCTCATGCGCGGCGCGGCCCTCGGCGATGACATCGGACAGCGCGTGCAGCTTGCCGTGGTCGTATTTCCGCAGGCCCCGCGCATCGAGATAGACGATCTGTTCGATGCCATGGACGCGGTCCTGCACCTCGATCACCTTGTCGACCTGTTCCTGATCGGCGGCGATGACGAAGCGCGCGCCGCAGTGGTCAAGGACATAGGCCATCTCGTCGGCCACCGCGTCCTGGTACAGCGGCACCGGGATCGCACCGGCCATCTGCACCGCGACCATCGACCAGTAAAGCGCCGGACGGTTCCGACCGATGATCGCGACATAGTCGCCGGGTGCCAGCCCAAGCGCCATGAGACCGGACGCCATCGCGTCGATCTCTGCCTCGGTTTCGGCCCAGGTCCAGCTTTGCCAGATCCCGAATTCCTTTTCCCGATAGGCAGTCTGGTTGCCGTACTCGCGCGCATTGCGACGCAGCAATGCGGGTATGGAAACCAGCGCGCCTGTAGCGCCCGATACATGAACCACGTTTCTCTCCTCCCTGGGCCGGTTTCCCGGCGACCGGGCCGCTTTGCGCAGCTCTCAGCCTTGCGCGCAACGATCCGCCTCCCAACGGTCATTCGCGCGCAACTTTCGCTATCGTCACGAATTGCCAGTCGCGGTCAACCCCCCCATTTGTACCTCGCGATCACCTTTCGATGTGATAGCGTAAACACCATGGATCCGGTGACTCTCGCCTTCTACGCCATCGTGTGCGCCTGCCTTGGCGCAGCCGCCCCGCGTGTGCCGCGTCTGCCGATCCGGCTGGCTGTCGGCGCCACCGTCGGACTCGTCGCGGCAAGCGTTCTTCCCCTGATCAAGGGCGCGCTGCACCTCTATTAGGCAAGCTGCGCCACCGCCCGCGCCAGCACGTTCAGTCCCGCCACCAGATCGGCCTCGGCGGTGTCTTCGGCAAAGTCGTGGCTGATCCCGCCGATGGACGGCACGAACAGCATCGCCGCTGGCATCAGCCGCGACAGGCAGGCGGCATCGTGCAGCGCGCCAGACGGCATCTTGCGCCATTTGCCGGGTGCGGTGGCCTCTGCCCCCTCTGACAGCGCGGCGACAAGCCGGTCGTCCATCCGCGTCGGCGCAAGCGCCCGCATCGCGCCGAAGTCCAGCGTCAGCCCGCGCGCGGCGGCAACCTCGGCTGCCGTTTCGCGGATCGCTGCCTCCATCCGGTCCAGCCGGTCGGCGCTGCCATCGCGCCACTGCATCGAGAACGTCACCCGCCCCGGCACGATGGACGACGCATTGGGCGACACCGCGACATGCCCGATGGTCCAGACCGTGGCATCGCCCACCATGTCGGCGAACCGGGCGTTCAGCCGCGTGTTCAGGTCGGACAGCCCCTGGAACGCGTCGCGGCGCAGATGCATCGGCGTGGTGCCCGCGTGGTTCTGCTGACCCTCCAGCGCGATCCGCATGTCGCGGATGCCGACGATGTCGGTCACCACGCCCACCTGTTCCCCCGCGCTTTCGAGCCAGGGCCCCTGTTCGATGTGCATTTCGATGAAGCCGGTGAAGCGGCCCGGCGCCACCCAGTCGCCCGCGCGCGCCGCCATGGCCGCCCGCGCCTCGGCAAAGGTCATGCCGCCCGCGTCGGTCAGCGTGTCGGCCTCGGACAGGGGCAGGTCGCCCGACCAGATCGCGCTGCCGGTCGTGATGCCGAACCGCCCTTCCTCGTCCTGAAACGACACTACGCTGACGGGCGGGCCGCCTGCCTCTTGTGCCGCGCGCGCGACCTCAAGCGCCGCGATCACGCCCAGCGCGCCGTCCAGCCAGCCGCCCTCGGGCTGGCTGTCGCTGTGCGAGCCCATCAGCAGGCTCTTGCCGCCTGCCAATCCGAACAGGTTGCCCACGGGATCGAACACCGGGGACAGACCGGCCGCCTCCATCCTGCCCGCCAGCCAGTCGCGCGCGGCGATGTCCGCGTCGCTGAAGGCGGGCCGGATCACTCCCTTGCCGACGCCCGATGCGCCGAACCCGCGCAGCGCGTGAAGATCGGCAAGGAAGCGGTCGGGCTGGACGGGAAGCATGGCGATCCTTTCGGGGCTTTCGGGTTGTTCTTGGCACCGGGATAGCAGAAGACCGGAGCCATCCCAAGAAACGGAGGCGACAGTGGGTGAGATCGTTCTGGTGCGCCACGGGCAAGCCAATTCCCTTGCGAGCGACGAAGAGGGCTATGACCGGCTGTCCGATCTGGGGCACCGGCAGGCAGCCTGGGTCGGAGACTGGCTGCGCACCCATGAGACGGGTTTCGACACCGTCCTGACCGGCACGCTGCGCCGCCACCGCGAGACCGCCGCAGGTATGGGCGGCATGGGCAGCGATGCCACCGAAGACGCCCGTCTGAACGAGCTGGACTACTTCAACCTCAGCCGCGCCCATGCCGAGCGCAACGGCAACGCCCCCCCCGCGACCGAGGATTTCGCCAAGCATATCCGCGACGTGATGGAGGCGTGGCACCGCGCCGAAATACAGGGCAACGAAAGCTTCGCCGCCTTCGAGGCCCGCATCGCCGAGGTGCTGGCGCTTGCCACGCAGCCAGGACAGCGGGTTCTGTGCGTCACCTCTGGCGGCGTGATCGGCATGATGGTCCGACATCTTCTGAACCTTGATCCCGCCCGGATGGCCAGCATCCTTGTCCCGATCCGCAACACCTCGATCCACCGGGTTCTGGTGATGCCGCAGGGCAATGTGCTAGCCGGGTTCAACGCGACGCCGCATCTGGACGCCGCCGACCGCGCCCACGCGCGGACGTATTTCTGAGGGAGGCCGCGCATGGTGCATCTCTGGGTCCGCGCCGAACAGCGTGCGCATGAACAGCGGGTCGGGATCACCCCCGAAGGCGCTGCGGAATTGATCGCCCAAGGCTTCACGGTCACGGTCGAGGACAGCCGCCAGCGCGCCCTGCCCTTGGGCGGCTACCGCGCCGCCGGATGCGCCATCGCCGAGGAAGGCAGCTGGCCCTACGCCCCCGGCGATGCGTTGATCTTCGGGCTCAAGGAACTGCCCGAGGACGGCACGCCACTGGTCCACCGGCACATCCTGTTCGGACACGCCTACAAGGGCCAGCCTGCGGGCCGTGTGTTGCTGGACCGCTTTCGGGCAGGCGGCGGGCGGATGTACGACCTTGAATACCTCGTGAACGAAGATGGTCGCCGCGTCGCCGCCTTCGGCTATTGGGCGGGCTATGCCGGGGCCGCCGTCGCGCTCAAATGCCTCGCTGCGCAGGCGGATGGCGGCATCGCCGGGCCGGTCGGCGTCTATCCCTCGGCCAAGGCCCTGACCGACGAAATCCGCGCCGATCTGGCGGGCCACGACACCCCCCGCGCCATCGTCATCGGCGCGCTTGGCCGCGTCGGCACCGGCGCGTCGGACCTGTGCGAGGCGGTCGGCGTGCCGGTCACGAAATGGGACATGGAGGAAACCGCCCACGGCGGCCCGTTCCCCGAGGTGCTGGCGCATGAGGTGTTCCTCAACTGCATTCTCGCGCGCCCCGGCTGCCCGGTTTTCGTGCCAGCCTCTGCCACCACGGAACCGCGCGCGCTGCGGGTGATCGGCGATATCGCCTGCGATCCCACATCCGATTTCTCGCCGATCAAGGTCTATGACCGCGTCACCGACTGGGACGCGCCCGCGCTGCGGGTGCATGACGCGCCGCCCCTCGACGTGACCGCCATCGACAACCTGCCGTCGCTGCTGCCCGCCGAATCCTCCGCTGATTTCGCGGCGCAGCTTCTGCCGCATCTCAAGACGCTTCACAGGCTGGACCAGGGTGTCTGGGGCCGAGCCTCGGACACCTTCGACCAGCATATCTGAGAGACAAGGGAGACAGCCCATGACGATCCATTGGTGCGGCACCGGCCTTTCCGCCATTCCCGGCCTGCGCCGCCTGATCGAGGCGGGACACGCGGTCACCGTCTGGAACCGCACGACCGACAAGGCGCGCGCGGCAGTGGGTGATCTGACCGACGACATCCACGCCTTCGACATCGACGCGCTGTCGGGCAAGCTGGCCAAGGGCGATGTCGTCGTCTCGATGCTGCCCGCCGACTGGCACGTCCCGCTGGCCGAGCTGGCCATCGCCAAGGGCGCGCAGTTCGTGTCGTCCAGCTACATCGCGCCCGAGATGCGCGCGCTGGACGGCAAGGCCAAGGACGCAGGCGTCGCGCTGGTGAACGAGGTCGGCCTCGATCCCGGCATCGACCATGTCATGGCGCATCGGCTGATGGCCGACTACCGCGCGTCGGATGCCTTTGACCCCAAGAACGAGCTGTCGTTCCTGTCCTACTGCGGCGGCGTGCCCAAGCACACCAACGCCTTCCGCTACAAGTTCTCTTGGTCGCCGCTGGGCGTGCTCAAGGCCCTGCGCTCGCCGTCGCGGTCGATCCGCGCGGGCGAGGAACTAGTGGTGCAGCGCCCGTGGGACGCGCTGTCAACCTACACCGCGCCCCTGCCCCAGCCCGAGGCGTTCGAGGTCTACCCGAACCGCGACTCGCTGCCCTTCATGGCCGAATACGGGTTCGAACCCGGCTGGCCGGTGCGTGACTTCGTGCGCGGCACTTTGCGGCTGAACGGCTGGTCCGACGAATGGGCGCCGATCTTTCGCGAGATCGAGACGCTGCAAGGCCCGACCGGCGAAGAACGCCTGCGCGAGATGTCTGCCGAGTTCTGGTCGAAACACGCCTACGACGAAGGCGAGCCGGATCGCGTGGTCCTGTGCGTCGATCTGGAGGCGCGCAACCACGGCAAGACGGTCTGGCACAAGACCTACGTGATGGATGCCTGGGGCGACGAGCGCGGCACGGCGATGGCGCGGCTGGTGTCGGTGCCGGTGTCGCTGGCCGTCGAAGCGGCAATGGCAGGAGAGATCGCGCCGGGCGTCAGCGCCGCACCGTCAGACCCCAAGCTGGTGACGCGCTGGATGGACACGGTGGACGTGCTGGCGCAGCACCTTCAGATCGTGGATCACGCGGGCTGAGGCACTGACCTCACCTGTATCACGCCTTGACACAGGAATCACGGCGTGATACATCCTAACCCATGATCCAGAGCACGCGGGGCAAGCTGGCGGCCAACGCCCTGCAGGGCAGGTTCGGCAAGGGCTTTCCCGGCGGTCTCGAACGCCGGACGCGGGCAATGCTGTCCGCGCTCGACGCTGCCGTGCGGGTCGAGGACCTGCGGTTTCCGCCCGGCAACCATCTTGAAGAGTTGAAAGGCGAACGTGCAGGCCAGCATTCCATTCGGATCAATGCGCAATGGCGCATCTGTCTTGTCTGGACGCCGAGCGGACCTGAAGACGTGGAAATCGTGGACTACCACTGAAAGGAGCTTTGATGGGCCTGCTTGAAGAACCGATGCACCCGGGCGAAGTGCTGAGCGTGCTGTATCTCGAACCGCTGGACATGAGCGCGATTGCGCTGTCCCGGCGACTGGGTGTTCCGCGGACGCGCATCGAACGTCTTGTGAAGGGGACCACTAGCATGACGCCCGACACCGCGTTGCGGCTTGCCAAGGCGTTCGACACCACCCCGGCCTACTGGATGAATCTGCAGACCAATTTCGACATGTCAGTCGCATCGCGCTCCATCGACCTGTCGGGAATCGAACCTGTGCTGGCCACCTAGCCCGCCGCCCGCACCGCGCGTTCCAGCGAGTCCAGAAACCGCGACCGGTCGGCCTTGGAAAACGGCCTGCCACCGCCCTGCCGGAACGGGTCGGCGGCGCGCAGGTCGGTCATCAGGTCGCGTGTTGCCAGCGCGTTGCCGACGTTGCGCTCGGTCAATGTCTCGCCATCGGGCTTGATGACGACCGCGCCCGCCTCGACGCACCTGGCGGCCAGCGGGATATCCGCCGTCACCACCACGTCACCCGCACCGCAGCGGTCGGCGATCCACATGTCGGCCACGTCGGCTCCGTGATCGACATAGACCATCTCGACCAGCGGGTTCTGCGACGGCCGCAATCCCCCGTTCGACACGAAGGCAATCTTCACCCCGTGCCGCGTCGCCACGCGTTCCGCTTCGGCCTTTACCGGGCAGGCGTCGGCGTCGACGTAGATCACGCGTACAGCGCCTCGGCGTGGAAGGTGACGTGATCCTCCATGAAGGACGATACGACGAAATAGCTGTGGTCATAGCCCGGCTGCATCCGGAAGATCCCGTGCTGGCGCCGGCGCATCATCGCCTCGGCCAGCGCCTCGGGCTGCAACAGGTCAAGGAACTGGTCGCTGCCGCCCTGATCGATTAGCACCGGCCCGTCGAACCCCTTTTCCCGCATCAGGATCGTGGAATCGTGCCGTTCCCAGTCGCCGTCCTCGCCCAGATACGCGCCAAGCTGCTTCTGGCCCCACGCCGACGCGGTAGGGTGTGCGATGGGCGCAAAGGCGGAAATCGAACGGAAGCGTTCGGGCAGCGTCATGCCTATGGTCAGCGCGCCGTGCCCGCCCATCGAATGCCCGGTGATCCCCTGACGGTCGGGATCGAGCGCGAAGCTGTCGAACACCAGCGCGGGCAGATCCTCGGCGATGTAGTCCCACATGCGGTAGTGATCGGCCCAAGGGTCTTCGGTCGCGTTGACGTAGAACCCCGCACCCTTGCCGAGGTCATAGGCCTCGTCGTCGGCCACGCCGTCACCGCGCGGCGAGGTGTCGGGAAAGATCAGCGCGATGCCCTGTTCCGCCGCCCAGCCCTGAGCGCCCGCCTTGGTCATCGCGTTTTCATGCGTGCAGGTCAGGCCCGACAGATACCACAGCACCGGCACCGGGCCGTCGCGCGCCTCGGACGGCAGGAACAGCCCAAAGGTCATGTCGCAGCCCGTGGCGGCGGAGGCGTGGGAATAGACGCCCTGGACCCCGCCGAAGCAGGCGTTCTCGGATACGGTTTTCATCGCTGGCCCTTCCTGATGCACGCTTTGGGCAAAGGGCTACAGGGGCGGTGGCGCCACGGCAACCCAGGCAATGACCAGCGACACCGTCAGGATCGACACGGCTGTCGAGACAAGGATCGTCGCAGACACGCGTTGCGGCGCCACGCCGTAGAACTGCGCGATCATGTAGATGTTGCCCGCCGTGGGCAGCGCCGCAGAGGCGATCATCACCGAGGCCGCATAGGGATCGAGCGGCCAGATGAACAGCGCGGACACCGCGATGGCGACCGGGTGCAGCACCAGCTTGCAGAACGAAAGCCAGCCCGCCACCGACAACCGTTCAGCCGATTTCGACGCCAGCGAGGCACCGATGGCGAACAGCGCGCCGGGCGTTGCGGCATTGCCGAGGATCGTCATGAATTCGTTCATCGGCGCCGGGATCGGCAGGCTGGCCGCCGACCAGAAGAAGCCAAGGAAGATCGACACCAGCATCGGGTTGGTCACCAGCCCTTTGCCGATGGTCCGCAGGATGCGCAAAGACATGCGGCCGTCGCGGCTTCCGGTGATGAGGATCACGATCAGCGAGCCGAAGATCAGAAGATCCACCGCCAGCATCATCATGATGTAGCCGACCGCCGCATCGCCCAGCAGAAGCGCCAGCATCGGGATGCCGAGAAAGCCGATGTTGCCGATCACGGCGCATTGCGCCTCGACCGCCGCTTCGGCCATGGGCACCCGGCGCCACAGCGCGGCGGCCGTGGCGACCAGATAGACCAGCCCCGTGCCCCACAGGTAGACGCCCATGAACCGCGCGTCGAACACCTCGCCGAAGTCGAGGTTCGACGAGAACCGGAACAGCATCGCGGACAGGGCGAAATAGAACACGAACTTGGTCAGCGCCGCCGAGGCGGCATCGGTAAAGAACCGCGTCGCCGCCGCGACATAGCCGACGCCGATGAGCAGGAAGAACGGCAGTGTCTTGAGAAAGACCTCGATCATTTCAATCCGCTAGCACGCGGGCACGGCGGGCGGAATAGCCGTGCGCGAGACCGGCGCCAAGCGTTGCACGGTTTCACGTTTGCGTGGCACGGATTGCCGGACAGGCGTTTCTCGGCACAGTGATGCCCCGAGGAAAAGGCACCGAAAAGGCAATGCCATGCTCGACGCGACCGCGCGCAAGCTGATCGACCCGCCGCTGAACCGCCTGGGCCATGCCCTTGCGCGGCGCGGCGTGACGGCGAACGCGGTGACGCTGGGCGGGCTGGCGCTGGGGCTGGCGGCGGCGGTGATGGTCGCACTTGGCGCTCCGGGGCTGGCGCTTGTGCCGCTGTTGCTGTCGCGTCTGGCCGACGGGCTGGACGGCGCTGTCGCCCGCGCGACGACACGGACCGACTTTGGCGGGTATCTCGACATCGTGGCGGATTTCCTGTTCTACGGCGCTGTTCCCTTTGCCTTCGCCGTGCTCGACCCCGCCGCCAACGCTCTTCCCGCCGCATTTCTGCTGCTCTGCTTCTATGTCAATGGCACCTCGTTCCTGGGCTTTGCCACGCTGGCAGCCAAGCGCGGTCTCGAGACGACGGCACAGGGGCAAAAGTCGCTTTACTACTCGGCGGGCCTTTTGGAGGGCACCGAGACGATCCTGTTCTTCATCGCGCTCTGCCTTTTGCCCGGCTGGTTCGCCCCGCTGGCCTGGGGGTTTGGCGCGCTCACCTTGTTCACGGCCCTGGCCCGCGTGCTGAACGCGCGCCACATCTTTCACTGAAAGGACGACCACATGCGCTTGTTGACCACCGCATTCGCCGCTCTGCTGGCGTTGCCTGCCGCAGCACAGGACATTGATCCCGGCAACTGGGAGGCCGTGCTGGCCGAGGCGCAGGGCCAGACCGTCTATTGGCACGCCTGGGGCGGATCGACGACGACCAACGATTTCATCGCCTGGATCGGCGATCGGGCCGCCGAGCAGGGCGTGACGCTGGAACACGTCAAGCTGTCGGACACCGCCGACGCGGTCAGCCGCGTGGTCGCCGAAAAGGAATCCGGCGCGGATCAGGATGGCGCCGTCGACATGATCTGGATCAACGGCGCGAACTTCGCCGCGATGAAGGATCAGGGCCTGCTGTTCGGCCCCTTCGCCGAACAACTGCCGAACTGGCAATACGTCGACGTGGACGGCAAGACGGTGCAGACCGACTTCACCGTGCCGGTCGAGGGCTATGAAAGCCCGTGGGCGATGGCGCAGGTGGTGTTCATTCACGACAGCGCCACGGTCGACGCGCCGCCGAAATCCGCGACCGCGATCCTGGAGTGGGCACAGGCCAACCCCGGCCGCTTCACCTTTCCGCAGCCGCCGGATTTCCTTGGCACCACGTTCCTCAAGCAGATGCTGATCGACCTCGTGCCTGATCCCGCCGTCCTGCAAGAGCCGGTGGGCGAGGACTATGACGAGATCACCGCCCCGCTTTGGGCTTTCCTCGACGAATTGACCCCGCACCTCTGGCGCTCGGGCGAGGCATATCCCCAGACCGGCCCGCGCCAGTTGCAACTGATTAACGACGGTGAAGTCGATATCGCCATCAGCTTCTCGCCGGGCGAGGCGACCGCCGCCATCGCCAACTTCCAGCTTCCCGACACCGCGCGGACCTATGTGCTGGACAAGGGCACGCTGGGCAACGCCAGCTTCGTCGCGATCCCCTACAACTCGGGGTCCAAGGCGGGCGCGATGGTCGTCGCCAACCTGCTGCTGTCGCCCGAGGCGCAGTTGCGCGCGCAGACGCCCGACATCCTGGGCTATGGCACGGTCCTCGACATGGACAAGCTGAGCGACGAGGACCGCGCCGCGTTCGAGGCTCTCGACCTTGGCATTGCCACCCTGTCCCCGGCAGAACTTGGCCCGGCGCAGGCGGAACCGCACCCAAGCTGGGCGACGCGGCTGGCCGACGACTGGGTCGCGAAATACGGCACCAACTGACGTGCTTCGGCCCCTGCCGCTTCTGACGGCGGCGCTTCTGGCGCTGCCGGTTCTGGCGGGGGTCATCGGCACCCTTCTGCCCGCGCTTGGCCATGCCCCCGCGATCGGGCTGGATGGCTGGTCGCTGGCGCCGTTCCGGGATGCGCTGGCCTGGCCGGGGCTGACCGAGGCCGCGCTTCTGTCTCTCTGGACGGGCCTTGCCGCGACGCTCGGAACACTGGCGCTGCTGGCGCTGATCCTTGGCGGCTGGCACGGCACCCGTGCCTTCACCGCGCTGGAACGCATCCTGTCGCCGCTGCTGGCGATGCCGCACACGGCGGCGGCGCTTGGTATCGCCTTCCTGATCGCCCCCTCTGGCTGGATTGCCCGGGCGTTGGCGCCGATCCTCGGCCTGTCCCGCCCGCCCGATTTGCTGATCGTGCAGGATGGCCTGGGCCTGTCGCTGATCGCGGGGCTGATCGCCAAGGAACTGCCGTTCCTTCTGCTGATGTCGCTGGCGGCCTTGCCGCAACTGCGCCCGAACGCGCGCCTGAAAACCGCGCGTAGCCTTGGGCAGGGGCGCATGGCGGGATGGCTCAAGGCGATCTTCCCCGGCGTCTATCGCCAGATCCGCCTGCCGGTGCTGGTGGTTTTGGTCTACGGGATGACGAATGTGGACGTCGCGGTGATCCTTGGCCCCAATACGCCGTCGACCCTGTCCGTGCAGGTGACGCGCTGGATGGTCGATCCCGACCTTGCGATGCGGGCGACGGCGGCGGCGGGCGCGGTGATCCAGCTGGCGCTGGTGCTGGCGGCGATGGTCTTCTGGGTGGCGCTGGAACGCGGAGCGGGCCGGGTGCACCGCTTCTGGGTCTGGTGCAATCACGGCCTGCCGGAACGTCCCCTGCGGTTGGCCGGGATCGTGCTGGCAACCATTGCCGCCGGGCTCGTGCTGTTCGGCCTTGCAAGCCTTGCCGTCTGGTCGGTCGCAGGGCCGTGGCGGTTTCCCGATCTGGCCCCCGAGTTCCTGACCCTGCGCAGCTGGATGCGCCACGGGCCGGAAATGGCGCAGGTCGCCGCCATCACGCTGCTGATCGCCGGGCTGTCCACGCTGATCGCGCTGGCACTGACCATCGGCTGTCTGGAGGCAGAGCACCGCCACGGCATGACCCCCGGCAGCCGCGCGCTGTGGCTGTTGTACCTGCCGCTCCTGATCCCGCAGATCGCGTTCCTGCCGGGATTGCAGAGCCTCTTGCTGAAGCCGTCGCTTGTGTCGGTGACGGCGGCGCATCTTGTGTTCGTGCTGCCATACGTCTTCCTGTCGCTCGGCGATCCGTGGCGGGCGTGGGATCCGCGCTATGCCCGGGTCGCGGCGGGCATCGGCGCCGGGCGGGCGCGCGTGCTGTGGCAGGTGCGCCTGCCGATGCTGCTGGCGCCGGTGCTGACGGCAGCGGCGGTGGGCATGGCGGTGTCGGTCGGGCAATACTTGCCCACGCTGCTGATCGGCGGCGGACGGGTTCCGACCCTGACCACCGAGGCGGTGGCGCTGGCTGCGGGCGGCGACCGGCGCGCCATCGGCGTATGGGGGCTTGGGCAGGCGGGCGCAGCGTTTGCCCCCTTTGCGCTGGCGCTGATCCTTCCGGCGCTGGTGTGGCGCAACCGAAAGGGAATGCGGAATGGATGACGCGCTGGATCTGCGGGACGTGCGGATCACCGCCAAAGGCGTCCCGCTTCTGTCGGTCTCCACGCGCATCGCGCCGGGCCATGTCATAACGCTGATGGGCCCGTCCGGCGCCGGGAAATCGACGCTGCTTGATTTCGTCATGGGCGGCCTGTCGCCCGCGTTCCGGGCCTCGGGGAGCGTCTGGCTGGGCGGGCAGGATGTGACCGGCTTGCCGCCCGAAAAGCGGCGGATCGGCATTCTCTACCAGGACCCGCTGTTGTTCCCGCACCTGTCGGTCGCGCAGAACCTCGCCTTTGGCCTGCCGCGCGGGCCTGACCGGCGCGCAAGGATCGACGCGGCCTTGGCAGAGATCGGGCTGGACGGCTTCGGCCCCCGCGATCCCGCGACCCTGTCGGGCGGTCAGGCGGCGCGGGTCGCGCTGATGCGCACGCTTCTGTCCGGCCCCCGCGCGCTGTTGCTGGACGAGCCGTTCTCGAAACTCGACGCCGCCCTGCGCGACCAGATGCGGCGGCTTGTGTTCGACCGTGCCCGTGCGGCAGGGGTTCCGGTGCTGATGGTCACCCACGATGCCGCCGACGCCGAGGCGGCGGGCGGACAGGTGATCCGGCTGGGCTAAGCAGCGCGTCGCCCCCCGGCTAAGGTCGCAAGCCCCGTTGGTTCACGTGACCCGCTGCAAGGACTAAGCGGCTGTCAGCCGATCCGAAGATCCGAGATGCGGTTGTCGGTCATTCCGAAGGCAAAGGTCAGCACCGCCGGACTTCCGGGGAAGTCGCCTGTGACATTGGCCTTGACCACGATCTTTCCCTCGGCCTCGGCGACAGCCATCGGCTCTGCGTTGTGGCGATATTTGGCCTTTGCGGCCAGCCACCAGTCGCGGATCGCCTGCGGGCCGTGGTGACCGTGGCCTTCATCGTGGACTATGGCATCGGGGGCGAACGCGGCGGCAAGTGTGTCGCCATCCTGCGGCGCAACGGCGGTGAAATAGGCTTCTATCGGGGCGGGAAGCTGCATCGAGGGACTCCTTCAGGCTGTGTTCGAGGGCAAGATAGCGCTGGACCAACCCATCGATAATCAGGATAATCTGGCACGCATAAATGACAGGATCGGGACAATTGACGGACAGCGGGCTGAGGGGGCTGGAAGCGGTGTTGGCGATCGCCCGGCGCGGGTCGTTCCGTGCGGCGGCCCTTGACCTCGGCGTCTCGACGACCGCGCTGTCGCACACCGTCGGGCGCCTCGAGTCCGGTCTTGGTGTGCGGCTGTTCAACCGCACGACCCGCAGCGTGTCGCTGAGCGAGGCCGGGCGCACGTTCGTCGAGCGCATCGGTCCCGCGGTCGCCGAGATACGCACGGCGATGGAGACCGTGCATTCGCTGCGCCAGACGCCATCGGGGGTTCTGCGGATCAACGCTTCGGCGCAGGCGGGGCGCGCGATCGCGCCGCTGATCCTGGACTTTCTGCGACGGTTCCCCGAGATGGAGGTCGATCTGGTCACCGAAGGTCGGCTGGTCGACATCGTGGCCGAGGGGTTCGACCTGGGCATCCGCCCCGCCGATCTGATCCCGCGCGACATGATCGCCCTGCCTCTGGGGATGTCGCAGCGCCATGCCGTCGTGGCCTCGCCGGACTGGCTCGCGTCACGTTCCATGCCCCGGACCCCCGCCGATCTGCCCGTGGACGAGTGCATCCAGGTGCGGCTTCCGAATGGCAGCCTTTTGCGCTGGCCGTTCGAGCGCGATGGCGAGATGGTGCAGATAAACGCAATGGGGCGCCTTGTCCTGGACGAGGCCGCCATCGCGCGAACCGCCGTGCTGGGCGGTGCCGGGATAGGGTTCTTCATCGAACAGGATGTGGCCGAGGATATTGCGGCCGGACGGTTGGTGCGCCTGCTGGAGGATTGGACGCCGCCGCGTCCCGGCTTCAGCCTCTACTATCCCGGAAGACGCAATCCGACGGCGGGCTTCACCGCCTTCCTGTCGATGGTGCGCGAGGCCGCAAGGCGCCCGGTGCAGGACAGCGGTGGCTGACCGAGAGCGCGAACCCACGACTCAGCACCGATCCAGCGATGCCTTCAGCGCGGCCCAGAGCGGCTCTACCGGCTCGCAGCCGACCGACAGGCGCACGAAGCCGTCCGGCACTGCGTCGCCCCAGCGCGCGCGGCGTTCGGCGCTGGTGTGGACCCCGCCGAAGGACGTGGCGGGCTGGATCATCGCGCAGCCGTCGATGAACGCCTCTGCCTTGTCCTCGGACTCAAGCGTCAGGCCGATGATGAACCCGGACCGCGCCATCTGCACCTGCGCCAGATTGTGCGAGGGATCCCCCGGCAGACCCGGATACCGCAGGCGCGTCAGCGCCAGGTGTCCCTGCAACCGCTCGGCAATGATCCCGGCGCTGGTGCACATGCGGTCGAACCGCACCTCTAGCGTCTCCAACGACCGGTGCAGCATCCACGCCTCGAACGGGCCGGTGATCCCGCCCGACAGGGTGCGCCAGCTGCGCACCGCGTCGATGATCGCCTCTGACCGGCTGGAAACATGCCCGGCCAGCACATCCGAATGTCCGCCCGGCGCCTTGGTGTCCGAGGCCACGACCACATCCGCGCCCAGATCGAGCGGGCGTTGCCCCAGCGGTGTCATCGTGGTGTTGTCAACGACGCTGATCCCGCCCGCCGCGCGCACCTCTGCAGACACCTGCGCGATGTCCACAAGGTCGAGCCCCGGATTGGACGGCGTTTCGATGAACACCATCGCAAAGCCCTCGAACCCGCCCGCTGCGAAGCTGGCGGTCGGGCGTTCCTCGATCTCGATGCCATAATTCTTGAGGAACCTGTCCGCCAGCACGCGCGGGGTGTAATAGCCGTCGCTGGGCAAGAGCAGGCGATCCCCCGCATTCAGGCAGGCCATCATCACCGCCGAAATCGCGCCCATGCCGGACGGGAACAGCAGCGACGGCGCGGCTTCCAGCAGCGTCAGCATTTCTTCCACCGCATCCCAGGTCGGGTTGTCCATCCGCCCGTATCCCGGCACGCCGCCCGGCATCCCCGGCAGATGGAACATCGACGCGGGCGTGATCGGCAATGGCACCGGATCGCCCTTGGCAAGGTGCTGCTGGCGCAGGTGCAAAAGCCGGGCCGCGCGGTCGGCGATGTCGTCGGTCATGGAAGTCTCCGTCAGAGCGTGCGCCAAGTCGTGACGCGGCGCCGCGCCAGACACAAGACGCGACACAAGACGCGACACAAGACGAAGCGCAAGCTCAGGCGCGATACCGCGCGAGGAACGTCGCCACCGCGCCATCGACAACGCGGTCGATCTCTGCGTCGGTGAACTCGGACTGGATGCCGAACACCATGCGTGGGAACAGATCCGCCTTGCACAATTCGGCGAACTGGTCCGCCGCAAGGTCGAGATCCTCGATCACCAGCTCGCCGCGCCGGGTCGCACAGGCGAGCATCGACACCAGCTCTTCGCGGACCTGCATCGGGCCATTGAGATAGAAATTCCGGCCGATCTCGGGGAAGCGGTCGGTCTCGGCCACGCAGATCCGGTGGATGCGCTGCCCGAACCCCGACAGCAGGAACCGCACCATGTGGCTTGCTGCCGTGTGCAGGCAGGCCTCGACCGCACCGTTCGGGTCGATGGTCGCCATCGCGGCCTCTGCGACGCGCCGCATCTCGCGCACGGCGGTTTCGACGAACAACGACGCCTTGTCGGGGAAGTAGCTGTAAAGCGTCGCCTTGGACACGCCCGCCGCCTTGGCGATGGTATCTACGCTTGCGCCCTCGTAGCCGTCCCGCAGGAACACGTCGCGCGCTCCGTCGAGCACCTGCTCGAACTTGCGGCCCTTCGTGATGCGGGGCGGGTCTGCGTTCATCGGCTGCCTTCTTTGGACGAGGTGCCCGGCCAACATAAACCGTTCGGTTCAGTTTGAGCAAGCTGCAGGATGCCCTTGCACTTCCCCGCCCGCCATATAATTTAGAATCGTTCTAATTCATGGAGACGCAGGATGATCCCCGGTGTAACGAACCGCCGCCGGTTCTCGGACCTCAGCGAACAGCAGGTGCTTGCGCTGGCGATCTCGTCCGAAGAGGACGACGCGCGCATCTACCGCCAGTATGCCGAACACCTGCGCCGCGACTACCCGGCCAGCGCCGCCCTGTTCGAGGACATGGCCACCGAGGAAGACGGCCACCGCCGCCGCCTGATCGACCTGCACAAGACGCGGTTCGGCGACACCATCCCGCTGATCCGGCGCGAGCATGTGGCGGGCTATTACGCCCGCCGCCCGGTCTGGTTGATCGAAAACCTAGGTGTCGAGCGTATCCGCGACGAGGCCGCGCAGATGGAACGGGACGCGGAGCGGTTCTACCGCACCGCCGCCGCCCGCACGACCGATGCCGACACCCGCAAGCTGCTGGGTGATCTGGCCGCCGCCGAGGCAGGCCACACTGACCGCGCGCAGGAGCTGGCGGAAACGCATGTCGGGGACGACGCGCGCGATGCCGAGGAACGTGTCGCCAAGCGGCAGTTCCTGCTGACCTGGGTGCAGCCGGGGC
Organism: Anianabacter salinae; assembly: GCF_019061145.1. Classification (GTDB taxonomy): domain Bacteria; phylum Pseudomonadota; class Alphaproteobacteria; order Rhodobacterales; family Rhodobacteraceae; genus Anianibacter; species Anianibacter salinarum. The sequence goes on along the minus strand of NZ_JAHQZS010000005.1, from coordinate 334,250 downwards.
TGGCGGGGCTGATGGACGGATCGGTATCGACGCTGGCGCCGATCTTCGCCACCGCCTTTGCCACGCAAGACACATGGACGACGTTCCTTGTCGGCCTCGCCGCGTCGATCGGCGCGGGGATCTCGATGGGCTTTACCGAGGCGGCATCGGACGATGGCCAGTTGTCGGGGCGTGGCAGCCCGATCAAGCGCGGTCTTGCAGCCGGGGTGATGACGACGGTCGGCGGGCTGGGGCACGCGCTGCCCTACCTGATCCCGGATTTCTGGACCGCGACGATCACCGCGATGATCGTGGTCTTCGTCGAGCTTTGGGCCATCGCCTGGATCCAGAACCGCTATATGGATACGCCGTTCCTGCGCGCCGCGTTTCAGGTCGTGCTGGGCGGCGCGCTGGTGTTCGGCGCGGGCGCGCTGATCGGCGCGGGGTAGCGGCAAAGGGTCGTGCAGGAACCTTCACCCGAAGCCGGGCGCGCCTGTCAATCGACCCGGCGCACCATCATCTGGTTGCCGACCTTCCGGGTCTCGAAGCGCTTGAGTTCCTGCACAAGGTCGCTGAGCTTGCGCTTGCCATAGGTCCGCGTGTCGAAATCCGGCGTGTCGGCGGTGATGTACTGGCCGATCTGGCCAAGGGTGTACCAGTCGTCGTCCTGCTCGATCTTGTCCATCGCCCGCAGGATCAGCGGCAGCGCGTCGATCGGGTCGGCCTTGCCGGTCTTGGCCGGGGCGGCGCCGCGCGTGGTCTCGACCGGTTCGTCGACGATGTTCTCGATCAGGATGAACCGGTTGCAGACGTTGCGCAGCGATTCTGGCGCCTTGCCCTCGCCGATGCCGATGACGTCCATGCCCTGTTCGCGCACCCGGTTGGCCAGCGCGGTAAAGTCGCTGTCCGAGGACACCAGAACGAAGCCGTCGAAGCGCCCGGTGTGCAGGATGTCCATCGCGTCGATGACAAGGCCGATGTCGCTGGCGTTCTTGCCCTTGGTATTCGCGGTTTCCTGATGCGCGACGAGGCCCAGCGCCTTGACCTGGTCCGACCAGCCCTTGAGCTGCCCGCTCGACCAGTCGCCGTAGACCCGGCGCAAGGCAGGCTCGCCCAGCGAGGTGATCTCTTTCAGGATCGCACCCGCGTGGCGCGCGGGGATGTTGTCGGCGTCGATCAGGACGGCGTAGAGCGGGCGGTCGCGTTGCGGCATGGGTGCTGGCCTTGTGCTGTGTGGCAAGGCCGGGGGGCGCTGCCCCCCGGACCCCCCGGAGGTATTTGTGGACCAAAGATGTCTGCCGCGTTCCTTTCAGAGGAAGCGGTGCATGACAAGAGCATCCACCTCGCCGCTGCCCGGGTGGTCGAAGGCGCGGGGGAGGCGTCCGACGGTGTCGAAGCCATGTTTTTCCCACAGCCGGATCGCGCCGGTGTTGGTGGAGACGACGAAGTTGAACTGCATCGCCCGGAAGCCCGCGGCGCGTGCGGCGTCCAGCGAATGGGCGCACATGGCAGAGGCGATGCCGCGCCCGCGTGCTGCGGGAAGCGTGGCGTAGCCGCAGTTGGCGACATGGGCGCCGCCGCCCTGCTGGTTGGGTTTCAGATAGTATGTGCCCAGCACATCGCCCGCATCCTCGGCCACGTAGCAGCGGTGCGCCGTCCAGTAGGCCAGCGCGTCCGCGCGCGGAATGGCGGGGTCGATGGTGTAGGTGTCCCCGGCACGGAACACCGGCTTCAGGATCGCCCAGATGGCATCATGGTCCGCCCCGGTGGCGGGACGGACCGCAAGCATCAGTAGACGACGACCGAGCGGATCGACTTGCCCGCGTGCATCAGATCGAACCCTTCGTTGATGTCGTTCAGCGCCAGCGTGTGCGTGATCATCGGGTCGATCTCGATCTTGCCGTCCATGTACCAGTCGACGATCTTCGGCACGTCGGTGCGGCCGCGCGCGCCGCCAAAGGCCGTGCCTTTCCAGACCCGGCCGGTGACCAGCTGGAAGGGCCGTGTCGCGATCTCGGCACCGGCGGGTGCGACGCCGATGACGATCGACTCGCCCCAGCCTCGGTGTGCGCATTCCAGCGCCTGCCGCATCACGGTGACGTTGCCGGTGCAGTCGAAGGTATAGTCCGCCCCGCCGATCATGTCGCCGCGCCGTTTGGTCAGGTTGACGATGTAGGGAACGATGTCGCCGTCGATCTCCTTTGGGTTGACGAAATGAGTCATCCCGAAACGCTCGGCCATCTCTTTCTTGCCGGGGTTGAGGTCGACGCCGATGATCATGTCGGCACCCGCGAGCCGCAGTCCCTGGATCACGTTGAGACCGATGCCGCCGAGGCCGAACACTACGGCGGTTGATCCGATCTCGACCTTGGCGGTGTTGATGACCGCGCCGATGCCGGTCGTGACGCCGCAGCCGATGTAGCAGATCTTGTCGAAGGGGGCGTCTTCACGAACCTTCGCCAGCGCGATCTCGGGCAGGACGGTGTGGTTCGAAAACGTCGAGCAGCCCATGTAGTGCAGGATCGGGTCGCCATCGAGCGTGGTGAAGCGCGACGTGCCGTCGGGCATCACGCCCTGTCCCTGGGTCGCGCGGATCGAGGTGCACAGGTTGGTCTTCTGGCTTTGGCAGGAATAGCACTCGCGGCATTCCGGCGTGTAAAGCGGGATCACGTGGTCGCCCGGTTTCAGGCTGGTGACGCCCTCGCCGACCTCCATCACCACGCCCGCGCCTTCATGGCCGAGGATCGCGGGGAACTGGCCTTCGGGGTCGGCACCCGACAGGGTGAATTCGTCGGTGTGGCAGATGCCGGTGGCCTTGATCTCGACCAGCACCTCGCCCGCCTTCGGGCCGTCGAGGTTCACATCCATGATTTCAAGCGGCTTGCCCGCCTGTGTGGCGACGGCGGCACGGGTTCTCATGCGGGGCTCCTCCCTTGGGGCTTGGTCCGGATTTGGCCGCAGGTTAAGCGGAGCCTGCGCGAAGGCACAACCGCTAACCTGCGTAACAATCGGCAAAAAGGGGGCGCCGAAAGGGAGGGAGACCGTTATTCGCGGAAGGTCTCGTGGCAGGCGCCGCAGGTCCGGCCGATGCCGCCAAGGCCGCTGCGCAACGTGTCGGGCGAGGTGATCGAGGACGCAGCGCCCGTGGCGGCGACGCGCAGGGCCTCTGACCTTGCGGTGAAGCCTGCGAAATCGGTCCAGATGACCGGCAGCGCCTCGGATTCGGGATCGGTTTCCTGCGCCTCGAAAGCGGCGGGGATGCGGGCCGCGTGGGCGGCGATGGCGGCGGCGGCGGCCTGCGCCGCGGCGGCATCGAAGGGGCGTTCGGCCTTGGCCATGTCGCCGAGCACCTTGGTGTTGGAGGCGATCTGGCCCATCAGGTCCATCCGCGCCTTCACGGCGGGGTTCTGGACAGCGGTCTGGGCGGTGGTCTGGACGGCGACAGTGACGGCGCAAATCGTAAAGACGGCGGCAAAGGTGCGGATCATCGGGGGCTGGTCTCCTGTGTTGGGGCAATGAGTTCGGCAGGGGCAGGCTACAGCGCAAAGGGCACCGGTAAACGACGCTGACGGCTCGACTCGATCACAAACGCGCGCTAATTGAGAACATATCAAGAACATTGAAGCCGACTCGCCCGATGCCGATCCGCCGCGTCCTTTCGCTCTGGTTTCCCCGCATGGCCGCCGAGCGCCAGCTTCGCGGCTTTCGCGGGCTGCTGGACGCGCCTTTTGCCGTCGTGGGGGATCGCGGCGGGATGCAGGTGCTGGCCTCTCTTACCCGCGCGGCCGAGGCCGAGGGGCTGCGCACCGGCCAGCCCTTGCGCGATGCGCAGGCGATGTGCCCCGCGCTGATGACCCGAAGCGAAAGCCCGCATATCGATGCCGCCTTCCTGACCGCGCTGCGCCGCTGGGCGGGCAAGTTCAGCCCCTGGGTCGCCGAGGAACCGCCCGCCAGCCTTGTGATCGACCTGACCGGGTGCGCGCATCTGTTCGGCGGCGAGGCGGCGTTGATCGACCATGTGGCGCTGGACTGCGCCGACCTGGGGCTGTCGGTGCAGGCAGGGGTGGCCGACACGCTGGGCGCGGCCTGGGCACTGGCGCGCTATGCGGGGCAACCGGGCACGGCGCTGCGGTCGGGCGATGCCATCGACCAGGAAGCCTATGCCACACGCTCACGCGCGGCAAAACGGCGCAACTGGGAACGCGGCGGCGCGGCGCCGTCTGCGGGCGCGCCAAAAGCCCATGTCACCCGGATCGCGCAGCCCGGCCAGACCCGGCAGGCGATCGGCCCGCTGCCCGTCGCCGCCCTGCGGATCGAGGATGAGGCGGCGGCGGCCCTGGCGCGGCTGGGGCTGCGGCGGATCGAGGATCTGTGGGGGATGCCTCGCGCAGCACTGGCGCGGCGTGTCGGGCAAGGCGTGGTCAAGCGGCTGGACCAGGCGCTGGGGCTCGACCCAGAGCCGGTGTCGCCCGCCCGCCCCGAGATGAGCCTTGCGGTGCGGCTGACCCTGCCCGAACCCATCGGGCTGGAGCAGGACATCCTTGCCGGCATCGACCGGCTGCTGCCGGAACTGGAGAAACGGCTGGTTGCCAAGGGGCACGGCGCGCGGCGGGTGCGGATGCAGTGCTTTCGCGCCGATCAGGGCGTCGAGGCGGTCGAGATCGGGCTGGCCCGCCCCTCGGCCCGGCCCGACCGCATCCGCCCCCTTCTGGCGATGAAGGTCGGTGGCATCGACGCAGGGTTCGGCATCGACGCGATCCGCATCGAGGCGGTGGCGACGGAACCCGTCCATGACCGCCAGCACCGGGGCCATCTGGACGCCGCCCGCGATGTGGCCGAACGGCTGGAAGCGAACACCGGGCTGGACGATCTGATCGGGCGCGTGGGCGCACGCATCGGGATGGAGGCGATCACCCGGCTGCACCCCGCCGACAGCCATATTCCCGAGAAGACTCAGAAGGTGCTGGCCGCCGCGTGGTCGGACCCCGCGACCGACTGGGCCCCGCCGCCCACACCGCGCCCGCTCTTGATGTGGCGGCCCGAGCCGGTGACGGCCGAGGATCGCCCGGCCATGCCCGCCGCCTTTCGCTGGCGCAGGCGCATGTTCGAGACGGCACAGGCGCGCGGCCCCGAGCGCATCGCGCCCGAATGGTGGCTGGACGAGCCGGAATGGCGGTCGGGCGTGCGGGATTACTGGGATGTGGTGACGACGGACGGTCAGCGCCTGTGGCTCTACTATGCCCATGGCGGCACGATGTCGTCGGGGTGGTTCTGTCAGGGGCGTTTCGCCTGATCCGGAGAGGGTAGCCCCGGCGCCGCGCCGGGTGGGGGCAATGTTTGGCGCGGCACCGGGTATAGCACTCTCTCGCTATGACCCTTGTATGATGCCTGACTGCGGCCGAAGAAGGTTGCCGCCAAGGAAAGCGCGCGATGATTTTGCGACATTCGCAAGGCAGAGGGTGGCCAGCGGGGCAACAGCGCTGGGCCTGAAACGAGTGATCTGCGGAAATGCTTGATTTCGGGATCGCGGCGGCACACGTTGGAGGGAATGAACGTGCAGAACCCAACGCCCTTTCCCGGTCCGTCCAGCCCGCCCGAACAGGTGGCGTTCGACCGCTCGGAACTTGGCCTGATCCTTGCGGTCTATGGCCGGATGGTCGCTGCGGGCGAATGGCGCGACTACGGCATGTCCTTTCTACGTGAAGTGGCAGTATTCGCGATCTTCCGCCGCACCGCCGAACACCCGCTCTACCGGATCGAAAAGCGCCCGCGCCTGCGCAACAAGCAGGGCATGTACGCGGTGATCGGCATGGACGGCCAGATCCTGAAACGCGGGCATGACCTGAAATCCGTGCTGCGCGTGCTGGAACGCAAGCTGATCCGAGCGGTCGATTAAAGCCGCCGGATCGACGTCACCGGCCCGTCGCCCTGCGCGATGATCCGGTCCACCGCCGCATCGAAATCCTCATACGCGACGGCCATGTCATGGGCATTGGCGTGGATCAGCCGGTCGGGAGACGCCAGCCAAGCGACATGGCCCTTCCAGAACACCAGATCGCCGCGCTGACGCGGGGCACCGTCCGGCAAGGGCTGGCCCAGCTCGGCCTCCTGCATGTCACCGTCGCCGGGGCAGGCGATGCCGCAGGCATGACAGGCGATCTGCACCAAGCCCGAACAGTCGATCCCGAACGCCGAATTCCCACCCCAGAGGTACGGGGTGCCCAGTAGCAACTCCGCCACCTCGACCGGGTCGTCGCCCGACACGTCCGCAGGGTTCAGATGCGCCTTGGGCATGTAGCGCGGGCGGTCTTCGCCCGGCAGATGGATCGCCACCCAGCGCCCGTGATCGCCCGTGACATGCACCAGCGATCCACCCGAAATGGCGAACCCGTCCTCTGATGTCTTCAGCTCAGGCGCAAGGATCGCGTAGCTGCGCGCCACCTTGACGACATGGGTCGGCGCGGCACGGGCGGGCTGCAATTCGACCGCGCGTACCCAGCCCGCATAGCCGCACGCCTCGGCGAAGCCGAAGACATGGTCGCCCTCGCGGTCCAGAACGATGAACCGCCGCCCCAGAAGCAGCTGACGGTCGCGCTTGCCCCCCGGCGTGGTCCAGATCGTCGCGACAGTGGTCACCACCTCGTACGGCGTGCCTTCAATGAAGCGGTCGGCCTGAACCCGCCCCTTTAGCGATACATGGGCGACGCGGCCCGAGGACCAGTGGCGGCGATGGTCCATCAGTACCCCAACACCTCGGGCAACGCCGCGAGGATGGCGCGGGCGCCCTGCCCGACGCCGCCCTTTGGCCGGGCGGGCGCGGACGACGGTTGCCAGCCGTAGATGTCGAAATGGATATACGTGCCGCTGGTGAAGCGCCGCAGGAACAGCGCCGCCGTTATCGCCCCGCCAAACCCGCCTTTGGGCGCGTTGTCGAGATCGGCGATGCCGGGGTCCAGCATCGTCTCGTAGGGCTCGTGGAACGGCAGCCGCCAGACCGGGTCGCGCACCGTGTCGCCCGCCACCGACAGCGCCGCCGCCATGTGATCAGAGGTGGAAAAGAACGGCGCGATGTCAGGGCCGACAGCGACCCGCGCGGCCCCCGTCAGCGTCGCCATTGACAGGATCAGGTCGGGCTTGTCCTCGGACGCCAGCGCCAGCGCATCGGCCAGCACCAGCCGCCCCTCGGCGTCGGTGTTGTTGATCTCGACCGTCAGGCCGTTGCGCGCGGTCAGGATGTCGCCGGGGCGAAAGGCCGAGCCGTCGATAGCGTTCTCGACCGCCGGGATCAGCACCCGCAACTGCACCGGCAGCCCCAGCGCCATGATCGTCTGCGCCAGGCCGAGCACGGTCGCCGCCCCGCCCATGTCCTTCTTCATCAGGCCCATCGACGCGGCAGGCTTGATGTCGAGCCCGCCGGTATCGAAACACACGCCCTTGCCCACCAGCGTCAGTGTCGGTCCCGTGTCGCCCCAGCGCATGTCGATCAGGCGCGGCGCCTTGTCCGACGCGCGGCCGACGGCGTGGATCATCGCGAAATTGGCGGCGAGCAGCGCGTCGCCTTCGATCACCTCGACCGATGCGCCGTGCGCCTGTGCCACATCCCGCGCCGCCGCTTCCAGCGCGTCGGGGCCCATGTCAGAGGCGGGCGTGTTGATCAGATCGCGCGTCAGGCACTCGCCCTGCGCGATGGCCTGCAGTCGAACGGCATCGACGCCGCCGGGCGCGGTGATGCGCACGTGCCGGTCGCCCATGTCGCGGTAGCGGTCGAACCGGTAGTCGGCCAGCAGCCAGCCCAGCGCCGCCTCGTCCAGATCATCCCCTTTCAGGTCGGTCACAAGGCGATACGTGCCGCCCGGCAAAAGCGCCGCCGCCCGTGCCGCGACGAAACGGTCGCGCAGGCGGTCCTGCGGGCTGCCGATGCCCGCGACGAAACCCGGGGCCGCACCGCCATTGCCGGGCAGCGGATGCAGCGCGCCCGCAGCGGCACGAAACCCCAGGCTGTCCAGCCAGGCACGATCGGATGCGCTGCGACTGTCCAGCCAGTCCTCCAGCGCCTCAGCGCGAACAAGGTGCAGCGGGATGGCTTCGGCATCGGCGGCGAAGGCGGGGGTCATGGGCTCTCCTGTGTCGGACGCCGCCAGCCTAGCGGCGTGCCATGCGGCTGCAAGGGGATCAGATCGACAGATCCTCGATGTCCCATGCGACAAGGATCGACACTTCGCCAAGGCGCATCACCCGCGCAAGCACGGCAGCCCGCGCGCGCGGGCAACAGGACGGCGGCAACGACGCCAGCGCACCAGCAGCCGTGCACAGGCTGTGCAGGCCAAGCTGCCCCGCCAGATCGCGCACCTGTTCTGCCGCAGCGGCATCCGCGCCCGCGTGATACAGCCGCAAGGCCAGCGTTTCGAGGGCCGCCGCGCGCCCCGCAGCGCCGCCGCAGTCAAGACAGATATCCACCCGCTCGCGCGGGCGAAGCCGGATCACGTTCGTCATCTTCACCCCTTGCCCCGACCGCGATACTTGCCGAAGCCGACCAACAACAGGTTGACAACTCACCGCGAAATGCCTCGCAATTCCGGAAAATCCGGCCTATCTCGACGCAACGCTCGAACCACAAGGAGAGATCAGCATGGTGCCCGCACGTCCGCTTCCAAGCTATCTTTTGCAGCGGTATCATGGCTGGAAAGCGACGACCTACGCCGAGAACAAAAGCTGGTATCGCCGTCTGGCAGATGAAGGCCAGCGCCCCCGCGCGATGGTGATTTCCTGCTGCGACAGCCGCGTTCACGTCACCTCGATCTTCGGCGCGGACACCGGCGAGTTCTTCATTCACCGCAACATCGCAAACCTCGTGCCGACCTACGAGCCCGACGGCAACCAGCATGGCACCTCGGCGGCCGTGGAATTTGCCGTGACGTCCCTCAAGGTCGCGCACCTGATCGTTCTGGGCCATTCCAGCTGCGGCGGCGTGGCGGGGTGCCACGCCATGTGCTCTGGCGCGGCGCCGGAGCTGGAAGAGAAGTCCAGTTTCGTCGGCCGCTGGATGGACATCTTGCGCCCCGGATACGAGCGCGTGAAGGACCTGCCGGACGAGGATGCCCAGCGCGCCCAGCTTGAGAAAGAGGCGGTCATCGTCTCGCTCGAAAACCTGATGACCTTCCCCTTCGTCGCCAAGGCCGTCGAGGAGGAAGAGTTGTCGCTGCACGGGCTCTGGACCGACATAGGCGGAGGCGGGCTGGAACAGTTCAACCCCGCCCAAAAGGCGTTCGAGCCGCTCTAGGCAAGCGGCAGGTTCAGGGGAAACGACCGGATGGAGATGATCTTCGGGCTGGCGGCGCAAAACCTTGTCTCGCCCATTATCCTGTCCTTCGCGCTGGGGCTGTTCGCGGCGCTCGCACGGTCCGACCTGAGCGTGCCCGAAGCCGCTGCGAAGGCGCTTTCGCTCTATCTTCTGTTCGCAATCGGCTTCAAGGGCGGCGTCAGCATCGCCGAGAACGGGATCGACGCGACGCTCGCCCTGTCGATCCTGGCAGGCGTGATCCTGTCCTTCCTGCTGCCGTTCATCGCCTTCGCCCTGCTCCGGGGCATGACGCGGATGAGCGCGCTCGATGCGGCCGCCGTGGCCGGGCACTACGGCTCGATCTCGATCGTCACCTTCGTCGCCGCGACCTCGGTGCTTGAAAGCCAGGGCATCGCGTCCGAGGGGTATCTTGTCGCCGTCGCCGCCGCGATGGAGGCGCCTGCGATCCTGTCGGCCTTGTGGCTGGCGATGCGCGGCAGCCGCGGCGCGGCGCAAGTCGACGGGACACTCTGGCGCGAGATCCTGCTGAACGGGTCCATCGTCCTGCTGCTGGGCGCCTTTGCCATCGGCTGGATCACCGGCCCGGCGGGACTGGCCGAGATCGACAGCTTCATCGTCGCGCCCTTCAAGGGCGTGCTGTGCCTGTTCCTTCTGGACATGGGCCTTGTTGCGGGCCGGGGCCTGCGGCAGACGCGCGGCGCACTGGGCGCGGGGGCGGTCGCCTTCGGCCTCGTCATGCCGCCCATCGGCGCGGCGTTCGGGCTGGCGGCAGCGCTGCTTCTGGGCCTCAGCACAGGCGGAACGGTGCTGTTGATGACGCTGTCCGCCTCCGCCTCGTACATCGCGGTTCCGGCGGCGATGCGCGTGGCGCTGCCCCAGGCGAACCCGTCGATCTATCTCACCCTGTCGCTGGGCGTGACCTTCCCGTTCAACCTGACCGTGGGCATTCCCGTCTATCTCGCGGTTGCCACGCTTCTGACCGGAGGCTGACCGATGCAGACCCACATGGCCAAGCGCGTCGAGATCATCATCGAGGCCCCGATGGAGGGCCGCCTGCGCAGCGCGCTCGCCGGTGCCGACATCTCGGGGTACACGGTGCTGCCGGTCCTTGGCGGATCGGGACGGTCGGGAGAGTGGAGCCGCGAAGGCCAGGTCGGACGCGCAGGCGGCATGATCGCGGTGATCTGCATCGTGCACCCGGACCGCGTCGACGGGCTGCTTTCGGCCGCGTTCGCGGTGCTGGAAAGCCACATCGGCGTGGTTTCCGTGACCGATTGCGAAGTGCTGCGGGCCGAGCGGTTCTAGGCTTATTGCTCTTGCATCGCCCGCCGCTTTCAGGCAAAGCCCCGCGCACGGTCGGAGCGTAGCTCAGCCTGGTAGAGCACTGTCTTCGGGAGGCAGGGGCCGGAGGTTCGAATCCTCTCGCTCCGACCAGTTTACCAGATATCATCAAGTCGCGGACGGCGCGTCGGGCTTTGCCTCGGGTGTCATCCTGCCCCGCTCGTCCCGATATCGGCGGCTGCGACGGACACTGTCTTGACCACGGCGTGCACGTCCATGCCCGCCCGCAATCCCAGCGCCTCGGCAGAGCGCCGCGTGATGCGGGCCAGCACCCGGCCAGCAGCGGTATCCAGCGCCACGATGGCGCCAGGGCCGTCGCCGGGCCGCACGTCCTGCACCCTGCCGGGCAGGATATTGAGCGCCGACAGCCCCTCGGGCCGCTCGCGCGACAGGATCACGTCATGCGCGGCGATCCGCACCCGCAGCAGGCTGCCGGGGGCAAGGGCGACGCGCGGCAGGAACAGCGGGATGCCGCCCGCATCCAGCTCGGTCAGGCCGTCATCGTGATGTGCGGCGACGCGCGCCGTCAGGACCGCACCCGCCTCGCGTGCGCCAGCGGGCAGGATCGCGGGATCGCCCAGCACCTCGGCGGCGGGGCCTTGCGCGATGACACGCCCGCCCTCAATCGCGACAACGGTGGTGGCAAGGCGCGCGACCTCGGATGCGGAGTGGCTGACATAGAGGATCGGTACCGACACCTCGTCGCGCAACCGCTCGAAATAGGGCAGGATCTCGGCCTTGCGGGCCTCATCCAGCGCCGCGAGCGGCTCGTCGGCCAGGATCAGGCGCGGCGCGGACAGCAGGGCGCGGCCAATGGCGACGCGCTGCTTCTCGCCGCCGGACAGGGCAGCGGGCCGCCGGTGCAACAGTGGGCCGATCCCCAACATCTCGACCACGCGGCCCATGTCTTCGCGCGGGGCACCTTTCGGGGCGAACCACGTGCCGTAGGCAAGGTTCTGGCGCACGGTGAGGTGCGGGAACAGGCGACCTTCCTGAAAGATGTAGCCCAGGCGGCGGCGATGGGGCCGCAGCCGAACGCCGCGATCCGTGTCGAGCAGAACCCAATCCCCCGAGGCGATGCGCCCCTCGTCCGGCGACAGAAGCCCCGCTACCGCGTTCACGATGGTCGTCTTGCCCGAGCCGGATCGCCCGAACAGCACCGTGACCCCCGGCGGCGCCCGGAACTGCGCGTCCAGCGTGAAACCGGCAAAGGCATGGCGCAGCGACACCTCCAGCATCACCGCCCCCCCACGCGCGCAGCGACGCGCCGCGACACCCATTCCGACAGGACCAGTGCCAGCGCCGCCAGCAGGATCGACAGCCCCGCCAGCCGGGCCGCCGCGCGCTCTCCGCCCGGCGTCTCCAGCAGCAGGTCGATGGCCAGCGGGATCGTCCGGGTCTCGCCGGGGATGTTGGACACGAAGGTGATCGTCGCGCCGAACTCGCCCATCCCCTTGGCAAAGGCCAGCACGGTTCCGGCAATGATCCCCGGCAGGATCAGGGGCAGCGTGACCGTCAGGAACACCCAAGGGCGCGAGGCGCCCAGCGTGGCGGCGGCCTGTTCAAGCCTTGGGTCCACCGCCTCGATCGACAGGCGCACCGCGCGCACCATGAAGGGAAAGGCCATGACACCCGAGGCAAGCGCGGCGCCGGTCCAGCGGAAGGCAAAGGTGAAACCGAAGGCGCTGTCGAGAAATCCGCCTATCGGCCCGCGTGCACCGAACGCCAGAAGCAGCAGATACCCCGTGACCACCGGCGGCATGATCAGCGGCAGGTGCACGAGGATGTTGAGCGCCTCGCGCCCCGGGAACCGCCAGCGGGCAAGCGCGAAGGCCACGAACACCCCCAGCGGCAAGGTGAACAGCGTTGCCCAGAACGCGACGCGCAGGGACAGGCGCACGGCCTCCCATTCAGCGGGGCTGAGCCAGTCCGCCATCCCGCGCTATTCGCCGACCATCACGAAACCCTCGGCTTCGAAGGCGTCGCGCGCGGTCTCGCCGCGCAGGTAATCCAGAAAGGCCAGCGCAGCCTCTCCGGTGCGGCCGTTGATGCCTGCCACCGGGTAGACGATGGGCGGGTGGCTGCCCGCCGGAAAGGTGCCGATCACGGTCACATCGTCCTCGGCCACCGCATCGGTCGCGTAGACGATGCCGTAGGGCGCGGCGCCGGTCGCCACGAAGGCCAGCGCCGCGCGCACGTTGTCGGCCTGCGCCACCTGCGGCTCGACCGCGTTCCACACCCCGAGGCTTTGCAGCGCAGCCTTGCCGTAGATGCCCGCGGGCACGGCATCGACCAGCGCCATGGCGAGACGACCCTGGCCAAGAAGGTCCGCAAGGTCGAAGCCCGGCCCGATCACGACCGGATCTGCGGCGCCGTAGGCAATCAGGACGATGCTGTTGCCCAGCAGATCGACCCGCGTGCCGTCCTCGATAAGCCCGGCGTCCTCGACCCTGTCCATCCAGTCAGGGCTGGCCGAGATGAAGATATCCGCGGGCGCACCTTGTTCGATCTGCCGCGCAAGCGCCGAAGACCCGGCGAACGCGATGGCGACATCATGGCCCGTATCCGCCTCGAACGCGGCTTCGATTTCAGTCAGCGCATTCGACAGGCTGGCGGCGGCGAAGACGGTGATCCGCTCCGCAGCGGCGGACGTCGCGAGGGTGAGGGCGAGGGCGAAACCGGCCAGCACGGCACTGGCGCAGGAACGGAACATCGACGACAACGGGCGGCCTCCCTGCCTGATATGTCCTGCGAAACATATCGCAAGCACCCCTCCAGCGAGCAAGCGTTATTTTCCTTCGGGAATATCCCTCAGCATCGACTGGATCGCTGCAATCCGGTCGGCGCCAGCCTCGGCCATGATGCCTTCGAGCTTTCGGTAATGGTCAAGAACCTCTGCCCCGGCCTCTGTCAGCCTGGCGCCGCCGCCCTTCACGCCGCCCCGCGTGCTTTCGACCAGGGGCGCGCGGAACGCCTTGTTCATCGTCTCGACCAGCATCCACGCGCGCTTGTAGCTCATCGCCATCCGGCGGCCTGCCGAGGCGATCGACCCGGTGTCGCGGATATGCTCCAGCAGATCGGCCTTGCCGGGGCCAAGCATCGCGTCCTCGCCGAACAGGATGCGGATGCGAAGGCTGGGCCTGTCCCGGGTCTGGTCTTGGTCGTCGCTCATGGCCGTCACTATGGCCAGCCCGACCGGCGGCGCGCAAGCGATCGAGGCAAGCCGCTTTGCACATTGTCCCTGCCCGGCCCGAGGGATAGCCCTGTGCAGGGGCCCGAGGAGGATGCCGATGCGTGCCGGACTGATCGCGCTGGTCGCGGCCTATGTGCTAAGCCAGTTCTACCGCGCCTTTCTGGCGGTGCTTGCGCCCATGCTGATCTCGGATCTGGGGGTGACGGCGGCAGAGCTGTCGACGGCCTCGGGCCTGTGGTTCGCGGCCTTCGCGGCGATGCAGTTGCCGGTTGGCTGGGCGCTTGACCGGATCGGGCCACGGCGCACGGCGGCGGGGTTGTTCCTGATCTGCGGCACGGCGGGGGCGGCGCTTTTCACGCTGGCAACGGGGGCGGTGGCGGTCTACGCGGCGATGATCCTGCTGGGCATGGCCTGTTCGCCGGTGCTGATGGCCCCCTACTACATCTGCGCGCGGGTCTATCCGCCTGCCATCTTCGCGACTATTGCCAGCATCATCATCGGCGTCGGGTCTTTGGGCAACGTCGCGGGGTCGATCCCGCTGGCGCTGGTGGCCGAGGCGACAGGGTGGCGCATGACGATGGCGGGGCTGACGGCGATGACGCTGATCGTCGGGATCGCGCTGGCGATCCTCGTGCGCGACCCGCCGGCGACCACAGAGGAACGGGCGCAGAAGGGATCGGTGCTCGACCTGCTGAAACTGCCCGCGCTCTGGGTGATCTTTCCGATCATGTTCGTCCATTACATCCCCGCCGCCGCGCTGCGCGGGCTTTGGGCGGGGCCCTACCTCTTCGACGTCTACGGCGCGTCGGCCACGACGATCGGCTGGGTCACGTTGGCGATGAGCCTTGCCATGGTGTCAGGCAGCCTTGCCATCGGACCGCTCGACCGCCTGTTCGGCACCCGCAAATGGATCATCCTGCCCGGCAACGCCATCGCGGCGGTCGCGTGCTTTGCGCTTTACCTGTCGCCGTCGTCTGGCGTGGTGCTGTCGGCAGTGCTGCTGTCGGCCATCGGGTTCTTTACCATGACCTACGCGGTCATCATCGCCCATGCGCGCAGCTTCTTTCCCGCGCACCTGACTGGGCGCGGCGTCACGCTGATGAACCTGTTCGGGATTGCGGGCGTGGGGCTGGCGCAGGTCGCCACCGGGCGGCTTTATGAGGCGACCACCGCAGCCGCCTCCGACCCGGCCCTGCCCTACCGCGTTCTTTTCGCGGTGTTCGGAACCCTGCTGCTTCTGGGGTGTTTGTCTTACTTGTTCAGCCGGGACCGCACCGACTGACCCCTTTCGCCTGCGCGGTTGCTACGCTAGAAGGCCGCGTCCCGAACGAGACAACAGGAGACCCAAATGGGCTACAAAGTCGTCGTCGCCGGCGCCACGGGCAACGTGGGCCGCGAAATGCTGAACATCCTGGCCGAGCGCCAGTTCCCCGTCGACGAGATCGCCGTTCTGGCGTCGCGCCGGTCGCTGGGAACCGAGGTCAGCTTTGGCGACAAGACACTGAAGACCCAGGATCTTGCGACATTCGATTTCACCGGCTGGGACATGGCGCTGTTCGCCATCGGCTCGGACGCGACCAAGGAATACGCCCCCAAGGCGGCCAAGGCGGGCTGCGTGGTGATCGACAACTCGTCGCTCTATCGCTACGATCCCGACGTTCCGCTGATCGTGCCCGAGTGCAACGCCGACGCGATTCACGGCTATTCCAAGAAGAACATCATCGCCAACCCCAACTGCTCGACCGCGCAGATGGTCGTCGCGCTCAAGCCGCTGCATGACCGCGCGAAGATCAAGCGCGTCGTGGTGTCGACCTACCAGTCGGTGTCGGGCGCGGGCAAGGACGGCATGGACGAGCTGTGGGACCAGACGAAATCCATCTATAACCCCACGTCCGAAGTGCCGCCCAAGACGTTCCAGACCCAGATCGCGTTCAACGTGATTCCTCAGATCGACGTCTTCATGGAAGACGGCTCGACCAAGGAAGAATGGAAGATGGTCGTCGAGACCAAGAAGATCGTCGATGCCTCGATCAAGGTCACGGCGACTTGCGTGCGGGTGCCGGTCTTTGTCGGCCATGCCGAGGCTGTCAACATCGAGTTCGAGGAACATCTCGACGAGGACGAGGCGCGCGACATCCTGCGCGAGGCCCCCGGGATCATGGTGCTCGACAAGCGTGAACCCGGTGGCTACGCGACGCCGATCGACTGCGTCGGCGACTACGCCACCTATGTCAGCCGCATCCGTCAGGATTCGACCATCGACAACGGCCTGAACCTTTGGATCGTGTCGGACAACCTGCGCAAGGGCGCTGCCCTGAACGCAGTGCAGATCGCCGAGCTTCTGGGCCAGAAGGTTCTCAAGAAGGGCTGACGCGGGGCGCCTCGCAAGCCACTGGAAACGCCGCCTTCGGGCGGCGTTTTGCGTCTTGCGGCCTGGTTGCGGATATCTTGCGGGGAACCGGCGGGCCTTTGACCCGTTGACAGGGCGAACTCAACTCCCCGTGAGGGGCAGAAAGGCACGCCATGAACCAGATCATCTACATCGTCGGGCTCGTCGTCATCGTCCTTGCCATCCTGTCCTACGTCGGATTTGGCTGAAACCAACGGCACCACGTGAAAGGGCCGCGTCCCGCCGGGCGCGGCCGTTCTCGTGCCGTCACTTGCGGCGCGGCGACCGCTTGAGGAACGAATCGAGCCGCAACGCGGCGACGGTATCGCCCCGCAGCAGCCGCGCCGTGGTGATCGGGCGGATGACGGACCGCCCGCCTCCCGTCTCGCGCGCGACGATGAACAGGCCGCTTGCGATGATCACGGCAGAGCCGACGATGGTCCATGTGTCGGGATACTCGGCAAAGAACACCGCGCCATAGACCGCCGCCCACAGGATCTGGGAATACTGCATCGGTGACACGATCGCAGCGGGCGCGTAGCGGTAGGCCAGGATCATGCACAGCGAGGCGACGAAAGCGCAAAGCGCCAGCGCCGCCGACAGGCCAAGGTCGAACAGCGGCATTGGGCGGTAGACAAAGCCCAGCACCGCGCCTGCAAGGATGAAGTTGCCGATCATCGGGTAGAGAATCAGCACCGCCGAGCGTTCGGACGATCCGAACTTGCGCAGGATCACCGCCACCAGCGCGCCGCCAATGGACGCGATCACCGCCGCCAGATGCCCCATCCCCAGGGGCGCCGACCCCGGACGGATCACGATCAGCACACCGCAGAGGCCAACAAAGATCGCGGCCCAGCGATATGGGCCGACCTTTTCCCCCAGGACCGGGACCGACAGCGCGGTGATGATGAGGGGCTGCGCGAAGATGATCGCGTAGACCTGTGCCAGCGGCAGCAGCGCAAAGGCGGTAAAGGCGGTCAGGCCCACCGTCACGCCCAGCACGGTGCGGATCAGCATCCAGCGCAGGTTGACCGGGCGCAGCGTGCCCGCTTGCGGGTCGCTGATGAGCATGATGGCGATCAGCGGAAACCCGAAGACCATGGCGAAGAACATCACCTGGAACGGCGAATAGCCCGCCCCCAGCGCCTTGACCAGCGCGTCATGCGTCGCGAAGAACCCGAAAGCCCCCAGCGCGAACAGAACGCCGCTGCGCGGTTTGTCGGCCATGTCGGCCTCCGTGGTAGGGACGCCTCAGGTCAGCGAGGCGTCGAGTGCCGCGACGATGGCATCGCCCATCTGGGACGTCGAGACCGGCGTGCGTCCATCCTCGCCCAGAAGATCCGCCGTGCGCACGCCGTCTGCGAGAACCTGCTCGACCGCCTTTTCCAGACGTGCCGCCTCGTCGCCCTGATCGAAGCTGTAGCGCAGCGCCATCGCAAAGCTCAGTACGCAGGCGATCGGGTTCGCCTTACCCTGCCCCGCGATGTCGGGTGCGGAGCCGTGCACCGGCTCGTACAGCGCCTTGGGGCGGCCGTTTTCCATCGGCGCGCCCAGCGACGCCGACGGCAACATGCCCAGCGATCCGGTCAGCATCGCGGCAAGGTCGGACAACAGGTCGCCGAACAGGTTGTCGGTGACGATCACGTCGAACTGTTTCGGCCAGCGGGTCAGCTGCATCGCGCCCGCGTCGGCATACATGTGCGACAGCTCGACATCGGCGTATTCCGCCTGATGCACCTCGGTCACGACATCGCGCCACAGGATGCCCGATTCCATCACGTTGGCCTTCTCCATCGAGCAGACCTTGTTGCCACGCCGGCGCGCCAGCTCGAAGGCGGACCGTGCGACGCGGGCGATCTCGGATTCGGTGTAGCGCTGGGTGTTGATGCCGACGCGCTCGTTGCCTTCCTTGAAGATGCCGCGCGGCTCGCCAAAATAGACGCCGCTGGTCAACTCGCGCACGATCATGATGTCGAGACCCGCCACCACGTCCTTTTTCAGCGACGAGAAATCCGCCAGCGCGTCAAAGCACTGCGCGGGGCGCAGGTTGGCGTAGAGGTCCATCTCCTTGCGCAGGCGCAAGAGCCCGCGCTCGGGCTTCACGCTGAAATCGAGGCTGTCGTATTTCGGCCCGCCGACGGCACCCAGAAGAACGGCATCCGCTGCCTGCGCCTTGGCCATCGTCGCATCGGTCAGCGGTGTGCCGTGGGCGTCATAGGCGCAGCCGCCGACCAGATCATGCTCGACGGCGAAGTGCAGCCCGCGCTTGTCGCCGTACCAGCCGATGATCTTCACCACCTCGGCCATGACTTCGGGGCCGATGCCGTCACCGGCAAGGACAAGAAGGGACGGGTTCGACATGGCGGTTTCCTCGTGCTGCAATGCGTCGCCGTTCGGACTATCCCGGCCCCCGGGGGCGGTCAAGAAACCAGCGCGCCCAGCCGGTCCGCCAGCCTGTCCCACACAAGGGCGACACGCGGCACCCGGCGCACCCGTTCATGCGCGGTCAACCAAAGCGGCAGGACGGGCAGCGCTACCTGCGGCAGGATCTGTTCCACCGCCGGGTCCTTGCGCCCCATGATCACCTGCCCGAACCCGATGCCGACCCCCGCGCGCACCAGTTCCCAGGCGACGGCGTAATTGTCACAGCGCAGCCCGAAGAATGACCGGCCCACGTCGATGCCGACAGCGCGCAGGCCTGTCAGGATCTCGTCGTTGCGGTCGCCGCCGATAACCTGGTGGCGCGTGAAATCCTGCGTGGTCTCAGGTCGTCCGTGGCGGTCGAGGTAGCTGCGCGCCGCGAATATCCCAAGCGCGATGTCCCCGACATGACGGGTGACCATGTCCAGCTGGGTGGGCCGGTACATGCGCAGCGCGATGTCGGCCTCGCGGAACAGCAGGTTCTCGGTGGTGTCCGACGGCACAAGCTCGATCTCGATCCGGGGATGGTCACGCTTCAGGTCCTCAAGGATCTCGGGCAGGTGATAGTGCGACACGATCAGGCTTGCGGTGATCCGCACGGTGCCCGACAGCGCGGCGTCGCCGCCGGCGGCGGCCAATGCCATTTGGCCCGCCGCCTCTTGCATTGCGCGCGCCGGGATCAGCAGCGCGGCGCCGGTATCGGACAACGCCATGCCGCGCGGCTGGCGGTGGAACAGGGTGGCGCCCAGCGCCTCTTCCATCGCCAGCACCTGCCGCCCGACGGTGGGCTGGCTGATGCCCAGCCTGCGCGCGGCCCCCGACAGAGACCCGGTCTCGGCGACGGCGAGAAAGGACTGGACCAGCGACCAGTCGAGGGAGTTGAGCGTCTCTGCCATTCACAGATGAATAGCAGACCTGCACATTCTGGCAATTCCATAAACAACGTGAATGGCGACATTGGACCTGTCAGCACAGGAAAGGAATGACACGATGACCAAGACTGCCCTTGTCCTCGGCGCGTCCGGCCGGTTCGGTCGCAATGCCGCGCAGGCCTTCTGGAACGCCGGGTGGCGTGTCCGATCCTTCGACCGCAAGACCGACGACCTGATGCGCGCGGCACAAGGCGTCGACATCATCGTCAACGCCTGGAACCCGCCCTATAACGAGTGGACAAGGACCCTGCCCGAGATGTCGCGCCAGTTGATCGCCGCCGCCCGCGCGGCCGATGTGCCGATCCTGCAGGCCGGGAACGTCTACAACTACGGCGCCGACATGCCGCCGGTGCTGACCCCCGACACGCCGTGGCGCGGGAGGAATTCGCTTTCCCTTGCGCGGCAGCGGTTCGAGACAGAGCTGCGCGAGTCGGGGCTGAAGGTGACGGTGCTGCGCGCGGGCGACTTCATCGACACCGAGGCCAGTGGCAACTGGTTCGACAAGGTGCTCATCGCCAATCTGGCCAAGGGTCGCCTCGTCTATCCGGGCCCGGTCGAACTGCCCCATGCCTGGGCGTATCTGCCCGACATGGCCTTGGCCGCCGTCCAGCTTGCAGAGAAGGGCGACAGCCTTGCCCAATGGGAGGACGTGACCTTTCCCGGCTATACCCTGACAGGCCGCGAGCTGGCGCAGGCGATCGGTCGTGTCACGGGCAAGGCCCCGCGCCTGACGCGGTTCAACTGGCTGCCGCTGCGCCTGTTCCGGCGGTTCATTCCGATGGCCCCCGGGTTGATCGAGATGAGCTATCTCTGGCGCACCCCTCACCAACTGGACGGCGCACGGTTCACCGAGCTTCTGCCCGACTTTCCCGCGACGCCGCTGGACGAGGCCCTGCGCCTAGGGGTCCAGCACCAGGTCGACCCAGACTAGGGCATGTCGGCGCGCACCGTCGCTGTCGGACGCGGTCCATTCGACCCCGGCGTCGGCAACACCGAGGCGCACGTCAGGCAGGATGTAACTGACGCGCAGGTTTCCCGGGCCCGGAACGTCCGTCCAGTCCGCTGTGTCGAGCGCCGGATCGCCGCGATGGCCCGCGTTGGCGCCGCCCTGCGCGGCGGCGCGGGTCCTGCCCTCGTCGCTGCCGGGCTGCGGGTCCTGCAGGCGCGGATGCGAAAGCAGCGCGTCAAGCGCGCCGCGTCGCCCGTCGCCGTCCAGCGGATCAAGGTTCATGTTGCCCAGCACGACCACCGGCCCGTCGGGCGGCGCCATGCCCAGCCGTCCTTCAAGATAGTCCACCCAAAGCCCGACCTCGCCCGCATTTCGCAACCCGTTGCGATCCTCGGCCCCGTCGAACAGAGGCGGCGTTGCCGACAGCGCAAGCAGGTGCACCCGTCCCTGCGGCGTATCGACCGCGACGTCCCAGTGCCCGACCGACGACAACCGCTGGATAGCGATGGCCGCGTCTGAAGGAAACGGCGCATCGCCGAACATCGGCAGGACTGCACCCGGCAGATCACGCCACACCAGCGCCGACAGATCGCGCGATGCACCTTCATCGACGGGATGCCGCGACAACACGACCATGGCCCCATGCCCGTGAAAGCGACCATATCCCTGACCGTCGCGCGCGGTGCCCGCCCGGCCGTCGCCATCCATGTCCAGCCCAGTGGCAAGGCCCGCGTTCGGCGCTGCGGCGTGGATCACCGGCATCGGATGACCCGCATCCTCCAACCTGTCCGCCAGCGCGCGAAAGGCCAAAAGCCCCGCGTCCCAGTCGACCCCGGTGAGCAGCACGATATCGGGGCGCACCCGGACGAGCACAGCCACCACCGCACCCACATCGGGCGCATCCGCCATGTCCGCCAGAAGCAGACCCGGGCCATCGCGCGTCAGTTCGGTGTGCCATGTGGCGATGCGAAGCGGTTCGCCCCAGGCGGCAGGCGCCCAGAGCAGCAGGATCAGGCAGGCTGCAACATGGCGCCAGTGGCCTGCGCGTTCATGCGCCGCTTTGCCTCGATCAAGGCGGCGATCCGGCTCATCGCGAGGCCGCGCATGAACAGAGATGCCGGAAGAAATGCCCATGCCGCCACAATCCAGATCATCGTCTGCGGGTTATCCATGGCGATCACGCCGAACAGAGAGCCCGCAGCCTTCGTCATCGCCGGGACGAAGAATGGCATCAGGAACCCTAACACGATGTTAAAGCGCGCATCGCGGGTCAGCCGGTTCACGATGTCGCCGCCGACGGTCGGATCGAAGGTCGGCAGGTTCACCCAGACGTTGAACGTGCCCGAATGCACCGGCCAGCGGCGCATGCGGATGACGTAGTAGAACAGGGCAAGCGACAGCAACGAGATGACGTAGGCGATCGCGGCGGCGATCCGAAGCTGCTGAACCAGCGCGTAGCTGGTGTTCTCGGGCAGCATCAGCACGACAAGGCGCACGGGGCTGTAGGGGAAATCGAAGATCCCGGCCATCTTGTAGCCGAACGCCTGAAAGAACGAGCCAAGCGCGGTCGGGTCCATGCTGTTCCGGCTGATCAGGGTCAGCACGAACACGGTCGAGAGCAACGACACGAACCGGATGCGGTTGAACGGCGGGGCGTCGCGGAACTCGATCAGGCCGGGGTAGACCGAGCCGTATTCGAAGATGATGAGGCCAGCCGCGAAGATCGCGACAAGCGCCACGATCTGCATCGTGTCCGACGTGACGCCGGGCAGCGCAAAGGACGGCATCACCACAAGCAATACCATCAGTATCGCGCGCACAAGCGCACCTGTCAGACGGGTTATCACCGCTCTCGTTCCCTCAACTTGGACGGACGCGATTCGATGCCGCGGCCTTGTTCCAATTTGATGCCGCCGGGATTGGCGGACTGCCTCATATTGGTCACAATCCTGCCCACATTCACTTCCCCCGGCAAGCCTTTGGGGCAGCGTGAAAATGCAGGGACGTCTTTTAAGGGGGAAAGTGGTGCCGCTTTGCATCAACACTTTGGTGGGTTAGCGCCCCCCGACCGGGGAGCCGCTATATCTTGTGTGGCGCTGCCCGAATTAAGGCAGCATCAGGCCCAGGGGCGTTCCGCGGCCAGACGCTTTTCGTAGGCGTCGATGTCCGGCGCGCGTTCCATCGTCAGGCCGATGTCGTCGAGGCCCTCCATCAGGCAGTGCTTGCGGAACGGATCGACGTCGAAGGCAAAGATCTGCCCGTCCGAGGTGGTGATCTGCTGGTTTTCAAGGTCCACGGTCATCCGGGCGTTCGCGCCCTTCTCGGCGTCCTTCATCAGGATGTCGACCGTCTCTTGCGGCAGCGCGATCGGGAGGATGCCGTTCTTGAAGCAGTTGTTGAAGAAGATGTCGGCAAAGCTGGGCGCGATCACGCAGCGGATGCCGAAATCCTTGATCGCCCAGGGCGCATGTTCCCGGCTCGACCCGCAGCCGAAATTCTCGCCCGCGACCAGAACTTCCGCGTCGCGGTAAGCAGGCTGGTTCAGCACGAAATCCGGCTTCTCGCTTCCGTCGCGCTCATACCGCATCTCGTCGAACAGGTTCACCCCCAGCCCCGACCGCTTGATGGTCTTCAGGAACTGCTTGGGGATGATCATGTCGGTGTCGATGTTGACCAGCGGCAAGGGCGCCGCAATGCCGGTGAGGGTGGTGAACTTTTCCATGTCCGTCCTTCTTTCGTTCAGTGTGCGGCGGGTGCGCCGCGCGTCTTGTTAAGGGTCTCGCGCAGGGTGCGCAGTTTTCGGTCGGAACTGCCAAGGTCTTCGAGCCGGGCAATGGCATGCTCGGCCATGGGATGGCCCCGCGCGGCCAGCGCATCCGCCCGTCCCTGCCAGTAGAACTTGCTTCGTCGGCGGTTGATCCGGACCCGGCGCAGGATGGCGCGGGGTTTTGGCCCCTGTCCCAGAACATCCTGCACCAGCATCTCGAGAGCGTTGGTCTCGGCGAGATACTCGCCAACGTGATGCGCCGCGAACGGCAGGCGCAAATGCGCGATCCCGCGATCCTTCGGCATCAGCGCGACGTGCTTTGCGTCATCGGAAAGCGGATCGTAGAGGATCAGCTTTTGCCCGTCCCGTGCAACGTGGTCGGCCAGCCGGTGACGAAACGGCCCGATCTCGGCGGCAGCGCGGCTCCAGCGGTTTTCGAACGGAACCACGGCGCGGTCGATCGACACTTGCGGGGCGATGGCAATCACCCGCTCGGCCCGCAGCGCCCCGGAAAACAGAAGTGCGCCGAAACCGCCCATGCTGCTGCCGTAGGTGACAAGGCGCGTATCGTTCGGAATCGCCGCGCGGATCGCCTGCGCCATCGCGGCAAAACTGTCGGTCTGGAACCAGTCGTTTCGGGACGCGCGCAAATGGATCGACGTCAGACCGCGCGAGACGGCAAGGCTTTGCGCATAGGCAGGATCGTTGAACCCGTCACCCGCCGAGACAAAGGGAAAGGTGACCAGCGCCGCACCGGGGCGCAGGTGCGGTCCCTCGATCCAGACCTGGTGCCTGTCGTCGTTCCACAGCCAGCGCCGCTGACGGTCCGCGCCCGGCACGGCGCCGTCCAGCCCGAGCAGAAGGTGCCCCGCGCGGCGGCCAAGACTGGCGAGCCCTGCGGCAGGCAGGCAGCCGTCGTCTTCCACCGGCGCTCCCGCCGCAATGGGAAACCGCCCATCCCCCTGCCGCGACAGCGCGCGGCGCAGCGCGGTGCGCGCCGCGGTCTCGCCGTCTTGCCGAGGGGGAACCACGGTCAGGACCGGAAGGTCCGGCACCCCGACAGCGGCGCGGAGCCGCGCGATCATCCGGCCAAGCCAGGTGTCGTAGACCCGCGCCTTGCGATTGTCGGTCAGGTCGGCGGCGCCCTGATACCAGATGAGGCCGCGCACCCGCACAGGCCCGTCATGCATGACCGCGCGCAGCTTGCCGACCAGCCGGTCGAGCAGATCGCTGGTGGTCTGGCCATGCCAGTCGCCGGTCAGCGAAGACCCTGGGACCGCCATCTTGAGGATTCCAAGAGGGCGCGCGGTCTCGGTGGCGTGCAATTCGGCCAGCGCAAGCTCTGGCCCGACGAACACCGCCGGGGCCGCGAACATCGGCCCCCATCCACCGTCAGCCCAAACTTCGGTGCCCGCCACCCGGTCCTGCCACGCCGACAGGTCGGCGACAGACGCGGGCCGCCCAAGCAGCGCCTCGTCTCCAGCCAACACGACGACGTCGCGGGGTTCGGTGGTCTTCAACTTTCGTCTCCGGTCAATGCGACGGGGCGGGCAAGCAGCGGGGGCGATCCAGCCGCCCCCGCACCGCGCCTATGCCAGATCGCGCACGTCGGTCAGGCGCCCCGTGATCGCTGCGGCGGCGGCCATGCCGGGCGAGACCAAGTGCGTCCGGCCCTTGTAGCCCTGCCGCCCCTCGAAGTTGCGGTTCGAGGTGGACGCGCAACGCTCGCCCTCGGCCAGCTGGTCGGGGTTCATGCCAAGGCACATCGAACAGCCCGCCATGCGCCATTCGAACCCGGCCTCCTGCAGCTTTTGCGCGATACCCTCTTCCTCGGCCTGGGCACGGACAAGGCCCGATCCCGGAACGATCATCGCGCGCAGGCCGGCCTTGACCTTCTTGCCTTCCATGACCTTGGCAACTTCGCGCAGATCCTCGATCCGGCCATTGGTGCAGGACCCGATGAACACCGTGTCGATCTCGATCTCGGACAGCTTCTGCCCCGGTGTCAGACCCATGTAGTCGAGCGACCGCTTGGCAGCCTCGACCTTGCCGCCGGTGAAATCGGACGGCGACGGCACGACCCCAGTGATCGGCAGCACGTCCTCTGGCGAGGTGCCCCATGTCACGACAGGCACGATTTCAGAGGCGTCGATCTCGATGATCTTGTCGTAATGCGCGCCCTCGTCCGAGGTCATCGTCTTCCAGTAGGCCAGCGCGTCCTCCCACGCGTCGCCCTTGGGCGCGTGCGGGCGGCCCTTGACGTAGGCAAAGGTCTTTTCATCGGGCGCGATGAGGCCAGCACGCGCGCCGCCCTCGATGGCCATGTTGCAGACCGTCATCCGGCCCTCGACCGACAGCGCACGGATCGCGGACCCGGCGTATTCGATCACATGGCCGTTGCCGCCCGCCGTGCCGGTGCGACCGATCACCGTCAGGGTGATGTCCTTGGCAGTGACACCGGGCGGCAATTCGCCCTCGACCTTCACCAGCATGTTCTTGGATTTTTTCTGGATCAGCGTCTGGGTGGCCAGCACATGTTCCACCTCGGACGTGCCGATGCCATGCGCCAGCGCACCGAATGCGCCGTGCGTGGCGGTGTGGCTGTCGCCGCAGACGATGGTCATGCCCGGCTGGGTCCAGCCCTGTTCGGGGCCGATGATGTGAACGATGCCCTGGCGGACATCATCGACATCATACATCTCGACGCCGAAATCGCGGGCGTTCTTGCGCAGCGCCTCGACCTGGATGCGGGACTGTTCGTCCTTGATCTCCTCGGCGCGGTCCAGCGTGGTGGGCACGTTGTGATCCGGCACCGCGATGGTCTTTTCGGGCGCACGCACCTTGCGACCCGTCATCCGCAACCCTTCAAAGGCCTGCGGGCTCGTCACCTCGTGCACGAGGTGACGGTCGATATACAGAAGGCAGGTGCCATCGTCGGCCTGATGCACGACATGGGCATCCCAGATCTTGTCGTAGAGCGTCTTCGGGGCGGTCATGTGGTCCTCTCCCGGGGTATATCTTGGAAAACAGGGGAACGGGCGCGTCAGCGCCGATGGCCATGCCCTATAGGCTGGCCAGCACCGTCAGCGACGCGCCGAAAAACCGCCAGGGCAGCCGAGCGTGGTCGTCGAGATCGAAAATCCGTTCCATGATGCGTTGCGATACTCCTTCGCGGGGGCGCGATCAAGCGTCACGGACGAGGGGCAGCTTGCCGAGGCCCCGTAGCATCGCACATCCTTGGGGGCAGGCAGGGCAGGAACCGCAGGTTAGGGCAACGAGAATGGACGGCGAAATTCAGGCGATCCTGGCGCAACTGGTCGCGCTGGCGGGCATGATCGAAAGCCAGGCGCGCAACCTCTTGCTGCCCTCGCGCCTTGTCCAGCTTGCGATTCTCGTGGGATGCCTTGTCGCGGCCTACCTGCTCAAGATGGCGATCTCACCGCGCTACCGCGAATGGCTGCGCACGCGCGAAGGCTGGCAGATGTGGCGCCTGCGGGCGGCGCTGACCTTCGATCGTCGGCTGCTTCTGATCTTTTTCGTCGCCTTGTCCTGGATCGCGACCTGGACGATGCAGGCGATTCACGCCTTTCCCTCGCGCAGCTATCTTCTGGAACTGGTGGCGACCATTGCGCTGGCCCTCTTGCTGGTGGTCTTTGCCACTCGGCTGGTCCGCAACCCGGCCCTGCGCAGCGTCGTGCGCTGGGGGCTCTGGGCCTATGTGATCGTCTACTACACCGGCCTTGTCGACGAGATGACCGCGATCCTCGACGGGCTGGCCGTGGAATTTGGCGAGTTCCGCCTGTCCGCGCTTACACTTCTGAAGGCGGCGGTCGTCACCGGCCTTCTGTTCACGCTGGCGCGGATCGTGTCCACGACCACCTCAGCGCGCATCCGCTCGAACGAGGCGATCAGCCCGTCGATGCAGGTGCTGATGGTCAAGATGCTGCAGATCGGCCTGTATGCCGCCGCCTTCTTCATCGGGCTCAAGGCGGTGGGGTTCGACCTGACGGGGCTGGCGGTGCTGTCGGGGGCCATCGGCGTCGGGCTTGGGTTCGGTCTGCAAAAGGTGGTGTCGAACCTTGTGTCGGGCGTGATCCTGCTGCTCGACCGGTCGATCAAGCCCGGCGACGTGATCTCGCTGGGCGAGACGTTCGGCTGGATCAACGCGCTGGGCGCTCGCTATGTCTCGATCACCACGCGGGACGGCAAGGAATACCTGATCCCGAACGAGGACCTCATCACCGGACAGGTGGTGAACTGGTCGCATTCCAACGATTTCGTGCGGCTCGACATCTTCTTCGGCACCGCCTACGGGGACGATCCGCATCTGGTGCGCAAGGTCGCCGTCGAGGCGGCGAGCAGCGTCAACCGCGTGCTGACAGACCGTCCCGCAGTCTGCCATATCGTCGGGTTCGGCGACAGCTCGGTCGACTACATCCTGCGCTTCTGGATCCGCGATCCGACGCAGGGCCTGACCAATATCCGGGGCAACGTCTATCTTGCCTTGTGGGATGCGTTCCGAGAGCACGGCATCTCGATCCCGTTCCCGCAACGCGAGGTGAAGATGCTGGAGGGCAGTCAACTTGCCACAGGGGCCCCGCCGGACTGATCGGAACCCTTGCGCGCCCTGGCCGGTTGGTTCGCCAACCAGACAGGAGCACCAGATGACCCATACGCTCACGCTGCACAGCATCGAGCCGGTGACACACGACGTGAACCGCCTGCGCTTCGACAAGCCCGCAGGCTATGACTTCACGCCGGGACAGGCGACGGAACTGGCTGTCGACAAGGACGGCTGGCGCGACGAACAGCGCCCGTTCACCTTCACCTCGCTGCCGGGGGACGATTTCCTTGAATTCACCATCAAGAGCTACCCCTCGCATGACGGCGTGACCGAACAGATCGGCAAGCTGACCAAGGGCGATACCGTGCTGATCGAGGATGCCTGGGGCGCCATCGAGGACAAGGGCGACGGCGTGTTCATCGCGGGCGGCGCCGGGGTCACGCCCTTCATCTCGATCCTGCGCGCGCGGGACAAGGCGGGCAAGCTGAACCCCTGCACGCTGATCTTTTCCAACAAGACCGAGGCCGACATCATCCTGCAAAAGGAATGGGAAGCGATGCAGGGCCTTGGCGTCCTGTTCACGCTCACGGACGAAGACAAGACCCGGTTCCGCAGCGGCCAGATCGACAAGGACCTGCTGCGCGAGACGGTCGCCGAGTGGGAACAGTATTTCTACATCTGCGGACCAAAACAGATGGTCAAGGACATCTCGGCGACCTTGACCGACCTCGGCGTGCCCGAAGCCAAGATCGTGCACGAGGATCTTGGGTAAACCGCCTCAACGACGACGCAAGGCGGCGATCAACTGATCCTTGGTCATGTCCGACCTCCCGTCGACGCCCAGTTCTTGCGCGCGGGCATAGAGATCGTCCTTGGTCCAATCGTCATAGGGTGGATGCTCTCCGCCCTTTACCGAGGGCGATTGCGTGTCGTTCGCCTGCGCATTCGCGATCCGCGCGGCGGCTTCCTTTGACCGGCCATCCTTGCGCAGGGCGTCGTAGGTCTTGTCATCCTTGATGGCGGGGCCATGCGATTTGGTCATTCGCCTCTCCTTTCCGGTCGCCTGACCCAAGAACCGGCGCACCGCCTTCACGGTTCCGTAGAGCGGCGGAACGGACCGCAAGCGAAAAGGGTTCCCTAACCATGGACCAGACGAATTTCAGCCGCGCAGACAAGGAAATCCCCGTCGCGGATCAGCATAACGGCAACAATGCCGTCGACAGTTCCACGGATGAAAAGGATGTGCAGGACGCCTCGCGGCTGAGCGCCGTTCTGATCTACGAGGTGATCCGCCGCGACGGCGTGGAAGAACTGCACCGCCCCGTGCAGTCGCTGATCTATTCAGGTCTGGCGGCGGGTATCTTCATCAGCCTGTCGGTGCTGGGCGAAGCGGTGTTCCGGGATCAACTTCCCGACACTGCATGGCGCCCGCTGGTCGAGAACCTGGGATATTCCTTCGGGTTCCTCGTCGTGATCCTTGGGCGGATGCAGCTTTTCACCGAGAACACGATCACCACCGTGTTGCCGGTCATCAACGACTTCTGCCTGCGGAGCGTCGGCAGGGCGGCGCAGCTTTGGGGCGTGGTGTTCCTGTCCAACATGGTGGGCGCCTTCATCGCGGCGATCTTCATCGCGCACACGCCCACCTTTGACGCCGATTTCCTGTCCACCGTCACACAGCTGTCAGAGCACGCCGTTGGCTACGACCCGGACGTTCTGTTCTTCAAGGCGATCCCGGCGGGGGTCATCGTCGCCGCGATCGTCTGGATGCTGCCGTCGGGCACAGCCGCCAACTTCTTCGTGATCCTGACCTTCACCTGGCTCATCGCAGCCGGGGATTTCGCGCATGTCGTCGCGGGCGCGGTCGAGATGGCGTATCTTGTCGTGACCGGAGCGATGCCGCTCTACGACGGGTTCGCGGGGTTCCTTGTGCCGGTGTTTGCGGGCAACGTGGTCGGCGGAACCGTGGTGTTCACGCTTCTCGCCTGGGGGCAAGTCAAGAACGAGGTGCAGCGCCGCTAGCCCACCGTCCCCGCAGCCTCGACCTGCGGCGCGCCGTCGCGGCAGGCCTTGGCGGCAAGGGCCAGCGCGGCGAAGATCGCGCGCTGCCGCCCGGCGTAGAACAGGTGTTCGGGATGCCACTGGACGCCCAGCGCAAAGGGATCACGCACCCGCTCGACGGATTGGATCATGCCGCCCTTGTCGCGCGCCGCGACACGCAGACCGCTTCCAAGGTCCTGAACGGCCTGACTGTGCAGCGCGTTCACCACCATGTCCGTCGGACCGACGATCTTGTGCAGGCGCGTGCCGGGCTCGATGTAGACGGTCTTGCGCGGCAGCACCGTCCAGTAGCGGTCGCTGGCGGTATAGACGCCGTAGGCGTCCTGCCACAACGTCCCGCCCAATGCGATGTTCAGCATCTGGGCGCCGCGGCAGATGCCCAGCACCGGCTTGCCCGCATCGAACGCCTCACTCACCAGACGTTGCTCAAGCGCATCGCGGCCCGCGTCTAGGCGCGCGCTGCTCACCAGCTTTCCGCCGTAAAGGTCGGGCGAGATGTCGTCGCCGCCACCGATGATGATGCCGTCCACGCTGCCGATGTCGGCGTCGCCGCCCGCCTGCCAGCGCACTGCCCGCGCCCCGGCCAGCCAAAGGTTGAACGCGACCAGCGGAAAGATGCGCCAGCCCGACCTGCGGGACGTCGTGACACCGATCACCGGCCGGGTCATGCCGCCTCGGTGCGGGCGCGCCAACCTGTCAGCATCTCACCGCTTTGCCGGGCCCAGTCGCCGCGAAGGGTCGTCAGGCTGGCACGGTGCGCGCAAAAGGCGGCAGCAAGATCGGCGACAAAGCCGTGATCCGCCGCAACCCGTTCGATCAGGCACCAGCGGTTCCAAGTGGGCGCAAGGCTCCACCCTTCCTCGTCGATGCGGCTGTCGGGAAGACGGTAGTGAAAGGCGGGTCGCCCGCTGACGGACTGCGCGTCGCTGCCAAGCGCGGCAACGACACGGTCTTCGTCGAGGTGCCGCAGCACCGGCAACAGGTCAAGCGCATGGTTCCGCGATGGCGCAAGGCCAAGGTAGGCCGCAATCATGCGATCAAGCGTCCAGTCCGCCGCGGCTTCCTCGGCCAGTGCATCGACCAGACGGCGCGGATAGGGATCGACAAACGGCAGCACGCGCCGCGATGCATCGATCGGTTCCGCCTCGCGCAGCCAGTCCTCAAGCAGCGCAAAGGCGCGCAGCGTCGGCAGGATGTGCCCGGCATCCTCGCCCGCAAGCGACGGGTTCAGGTGCGTGCCGAAGCCAAGAAGCATTCCGTCCTTGGTGCCCAGCGCCCCGGCGCCGCGCAGACGGGCCAGCAGCGTGTCGAGCTGCGGCAGATCGGCGGGGTCGAGCGGTTCGGTCACGATCTCGACCGGGACGACGGCGCGTGAGACGTTCAGCCCCCATTCGGCCACCGGATTGTCCGCCTTGTCTCGAAGCGCGGTGTCCAGCAGCACCTTGATGCCGCCGATGGACGTGCCGCGCACCCGGTATTCATGCGGTCCGGTATGGTCGATCTCGCCGCCCAGAACATCGACGACAATCCGTGCCACATGCGTTTCGCCAAGGCCGCCGAACTCGATTTCCACACCGACCTTACGGACCGCGCCGTCTGTGCCCTGCGCCGGGACAAGGCTTGCGTAGTCCATCGCCTCAGGCCCCGCCATTGCGGTCCTCGGGCTGATCGAAATCGGCGATCTCGAACACAAGGCTCAGGCTGAACCGGTCCTCCAGTTCTTCAGAGGTCAGCTCGGCACCAAGCTGCGTGGTGAAGGCGCGCATCAACTGGCTGCCAAGGCCATAGCCCTCGCGGGCAATGGTCTGCGCCACCGGCTCGCCCGTCGAGTTCTGCACCACCAGTTCCACCCGGCCGTCCTGCAATCGGTGCAGCTTGACGTCGATCCAGGGATCGGTGTCGGCAGAGGGGCGCCCGAGGAATTTCAGCGAGTTGGTGATCGCCTCGTTCGCCATCAGCGCCAGCGGAACCGCCTGGTCGGGATACAGGACCGTGGTGTCCAGCGAATGCGTCACCCGGATGCCGCTGTCTGGTCCAAGCGTGCGCATCAACAGCTGATTGACGATCTCGCGCACAAGGATGTCCGCCCGCACCTTCGACAGCGACGAGGCGTGATACAGGCTGCGGTGGATCACCGACAGGCCAAGCACGCGGTCCTGAAGACGGTGCAGCACATCCTTGGCCTCGTTGGAATCGCAGCGCCGGATCTGCATGTTCACCATCGACGTGATGAGCTGCAGGTTGTTCTTCACCCGGTGATGGACCTCTTTCAGAAGCACGTTCTTGTCGTGCAGCGAATTGGCAAGGTCGGCCTCGTCCGCGAGAATCCGTTCAGTCATCGCGTAGAAGGCTTCCGCGACCTCGCGCAGTTCGGACGGCATGTCGGCGGGCACCGGATCGGGCAGCGTGCGCCGCGCCGACGAGAACACGCGGATCTGGTGGCGCAGGTGCCGGACGTGCCGGATCACCAGCCGGTGCACCGCGAAATAGGCCACGGCGACGCTGGCCAGCCACATCAGGATCGGAAAGGCGAGCGTCGGCATCGGGATCGACCCGGAATACCCGGGGGACAGCCGCTGCGGCCAGACCGCCATCGCAAAGACGGCGTCTCCGATCAGCGGCACGACGGTGTAGAACCGGTCCTCTCCGTTATCGACGGTATCGGTAAACGAGGCCGAGCCTTGCGTGTTCAGCGCCGCGAGCGAGCGATTGACCGGCAGACGTTCGCTGACCGTGTCGATGCCGCGCGCCGAGGTCAGGACATCACCCCGCGCGTTGAACGTGATGACGTCGTCGGGTCGACTGCGCTCATCGCGGCCGAACGAGCGGTCCATGAGCGTCTGCAGCGAGATCGAGATCGGCACGCCGCCGCGAAACTCATCACCGTCGAAGATAGGGACATTCACCACCACGACCGGAAGACCCGAGGCGCGGCCTGACTGGCTGACATTGACGGTCAGCGTCTGGTCCTGGCGGAACTGCTCCCAAACCGCGTAGCCGGTAAAGTCGATCGGGTCTCCGGTAGACGAACAGGCCAAGGTGCCGTCCGCCTCGATGAAGCCCGCAAAGACATAACTGGGGTTGGCGTCGACGAATTGGGTGAAGGGTTCGTCACAGGTCGCCCGGTCAACCAGATACTGCTCGATCGAGATCGCGAAAACTTCGGCGGCCCCGATCGCGGTCTGGATCAATTCGCGCTGGTAGGATGCCGCCTCGACCGTTTCACCGATCAGCGCGGCCTCGGTCCGCTGGTTCGCCTCGTCGATGACGCGGTAGGTCTGCAGGATGGCGATCAGCCCAAGCGGTAGAAGCGCCACGGACAATAGCGCCACCAGCCGGAAGCCCAGCCTGTTCAGCTGGTCAAGACCACCCCCCGCGCCAAGCATCAGGCGGCATTGTTGCCCGAAGACAGGACCGCGGCCGTGTTATGATCCGAGATCAGCATGTCTTCGTCGTCGCCCAGATGAAGCAACTCGGCAAGACGTTTCCGCCCGCGATTCGCCCGGCTCTTGATCGTTCCGACCGCGCAATTGCACATGTCGGCCGCTTCCTCGTAGGTAAAGCCCGAGGCCCCGACCAGGATCAGCGCCTCGCGCTGCTCGTCGGGCAGCTTTTCAAGCGCGTTGCGAAAGTCGTTCATCGCCAGACGTCCGTCGTGATGCGGCTTTTCGGCAAGCGACGCCGCCATCACGCCATCGACATCCTCGACCTCGCGCTTGGACTTGCGGCGACCGGAATAGAACGTATTGCGCAGGATCGTGAACAGCCAGGCGCGCAAGTTCGTGCCGACCTCGTACTTGTCCAGATTGCGCCACGCCTTTTCGATGGTATCCTGCACCAGGTCGTCGGCCGCACTTCGGCTTCGCGTCAGGCTCATCGCGAAGGCCCGGAGCGCCGGGAGGTGATCGATCAGTTCTTCGCGCGGGTCACGAGTCATCGGACTTGTCCCCCTGCTGCTGCTTGAGCTGCTGCAACAGTTGAACGAACCGGTCCGGAACATCTTCGGTCACGGTTTCATCGTAGACCCGCCGCAGATTTTCATCGATCTGCCTGCGGATGTTTGATTTTTCACGAGCCTGCGTCACGTGCTGTAACACTGCATTTGCTTTCATTCCCTTAATCTGGGAACCAACTGGAGCCTCAAGTGTTTGGTTCCACGGAACAGAGAAAATTTTCCTGAGGGTATCATGAACGATCAGAGCGCGACCGTCGACCTTTCCAGCGAGATCGGCACGCACCTACCTTACCTGCGCCGTTACGCACGCGCTCTTACGGGCGGTCAGACAAGTGGCGACCGTTACGCTGCGGCAACACTCGAGGCGATCCTTGAAGATCCAAGCGTCTTCGAACCCGGAATGCCGACCAAGGTCGCCCTGTTCCGTGCGTTCCACCTGATCTGGGCCTCGACGGGCACTCCCGTCGCCCAGAGCGACGAGACCCTGTCGCGGCTCGAAGCGGCCGCGATCGACCATCTCAGCGCGCTGACTCCCAACACGCGCGAGGCGCTTTTGCTGCACACCATCGAAGGCTTCGAGGTGCCGCAGATCGGGCAGATCATTTCCGTCCCCGAGAGCGAGGCCGAAAGCCTTATCAACATCGCGCTGCAGGAGATGGAAGCCTCGATCACCGGCAAGGTGATGATCATCGAGGATGAAGCTATCATCGCCATGGATCTGCATTCCATCGTCTCCGAGATGGGCCACGACGTGGTCGGCATCGCGCGGACCAAGGACGCGGCGGTCGAGATGGGGTCGCGCACCGAACCCGACCTCGTGCTGGCCGACATCCAGCTTGCCGACAATTCATCCGGCATCGACGCGGTGAACGAGTTGTATCAGCAGTTCGGCGACATGCCGGTGATCTTCATAACCGCCTTCCCCGAGCGCCTGTTGACCGGCGAGCGCCCGGAACCCGCCTTCCTGATCTCCAAGCCCTATTCCGAGGAACAGGTGCGCTCCGCGGTCAGCCAGGCGATGTTCTTCTCGTCAACCGAGACGCTCAACAAGGCGTCCTGAGCCGCATAGCCATTCTGAAAGGCCCCGGCATTGTCCGGGGCCTTTTCATGTCGGGGCTTCATCAAACGAACCGCGATTTCGCGCCCGTGCGGCCACGACGTTCAGCACCGCCCCCAGAAGCACCACAAGCGCAGACAGATAGAGCCACAGCATCAACGCCACGGCCGCCCCGATGGACCCGTAGATCTGGCTGAACCTCGGAAAGCTCGACAGGTAGATCGACAACCCGACCGACAACGCCAGCCAGGCGGCGAAGGCAAAGAAGCTGCCATAGGACAGCCACGCCCCGCGCGCGCCGTCATGGTTCGGCCCGTAGCGGTAGAGGATCGACAGGCCCAGCGTCATAGCGGCAACGGCAACGGCCCAGCGCACCACCTCGACCAGCCAGGCAGCCTCGGGGACAAGGGGCAGCAAGGCGACCGCGATCGGCGCGACCACCACGCTTGCCAGCGCAACCAGACCCAGCGAGATCAGGGTAAAGGTGATCATGATGGCGACCAGCGCCTGCCGGGCCCCGTGACGCCGCGCACCGCCATAGACGGTGTTCAGCGCCCGCATCAGCGCCGCGACGCCCAGCCGCGCCGTGACAATGGCGATCAGCGTGGTCAGCGCACCCGCGAATCCCAGCGATCCGGTGTCGGCCGACACAAGCTGCTGCACCCGCATGTCCAGAAGGTCGAAAATCTGCGCGGGCAGAATCGTCTGCATCAGCACCATCTGCTCGGACACTTGCTCTGCATCGGACAATAGCCCCCAAAGTGCGACAATGGCGGCGATTGCCGGAAACAGCGAGAGCATGAAATAAAACGCGACGCCCGCGGCGACGAGGCTCAGATCACGGTCGATGAAGATGCTGTAGCCTTCGGAAAAAAGGTGTCTTGCATGGCTCGGGCTCACATCGATCCTCCGGTGTCGTCACTACAAGCCCCGGGAGATTGGGCCAGTTCCCGCCGAAAACCACAGCTGTGCGCAAACGCGAAGCGGCTTCATTGAGATTTCATATCGCCGATGCTATCTGGAAAGTGCGCCAGATCATGTGGCGTGAACATACTGGAGGACAATGTCCTGTCTTACATTGCAGAAACGGTCCGTGGAACGACCGTGCCGGAGTCGCGAATGAGCGGCCAGATGGCGCAACCCTCAAGCGAAGAGCTGCTTGAACACATCGTTCAATCCCTCGAAGACGACAAAGCCGAAGACATCGTGTCGATCAGCCTGCGCGGTAAATCCGAGATGGCCGACTACATGGTGATCTGCTCCGGCCGCTCCTCGCGGCAGGTCGCGTCGATGTCGGAAAAGCTGTCCGACCGGCTCAAGCAGGATTTCGGGCGGTCGTGCAAGATCGAGGGCAAGGAGTCGGGTGACTGGGTGCTGATCGACGTGGGCGACGCCATCGTTCACATCTTCCGGCCCGAGGTGCGCGATTTCTACCAGCTCGAAAAGATGTGGATGACTCCGGCCGAAGCGGCGAAGCTTACCAAGGCCTGATGCGGGTTCACATCTGCGCGGTGGGCCGGATGCGTTCTGGCCCGGAACGCGCTTTGGCCGACGACTATGCCACCCGGTTCGACCGGACCGGGCGGGCGCTTGGTCTTGGTCCGCTCAACATCATCGAGGTCGACGATCGCAAGGGCGGCGGCATGGCTGCAGAGGCCGCGCTGATCGACAAGGCGCTGCCGCAGGGCGCCCGTCTTGTCACGCTCGATGAACGGGGCCGAACGCTGTCGTCGCCGGAATTCGCCGATGATCTGGCGCGCTGGCGCGACGAGGCGCGCGGCGAGATCGCGTTCGTCATCGGCGGCGCCGACGGCATCGACCCCGCCCTGCGCGACCGCGCCGAGGCTTCCATCTCGCTTGGCCGGATGGTCTGGCCGCACATGCTGGTGCGGGTGATGCTGACCGAACAGCTTTACCGCGCCGCCTCGATCCTGGCCGGAAGCCCCTATCACCGCGCCTAGGACGGGTTTCGCCGCGCTGCCCCGCGCGCTAGAAGCGATGCAGCAACTTTACAGGAGCCACCGGATGAGCGCACCCAAACCAGTCGTCCTGTGCATTCTGGATGGATGGGGCATCGGCCCGGGGCTTGAAGGCAACGCGCCCGCCCTTGCCAACACCCCGACCTACGACCGCCTGATGGCCGAATGCCCAAGCGCGACGCTGGTCACGCACGGCCCCGACGTGGGCCTGCCGACCGGCCAGATGGGCAATTCCGAGGTCGGACATACCAACATCGGCGCGGGCCGCGTCGTGGCGATGGACCTTGGCCAGATCGACCTTGCGATCGAGGACGGCAGTTTCGACACCCGGCCCGCGCTGACACGCTTCATCGACGCGCTGAAGGCATCGGGCGGCACCGCGCAGATCATGGGGCTTGCCTCGCCGGGCGGTGTGCACAGCCACCAGCGCCACATTGCACACGCCGCAAAGGTCATCGCGCAGGCGGGCGTGCCGGTTCAGGTGCACGCAGTCACCGACGGGCGCGACGTGGCGCCAAGCTCTGCCGCCGGACAGATCGCCGAATTGCAGGAAGGCCTGCCGGACGGCGCACGGATCGGCACGCTGATCGGCCGCTACTACGCGATGGACCGCGACACCCGCTGGGACCGCGTGCAAGAAGCCGCCGACCTTGTGCTGAGCGGCAAGGGACGCAGCGCGCCGGATGCCGTCAAGGCGGTCGCGCAGGCCCATGACGATGGCCAGACCGACGAATTCATCCGCGCGGCGGTGGTCGACGGGTATCAGCCGCCCAAGGATGGCGATGGCCTTCTGTTCATCAACTTCCGCGCCGACCGCGCCCG
This sequence comes from Anianabacter salinae, assembly GCF_019061145.1. GTDB lineage: Bacteria > Pseudomonadota > Alphaproteobacteria > Rhodobacterales > Rhodobacteraceae > Anianibacter > Anianibacter salinarum. The sequence goes on along the minus strand of NZ_JAHQZS010000005.1, from coordinate 296,540 downwards.
CGAGATCCTGTCGGCGCTTGTCGATCCCGGTTTTGCCGAGTTCGACGCCCCCCGCCCCGACTGGGCCGTCGTCACCGGCATGGTGCAGTATTCGGACCGGCTAGAGCAGGTGATGGACGTGATCTTTCCCAAGGCGAAGATCGTGAACACCCTTGGCGAATGGACGGCAAAGCACGGGTTGCGCCAGTTTCGCGTCGCCGAAACCGAGAAATATCCGCACGTCACCTTCTTTCTGAACGGCGGCAAGGAATCGCCCGAGGAGGGCGAGGATCGCAAGATGCCGAAATCGCCCAAGGTCGCGACCTATGACCTGCAACCGGAAATGTCGGCGGGCGAGGTCAGCGATGCGCTCGTTGGCGCCATTGCGGAAGGCTATGACCTGATCGTGGTGAACTACGCCAATCCCGACATGGTCGGGCATACCGGCGATCTGGACGCGGCGATCAAGGCCTGCGAGGCAGTGGACCACGGGCTTGGGCGCGCCGCTGCCGCGTTGGAGGCGGCAGGCGGGGCGATGATCGTCTGCGCCGACCACGGCAACTGCGAGACGATGATCGACCCGGTGACGGGCGGGCCGCACACGGCGCACACGCTGAACCCGGTTCCGGTGATCCTGGTTGGCGGTCCCGCCGGTGCGTCGCTGGCGCCCGGACGGCTGGCCGATCTGGCGCCGACGCTGCTGGAGTTGATGCGCCTCAAACCGCCGCCCGAGATGACCGGGCAAAGCCTGATCCGCCGATGAAGGGCTTTTGCGCCTTCCTGCTGGCGCTGGGTCTCGCGCTTCCTGCCGCCGCGCAAACCCAGTCTCCGGCCGAGGCGGCAGAGCGCGCCGCGCGTGCGCTGTCCGAGGCGCAGGCGGCGCTGGATGCCGCCGACAGTGCGCAGGACCGGGTCGCCGCCCTGACCGACGTGATCCGCGCCTTCGAGGACGGTCTTGGCGCCCTGCGCGACGGCCTTCGCCGCGCGTCGCTGCGCGAGGATGCCATCCGCGCCCGTTTCGACGCGGAAAGCGAACGGTTGTCCCGCCTTCTGGGTGTCCTGCAATCCATCCAGTCGACGCCCGCCCCCCTGCTGCTTCTGCATCCCGGCGGGCCGGTCGATACGGCGCGGTCGGGCATGATCGTGTCCGACATCGCCCCCGCGCTGACACGCGAGGCCGACCGCCTGCGCGCTGAACTGGAAGAAGTCGTGTTGCTGCGCGCGCTGCAACTCAATGCCGCCAAGACGCTGGAGGACGGGCTGCGCGGGGTGCAGGACGCGCGCGCACAACTGGCGCAGGCCGTGTCCAACCGCAGCGATCTGCCAAAGCGCTATACGCAAGACCCGGAGGCGCTCAGGTCTCTCGTCGACTCCAGCGAGACGCTGGCCGCCTTCGCAAGCGGACTGGCCGACGTCGGCGGCGCGGCGCAAGACACCCCGATCCGCGACTTCGCCTCGGCGCGCGGGACACTGCGTTTGCCCGTCACAGGCCGCGTGCTGCGCGGCTTTGACGAGGCGGATGCCGCAGGCGTCGCGCGCCCCGGACTGGTCATCGCAACACAGGCGAGGGCGCTGGTGACGACCCCCTGGGCTGCGACGATCCGCTATCGCGGCCCGCTTCTGGACTACGGAAATGTGATGATACTGGAGCCGGGCAGCGAATATCTGATGGTGTTCGCGGGGCTTCAGGATGTCTATGGTGACGTCGGAGAGGTGCTTTCCGCCGGTGCGCCCGTGGGCATGATGGGCGGAGAGATGCCAGGGGCGGACTCGATCTTGTCCGACGGGGCTGGCACGGACCTGACCGAGACGCTCTATCTTGAGCTGAGACAAGGCAAGACAGCCGTGGACCCGGCGACGTGGTTCGCAATCGACTGAGAGAGGATGCGATGAGAAAATTCGTGATGGCCGCGCTGGGAGGAACCTTGGTCGGTGCCCTGGCAACGACCCAGGTGGCAGGCCCCCTGATCGCGCAGGAGAACCAGCGCAACGCGTCGGTCTATGAACAGCTTGACCTGTTCGGCGACATCTTCGAGCGCATTCGCGCCCAGTATGTCGAGGAAGTGGACGAGAAAGAGCTGATCGAGGCCGCGATCAACGGCATGCTCACCTCGCTCGATCCGCATTCGAGCTACCTTGCGCCCGACGATGCCGAGGACATGCGTGTGCAGACGCGCGGCGAATTCGGCGGCCTTGGCATCGAGGTCACGCAGGAAGAAGGCTTCGTCAAGGTCGTCTCGCCCATCGACGATACCCCCGCCGACCAGGCCGGGATCGAGGCGGGCGATTTCATCACCCATGTCGACGGCGAGTCGGTGCTGGGCCTGACGCTTGACGATGCGGTCGAGATGATGCGTGGCCCGGTCGGCTCCGAGATCGTCATCACCGTGGTGCGCGAAGGCCGGGACGAGCCGTTCGATGTCAGCATCATCCGCGACACGATCAAGCTGACCGCCGTGCGCACACGGACCGAGGGCAAGACCGTCGTTCTGCGCGTGACCACGTTCAACGACCAGACCTATTCCAACCTCGAACAGCAGCTTCAGGACGCGGTGGACGAGCTTGGCGGGATGGAGAATGTCGAAGGTTTCGTGCTTGACCTGCGCAACAACCCCGGCGGGCTTCTGACCCAGGCGATCCGCGTCTCGGACGCCTTCCTCGACGCGGGCGAGATCGTATCGACCCGTGGCCGCGAAGCCCAGGACGGAGAGCGCTACAACGCGACCGTCGGCGATCTTGCGAACGGCGCGCCTATGGTGGTGCTCATCAACGGCGGTTCTGCCTCGGCGTCGGAAATCGTCGCCGGCGCGCTTCAGGATCATCGCCGCGCCATCGTCGTGGGGACGAAATCCTTTGGCAAGGGCTCGGTCCAAACGGTCATGCCGCTGCGGGGCGATGGTGCGATGCGCCTGACGACAGCGCGCTACTACACGCCGTCGGGCCGCTCGATCCAGGCGCTTGGCGTGTCGCCCGACATCGTGGTGCAGCAGCCGCCCACGCGCCCCGAGGCCGAAGAGGATGAAGAAGAAACCTCGTCGGTGATCCGCAACCGGTCCGAAGCCGACCTGCGCGGCAGCCTCGACAACGACAGCCTGTCCGAGGACCAGCGCCAGCTGATCGAGGAAGAGCGTGCCGCTGCCGAAGAGGCTGCCCAACTGCGTGAAGAAGACTATCAGCTGGCCTATGCCATCGACCTGCTGCACGGCCTGAAGGCCCTGGCCCGCAACGAGAACTGACGCGGACTTGCAGAACGACAAAAGGCCTCTGCCAATGCAGGGGCCTTTTTCATGCGCGGGTCTTCAGGGCAGGATCAATCCAGCTGGCGCGCCTCGTCGATCAGCATCACGGGGATGCCGTTGCGGATCGGATAGGCCAGGTGTGCCGCCTTGGACACCAGTTCCAGCCGCTCGGCGTCGAAGGACAGGGGCGCTTGCGTCTGCGGGCACACCAGCGCTTCGAGCATCCGGCGATCATAGGTCTGTTCCCGCGGGGCGTCGCCGGTCATTGCATCATCTCTTCGTTCGATCCGCCACGCAGCGAAAACTCGATCAAGGTCACCAGCGTTTCTCGCCGCGTGGACAGCGACGGCGCCTCAAGCAGCGCCTGCTTGTCCTCGGGGTCGAAGGGGCACAGCATCGACAACGAGTTGATCAACAGCTCGTCGTCCGCTTCTTCCAGCGATTCCCAGTCGGTCTTGAGCCCGCGTTCGTCAAAGAACCGGCCCAGAAGCGGCAGGAAGGTCGACCGGTCGAACCCGGCGTCGGTCTCGGTCGCGCCAAGATCCCGCTCGAACCCGTCCCATGTCACATCGCAGCGCCGATAGGGGGTGAAGCCGTCAATCTCCTGCCGGATGCGGAACCTCGACGCGCCCGACAGGGTGACCATGTAGCGCCCGTCCTCGGTTTCCGAGAACGCCGTCAGACGTCCGGCGCAGCCGATGGAATGCAGTCGCTCGCCGCTTTGCCCGTAAGGCTGAACCATGCCGATCAGCCGGTGCTGGGTCTTGAGCGTGTCGTCCAGCATCGCAAGGTAACGCGGCTCGAAGATGTGCAACGGAAGCCGCGACCGGGGCAAGAGCAGCGCCCCGGGCAACGGAAATACAGGTAGTGTCTTGGGAAGGTCTATCGCCGCCAACATACCCATGCAGCTAGGCCGCCGGACGCATCAGGCAAATATCATCGAAGACAGCTTGCGGCGGCCCTTCTGCACGATCGGATCCTTGGCCGGAAGCGAGTCGAATATGGTGAAAAGCTGCTGTTTTGCAGCGCCTTCGTTCCACTCGCGATCCCGGCGGAACACCTCGAGCAATTCGTCGATGGCCTCTTCGGTGCGCCCGCTCGCCTGAAGCGCCTGCGCCAGATCGAACCGCGCCTGCAGATCGCCGGGGTTCGCCTCGACCTTGGCGGTCAACTCGCCCACCGGGCCGACGCCTGCCGCCTGCTTCTTGAGCTGCAGTTGCGCATGCGCGGCTTCCAGTTCGGGGGCCTTGGAAATCTCGACCGGCGCGCCGTTCAGGATCGCCTCGGCCTGCGCCAGATCGTCTGCGGCGATATGCGCGCGCACCATCCCGCCATAGGCAGCGGCGTTCAGCGGGTCTTCTTGCAGGATCGCGGCGAAAGTCTCGATCGCGTCTGCGACGGCGCCCTGTTCCAGCATCTCTTCTGCGGCGGCGACCGCCTCACCAAGACCGCCATCCCCCGCCATGCCGGACAGGCGCTGGACGAACGCCATGATCTCGGACTGGCTGACCGCGCCCTGAAATCCGTCGACCGGCTGGCCGTCGTGAAAGGCATAGACGGTCGGAATCGACTGGATGCGAAGCTGCGCAGAAATCTGCGGCGCCTCGTCCACGTTGATCTTGACCATCTTCACCTTGCCGGCCGCGCCCTTGACGGCGGATTCCAGCATCGGGCCAAGCGTCTTGCAGGGGCCGCACCAGGGCGCCCAGAAATCGACGATGATCGGCACCTCTTTCGAGGCTTCGATCACATCCTGCATGAAGGTCGCTTCGGACCCGTCCTTGACCAGATCGTCTTGTGCCTGCGCTGCGCCGCCGCCGAGTTCCAGCATCGCTTACCTCTTTGAACCAAAGTCCGCCCCTATATGATCGCCGAACGCGCGAAGTTGAAGGGGGCAGAAGAACATCGACCCCGTCTGCGCAGGTCCGGCGGGCGGGAATTTACAGATCGAACGTCGCAAAGACCGGCGCGTGATCCGATGGGCCATCCCAGCCGCGCACGGCTTTCAGGATGCGCGAGCCATGAGCCGCGTTCGAGATATCGGATGTGGCCCAGACATGGTCGAGCCGCCGCCCCTTGTCCGCCGCTTCCCAATCCTTCGCGCGGTAGGACCACCAGCTGTAAAGCCGCCCCTCGGGGATGTCCTGCCGCGTCACGTCGACCCATCCGCCCGCATCCTGCGCCGCGCCAAGGTGTTCGACCTCGATCGGGGTGTGGCTGACGACCTTCAACAGCTCCTTGTGGCCCCAGACGTCATCCTCGCGCGGGGCGATGTTCAGATCGCCGACAAGGATGGATTTCGCCGGGGCCTCGCCGTGGAACCAGTCGCGCATCTCGGTCAGGAAATCGAGCTTGTGGCCGAACTTGTCGTTCACCGCGCGGTCGGGAACGTCGCCGCCCGCCGGGATGTAGTAGTTGTGGATCGTCACGCCGTTCTCCAGCCGTACGGCGACGTGGCGGGCATCACCCTTGCCAACGAAATCGCGGTGGCCCGCATCCTCGATCGGCAGCTTCGACAGGATCGCAACGCCGTTGTAGCCCTTTTGCCCGCGCGCGACGGCGTGCGTGTAGCCCAGCGCCGCGAACTGGTCGAACGGCATCTTCTCGACGGGGGACTTGCACTCTTGCAGGCACAGGATGTCCGGCGCCTCCTCGGTCAGCAGACGCTCGACCAGCCCCGCCCGCAGGCGCACCGAATTGATGTTCCAGGTGGCAACGGTAAAGGTCATGGCAAAGGCTCCGGCGTCAGGGTCGCGCGACCCTAACCGCCGCCCCCTGCCCCATCAACCCGCAGGGCGCAGTCCCGTCTCGACCAGCAACCCGCGTCGCTTGGCCTCGTAGTAGTAGCCGCGCGCGTACCAGCCGACGGCGGTATCGTGGTCGCCGTCCGACACCAGCCACGCCCCGCGCAGATATTTCACCGCCCATTTCAGGTTCTCGTCCGCCGACAACAACTCTTCCGGCGGGCCGCGATGGCCCATGGTTCGCGCTGTCTGCGGCAGGATCTGCATCATGCCGTAGTAGGGACCGTTGCGCGCGGCGGGGCGGTAATCGCTTTCGCGCTGGATGACCCGGTGCACCAAAGGGCGCGGCACCTCGTAGAGGTCCGCGTACTTGTTCACCAGCACGCGGATTTCGGGCGTCTCTCCGGGATAGAGCGGCACGTCTCGACTGACCTCGGCAGGCTTGGGGCCGGACCCGCAGGCGGCAAGCGACAGGATCAAGGCCAGCAGGGCAAGAACGCGCATGGATGTCTCCGGCGGAGGTATGACTGTCTTCATGGCATTTACCGCGCGTTTGGCCTTCGGGGAACCTTGCGTTGCAGTGTCTGGCGGTGTTTCGCCCATCGCCGCTTGATCCGGGGGGCTGGCATCGGGCACGCTTGGGATCAAAACAAGAGAGTCGCCATGCGAGCAGCCTTGATCCTGAGCCTTGCCGTCGCCACAAGCCCCGTGCTGGCGCAAGAAGATGACGCGCCCCGGTGGGAAACCTATTCCCATGACGGCGGGCGCGGGGCGGCCATCTGCCCCAGAAGCGATTACGAGAACGACGATTACACCTGTCTTCTGATCTCGTGCGCGCCGCTTGGCGGTCCGCTGCACCTGCGCGTCGCTTTTGCCGGGCGCGACTTTGGCAACGACGCGCCCGAGCTTCGCCTGACCGTGGACGAGAATCCCGCCGTGACCCTGCGGATGCGGCGGCTGGCCGATGCCGACCACTTCGATTTCTCGACCCCGGTGCGGCAGGACCGCGATGCAGACCTTCTCGAGCAACTGATGGGCGGATCGGACGCCAAGGTGGCGCTTGGCTCGGGCAGCGATGCGTTCAGCTTTACTGCGCCGCTGTCGGGGTCGCGCGACGCGATCTCGGCCCTGCCAGACCTGTGCGGCCCTCAGGCCGACGCCGGGCGCCCGCCCCGCGATTCGCTGATCGCGGGCGAGGTCGAGGAAATCCTGTTCGAGCGTCGGCTGGCCTTTGGCGGTGCTGCGTTCTCGGCGGACCTGCTGTTCACCCGCAGCGGCGGCGTCTCCGGCGACATCGTGCGGGACGGAGAGATCACCGAAATCTCCGGCGACTGGGAGCTGGAACCGGACGGCCGCCTGTGCCTTCTGACCGCCTATGGCGGCTGTTTCCGCTTTTTCCGCAAGGGCGATGAGATTTCGGTGCACCGGGACGAGCGGCTGGGCGAGGTCAGCTTTCTGGAAGACTGATCTCCGGGCATTGTAAGTGCGCGTATCAATCCGTTGACGTGGGCTTGGCCATATAGTAAGTTTACTTATCATATTGGAGGGAGCGCCATGCAATTCCATCTGAACGGCTTTCGCGCGGGCGATCCTCGTATTGCGCCAGCCATGCCCGACGGCGACCGGAACGACGCCCTGCCCGCCGACGTCGATGTCCTGATCGTCGGCTGCGGCCCTGCCGGTCTGACGCTGGCCGCGCAGATGGCGCAATTCCCCGGCATCCGCACCGCCATCGTCGAGCAAAAGGATGGCCCGCTGGAGCTTGGGCAAGCGGACGGCATCGCCTGCCGCACGGTCGAGATGTTCAACGCCTTCGGCTTCGCCGAAGAGGTGCTGCGCGAAGCCTATTGGGTCAACGAAACCTCATTCTGGCGACCGGACGGTGACGGAACCGGCATCGCCCGCGCCAGCATCATCGACGATACCGAGGACGGGCTTTCGGAATTTCCGCATGTCATCCTGAACCAGGCGCGCGTGCATGACCGCTATCTCGAGGTGATGCGCAACAGCCCACACCGGATGGAGCCAAATTATTCCCGCCGCTTTGCCGGGCTGGAGATCGGGACAGGCGATTATCCCGTAACCGTCACGCTGGAGCGCACGGACCCCGATCATGCCGGGCAGACGGAAACCGTGCGCGCGCGGTATGTCGTCGGCTGCGACGGGGCCCGAAGCGGCGTGAGCACGGCCATCGGGCAGACGCTTAGGGGCGACTCGGCCAATGTCGCCTGGGGCGTGATGGACGTGCTTTGCGACACCGATTTCCCTGACATCCGCCGCAAGGCGCTGATCCAGTCGCCGCAGGACGGCAACATCGTCCTGATCCCGCGCGAAGGCGGTTACCTCGCCCGCATCTACGTCGAACTGGACAAGCTGGGCGAGGACGAGCGCGTGTCGGCCCGTGACATCACGGCGGACAAGCTGATCGCGGCGGCGCAGCGCATCTTTCGCCCCTACCGCTTCGAGGTGAAGGATGTCGCCTGGTGGTCCTGTTACCAGATCGGCCAGCGCCTGTGTGACCGCTTCGATGATGTGCCGCAGGATCTGGCCCCAACCCGCACCCCGCGCGTGTTCATCGCAGGCGACGCCTGCCACACCCACAGCCCCAAGGCCGGGCAAGGCATGAACGTGTCGATGCGCGACGCCTTCAACCTTGGCTGGAAGCTGGCGGCGGTGCTGCGCGGGCAAGCGGATGCCAGCCTGCTGCACAGCTATACGGACGAACGGCAGGGCATCGCGCAGGCGCTGATCGACTTCGACCGCGAATGGGCCAGCATGATCAGCAAGCGCGCAGCCTCGGGCACCGAAGCGGGCGTCGATCCCGACGCCTTCCGCCGCTACTTCATCAAGAGCGGGCGATACACCGCCGGAACGGAAGAGGGTTACGCGCCCTCGCGCCTGACGGCCGAAGCCACGCACCAAACCCTTGCCAGCGGGTTCATCATCGGCAAGCGGTTCCACTCGGCCCCGGTGATCCGCATGGCGGATGGCAAGCCGCTGCACCTTGGCCACACGGTCACAGCGGACGGGCGCTGGCGACTGTTCGCCTTTGCCGGGCGGGACGGAGACCTGACGGCCTTGTGCGACTTCCTGCAAGCCGATCCCCGCTCGCCGCTGCTGCGGCACACACCCGAGGGGCAGGACATCGACAACCTGTTCGACCTGCGCGGCGTGTTCCAGACACCGCACCGCGAGATGACGGTGAACGATCTGCCACCGCTGCTGTTCCCGGCAAAGGGGCGGCTGGGCCTGCACGACTATGAAAAGGCGTTCTGCGCCGATCCCCGCGCCGACATCTACGACACGCGCGGCATCGACCGAAAGCGCGGAGCGCTGGTGATCGTGCGCCCCGACCAGCACGTCGCGCATGTCCTGCCGCTTGACGCGCACGCTGAACTTGCAACCTTCCTTGGCGGCATTTTCCTGCCGCAGTCCGAGGCGCAAAGCGACGCGGCATGAAAAAAGGCCCCGGCGCGAAGCCGGGGCCAGTCCAACAGGGAGGTTCATGCCATAACCCCGGCATGAGAGGGTTCTTTCGCCTTCAATCCCTACAACGGCAGGGATCAAGAAACTCTTACCGCGATCAGGCGACGAGCCTGTAGCCGCCGCTCTCCGTCACCAGCAATCGCGCGTTGGACGGGTCTGGTTCAATTTTCTGACGCAGCCGGTAGATGTGGGTTTCCAGCGTATGCGTCGTGACACCCGCGTTGTAGCCCCAGACCTCGTGCAACAGCACATCGCGCGGCACAACGCCTTCGGACGCGCGGTAGAGGAACTTGAGGATATTCGTCTCTTTCTCGGTCAGACGGATCTTCTTTTCGTCCTCGGTCAGAAGCAGCTTCATCGCGGGCTTGAAGGTGTACGGACCCAGCGTGAACACCGCGTCTTCGGACTGTTCATGCTGGCGAAGCTGCGCACGGATGCGGGCCAGAAGCACCGGGAACTTGAACGGCTTGGTGACATAGTCGTTCGCGCCCGAGTCGAGGCCAAGGATCGTGTCGCTGTCGCTGTCGTGTCCGGTCAGCATGATCAGCGGGCATTTGACGCCCTGCTTTCGCATCTTGCGGCACAGCTCGCGTCCGTCGGTGTCGGGAAGGCCGACGTCCAGGATCACCAGATCGAAGTGCCCGGCCTTGATCTTCTCCATCGCGTCATGGCCATCGGCGGCCTCGAACACGTCGAAGTCGTCGGTGTCCACCAACTGCTCGCTCAATGCCTCGCGCAGGTCGTCATCGTCATCGACCAGAAGGATTTTCTTCAGGTTGCTCATTCAAGCCTCCTCAACTTTGTGGGAGTGAAGTGTTAGGCAATCACGTCCCCGGCAAGCTATGCTGCAAGCGCATCACGCGGTCGTGTCGACATGGGGCGGTTTGTTTCATATTTGAGGGCGTGATGCCTGTCAGGACCGCCCGATGCCGCTTAACCCCAGCCCCGTTGAAACCATTGCCCGCGCCCGCGCCGACCTGCGGATGGGTGTGCCCGTAGTGCTGACGGACAGGGCAGCCGGGGCGATCGTGATTGCTGCCGAAACCCTGACACCCGCGCGGCTGGCCGATCTGCGGGGCCTTGGGGCGCCGGTTCTGGCGGTGACGGCGCGTCGGGCGGCCACGCTCAAGGCGCGGGTCTACGACGGTGATCTGGCCCGGATCGAGGTGCCGCAAGACGCCGATGCCGACTGGATCGCCGCAGTCGCCGACCCCGCCGACGATCTTGCGCGGCCCATGAAGGGGCCGTTGACGACCGCGCGCGGCGGAGAGGCGCGCTATGCCCGCGCCGCGATAGCGCTCGCCAAGGCATCGCGCCTGCTGCCCGCCGCGTTGGTGCTGGAACTGAACGATGCCGCCGCGCTGGCGCGAGATCACGCGCTCACGCAGGTGGCGCTGGCCGATGCCGAGGCGCTGGCGGACGTGCTGTCGCCGCTGCATTCCATCATCAGCGCCCGCGTCCCGCTCGAGGTGTCCGAGGCGGGCCGTCTGCACGTCTTCCGCCCCGAAGACGGCGCCGAGGAACACTATGCCGTCGAGATCGGCCGCCCCGACCGCAGCGCGCCGGTGCTGGCGCGGCTGCATTCGGCCTGCTTCACCGGCGATCTGATGGGCAGCCTGAAATGCGACTGCGGCCCGCAACTGCGCGCCGCGCTGGCCCGGATGGGCGAGAACGGATCGGGCGTGCTGCTGTATCTCAGCCAGGAAGGACGCGGCATCGGCCTTGCCAACAAGATGCGCGCCTATTCGTTGCAGGATCAGGGCTTTGACACCGTCGAGGCGAACCACCGCCTTGGGTTCGAGGATGACGAGCGCGATTTCCGTATCGGCGCCGACATCCTGCGGCGCATGGGGTTTTCACAGGTGCGCCTGCTGACGAACAACCCGGCCAAGGTCGATATGATGAACGCATACGGGCTGACGGTGACGGAAAGGGTGCCCCTCAAGGTCGGCCTGAACCCGCTGAACGCCCGGTATCTCGACACCAAGGCGAAGAAATCCGGCCACATCCTCTAAACTCTGCCCGCCGGAACCCCTAGCTTGAGGGTCAGGAGGCATCGCCATGCAGTATTCCGTTCTCGATCTTTGCCCCGTGCCCGAGGGGTCCACCGCCGCCGACGCCATCGCCAACACGGTCGATCTGGCGCAGCACGCAGAGCGTTGGGGCTATCACCGCCACTGGCTGGCCGAGCATCACAACATGCCCGGCATCGCGTCCTCCGCGACCGCCGTGCTGATCGGTCATGTCGCCAACGCCACCAGGACGATCCGTGTCGGCGCGGGCGGCATCATGCTGCCGAACCACGCCGCCCTGACGGTGGCCGAGGCGTTCGGCACGCTCGCCACGATCCACGGCCCGCGCATCGACCTTGGGCTGGGACGCGCGCCGGGTGGTGACATGGCGGTGATGCGCGCACTTGGCGCGAGTTCCGAGAAATCGGAACGCTTTCCCGATGATGTGGCGCAGCTTCTGGCGTTGCTTGGACCGGAACGCGACGGCGCGACGATCAACGCGCATCCCGGCCAAGACACCAACGTGCCGCTCTGGATTCTTGGGTCGTCGCTGTATGGCGCACAGGTCGCGGCGCATTTCGGCCTGCCCTATGCCTTTGCCTCGCATTTCGCCCCCGCCGCGCTGACGCAAGCGCGCGAGACCTACCGGCGGTATTTCCAGCCGTCGCAGCACCTGCAAGAGCCGCATTTCATGCTGGCGATCAACGTCTTCGGTGCCGACACCGATGCCGAGGGCGCTTACTTGCGCACCACGATGCAGCAGGCCTTTGCGCGCCTGCGGATGGGCAAGCCGGGCAAGCTGCCCGCCCCGGTGCGCGACATCGACGCCGAGATCGGCGCAGGCATCCGCCGCGCGGTGGATGAGGCGCTGTCGGTCACTGCCGTCGGGTCGCCCGGATCGGTGCAGCGCCAGCTTCAGGCGCTGATCGACGAACATGCCCCCGACGAGGTGATCCTGACGGGCCAGATCCACGACCACGCCGCGCGGCTGCGGTCGTTCGAGATCGCGGCGGACGCGATGCAGCACATCGGGACGAGCATCGCCGCATGACGCCGAACGACATGGTGCTGACCCCGCGCGGGCTGCGGTTCCGGGGGCGGGTGTTTCCCTGCAGTATCGGACGCGGCGGCATCACGGACGACAAGCGCGAAGGCGACGGTGCCACCCCGCGCGGCATTCACCGCATCGTCGGGTGCCTGTATCGCCCCGACCGGCTGGCGCAACCCTGCGACTGGGCGGTGCCGATCCTGCCGGGCGATCTGTGGTCGGATGATCCGCGCGATGAGGATTACAACCTCATGGTTCGCGCGCCTTATCCGCACAGCCACGAACGGCTCCGCCGCGCGGATCCGCTTTATGATCTTGTTTTCATTCTGGATTGGAACTGGCCGCAGGCCGAACGCGGGGCCGGGTCGGCGATCTTCATTCACCAGTGGCGCAAGCCCGGCCACCCCACGGCAGGTTGCATCGCCCTGCGCCCGGATGACCTGCGCTGGATCGCCCCGCGCATCGGCTACGACACGCGGGTCATCGTGGCCTGACGCCTCACGCGATCCGACCGTTCGTGACCTTCAGCGGCTCGGGCGAGCCGCGTTCGGCCAGGAAATCCGGGCGCGGTTTCTGCGCCGCGAAGGGGTGCGTCACCGCGTTCGACATCGCGTTGAACACGAAGAACGCGTTCGAGCGTGGGAACGGCGTGATGTTCCCGTTCGACCCGTGCAGCGTGTTGCACTCGAAGAAGATCAGCGTGCCCGCCGGGCCGGTCGCCGTGTCGATGCCGAAGCGCTCGGCCATCTCGGCCAGCGTCTTCTGCGACGGCACGCCGACCTCCTGCTTCTTGAGCGAGGACTTGTGGTTGTCGTCCGGCGTCTCGCCCTGACAGGCGATAAAGTGCTTGTGGCTGCCCGGGATCAGCATCAGCGGGCCATTGACCTCGGAATTGTCCGTCAGCAGCAACGACGCCGACACCGCGCGCATCCGGGGCATGCCATCCTCGGCGTGCCAGGTCTCGAAATCGGAATGCCAGTAGAATTCCTTGCCGGTGAAGCCCGGTTTGTAGTTCAGCCTTGACTGGTGAAGATAGACGTCATCGCCCAACAGGAACCGCGCCGTTCCCGCCAGCCGCGTGTCGCGCGCCAGCCGCGAGAAGATCGAGGAATGCCGATCGAGGCGAAAGATCGTGCGCACCGCGTCGCCATCAGGCTCGGTCACAAGATCCTCGGACGAAATGCGCGTCCCGCCCCCACGCAGATCGGAAGAGGCGTGGATCAGCGCCTTCACCTCTTCGGGGCTGAACAGGTCGCGGCGCACAAGATAGCCGTTCCTGGAATAGCTGTCGGCCTCGTCCTTCGAGATCGGGGCCGCATCGGTCCAATCGGACCAGAGCACGGGATCCGTGCGTTCGGTCAGGCGCTCACCCTCTCGCAGGCGGGTGGGATAGATGTCCTGGAAGACGTCGGTCTTGGTCTGGATATTCATGACTCTCCTCCGGTCAGTCGTATGAACGGATCGGCGCCAATCGCTGGAAACAGGGTTTCCCTCGGGACGTCAGCCGCTCCTGGGGCTGCGCAACCGATCCTTGATGTCAGGGCGACAGCCAAACGCGTCGCTCACCTGATGCGGCAACCCTGCCCTGCGACACTTGGTTCCAAGGCGGGAACACTGCCGTCACGGCATGGACGCGCGCGATCAGGCGAGGCCGGTATACGGGCCAAGGGGCGCCCTGAAAACAGCTGTCAGCCGTAGGCGCGTTCTCCGAAGATCGCCGATCCCACCCGGACATGGGTCGCGCCAAGGGCTATCGCCGTCTCGAAATCCGCGCTCATCCCCATCGACAACCCGGCAAGACCGTTGCGTTCCGCGATCTTGGCCAGAAGCGCGAAGTGCAGCGACGGCTCCTCGTCGACGGGCGGAATGCACATCAGCCCGCGCACCGGCAGGTCCATTCGCCGGCATTCTGCGACGAAGACGTCTGCATCGGCGGGCAGGACTCCCGCCTTTTGATTCTCCTCGCCGGTGTTCACCTGAAGAAACAGGTCCGGGCAACGGCCATCCTCTTGCGCGATACGGGCGATGGCATTGGCCAGCTTGGGCCGGTCGACGCTGTGGATCGCGTCGAACAACTCCATCGCGGCGCGGGTTTTGTTCGATTGCAATGGCCCGATCAGGTGCAGCTCGATCCCGTCAAGGCGTTCCCGAAACGCGGGCCACTTGCCCTGCGCTTCCTGAACCTTGTTCTCGCCGAACACCCTGTGACCTTCGCCCAGCACCGCCTCGACCCTGTCCAGCGGCTGCACCTTGGACACGGCGATCAGCGACACCTCGCCTTCCGCTCGTCCGGCTGCCTGCTCCGCAGCGCGCACGCGGCTTTCGATGTCCTGCAATCCCATCCTTCACTCCTTTGGCAGCGCGTCGCCCAGCGCGTCGAACAACTCTTGCAGCTCGTCGCCATACCGCTCCCACGCCTTCAGCGAGCTCTTGTACAGCGGCTGGCGCACCTGCGCGAGGCTCAGCGTGTCCACCCGCCGCGTGCTTTCGTGGAAGGTCATGCACTGGTCTTCCCACGGCAAGCCGCAGGCGGCGACCAGCTTGCGCGTCTCGGCCTCGGGCGCGGCGATCAGGTCTTCATAGCGGATCTCATGGATCCGCCCCGGCATCCGGTCCTTCCAGAAGGCGACGATGTCGAGGAAAGAGCGGTAGTAATGCGCCAGATCGGCAAGGTCATAGGCAAAGCGGTGCTGCCCGAGTTCAAAGAAGTTGCGATAGCATGACAGCAGCAGGTCGCGCGGGTCACGGTGCACGATGACGAAATGCGCGTTCGGCAGGGCGGCCGCGATGGGGCCAAGCAAGGCGTAGGTCTGCACGCTCTTGTCCGTGATCCGGGCCGCACCCGGAAAGCGGTCGCGCATCGCCGCTTCGGTTTCGGCGCCGCAGGCGGCAAGCTGCCCCTTCGGCAGATCGCCAAGCGTCTTGAACCGCCCGCCTTCGATCAGCGCCTCGGACAGGACCGCGCGGGCAAAGCCAAGCTCGCCGCCGCCGGTCACCTCGGAATGGCTGGCGAGGATCTGTTCGACCAGCGTGGTTCCGGATCGCGGCATTCCGGTGACGAAGATCGGGGCGAACCCTGCGTGGCCCTCTACCGGACGCGGCTCGACGAACGTTTCATACGCAGCCTTGATCGCGGCAAGATCGCGGCCGCGTCCCTCACGCGCGTAGGGATACAGCCGCCGCACGGTCTCGTTCGCGGGGCGCAAGTAGGTGAACACCCGGCCGTGCTGCTTGCTGTCCTCCAGCGCCTTGGTCAGCGCAAACCCAAGATAGGCGCGGTTGACGTCGCCCGCGTCCAGCGCAGCGAACCGCGTCTCCCATTCCGGGATCAGCGGATCGTCCGCGGCGAACTTGCGACCGACCGACAAGAAATAGCGGTGAGCGTCATTGCCCGCCTCGATCGCCAGCGCCTTGCGCAGCAACGGCTCCGCCTCGTCGAAACGTCCCAGCCGTTGCAGCGTCGCGGCCTTGCGGCCCAGCGGCACCCCGTGGCCCGGCGCCTTGGCGATGGCCTTGTCGTGAAAGCGCAGCGCCTCGGCGTCGCGCTGCTGTGCGCTGCGGGTCATCGCGGCATCCAGGAATAGACCGGCGCCGTGACGCTGTCCCTTGAGGCACCGCGCGAGCAGGCGGTCGGCAATGTCCATGCGGCGGGCGCGGATCAGATCCTCCAGCATCGCGGCGCGCGCGGCACTGTCCAGCCCCGCGACATCGAGCGCCTCGACCAACGCGGCGGCCCCAGCATCGTCCCGCGCCGCGACCAGCGCCCGCAGGCGGGCGACGGGTGCAGGCGGGGCAGAGGCGCGCAGCCCGTCGATGGCGCGCGCGATCTCTTGCCGTGGCGCATCCGGCAAGGCCGCACCCCTGGCGATCCCTTCAAGCGTGGCAAGCACCTCTGGCACGTCGTCCCGCCCCGCGACCCGGGGCAGCACCGCCTTCCACAGCGCGGGTTCCACCGGCTTAAGGCGCAGCGCGGCAAGGAAGCGTTCGAACGCCTCGTTCCCCTGCCCCTGCCGGACAGCGATCTGGCCAAGCTGGAACTCTGCCTCGGCGGTCTGCGGACGCACGGCAAGGATCTGCAGATACAGCGCGCGCGCCGCATCCAGTTGCCCGGCGGATTGCAGCGCCATCGCGTCGCCGTAGAGCTTTGGGATTTGCGCCGGGTTGACCGGGATCACGGGGAGCCTCGCCTCTCAAGGAGCATCGTCGATGCGTCTACCTAGCGTCCCATGCCCCCAAAAGAAAAGAGCGGGCCGAAGCCCGCTCTTTCCGTATCGAATGGTCCTGAATGGATCAGAACGACATCGCCATACCGAACGAGTAACGCTCGTTTCCGGCAGCCACACCACGTGTGGTGCCGTTCGCGTAGCCGGCCTGAAGAACCGCGCCGCCGCCGAGGTTGTAGTTCGCAACCAGCGCGTAGCCGTCCGAGTTCGCACCGGCTTCGTAGTTGTACGACCCGTAGTTCGCCGAAACGGTGATTGCGCCCATGGTGTATCCAAGGCCGAGCGCGTAGTGGCTGTAGTCAAACGCGCTGTTCACGCCGTTGCCGTCCAGACGCGAATAGTTCGCAATCGCGCGGAAGCCGCTGCCGAGTGCCGCGTCGATGCTCGCACCGTAGATGTTGATGTTACCCGAGCCCTGGTAACCGGCGCCGACGGTGATGTCGCCAGCCGAAATGCCAGAGAACGTGTACTTGGCACCAACGCCGATCACAGTCGTGCGAGCGCCCGCAGCAACAACGGTGTCGACCGCTGCAGCCGAGACAGCGAACGAGAAGCCGTTGAACGAGTAGTCATAGCGAGCGATTTGATCTTCGAAGCCGGGGGTGATCACGTAGCCACCGCCATTGCTGGCGTCGAGACCGGCGTTGCCGTTGTAGCCCGGGTGCGACGTGTGATCGTCGTTCAGCGTGCCGCCGATACCGACTTCGGACAGCGCCCAGTCGAACGCACCGTCGGTGTCACCCATGGTCAGGGTGCCGAACGAACCGGAGACGAAGATGGTCTCGCCGCCCTGTGTGGCAGGCGCAAACGCCGGCGAAGCGCCGACTGCGCCAGCACCGTCCGACTCGTCGAGATCGATCGACGCGCCGAAGGTCAGGCCACCGTCGGTGGTGCCCGACATGGTGAACGTGACATCGATGTCGGTGAAGAACTGCAGCGGGTTGTTCACGCCAGCGAAGTTACCTGCGCCACCGTAGACGCCCATTTCGGCCGAACCGGTGATGGCGACATCAGCTGCCGCGATGCCTGCGGAGCCGACCAGGGCCGTAGTAGCAAAGAGAACCTTTTTCATGGTTATCCCTCATTCATTAAAAGGTGCACCTCAACCCGGAGGCTCCGACTTGAGTATGATGCTGTGTCGCCCCAAGCGCCCCTGAATGCAAGAAAGGCCCCGGGGCGCTTGCCCGATGCCGCCGGAATTGATGCACCTATGTCACAGTAGTGCCACGCGCCTGCACCGGCTTTGCCATGAAAACTCCTTGTGGCAAAGGGTTGTGCGCGATACACCGACCCAACCTTTTGAAAGTGCTGGGGGCGCCTCATGCGGCAGAGCCTTACGATCAGACTCATGTGCGGGACGCTGGTTCTTGCGACTCTTGCGGGCTGCGGAGACCGGTTCGGTCTTCTGGAACGCTCGGACGATACCGGCGTCAGCGACGCGGTGCTGGAACAGCGCCGGAATACGCCGACAGAGATCCAGCGCCGCGAACGCGCGGAACGCGGGTCGATCTTCGATCTGTTCGCCAACAACGATGATCCCAACGTCACTATAGAAGTGAACAAGTATCTCTGGGCCGCGTCGCTGGAGGTTCTCGATTTCCTGCCCATCCAGTCGGCCGATCCGTTCTCGGGCGTTCTGGTCACCGGCTTTGGCGCTCCGCCCGGCGGCGGCACGCCTTACCGCGCGACGGTGCTGATCCAGGACCCCGCGCTGGATGCAAGGTCGCTGAACCTGTCGCTGCAGACCCGGTCGGGCGCGACGGCCAGTGCCCAGACGGTGCGTGCGGTCGAGGATGCGATTCTCACGCGGGCACGGCAGCTTCGGGTGCGCGACACCCGCCTCTGATCGCCGCACTGGACCCTTCGGGGTCCACCAAGTATCACCGCGCCGGGCCCTCTAGCCCGGCGTTTTCATGTCGTGAAGGACCACGAGGACAGATGAGCCGTTATTCCACCAAGGACATCGAACCGAAATGGCAGGCCGCCTGGGACGCGGCAGGCACCTTCACGGCGCGGCGCGATCCGGCCAAGCCCAAGTATTATGTGCTCGAGATGTTCCCCTACCCGTCGGGGCGCATCCACATGGGGCATGTGCGCAACTACACGATGGGCGACGTGGTGGCGCGCTACAAGGCGTCCTGCGGGTTCAGCGTGCTGCACCCGATGGGCTGGGACGCCTTCGGGATGCCCGCCGAGAACGCCGCGATGGAACGCGGCGGCCACCCCAAGGACTGGACCTACGGCAACATCGCCGACATGCGCGCACAGATGAAGCCGCTCGGCCTGTCCATCGACTGGAGCCGCGAATTCGCCACCTGCGATCCGGAATACTACGGCCAGCAACAGGCGATGTTCCTCGATTTCCTCGAAAAGGGCCTCGTCTACCGCAAGAACGCGGTGGTGAACTGGGACCCGGTGGACATGACCGTTCTGGCGAACGAGCAGGTCGAGAACGGGCGCGGCTGGCGGTCGGGCGCGCTGGTGGAACGGCGCGAGCTGACGCAGTGGTTCTTCAGGATTTCCGACCACGCGGGTGAATTGCTGGACGCCATCGACGGGCTGGATGCCTGGCCCGACAAGGTCAAGACGATGCAGAAGAACTGGATCGGCCGGTCGCGCGGGTTGCAGTTCGCCTTTGACGTGGTCGATGGGCCCGAGGGATTCGGACAGGTCGAGGTCTATACGACCCGACCCGACACCCTGATGGGCGCGTCTTTCGTCGGCATCTCGCCCGATCACCCGCTGGCGCGGCAGCTTGAGGCGTCGAACGCGGACATCGCGGCCTTCAACGCCGAATGCCGCCGCATGGGCACGTCCGAGGAAGAGCTGGAAAAGGCGGAAAAGCGCGGCTTTGACACCGGCCTGCGCGTGACGCATCCGTTCGACGAGACATGGCAGCTGCCGGTCTACATCGCGAACTTCATCCTGATGGATTACGGCACCGGCGCGATCTTTGGCTGCCCGGCGCATGACCAACGCGACCTTGAATTCGCGCGGAAGTATGAGTTGCCGGTCAAATCCGTCTACGTCCCCGCGATGGGCGAGGAAGGCACGTTCATCCTGCCCGAGGACGGCGGACCGGCCTACGTGCCGCCAAAGCCCGAAACCGTACGCTACATCAACGGCTTCGCGGGCGGAGAGGCGCAGACGGCAGACACCGCCATCGACGCGGCAATCGCCTTTTGCGAGGATCGCCAGATCGGGCAGGGCGTCACCAAGTTCCGCCTGCGCGACTGGGGGCTTAGCCGTCAGCGGTATTGGGGTTGCCCGATTCCCGTGGTGCATTGCGCCGATTGCGGCGTGGTGCCCGAGAAGAAGGAAAACCTGCCGATCGAGCTGCCCTATGATGAAGGCGGCACGCCGATCGACTTTTCCGTGCCGGGCAACCCACTCGACCGCCACCCGACGTGGCGCGACACTGCCTGCCCCGCCTGCGGCAAGCCTGCGCGGCGCGAGACGGACACGATGGACACCTTCGTCGATTCGTCGTGGTACTTCGCTCGCTTCACCGCCCCGCACGCACAAACGCCGACGGATAGGGCCGATGCCGACTACTGGATGAACGTCGACCAGTACATCGGCGGGATCGAGCACGCGATCCTTCACCTGCTGTATTCACGCTTCTTCGCGCGGGCGATGCACATCTGCGGCCACCTGCCGGAAAGCGCCATCGAGCCGTTCGATGCGCTGTTCACGCAAGGCATGGTGACGCACGAGATCTATCAGACCAAGGATGCACAGGGCCGCCCGGTCTATCACTTCCCCGAGGACGTGATCATTTTTAACGACGCCGATGGCGTACGAAGTGCGTTCCTTAGGAAGACAGTCGAAGACGCAGGAGTCGAGCCGACCGACGTGTTTCAACTCTCTATGCTTAAGGCGAGTATTTCCAACGAGTTCCATGCGTCGCAGGCACCTTCAACTTCATCTGCTTTGCTGGAAGTCATCCCCTCTGCCAAGATGTCGAAGTCCAAGCGCAACGTGGTGGACCCGGTGTCGATCATCGACGCCTACGGCGCAGACACCGCGCGCTGGTTCGTTTTGTCCGACAGCCCGCCCGAGCGGGATGTGGAGTGGACCGCGTCAGGCGCCGAAGCGGCGTTCAGGCATCTGGGCCGCGTTCATGCGCTGTGCTC
This sequence comes from Anianabacter salinae, assembly GCF_019061145.1. Lineage (GTDB taxonomy): Bacteria > Pseudomonadota > Alphaproteobacteria > Rhodobacterales > Rhodobacteraceae > Anianibacter > Anianibacter salinarum. The sequence continues at coordinate 275,673 of NZ_JAHQZS010000005.1, read as the reverse complement.
GCGGATCAAGGACATGGAGGACGGCGCAGGCGACGGCGATGACGCGCTTCTGCGCGAGATGCACAAGACCATCCGCGACGTGACGAATGCCATCGACTCGTTCGGTTTCAACTCGGCCATCGCCAAGCTCTATGCCTTCACCGCGACCTTGCAGAAATCCAAGGCGTCCAAGGCAGCGCAGACCGAGGCGATCCGCACGCTGGCGCAATTGATGTCGCCGATGACCCCGCATCTGGCCGAGGAAATCTGGGCCGATCTGGGCGGCGAGGGGCTGATTGCAAACGCCCCATGGCCCAAGCCGGACGAGGCGATGCTGGTCGAGGATACGGTGACGCTGCCGATCCAGGTGAACGGCAAGCGCAAGTCCGAGATCACGGTGCCCAAGGACATGCCGAAGGAAGAGGTTGAAAAGCTGGCGCTGGCCGATGAAGCTGTCGTCAAGGCTTTGGACGGCGCGACGCCGAAAAAGCTGATCGTTGTGCCGGGCCGGATCATCAATGTCGTCATTTAGCCGCCGTATCGCCTGCCTGTCCCTGCTTGGCCTCGCCGCCTGCGGGTTCTCGCCGGTCTATGCGCCCGGCGGCAGCGGCACCGCGTTGCAGGCGTCTGTTGCGGCGCGCGATCCGGTGAACCGCAGCGAGTTCATCTATCTCGATGCGCTCGAAGCGCGGATCGGGCGGCCTGCAAGCCCCGAATACACGCTGGATTACGCCCTGTCGGTCACCTCGCAGAGCATCGGGATCACCGCCGCCGACGTGACGACCCGCTACACCCTGACCGGCGCCGCGCAGATCACCCTGCGCAACGAAGCGACAGGCGAAACGGTGCTTAGCGATACGGTCAGTGGCTTTACCGGATATTCCACCACCGGAACGCAGCTTGCCACCGCCTCGGCGGCGCGCGACGCGACAGAGCGGCTGATGACGATTCTCGCGGACCGCACGGTGAACCGGCTTCTGGCGCTCGACCTTCCGGGATGAAGCTGTCGGCGCGCGACGCGGGGCACTATGTCTCGAAACCCGATCCCGGTGCGACGGGCGCGCTGATCTATGGTCAGGACGCGATGCGCGTCGCGCTCAAGCGGCAGGAACTGATCGCGCGGCTGGTCGGCCCGAACGGCGACGAGGAAATGCGTCTGACCCGGATGCCTGCCGCCGAATTGCGCCGCGAACCCGCGCTCTTGCTGGACGCGGTGAAGGCGCAAGGCTTCTTCCCCGGCCCGCGCGTCGCCTTTGTCGAGGATGCGACAGACGGCCTGACCGACACCATTTCCGGGGCCCTTGCCGAGTGGAAGCCGGGCGATGCGCAGATCGTCGTCACGGCGGGCGCGCTGAACGCCAAGTCTGCGCTGCGCAAGGTGTTCGAACAGCACCGATCCGCCGTGGCCATCGGCATCTACGACACCCCGCCGACCCGCGACGAGATCGAGGCAGAGCTTGCCCGCGCGGGGCTGCGTGCGATTCCCGGTGACACCATGTCGGCGCTGACGGCACTGGCGCAGGCGCTCGACCCCGGAGATTTCCGGCAAACACTTGAAAAGATAGCGCTTTACAAGCTGAACGACAGCACGCCCTTGACCGTGGCCGAGGTGAACCTGTCCGCCCCCGCCACCATCGACGCCGACACCGACGACATGCTGAACGTCGTGGCCGAGGCGGAAACCGCAAGCATCGGCCCGTTGATGCAGCGGCTTGAGGGTCAGGGCGTTGCGCCCGTCACGCTTGTCATCATGGCGACCCGGCACTTTCGCGCGCTATACGCTGCCGCCGCCGATCCGGGCGGTCCCGCGGCGGGATTTGCGCGCGCCCGCCCGCCGGTCTTCGGACCCCGCCGCGACCGCATGATACGGCAGGCGCAACGCTGGGGCGTTCCGAGGCTGGAACAAGCGCTTCAGGTGCTGATCGACACTGACCTGCACCTGCGCTCTGCCGCGCAGCGCGCGCCGCAGATGGCGCTGGTCGAACGCAGCTTCCTGCGGCTGTCGGTGCTGGCGGCGCGCTGACGCACGACTGGACTCTTCGGGCGATCTCGCCTCACATCCCCAACATTCGGCAAACGGAGACGGCAATGTACAAGGTCATCGGCGGCAAGAAGAGCCGGACGCTTCGCGTGATGTGGATGCTCGAGGAGCTTGGGCAGACCTACGAGCATGTCGATGCCGCGCCCCGCTCGGACGAGGTTAAGGCACATCATTCGTCGGGCAAGATCCCGGTTCTGATGGTGGACGAGGTCGCGCTGACCGATTCGACGGCGATCCTGACCTTTCTGGCCGACAAGCATCAGGCGCTGACCCACGCGCCGGGCACGATCGAACGCGCCCGGCAGGACGGCGTGACGCAGTTCGTGCTGGACGAGATGGACGCGATCCTGTGGACCGCCGCGCGCCACAGCTTTATCCTGCCCGAGGATCGGCGCGTGCCCGAGATCAAGGACAGCCTGAAGTGGGAATTCGCCACCAGCGTCGAGCGCTTCATGGAAAAGCTGGGCGACAAGCCCTTCGTGATGGGCGACATGATGACCGTGCCCGACCTGATCGCCGCACATTGCGGATCCTGGGCGACAGGCGCGAAATTCCCCATCGAGAACGAGGCTTTCGCCGCCTATGTAAAGCGTCTGCAGGACCGCCCTGCTTTCAGGGCAGCGCTGGCGGCGTGAAGGGCTTTTCATGGGACTGATGCTCAAGGGCGAATACCTTGTCGATGATCCCAAGCCGGACACCGACCGCGAGGGCGAGTTTCGGCGGGCGTCCTCGGTCATTCGGCACTGGATCACGATGGATGGCCCGTTCCCTTGGGAAAAGGGGCGCTACCACCTTTACGCCGCGTGGAATTGCCCCTGGGCCCACCGCGCACTTCTGGCGCGCACGCTTCTGGGCTTTGAGGATGCGATCGGCGTGTCCTACGCCAAGCCTCGGCGCAGCGATCAGGGCTGGATTTACGACAAGCGCGGCCAGTATGCGGACCGCGCCTTGAGGGTTTCGGCCCTGCACGAGGTCTATGCCCGCCAGTCCCCCGCCTATACCGGGCGCGTCACCGTCCCGGTGCTGTTCGACAAGACCACGCAGCAGATCGTGTCGAACGAATCCGCCGATATCGTGCGGATGCTGGGCACGCTGTCCACGAAGATGGACCTGTTGCCCGCCGGGCTGGCGCCCGAGGTCGAGGACTGGAACCGGCTGATCTATTCCACCGTGAACAACGGTGTCTACAAGGCCGGGTTCGCGCGCACCCAGGACGCCTATGACCGCGCCGTCACCGCTTTGTTCGAGACGCTGGACAAGATCGAGGACCACCTTGCCACCCACGATTGGCTGGCAGGCGGCGTGTTTACCGAGGCCGATCTGCGGCTGTTCCCGACGCTGGCGCGCTTCGACGTGGCGTATCACTACGCCTTCAAGTGCAATATCCGGCGGCTGACCGACTATCCCAACCTCTGGCGCTATGCGCGGCGCATCTACCACATGCCCGGCGTCTCCGAGACGGTAAAATTCGACATCTACAAGTACGGGTATTTCTCGCCGTCCGAGCTGCGCAATCCGCTGGGCATCGTGCCGAAAGGGCCGGTGATCGACTGGTCGCTGGACTAGATCGTCGCCGAGATGCCGGTGGGCAGGCCGTCGATGCTGACGGTGTTCCGCTCTGACCAGTAGTCGCGCAGGCCGTCGTCGCCTTTCGTCTCGGCCCAGCGATCCAGCGTCGGACGATCCTCGCGGTAGTCCATGACGGGGACGCCATAGCCGCAGGACGTCTGCACGAGGTCGAAGTCGATCGTCACGATGGCGCGCGCGCCAGGGCGTTCGTCGAACTGCGGCACCAGCGCGGCGTAGCCGTCGCTGCCGCGCGCATGGACAGTGCCCCGGCCATAGAGCCGCAGGATGCGCGGCGGCCCGTCAAAGGCGCAGAACATCACCGTCAGGCGACCGTCGGCCAGCATGTGCGCTGCCGTCTCGTTGCCGCTGCCGGTCTGGTCCAGCCATCCGGCGCGGTTCGGCCCGAGAACCCGGAAATCGCGCGCTGGCCGGGGCGAGATGTTCACCCGGCTGTCCGCCGCCGCGCTGGCCGCAAAGAACACATGCTGGCGGCCGATCCAGTCGGTCAGGCCGTCGTCGAGCGCGGGAAATTGCTGGGCCATGTCAGTCTCCGGGATAGCTGGCGGCATGCTGCCCCGCCCAGCGCCCGGTCGCAAGACAGCCCGTGACAAGATAGCCGCCCGTCGGCGCCTCCCAGTCCAGCATCTCGCCTGCCGCAAAGACGCCGGGCAAGGCCTTGAGCATAAGGCGCTCGTCCAGCGCGCCCCATGCGACTCCCCCCGTGGTCGAGATCGCCTCGTCCATCGGGCGAAGGCCGGAATGGCGAAGGGGCAGCGCCTTGATCCGCGCCGCAAGCGCCGCGCCCTCGGGCAGCGGCCCGCCGAATTCACGCACAAGAGCGATCTTCACGGTATCAAGACCGGCCGCCTTGCGCAGCCAGTTGGTCAGCGACGCCTTGCCGCGCGGCCCCGCAAGACGTTCCGCCAGCTTCGCCTCGGTCCAATCGGGTTTGAGGTCGAGCGAAAGCGGTTGCCCGCCGCGCGCTTCCGGCGTGACCATGTAGACGCCGCCGCCCTCCAGCCCCTTCGACGACACGATGAACTCGCCCCGCTCGGTGCGGGTGCCGGTATGGATCGCAGCGCCCTTGACCGGCTGCCCGAAATGCCGCGCCATCTGCGGCGACCAGTCGACCGAAAGCCCGACATTCGAGGCGGCGAAAGGTGTCAGGTCCACTCCGCGGGCTGCCAGCCACGGCGCCCAGGTGCCATCCGATCCAAGCCGCCGCCAGCTTGCACCGCCCAGCGCCAGGACCGTGACGCGCGGGCGGATCAGGTGGTGCCCCTCCGGCGTGTCGAAGGCCAGCGCGTCGTCCTCGAACCCGGTCCAGCGCCAGCGGGTGCGGATCTCGACCCCCGCCGCATCCAGTCGCCGCAGCCATGCGCGCAGCAGCGGCGAGGCTTTCATTGCCGCCGGGAACACCCGCCCCGACGATCCGGTGAAGACGGGTTGTCCCAGATCCTCTGCCCAACGCATCACCGCATTCGCGTCAAAGCCCGTCAGCATCGGCAACAGCGCCGCGCGCGATACGCCGTAGGCAGCGGTCAGCGCGGCAAGCGGTTCATCCTTGGTCAGGTTCAGGCCCGACTTGCCCGCCATCAGGAACTTGCGCCCGACCGACGGCTTGGCCTCGGCGACGACCACGGAGCGGCCCGCGCGCGCCAACTCCTCGGCCGCCATCAGCCCGGCAGGCCCCGCCCCGATCACCAGCGCATCCGTCATGTGCATCTTGCCCTTATCCGTCTGAACACGGTGCGTGCTTCCGCCTTGCACAGGGCAAGACAGGCCTCCTTGCCACCCAGAAGGATCAGCACGTCATCCGCTTGATCGCCGCTACATGTGCCGGGTCGGCGGCAGCCGCGTCCGCCGTCAACTCGGCCAGCGTGGTCTCGAGGTCTTCGGTGATCCGGTCGATCAGGCCGAATGCCAGCGCTTCGGGTGCATCGAGCCGGGCGCCTGCCATCAGGATCAGCCGCGCGCGCGCCGGGCCGACCAGCGTCACCAGCCGTCCGGGATCCGACGGCTGCGGCAGGAACCCCAGTTTCATCACCGGGTAGAAGAAGCGGGCGGACGGCACCGCGATCCTCAGATCGCAGGCCAGCGCCATGCCGAAGGCGCCGCCCGCAAGCGTGCCGTTCAGCGCCGCGATGGAAAGCCCCGGAAAGGCTGCAACAGCCCCCGACAGCCGTTCCCAGACCGGATCGGTGGCCAACCCTTCGCGCGCCTGTTCCAGGTCCGCGCCCGCGCTGAACACGCGGCCCTCACCGGTCAGGATCAGCACCTGCGCCGCGCCCGCCGCGTCTTCGGCAAAGCCTGCCAGCGTCTCCAGCATGTCCCGGGTCAGGGAATTGGCCTTGTCCGGGCGGGTGATCCGCGCCGTCCAGACCGCGCCGTCGCGCTGACAGGCGATCACGCGGACAGGCCCAGCCGGGCGCGCAATCCCGGATCGCGCAGCGCCAGTTCCTCGCCCAGATGCGCGTCGGCGTCCGGGCCGCACATCCACACCAGCGCTTTCGCCACCCATTCAGGCGGAATGTGATCGGACCACTCCAGCCGCGATACCGGGTTGATGCCGGATGCCTTGATCTCTCGCTGCATCTGCGTGGCGACGGTGCCCGGCGACAGGCCCATCGCGCGCACGCCCGACGCGCGGTATTCGGTGTCCAGCATCCGGGTCAGCATCGCCGCCCCCGCCTTGGACGTGCAGTAGTGCGACCATCCCTCGACCGGGCCATGCGCGGCGCTGGATGACACTGTAAGCACCGTGCCGCCGCCCGCACCCAACATCACCGGCAGCGCGGCGCGCATCCCGTGATAGACGCCCTTGACGTTGATATCGAGAGCGTGCCCCCAGGTATCGGGATCGCTGTCCGCCATCCGCGCGATCGGTTCGATCACCCCGGCATTGTTCACCAGCACGTCGAGCCTGCCGAAGGTATCGACCGCGGCCTTGACCGCAGCCTCGACATCGCCAAAGCGGGACACGTCGCAGGGCACCGCAAGCGCGGTCTTGCCGATCCGTCCCGCAATCTCGGTGATGGCGCCTTCGCTGCGCGCGACCAGCACCACGTTCGCGCCCGCCGCTGCAAAAGCCTCGGCCGATGCCGCGCCGATGCCGCGGCTGGCCCCGGTGATCAGCACCGTTTTTCCGTTCAGGTCCGTCATGTCATCGTCTCCGCATATCGGTGCCACAGGTAACGCGCAAAGGCGGCCTGCGCCAGACGCCGCCCCTGATCCCGTGCCCGGGGTTGACCGGAATCGACATGCAACCGAAGCTGTGCGCGCTCGCTGCCCCTCAAAACCCAGGATCTGCCATGACCTATCGTCTTTTTCTCTGCGCCACGACCGCGCTTGCCGGTCTGTCCGCACCCGCCGCCGCCGATGTCTCCGCACAGGATGTCTGGACCAGTTGGCAAGAGCTGTCCGCCTCTGTCGGCCAGACCGTCGCCGCTGAAACCGAGGACATGTCCGGCGCGACGCTGACCGTGTCCGGCGTCACGATCACGCAAGACACCGACGACATGACGCTAGACGGCGCCATCGACGAGGTGACCTTTACCGAAAACGGCGACGGCACCGTCAGTATCGAGATGTCGCCGTCCTACACGATGCAGACCACGACCACCGTGGACGGCGAGACGCTGGAAACTTCCATCGCGATCGAGCAAAGCAACATGATGATGCTTGCCTCGGGCGATCCCGGCAGCATCGATTACGCGATCACCGCCGATGCGATCACCGCCAGCATCGTTCCACCGAACGAGGAAGACGGCCTGACTGATGGCCTGATCGAGTTCGGACTGACCGACGTCGACGCAGGCTACAGCACCGTTGCGGGCGATCTTACCGAACTTGCCGGAGAGATCACGGCAGGCGGCGCGCTCTTGTCCGTGACCGGCACCGATGACGGGAGCGAGTTTGCGCTGACGGGCGCCGCGGCGGACATCAACGTGACATCGGCCGCCGTGTTGCCGCAGATCGAATCGGATGACATGGCTGCGATGATCGACGCGGGGTTCGTGACGGAAACCCTCGTGACGCACGGAGAGGCGTCCTACGACATCGCGGCGACCGGGGACGAGGCGTTCCAACTGGCGGGCGCCGCCGCATCGGGCCGCTTCGAGCTGGCCATTTCGCAAGACGGGCTGGTCTATGACGTGTCCAACACCGCCGTCTCCATGACAGTATCGGGCGACGAGATTCCGTTCCCCGAGGTCACTGCCAACCTTGAGGAAATCGGCATCGGAATCTCGATCCCGGTGACCGAGACGGCAGAGCCGGAACCGTTCTCGGCGCTTGTGAACCTGTCCGGGCTGACCATCAGCGACATGATCTGGGGCGTGTTCGATCCCGCGGGCCAGCTTCCGCGCGATCCCGCGACACTGCTGATCGAGGTCAGCGGACAAGCGCGCTGGCTGCAGAACATCTTTGACACCGAGGCGATGGACGAGGCCGAAGTGCCCGGCGAATTGTCCGCGCTGAACCTCGACACCCTGACCCTGTCCCTTGCCGGTGCGGAACTGACCGGAACCGGCGGCTTTACCTTCGACAACTCGGACACCGAGACCTTCGACGGCATGCCCGCGCCGGACGGGCAGGTCGACCTGCAGCTTGTCGGCGGCGTCGCCTTGCTGGACACGCTGGTCGCCATGGGCTTTGTCCCGCAGGAACAGGCGATGGCCGCCCGCATGTTCATGGGCCTGTTCGCCCAGCCGGGCGAAGGCGAGGATACGCTGGTGTCCACAATCGAGGTGCAGCCGGACGGCAGCATCTTTGCCAACGGCCAACAGCTTCAGTGATCCAATGGGTGCCCCGAAACCGGGGCACCCGCACTCCCCAGGCCGACCACGCGTGCCAACGGCCCGTTCAGGCGTCCCCGGTTTCTCCGGCAATGGGCGCGCGTGTCGGCAGGGCCCCTGCCTTGCACGCGACCGTGGCACGGACTACCTCCACGCCATTGACCTTCCGAAAGGGCAGACATGGCCGACCGGCTGCAAGACCTTACCGCCGCACTTCTGGACGCGGCCCGCGCCGCGGGCGCCGACCAGGCAGACGCCATCGCCGTCGATGGAACGTCGCTGTCGATCGACGTGCTGAAAGGCGCGCTGGAACATGCCGAGCGGTCCGAGGGCATCGAGATCGGCCTGCGCGTGCTGATCGGGCAGCGGCAGGCCTGCGTCTCGGCGTCGGACACCCGCCCCGACACGATCCGCACCATGGCCGAACGTGCCGCCGCGATGGCGCGCGAGGCGCCCGAAGACCCGTATATCGGGCTGGCGGATCCCGGCCAGCTGTCCCGCGACTGGAACGTCGCCGCGCTGGATCTTGCAGACCCTGCGCCCGAGCCGAGCCCGGCTGATCTGGAAGACGAGGCGCGCCGCGCCGAGGCAGCCGCGCTGGTCGTGAAAGGCGTCGCGCAGGTGCAGGGCGCCTCTGCCGGGTATGGCCGCCGCAACATTTACCTTGCTGCCAGCAACGGCTTTGCAGGGGGGTATTCGCGCACCGACAGCGGGCTGTCCTGCGTCGCCATCACCGGCGAAGGCACGGGCATGGAGCGTGACTATTTCGGCGATGGCCGGATCTATCGCTCGGACATGCTGTCGCCAGAGGAAATAGGCCGCATCGCAGGCGAGCGCACCGCCGCCCGCGCCAATCCGCGCCGCCCGAAAACCGGCGCCTACCCGGTGCTTTATGACGAACGCATCTCGTCGGGGCTGATCGGGCATCTGCTGATGGCGATCAACGGCGCGTCCATTGCGCGCGGATCGTCCTGGGCGTCGGACCTGAACGGCGCGCAGGTTCTTCCCGCGCATCTGTCGCTGACCGAAGACCCGCACCGCACCCGCGCCTCGGGCTCGCGCCCCTTTGACGCCGAAGGTCTGCCGACCCGTGCCCGCGACATCGTAAAGGACGGCACGCTGACCGGCTGGGTGCTCGACCTTGCCACGGCGCGCAAGCTGGGCATGGACAGCACCGGCAACGCCGCGCGCGGGCCGTCGTCGCCGCCGTCCCCCAGCACTGGCAACATTGCCCTCACGCAAGGCACAGCCAGCCGCGAAGACCTGATGCGCGAGATGGGAACGGGGCTGCTGGTCACCTCGCTGATCGGCTCGTCGATCAACCCGACCACCGGGGATTATTCGCGCGGCGCCTCGGGCTTCTGGATCGAAAACGGAGAGATCGCCTATCCGGTCAACGAATGCACCCTCGCCGGGAACCTGCGGGACATGCTGAAGACGATCGTGCCCGCCAATGATGCACGCCTGCATCTGTCGCGCGTCGTTCCGTCGCTGCTGGTCGAGGGGCTGACGCTCGCCGGTGAATGACCTTGGCCTGCTCATCGCGGCGGCGCGCGCCGCCGCGCCGCTGGCGCTGGACCGCTGGAAGACCGACCAGACCGTCTGGCACAAGGACGACGGCGCCGGGCCGGTGTCCGAAGCCGACTATGCGGTCGATGCCGCGCTCAAGGCGCATCTGACAGCGGCGCGCCCCGACTATGGCTGGTTGTCCGAGGAAACCCCCGACGATGCCGCCCGCCTGTCCCGCCGCAGCGTCTTTGTCGTCGATCCCATCGACGGCACCCGCGCCTATGTCGCGGGCGAGGATACGTGGGCGCTGTCGTTGGCCGTCGTGACAGACGGCGTGCCGGTCGCTGCTGCCGTCTTCCTGCCCGCGAAGGACCGGCTGTTCTCGGCCGCTTCGGGTGAGGGGGCGATGCTCAACAACGCGGCGATCCGTGCCAGCACGCCGGACAGCCTGACCGGCGCCCGCGTGCTTGCCAACAAGGCCGCCTTTGAACCACACCACTGGCCCGGCGGCGTGCCGGACGTGAGCCGCCATTTCCGCCCGTCGCTTGCCTACCGCATGTGCCTTGTCGCCGAAGGTCGATACGACGCGATGATCACCTTCCGCGACGCCTGGGAATGGGACATCGCCGCCGGGGCGCTGATCGCCGCCGAGGCCGGGGCGGCGGTATCCGATCGCTTTGGCGCTGCGCTGCAGTTCAATTCGCCCGCCGCATTGACGCCCGGAGTGGTCTGCGGCGGCAAGGCAGTGTGGCAAGGCGTGGTCTCGGGGGCAAACGGCGCCTGACGGTCGATCCGGTGGTGCCCCGGCAGGGATATCCCGCGCAAGAGCCCCGCCGCGCCCCCTTTCCCCCCGGTGCGCGCTCGTCTAACGTCTTGCCCGAGCGGACCAGACCTGCGGAGCAGCCCATGACCCAGCGCCTACACCTCGTTTTCGGCGGCGAGCTTGTCGATCCCACGAAGAACCAGTTCAAGAACGTGGACGACATTCACATCGTCGGCATCTACCCGGACTATGCCACCGCCTACGATGCATGGAGAGGCGAGGCGCAGCGGACGGTGGACAACGCACACACACGCTATTTCATCGCCCACCTGCACCGCCTGCGGGACGAGGAAACGCCCGCCTCGCCCACCGAGGAGCTTGGCACCTGACGACCCCGCAGCGACCGAGCGGCCCGCTTGTCTGGATCCACACCGGGACGGTCGCCGCCCCGGGTGCGGTCGTGGAATACGCGGCGCGGCTGCGCGGTCTTCATCCCGAGATCACCGTTCTTCTGACCGGCCCGGAAGCTTCCCCCGTCGCTTTGCCGGATGGCGTCTTGTCTGCTCCGGTTCCGCCCGACAAGGACCGCGAGGTGCGTGCGTTCCTCGATACATGGCGCCCCGACATCGGGCTTTGGACCGAATGTGACCTTCGGGCCGAGTTGCTGACGATGGCGCATGACCGCCGCATTCCCCTGATCCTGGCCGACGCCCGCACCGCGCGCCCCGATCCCCGGCCATGGCGCTGGCGCAAGGGCACGGCGCGCGGGTTGATGGCAAGGTTCGCCCATATCCTGCCCGGCGACGACGCGGCGCAGGTGCTGATGAAGCGCATCGCGGGCGATGTGCCCGTGTCGCCCTCCGCAGGGTTCATCGAGGAAGGCCCGGCGCCGCTTCCGTGCAGCGACTCCGACCGCGACAGCCTGTCCCTGACGATCGCCGGGCGGCCCGTTTGGCTGGCGGCGGGTCTTGTCCCGTCCGAGCTGGACGCGGTGCAGCACGCCGTGCGCACCGGGCTGCAACGCAGTCACAGGCTTCTGACGATCATCGCCCCCGACATGGCCGGGACCGGCGCCGAGATGGCGGACACCCTGCGCGCGGCGGGCTGGGACATCGCGCTGCGCTCGCTGGGCGAAGAGCCGGACCGCGAGACCCAGATCTACATTGCCGACAGCGACGGCGAGATGGGGCTTTGGTATCGCCTCTCGCCCATCGCCTATATCGGCGGCACGCTGAGCGGCGAGACAGAGCGGCATCCCTTCGAGGCCGCCGCGCTTGGGTCGGCAATCATCCACGGGCCGAACGTGCGGGCGCACCGGCAGGCCTACAGCCGCCTTGCCGCGTCCGGTGCCACGCGGCTGGTGCGCAACGCACCGGAGTTCGGCGCGGCGGTCGAGGCGCTCTTGGCATCCGACGTCGCAGCGGCGATGGCGCAATCGGCCTGGCGTGTGGCGACCACCGGCGCGGAGCTGACGGACAGGCTCAACGATCTGATCCTGACCGCGCTGGAAGACCGCGGGGTCCTGTGAGCCCCGGGTTCTGGGACAGGCCGGGCGCGTGGCAAGCGCGAATGCTGGCGCCTTTCGCCCGCCCCGCGCCGCTGCGGCGGCTGAACGCTTCGGTGCCGGTGCTGGCCTTGGCGCCGCTTCGGGCGGGGGTCTCGCCGACGCTTCACGCTGCCGCGCTGAGCCTGCGCCTGACGATGAAGCGGCGGCGGCCCGGCGTGTGGTGGATCGCCAAGGGTCCGACGCGCCAAGTGTCCGACACCGATGCGGGTTTGCCCGATGCCGCGTTTCTGGCCGCGTTCGGCCCGTGCTGGATCGGCGCCGAGCCACCCGATGACACGATGGACCGAGATTGCCTGATCGCCGTTGCGCCGTCGGGCCGGATCAGTGGCACCGTGACGCTGCTGGCCGGGTCCGCCTCTGGTGCGGGGAACGGGCGAGTGCGCCCCGCGGGGCCGCTTTGGGCGGATGCCGACGCGCTGGCCGGGGCGGCGCACGGGCTGATCCTGTCATCGGGCGCGCGCCCTGTGGCGCTGCCGGACCCGCTGGCAAACTTGCCCGTGGCACAGGGGGTGCATCACCTGCTGCCGATGGGTGTGCCCTGGGCCGGGCGGCGGCTGCTCGCCTTTGCCGGAGGCGCCGAGGCTCACGCCATGTTCGCCGCCTTGCGGGCCGAGGGTGCCGACCTTGTCAGGGGCATCGCGGTTCCGGGTGACGGGCCGGTGCCGCCTGCCCTGATCCGGCGGCTGACCCGCGAGGCGTCACAGGCGCGCGCGCAGCTTGTCGCGCCCGAGCGGGACATGGTGCGCCTTTCGGCAGAGGCGCGGCGCGCGGTTCTGGCGCTTCCGGTGCGGTTGGATGTGGCGGACTGGTCGGCGCTCGACTCTATTCTGAGCGCGCTCTGATCTCGGCGCGGATCGCCTCGCCGTGCTCGTCCAGTTTGGGCGAGGGGCGGCCCAGCGCGATCTCGGCCTCCGAAAAGCGGAACGGAGGGCGCACCGAGGGCACGCCGCCGATCTCGACCTGCATCCCCCGGTGCACGACCTGCGGGTCGGCGAACACCTCGGCCATGTCGTTGATCGGACCGGCGGGCACGCCTTCGGCCTCGCAGGCGGCCAGAAGGTCGGCCTTGGTCCTTTGCAGGATCGCGGCGGACAGGCGCCGCGTCATGTCCTCGCGGTTGGCGATACGGTCGGCGTTGGTAAGGAATTCGGGGTCCGTCGCCATGTCCGGCAATCCCAGCAACCCGCAAAGGCGGCGATACTGGCCATCGTTGCCGGTCGCGATGATGATCCAGCCATCGGCACAGTCGAACACCTGGTACGGCGTGAGGTTCTGGTGCGCATTGCCGATCCGTTCAGGCGGGGTGCCGGTGGTCAGGTAGTTCAGGCCCTGGTTCGCAATGATCGCCGTCGCCACGTCCAGAAGCCCCATGTCGATGTGCTGGCCGCGCCCGGTCTCGTCGCGCTGCCGCAGCGCCGCGAGGATGCCGACGACCGAATAGACGCCGGTGAAGATGTCGGTGACGGCAACGCCGACCTTCTGCGGCTGGCCCGACGGATCACCCGTGACCGACATCAGGCCCGACATTCCCTGGATGATGTAATCGTACCCGGCGCGGTGCGCGTAAGGGCCATCCTGCCCGAACCCGGTGATCGAACAGTAGACCAGACGCGGGTTCACCTGCGACAGGGCGGGAAAGTCGAGCCCGTATTTCGCAAGACCGCCGACCTTGAAATTCTCGATCAGGACATCGGCATCCGCGACTAGGTCGCGCACGGTCTGCTGGCCTTCAGCCGTGCGGAAATCCACGCAGATCGACCGTTTGCCGCGGTTGGTGGAATGGAAATAGCTGGCAGAGCGGTCCTGTCCGCGCGTGATGAAGGGTGGGCCCCACTGGCGCGTATCGTCGCCAGCGGGGCTTTCCACCTTGATGACATCCGCGCCAAGGTCGGCAAGCGTCTGACCGGCCCAGGGACCAGCCAGCACGCGCGCCAGTTCGATGACCTTGAGGCCCGCGAGGGGTGCCGTCATTCGGCCTCGGCCAGCTCTGCGTTCAGAAGCTCGGCCATGTCCTCATAGCTCATGTTCTTGTAGGTGGTGCCGTCGATCACGAAGGACGGCGTCGCCTCGATCCCGTCGGCGTAGACGTTCTGCTGATACTTGGCGATCATCAGTTCGGCCTTGGCCTGATCGGACAGGCAGACATCGAGTTCAGCATCCGACAGGCCGGCAGTCTTGCCGATGGTGCGAAGATTGTTCTGGATGCCTTCCTCGTCGGCGGCGTCCAGCCAGTCGCGCTGTTTGGCGTAGATCTCGTCGACCAGCCCGAAATAGCGCATTTCGCCACCGCAGCGCGCGACCATCGCCGCCCAAAGCCCGTAGCGGTCAAAATAGACCTCGCGGTATTCCAGCTTTACCTTGCCGGTGTCGATATAGTTTTCCTCGATCTGCTTGAGCGCGCCATTGTGGAAGTTGGCGCAATGCGGGCAGGTGAACGACGCGTATTCGATCAGCGTCACCGGCGCGTCCTCGGCGCCCTTGGTGAATTGCTCGACCGACGAGGTGTCGATCGCGGCCAGTTCCGCGGGGATGTCCTGCGCGTTGGCCGCGCTGATCGGCGTGAATTCCGATGTGCCGGACGTGTTGCCCATGACGAAATAGGCACCTGCGCCGATGGCGACGACGGCGGCGGCGGTAGCGAGAAGTCTGTTCATGTGCTCTGCCTCTCCTTGGCTTTGCTGCGGGACAATACGTTCTGTCCCAGGGCTTCCAGTGCGGCCCGCAACCCCTCGTCCCTGACGGGGGCGACGGCGGCACGCGCGGTTTCGGTGACTTCGGGGTCAGGCGCCGGGCTGGCCGGAGCCTTGCGCGTCTCGAACGCGACCTGACCCTCGGCGAACCCGGTCGGCGCGGTTTGCGTGACCCGAACCCGGCTGATCGCGGCATAGCCGTAGCAGGCATTCACCCGCTCGCGGATACGCTCTTTCTGCATCTCGACGAGGGGCGCATCGGCACCGCGCACCAGCACGCTCAGCGTCGCGCCGAACCCGCCCTGCGCATAGCCGACCTTGACCGGCAGGGCCATGCGGGCAAGGTCTTCGCCGACGATCTCGGCCCAGTGCGTCAGCAGCCGCGACACCGCGAAGCCCCGCGTCTCGCCAGCCTGACGGATGCGGGTCTGCATCAGGCCCGAGGCCCGTTCCCATCCGCGCATCCGGCGTCCGCGTTTTTCCGTTCGCAAGGTCATGTCTGGCCTGTTCCGTGTTGCGGGTTAGTCTAGGGTTTGGCGGCGCCAAGGGCCAACGGAAAGCCGTGGAAAGGACCATAAACATTGCGTGACGCAGATTTCAGCACGGCACTTCTGGACTGGTATGATGTCCATGCCCGCGCGATGCCGTGGCGGGTTCCGCCAGATCGGCGCAAGGCGGGCGTTCGTCCCGATCCCTACCGCGTCTGGCTGTCCGAGGTGATGCTGCAACAGACCACCGTTGCCGCCGTGCGCGCCTATTTCCACCGTTTCACCGAACGCTGGCCGACCGTCACCGATCTGGCCGCGGCAGAGGACGGCGACGTGATGGGGGAATGGGCCGGGCTTGGATACTATGCCCGCGCCCGCAACCTGCTGAAATGCGCCCGCGCCGTGGCAGCGGATCACGGCGGTCGGTTTCCGCAAACGCGCGAGGCGCTGCTGACGTTGCCCGGGATCGGGCCCTATACCGCCTCGGCCATTTCGGCGATCGCCTTTGATGAGCCGTCCACGGTCGTCGATGGCAACGTCGAGCGGGTGATGGCGCGGCTGTTCGACATTCACACGCCGCTGCCGGGGGCCAAGCCGGACCTGACCGCACGGGCCGAGGCGCTTACCCCTGTGCAGCGCCCCGGCGACCATGCGCAGGCGGTGATGGACCTTGGCGCGACGATCTGCACGCCGAAATCGCCCGCCTGCGGCATCTGCCCGCTGCGCGATCCCTGCGCCGCCCGCGCCGCCGGAACCGCCCGCGATCTGCCCCGCAAGGACGCAAAAAAGCCCAAGCCCACGCGGCACGGCATCGCCTATATCGGCCGCCGCGCGGATGGCGCGTGGCTGCTGGAACGGCGCCCGGACAAGGGGCTTCTGGGCGGCATGCTGGGCTGGCCCGGCAGCGCTTGGACCGACGCGCCGGACCCCGCGCCGCCGCTGGCCGCCGACTGGCATGATCCGGGGGCCGAGGTGCGTCATACCTTCACACATTTCCACCTGCGCCTTGCGCTGCGGGTCGCCGACCTGCCGCAGGATGCCGCCCCGTCGTGCGGCACGTTCCTGCCGCCGCAGCAATTCCGCCCGTCCGATCTGCCGACCGTGATGCGCAAGGCCTACGATCTTGCCGCTGCGACGCTTGGTCGGAATTGAGCCGCCGGGTGCAAAGGCGTATGATCCCCCACGGGGCACAGTCGGAGAGCAGGCCATCATGATACCCGCCGCACAGGTCGCGCGCCTTCAGCGCGCCTTGCCGTTCTGGATGTCGCTTGCGCTGATCCCGCTGGCCCTGACAGGCGCGTTTGTCGGCGGCTGGACCGTGATCCTGCTGCCGCTGTCAACGTGGTGGCTGTTCGCCGCGCTGGACCAGGTGACGGGGCTGGAGCTTGAGAATGCCGATCCCGAGACGGGCGAGGATCATCTGTTCTGGTATCGCCTCATCACCCTGATCTGGGCGCCGCTGCAGTTCGTGACGCTGTTCTTCCTGATCTGGTATGTCCCGCAGGCGGATCACCTGGGCACGCTGGAACGGGTCGTGCTGTTCTTCGGGATGGGCGTCATCAGCGGGACGGTGGGCATCGTCTATGCCCATGAACTGCTGCACCAGTCCAACCGGATGGAGCGTTGGCTGGGCGATCTCTTGTTGGGGATGGTGATCTACGGGCATTTCCGGTCGGAACACCTGCTGGTCCATCACCGCTATGTCGGCACGCCGCGCGATCCGGTCACGGCCCGCTACAACGAAAGCTTCCACCGCTTCTTTCCGCGCGTTCTGGCGCAGTGCTTCCGGTCCGCGTTTCGGGCCGAAAAGGCGATGCTCGCCCGCAAGGGCAAGCCTTGGTGGGACCTGTCCAACCCGTTCTGGCGTTACTGGGGTCTTCAGGCGGCATTCATCGCGCTGGCACTGGTCCTTGGCGGCTGGACGGGCCTTGCGCTGTTCCTGTTCCAGGCTGTGTGCGCGATCTGGCAGCTGGAGTTGACCAACTACGTCGAGCACTACGGGTTGACGCGCAAGCATCTGGGCGACGGCAAGTATGAACACGTCATGCCGCGCCACAGCTGGAATGCGGCGCACAAGGCATCGAACTGGCTGCTCATCAACCTGCAGCGCCATTCCGACCACCACTACAAGCCCGACCGGCGCTTTCCGCTGCTGCAGAACTATTCGGAAACCGACGCGCCGCAGCTTCCCTACGGCTATCCGGTGATGACCGTCGCGGCACTGATCCCTCCGGTGTGGCGCCGCGTGATGAACCCGCGCGTGCGCAAGTGGCGGGCGATGTATTACCCCGAGATCACCGACTGGAAGCCCTACAGCCGCGCCGCGACCCCGATGCCCCGCTAGGCGCCGTTACCTTCGCATGTCGAAAAGCGCAAAACCGGTGTCCACTTTTGCGCGACATGCTCACGGGGTCACGGATCATCCCCCACGCGCACCAGCTGCTTGCCGAAGTTGCCGCCTTCCAGCATCGACAGGAAGGCGTCGGGCGCGTTGTCCAGCCCGTCCATCACCGTTTCGCGGTATTTGATGGTGCCATCCGCGACCATCGGGCCGACCTCGGACAGGAAGGCATCCAAGCGGTCGTAGCGGTCGAAGATCAGGAAGCCCTCGACACGCAGCCGTTTCGTCAGCACGTTGCGCCAGACCACCGGCAGCGGCGGCGCGGTGTCGGTGTTCTTGCCGTTGTACCAGGCGACCATGCCGCACACGGCGATGCGCCCGAACTCGGCCATGTTGCCGATCACCGCCGACAAAGTGCTGCCGCCGACATTCTCGAAATAGCGGTCGATACCGTCCGGCGCGGCCATCGCCATCTCGTCCCGCAAAGCGGGCGAGCGGTGGTCGAGGCACAGGTCGAACCCAAGCTCTTTCACAGCGAAATCGCATTTCTCGGGGCCGCCAGCCACGCCGATCACACGTGCGCCCTTGGCCTTGGCCAGTTGCCCCGCCATCGTGCCGACCGCACCGGTGGCCGCCGAGATCACCACCGTCTGACCCGATTGCACCTCTAGAAGGTCATTCACGCCCACGAAGGCGGTCAGCCCCGGCATCCCCAGGATGCCGAGGTAGCTTTGAAGCGGGGCGGGATTGTCCGTGGGCAGCTTGCGCAGGTCCGCCCCCGCGCTGACGCCGTGGCTGGCCCAGCCGATGCGGGCCTGCACCAGATCACCGGGCTTGAAGGCGTCATCGTGCGACTCCGTCACCTCGGCCACGACCTCTCCGGTCATCACCTCCCCGATCCCGGTGGCCGCCGCATAGGACGGGCCATCGTTCATCCGCCCGCGCATGTAGGGGTCCAGCGACAGCCAGACCGTGCGCAGCGCGACCTCGCCTGCGCCGGGCGCGGGCAGATCAAAGGATTCATGGCGAAAGTTGTCCGCCGTGGGCGCGCCCTTTGGACGTGATGCGAGAACGATGCGATGTGCGGTGGTCACGGGATGCTCCTTGCCAATGTCCAGCGCACCTAAGACCGGGGCGCAGACATGAAAAGGCCCCGCCGAACGGATCGGCGGGGCGAGGTAGGTGCCGTGAACGCAAATGGCCACAGGCACCGGCGGTAACTGGTGGGTGGCTCAGGTCATTTCCGAGCGGATCTGCTGGCGCAGAAGGTCGATGGGCACCGTCTTGCCCTCGCGGCGGAAGCACCAGTAGGTCCAACCGTTGCAGCTTGGCGCGCCTTCCAGCGCGGCGCCGACCTGATGGATCGACCCCTTGACCTTGTCGGCGATCAGCGTGCCGTCTGCGCGCACCTTGGCAGACTTGCCGTTGATCGAGGTCAGAACCTCGCCGGGGCGCAACATGCCGCGTTCGACCAGCTGGCCGAAAGGCACGCGCGGCTCGGCGCGTTTCGACGTGGACACCTCAAGCGCCGCCTTGTCGAACTTGCGCACATCGGCCAGCCGCCTGGTGGCGACCTCGATATACCCCGGATCGCGTTCGATCCCGATGAAATCGCGGCCCAGCATCTTGGCGACCGCGCCCGTGGTCCCGGACCCGAAGAACGGATCGAGCACCACGTCGCCGGGATTGGTCGAGGCGATCAGCACCCGGTGAAGCAGCGATTGCGGTTTCTGCGTCGGGTGCGCCTTGTCGCCGTTGGCGTCCTTGATGCGCTCGTGTCCTGTGCAGATCGGCAGCGTCCAGTCCGACCGCATCTGGATGCCGTCGTTCAGCGCCTTCAGTGCCTCGTAGTTGAAGGTGTATTTCGCCGCTTCGTCACGGCTGGCCCAGATCATCGTCTCGTGCGCGTTGGTCAGGCGCTTGCCGCGAAAGTTCGGCATCGGGTTCGACTTGCGCCACACCACGTCGTTCAGAATCCAGTAGCCTTGCGTCTGAAGCGCCGCACCGACCCGAAAGATGTTGTGATAGCTGCCGATCACCCAGATCGCGCCGTTCGGCTTGAGCACCCGGCGCGCGGCGGCCAGCCAGGCGTTGGTGAAGGCGTCGTAGGTCTCGAAGCTGGCGAAACGGTCCCAGGCGTCGTCCACGGCATCGACCTTGGAATTGTCGGGGCGGTGCAGTTCGGACTTGAGCTGCAGGTTATAGGGGGGATCGGCAAAGACCAGATCCACGCTGCCCTCGGGAAGACTGTTCATCATCTCGACGGAATCGCCGCACAGGATCTGGTTCAGCGGCAGCGCTTTGGCTGCACCGGTCATTGTCATCGTCATCTCTGCCTCTGTCCCTCGCGCCTTTAGCGGCACGTCTTGTTGTGGACAAAGATGAGTCAAAGGTGATTCGCGGTCAATTTCTTTTTGAATCAGTCGCTTGGAGAATGTTCTTGATACAAGATATTGTGGACCGGGCGGAACGATCGCCTATGACAGGGGGTGACACCTAGAGCCGCCAGTGCCGCGATGTGATCTTTCGTGGGATAGCCTGCGTTCCGCTCCCAGCCATAGCCGGGATGCTGTTGCGCCAAATCCACCATGATCCGGTCGCGCGTCACCTTTGCCACCACCGACGCAGCGGCGATGGACAGGCACAGCGCGTCGCCCTTCACGATGGCGGTGCCCGCGCAAGTCAGTCCCGGAGGCAGCCGGTTGCCGTCAATCAGGGCGTGATCGACCGGGGTGGCCAGCGCTTCGAGCGCCCGGCACATCGCCAGAAGGGACGCGTTGAGAATGTTGATCTCGTCGATCTCGGCCGGCTCGACGATGCCGACGCCCACATCGGCGCAGGCGGGCAACAGATCGAACAGCGCCTCGCGGCGCAGCGCCGTCAGCTTCTTTGAATCGTTCAGGCCGTCGGGGATCGCGGCAGGGTCCAGCACGACGGCAGCCGCGACGACCGGCCCGGCAAGCGGCCCGCGCCCCGCCTCGTCAACACCGGCGATCCGGCCAAGGCCGGAGGCGATCAGACGAGTCTCATGGGTGAAATCGGGAACCTCTTCCATGCCTTCCGGGATGCCGTGCCAGCGGCAAAGGGGCAAGACAAAACGGGCAGGCCGGGGTCGGGGAACCCTGGCCTGCCCTTGGCCCCCGTGACGACGGGACCCGTCACGGGGCTGCTCGGCCGGGGTCAGCCGAATTGATAGCCGCTGCGGCGCAGGCAACCGAGGCCAAAGCCGTTCGGCCCGCCGCGCACCTGGACGCGGCACTGGTTCGGCAGCGCGTTCACGCGGTAGCCCGAGTGGCGCAGGCAGGGCGCGGCGACATAACCGTTGCGGCCATGTCCGCGGATGCAGCGCGCGGGAAGAACGGCGGCGCGGTGCGGCCGCTGCGGTGCGACGTGCTGGCGCTGGGGGGCACGGTTGACGTGGCCGTAGTTGCCTTGGCGGCGCTGCTGCTCGTTCAGGATGGTGCCAAGCACGATGATCCCCGCAGCGCCAAGCGCGAAGTTGCGGAAGTTGTCATCCGCCTGCGCCGGGGTCGGGGCGACCGCACCCATCGCAAGCGCAAGCGACAGGGCGCCGGTGGCGATCAGGCGCGGGAGTTTGAAGGTCTTGAACATGGGGTTGTTCCTTTCTGGTGAACGCGGTCGGACAGGGACGTGTCCGTCATGGCGTTCAAGCTGGGCCGACCCCCGAAGTTAGGCAATAACGCCCCACTGCTATCGGATAACAAGCGGCCAAACCCCTTGCGATATTGAATATCCAGGCGGCACGCAGCATCTTCGTCGGCATGAAACATCGCATCCTCCTTCTCGCGCTTGGCCTTGCCCTCACGCTCAGCTCACCGGCCCACGCGGCCTGCATCGCGGCCTACAAGGCCAAGATGGACGACCCCCTGCGGCTCGACTACGGTGAGATGGCGGTGCCGTCGGAAACCTGCACGCGGGCCGATGTCCGGGACTATGTGGCCGGGCAACTGGCATCGCAGGGCTGGACGCTTTTGACCATCGTGTCCGTGCGAGAGGAATAGCGCGTGACGGGAGACGACATCGACACGGTGGCCACCCGCCGGTCCGCCGGGCGGATCGTGGTGGTCGGCATCGCGTCCATCGTCGCGCTGTTCGTGATCTCGGGCGCGCTTCTGTATCTCAGCCTGCCCGACGCGAACGTCTTCAACGAACGGGTCGAGCGGATCTTTGTCGAGAACGACAACCTGACCTCGGAAGCCGAGATCAAGCTGCTGGAGGTTCTGGCGCAGTCCGGCACGACCTTTGCCGAAGTCATCACCTCGTATCAGCTGGTTATCTTCATCCTGCTGGTGTTCGCGGCCGCGCTGCTGATCGCGACGCTGGTGTTTCTTCTGACCATCGTCACTCTCAACCGCCGCATGGGCGAGATCGAGCGGTCGGGCATCCAGGTGTCGTCGCTCATCATCAGCCGTGACGAGCGCAAGGTGTATCTCAACAACATGGAATTTGCCCTGACAGAGGCCGCCATCGAAACCCTCGCCGTGCTGGCCGAGGCGCGGATGGACGAGGATGTCCTGTCGGGCGCCGAGATCGAGTCGGTGATCTCCGGGCGGTCGGTCGTCGATTGCGACGAGGCGGCGGGCGCGACCCGGATCAAGCGGCTGCGTGACACGCTGGGAAACCAGATGGTCAGCGAATTGCTGATAAAGAACATCGCCCGGCGCGGCTACATGCTGTCGATCGACAAGGCCGTGATCCGCATGCTGTGACCTAGAGGGTCAGGAAATAGGGATCGACCTCGTGCCAGTAGCGCTGCAGGTCGGACACTCCGACCGGCGCGATCCCCGAGGCTTCGATAGCGTAGACGTCAGCGGCCAGGAGCGCGGCAAGCCGGTATCCGGTGCGCGCTGCGGCCCGCGATTCCGTTTCGCTGTCGAACAGGGTCTCGATCCGTGCCGCCGCATCCGTCAGTGCAAACACCAGCGCCAGCGCGCGCGTGTCGGGCCATGCCTTGGCAAGGTCGCGGACCACAGAGCGCGAGTCATCGCCGGACGACACAAGTCGTTCGACCACGAAATTCGTCCGCGCTTCGACCTCTGCGAAACTCATCGCTGTGCTGCACCCGGCCCCCGCTCGACGAATAGGTGACAAGCGGGGATTCCTCAAAAGGAAACTTTGCGGCTCGTTAACGTCGGCGGTCACACGTTGGCGCAGCGGCGGATGGCACGGTTCGTGCGTGCCGCGCACAGCGCCAGCCCCAGCACCGTCCGCGAGGCAGGCAGCCGCACCGAGGCATCTGCAATCGGCATGCGTTCGGCAGAGAAGTCATGCCGCGCGAAATCCGTCGAGCCCAGCACGACCAGAAGCTCGGGAGCCATCCGCCTCATGGCGGCAAGGTCGTCGATCAGGGATGCCCCGATGCCAAGGCCATCCACATCGACGGCGACCACACGGATCAAGCCCGTTGTCGGGCCGACAACCCTTGCGCAGTCCCCAAGGCTGTCCACGCGGCGCGCGGACCGGAACGCAGTGGAAAATTCGGTGCGGGGCGACAGGAACGGCGTGCCGCAGGGACCGACCACCGTAAGAGACGCCTGCGCCGTCCAGGGCGGCATCGGGCCGGTGTGCAGCAATGCTTGCTCTACGCCGCGCGTCGCAACTGCCTCGACCAGAGATCCGTTGTGACGGTCATGCTTTCGTGCGCTGAACAGCCCGGCAAGCGTCCGCGCCGAAGACGCAAGCTTCGATTGGTGCCGCACCGGCTCATCAAGGTAATCCTTCATTGTCTCGTCCCATTTCAAGCGCCCCCACGCTGAGAACCTTTTTTCACCCCATCGCGCCTTGGTCCCAATCCGCCGATGGGGGGGACAAACGGCCAGTCATACCGGAGGACTAAAGAAAAAACGGGCCGCCCGAAGGCGACCCGTTCCAAGGCGCGTGCGCCGCTGCGGGGTGGTTGGGGGGTATCAGCGAGCAGCTCGGGTAACGGAAGCCGCTGACACGTTCGCGGTCACTCGCCCTTGTCCGATGTCGAAGTTGCCGTTGTTGACCTGGGCACAGCGCGAGCTGCCGGTCACACTCGGGTTGGTCTGGAAGCGGAGGGCGGCAATCGACAACCCTCCCTGGATGACGGCGCCGGTGATGGTTCCAAGAACTTGGCCATCCGATCCGACAAGCGCCATGCCGTTGTAGGCGTCGGTGTTGCCACCGCCGCATCCGCCGATACCGCCGCCCATCGGACGCACGCCGTTTGCTGTGCGGAAGGGGTCTCCTCCAGTCCCGTTGAGACCGTTCATACCGGGCGTTCCAGGAGCACCGGGCGTGCCGGGAGCTCCAGGCGTGCCGGGATTACCCGGAGTTCCGGGGGTGCCAGGCGTGCCGGGAGCACCGGGTGTCCCGCTGGGCGACGTCACGTCGACATCGACCAGACCCTCAGGCCCGACGGCCTGAACACCGACGCCAAGGCCATCATCGCCGCCAAGATTGGCATTCACGTCGGCAAGGTTGCCGCTGCTGCTACCAACGTTCACGTCCGCGCCGACATTCCCGAGATCGACGCCCACGTTGAGCCCGTCACCCGTTCCGACCGAGACGATCCCAAGGTCGAGTCCACCACCGCCAAGCAGCTGTGCATCTGCCCGAAGGCCGAAGACAGCAGCCGAGGCCGCGACGCAACCAGCCAGAAGAAGGGTGCGCTTGTTGGGGAGCATGGAGCGCGCGGGGCCCCTGTTGCGAAAATCCAAAGTCATGTTCGTTTCCTCATTTGATAAGCTTCTCGCGCAGGCAAGCCCCCGGCCGGTCATGCCAAAAATCTCGGTGCGATAGTCAGTGATCTTTGGATCGAATGTTTTCCCGTTACCCACGCAAGATGAATACGATGCTTTTCAATGACCTATGGCCATCCCCCAAAGGTATGATTCACCCATAGGTATTATGAATCGTGATCAAATTAGTATTGTGCGAAAGGCTTCCCTAGGGAAAGGTGGGGATGGGGGTTGCGGTGCGCGACAGGAGCCGGGCCGATTTGGTCCGGTCAGGCTGCGCCCGCGCGAGAGAGGGAAAAATGCCACAGATGACGGGATACAGATCCATGGTCGTCTTCGCAGCGAGCCTGATGCTCGCCCCGATGGCGAAGGCGGATGACCGCCTCGATGCAACTCAGTATTGCCCCACCCCGACGGCCGAGTGCCAATACAGCTATCTGTCGATCATCGACGCCCTGGGGCGCGAGGGCTACCGGATCGTCAATGTCCGCAACACGCTGCTCAACCGGATCCAGGTCACCGCACAGAGCCCAACGGAACTGCGCGAACTCGTGATCCGCAAGTCCGATGGCAGCCTGTTGCTCGACCGGGTCACCAGAAGTCCCGATCCTTTCGAGAACACCGGCTGGAGCCTGTGGTGAAGGTGCGTGTGCCCACCTGGCCCGGCACCAGGAAAATAGCCTCTCGCAAGCTGAAATGCCGCTTGACCATCGGCGTGACGACCGCAGCGATGCTGGCCTTCATCACCGTGCAGCTCATCGCCGTGGCCGCGCTTGTCTATCGGCTTGTCGCGGACCTGTTCGTGCTGCCGTTCCCGGATGTGCCCTGGCGTCTGGTCGAGCTGATCGAGATCCTTGCCGTCATCGGCACCGTGTCCGGCCTCGCGCTCAGTAGCGTGCTGTTCTGGCTGACCGTGGCGCGGGGCAACCGCATCATGGACCAGCTGTCGGTTGCTTCGGGCCAGATCCAGGACCGCATAGACGACCAGTTCGAGATCTGGGCCCTTTCGGTCAGCGAGAAATCCGTTGCGCTTCTGATCATCAAGGGGTTCAGCAACAAGGAGATCAGCGAGATCCGGGGAACGTCTCCGGCAACGATAAAGAGCCAGATCTCGTCGATCTTCCGCAAGAGCGGATTGTCCACCCGGCAGCAGATCGTCACGTTCTTCGTCGAGGAAATCGTCGCGCAGCTGGACCTGCCGAACGTCGACACCGGGCCTGTCCCGCCGCCGCGCCGCCAGCAGGACCGTTTCGAGCTGAGCGAGGTCCCCGACGAGTGATCTGGTGACCCCGGCAGGACTTGAACCTGCAACCTATCCCTTAGGAGGGGATTGCTCTATCCAGTTGAGCCACGGGGCCACGCCGCCCTCTTTTCGCGGCTTGCGGGCGGTCTGGCAACCTCGGATTTCACGCGGCGCGCACGCAGGCGCCCGAGACCTTGGACAAGCCCGCGGCATGGCGGTAACGTCGCGCAATAAACATGCGGGATGACGCCATTGAACGACGAAACCGATCACCGCCCCCTCACCCTTCGTGACGTGTCCGAAGCGTCGGGCGTCAGCGAAATGACGGTCAGCCGCGTGTTGCGGAACCGGGGCGATGTGTCGGATTCGACGCGGCAGCGCGTGCTGGAGACTGCCAAGCGGCTAGGCTACGTGCCCAACAAGATCGCCGGGGCGCTGGCGTCGCAGCGGGTCAACCTTGTCGCGGTCATCATCCCGTCGATGTCGAACATGGTCTTCCCCGAGGTGATGACCGGGATCAGCGCGGTTCTGGACGAAACGCCCCTGCAACCCGTGGTCGGCCTGACCCATTACAAGCCCGAGCGCGAAGAGGCGGTGCTGTACGAGATGCTGTCGTGGCGGCCGTCCGGTGTCATCATCGCCGGGCTGGAACACACCGACGCCAGCCGCGCGATGCTGCGCGGCGCGGGCATTCCCATCGTCGAGATCATGGATACCGACGGCGAGCCGCAGGATGCGGTCGTGGGGATTTCCCACCGCCGCGCAGGCCGCGAGATGGCAAGGGCAATCATTGCGCAGGGCTATCGCCGGATCGGGTTCCTTGGCACCAAGATGCCGCTCGACCACAGAGCCCGCAAACGCTTTGAAGGGTTCACCGAGGCGCTGGCCAAGGAAGGCATCGAAGTCACGGACCAGGAGTTCTACGAAGGCGGATCGGCGCTCAAGAAGGGGCGCGAGATGACGGAAACGATCCTGACGCGCAGCCCGAACCTCGATTTCCTGTATTACTCCAACGACATGATCGGGGCGGGCGGGCTGCTTTACTGTCTGGATCAGGGCATCGACGTGCCGGGGCGCATCGGACTTGCCGCGTTCAACGGTGTCGAGTTGCTGGACGGCCTGCCGCGCCAGCTTGCCACGATGGACGCGTGCCGGGCCGAGATCGGGCGCAAGGCCGCCGAGATCATCGCGCGCCGCGCCCTCGACGCGGGCGGAGAGCCGCCGCCGGACCGCATCGTGTTGACGCCGACGCTCAGCTTTGGCGATACGCTGCGGCGCTAGGCTGCGTTCAGGGGGAATTGGCCCGTGACAAATGCGGCGCAGGGTGCTTTGACGCGCCGCGACATGACAAAAGACACCCCCATCACTGCGATCCCGGAACTGACGATCGTTGTGCCCACCTACAATGAGCGCGACAACGTCCGCCCGCTTGTGGCCCTGTTGGCAGACGCACTGCACGGTATCCGCTGGGAAGTCGTGTTCGTCGACGATGACAGCCCCGACGGCACCGCCGCCGAGGTTGCCTCTGTCGGGCAAGAAGACGGGCGCGTGCGCGTGCTGCACCGGATCGGGCGGCGCGGGCTTGCGGGCGCCTGCATCGAGGGGATGCTGTCCGCGATTTCGCCCGTTGTCGCCGTGATCGACGCCGACCTTCAGCACGACGAGCGCATCCTGCCCGCGATGTTCGACAAGTTCCGGGATCCCGGGACCGACCTTGTCATCGGCACCCGCAACGCCGAGGGCGGATCGGCGGGATCGGGCCTGTCGCCGCTGCGCAAGTGGGGCAGCGACATGGCGACCGGACTGGCGCGGCGATTCCTGCGGATCACCGCGACCGATCCGATGTCGGGCTTCTTCATGGTCCGCCGCGCGTCGTTCAACCAGATCGTGACCGGGCTGCAGACCGACGGCTTCAAGATCCTTGCCGACATGCTGTCGGCGTCGGGCGGCCGCTGGGGCGTCGAGGAGGTCGGCTATACCTTCCGCGAGCGCCAGCACGGCGAATCCAAGATGGACGCCGCCGTCACGCTGGAATTCCTTGGCCTCGTCGTCGCGCGGATGACCGGGGGGCTGCTGCCGATCCGGTTCATCCTGTTTGGCATGGTCGGGGTATCAGGCATCTTCGTTCAACTGCTGTTCGTGCGCCTCGGGCTTGCCGCCGATCTGGCCTTTGGCTGGGCGCAGGTCGCGGGGGTCTTCGCCGCGATGACGACCAACTTCTTTCTCAACAACGCGTTGACCTACCGCGACCGCGCGCTGCGCGGCTGGGGTGTCCTGCGCGGATTACTGAGCTTCTACGCGGTCTGTGCCATCGGCGCGGTGATGAACGTCGGCGTCGCCGAGGCGGTGTATTCGGCGGTGCCGCAATGGGCCCTTGCCAGCACTGCGGGGGCCATCGTCGGCGCGCTGTGGAACTTCGTCGCCTCGTCCTTTGCGACCTGGCGGGCACGCTAGGGGTATGGGTATCCCCCGCGCCGCATGGGTCCTGTTCGCTGCCCTGATGGCGGCGCGGGCGCTGCTTGCGTGGCTTTTGCCGCTGGGCTGGGACGAGACCTATGCCATCGCCGTCGCGCGCGACTATTCGCTCAGCTTTTCCGATCACCCGCCGCTCGGCTTCTGGGCGCCGGTGTTCGCCGCCGACCTGACGGGGATCGAACATGCGTTCGTCTACCGCCTGCCCGCGCTGGTGTTTGGGGCGGGGACGTTCTGGGGCCTCTACGGTATCGGCTATCGGCTGGGCGGCGACCGCGTTGCGCTGTGGACCGGCGCGCTGTTCGCGGTCACGCCGATCTTCACGGTGCTTTTCGGCTTCATGGCCGTGCCGGACAGCCCGCTCGGGTGCTTTGCCGCGCTGGCCGTACTCGCCCTGCTGACCCTGATCGAGCGTCCGTACGCTGGCCTCTGGCTGTGGCTCGCAGGCGGCGCGGCGCTGGGTCTGGCGCTGATGTCCAAGTATCACGCCGGGCTTTTCGCGCTGTCGATCCTTGTCTTCGCGCTGGCATCGCGCACCGGGCGCGGCTGTCTGGTGCGGCCCGGCTTCTGGCTGGCGGTGGGTGTCGCGCTGCTGGGCCTGCTGCCGGTTCTGGCGTGGAACATCGGCAATGACTGGGCCAGCTTCGGTTTTCATTCGGGGCGCACCTCGACCAGCTTTCAACCGGCGAACTTCAGCAAGATGCTGGCGATCCAGACGGTGATGCTGCTGCCGCCGGTGGCGCTGCTCTGCCTGCGCGGCCTGATCCACGCCGGGCGGCGGCGTGATCCGGCGCTTGGGCTGGTGGCTGCGGTGGCGCTGGGTCCGATCCTGGCCTTCAGCCTTGTCTTCGCGTTGACCCCGCTCAGCTTTGCGCACTGGACGATGCCGGGGTGGCTGTTCGCCATTCCCTTGGCTGCGCTGTGGCTATCGCATCAGGATACTGCGCGGGTGCGCCGGAACGCGCGCTGGGTCGCGGGCTTTGCGATCCCGTTCTGGCTGCTGGTGCCGGTCTTCCTGCTGCACGTCCACACCGGGCTTCTGACCCGCTTCACCCATGACACCGCGCCGCTGTGGGACGATACGCGCTCCGTGTTCGACTATGCCCCGCTGCGCGGCGCGCTTGCCGAACGCGGGCTGCTTGAGGGGACGGATGTGCTGGTCGCCCGTGAATGGATCGAGGGCGGCGTCTTTTCGACTGCGCTGCACGGTGCCTACCCGGTGCGCCTGATCGAAGGTGATCTGCACCACTTCCGCTATCTGCCGGGCATGACGGCAACGGGCGAGACACTGGCCCTGTCGGCGCACCTGATCCCGGATGCAGGCGCGCAGGCACAGGCCTTCCTGTCCAAGGTGCGCCAGCTTGACGCGGGCGCAACGCTGCACGAGCCGGTGATCCTGACCCGGGGCGGGCGCCCCTATCTGAACATCAGCGTCGTAAGCCTGACCCTGCGCTAGACCTCGCCTCGCTTGTCGGCGGCCTTGCGGCCCCGGTAGCGCACCGTCAGCTCCAGCGGCGCCTCGTCCTCGTCATAAACGCCCAGCAAGATGCCCTTGCGCGCGGCAGCGGTGCGCATTTCCTCAAGCTGTGCCTTGCTGCGGGTGGTGCGCTGCGACACGCGGCGCGTCCACTTGAACAGGTGCGCATACATCTCGTCGATGATGTCCGTGTGGTCGGGGCTGCCCCCAAGGTCCACCAGTTCGTCCGGGTCGTTCACCAGATCGAACAGGATCGGCCGGAACCCGCCCTCGGAATGGACCATTTTCCACTCTTTCGTGGCGACCATGAACAGCACCGCCTCGCGCACCGACACGCCAAGCCGTTCCGCCATCGGGGTGGCGGCGTAGTCGTATTCCGAGATCACGAAGTCATGCAGCGGGGCGTCTGCTGTGCCATGCAGGATCGGGCGCAGCGACTTGCCTTCGGCGACATGCGCGATCTCGTCGATGTGCCCGTCCGCGACCTCGTAGAACGTCGGCAAAAGGTCGATGCTTTGTACCAACTCGTCGCAGACCGTGCCGCGGGTGGCATCCGCCTCGGGCGATGGATCGTAGACGATCAGGGGCACGCGTGCCGAGGCGTCGTGGAAGAACTGCTTTTCGCCCATCCAGTGATCGCCCATGAAATCGCCGTGGTCCGCGGTTAGGACGATCATCGTGTCCTGCATCCGCCCGGTCCGTTCGAGCCAGTCGAACAGCACACCCATCTGGTCGTCGCACTGCTTGATGAGGCCCATGTAGGCGGGCAGCACGGCATTGCGCACGTCATCGCGTGAGAACGCCTGTCCGACCTTGCTGTCCATGAACGCCTTCATCACCGGATGCGCATTGGCGCGCTCTTCCTCGCTGCGCACCGGGCGCAGGAAATCCTGCGGGCCATACATCGAGGCGTAGGGCTCGGGCACGATGTAGGGCCAGTGCGGCTTGATATAGGACAGGTGGCAGCACCACGGCTGGTCGCCCTGCGATTCGATGAACGCCATGCCGCGCCGCGTCATGTAGGGCGTTTCGCTGTCCTCCTCGGCGATGTTCGCGGGCAGGTTGGAATTCTTCAGGAACCACGCCGACAACACGTTGCCGTCCTCGTCGATCCCTGAATTGGCATGGTCGTGCCAGGGATTCTCGCTCTGGTAGCCCTTGGATCGCAGGTAGTCGTTGTAGGCCAGCGCGCCGCCTTCGTCATACATGCCGTCCGGCCCCTCGGGGCGCATGCCGTCGTCCCTCTCGAACACGTCGAACCCGCATTCCGCGACGCGCGCGCCGATCACGCTGTCCGCCTCGATGCCCAGCCGCGCCATGCCTTCGGCATCCGCCATCATGTGGGTCTTGCCCACCAGCCAGCAGCCCATGCCCCGCGCGCGCAGGTGGTCCCCCATGGTCAACTCGCCGACCTTGAGCGGGATGTTGTTCCAGCTTGCACCGTGGCTTTGAACGTAGCGCCCCGTGTAGGTCGACATCCTGGATGAGCCGCAGATCGTGGATTGCACATAGGCCCGGTCGAACCGGACCCCCATAGCGGCAAGGCGGTCCATGTTCGGCGTCTGAAGGTGCGGATGTCCGTAGCAGCTGAGATAATCCCAGCGCAGCTGGTCGAACATGATGAACAGGATATTCTTCGCCTTGGCCATGTCGACCCTCCGCACGATGTCATTGCTTGGCGGGGCAGGCGGCACCGGACGCACACGCGTCAGTGGCTGACGCGGCGCAAAGGCTCCTCCCTCCGGGGCAACCACCCCGCCAGTGGTCACACTAGCGTGCAGGCCGCCGAGCGGAAGGCATAAATGCCCTGCGACACGCACGTCCAACCCGATCAGGAGAGATAGTGGTGAGCCGGTCGGGGCTCGAACCCGAGACCTACTGATTAAAAGTCAGTTGCTCTACCAACTGAGCTACCGGCCCACACTAGGCCGTCCGTCTAGAAAATGCGGAAACCCCCGTCAAGTGCATAACGCCCGGCGTGTTGCCCCGGTGCACAGAAAGAGGATTCCGAGCAGAAACGGCACCCTAGAAGACGAACTCGTAAGTCACACGGCCACCGATATCGGTGGTGTCGGACCGGACGCGCCCGGTGTCGAGATCTAGCGACAACGCCCCCCTGCCAACAGCCATCTGGCCGCCGACACCAAAGCGCGGGGCAAGGAACGTGTCCGTGCCGGCCAGCGTCGAACTGATCATCCGGTAGTCGAGCGCAAGGCTGACATACGGCACGATCCCGCCCGTGCCCTCGTTCGCCGTCGCGGTCAGTCGTCCGCCCATGGACAGCGTATAGCTCGTGATATCATTGGTTCCGACGGCGCCCGCCGTGCCGGTATAGGCAGGCTGCCCCTCGGTAAAGCCCTTGAACTGCGCGAAAGGTTCCAGACGGTAGAGACCGCGCTCGATCTCGCCCGTCAAATTCAGCGAGGCGGAATAGCGCGTCGCTGAAAAGCTGGCGCCGGGCACGATATAGTTGGGGAATGCAACGCTGAGATAGCCGTCGAGGTAGAGGTTCGTATCGAGGCGCGATGCGAAATACCCGCCAACCGCAGCCGCGTTCACGCTGGCCTGCGTTGTGGTCGTCGACAGCTCCATGTGGTTGTATGCCGCAAGCGCACCCACGATCATGCGCGAACCGATCAGGAAATCCACACCGCCGACAAGATCGCCGCTGAACCCGGTGACCGCGCCGGAATAGAACCGTCCCTCGGCCGAAATCCAGGCGTTGTAGTCGCTTCGCCCAACCTGGCCCGGTGTGCCTTGAGTCGAGAAGAACAGGCCGTCGCGCGTCACGGCATTCGCACCGCCGCCGCCAAGACGATTCTGGGTGTTCTTGTTGATCCCGACCTGAGTCGCGGTGGTCTGGCTGTTGCCGCTTAGAACACCCAGTGTGTTGCCCAGCGTCGTCGGGACATTCGCTGCCGCTGCCAGTTTTGGCGTACAGGTGATGACCGCATCAGTGCCTGAGTGATTGAGCTCTATTTGGCCGTCGACAGCCGCTGTTACGCTGAACGGAAGTTAGGGTGTCGAAGGTTGACCGTTGTTGACGCTGACTTCGACTGCCCCTCCTGCACCTGCGGCGCTGATAACGTCGCCCGTGCTGACATTGACCCGCAGAACTGCTAGGTTGGTCAGATTGAATGACCCGACATTCGCACAATTAAGTACTGTAAGACCAGCGGCTTGCGCAGGAGTAGCCACAACGTAGGCTGACGCACAGATGGCAAGGCTCGCAGCAAGGCGCGTGAGACGGTTCATGGCAGATCCCCAAGTCTTCGAAATGACGGCGCACGACGCCCCATCGAGTCAGCAGAATTGCGATCATCACTTGATGGTTTACGCCTGGGCAAGATCGACTTGATTGCGGTGCTGGATTCGCCCGCGATTGAGACGTATATGCCGCGGCATGCAGGAACGCGCTGACATATCAGGCCGCAGCTTCATGAAGATGCATGGGCTCGGCAATGACTTCGTGGTCTTCGACCTTCGAGACGGCGCGCCTGCGCCTTCGCTTGCCGTGATCCGTGCGCTCGGCGACCGTCACCGGGGCGTCGGATATGACCAGCTTGCGCTGATCGAGGCCGATTCCGAGGCCGCCGCGCGCCTGACCTTCTACAACGCCGACGGCTCGCTCTCGTCGGCCTGCGGCAACGCCACACGCTGCATCGCGCGGCACCTGATGGACGAGACCGGCGAGACTGCGCTGACCCTGCGCACGACCCGCGGGCTTCTGGCCTGCGAAGATGCGGGCGGCGGAATGACCCGCGTGAACATGGGCACACCGCTTTTAGACTGGCAGGACATTCCGTTGGCCGAGGCGATGGACACGGACGAATTGCCGATCGAGGGCGGCCCCGTCGCCACCGGCATGGGCAATCCGCATTGCACTTTCTTCGTGGACGATGCCGAGGCGATCCCGCTGCACCAGTTCGGCCCCCGCTATGAACATCACCCGCTCTATCCCGAACGCACCAACGTCGAGGTCGTGCAGGTGCTGTCGGACAGCGAGATTCGCCTGCGCATCTGGGAACGCGGCACCGGCATCACGCTGGCATCGGGGTCCTGTTCCTGCGCCGCCGCCGTTGCCGCCGCCCGGCGTGGCCTGACCGGGCGTCGCGTGACGGTGCACGTCGATGGCGGCACGTTGGAGATCGACTGGCGCGACGATGGCGTCTGGATGACCGGGCCGACGGCGCATGTCTTCACCGCCACCCTGACCGATGCCTTTCTCGGGGCGCTGTGACATGGACCGCGCCGTTCCCAAATTCACCACGCTCGGCTGCCGCCTGAACGCCTACGAGACCGAGGCGATGAAGGAACTGGCGACCGCCGCCGGTGTCGGCGACGCGGTCGTCGTGAACACCTGCGCCGTGACGTCCGAGGCGGTGCGCAAGGCGCGGCAGGAAATCCGCAAGCTGCGGCGCGAGAACCCGAGCGCCCGCCTGATCGTGACCGGCTGCGCCGCGCAGACCGAACCGGGCACCTTTGCCGCGATGCCCGAGGTCGATCTGGTGATCGGCAACACCGAAAAGATGCAGCCCGAAACATGGGCGCGCATGGCCCCCGACTTCATCGGGGATGCGCCGCAGGTGCAGGTGGACGACATCATGTCGGTCACGGAAACCGCCGGGCACCTGATCGACGGCTTCGGCACCCGCAGCCGCGCATATGTGCAGGTTCAGAACGGCTGCGACCACCGCTGCACCTTCTGCATCATCCCCTTTGGGCGCGGCAATTCGCGGTCGGTCGGGGCCGGCGTCGTGGTGGACCAGATCAAGCGGCTGGTGGATCGCGGCTATAACGAGGTCGTGCTGACCGGCGTCGATCTGACGTCATGGGGCGCAGATCTGCCCGGCACCCCGCGCCTTGGCGATCTTGTCATGCGCATCATGAGGCTGGTGCCCGATCTACCGCGCCTGCGGATCAGTTCGATCGATTCGATCGAAGCCGATGACAACCTGATGCAGGCCATCGCGACCGAGCCGCGCCTGATGCCGCACCTGCACCTGTCCCTGCAGCACGGCGACGACCTGATCCTGAAACGGATGAAGCGCCGCCACCTGCGCGACGACGCCATCCGTTTCTGCGAAGAGGCGCGGCGCTTGCGCCCCGGCATCACCTTTGGCGCCGACATCATCGCGGGCTTCCCGACCGAGACCGAGGCGCATTTCGAGAACGCGCTGCGGCTGGTCGAGGAGTGCCACCTGACCTGGCTTCACGTCTTCCCTTATTCCGCCCGCCCCGGCACCCCCGCCGCGCGCATCCCGTCGCGTGTCGATGGCAAGGTGATCAAGGTCCGAGCAGCCCGCCTGCGCGCGGCGGGCGCCGACGCGGAACGGCGCCATCTCGACGCCCAGGTCGGGCAGCATCATGCCTTGCTGATGGAATCGCCGCGCATGGGCCGGACCGAGCATTTCGCCGAGGTCATCTGCGACGCCGATCAGCCCGAAGGGCAGATCGTGCCCATGCGGATCACGGCGCGCGACGGGCGGCAGCTTTGCGGTGTGCCGGATGCATCCTAACCCCGCCTTCCGCACGGCGGGGGACCACCGGAACCTCGCCTTCGCCCGCTCGCGCGGCTTCGGGATGCTCGCTGTCAACGCGGCCTCCGGCCCGCTGCTGTCGCATGTCCCGTTCCTGCTCACCGAAGACGGCACCGCCGCCGACCTGCATCTGGTGCGCTCCAACCCCATTGCGCGCCTTCTGGACGCTGCAACGCCCGCCGTGATCGCCGTCACCGGCCCCGACGGCTACGTCTCGCCCGACTGGTACCGCGTCGACGATCAGGTGCCGACGTGGAACTACGTCGCCGTCCACCTGCGCGGCCGCCTCGAACGCCTGCCAGACACCGACCTGCGCCGCATCCTCGACGAGGTCTCCGATCACTTCGAGACGCGCCTCGCGCCGAAACCGGTCTGGAAGACCGCCAAGATGCCCGGCGACCTGATGGCGAAGATGATGCGCACGCTGGTGCCTCTGCGCCTGCACATCGAAACCATCGAGGGCACCTGGAAGCTGAACCAGAACAAGCCGGACGCCGTGCGCCTGTCGGCGGCCGATCACGTGGCGGCGGACGGTCTTGGGACGGACACGGCCACCCTTGCCGATCTGATGCGCGCTCCCCCCGCATAAGCCGCGCCTTCTCCATCTTTGGTCCCCAAATACCTCCGGGGGTCCGGGGGCAGAGCCCCCGGCGGGTCGGATCGCGTCAGCGATCCGAAACCGGGAATGGACGCCGCAGAATCCCCTGATACTGTCGCGCCGAACCCACCGAAAGGGACCGCCATGCTCACGCTTCACGACAACCCCGCCTCACCCTATTGCCGCAAGGTCCGCGTGCTGCTGCACGAATCCGGGCAGACCGATGATGTCGAGATCGCCTACGCGGTGGGCCACCCGCTGGCGCCCGAACAGATGCCGACATCGCAGAACCCGCTCGGCAAGATCCCGACGCTCGAGCGCGGCGAAGGACCGGCGATCTACGACAGCCGGGTGATCTGCCGCTATCTCGATGCGCGGGCCAAGGCCGGGCTCTATCCCGAAACCCGCCTCTGGGAGGTGCTGACGCTGGAAGCCACCGCAGACGGGATCATGGATGCGGCGATCCTGATGGTCTACGAATCGCGCTCGCGCCCCGAGGACAAGCGCTTTGACGGCTGGGTCGAGGCGCAGTGGGTCAAGGTTGACCGGTCGCTGCACGCGATCGAGGCGAAGTGGATGGTGAACCTCGCCGGACCGCTCGACATGGGGCAGGTCGCCGTCGGCTGCGCGCTGGGCTATCTCGACTTCCGCCACGCCGCGCGCGACTGGCGCAAGGATCACCCCGCGCTGGCGGACTGGTTCGCTGGGTTCGCCGAACGCCCCTCGATGCAGGCCACGGCGCCCAGCGCCTGAACCGCCCCCAATGACGATCCCGCTGGCGTCCTTTCTGACGGTCTGGGCGATCCTGGCGCTCAACATCCTGTCGCCGGGGCCGAACGTGCTCAACACGATCACCACGGCGATGGGATCGGGGCGCCCGGCGGGGCTTGCCTCGGCGGCGGCGGTCGGGATCGGCATCGCGCTTTGGTGCCTTGTCACCTCGCTTGGCCTGACGGCGCTGTTCCTTGTCCTGCCGGGGGCCGAGCTGGCGCTGACCCTGGTCGCCTGCTGCCTTCTGGTGTGGTTCGCCTCGCGGTTCCTGCGGCGCGCCCTGACACGCAAGGTGGGCACTTTGCGGGAACGGCGCGGCGACACGCTGGCCTCGTCCTTCCTGCGCTCGCTGTCGGTCAATGCCACCAACCCCAAGGCGCTGACCACCTGGGTGGCGATCCTGGGCATCTTTCCCACCGCCGAAGCGGGCGCCGCCGACATCGCGCTTCTGACGGTCGGGGCCTCGGCGCTGAGCGTGTCGATTCACACCTGCTATGCCCTCCTGTTCTCGACCCAAGGGGCGGCGCGGGCGTGGCTCAAGGCATCGCATGTCATCGAAGGCGCGACCGGCCTCTTCTTTCTGGGATTCGCCGCAAAGCTGGCGTTCGGCGCGATTGCCGGGCCCTGAGTCGCGAAATCAGGGGGTTTTGCGACAATCCGCCCCACATGCGCGCGTATGTCCGCTGGACGCCTATCCACGCCCCCGCTAAATACCCCCCATAGCACGGCGCGGGGATTTCCGCGCCTGCAGTCATTTGGCCGGTCCAGCCGGTCCGAAGATGGAGAAAACTCGTGTCCCACGCAGAAGATCACGAAGGCACCCGCCGGGACTTCCTCTACTATGCGACCGCCGGCGCCGGTGCTGTTGCGGCGGGGGCGGCGGTTTGGCCTCTCATCAACCAGATGAACCCCTCAGCCGACGTCCAGGCGCTCAGCTCGATCCGTGTCGATGTCGGCGGCCTGTCGGAAGGCACGCAGCTGACCGTGCAGTGGCTGGGCAAGCCCGTGTTCATCCGTCGCCGCAACGCCGCGGACATCGAATCGGCACGCTCCGTCGATCTGAGCGAGCTTCCCGATCCGATCGCGCGGAATGCCAACATCCAGGGCGATGTGCCTGCGACGGATGAGAATCGCACTCTCGACGAGGCGGGCGAATGGCTGGTGATGATGGGCGTCTGCACCCATCTCGGCTGTGTTCCGATCAACGAGGCGGGCGACTTCGACGGCTGGTTCTGCCCGTGCCACGGCTCGCACTACGACGCCTCTGGCCGCATCCGCCGCGGACCGGCCCCCGAGAACCTGCCGGTTCCGGTCGCTGAATTCGCCGACGACGCAACCATCGTCCTCGGCTAAGGGAGAGAGAAATGGCTGGAATTCCTCACGACCATTACGAACCGACGTCGGGCGGCGAGAAGTGGCTTCATCGCCGCCTTCCGATCGTCGGCCTTCTGTACGACACCCTGATGATCCCCACGCCCAAGAACCTCAACTGGATGTGGATCTGGGGCATCGTGCTGACGTTCTGCCTGGCGCTTCAGATCATCACCGGCATCGCTCTGGTCATGCACTACACGCCTGACACCGAACTGGCCTTTGCCTCGGTCGAGCACATCATGCGGAACGTCAACGGCGGCTGGGCCCTGCGCTACATCCATGCCAACGGCGCATCGCTGTTCTTCGTCGCGGTCTATCTGCACATCTTCCGCGGTCTCTACTACGGGTCCTACAAGGCCCCGCGCGAAGTGACCTGGATCATCGGGATGCTGATCTACCTCGCGATGATGGCGACGGCGTTCATGGGCTACGTCTTGCCCTGGGGCCAGATGTCGTTCTGGGGTGCCACGGTCATCACCGGCCTGTTCGGGGCGATCCCCTTCGTGGGCGAGACGCTG
This sequence comes from Anianabacter salinae, assembly GCF_019061145.1. Classification (GTDB taxonomy): domain Bacteria; phylum Pseudomonadota; class Alphaproteobacteria; order Rhodobacterales; family Rhodobacteraceae; genus Anianibacter; species Anianibacter salinarum. Next base: position 237,212 of record NZ_JAHQZS010000005.1, on the reverse strand, counting down.
CAGACCTGGCTTCTGGGCGGACCGGCGGTCGGAAACTACACGCTGACGCGGTTCTTCTCGCTTCATTACCTGCTGCCCTTCGTGATCGCGGGCCTCGTGATCGTGCACATCTGGGCGTTCCACACCACCGGCAACAACAACCCCACCGGGGTCGAAGTGCGCCGCGGGTCCAAGGAAGAAGCCAAGCGCGACACCGTGCCGTTCTGGCCCTACTTCGTCATCAAGGACCTGTTCGCGCTGACGGTCATCCTGGCGATCTTCTTCGCCATCGTCGGCTTCATGCCGAACTACCTTGGCCATGCCGACAACTACATCGAGGCGAACCCGCTTTCGACCCCGGCGCACATCGTGCCTGAATGGTACTTCCTGCCGTTCTACGCGATCCTGCGCGCCTTCACCGCCGACGTCTGGATCGTGCAGCTTGCCAGCTTCGTGACCGGCGGCATCATCGACGCCAAGTTCTTCGGCGTGCTGGCGATGTTCGGCTCGATCGCGGTTCTGGCGCTGACCCCCTGGCTCGACACCTCGTCGGTCCGGTCGGGCCGGTTCCGGCCGATGTTCAAGTGGTGGTTCACCCTTCTGGTCGTCGACTTCATCGTCCTGATGTGGGTCGGCGCCCGTCCGGCCGAAGGGATCTACAACTGGATCTCGCTGATCGCCTCGACTTACTGGTTCGCGTTCTTCCTGGTCATCCTGCCGCTGCTTGGCGTGATCGAGAAACCGCTGGCACAGCCCGCGACCATCGAGGACGACTTCAAGGCGCATTACTCGGGCAAGACCGGTGGTTCCAAGACCATCGTTTCGCCGGCCGAGTGAGAAAGGAACACGGAATGCTGAAGAAACTTACCGCATCCGCACTTGCCGCGCTGGTCTTGTCGACCGGCGCGGGTCTTGCGGCGGGCGAAGGCGGTCATGTCACCGATTATTCCTTCTCGTTCGAGGGACCGTTCGGCACCTATGACCAGATGCAGCTCCAGCGCGGGCTTCAGGTCTATACCGAGATCTGTTCGGCGTGCCACGGCATGAAGCTGGTTCCGATCCGGTCTCTCGCCGCCGAGAACGGGCCGGGCCTGCCCGAGGACCAGGTGCGCGCCTACGCCGAATTCTGGGAAGTCTGGGACCCCGAGCTGCGCGACTACCGCACGGCACTGCCCACCGACAACTTTCCCGAAAGCGGGCTGGAAAGCGCCCCTGACCTGAGCCTCATGGCCAAGGCGCGGGCGGGCTTTCACGGCCCTTACGGCACTGGCCTGTCGCAATTGTTCAAGGGCATCGGCGGCCCGGAATACATCGCGTCGCTTCTGACCGGCTACACCGGCGGAGACATCGAACAGGCCGGCACGATCCTGTATGAGAACGAAGTCTTCGAAAGCGGCTACATCGCGATGGCGCAGCCGCTTTATGGCGATGACGTCGTTTATGCGGACGGCACCGAGGCCACGCTGGAGCAAGAGGCGCAAGACGTCGCCGCGTTCCTGATGTGGGCGGCAGAGCCCAAGATGATGCAGCGCAAGCAGGCCGGGTTCATCGCCGTTCTGTTCCTCGGCATCCTCGGCGTGCTGCTCTATCTCACGAACAAGCGCCTCTGGGCTCCGATCAAGCGCCGCGAAAAGGATCAACCGGCCGAGTGATCCTGCCGGACGTCACGACATAGAAACGCGCCCCAAGGGGCGCGTTTTTCGTTTGGTGAGGTCCAGGTCCCACCGCGGATCGGCGGACGTGGCGTCCGTAGGGCGGGACTTGTCCCGCCACCCGTTGCCGGATCAGCCCATCACCGCCAGCAACACCGTCAGCGTCACAAAGGCCCCCGCCGTCGCCAGCAAGAGCGCGATCGACGCGATGCCCTCGTGCCCGTAGGGCTGTGCCAGCACCGGATAGATCGACAGCATCGGCATGGCCGCCGACAGGATCGCCGCCGCGCGCATCTCGGGTGACAGGGGCAGGCCGAACGACGTGAACAGCACGGCGAACATCATCACGCACAGCGGATGCAGCACCAGCTTGCCCAGCGCGATCACCGTCGCCAGCCCAAGATCGCCCCGCACCGGCAGGCCGTACAGCGTGCCGCCAATCACCACGAGCGCCAGCGCGCTCGCCGACGCCCCCAGAAGGCTGGTCAGGCGCAGCACCGGCTCGGGAAGGTTGACCCTCAGCAAGGACACGACAAGCCCCGCGATCAGGCCGATCACGAAGGGGCGGCGTAGCGTGTCCACGAACGACGCACCGACGGCACGCAAAAGGCCCCGCCCGGTGCCCGGACGCGACAGGTCCAGCAGCGCCATGACCAGCGGCAGCATCAGGAAGCTTTCGACCAGCAGGTTCAGCGCCAGCACCGTTTCGGCCACGTCCGGCAACGCGAGGAGCAGCACCGGATACCCGACATAGGCCGAATTCGGCCCCGCCATGCCCAGCCCCGCAATCGCCCGCCGTGCCGGGCCGATCCCGGCGAGCCGCAATCCGAACCATGCGCCAAGGATGATCGTCAGCGTCGAGGCACCCATGACGATCAGGAACCCCGGTTGCAGGACGGCCCCAAGATCCCGTGTGGCCACGGCGTTGAACAACAGCGCGGGCAGGGCGATGTTGAGAACATACTTGCCCAGGATGCGCATGTCGGACGGCGCGAACGGCCCTTTCCAGACAGCGACATTGCCGATGGCGATGGCCGCGAAGATCGGGAAGGTGATCCCGAGGACGGACAACATCAGCCGATGGCGCCCCGGTTCTCGCCGATCTGGCCACGGTGCAACAGAAGGTGGTCAAGGATCACGCAGGCCGCCATCGCCTCGCCCACCGGCACCGCACGAATGCCGACGCATGGATCATGGCGCCCCTTGGTCACGATCTCGGTCTCTTCGCCTGCCTTCGTGATCGTCTTGCGCGGCGTCAGGATCGAGCTTGTGGGCTTGACCGCGAACCGCACCACGACGTCCTGCCCGGTCGAGATGCCGCCCAGAATGCCGCCCGCGTGGTTCGAGTTGTAGACCGGCCCGTCCGGACCCATGCGGATCTCGTCGGCATTGGCGCTGCCGGTCAATTCTGCTGTGGCCATGCCGTCGCCGATCTCGACGCCCTTGACGGCATTGATCGACATCATCGCCGCCGCAAGGTCTGTATCCAGCTTGCCATAGACCGGCGCACCCAGCCCGGCGGGCACGCCGCGCGCCGTCACTTCGATCACCGCGCCGACGCTGTCACCTGATTTGCGCAGATCGTCGAGATAGCGCGCCCAGTCGTTGGCCGCCTGGGCGTCGGGCACCCAGAACGGGTTTTGCGTGATTTGGCCCCAGTCGAACCGCGACCGGTCGATCTTGTGCGGGCCGATCTGCACCATGTAGCCAGTGATCTCGACCGCCGGTGCCATCATTGCCAACGCCGCACGCGCAATGCCGCCCGCAGCAACCCGCGCCGCCGTCTCGCGCGCGCTCGATCGCCCGCCGCCGCGATAGTCGCGGATGCCGTATTTCTGCCAATAGGTGATGTCGGCATGGCCCGGGCGGAACTTCTCGGCGATGTCGCCGTAATCCTTCGACCGCTGGTCGGTGTTTTGGATCATCAGCTGGATCGGCGTGCCGGTGGTCTGCCCCTCGAACACGCCCGAAAGAATTTCCACTTCATCGGCTTCACGCCGCTGGGTGGTATACTTGTTCTGCCCCGGCTTGCGCTTATCGAGCCAGACCTGGATCGCCTCGGCGCTTATCGGAACACCGGGCGGGCAGCCATCGACGGTCGCGCCCAGCGCGGGTCCGTGGCTTTCGCCCCATGTCGTGACACGGAACAGGTGGCCGAAACTGTTGAGGCTCATGGCAGGTCTCCTATCCCCAGCGGTCTACCGAGGCCCCGGAAGCGCCTCAAGGGGTTTCGGCTTGCCGACCCCGGCGGTGCGGACTACGTTCACCGGTACCTCGGGGTGGTCCTGCACGGGCCTGAGATTTGGGAAATCGCACCCAAGAACCCGTTGAACCTGAACCGGTTAACACCGGCGGAGGGAAGGTGACAGGATACGCTCCTCACTGACTTTCCGTCGCCATGGAAGGAGCATCCATATGAGATTTCCGATCATCGCAACGGCCCTTGTCGCAACCAACCTGCCCGCAACGGCGCAGGACAGGCCGACCCTGACCGTCTACACATACGACAGCTTTGTCACCGACTACGGCCCCGGCCCGCAGATCGAGACCGATTTCGAGGCGGTCTGCGGCTGCGATCTGCAATTCGTCGCCTCGGGCGATGGCGCGTCGCTCTTGTCGCGCCTGCGGCTCGAAGGCGCGCGCACCGAGGCGGACGTGGTCCTTGGCCTCGACACCAACCTGACAGCGGACGCGGCTGAAACCGGGCTGTTCGCGCAGCACGGGATGGACGACGCCAGCTATGATCTGCCGGTCGAATGGGACGATGACATGTTCATCCCCTACGATTGGGGGTATTTCGCCTTTGTCCACGACACCTCGCGCGTGTCCGGCGAAGCGGTGCCTGCGTCCTTCGAAGAGCTTGCAGGCAGCGATCTGTCCATCGTGATCCAGGACCCGCGTTCGTCCACCCCCGGCCTTGGGCTGGTGATGTGGGTCGAGGCGGCCTACCCGGACCGCGCAGGCGAGATCTGGCAGGGATTGTCGGACAACATCGTCACCGTGACCAAGGGCTGGTCCGAGGCGTATGGCCTGTTCCTCGATGGCGAGGCGGACATGGTGCTGTCCTACACGACATCCCCCGCCTACCACCTGATCGCCGAGGACGATGCGACCAAGGCGGCCGCGCCCTTCGCCGAGGGGCACTACATGCAGATCGAGGTGCTGGGCACCATCGCCTCGACCGACCAGCCGGAATTGGCCGCGCAGTTCATGGAGTTCATGACGTCCGACATGGCGCAAAGCGTGATCCCGACGACCAACTGGATGTATCCGGCAGTCACCCCCGAAATGGGCCTGCCGGACGGGTTCGGCACGCTGGTTTCACCGGACAAGGCGCTGCTGTTCCCGGCGGGAGAGGCCGCACGCGTGCGTGACGGCGCCATCGAGACATGGCGCACGGCCCTGTCGCAGTGATGCCGCGCTGGCCCGGCTGGATCGCCGTTGCGGCGATCCTGTCCCTTACCCTTGGCACGCTCGCGCTGGTCGCGTGGCGTGCCGAGGACTCGTTTGGGCTCGGGTCGGGCCTTGGCCCCGCCGACTGGGCTGCGGTGCGGTTCACGCTCTTGCAGGCGACCCTGTCGGCGGTGCTGTCCGTCGCCGCCGCGATCCCGCTGGCCCGTGCGCTGGCGCGGCGCGCATTTCCGGGGCGCGGTCTATTGATTACGCTTCTGGGTGCGCCGTTCATCCTGCCGGTAATCGTTGCCGTGCTGGGCCTTCTGGCGGTGTACGGGCGCAATGGCTTCGTATCGCAAGGGCTGTCCCTGATCGGTGCCGAGCCGATCAGCATTTACGGGCTGACCGGCGTCGTGCTGGCGCATGTGTTCTTCAACATGCCGCTTGCCACCCGGTTCCTGCTGCAAGGCTGGCTTGCCATCCCCGCCGAACGCTTTCGCCTTGCCGCCTCGCTGGGCTTTTCCGCAAGCGACACGGCAAGGCTGCTGGAATGGCCGATGCTGCGCGCCACCGTGCCGGGCGCGGCGCTGGTGGTCTTCCTGATCTGCACCACCAGCTTTGCCGTGGCGCTGGCGCTGGGCGGAGGCCCCGCCGCGACCACGGTTGAACTGGCGATCTACCAGGCCTTCCGGTTGGAGTTCGACCTGTCGCGCGCCGCGTTTCTGTCGTTGGTGCAGGTGGCGATCTGCACGCTTGCCGCCGCGCTTGCCTTTCGTTTTGCCATCCCCGCAGGCTTTGGCGCCGGGCTTGACCGGACGCGGCAACGCTGGGACGCGGCGCATTGGACCCTGCGCGCGGTGGACACCGCCGCGATCCTGGCGGCGACGCTGTTCCTGCTGGTTCCGCTTGCGCTGGTCGTGGCGCGCGGTTTTCCCGCCTTGCCCGACCTGTCATCCGCAACCTTCGCCGCTGCCGGGCGGTCGCTGTGGGTCGCGGCGATCTCGACCGCGCTGACCGGCATCACCGCCCTGTCGCTGGCCCTGCTGATCCAGTCCTTGCGGCGCGGGGCTCAGCTGGTCGAGGGCATCGGCTATCTGTCCATAGCCGCCTCGCCGCTGGTGATCGGCACGGGCCTGTTCATCGCGATCTTTCCCTTTGCCAGCCCGGTCGCGCTGGCCCTCCCGGTGACGGCCGTGGTCAACACCGCGATGAGCCTGCCCTTTGCCCTGCGCGCGCTGGTGCCCGCGCTGGCCGAGGCCGAGGCGGCGCACGGGCGGCTGGCTGACAGCCTTGGCCTGACGGGCTGGGCGCGGCTGCGGCTGGTCCTGCTGCCGCGCCTGCGCCGGCCGCTTGGCTTTGCCCTTGGGCTGGCCGCCGCCCTGTCGATGGGCGATCTGGGCGTGATCGCGCTGTTCGCCGACCCAAGCGAGGCGACGCTGCCGCTGCTGCTCTATTCGCAGATGTCTGCCTACAGGATGGACGATGCCGCCGCCTCTGGCCTCGTGCTGATCGCGCTCAGTCTGCTTGCCTTCTGGATCTTCGACCGTGGGGGGCGCGCCAATGCTCACGCTTGACGGATGCCGGATCGTGCAGGGCGATTTCGCGCTGACCGCCGATTTCGCGGTGAATGCAGGCGCGCGCGTGTCCATCATCGGGCCATCCGGCGCGGGCAAGTCGACGCTTCTGGCGGCAATCGCCGGGTTCCTGCCGCTGGCAGGCGGGCGCATCCTGTGGACCGGGAAGGACATCGCGGTTCAGCCCCCCGGAGCGCGGCCGCTGTCGATCATCTTTCAGGACAACAACCTGTTCCCGCACCTGACCGCGTTCCAGAACGTCGCGCTGGGCCTGAAGCCTTCGCTGCGACTTGCGGAAAGCGAGGCGGCGCAGGTCAGGGACGCGCTGGCACGCACCGGGCTGGCGGGTTTGGAGGATCGCAAGCCGTCCGAGCTTTCTGGCGGGCAGCAAAGCCGGGTGGCGCTGGCGCGGGTGCTGCTGCGCGGGCGGCCGATCCTGTTGATGGACGAGCCATTCGCGGCCCTCGGCCCCGCTCTGCGGGCCGAGATGCTGGACCTTGTAAAGACGCTTGCGGCCGAAACCGGCGCGACGCTTCTGATGGTCAGTCACGATCCCGCCGACGCAAAGCGGCTTGGAGGGCAGACAGTCGTGGTCGCCGAAGGCCGCGCCGAGCCACCGGTGGAAACGGGCCTGCTGTTCGCCGACCCGCCCCAGGTGTTGCGCGACTATCTAGGTGATTAGGCCGTCGTCGCCGCATTCAACGCGGTGTCCATGAGCGCCTTGATGTCATCGCGCGAGGTTTCGGCGACGATGCGCCCAAGCTCCTGGTCACCCTTCAGCACGATCAGCGTGGACCGGCGCGGCACGTTGTAGCGCGTGGTGATGGCATCGCGGCTGTAGGTGTCCCAGTCGACCTTGATGAAGCTGACGTTCTGCTCATACGCCGGGTTCTCCGACTTGAGCGCGTTGATCACGCGTTCCTGCGCGGCGCAGGTCGTGCACCAGGTCGCGGCATAGTCAAGGAACACTGTCTTGCCCGCCGCAAGCTCGGCATCGACGAGACCGGGCGTGTACATCACTTCGGCCCGCGCCATCGGGGCGAGAACAAGCGCGGCGGCGGTGGTGGCAAGGAAGGAACGGCGGTTCATGGGAATGCTCCAGTTTGGGGATCAGAGGGAAACGGACAGGTCGAGAAGCCAGGGCGGCAGGGTCTGCAGCGCCCAGATCTCGGCCATGTGGTGAACGCGCAGCAGAAGGCCGACGCCGACGACCACGAACACGACGCCAAGGATCGGCTTGGCGCGCATCGCGATGGCGCGCATCGCCGCCTGACGCTTCTGGATCGCGGCGCGGGCGCCATAGCCCAGCATCAGGATCACGGTCGACACGCCCAGCGCAAAGCCGATCATGATGAAGGTGGCATAGACCAGGCTTTCGCCCTGGCTGGCGAGAGAGATAGCGCCGCCCAGCGTCGGGCCGATACAGGGGCTCCAGACCGCGCCCAGCAGTATCCCGCCCAGGAATTGCCCGCGCAGGCCGCTGCGGTCGATCACGTCCATCCCGCCGTCCGCCCGCGCGGCCACGCCCGCGGTCGCGGTGGCGAACCCTTCGGAAAAGCGCGGCACCAGCAGCACCAGCCCGAAGCCGATCATCAGAACGGCGCCCGCGTCGGCGATCATCTCGGTCGTCAGGCCCAGCGAGCGGCCCGCAACCGTCACCAGCATGCCCAGCACGACGAAGGACAGGCTCATGCCTGCGGCAACCGCGACCGGCCCGGCCTTGTGCGCCTGCACCGCCGTTGCCAGCACGATGGGCAGGATCGGCAGGACGCAGGGGTTGATAAGCGTCAGGACGCCCGCGCCATATGCGAATATGATTTCCATGCGCCGCAAGATGCACGAGGCTGCCGCAAAGTCATCTGACGTTTGCCCCGCGCCGTTTCACATGCCCGTCAGGACGCTGAAACCTCGCACCCCGACTTGGCCTTCGCCTCGACCTTGGACATCTGCACCGCAAGGATGCCAAGCGCGATGATGGCAACGCCGACGGCGTCGATCATGCCCATGCTCTCGCCCAGCAGAAGCGCGGCTATGCCGACCCCGAACGGCGGCGTGAGAAAGTGGAAAGTCGCCGCGCGCACAGCGCCGATCCGGTTGACCAGCATGAACCACACCACCGTCGCCGCAAGGCCGGGCACAAGCGTCGTGTAGATGAAGGCCGCGATCATCTGAACGGACCAGGTGACGTCCCACGTCTCGAACAGCACCGCAAAGACGGACAGGACGGCAGCGCCGACCAGCATCTGCAGCCCGACGATCATCAACAGGTTGCCGCCCGACGACGCGCCGCGCACCGACAGCGTGGCGATGGCCAGCGCCACGACCCCTGCAATGCACAGCGTCACACCGTAGAGGTCCGCGCCGCCTGACAGCCGCGATCCCATGATAAGCGCGACCCCCGCGACACCGGCGACCAATCCCGCCAGGCCCAGCGGCCGCGTCTTCTCGCCCATCAGCGCCCATCCGGAGAAGGCGACAACCAGCGGCATGGTCGAGGCGATGATTGCCGCAAGCGAAGCCTGCACGGTCTGCATCGCGACGAAGTTCAGCCCGAGATAAAGCGCGTTCTGGCACAGCCCGAAGATCACCGTTCCGCGCCACTGCAACCTGTCAAGCCGCGCGGTCTGGCCCAGAGCCAGCGCCAGCCCTACGCCGATGCCGCCCGAGATCCAGAAGCGGATCGCAAGCGCGGTGATCGGCGGCGCATCGGCGACGATCATTCGCGCCGAGGTAAAGGCCGAAGCCCACATGACGGCGAACAGAACGCCCATGCCGATCGCGCGAATGTCCATGTGCGGTGCCCCTGTCTGTGCCGTCCGGCCACGCAACACCAAAGCATCCGGGGTTGCAATGCGGCCCCGGCAAACGGCGGCGCATAGCTGCGATGCACCCGGCGCCAGAACGAAAAAGGGCCGCCCCAAGGGGCAGCCCCAAAGGCCTTTGTCCAGCGACGGATCAGCCGTTGACGCTGTCTTTCAGCGCCTTGGCGATCGTCATCTTCACGACCTTGTCCGCCTCTTTCTTGATCTGCTCGCCCGTGGCGGGGTTGCGGACCATGCGCTCGGGGCGCTCGCGGCAATAGATCTTGCCGACGCCCGGAAGGGTCACGGCGCCGCCGCCGGCGACTTCATCGGTAATCACCTTGACGATCGCATCGAGTGCGCTGGTCGCGGTCTTCTTGTCAGCGCCCATTTCGTCGGCGAGAGCCGACACGAGCTGGGTCTTGGTCATTGGTTTGGACATACGTTCTGTCTCCTCGCACTGGCCCGTCGTCACGCGGGTTACTCGGCGTTGTCTAGCGGTCTTGGTGGGCGACAGACAACTGAATGTGACGGAAGGATGCAAGTTTTATTGCGATTTCCAAGGCGTTTCCCCTGCGTCAGAGGAATGCCGTCTCTTCAAAGCTGCGCAACTTGCGCGAATGTATGCGTTCCAGCGGCATGTCGCGCAGCTTTTCCATCGCCCTGATTCCGATCAGCAAATGCCGCGACACCTGCGTCTTGTAGAAATCAGACGCCATGCCCGGAAGCTTCAATTCGCCGTGCAGCGGCTTGTCGGACACGCACAGAAGTGTCCCGTAAGGCACGCGAAACCGGAACCCGTTGGCGGCGATCGTCGCGCTTTCCATGTCCAGCGCGATGGCGCGCGACTGCGACAGACGTTGCACCGGGCCGGACTGGTCGCGCAGTTCCCAGTTGCGGTTGTCGATGGTAGCGACGGTGCCGGTGCGCATGATGCGTTTGAGCTCGTAGCCTTCGAGCGCCGTGACATCCTCGACCGCGTCTTCCAGCGCGATCTGGATCTCGGCCAGCGGCGGGATCGGAACCCAGATCGGCAGGTCGTCGTCCAGAACGTGATCCTCGCGCAGATAGGCGTGGGCCAGCACGAAATCTCCCAGCCGCTGGCTGTTGCGAAGGCCGGCGCAGTGCCCGACCATCAGCCACGCATGGGGCCGCAGCACCGCGATATGATCGGTCGCCGTCTTGGCGTTCGACGGGCCGACGCCGATGTTGACCAGCGTGATCCCGGCGCTGTTCGGCCGCTTGAGGTGATAGGTCGGCATCTGCGGCATCTTTTGCGGCGCAAGAACCGGCGCATCGGGATCGGTGATCTCGACGTTGCCCGGCCCGACAAAGGACGTGTAGCCGCTGTCTGGATCGCGCAGCATCGCACGGGCGACGGCCTCGAATTCCTCGACGTAGAACTGGTAGTTGGTGAACAGGACGTGGTTCTGGAAATGCGACGGATCGGTCGCGGTGTAATGCGCAAGCCGCGCCAGCGAATAGTCCACGCGCTGCGCGGTGAACGGCGCCAGCGGGCTGGCCCCGTCGCCATAGGCAAAGCCGTAGCCGTTCACGATGTCATCGTTCGTGGTCGCAAGGTCGGGCACGTCGAAGACATCGCGCAGCGGGAAATCCAGCGCGCCCTCTTGCGGCACCGCGATGCCAGAGCCGACCGCGAAATGCACCGGCATCGGCGTATCGGACGGGCCGATCACGACCGGAACACGGTGGTTTTCGAGCAGAAGGGTTATCTGCTGCTCCAGGTAGTTGCGAAACAGGTCAGGCCGCGTGACCGTGGTGCAATAGGTGCCGGGCACCGCGACATGACCAAAGCTGAGGCGGCTGTCCGTCTCGGCATAGGTGGTGGTGGTGATCCGCACCTCTGGGTAGAAGGCGCGAAAGCGGGCGTCCGGGCGCCCCCCTGTCAGCGTGTTCTGGAACCGGTCCTTGAGAAAGGCGGTCGCCGCCTCGTAAAGCTCGTGAAGCCGCGCGACCGCCGCCGCCGCATCGGTGAAACTTTCCGGGCCGTGCGTATCAGGCGACTCGATCGGAAGATTGCGATTTGCGGTCATTGTGTGCTGAGGCCTTGAGCGGTCTGGGGTGCTGTGCTGTGTCATGCGCCATTTCGCGCATTCGCCCCCCTTGGTGCAACCCGCTTTCGCGCCCGCCCTCTGCCTTGCGTCCCGCGTCCCGGGCCGTCATCTAGAAGGCCATGACACACACGCTTCTCTCCTTCGGCCACGGGTATTCCGCCCGCGCCCTTGCCCGCCGCCTCATGCCGCTTGGGTGGACGGTGATCGGCACCACCCGTAGCGCCGACAAGGCCGACCGTTTGCGCGCCGAGGGCACCGAGGCGCTGGTCTGGCCCGGTGACGACCTTGCGCCCGCGCTGGATCGCGCGACGCATATCCTGATCTCGGCAGGTCCGACCGAGGATGGTGACCCCGTCCTTGCGGCCGCGCGCGACCAGATCGCGGCGGCGGCGCCGCACATCAGCTGGGCCGGATACCTGTCGACAACCGGGGTCTACGGCGACCACGAAGGGGACTGGGTGGATGAGGATACGCCGCTGCGCCCGTCCACGAAACGCGGCGCGCTGCGGGTGCAGGCCGAGCGTGACTGGCGTGCGCTGGCGTCGGAAACCGGGCTGCCGCTGCACATCTTCCGCCTTGCGGGCATCTACGGCCCCGGGCGCGGCCCGTTTGAAAAGGTGCGCCAAGGCACCGCGCGCCGGATCATCAAGGAGGGGCAGGTGTTCTCGCGCACTCATGTCGACGACATCGCGCAGGTGCTGCACGCCTCGATCGACCGCCCGAACCCCGGCGCCGCCTACAACGTCTGCGACGACGATCCTGCCCCGCCGCAGGATGTGATCGCCCATGCTGCCGAACTTCTGGGCTTGCCGATCCCTGAGGCGGTGGCGTTCGAAGATGCCGATATGACCGCGATGGCGCGCAGTTTCTATGCCGAATCCAAGCGGGTGACGAACGACAGGATCAAGACCGATCTGGGCGTGCGGCTGATCTATCCCGACTACCGCGCCGGGCTGCGCGCGCTTTTGGCGGAAGAAACCGCGTAACGGGGTTTCTACCGCGCGACGGCCGCCACCGCTGCCGCAAGCGCCAGAAGAAGCACCACCCAGGACTGGTCCGCCGTGGCTGCGGCCTCATGCCGGATGATCGCGGGTTCCATGATGATCGTCGCGCCGGGTCCGTCGGCAGATGCGGTCAGCGGACACAGCGCGCACAGAAGAACCGATACTACAGTTCGCATTCTCGTGCCTCCCGATACCATATCTGGAGGGTAGCACCAAATATGCGCAACGCTAACTGATTTATGCGCGCTTGCCCGCGATCTTGGCCACGCCCATGACGCCAAGCACCTTCGCTTCGATGTCTTCGGCGTTCAGCTTGGCCACGGCATACATGTCGCGCGGCCCGGCCTGGTCGATGAAGATGTCCGGTAGGACCATCGAGCGGAATTTCAGCCCGTGGTCAAAGACGCCCTCTTCCGCGAGCAGATGCGCGACATGGCTGCCAAAGCCGCCAACCGCACCTTCCTCGATGGTGATGAGCGCGTCATGCCCTTCTGCCAGCTTCAGGATCAGGTCGCGGTCGAGCGGCTTGGCGAAACGTGCGTCGGCCACCGTGGGGGAAATCCCCTTTGCCTCAAGTGCTTCGCAGGCGGTCAGCACCTCGGACAGACGGGTGCCGAAGGACAGGATCGCGACGCCCTTGCCATCCCGGATCATCCGGCCCTTGCCGATCTCAAGCACCTCGCCGCGTTCCGGCATCGTCACGCCCGACCCTTCGCCGCGCGGATAGCGGAACGCGATGGGGCCGTCGTCATGGGCGGCCGCGGTGGCGACCATGTGCACCAGTTCCGCCTCGTCCGCGGCGGCCATCACCACGAACCCCGGCAGGTTGGACAGGAACGCCACGTCGAAGGCGCCCGCGTGCGTCGCACCGTCGGCGCCGACAAGCCCCGCACGGTCGATGGCGAACCGCACCGGCAACCGCTGGATCGCCACGTCATGCACCACCTGGTCATAGCCGCGCTGCAGGAACGTCGAATAGATCGCGGCAAAGGGTTTCATCCCGCCCGCCGCCAGACCGGCAGAGAACGTCACGCCGTGTTGTTCCGCGATGCCAACGTCGAAACACCGTTTGGGAAAGCGTTCCGCAAACAGGTTCAGTCCGGTGCCGTCGGGCATCGCCGCCGTGACCGCGACGATCCTGTCGTCGCGCGACGCCTCGTCCATCAGCGCGCGGGCGAAGACCTTGGTGTAGGACGGCGCGTTCGACGGCGCCTTCTTCTGCTCGCCGGTCACCACGTCGAATTTGGACACGCCGTGGCCCTTGTCGGCGGCGCCCTCGGCGGGAGCATAGCCCTTGCCTTTTTTGGTGATCGCGTGGATCAGAACCGGCCCGGTCGCCCGCGCCTTGACGGTGCGCAGGATCGGCAGAAGCTGGTCCATGTCATGCCCGTCGATGGGGCCGATGTAGCTGAACCCCAGTTCCTCGAACAACGTGCCGCCCACGGTCATCGTCTTGAGCATTTCCTTGGCCCGGCGCGCGCCTTCCTGGAACGGCATCGGCAGCAGCGACACCGCGCCCTTGGCGGCGGCCTTGAGTTCCTGAAACGGGGCACCGGCATAGAGCCGCGACAGGTAGGACGACATCGCCCCCACCGGCGGGGCGATGGACATCTCGTTGTCGTTCAGGATCACGATCAGCCGCTTGCCAAGGTGCCCGGCATTGTTCATCGCCTCATAGGCCATCCCTGCGCTCATCGCGCCGTCGCCGATCACCGCGATGGCGTCGCCCAGACCGGTCTCGGGCGCGCCGCCCAGATCGCGCGCCACGGCAAAGCCCAGCGCCGCGCTGATCGAGGTCGAGGAATGCGCAGCACCGAAGGGATCGTAGGGCGACTCGGATCGCTTGGTGAACCCCGACAGCCCGTCTTTCATCCGCAGGGTACGGATGCGATCGCGGCGCCCGGTGAGGATCTTGTGCGGATAGCACTGGTGGCTGACATCCCAGATCAGCTTGTCACGCGGGGTGTCGAAGACCGCATGAATGGCAACGGTCAGTTCCACCACGCCAAGGCCCGCACCCAGATGCCCGCCGGTGGTGCTGACCGCGTCGATGGTCTCGGCACGCAGCTCGTCGGCCAGCCGGTGCAGGTCATGGTCCGAGAACCGTTTCAAGTCGGCAGGGCTGGCGACCGTATCAAGAAGGGGCGTCGCGGGACCAGTCGTCATGGGGGCACCCTCCGGGGCGGGATTTCACATCTCGCGCGAGATAACGAAGCGCGCGGCCTCTCGCAAGGTTTCGGCCCTGGGGCCAAACGGCGCAAGCGCGTCGCAGGCTTCATCGACCAACGCGGCGGCGCGCTGTTTGGCTCCGTCCAGACCCAGCAGCGACACGAAGGTCGCCTTGCCCGCGTCGCCATCCTTGCGCAGTCGCTTGCCCGCCTTGGCCGCGTCGCCTTCGACGTCGAGAATGTCGTCGGCGATCTGAAACGCCAGCCCTAGCGCCGTCGCATAGCTGGTCATCGGCGCAAGGTCCGCCCGTGCGAGCCGCGCGCCCGCCTCGGCGGACCACTGGATCAACGCGCCCGTCTTGTTCGCCTGAAGCGCGGTGATCTGGTCCAGCGTCAGCGGTGCGGCAGAGGTTTCGGCGGCGATGTCCTGCGCCTGGCCCAGCACCATCCCCTCGGCCCCTGTCCCGCGCGCAAGCGACGCGATCAGGTCGATCCGCACGGCGGGGTCCGGGTGCGTGTCATCCCGCGCCAGAAGATCGAACGCCAGTGTCTGGAGCGCGTCGCCGACCAGAACCGCCGTCGCCTCGTCCCATTTGACATGAACTGTCGGCAGTCCGCGCCGAAGCGCGTCGTCGTCCATGCAGGGCAGATCATCATGGACAAGGCTGAAGGCGTGCAGAGCCTCGATCGCGGCGGCGGGCCAGATCGCGTGCGCGGCGTCCACATCATGCAGCGCGGCGCTTTCCAGCACGAGGAAGGCGCGCAGCCGCTTTCCGCCCGACAGGGCATGCGCCATGCCGTCGCGGATCACGCTGGGGGTCGTGGCCGAAAGCACTGTGTCAAGGCAGGCCTGAACGCTGTCCGCCCGAGCCGCCAACAGGTGCCGAAAGCTCACGGCGTGTCGAAGGGCTGGGTGCCTTTCGGCGCGCCGGATTCGTCGAGCGTAATCGCTGCGACCTTCTCCTCGGCTTCCTTGAGCTTGGTCTCGCACCGCTTTTTCAGCGCCGCGCCCCGCTCGTACAGCTTGATGGAATCCTCTAGCGGCACATCGCCGGACTCAAGGCGCCCAACCACGTCCTCCAGAGCCTTCATCGCTTCTTCGAAGCTCATTTCCTCGACCGGTTTGTCGCTCATGCGCCCCGCTCCATCAGAACCCTCACGTGTGCCGCGGCACTCGCGGCCAAGGCTTGAAGATCATAGCCGCCTTCGAGTGTCGAGACCACGCGCCCGTTGCAATGCCGCTCGGCGATGCCGCACAGCTTGCGCGTGAGCCAGATGAAATCCTCGGTCGACCATTCAAGCTGGGCCAGCGGATCGGCGGCATGGGCATCGAACCCCGCCGACAGGATCACCAGTTCCGGCGCGAAGGCGTCGAGCGCGGGGAAGACGGTGTTCTCGTAGGCGCGGCTCATCTCCTGCCAGCCGCTGCCGGGCTTCAGGGGCACGTTCAGGATCTGGCCATGCGCGCCCTTTTCCGCCGCAGCCCCGGTGCCGGGATAGAGCGGCATCTGGTGCGACGACACGAACAGCGCGCGCGGCTCGTCCCACAGCAGGTCTTGCGTGCCGTTGCCGTGATGCACGTCGAAATCCACCACGGCAACGCGGCTCAGCCCGTGGTGATCGAGCGCGCGTTTGGCGGCGATGGCGGCATTGCCGAAAAGGCAGAACCCCATCGCAGTCTCGCGCTCGGCATGGTGACCGGGCGGGCGCATCGCGACGAAGGCGTTGACGATCTCGCCCGACAGCACCGCATCGACGGCGGCGCAGCAGGCCCCCACGCCGCGCCGCGCCGCCTCCAGCGACGCGGGCGAGACATGCGTATCGGCATCCAGCGTAACCTGACCCTCGGACGGGATCGCCGCCGCGATGGCGTCGAGATACCGCTGCGGATGGCAACGCAGGATATCGGCATCATCGCACAAGGGCGCCTCGCGCCGGTCCAGAGCGGCGAAATCGTCTTGCTCCAGCGCGGCCATGATCGCCTGCCAGCGGGCCACCTGTTCTGGATGGCCGGGCGGCGTGACATGCTCGCCGGCCATGGCGTGGGTATACAACGCGGTGGCCATTCATCGCTCCTTCTTGGGCTTCTTCCTGGCCCAGATACTCCGTCCGCCGCTGGCCGTCAGTCGGGCTGCAACAGATAGCCCGCGCCGCGCACCGTCTGCAGGTAACGCGGAACCTTGGGGTTCGGCTCCAGCTTGCGCCGCAGCCGCGTCACCTGAACGTCGATGGCGCGGTCCTGAGCCGCATCGCCGGGACGCCCCAGCCGTTCGACCAGCGCGGCGCGGGCCATCGCCTCTCCGGGTTGGGCGGCAAGCAGACGCATCAGCGCCGATTCCGTCGCGGTCAGACGCACCATCGCCTCGCCATCCCACAATTCGCCGCGATCGAGGTCATAGCGCAGCGGTCCCAGGTACAGCAGGCGCGGCGTAGGGGTCGAAGCCTCGGGCGGCTTGCGGTCCAGCACGCGGTTGATCCGGTCGAGCAGGAACGCCGGTTCGAACGGTTTCTTGAGCGCCGCCTCGGCGCCGGCAGCGCGCGCGGCGTCACAATCCGCCTCGGACGAGGACAGCGCGATGATCGGCGCGGCGGTCTCATCCCGCAGTTCGGCGACGAGCGCGTCAGTCAAGGCATCGGGCAGCGGCGTGTCGATCACGATCAGGTCGAAGTCCAGCCCCGACAAGACGCGCCGCGCGTGGTCTGCACCCTTGCCGTTGGTGACGTAGAACCCGTTGCGCACGAAATATTTGCGCAAGAGCCCGCGAAACTGGTCGTCGGGCACCACGAGAAACAGATGCGCATCGGCGGGAACGGCCATCAGCCCTGATCCTTCAATGTGGTGAAATGCGAGCGCATCTCGGGGTCCATCATCGCCTCGAGGACACGGCGAAATCCGACGACGGCGTCGGGCCCTGCCAGGCGATACGCCTGCCGCATCCGGGCGCGCTGGGCATCGGACAGCTTCTGTTCAAGTTCGCTTCCCTGCGCGGTCAGGAACAGGTGCCTTTCGCGCTTGTCCCGGTTGCCGACGCGGCTGTCGACCAAGCCATCCTCGACCAGCGTGCGCAGCACGCGGTTCAGCGATTGCTTGGTCACGCCCAGCAGCGACAGCAGGTTGTTCACGGTGGTGCCGGGGCTGCGGTTGATGAAGTGGATGGCCCGGTGATGCGCACGGCCATAGCCGTAATCGGCAAGGATGCGGTCGGGATCGGCGGTAAAGCCGCGATAGGCGAAGAACATCGCCTCGATCCCCTTGCGCAGTTGTTCGTCGGTCAGGAACAGCAGCGTTTCACCGCCGCCGGCCCCGGCCCCGCCACTGTCCGCCATGCGCCTTGGCCTCCCTGTCGTGCTGACGTGACTTTATGTCAGCCTTGTTGACATTCCAACCCCCGACTGCTAGCGATTCCGCGAATTGGCGAAAGATAATGTCCGATTTGGACCTATCTGACGCAACTTTGCGCAACGCGCCGGAGGGGAAGACATCATGGCAGGTTCATACGACGATCGCGACGGCTTCATCTGGCTCGACGGCAAGCTGGTGCCCTGGCGCGAAGCGAACGTGCATATCCTGTCCCACGCGATGCACTACGCCTCATCCGTGTTCGAGGGCGAGCGCTGCTACAACGGCAAGATCTTCAAGAGCCGCGAACACTCCGAGCGCCTGCGCTTTTCGGGCCGCGAGCTGGACATGGAGATCCCCTACACCGTCGACGAGATCGAGGCGGCGAAATACGAGACGCTGAAAGCCAACAACCTGACCGAAGCCTATGTGCGCGCGGTCGCGTGGCGCGGCGCGGGCGAGGACATGGGCGTGTCGTCGGCGCGCAACCCGGTGCGGATGGCCGTCGCCGTCTGGGGCTGGGGCAACTACTACGGCGACGCCAAGATGAAGGGCGCCAAGCTGGACATTTCCAAATGGAAACGCCCGTCGCCCGAGACGATCCCGGTCCATGCCAAGGCCGCCGGTCTCTACATGATCTGCACCACCTCCAAGCACGCCGCCGAGGCCAAGGGCTGCTCGGACGCGCTGTTCATGGACTATCGCGGCTACATCGCCGAGGCGACCGGCGCCAACATCTTCTTCGTCAAGGACGGCGAGGTCCACACGCCCAAGCCCGACTGCTTCCTCAACGGCCTGACCCGCCAGACCGTGATCGGCATGCTGAAGGATCGCCAGATCACCGTCCACGAACGTCACATGGACCCCGGCGAGATGGAGGACATGCAGCAGTGCTGGCTGACCGGCACCGCCGCCGAAGTCACCCCCGTCGGCCAGATCGGCGACTACACCTTCGAGGTGGGCGCCCTGACGCGCGAGATCGCGGAAGGCTACGAGACGCTGGTCAGGAGCTAGGTGGTCTTCGGGGTTTGATCGCCAGGTAGACAGCAAACCTGTTCCGCAGAGTCTGGGATTTTGACTGAAACCTGTTCAAGGCGTCCTCCGTCTGTTGGATGTCTTGTCTAACGGTTGAAATGGCGAATGTGGCGAGCGGATCGTAGTCCGCTTGCTCTCGCTTGTTCTTCATCTCGATGAAGCGCCTTGCGAACCTCTTCAGGTCGTCATCCAAAGCCAGATGAAGCGCGGCCTCACATTGTTTCGAAATCTGCATGTGATCTGTTTGCCGGTAGACGGCCACATACATATCCCTATTGGCGGGTGCGGCCGACTCCTCGTCAAGCGGGCCAGAGAGAGCTTCGCATAGGCAATGGAACAACGCGTAGTAAAGGTCGCTGGTCGCCCGCCGCAGATCAGCCTCCGACTTGGACTTCGGGTCTGAAATCCGGGACCGCGCCGTGGTGACAAGCTGGTTACTCAGCAGCGACTGGCACTCCTGCGTCGAATTCGGAGACAAGGACCGGGACGGGAAGGCCTTTGATGTCACCGGAGGAATGAAGAGTCCAAAGGCGGTCCGAAACTTGGGCGGCCTTTTCCACATCCAGCGCGCCGGAGGTGGTCCGGTAGACGATAGTGACCCAAGTCACCAGCTCCTGGTCAGAATTCAACCGGTCTTCGATATGAACATCGACGACCGTGTCTTGGCCCAGCACCACTTCAACAGCGTCTCTGATGACCATTGGCCAACCCTTTCAAGTGATAATTGAAAGTATAGATTGGAATTCTAAAAAGACAACAAATTCAATGCAATGTAAGTGATTCAAAAGAATCGCTTTTCTGAAAATTACTGTATCCCCTTCGCCCGCACCTTGCGTTCGGCGGCGGTGCGCAGGCCAAGCTGGCGCTCTCGCAGAACGATCGCCACGCCTGCCGCGATCACCAGAGCCGCGCCCAGTAGCATTGGCACGGTCGGCACTTCGTTGAACCAGAAATACCCTACGATGATCGCCCAGATCATCGAAACGTAGGTGAACGGCGCCAAGACTCCGGCATCGGCAAAGCGATAGCTCGAGGTCAGAAGGATCTGGCCGATGCCGCCGATCACGCCCGCGCCGATCAGCCAGACCCATTCGATGCCTTGCGGCATCACCCAGCCGAACGGCACTGTGAACAGCGACAGCGTCGCGGCCGTCAGGGTGAAATAGAACACGATCGCCGCCGTGTTCTCGCGTGCGGACATCGACTTGACGAAGATCTGCGCCAGCGCGGCAAGCGTCGCCGAGCCCAATGTCACGATGGCGCCGAACAACGCGCCCTCGCCGCCCTCAAGCGACAGGCGCGGCCACATCACCACCATGACCCCCACGAGCCCGACCAACACAGCGGACAACCGGATCAGCCGCAGACGCTCTCCCAGGATCAGCGCCGCGAACAGCACGATCAGGATCGGCGTCGCAAAGCGGATCGCCGTCACCTCGGGCAGAGGCAGATAGCGCAGACCGGCAAACCCAAGCCCCATCGCGCAGCTGCCCGCGATGCCCCGCACGGCGTGGCCTTTCCAGTTTGCCGTCCGCAACCCGGCAGGAAAATTCCCCAGCCAGACCAGCCAGACGATCACGACCGGCAAGGAGGCGGCAGAGCGAAAGAATACCGCTTCCCCTGCAGGTATCCGGCCCGCCTCCTTGATGAAGGCCGACATGACGAGGAACAGCGACACGGCTGATATCATGAGAAGAATGCCGCGCAGGGGCTGCATGACCAGACCTTTCCGAAGGGACTGTCACAGCCATAGCGCGGCATTTCGGCAAGGGACAGGGCCCGTCAGGCCCTATCCGTTCGGATCGGCGACAACCGCCGCAGGATGGCGTCAGGCGAGGTGCCCGCGCTCGATCCGCAGGAATTGCTTGATCCGCGATCCATCGCTTTCGCCCTTGCGGCGGCGCAGCAGCATCTCGATCTTGGGATGCGCTGCCTCGTCGCCCGTAAGACGCTCGAGCGCGGCGTAGCGCACCACGCGCGACGTGTCCGAGGGGCGTTGATGGTCGATCAGGTGCCGGGTCATCTGGACCTCCTTTTCCGTCATGCTCCTATGGGGTCAGGATAGCACGGCTCGTCCCGTGCCCCCAAACCTCAGTTCGACATCTCTTCCGGCGTCATCCGCAGGACCGCGCCGTTCGGATCGTCCCACAGCGCCAGAAGAGCGCCATCCGGGGCGACGGCGATGTCGCGGATGCGGCGCTCGCCCATCATGAACCGCTCTTCTCCGGTCACCGTGTCACCGTCGAGCGACAGCCGAACGATGCCACCGGGCGACAGCGATGCGATCAGCAGATCGCCCTGCCAGTCGCCGAACATCTCGCCGTCGTAGAACACCATGTCGCCGGGCGCGATCACCGGGTCCCAGTAATAGCGCGGCTGTGCCATGCCGTCCTGAACCGCGTCGCCGGTGCCGACCTCGTTGCCGTTGTAGTTGACCCCGTAAGAGATCACAGGCCAGCCGTAGTTGGTGCCCGGCTCGATCCGGTTCAGCTCATCACCGCCCGCAGGTCCGTGCTCGATGGTCCAAAGCTGCCCGGTCTCGGGATGGATCGCCGCCCCCTGGACGTTGCGATGGCCGTAGGACCAGACCTGCCGCGCGGCGTCGCTGCGGGCCTCGCCGGTGTAGGGATTGCCCTCTGGAACCGTTCCGTCCAGCGCCACGCGCACGACCTTGCCGTAGGTGGTATCAAGATCCTGCGCGAACTCCCGTTCTTCCTGGGTGAAGTGCTCGCCGGTGGTGATGAAGGCATGGCCCTCGCCGTCAAAGACGATCCGGCTGCCATAATGCATCGGGCTGGGCGAAGACGGAGACTGGACGAAGATGTCCTCGACCTCTGTCACCTCGGTGCGGTCCTCGCTCAGAACGCCGCGCGCGGCTGCGGTGGCGCTTTCGCCGTTCTCCATCGGCTTAGCGTAAGTCCAGTAGATCATCCGGTCTTCGGCGAAATCGGGTCCGACCTTGACGTCCAGAAGCCCGCCCTGACGTTCCGCCAGCACCTCCGGCAGACCTTCGATGGGATCCGACAGCGTGCCGTCCTCGGACATCACGCGCATCCGGCCCGGGCGCTCGGTCACCAGCCAGCCGCCGTTCGGCAGCGCGTCGATGCCCCAGGGATGGACCAACTCGCCCGAGAACTCGCTGGCGGTCAGCGTGACGCCCGAGTCCATCGCGGGCGCGCGGGTCTGGTTTTCGAACGCAGGCTCGAAGCCTGCGTTCGGGGCGCCTTGCTCGACGGGGTCCTGCGCGACCGCGGGCGCGGCGATCAGCGAAAACAGCGCGCCGGCGAAAAGCGAAGTCTGACGGGTCATGACGGTCCTCCAGTCGTTGCAAACTCATGGGGGAAACTAACCCGCCCGGCGCGGCGTTCCATTCACGCCTTCGACAGGCGCGCCGCAGCCCAGCGCGCGGCATCCGCCACAGCAGGATCCGGATCGTCCAGCTTCGCCTGCGCCTCGGCCAAAAAGGCGGGCGCGCCCGAGTTGCCGATGGCATAAAGGACATTGCGCACGAAGCGGTCTCGCCCGATGCGCTTGACCGGGCCCCCCGAGAACCGCGCCCGAAACCCCGCATCGTCCAGCCGCACCAGGTCGGCCAGTGGCGGCGCGGTCATCCCGTCTTGCGCCAGAAGGCGCAGATCGCGCGCGTTCACCGCGAACTTGTTCCATGGACAGACGGCAAGGCAGTCGTCGCAGCCATAGATGCGATTGCCGAGCGCAGGGCGCAGCGCCTCGTCCACCGGCCCCGCGTGCTCGATCGTCAGGTAAGAGATGCAGCGCCTTGCATCCAGTTGGAACGGTGCGGGAAAGGCATCCGTCGGGCAGATGTCCAGACAGCGCGTGCAACTGCCGCAATGCTCCGCCTCGGGCGCGTCCGGCTCCAGCGCGATGGTGGTAAAGATCGCGCCCAGGAACACCCAGTTGCCAAAGTCCCGCGACAGAAGATTGGTGTGCTTTCCCTGCCAGCCCAGCCCTGCCGCCTGCGCCAGCGGCTTCTCCATCACCGGCGCGGTGTCCACAAAGACCTTGATCTCGGCGCCCGGAGCCTGATCCAGCAGCCAACGCCCGACCCGCTTGAGCCGCTTCTTGACCACGTCGTGATAGTCGCGCCCTTGCGCATAGACGGAAATCGCGCCGCGATCGCGCAACTCCAGCACGTCCAGCGGATCATGTTCGGGCGCATAGCTTTCGACCAGCATGACCACCGACCGCGCCTCGGGCCACAGCGCCGCAGGATCGCCGCGCCAGCCCATCCGTTCTGCCATCCATCCCATCTGTCCATGGCGCCCCGCGCCGACAAACGCCGACAGGCGCGCCGCCGCCTCGGGGATCGCATCGGGCGTCGTCACCCGGCAGGCGATGAACCCCGCCTCCAACGCCTCGACCGCCAGCCGTGATTTGAGATCATCCGCCAGGCCCGCGCCCCCTCATCTTTGGTCCATAAATACCTCCAGGGGGGTCTGGGGGGACAGCGTCCCCCCAGCCTCTCCGCCTAGAAATCCAGGTCGGCATAATGCGGCGGCGGCAGAAAGCCCGGCACCGCGTCCGCCAGGATCGACCGGAACGCCGGGCGCGACTTGATCTTGGCGTACCATTCCTTGACGTTCGCGCTGCGGTTCCAGTCCACATCCGAGATGTAATCGAGCGACGACAGATGTGCGGCGGCGGCAAAATCGGCCAGGGTCAGCACGTCGCCCGCCAGCCAGCGCCGCTTGTCCAGAAGCCAGGCCATGTAGTCGAGGTGATACTTGATCCGCTGCGCGCCCGATTTCACGTTCTTGGAATCCGGATAGCCGCGTCCCATCACCTTCTTGTTCACCCGCTCATACAGCAGCTTCGATGTCACCTCGTGGTGGAACTTGTCGTCGAACCACGCCACCAGCCGCCGCACCTCGTAGCGCGCTTCGGGCGCGCGGGGCAGCAGCGGCGGCTCGGGGTGCAATTCCTCGATCAGCTCGCAGATCGCGGTCGACTCGGCCAGCGTCATCGACCCCAGCTTGAGGACCGGCACCTTGCCTGCGGGGTTGCGGCGCAGGAAATCGGGCTCGGGATCCCAATAGCGTTCCTCGACCAGCTCGACCTCGATCTTCTTCTCGGCAAGCGACAGCCGCACCTTGCGGCAGAACGGGGACAGGGGAACATGGAACAGGCGGTTCATGGGGGCTCCGCGAACGAGGGACTGCGGGACACTTAGCGCCTTGGACGGGGCGGCTTCAACTCTCGAAACAGGATGCGCGGCCATCGGCGGCGATTGTCGCCGCCCCGTCGGCGATCCCGGCGGCGCGTTGCCGAAGCTGAGCGGACGGCTGCGAGGCAGAGCGGTCCTTGGGGTTCGGAAGCACAGCGGCCAGCCGCGCGGCCTGAACCGGGGTCAGATCGGCGGCGGCGACGCCGTAGTAATGCAGCGCGGCGGCGCGCACGCCAAAGACGCCCTCGTCGAACTCTGCGACGTTCAGATACACCTCGATGATCCGGCGCTTGGACCAGACCAGTTCCATCACCGGGGTCATCAGCGCCTCGAGCGCCTTGCGCAGCCAGCTGCGCCCCTGCCAGAGAAAGGCGTTCTTGACCACTTGCTGGCTGATGGTCGAGGCGCCGCGGGTGGCGCCGTCTTCCAGCGCCGTGCGGATGGCGCCCATGTCGAAGCCCCAGTGCAGGCAGAAATTGGCATCCTCTGCCGCGACCGCCGCACGGGCCATCACCGGAGCGATGTCTTCAAGATCGGCCCATTGCCGATCGACGCCGCCCAGCCGCGCGGCCTCGGACCGGATGTAGGGCGTCGTGGGCGGGTCGAGGACGGTGTAGACCGATATCCAGATCAGCAGGAGGGTCGCCACGACCACGACGCCGCGCGCGGCCCAGCGCAGCACCCAGGCCGCGCCGCGCCGCACGGGCCCTGCCCTGGTCCTTCGCCGTCTGGTCGATGTCCGCTTTGCCATGGAAGTGTCTTAGGACAGCGGCGGGTGCGCGGAAAGCCCGATCCTGATCCCGCGTGATGCGAGACCGGGGCGGCCGTTGGTGCCATCCTTCAGACGGAGCGCTTGCCGGGGGGCCGAGGCCGGGGGAGGCGCTGCCTCCCCCGGACCCCCTCCGGAGTATTTACGGACCAAAGATGCGATGATCCGGCCCGTCTGTCATTCCGCCGGGATTGCCTCCTTGGGCAGGACGACGGGCACGTCGAGCTTGCCCAGCATCTCGCGCGGGACGATCTGCAGGAAACGCGATTTTTCGCTGTCCCAATGCTGCAGGATGTCCTTGGCCTTGACCGAGTGGGTTTCGGACGCGTGCCGTTCGATCATCGCCTTCAACTCGTCCTCGTAATGGCCCTCGTTCACCGGGCAGGTGACGATGGTTTCCATGTTGAGGACCGCCTGCGTATCGCCCGTCTCGTCATAGAGATAGGCCATGCCGCCGGTCATGCCCGCGCCGAAGTTGGCGCCGATCGTGCCGAGGATCACGGCGAGACCGCCGGTCATGTATTCGCAGCCGTTCGAGCCGCAGCCCTCGACCACCACCTTTGCGCCCGAGTTGCGCACGCAGAACCGCTCGCCCGCGCGGCCTGCCGCGAAGAGGTAGCCGTCTGTTGCGCCATACAGCACCGTATTGCCGATGATCGTATTCTCGGACGCCTTCAGCGGCGAGGCCATCGGCGGACGCACGACGACGGTGCCGCCGGACAGGCCCTTGCCGACATAGTCGTTGGCATCGCCCGACACTTCCAGTTTCAGCCCAGGTGCCGCGAAGGCGCCGAGCGACTGGCCGGCAGACCCCGACAGCTTGATCGTCAGGTGATCGGGCTGCAGGTCGTTGCGCATCCCGAAGCGTTTGACGATGTGGCTGGAGACCCGCGTGCCGATGGTCCGGTCGGTGTTGCGCACCGCGTAGGACAACTGCATCTTCTCGCCATCTTCAAGGAAGCGCGCGGCGTCCTTGACGATCTCGGCGTCGAGCGTGTCGAGCACCTCGTTGCGGGGCTTGTTGCGGTCATAGCGGATCGAGCCCGCGCCATCGACGGTGATCAGCAGCGGGTTGAGGTCGAGGTCATCCAGATGCGCCGCGCCGCGGCTGACCTGCGCCAGCCGGTCGGCGCGGCCGATCACCTCGTCGAGCGAGCGGGCACCGATGGACGCCAGCACCTCGCGCACTTCCTGCGCGTAGAAGGTGATGAGGTTCACGACCTTGTCGGCGTTGCCGGTGAACTTGGCGCGCAGCTTGTCGTCCTGCGTGCAGACGCCCACCGGGCAGGTGTTCGACTGGCACTGGCGCACCATGATGCAGCCCATCGCGATCAGCGCGGCGGTGCCGATGCCGTATTCCTCGGCGCCCATCATCGCGGCCATGACGATGTCGCGGCCCGTGCGCAGACCACCATCGGTGCGCAGCGTGACGCGGCCCCGCAGGTTGTTCATCGCAAGAACCTGATGCGCCTCGGTCAGGCCCATTTCCCACGGCAGGCCGGCATACTTGATCGACGTCGCGGGCGAGGCGCCGGTGCCGCCGTTGTGCCCCGAGATCAGGATGACGTCGGCCTTGGCCTTGGCCACGCCCGCCGCGATGGTCCCCACGCCCGAGGACGCCACCAGCTTGACCGTGACCTTGGCGCGCGGGTTGATCTGCTTGAGGTCGTAGATCAGCTGCGCGAGGTCTTCGATCGAGTAGATGTCGTGGTGCGGCGGCGGGGAGATCAGCGTCACGCCGGGCGTCGAATGGCGCAGGCGCGCGATCAGCGCCGTGACCTTCATGCCGGGCAGCTGGCCACCCTCGCCGGGCTTGGCGCCTTGCGCGACCTTGATTTCAAGTTCTTCGCAGTGGTTGAGGTATTCGGCGGTGACGCCAAAGCGCCCCGAAGCCACCTGCTTGATCTTGGCCGACGGGTTGTCGCCATTCGCCTCGGGCGTGAAATGCGCCGGGTCTTCGCCGCCCTCGCCGCTGTCGGACTTGGCACCGATGCGGTTCATGGCCACGTTCAGGGTCTTGTGTGCCTCGGGCGACAGCGCGCCCAGCGACATGCCGGGGGTCACGAACCGCTTGCGGATCGAGGTGATCGATTCGACTTCTTCCAGCGGGATCGCGGGGCCAAGCGGCTTGATGTCGAGAAGGTCGCGCAGGTGGATCGGCGGTGCAGAGCGCATCTTGGCTGAATACTGCTTCCACATCTCGAAGGACGCGCGGTCGCAGGCGGCCTGCAGAAGGTGCATCGCCTGCGCCTCCCAGGCGTGGGTCTCGCCAGAGCGGCGCGCCTTGTAGAAGCCGCCGATGGGCAGCACGTCCGAGCCGCCGCGCCAGCCGAGCGCATGCACCGACACCAGCTTTTTCTGGATGCCGCTGACACCGATGCCGGAAATCCGGCTGTGCATGCCGGGGAAATATTCCGCGCACATCGCACGGCTCAGGCCGACCGCCTCGAAGTTGAGGCCGCCGCGATAGGACGACACCACCGAGATGCCCATCTTGGACATGATCTTGAGGATGCCGAGGTCGATCGCGCTGCGATAGCGGCTGACGGCCTCGGTCAGGCCACCGTCGACCAGGCCGCGTTCGATGCGGTCGGCGATGCTGTCCTCGGCCAGATACGGGTTCACCGTGGTGGCGCCGCAGCCGATCAGGACGGCGAAATAATGGGGGTCGATACATTCCGCCGAGCGCACGTTGAGCGAGCAGAAGGTGCGCAGGCCCTTCTTGGTCAGCCATGAATGCACCGCCGATGTCGCAAGGATCATCGGCATCGGCACCTTGCCCTCGTCCTGCATATGGTCGGTCAGAACGAGATGCCCGGCACCAGAACGCACGGCGTCCTCGGCCTCGGCGCGGATGCGGGCCAGACCGTCGCGCAGCGCCTGGTCATCGGCATCGACCGCGAAGGTGCAGTCGATCTCGACCATGTCGGCGTTGAAATGCGTCTTCAGCTCGTTGAACTGCGCGTTGCCGACAAAAGGGCTTTCCAGCACGAGGATCTCGGTCTGGCTGCTGTCCTCGTCGAGCACGTTCTTGAGGTTGCCGAACCGCGTCTTCAGCGACATCACCCGGTGTTCGCGCAAGCTGTCGATGGGCGGATTCGTCACCTGGCTGAAGTTCTGCCGGAAGAAATGCGACAGCGGGCGGTATTTCTCGGACAGGACGGCGGGGGGCGTGTCGTCGCCCATCGAGGCGATCGCCTCTTTCCCGTCCTCGGCCATCGGCGCGAGGATCGATTCCAGTTCCTCGACCGAGTATCCGGCGGCGACCTGCCGCTTGCGCAGCTCTGCCCCGGAGAACAGCGGCTTTTCCGTCACGCCCGACAGGAAGTCGTCAAGCTCGTTGATCTTGCCGACCCATTCGCCGAACGGCTGGGCGGCGGCCAGCTTGTCCTTGATCTGTGTGTCGTGGAACAGCTTGCCGTCCTTCATGTCGACAGCCAGCATCTGTCCGGGGCCAAGCGCGCCCTTCTCGATCACGCGGGATTCGTCGACGGGAACCATGCCCGCCTCGGACCCGGCGATCACCAGCCCGTCGCCGGTGACGACATAGCGCATCGGGCGCAGGCCGTTGCGGTCAAGCCCGGCGCAGACCCAGCGGCCATCGGTCATGGCAAGCGCGGCGGGGCCGTCCCACGGCTCCATCACGGCGTTGCAGTAGGCGTACATGTCGCGCCACGCCTCGGGCAGTTCGACCCGCTGCTTGGACCACGACTCCGGCACCAGCATCGTCTTGGCCATCGGCGCGTTGCGGCCCGCGCGCACCAGCACCTCGAACACGGAATCGAGCGCGGCGGAGTCCGACGATCCGGCGGGGACGATCGGCTTGATGTCCTCGGCCATGTCGCCGAATGCGCCCGAGGCCATGCGAATCTCGTGGCTTTTCATCCAGTTGACGTTGCCCTTGAGCGTGTTGATCTCGCCGTTGTGGGCCAGCATGCGGAACGGCTGCGCCAGCCACCACTGCGGGAAGGTGTTGGTGGAATAGCGCTGGTGGTAGATCGCAAAGGCGGATTCGAAACGTTCATCCTGAAGGTCGGGATAGAATTCCGACACGTCCTGCGCCAGCATCATGCCCTTGTAGATGATCGAGCGGCACGACAGCGACGCAAGATACAGCGTAGGCACCTGCGCGGCGGCGGCGGCCTTCTCGATGCGGCGGCGGATGACATACAACTCGCGCTCGAAGGTTTCTTCGTCGACGCCCTTGGAGTTGGAAATCAGGATCTGCTCGATCTCGGGGCGGGTGGCGTTGGCCTTTTCGCCCAGAACCTCGATGTTCACCGGGACGTGGCGCCAGCCGTAGATGTAATAGCCCATCCGCAGCACTTCGGATTCAACGATGGTGCGGCAGGTTTCCTGCGCGCCGAAATCGGTGCGGGGCAGGAAAACCTGTCCGACGGCGATCATCTCGTCCTTGCGGGGCGCGTGGCCAGTGCGGGCGACCTGGTCATAGAAGAACGGCACCGGGATCTGCACATGGATGCCTGCGCCGTCGCCGGTCTTACCGTCAGCATCGACAGCGCCGCGGTGCCAGACGGCTTTCAGCGCGCTGATGCCATGTTCGACCACCTTGCGCGACGGGGTTCCGTCGACCGACACGACAAGGCCCACACCGCAGGACGCATGTTCGTCCTCGGGCTTGTAGAGACCGTTCTCGGCCATGAAGGCGCGCTTGGCTTCTTCGCGGGCGACCCAGGCGGCGTCATAGGTGGTCATGGTCGTGATCCTTCCCTTGATGTGGGGGACTCGCCGGTCTCAGGGCGGTCCTGCGGAAAATCTTGGATGGCTGGGCGGCGGCCTATTCGGCTGCGACCGCCGTGCCTGCATTCAACTGTGCAAGGATGGCCTGCGCCGCCTCGCGTCCGTCGCGGATCGCCCAGACGACAAGGGACGCGCCGCGCACGATGTCACCGACGGCATAGACACCCGGCAGACTGGTCTGGTGCGTCTTGAAGTCCGTCTTGATGGTGCCCCAGCGGGTCACTTCAAGCGCGTCCACGCCCCAGAGCGCCGGGATTTCCTCGGGCTCGAACCCTAGCGCCTTGATGACAAGATCGGCGTCCTCGACATAGTCGGCACCCTCGATCACCTCGGGGGCCTGACGGCCCGTCGCGTCGGGCGCACCAAGCCGCATCTTGCGGACCATGACGCCTGCAACGGCCTCTTCGCCAGTGCCCTCGATGGCCACGCCCTTGACCGCGCCGGTGTGCGATCCGCCTGCGGTGAACCCGTGCGGCGCGGACAGCCAGACGAAGTCCACGCCTTCTTCCTCGGCGTTGGCGACTTCGCGCTGCGAGCCGGGCATGTTCGCCCTGTCGCGGCGATAGAGGCATTTCACACTGGTCGCGCCCTGCCGGATTGCGGTGCGCACACAGTCCATCGCGGTGTCGCCGCCGCCGATGACGACGACGCGCTTGCCTTGGGCGTTGAGCGCGCCGCTGGTGAACTCAGGCACGTCATCGCCGAAGTTGGCAGCGCGGTTGGAGGCGGTGAGATAGTCGATGGCGCGCACGATCCCGTCCGACCCGGCGCCCGGACCCGTCAATTCGCGCGATTTGTAGACACCCGTGGCGATCACGACGGCATCGTGACGCGCGCGGATGTCCTCGAACGAGATGTCTTCGCCGACGTTACAGTTCAGCTGGAACGTCACGCCGCCCTCTTCCAGCTGGGCGATCCGCTTCATCACCACGTCTTTCTCCAGCTTGAAGCCGGGGATGCCGTAGGTCATCAGCCCGCCCGCGCGGTCATAGCGGTCATAGACGGCGACCTGCACGCCCTGACGGCGCAGCATGTCGGCAGCGGCCAGCCCGCCCGGCCCCGCGCCGATCACCGCAACGCTCTCGCGGCGTTCCTGCGACGGCTTGATCGGCTTGACCCAGCCTTCTTCCCAAGCGGTGTCGTTGATGTATTTCTCGATCGCGCCGATGGTGACGGTGCCGTGCCCCGACTGCTCGATCACGCAGTTGCCTTCGCACAGCCGGTCTTGCGGACAGATGCGGCCACAGATTTCGGGGAAAGTGTTGGTCTGCTGGCTGATTTCGTAGGCCTCTTGCAGACGGCCCGATGCGGTCAGGTTCAGCCAGTCGGGGATGTTGTTGTGCAGAGGACAATGCGACTGGCAATACGGCACGCCGCACTGGCTGCAGCGGCCCGCCTGCTCGGCGGCCTTTTCACGGGCGAATTCGCCATAGATTTCGGCAAAGTCGCGCGCGCGCAGGTCCGGCGGACGCTTGTCCGGCATGGTCCGCTCGACATCGACGAATTGCAGCATCTTTTGCTTGGCCATGGGTCGTGTTCCCCGCTGGGAGTCCTGTGTTTCGCGTGACTTACTTCGATCGCGCGAAAAAGAAAAGGCATAATAGCTGACCTATTTCCAGAATATTTTGGTCAATACGCTGACCCAGCACCGCTCACTGACACAATTTATGTATCAAACCGGCCCTATCATCCGGGATTCCATATTCCGCGCCAGCGGATAGGGTCGCGCAAACGAATCTCTCGGAAACCCTGCCATGCCCATCCTGCATCTTCTTCTCGTGGCCGTGATCCAAGGCCTGACCGAGTTCCTTCCGGTGTCCTCCTCTGGCCACCTGATCCTCCTGCCGAACCTGACCGGGCTGGCCGACCAGGGCCTTGCCATCGACGTCGCGGTGCATCTGGGGACGCTGGGCGCCGTGGTGCTGTATTTCTGGCGCGATGTCCGCGCCGCCGTCGCCGGTGTGCCCAAGCTGATCCGCTGGCAGATCGACGACCAGAACAGCTGGCTCGCGCTCTGCCTGATCGTGTCCACGATCCCCGTCGTGATCCTTGGCCTTGTCATCAAGCTGACAGGGTTGGACGTGGCGATGCGGTCGGTGGCGATGATCGGATGGACGATGATCCTGTTCGGCATCTTACTGTACTGGGCCGACCAGAAAGGCCCGACGATCAAGACCGGCGAACATTGGTCGCTGAAGGACGCCGTGACCATGGGCCTGTGGCAGGCCGTCGCGCTGATCCCCGGCACCTCGCGGTCGGGCATCACCATCTCGGCGGCGCGCTGGCTGGGGTACGAGCGGCACGGCGCCGCGCGGCTGTCGATGCTGATGTCGATCCCGACCATCCTCGCTTCGGGCGCGGTGCTGTCGCTGGACGTGATCGGAGAGGCCGACTGGGCGCTGGCCCGCGACGCAGGCATCGCCGCGGTCTTCGCCTTCGTCTCGGCGCTGCTGGCGCTGGCGCTGATGATGCGCCTGCTGCGCAGCGTCAGCTTCACGCCCTACGTCATCTACCGGGTGATCCTGGGGATCATCCTCTTGGCCATCGCCTATGGCTGACGGTCAGGTGCGCAGGTTCTTGGCCGAGGCCTTGATCGCCGCATACTGACCGGACGGGCGGAACGGCCAGAGGTATTCCGGCAGGATCGCCTCCATCGCCTGGGGGTCAATCGACAGGTCGGCAAAGGTCCGGACGCTGACACCCACGACATTGTCGCGGCGCAGCTGGCGCACCTGGTCCACCGTCACCGGCCCCTCGATCAGCCCGAAACTGGCCCAGGTCACTGCGCCGAACGCACGGCCCATAAGGCGCGCGGCGAAGAACGGCACGTTCACGATCAGCTTGCGGCGGTGGATCACGGTCAGCATCTCGGCCATCAGCGCGCGGAAGCTGCGCACGTCGGGGCCGCCAAGCTCGTAGACACCGCCCTTTGCCGCGCCGATGGCGCCCTTGACGGCGGCCAGCGCGACATCATCCACATAGACCGGCTGGAACTTCGTGTTCGCGCCGATCACGGGAAGGATCGGACCAAAGCGCGCCATCGACGCGAAGCGGTTGAAGAACTCGTCCTCCTGCCCGAAGATGATCGACGGTCGCAGGATCACCGCATCCGGCATGTGCTGCAGAACGCCCGCCTCACCTGCGGCCTTGGTGCGCGCATAGGCGCTGTCGCTGCCGTCGTCCGCGCCGATGGCCGAGATCTGGACCATCCGCGCGACCCCTTCCTCGGCGGCGATGCGGGCGATGCGCTCGGCGCCTTCGGCCTGCACGGAAGCGAAGGTGTTGCGCCCGGCCTCGGCAAGGATGCCGACGCAGTTGATGACCGCGCTTGCACCCTTTGTGACGGCGCGCACGCTGGCATCGTCGCGGATGTTGCAGAACACCGGCTCGACCTGGCCAACCACACCGTAGGGCCGCACGAAATGCGCATCCGCAGGGTTGCGCACCGCGACGCGCACCCGCCAGCCCAGTTTCGCCATCCGCCGCGCGACATAGCGCCCGACAAAGCCCGAACCGCCGAATATGGTCACAAGTTGGGTCATCGATCTCTCCCGATGCTTTGCTGCGTTGACTAGCCGCCGGGGCGCTTCGGGGCAAGCCGGAACGCAGGCACGAGAATCCCCGAAACTGCCCGTTGACTTGCCTCCGAAGCGGTTATATCAGCCGCTTCCACGCACCTGTGCCCAGGTGGCGGAATTGGTAGACGCGCTGGTTTCAGGTACCAGTGATTTAACGGTCGTGGAGGTTCGAGTCCTCTCCTGGGCACCATTTCATCCCAAAGCTGCAGCGCATCCTGAAAAACGACCCTTTCGGTCGTTCTTGCTCCTTTGCGCGAGCGCTGCAACCGCAGACCGTCTTCTGTCCATCGGCAGGCGAGAGGGTCAGATTGCATATCCGCAAATCCCTGCAATTTTCACAGAGATTTCGCACGGGTTCTCTTTGCTACTACGGCCCTGGTCGGCTCCGCGGGAGTCGCTGCGGCTGATGTTGCCGTCACTGGTCTCGCCGAGATGGGTATCATGGGCGGTACCACGATTGGTAACGACCTCGAGTTCTTCACGGACATCGACGTCACTTTCACCATGTCGGGCACCACTGACGGTGGCCTGACCTTCGGCGCGTCGATCGACCTCGATGAGTCTGATGGAGCGAACTCGCCCTTTATGTTGAGCGAGGCAGTTGTCGGTATTGACCTCAACAATGATGGAGATCAAATCGATACGTTCCCAGTTCCTACGTCTGGTGAGTCAAACGCTTTCAACCCTCGTAGGCAGGGCGGTGAAAGTATCTTCATCTCAGGCGCTTTCGGTACCCTGACGATGGGCGATACCGATGGTGCGCTTGATTTTGTGATGCGTGAAGTGAACACTGGCCTCGGTGGATCGCTGAACGACGACGAAACGAGCCATCCCGGTTTCAACGGCAATTCGGTGATGGACGGGTTCAATAACGGCGATGGTCAGATAGCCCGTTACGATTACACGTTCAATAGCGTCACCTTCGCCGCATCCGCCGAAATCGTCGATACCCCGGCGGGCTCCGAAGGTCCGACCTACGGCATTGGTGTGTCTTATGCGGCAGCTATGGCTGGTGCCGATCTTACATTTGGACTTGGTTATCAGGCATACAGCCAGAATGGTGTTACTTCCAGCACCGTCGGTGTGTCTGCGAGTGCCGAACTCTCCAGCGGCTTGGTCTTGAATGCCAATTACTCATCGTTCACAAACGTATTCAGTGGTTTCGGCAACCAAGGCGTACGCACCCAGTACAACAACCACATCGGTGTCGGCATCGGTTATACCATGGGCGCCATCACTGTCGGCGCAAACTATGGCGTATACGACGCGACCGTTGCGGGTGAAGCGAACCGCGAAGGCTTCGGCCTGACGGCAAACTACGATCTTGGGGGCGGTGCTATCCTCCAGGCTGGTTATGGCAACGGTACCTATGCGGACCGCTCTACCGCAGCGGTCGGAGACACGCTTCGCCAAGAGACCTACACGTTCGGTCTCGCTATGACCTTCTGATCCCTCTGATCAGCACACTCTCCAACTGGAGCGGGCTTCGGCCCGCTCCTTTTCGTTCAAGGAGAGTAAATACACGCCTCCGTTGCAGCTTAACAACATTTAACACGTTAATTATTATCCCTTGGGTTGCGTAACACACCTTCTGTTGTGCTCGATTTTCAGTTCGAAAACGACACAAGGTGACGGGGGGCCTGATGGGCCGAAACGAAAGCTTGATTCAGTCGGAGTGGGCGCTGCCACCGGAAGACATCACCTTGGATGTTTTCTTCGACCAGCACTTCTATCCCTATATAGAAGTTAGAAAAAAACGGCCTGAACATGATCGCCAGCAGTATGACAAGCATATCCGCAAATCGATCGGCGGGATGCCGGTGCGTGATCTGGGGAATCAGGTGCTTGATGCGTGGACGCGGCAACAAATTGTCAAGAGGCTAAAGCCAAGCACGATAAATAAACATATTTTTCTACTCAACAGGATCCTGAATGTCGCCACCCGCTGGGGCATTGTGCGGCAGAATGTGTTCCACGACCGGACCCTGCAAAAGCTCCCGACCGGCGACTACAAGCAGCGGTTCCTGACCGAACGCGAGGTGATCGCACTGCTCGACGAGGCGCAGAAGGACAAGCACCCCTTCGTCTACCTGTTCGCGAAACTTCTGATCCTGACCGGGGCCCGCAAGGGCGAGGCGCGCACGGCGCGCTGGCGCGACATGGACCGGGCGAACCGGATCTGGACGGTGCCGGTGTCGAAAAGCGGCCGGTCCCGGCGCATCGTGCTGAGCGATTCGGCAGATGCGCTTCTGGACGTGCTGGCAGAGCGGAACATGAACCTCGACATCCCGGTCGGGCCGAACGATTTCCTGTTTACCAATCCGCGCACCGGCACCTGCTATGACAGCTTTTACGCCGCCTGGCACCGCATCCGCGACGAGGCCGGGCTGCCCGAGGTGCGTATCCACGACCTGCGGCACAGCTTTGCCAGCTTTCTCATCAACAAGGGCGCGTCGATCTACGAGGTGCAGCAACTGCTGGGGCACCACCATATCTCGATGACGCAGCGCTATGCGCATCTGTTGCCGAACACGCTGCGCAACCGCGTCGAGATCGTGAGCAGTGCGCTGAACAAGGCCAGCGCGACCCTGTTCGACTGAGTCCCGACGCGGATTGTCCCGCGCACGGGGCTCGGCTATGCGTGACGCCAAGCTGGAGATTGCACATGGCCAACCACCTCTATCAGAACGACCTGCCCGACGGGCTGGACCTTGGGCCCGTGGTGGCCATCGACTGCGAAACGATGGGCCTGAACCCGCACCGCGACCGGTTGTGCGTCATCCAGATGTCGGGCGGCGACGGTCATGCTCATATGGTTCAGGTGGCCAAAGGGCAGACCGAGGCGCCGAATCTCTGCCGGATGCTGGCAGACCCCAAGGTATTGAAACTGTTTCATTTCGGGCGCTTCGACATCGCCGCGATGCACAACGCCTTCGGCACGCTGGCCGCGCCCGTCTATTGCACCAAGATCGCGTCAAAGCTGATCCGCACCTACACCGACCGGCACGGGCTGAAGCAGCTGTTGCAGGAATTGCTCGACGTCGACATCTCGAAGCACCAGCAGATGAGCGACTGGGGCGCCGAGACGCTGACCGACGCGCAGCTCGACTATGCGGCGTCGGACGTGCTGTATCTGCACCGGCTGCGCGAGGTGCTCGACCAGCGGCTGGCCCGCGAGGGGCGCACCGATCTGGCACGGGCATGTTTCGGTTTCCTGCCCGCGCGTGCACTGCTCGACCTCGAAGGCTGGCCCGAGATCGACATTTTCTCGCACTGACGGTGGTGTGATGTGCTGCACCGCTTAGGTGGTGCATCGCGCACCTGCCCCGCATAGGATGCGCACAGAGTGACCAAGGACTGACCCGATGCGTGCCGCCTGTCTTGCCCTTCTGATTGCCCTGTTGCCTGTCGCCGCCGCCGCACAAGGCGCCGCTGTCGATCTCGGCCAGCACGACTCGAGTCAGCCGATCGAGGTCACGTCCGACGAATTGCGGCTGGATCGCTCGCGCAACACCGCCATGTTCGAGGGCAATGTCGTCGCCACGCAAGGCGCGCTGACCCTCACCTCTCGCCAGCTTGAGGTCGATTATGGCGCCGAGGGCACGGGCGGCTCATCCATCCGGATGGTCACGGCCATCGGAGATGTTGTAATGGTCAACGGCGAGGACGTCGCGCAGTCACGCCGCGCGGTCTATACCGTCGGCGACTCGCTGATCGTCATGACCGAGGACGTGATCGTGATCCAGGGCGAGACTGTGCTGACGTCGGACCAGCTGACCTATGACCTTGCCAGCGGCGAGGGCCTGATGGAGGGCCGTGTCACCACCCTGCTTGTCCCCGAGGAGGAATGATGGACGGCGCGCCCGGCGCAGCGGAACGGTCCGAAACCGGGCTGCGCGTTCGCAACCTGCAAAAGGCCTATCGCAAGCGGGTCGTGATCCGTGATGTCAGCATGGATCTGAACCGGGGCGAAGTGGTGGCGCTGCTTGGCCCGAACGGATCAGGCAAGACGACGACCTTCTATGCCATTGCCGGACTGATTACGCCCGAGGCCGGACAGGTCGCCATCGACGGGCGCGAGGTGACGTTCCTGCCGATGTATCGCCGCGCCAAGCTGGGCATCGGGTATCTGCCGCAGGAAATGTCGATCTTTCGCGGCCTGAACGTCGAACAGAACATCATGGCGATCCTCGAGATCGTCGAGAAGGACCGGACCAAGCGGCAAGAGCGGCTGGAGCAGCTTTTGTCCGAGTTCTCGGTCGAGCATTTGCGGAAATCTCCGGCGATGGCGCTGTCGGGCGGCGAACGGCGCCGCGTCGAGATCGCGCGCTGTCTTGCATCCAATCCGAAATACCTTCTGCTCGACGAACCCTTTGCCGGGGTCGACCCGATCGCGGTGGGCGACATCCGCGCGCTGGTGGCGGATCTGAAAACGCGCGAAATCGGCGTTCTGATCACCGACCACAACGTGCGCGAGACGCTGGGCATCGTCGACCGGGCCTATATCCTGCATGACGGAATGATGCTGATGAACGGCACCGCCGAGGAAGTGACGGCGAACGAGAACGTGCGCCGCGTCTACCTCGGCGAGAATTTCCGCTACTGAGGCGACAGCCGCCGATGCAACGGGCAGCGCAGAGATACAGTTGACACGTCCTGCGCAAGCGCGTCCAAATGGGGGTAATGAAGGACTGGTCGCGCCACGCTTCGGACCCTTTGTTCTGCTCCCCTTCCGCAGAGACAGATCGTTCGCACCCGCCGTTCCCGGCGGGGCGCAGGCGCGTTCACGCCCGTCATTCCAGTAAGCCAGAGGAGGTACTATGCGTTATCAGGTCACCGGCAAGCAGATCGATATCGGCGAAGCGCTGCAAACCCATGTCGTCACGGAACTGGGGGGCATCGTCGAGAAATATGCCGGTCGCCCGACCGACGCGAACGTGATTTTCTCCAAGCATGCGCATGAGTACGCCTGCGAGACGATCGTGCATCTTTCGACTGGAATGACCGCGCAAGCCATGGGCCGCGCACCTGAAATCTACGCCGCCTTCGAAAGCTGCGCCGAGAAGATGGACAAGCAGCTTCGGCGCTACAAACGGCGACTCAAGGACCATCACAAGGAGCGTACGACCCCGGTTGAATTGTTCGGGGCGTCCTCGTATATCCTCGCCTCATCTCAGGACGGGGAAGATACCGAACCGGAAAGCCTTCAGCCGATCATCGTGGCAGAGATGGAAACCAAGATTCCGTCCCTGTCGGTTGGCGAAGCGGTGATGCAGATGGAACTGCACGGCGCCAAGGTGCTGGTCTTCCGGAATGAACGGCATGACGGGGTCAACGTGGTCTACAAGCGCGATGACGGAAACATCGGCTGGATCGACCCTGCCGAAACAAGCTGACCCGCGCCGAGGTGCGGGGCTTTCAGTGAAGCGGGACACATGAACCTTAGTACACTTCTGCAACCTTCCGCCGTGAAGGTCGCGACCGCCTTGACCAGCAAGAAGCGCCTGTTCCACGCGCTTGGCGATCTGGCGCATGCAGCCTACGGGCTGGATGCCGCCATCGCCGTAAGCGCCCTGCAGGAACGCGAAGCGCTGGGGCCCACCGGCGTTGGCAACGGCGTCGCCCTGCCCCATGCGCGGATTGACGACCTGACCTGTGTGCGCGGCGTGTTCCTGCGGCTGGAAAAACCGATCGACTTCACGGCGGTAGACCGTCAGCCCGTCGATCTGGTGTTCGGCCTGTTCGCGCCCGAGAATTCGGGCGTCGACCATCTCAAGGCGCTGGCGCTGGTATCGCGGACGCTGCGCGATCCGGGGGTTTGCGCCAAGCTGCGCGCGAATGCCGATCCCTCGATCCTGCACGCGATCCTGACCGAAGGCCCGGCGATCCAGGCGGCCTGACCCTTGCGTCAGGCCCAGGCTTCGTATCCGAACATCATGTAATCACGCTGAGCGGCGGCCCGCGCGGCCGCCTCGACCGAAGCGTCGTAGATCGCGGACAGCGGCAGCGGATGCTCGTCCGGGATTTCGCCCAGCGGCGGCGGGGCCAATCCAAGCTGATCGGTGAGCTGGCCAAGCCCGGCATCCAGCGCCTCGGCCCGAAGGATCATGTCGGGCAGGCGGAACTGTCCCAGCCCCTGAATCACCATGTCCTGCGTCGCCCAGACGGGATCGACACGCACGCTGGTCTGCCCGCCAAGGTTGCCCTTCACGAACCCAAGGAACCCAAGGAACGCTTCTCGCATATCAGAGACCGGATACGACGCATCCGGCGCCTTCTCGGGGATCGGCACCTTGTAGGTCGTGCGCAAGAGCTCTCGGATTTCGGGATAGGCTTGCGGGCCGGTGGCCAGGATGTAGGTGCAGAACGCATGATAGAGGCGCGGCACCGGATGCCGCACGACGGTAAAACTGCGGTGGCGCCCCGCCTGCCGCTTCCACTGACGCAGGGTCTTCTGGTTGAAGCCGGTCAGCACGGCATCACGCTTTTTCCCGTCAAGCGCACCAAGCCAGTCGGCCACCACGTCCTCGACCCCGCAGCGCACCGGCTGATAGAGCACCGGCGAAGATGGCGCGGCCATGTAGCCCGGCACCACCGGCCCGCGCCGAGGCTCGAAATTCGGCGTGCGGCCCAGATCGAACCGGTCCATCCGCGCCAGCGCCTTTTCGATCTCGGCGTAGTTCGTGACCTTGCTTTCCAGCGGCGCCGGGTTTTGCACCTTGGTCGCTTTCACCGTGCGGTCACGTCGCTGGTCCAACCCCAGGAACGCGGCCATTCCGTTCAGGACATCCATGTCGTTGATGTCGTCATAGCCGATGTAGAACGCCGACTGCCCGGTGGTCTGCAGCGTCCGCAAGACGCGCAACTGAAAGGCTTGCAGCGCGTCGACATGGGCCAGGAATTCGTCAGCGTCGAATTCCACCTTGGCACTGCGCGCGAACTTCATGTCGCGCAGGCGCCACTGCCCCGTCTCGCCCGCGATCTTGAGCGAGACATAGCTGTCCAGCGGATTGCGCGTCAGGATGATCTTGGCCCGGCGCGGATCGGTCAGCAACCCGTCCAGAACGCGGGGGTCATGGTCGTGGAAGAACCGGAACCCCGGCAGCCCGTCGGTCTGCGCCGCCATCGCCCGCAAGAGCCGCGTCGGGTCTTCCTCGCGGTCGGTCATGCCGAGGCCCAGCAATTCATACTGGTTCGCGTGGCCGATAAAGTGCGGATTGAACACCTCGCCGTAGCAGGTCAGCCCGTCATAGGCGTTGATGTTCTCTTCCAGAAAATTCGATCCGGTCCGCATTTCGGCCAGCATCACGAAGCTGTCGAAAGGCCGCGTCACCGGATCACCTCCTTGCGGACGAGATAGGGTTTCGGCGCGCGGCTGGGCGAGGTGTCGTCGCCGTCATTCGCCGGGAAGTCGCCCATCAGGTGCGGATGCATCCCCTCGTTCTTGAGGTTCTGCAGGAACTGGCCAAATCCTGTCAGGTCGACCATGCGCGGCGCTTCGTTCAGGCGGCGCAGAGACCGCGACCCGATCTCGTCGATGATGGTCTGAAGCGGCTCCATCGGCTGCTCGACGAAATCCGCCATCGACCAGATCCGCACCCGCGCCTTGGTATAGGCCGAGCGCAGCACGTCCAGATGCCGCGCCTCGATCTTCTGGAGCAGCGCAGCCTCGCGGCGGATATCCTGAAAATCGCGCGGTGAGCGGAACAGCGGCACCGCCCAAGCACCCGTGATGACCGAAATCTGCGCATTGGTGTCACGCGCCATGAAGGACGAGACCGCCTGATTGTCGCGCGGGCCGAACTGGAAACACTGCCGCTCGCCTCGGGTGTTCCAGATCAGGTTCGACAGAAACGAATTCGGGTTGTAGTCGCGCAGGTTGGCCGAATCCGACAGCGCCCCCGCATAGGTCGCCTGCCGGCCGACGAATTCCGCGCGGGCGGGCGCGAACAGATTGCCATGCACCCGCGCCCCGGTGACGCGGGCCAGCCAGGGCTCGAAATCCTCGAACAGGTCGCTGAAGCCCTCGAAGACCGAATACGGCGCGCAGGTGCGCCCGTTCTCCCAGCCCTCGTTCGGATAGCGGCTTTGCATGTAAAGCCCCGCGCGCCCGCGTGTGCGCCGTTCGACCGCCTTGGCGAAAATGCGGTCGATCTTGCCGGGGTTCGGCTCTGCGCCCGACGAGTTCGCGTCGCCGGGGGCAAGGAAGGCATCGTAAAGACGATCCGCATGATGCCAGATCTTGCGCGCGACAAAACAGTCGGACCGCCGCAGAAGCTGCAGGTGATCGTCGTAGAAGATGTGCGGCTTGCCCTGAAAATCGAACTTGGACAGCGTCAGGGACCGCGACTCGATCCGACGCGAATACAGCCGCGCGAGGGTCTGATAATAGCTTTCGTCCGGAATCCACACCTTTGAGAAATAGGCATCGTGGCGGGCGCGGCCGGGGTCTTGCAGGATCGCCGACAGCGTGGCCCGCGTCAGGCACCACCACTGGCTTCCAAGATGGGGCACCAGCCCCTCGGGAACGCTGCGGCGATAGCCGACAAGGCGCTGCAGCCGGACATAGCGGTCGAACAGGAAGCGCTGTTTCTTCCACGAGAACGGAAACCGCAGCGTGAAGCGTTCGCTGTCGAGCCCGCCGACAGTCCAGGGCACATCCTCGGTGGTGACGGATTCGATGAAATCGGTATCGGGGCGGTCGCCGAGATAGGCTTTCATCTCTTCGACCGGACGAAGCGGCAGGCAGGACCCTGATGCAAGATAGACGTGGCTGACCTCGGGGAATTTGGCCAGCATCATCTCGCCCGCGGCCTGCGATGCGGCGACAAGCGACCAGGTGCCCCATTCACAGCTGCGGCGCGCGCAGAACAGCACGTTGTCCAGGTCCGAAAGGCTTTCCGTGAACGCCTTGAACTCGGCCTTGGGCACGCGCCGGTCGGCGTGGATCACGACCGGGCAGCCGTGGCTTGCCCAATGCCGGGCCACCTGTTCCGCGCGGTTCAGCGCCTCGTGGACCAGCATGCAGAACCCGACGGTCACGCCCAGTTCCCCCGGCTCATGATCCCCAGAATCTCAAGCTGGCGCCAGTTGATGTATTTCTCGGACCAGCGACACCAGAGGTTCAGCTTGCCGGCCTCGCCCTTGTTGTAGGCGCGATATTCATAGCTGTTGGCGTAGTGCTGGCGCCGGCCGAGCTCTTCCTGCGATTTTTGCGGAAATGTGTGCAGGAACTTGGCGTGCAGCAGGCAACCCGACGCTTTCTCGCCGCCCCACTCGTCATAGACAAGGTTCAGGCCCCGGGGCAGCAGCGAATGGGTGGAGCTGAAATAGACATAGCTGTTGTGCCATTTCACCAGCGGAATCTTGTTCAGTGCAGGGGCGCGTTCCGGCTTGTCCTGAAAGAACGCGCGGGCACGCGGGCCGCCCTGAATCCACAGGTTCCCGAACCTCTTGTTCTTGGTGATGGTGTAGTTGCCGCTGTCGAACCAGTTGGCGATTTCCAGCGGGTCCTGACCGGGCAGGTATTCGAAGGCGTTGATCGGCCCCTTGGGATACATGTCCAGCAGCATCGCGCTGAAGGTGCGGATCGAGGACGCGTCAAGCCAGTCGGTCAGGGCACGCAAGGGCCGGGTGTCGCAGAACGGATAGACGAAGAATTCGTCCACATCGACGGTCAGGCACCAGTGCCCGTGAGCATACTTGCGCTGCAGCCAGTTCAGCCAATCAGCCCCGAAACGGGCGCGCTTGTAGCTCTTGTGGCTGACCCAGACCGAGGCATCCGGCTGGTCGGCGAGAAACTCGCGCGTGCCATCGTCAGAGCCATTGTCGACGAAAAAGAAATGCCGGACCCCGAGCTTGCGGTAATAGTCGAGGAAATAGTCGAGCCGGATGCGTTCATTCCGGACGGTGGCGAAGCACAGGATGTCGCCCGGCCGCACCTGCTCGGTCCGCAGTGCCACGGGCTTCAGTTCGCGCCGCTTGCGAAAAGCGCGCACGCCCAGACGTTTTCGCTTCAGGCGTAGCCTGTATGAGCGAATGAAACTCACGTACTCCCCTTTTCGACGCGCAAGACAGCAGCCACGCGCACAAACAAGACGAACATTCAGGGGGACAGGGCAAGCTCGAAATGTGTCTGCCAGGTCAGTCTGTCCAAGATCGCTGCCGCTTCCCCAGCGGCGCGATCAACCTGCATGTTCGTTGCCCAACTCATTATTCTTTGTTTCCAAAAATACACATCGTCAGGGTCAGCGTAAACGCAATAATCGC
Source organism: Anianabacter salinae (assembly GCF_019061145.1). GTDB lineage: Bacteria > Pseudomonadota > Alphaproteobacteria > Rhodobacterales > Rhodobacteraceae > Anianibacter > Anianibacter salinarum. The sequence goes on along the minus strand of NZ_JAHQZS010000005.1, from coordinate 193,629 downwards.
TCAAGATTTCCCGGAACACCGGCAATTTCGTTGCCAGCACCCGTACGCCAAGGCGCGCGGCCTCGACTGCGGGAAGACCGAAGCCCTCGGCATGCGACGGGAACAGCAATCCGGCGCTGCCTTGAAGCAGGGCCGTCACCTGCCGGTCACTCAGTCCGGGGCGCTCGAGGATCAGGTCGTCGCGTCCGCGTTCGGCGTCGAGGCGTGCGAATACCTCCTCGTTCCGCCACCCGCGTGACCCCGCGACGACCAGTCTTGGCGGCCGGTCCATGTCAGCGCGCAGTTCATCCCAGACATCCAGCAACAGCGCGTGGTTCTTGCGCGGCTCGATGGTGCCGAGGATGACGAAGTAGGGCCGGTCGGTAGGAATATCGGGTGGCAACACGCTCGCTTCGACCGGATCGACCCCAAGCGGCGCGGTGACGATGGGCGGACAGCGCCCGAAATCCGCACTCCACCGGGTCACATCGCTGGCGGTCGCGCCAGAGTTGGCGATGATCCGGTCGGCATGGCGGCAGACCCGGCCCAGCACCCCGCGAAACCGCGCCACGCTTTCGGGACGCTGGAACTGCGGATGATCCAGCGGGATCGTGTCGTGGATCAGCACGTCGATCCGCGCCTCTGGCACCGCGCGCCACGCAGTCAGCGTGCGATCCGTCAGGTTGCTGTGGCCGACATTCAGATACCGCGTGCCGCGCGGCATCACCTGCCGCAAGCGCGAGGCCAGCCCGGCCCGCAGCCCCCCGGCGATGGCAAGACGGCGCAGGTCCGCCTCGGCCCTCCGCCGCTCTGGCGTCAGCTTGCGCGAGAGCAGCGCGATCAGGTCAGCGCGTCCGTAGGGCACGCGGCCTTCGATCCGGTCCAGCATCGCCTGCCCGCCGTCCCGTCCCAGGATCGAAAATCCCGCCGATGTGCGTGCAAGGAACCAGACCGGATCGCCTCGGCGCAAAAGCTCGCGCAGATAGGCCAGTTCCACGCGGTCGACGCCCGTCAGGGTGCGCCCGCTGCGCGAGATCAGGCGGGTGATGTCCAGACAGCGCGGCGCGGCATCATCGGTCATAATGGCCGGACTGATGCCAGCGCCAGGCGTCGGCGATCATCGTCTGCAAGGTGGACCGATGCGGCTGCCAGCCCAGTTCCTGCGCAGCGCGTTCGGACCCCGACACCAGCCTGGTGCAGTCACCGGCCCGGCGCGGGCCAATCTGATGCGGAACCTCGCGGTTCGTCACGCTGGCGGAATGGGCAAGCACCTCTTTCACCGAATAGCCGCGCCCGGTGCCAAGGTTGAACACCCGGCTGCCCTTGCCGTCCTGCAACCATTTCAGGCCAAGGACATGCGCGTCCACAAGGTCCATGACATGCACATAGTCGCGGATGCACGTGCCGTCGGGCGTGTCGTAGTCGGTGCCATAGACCGTCAGCGCGGCGCGCTTGCCCTCGATGGCGTCCAGCATCAGCGGGATCAGGTGCGTCTCGGGCTGGTGGAATTCGCCCACCTCGCCCTCTGGGTCGGCGCCCGCGACGTTGAAGTAACGAAAGATCACCGCGTTCAGCCCGTAGCTTTGGCCAAAGTTCGCCAGCATGTCCTCGATCGCGCGCTTGGACGCGCCATAGGCGTTGATCGGTTCCTGCGGGCAGAATTCGTCGAGCAGCACGTTGTCCTGTTCACCGTAGGTCGCGCAGGTGGACGAGAAGACGAAGTTGCGCACCCCGGCCTTCACCGTCGCCTCGATCAGCGACAGCGACCCGCAGACATTGTTCGACCAGTAAAGCCCCGGGTCCGACATGCTTTCGCCGACCTGGCTGAGCGCGGCAAAGTGCATCACGGCGACGGGCGCATAGTCGGCAAAGGCAGCATCCAGCGTGGCGCGGTCGGTCAATTCGCCCTCGACCAGCGGGCCGAACTTTACCGCGTCGCGCCAGCCGGTGCACAGGTTGTCATAGGTGACGGGCACATACCCGGCGGCGCGCAGCGCCTTGCAGGCGTGCGAGCCGATATATCCGGCGCCGCCGGTGACAAGGACATGAGCGTTCATGCCGCTGTTCTACTGCGCGGCTTTCGACATGGCGACAGCTTCGTGCAGGTATTGCGTGAATTCGTCCTTCAGGTCGTCGCGCGACATGCCGAAGGCGACCGTGGCCTGCAGGAACCCGGCCTTGGACCCGCAATCGAACCGCTGGCCCTGAAAGCGAAAGCCGTAGACGCCTCGCTCTTCCCGGATTTCCTGCGCGATGGCGTCGGTCAGCTGGATCTCTCCGCCCGCGCCGGATTTCTTCTTGTTGAGGTTCGACAGCACGTCCGGCGTCAGGATGTAGCGCCCGATCACGGCAAGGTTCGATGGTGCATCTTCGGGCGCAGGTTTCTCGACCATGCCGCGCACCTTGACCATGTGGCCCATGTCCTCGGACACGTCGAGAACGCCGTAGGATTTAACCTTGTCCTTCGGCACCTCCATCGCGGCCACCATGCAGCCGCCGGTTTCCTCATAGGCCTCGGTCATCTGCTGAAGGCACGGCTTTTCGCCCGCGATCACGTCATCGGGCAGCATCACGGCGAAGGGTTCGTTCGGCGCGATCAGGCGGCGGGCGCACCACACCGCGTGACCAAGGCCCAGCGCCTTGTGCTGGCGGATATAGGCAATCGCGCCCGAATCCATGTTCGTCGTCTTGAGCGTTTCCAGAAGCTCGGTCTTGCCCTTTTTGCGCAGCGAGCTTTCCAGTTCCGGCGCGTGGTCGAAGTAGTCTTCCAGCGCGGATTTCCCGCGCGAGGTGACGAAGATGAATTCCTTGATCCCGGCCGCCCGCGCCTCGTCGATGGCGTATTGGATCAATGGGCGATCCACGAGCGTCATGATCTCTTTCGGGATGGCCTTGGTCGCAGGAAGAAAGCGGGTTCCAAGTCCTGCGACCGGGAAAACGGCTTTTGTCACCTTGCGTTTCATCTATTGCCTCGCCTTAAAAATTTACGCCGCAGTCCTCGATACCGTCCTAACACCGTCAGCGCTAAGGTGGTTTCGTGGCCACTCTATGGTGTCGAGTGTAGCGGCGATAATCTGCACGTTCCATGAACAATGCCTAGTATTCCGGCAGATTGCGCGCTGACAGACGCGCAATTTCGGCCGTGAGACGGCGATCATAGGTAACTGCCTGAAAGATAGGCATATTGCGGTCGGACCGGCCGAACTGTCCGCCGGATTGCTCCCACACTCCGGCATGGGTGAACCTCACGCGGTGATACAGCCCGGTGCGGCCGAACAGGAACAGTGACGCGCGGCCACCTTCGGCGACATGACGCTCTGCCTCCTGGCGCAGGCGGGCTACGTTGCCCGGTCGGCCAGCAAGAACACGGGTTTCGCCGGGCGCCGTCTTGAACCTCAGGAAACCGGCCTGTGGTTCTGGCAGAGGCGCGAGCGAGTGCAGGGGCCGCGCCATCCCGTCGGCCCACCCGGCATCGAAGCTGGTCAGCACATCGGAGTAATGGCGCGGCTCGGCGGTGCCCTGCACCAGATGGCGGGCCAAGCGCCGTTCCTGCGCCTGCCTGCGAAGGCGGAACTGGGCCGCCATGTCGGCCTCGGGCGCGTGCTTGCGCAGCAGGATGGCAACGCTGGCCGCCTCTTCGTGCAAGGTGGTGGGCCGCCGTGCAGCCGTGCGCCGCCCCGACGCTGCAAAGCCGTGATGCACCTCGGCGCCCGGAACGACGGCGATGCGCGCGCCGGTCCAGGCAAGCCGAAGATCAAGCTCGGTCTCGTCCAGGAAGAAGCGGATCGCGGGGTCGAAGCCGCCGTGCCGCCTAAGCACATCCGAACGGAACGCGCAGTTGGTGCCGACCGTCTTGACCGCGTCGCCGGGGCGGGTGTCCAGCACCTGCACCGCGTCGCCGGGCATCGGCACGGGATGATCCCAGCCCAGCGCATCGACACGCGCACAGCGGCTTTGAAAGCTGATGCCATTGCGCCCGCGCACATAGCCCGTCGCGGCGGATACCTCCGCAGCGTCGAAAGGCGCGGTAAGGCGCGACAGCCAGGTCGGTTCCGGCACGGAATCATCGTCGATGAAGGCGATCACCTCGCCTGCGGCCTGTGCGATGCCCAAATTCCGTGCAGCCGAAATGTTCGCCTGGTCGAACGCGGCCAGCTTGACCCGGCCCGCGAACGGCGAGGCATCGATCGCGGCACGTCCGGCCGCATCGGCCACCAAGACCACCTCGAAGGCGGTATGATCGAGTTGGGAAAGCCCCAGCAGCGTGCGCAGCAGTAGGCGCGGGCGATCGCGGCTCACCACGACCACGCTGACGATGCGGGTCATTCGATGCCCAGTTCCGCCAGCATCGCCTCGATGCGGGGGACGTCTTGGGGGTTGTTCAGCTCCCAGAACGGGCGGCCACGTCCGTCGACCTTGACGCACAGCACCGGGCGCCCCTGTTCGAGGAACCGCAACTGCTCCAGGGCCTCCAGCCGTTCCAGCGGGCCGACCGGCCATCGGGGATAGGCGGCAAGCGCTGCGGGGCGGTAAGCATAGACGCCGACATGGTGGAACACCGGCGTCGAAGCCTCGGGATCATATCCCTGATGCGTGTAGGGGATGACCTCTTTCGAGAAATAGAGCGCGCGGTTCTCGGCGTTGAACACCACCGTCGTCGCCCCCACGCGTCCGGCGCGGCGGTCTTCCAGGAACCCGTCCAGCGCCCGACCGGAACAGCGCAGCACGGGCGTCGCCACCTCGGCGGTCTGGTGCGCCTTGAGCGCCGCCACGAGTTCTTCGACGAACCAGGGCGGGGTCAGCGGCGCGTCGCCTTGCAGGTTCACGACGATCTGATAGCCGCCGCCAAGCTGGTCCAGCGCCTCGGCGCAGCGTTCGGTGCCGTTCTGGCAATCGGGCGAGGTCATCAGCACCTCGGCGCCGAACCCCTCGGCCTCGGCGCGGATAGAATCGTCGTCGGTAGCGACCACGACCCGGTCCACGCCGCCCGCCGACGTCGCCGCATTCCAGGTGCGCCGGATCAGGCTGCAGGCCAAGCCGGAGGCCCCCCGCAGCGGCACAAGCGGCTTGCCCGGGAACCGGGTCGAGGCGTGGCGCGCCGGTATGACGATCAGGACGCCCATCAGGCCGGCTTCAGTTCGACCCCGGGTGCGGCGGCGATGAAGAACGGGTTCTCATAGCCGGGCTTGCCGTAGGTGAACGCCGCATGATCCTCGAACCGCACCATACGTCCGCCAGCACCGCGCAGAACGGCATCGCCCGCTGCGGTATCCCATTCCATCGTGCGGCCTAGCCGGGGGTAAAGATCCGCCTCTCCCGCCGCGACAAGGCAGAACTTGAGCGACGATCCCGCGCTGACCAGATCGGCCACGTCATAGCGCGCGATGTAGTCATCCGTCGCCTGATCCCGGTGCGACTTGGACGCAACGACGCGCAGCGCACCATCGGGGGACGAGACGGACAGGGGGGCAAGATCGCCCGCGACATCCTTATGCAGCGCGCCGGTCTCCTCGACCGACCGGCCATCCGCATCGGTGTAGAACAGGCGCCCCTTCGCCGGGGCAAAGACGACACCGCGCACAGGCACCCCGTTCTCGACCAGCGCGATATTCACCGTGAAATCGCCCCGGCGCTGAACGAACTCCTTGGTCCCGTCCAGCGGATCGACGATCAGGAACCTGTCCGCCGTCTCGGCGTGGGTGGCTGCCTGTTCCTCTGTCACCAGCGCGATGTCGGGAAACGCGGCCCGCAGCCCGTCCGAGATCACGCGGTCGGCGGCAAGGTCGGCGCGCGTCACGGGGCTGTCGTCGGCCTTGGCCTCGACCCCCATGTCGGCGCTTTCATAGACGTCCATGATCGCGTCGCCTGCTTCCAGCGCAAGGCGGCGGATCACCGTCATCAGTCGGGCATGGTCCACGTCGTTCCTCCGGCTGCTCGTGTTCGTCACGGAAATGTTCAAGACGGGCTGATTTCCTTATGGATATGTTGTAAGACTTGGGCAAGGCACTCTGGGATAAGGGTGTGGGGCGCTTCAGACGCTGCAGGCAGGCACGACCATGTTCGAACCCAGAGTGAAAGAACGCTCGACGCTGGAATCATCCTTCCGGACGTTGGAGCTTATCTATCACGCCACCGTCCGCAGCCTGCGCAAGAGCCACGGCAACGCCGTCATCGGCCTTGTGATGAGCGTGCTGATGACCTGCGTTCTTGTCGGCGTGTTCTATGTGATGTTCACGGTCCTGGGCGGCCGAGGCATGGCGATCCGCGGCAATTTCATCCTGTTCCTGATGTCGGGCATCTTTGTCTTCATGGTGCATAACGCGGCCGTGCAGGCCGTCATGGGCGCCGAGGGGCCGACGTCGGCGATGATGCTGCACGGTCCGATGAACCCGGCCATCGCCATTTGCGCGGCTGCGATCAGCTCTCTCTACACCCAGACTCTCAGCATCATCGTGATCCTGTTCGCAGCGCATGTGCTGCTGGAACCGATCGTGATCGAACAGCCTGTATACGCCTTCGGCATGGTGATGCTGGGCTGGGCGTCGGGCTGCGCGATCGGGCTGGTGTTCCTTGCGCTCAAGCCCTTCATGCCAAGCGTCGTGGCGATCGTGTCGCAGATCTATCGCCGCATGAACATGATCTTCTCGGGCAAGATGTTCGTGGCGAATTCCCTGCCCGCCTACATGCTGCATTTCTTTACCTGGAACCCGCTGTTCCATGCCATCGATCAGGGGCGCGGCTTCATCTTCATCAACTACACGCCGCACAACACCAACCTGACCTATCCCATCACCCTGACCTGCATCCTGTTCGCTCTGGGGATGATGGGCGAGTTCTATGCGCGCAAGAACGCCTCAGCCTCGATGGGCGCGCGCGGCTAATCCACGACCCGCAGCGTCAGATTGATGCGCCCGCCCTTTGGCAGCAGGGTCGAGCTTCCGGTGCGCAGCTTGTCGATCCCGTGATAGGCAAGGCGCGCCTCGCCGCCCATCACGGCGACATCGCCGGACTGCAACCAGACCGAAGACGTGCTGCCGCCGCGTTCGGTCCCGCCGATTCGGAACCGCGCGTCATCGCCCAGCGAGATCGAGACGACCGGCCAGGCGAAATCGGCTTCGTCCCGGTCCTGGTGCAGACCCATACGCGCGCCTTCTTCGTAAAAGTTCACGAGACAGCAATCGGGCAGGCGTTCTGCCCCGGCCACGGCCTGCCACACCGCCAGCGCCCCGCCCGGGATCGGCGGCCAGTCCACGCCGCTTGGGTGTTGCGGCTCGTAGCGGTATCCGCGCCTGTCGGAATACCAGCCATAGCGCCCTGCCGAGGTCATGCGCACCGACATCGTCTTGCCCCAGCGCGTCTCGGGCGAGAACAGCGGCGCGGCACGCACGACAGCGCGGATTTCCTCGACCAGCCGCGTCTGGTCCTCGGGGGTCAGTAGCCCCTTGTGGATTTCGACCCCGCGCACGGTGACGGGTGCGGTGCCTGACATGACGCATCCTCTCGAATTCGCGACTTTGGCCCCATGGGGCAGCTTGCAGGGGTGTGACCCCCTCCTTATATACGCCGAGAAGCCGCGTCGGGTGCAAACCCGGCCATTTCAAATTGGGATCGCGGGGCGGGTGCCGGACCGGGCCCATTCCGCAAAACATCGCCGAAAGAAGAGAGGATTTTGAGCATGGCCAAAGTCATCGGTATCGACCTTGGGACCACCAACTCCTGCGTCGCCATCATGGACGGCGCACAGCCGCGTGTCATCGAGAACTCGGAAGGCGCGCGCACAACGCCTTCGATCGTCGCGTTCACGGACGATGAGCGCCTCGTGGGTCAGCCCGCCAAGCGTCAGGCCGTGACCAACCCGGAACGCACGGTGTTCGCCGTCAAGCGCCTGATCGGTCGCCGCGTCACCGACGCCGAAGTGACCAAGGACCAGAAGAACGTCCCCTTCAACATCGTCGACGGCAACAACGGCGACGCATGGGTCGAGGTCCGGGGCGACAAGTATTCGCCTTCACAGATTTCCGCCTTCATCCTGCAAAAGATGAAGGAAACCGCCGAGAGCTATCTTGGCGAAGAGGTGACGCAAGCCGTCATCACCGTGCCCGCCTATTTCAACGACGCCCAGCGTCAGGCCACCAAGGACGCCGGCAAGATCGCCGGTCTCGAAGTGCTGCGGATCATCAACGAACCGACCGCGGCCGCGCTGGCCTATGGCCTCGACAAGAAGGAATCGAAGACGATCGCCGTCTATGACCTTGGCGGCGGCACCTTCGACATCACCATCCTCGAGATCGACGATGGCCTGTTCGAGGTGAAGTCGACCAACGGCGACACGTTCCTTGGCGGCGAAGATTTCGACATGCGGATCGTCAACTACCTCGCCGACGAGTTCAAAAAGGAACACGGCGTCGACCTGACGGGCGACAAGATGGCGCTTCAGCGCCTCAAGGAAGCGGCCGAGAAGGCCAAGATCGAGCTGTCGTCTTCGAGCCAGACCGAGATCAACCAGCCGTTCATCTCGATGGGCGGAAACGGTCAGCCGCTGCACATGGTCATGAAGCTGACCCGCGCCAAGCTGGAAAGCCTTGTCGGCGATCTGATCAAGAACTCGATCAAGCCCTGCAAGGCCGCGCTCAAGGATGCGGGCCTGTCCACCAGCGACATCGACGAGGTCGTTCTGGTCGGCGGCATGACGCGGATGCCCAAGGTCGTCGAGGAAGTGACCAGCTTCTTCGGGAAAGAGCCCCACAAGGGCGTGAACCCCGATGAGGTCGTCGCGATGGGCGCCGCCATCCAGGCGGGCGTTCTGCAGGGTGACGTCAAGGACGTCGTTCTTCTGGACGTCACGCCCCTGAGCCTTGGCATCGAGACGCTGGGCGGCGTGTTCACCCGCCTGATCGACCGCAACACCACGATCCCGACGAAGAAATCGCAGATCTTCTCGACCGCCGACGACAACCAGTCGGCCGTGACGATCCGCGTCTTCCAGGGCGAACGCGAAATGGCGTCCGACAACAAGATGCTTGGCCAGTTCAACCTTGAAGACATCCCGCCCGCGCCGCGCGGAATGCCGCAGATCGAGGTCACCTTCGACATCGACGCCAACGGCATCGTGCACGTCGGTGCCAAGGACAAGGGCACCAACAAGGAGCACAAGATCACGATCCAGGCGTCGGGCGGCCTGTCCGACGACGAGATCGAAAAGATGGTCAGGGATGCCGAATCAAACGCCGAATCGGACAAGAAGCGCCGCGAGTCGGTCGAGGCAAAGAACCAGGCCGAAAGCCTGATCCACTCGACCCGCAAGGCGCTGGACGAGCATGGCGACAAGGTCGACCCGACCACCGTCGAAGCCATCGAGCTGGCGATCGCCAACCTCGAGGAGCAGATCGAGTCCAACGATGCGGGCAAGATCAAGTCGGGCATCCACAACGTGACCGAAGCGTCGATGAAGCTGGGCGAGGCCATCTACAAGGCCGAGCAGGCGAAATCGGGCGAAGGGTCCGACGGTGATGACGGCCCGCGCGGTGTCGACGACGACATCGTGGACGCCGACTTCGAAGATCTCGACGACAACAAGCGCGCCGGCTAAGCGCGAATCTCTGACGCCATGAACCGGCCGGTCCCTGGCTGGCCGGTTCACGCGTTTCCGGAGGGTATGAACACTCATGGCAAAGCGCGACTATTACGATGTGCTGGGCGTGGCCCGGGGCGCGTCTGCGGACGAGATAAAGAAAGCCTATCGCACCAAGGCGAAAGAGCTTCACCCGGACCGCAATTCGGACAATCCCAACGCAGAAAACCAGTTCAAGGAAGCGAACGAGGCCTATGACGTCCTGAAGGACCCCGAGAAAAAGGCCGCCTACGACCGCTTTGGACATGCCGCATTCGAAGGCGGCGGCGGACGGCCCGGCGGCTATGGCGGCGGCGGGGCCGGTGGCCCGGACTTCGCCAGCGCCTTCTCGGACGTATTCGACGACCTGTTCGGCGACTTCATGGGCGGGCGCCAGGGCGGCGGGCGGCAACGCGCGACGCGCGGGTCTGACCTGCGCTACAACATGCGCGTGTCGCTGGAAGACGCCTTTGAGGGTATCCAGAAAACGATCAACGTGCCGACCTCGGTCGCTTGCTCGGTCTGTTCCGGCACCGGCGCAGAAGGCGGATCGGAACCGCAGACCTGCCCGACCTGCTCGGGCATGGGCAAGGTCCGCGCGCAGCAGGGCTTTTTCACCGTCGAACGCACCTGCCCCACCTGTTCGGGGATCGGCCAGATCATCAAGAATCCCTGTTCCGCCTGCGGCGGCGCCGGGCGCACCGAAAAGAACCGCTCGCTTTCGGTCAACGTGCCCCCGGGCGTCGAAACCGGCACCCGCATCCGTCTGGGCGGTGAAGGTGAGGCGGGACTGCGCGGCGGGCCGTCGGGCGATCTTTACATTTTCATCGAGGTGGAACCCCACGCCCTGTTCGAACGCGACGGCGCGGAGCTGCATTGCCGCGTTCCGGTCAGCATGGCCAAGGCCGCGCTTGGCGGCGACATCGAGGTGCCGACCATCGACGGCGGCCGCAGCCGCGTGAAGATCCCGCCGGGCAGCCAGTCGGGCCGCCAGATGCGCCTGCGCGGCAAGGGCATGCCGCACCTGCGTGGCGGCCAGCATGGCGACATGTTCATCGAGATGGCCGTCGAGACCCCGGTGAACCTGACCGCGCGGCAAAAAGAGCTGCTCGAGGAATTCGAGAAACTGTCCAAGGACAACAACCCCGAATCCTCGTCCTTCTTCTCGAAGGTGAAAAGCTTCTGGGACGGGATGACCGGCTAGGTCTTAACCCTGTCTTTACCCGATCTGTGAGAGCGTCGTGCCATCATGGCCCGGCGCTCTTCCTTTTCCGATGGACAGGTTCCCTTGTTCGATGCCGCCCCTCCCGGCGCGGTGCTGCCGCAAGGCGCGCGAGTGCCGTCCTATATCGAAGGCCACCGCGACCGCTTGCGCGACCGGTTCTCGAACGGCGGCGCCGACGCGATGCCGGACTACGAGCTTCTGGAACTGATCCTGTTCCGCAGCGTCCGGCGCGGCGACGTCAAGCCGCTGGCGCGTCGCCTGATCGACCGCTTCGGCGATCTGAATGGCGTCCTGTCTGCCGCGTCCGCGCGGCTGGCAGAGACCGAAGGCGTCGGCCCCGCGATCCTGCACGACCTGCGCCTGATCGAGGCGGCGGCGCACCGCATGGCGCGGGGGCGCGTGATGCGGCGACCGGTCCTGTCCAGCTGGCAGATGCTTCTCGACTATTGCCAGACGGCGATGGCCCACCGAGAGACGGAACAGTTCCGGGTCTTCTACCTTGACCGCAAGAACGTGCTGGTGGCCGACGAGGCGCAGGCGCAGGGCACGGTCGATCATGTGCCGGTCTACCCGCGCGAGATCCTCAAGCGGGCGCTGGAACTGAACGCCTCGGCGTTGATCCTGGTGCACAACCACCCGTCGGGCGATCCCACGCCGTCAGAGGCCGACATCACCATGACCCGGCAGATCGAGGCGGCGGCAGCTGCGCTTGGCCTGACGCTTCACGATCACCTGGTCATCGGCAAGGGGCGCGAGGTCAGCTTTCGCTCGGAAGGCTATCTTTGATCGATCCAGACCTCGACCCGCCGGTTGACCTGGCGGCCCCACTCGACGGTGTCGCAGGCCATCGGCATCACCTCGCCGAAGGCATCGACGCGCAGGTCCAGCCGGGCACGGTCCGCCGTCGGCGCGGCGGCCAGAACCGCGTCGCGCACCACCTCGGCCCGCTTGCGCGACAGGCCAAGGTTTGCCCGCGCGGCGCCGTCGCTGTCCGAGAACCCGACAAAGGTGATCCGCGTGCCGTTGTAGCGCCCGCTTTCCAGCATCTGCGCAAGCAGTTCCACGTTGGATTCGGACTGCGCATCCAGCGTGCTTGACCCGCCCTGGAACCGGAACGTGACGGACAACCGCGCGCTTCCCCGCATCGTCCGGACAAGCCGCTGAACATCGCTCAGCCTGATCCCGTCACCATCGACGCGCGCGATGGCGTTGGCCAGCCGCTCGCCCTGCGCATCCAGAGGTATCCGTTCAAGAAACAGGTTCACGAACCCCGCGCGCGCGATAACCGGCTGCGCGGCGGGGCTGCGGATATAGCCGATGAACTCGCGGGCCAGAAGCGGCAGGCGCTTGGCAGGCGTATACAGGAACAGCGGCGTCGTCAGCGGGTAGTCCTCTGATCGCAGGGTCGCGGCACTGGCGACATTCAGGATGCCGCAGCCCCCCGACACCGCCAGAACCTTGCCGTTCCCGATCTCGGAATAGTTGGCCACGCCCAGCGCCAGCGGGTCACGCGCGACGGCATCGGCCAGATCCTCGTTCGAGGCATGGCGCTGAATGCTGGCGGCCAGGGTCAGGTCGGCGGGGACCATGACCCGGCTGACAAAGCCCTGCGCCAGGCCGGACGCCGCATCGCGCAGGTGCAAGCGGATCGGCGCATCGGGACCGCCCAGCGCCGCCCAGTTGTCGATTTCGCCCGCGAAGGCGCTTGCCAGCTGTTCAAGCGTGATCCTCTCGAGCGGGCTTGAGGGCGAGACAAGCGGAACCAGCGCATCCAGCCCGACAATCCGGCGTCGGCGAGCGTCGGTCAGGTCGGCGACACCTGCGGCGCGCGCGCGGTCGACCTCACTGGCAAGCGGCTCGCGCACAGACAGGACGATGTCCGCTTCTTGCGCCACCAGATCGGCAAAGCCCTCGGCGGTGCTGGTCACGCGGAACCGGATGTCGGCGGACAGCGCGCCACTGCGCTGGTCATACAGTTCATAGCGAAAGTGCGAATCGTCGGTGATCTTGCGCTCGACCCGATAGCCGCTGCGCGCAGCGAAGGATTCGACAAGCGCCGGCAGGAGCACGGCGCCCATGGTGCGCGCGCCCGAGATGTTGAATTCCGCGACATAGGCGGTCAGGTCGGGGCAGCCGGGGCCTTCGCAGTTCACCCCGCTGCCATCCACGGTCAGCGCGCCATAGACGGTTTCGACACGGTAGAATTCGCCGTCATATCCTAAAAGCGTGCCCTCGATCGTCACGCCGCCATCGCGCGAAGTAAGGGTCACGTCGTTCGCAAGGACGGCGAGGGTCGAGAAAAATAGACAAACCGCAGCGAGGGCCGCCGCACGCAAACCTATCATACCCCCCGAAGTCCCCTCGTCAGTTGGAGGCGACCTTCATGTCTCGCAGGAGGTTTTTCAAGACGAGATATTCCCCGACCGCATCACATCCCGGCATCGACAAGGTAATGGTCATCGGCTGGAACACACCGTTCTCGTCGCGTTGAAAGCTTTCGCCCGAAACATCGCGGCCACAGGACTGCAAGGTGACTTCCGCCTCGACGGACAGGCGGATGACACCGTCCTGAACGGCCATGTCGGCGGGATAGGTGTAGATGTTGACCGTCTTCGGGGTCAGGCCCGTGCCGTCGCCAAGGGCGGTGAAGAACCCGCCGCGTCCGCCAACGGCATGGTCCGCGTCCCGCGCATTCTCAATCCAGACGTGGCCCGCATCATCATATCCCGCACCAAGTTCGAACGCATGCAGCGACAGGCCGGTTTCGCCGCTCCATTGCAGGGCGACCCGGTCGATGCTGCCAAGGTCCGGCACGTCCAGAGTAACGTCGGTCTGCTCACCGTCCGGGAAGGTGATGCGGATTTCGGCGGGCGAGGACAGGACCGGCAGGCGCACGGAATAGGTGCCAAGGTCGCTCGTCCGGTCTGAATAGGTCAGGCCAGCATGCTCGACGGTGATCGGCTGGCTTTCATGGCAAGGCGCGCTGAGGGTCAGGGCGGCGATCCCGGCGGGGCGCGCATCTGCGGTCAGCACGGGCGCGCACATCTCGGCCTCGGTCATGTTGGGCGCGGGGGTTTCCGTCGTCACCACCGGCGGCGCATCGGGTGCTGCGATGCTGGTGTCCAGCGTTGCCATGTCTTCGGGCGCGGGGTCGAGAACCGGCGCCAGGGCTGTCTCTGGTCTCTGCGGAACGACCGACGCGGGTTCCAGCGAGGCCAGGGTCACGGTCGGTGCGGGTTCTGGTGCAGGGGCCTCTTGCACCAGGATCGACGACACCGACGGCAACAATGTCGCTTGCGCGGGCGGGGGCGCGGCGGTTTCGGATGCCTCGCCAATGGCGTCGTAGCGGGACGCCTGCGCCTCTTGCCAGACCATCAGCCCGACCGTTGCGACAGAGGCCAGGATCGTGCCCCCGGCGGTAATCATTTTTGTCGTGTCCATGCCTGTCTCCGGGATCGCTTGCGATCTCTTTCCGGAAACAGTGGCACCGAATTGGGCCGATCTTGTGGCAAACAGGCAAAAACCTGTTTGCCGAGTTGGCTCAGGCGAGCTGACCGTGACAGTGCTTGAACTTCTTGCCAGATCCGCAAGGGCAGCTGTCGTTGCGGCCCGGATTTCCCCAGGTCGTCGGGTTGGTCTCGTCGAAACCGGCGACGGCAGAGGACGGATCGGCGGGGGCAGCGGCACCCGCGCCAACGGGTTCAGGCTGGGCCGGTTCAGCGGCGCGGCGCATCTGCTCCTGCTGGTCGGAAATCTGCTTGAGCATCGCAGCGCGTTCTTCTTCCGTCATCGGACGGATCTGCGACAGCTTGGTCGAGACATCCACCCGCAGCCCGTCGAGCATCGACTCGAACAGCTGGAACGCCTCGGTCTTGTACTCGTTCAGCGGATCACGCTGCGCATAGCCGCGGAAGCCCACGACCGAGCGCAGATGCTCCAGCATCTTAAGGTGGTCCTGCCACTTCTGGTCGATGGTCTGAAGGATGATCTGCTTTTCGATGTTGCGGAACGTGTCGGCGCCGAACTGTTCGGCCTTGGCGGCCATCATCTCGTCGGAATGCGCGCAAAGCCGTTCCTTGATCTCGTCCTGATCGACGCCCTCTTCTTCGGCCCAGGCGTTCACGTCCGCTTCCATCGACAGCTTTTCGATGAGCGCGCCGCGCAGGCCCTCGGCATCCCACTGGTCAGCGTAGGATTTCGGCGGGCAGTAGGCATCGACGAAATCGTCGATCACCTGATGACGCATGTCCTCGACGATCTCGGTGGTGTCGGCTGCTTCCATGATCTCAAGCCGCTGGCCAAAGATCACCTTGCGCTGGTCGTTCATCACGTCGTCGAACTTCAACAGCTGTTTGCGGATGTCGAAGTTGCGCCCCTCGACCTTGGCCTGCGCGCGCTCGAGCGACTTGTTCACCCAAGGGTGTTCGATCGCTTCGCCTTCCTTGAGGCCCAGCGTCGTCAGCATCTTGTCCAGCCGTTCAGACCCGAAGATCCGCATCAGGTCGTCTTCGAGCGACAGGTAGAACGACGACCGCCCCGGATCGCCCTGACGGCCTGAACGACCGCGCAGCTGGTTGTCGATGCGGCGACTCTCGTGGCGTTCGGTAGCCAGAACGAACAGGCCGCCCGCCTCCAGCACCTTCTTCTTGTCGTCCTCGTGCTCTGCCTCGATCCGCTTGCGCAGCTCTTCGGGGTTCGCGTTCGGATCGGCGGCCAGCGCCTCGAACACCTTCATCTCGACGTTGCCGCCAAGCTGGATGTCGGTGCCGCGCCCGGCCATGTTCGTTGCGATCGTGACCATGCCGGGCTTGCCCGCGTCAGCGACGATCTGCGCCTCTTTCTCGTGCTGGCGCGCGTTCAACACGTTGTGCGGCACGCCTTCCTTGGTCAGAAGCGCCGACAGCATCTCGGATTTGTCGATGGACGTGGTGCCGACAAGAACCGGCTGGCCCTTTTCGTTCGCCTTGCGGATCTGTTCCACAATCGAGGCGAACTTCTCGGCTGCGGTGCGGAACACAAGATCGTTGTCATCCTGCCGTGCAATGGGGCGGTTCGTCGGAACCTCGACCACGCCAAGGCCGTAAATTTCCATGAACTCCTCGGCCTCGGTCGATGCCGTGCCGGTCATCCCCGCCAGCTTGGAATAGAGGCGGAAATAGTTCTGGAAGGTGACAGAGGCGAGCGTGACGTTCTCGGGCTGGATCTTGCAGTCTTCCTTGGCTTCGATCGCCTGATGCAGACCGTCGGACAGGCGCCGTCCGGCCATCATCCGGCCAGTGAACTCGTCGATCAGCACGACCTCGCTGTCGCGGACGATATAGTCCTTGTCCTTCTGGAACATCTTGTGGGCGCGCAGGCCCTGGTTGACGTGGTGGACGATGGTGGTCGATTCCGGTTCGTAAAGCGACTGGCCCTCGGGAAGGATGCCCATCTCGTGCAGGCGCTGTTCGAGGAACTCGTTGCCCTCGTCGGTGTAGGTGACGTTCCGGGTCTTTTCGTCGAGGGTGTAGTGTTCTTCGGTCAGCTCGGGGATCAGCTTGTCGATGCTGACATACAGATCGGACTGGTCTTGTGACGGGCCGGAAATGATGAGCGGCGTGCGCGCCTCGTCGATCAGGATCGAGTCCACCTCGTCGACGATGGCATAGTGATGCCCGCGCTGGCTCATGTCCTCGAGCCGGGACTTCATGTTGTCGCGCAGGTAGTCGAACCCAAGCTCGTTGTTCGTCGCGTAGGTGACATCGCAAGCGTAGGCCTGTTTCTTCTCGGCCTCGGGCTGCTGCGGATAGACGACGCCGGTGGTCAGGCCCAGCGCGCCGTAGACCTTGCTCATCCATTCCGCGTCGCGTTTCGCCAGATAATCGTTCACCGTGACGATGTGGACGCCGCGCTTGGTCAGCGCGTTCAGATAGGCGGGGAAGGTCGCAACCAGCGTCTTGCCCTCGCCCGTCTTCATCTCGGCGATGTTGCCTTCGTGCAGGCAGATGCCGCCGACAAGCTGCACGTCAAACGCGCGCAGGCCCAGCGCGCGGCGCGCGGCCTCGCGGCAGTTGGCAAAGGCTTCGGGCAGGATCGCGTCAAGGCTCTCGCCGTTCGCGATGCGGCCGACGAATTCCTCGGTCTTGTCCTTCAGACCCTGATCGCTCAGCGCCTCGAACTCGGGCTCCAGCGCGTTGATCTTCTCGACGAGCGGCCGGGTCGACTTGATCTTGCGGTCGTTCGGGGTGCCAAAAACCTTTTTGGCGATCGTTCCGATACCCAGCATGTTTTCTCCGCGCGAATGCGATCTGACAGGTTCGTGTCGGCAGATGGCTTGCGGCCCTACCGGCAGACCCATAGGTAGGGTCCGGAATGCGGGCCCGTTGCGTCGCTTTGCGATGTAAGGGGCGCCTGAAACAGTGTCAACGTCGCGCACCGACGCGGCCCAACCGTAAGGAAATCACGATGCCCATCCGCACCGCCCTGAAGCTGGGAACCGCGCTTGCGCTTGGCCTTGCCACGCCGACCTTTGCCCAGGACACCGCCACCGAAGCGGCCACCGCCGATCCTGCGATGGTTCTGGCGACCGTGAACGGCACAGACATCACGCTGGGGCACATGATCGCCCTGAAATCGCAACTGCCGCAGCAGTATCAGGAGCTTCCCGATGACGTCCTGTTCGACGGGGTTCTGGAGCAGCTGATCCGCCAGACCGCGATGGCTGATACCGTGACCGAGGCGCCGCGCGCCGTCGAGTTGCGCGTCGAGAACGAGCGCCGGGCGCTTCTGGCACAAGATGTCGTGAATGACGCCGCCGAGGGCGCTGTGACCGACGAGGCGGTGCAGCAGGCCTATGAAGCAGCTATTGCCGAGTTCGAAGGCAGCACCGAATACAATGCCGCGCACATCCTCGTCGAGACCGAGGAAGAAGCGCAGACGCTGGTCGAGCAGGCCCAGGGCGACGCCGACTTTGCCGAGCTGGCGAAAGAGCATTCGACCGGACCCTCCGGCCCCAACGGCGGCGCGCTTGGCTGGTTCGGCCCCGGCATGATGGTGCAGCCCTTTGACGAGGCCGTTCAGGGTATGGAGCCCGGCGATGTCGCAGGCCCCGTTCAGACCCAGTTCGGCTGGCACGTCATCAAGCTGAACGAGACCCGGACCGCCGAAGCGCCGTCGCTGGACGAGCTGCGTCCCGAGATCGAGGCGCAATTGCGCGAACAGGCCGTGGCCGCCAAGGTGGAAGAGATCACTGCCGCAGCAGAGGTGGAGCGTGCCGAAATCGGCGATCTCGACCCGTCGGTGCTTTCCAATCTAGAGTTGCTGTCGCAGTAACCCTTTACGGAGCCCCGGGCGATGGCCAAGAAATCCGAGACGATCAAGACGCTTCAGAAGAAGCTGAAGAAGACGAAGAAAAAGCTTGGATCGGTGGTGGCCTCGCCGCTCGCGGACATGGCGGCAGCGCCTGCCAAGAACACCAACATCTCGCCGCTCGCCCCGGAAAAGTTCCCGGATCTTCCGGTGATCCGGGGCGCGCGCTTTGCCAGCGGATCGGCTGGCGTGCGCTACAAGAACCGCACCGATGTCACACTGATGGAACTTGCGCCCGGCACGGTGATGGCGGGCACCTTCACCCGCTCGGCCACACGCGCCGCGCCGGTTCTCGACTGCGAGGCCAAGATCGGCGGCAAGGGCGGTGACGGGGCGGCGATCATCGTCAACTCCGGCAACGCCAACGCCTTTACCGGCGCTGGCGGCGTCGATGCTGTGCGCGCCGTCACCGGTGCTGTTGCGGACACGCTCGGCTTGCCCGAGGCGCGCGTCTTCTCATCCTCGACCGGCGTGATAGGCGAGCCGCTGCCGCATGACCGCATCACCGCGAAAATCGAGGACCTCAAGGCCGGGCTGACCGACGGCGGCATCGCCGACACGGCCCGTGCCATCATGACCACCGACACCTTCCCCAAGGGCGCCTCTGCGACGATCGACGTGGACGGCGAGACCGTCAGCATCGCGGGCATCGCCAAGGGGTCGGGCATGATCGCGCCCAACATGGGCACGATGCTGGTCTACATCTTCACCGACGCGAAGATTCAGCGCGCCGCCCTTCAGCGTGCGGTGACCCAGCTGACCGACACGACGTTCAACTGCATCACCGTGGACAGCGACATCTCGACCTCCGACACGCTGCTGGTTGCGGCGACCGGCGCCGGGGCGCAGATCGGCGACGGGCGCAGCGCGTCGTTCAAGGCGTTCAAAGGCGCGCTGGGCGAGGTGATGATGAACCTTGCGCATCAGGTTGTGCGCGACGGCGAAGGCGCGACCAAGTTCGTGGAAATCCGCGTGACCGGCGCGGCAAGCGCGGCGGACGCAAAGACCGTCGGTCTGTCCATCGCAAACTCTCCGCTGGTCAAGACCGCCATCGCGGGCGAAGACCCCAACTGGGGCCGCATCGTCGCCGCCGTCGGAAAATCCGGAGCCAAGGCTGACCGCGACACGCTGTCGATCCGCTTTGGCGACATCCTGGTTGCCGAAAAGGGCTGGCGGTCGCCCGACTACGCCGAGGCGGACGGCGCGGCCTACATGAAACAACAAGAACTGGTGATCTCGGTCGATCTTGGCGTCGGCAACGGCAAATCCACGGTCTGGACCTGCGATCTGACGCACCGCTACATCGACATAAACGCCGATTACCGGTCGTGAAGATCGTTCTTGTCGCGGCCGTCGCGCTGATCGACGCGGACGGCCGCGTTCTTCTGGCGCAGCGCCCCGAAGGCAAGTCGATGGCGGGTCTGTGGGAGTTTCCGGGCGGCAAGGTCGAAGCCGGAGAGACGCCGGAACACGCGCTGATCCGTGAATTGAGGGAAGAACTGGGGATCGACACATGGTCATCCTGCCTTGCCCCGCTGACGTTCGCCTCGCACGCCTACGAGACGTTTCATCTGCTGATGCCGCTGTTCGCCTGCCGAAAGTGGCAAGGCATCCCCGAGCCACGCGAAGGCCAGACCCTCGCCTGGGTGGCGCCGCAGCGTCTGCGCGACTACCCCATGCCGCCTGCGGATGTGCCGTTGATCCCGATTCTGCGCGATTGGCTTTAGGGCACATCATACTTTCGGGCGAAATTGCGGCGAGCCAGACAAAAGTCTGATGAAAATGCGGACTATTTGTGTATGACTCGAATCTCATCAACTTACGCGGGAGTCGCTGCTATGGTTCGGACTGTTGTAATCGGTAGTTGTATCTCAGTTCAGGGCCAGTTCGTGCGCGCCCTTCCGGACGGACGGATCGTGGTCCGGCTGGACAACAAGACGATCGCCGGACGTCCTGCGGGTCAGGTCAGCGCCGCCTGATCGCGTATCCTGCATCGCCAGCAGACATGAAAAAGGGGGCGCGCTGCGCTCCCTTTGTTCGTTTGCGGTTTGCTGAACTCAGAGCGAGCGCTCGACCTCTTCGCGGGTGAATATCTCGATCACGTCCTTCGGGCGCACGTCGTCGTAGTTCTCGAACGCCATGCCGCATTCCTGACCGGACTGAACCTCGGCCACTTCGTCCTTGAAGCGCTTGAGCGTCTTCAGCGTGCCTTCGTGGATCACCACGTTGTCGCGCAGAAGCCGGACACCGGCGGACCGTCGGGCGACGCCCTCGGTGACGAGGCACCCGGCGACCTTGCCAACTCCCGACACCTTGAAGACTTCGCGGATCTCGGCGTAGCCAATGAAGTTCTCGCGGATCTCATTCGACAGCAAGCCGCTGGCCGCCGCCTTCACGTCATCCACAAGATCGTAGATCACGCTGTAATAGCGGATTTCCACGCCCTTCTGGTTCGCCGTGTTCCGGGCCGTCGCATTGGCGCGGACGTTGAATCCGAACACCGGCGCACCCGACGCTTCGGCCAGTCCGATGTCGGATTCGGTGATCGCGCCGACACCCGAGTGCAGCACTCGGACGCGCACCTCGTCGTTGCCGATCTTCTCCATCGCCTGGACGATCGCCTCGGCCGAGCCTTGCACGTCCGCCTTGACGACAATCGGCATCTCGGAAACCGTCTGGTCGTCCTTGGCCTTCTGCATCAGCTGTTCAAGCGACGTCGCGGCACCGGCTGCGGCGCGCTTGTTCTTCGACTGCTGATGACGATACTCGGCGATCTCGCGGGCCTGCGCCTCGGTCTCGACGACGTTCAGAACGTCGCCCGCCTCGGGCGTGCCGTTGAGGCCAAGCACCTCGACGGGAACCGAGGGGCCAGCTTCCTTGACGCGGGCGCCCTGGTCGTTCTCCATCGCGCGCACCTTGCCCCACTGTTCGCCGACGACAAAGATGTCGCCCTGGCGAAGGGTGCCGTGCTGCACGAGGACCGTCGCGACGGGGCCGCGGCCCACGTCAAGCTGCGCCTCGATCACCGCGCCTTGGGCGGCACGGTCGGGGTTGGCCTTGAGCTCGAGGATCTCGGCCTGCAGAGCGATCGCTTCAAGCAGGGTATCGAGGCCGTGGCCGGTGAGAGCCGAAACCTCGACGTCCTGCACGTCGCCGGACAGTTTCTCGACGATGATCTCTTGCTGAAGAAGGTCCGTGCGCACCTTGTCGGGATTCGCGGCGGGCCTGTCGATCTTGTTGATCGCAACGATCATCGGAACCTTGGCGGCCTTGGCGTGATTGATCGCCTCGATGGTCTGCGGCATCACCGCGTCATCGGCGGCAACCACCAGAACGACGATGTCCGTCACCTGTGCACCGCGCGACCGCATCGACGTGAACGCCGCGTGGCCGGGGGTGTCGAGGAACGTCAGCGTCGCGCCGTTGTCGGCCGTAACCTGATAGGCGCCGATGTGCTGCGTGATCCCGCCCGCTTCGCCCGCGACGACCTTGGTCTTGCGGATCGCATCCAGCAACGAGGTCTTGCCGTGGTCGACGTGACCCATGATCGTGATGACCGGCGGACGCGGCTTGAGATCGTCTGCCCGGTCCTCGGTCGCCTCGATCACCTGCTCGACGTCCGATTCGGACACGCGCACGACGCGGTGGCCGAATTCCTCGATGATCAGTTCCGCCGTATCGGCGTCGATCACCTGGTTCTGGGTGACCATCATGCCGTTCTGCATCAGTGCCTTCACGACATCCGCAGACCGTTCGGCCATGCGGTTGGCCAGCTCGGACACAACGATGGCTTCGGGCAGCTGAACGTCGCGCACGACCTTCTCGCGCTCGGCATGGCCGCCCATCGCCTTCTGGCGCTGGCGTTCCTGCTTGCGCTTCATCGCGGCCATCGACCGCTGGCGACCGCCTTCGCCGCCCGCAAGCGCCTGGTTCAGCGTCAGCTTGCCGGAACGGCGGTTGTCACGCTCGCCGCCCTTGGCGGTCTTGGCGTCGCGCTTGTCATCCGTCCGCTCGCGGTCGGGTTTGCGCGCAGGCTTGAGGCCACCGCGCTCTGCAGCGGCCTGGGCCTCTGCGGGATCGGCGGGCTTGGCTTCGGGTGCGGCGGGCGCGGCGGCCTTCTTGGCGGTCGCTGCCTTGCGCTCTTCAGCTTCGCGCTTTTCGCGCTGCTCTTCCTCGACCTTGGCCTTCAGCGCCTCTTCGCGCTCACGCTCTTCGCGTTCCTTGGCTTCGATCTCGTCGCGGCGACGCTGGCGCTCTTCGTCGCGCGCCTTTTCGTCTGCGGCACGCTGAACGGCTTCATCCGCTTCGCGCGCTTTGGCGAGCGAAAGTGCCTTCATGCGGCGTTCGAGTTCCGCGTCGGAAATGCCGGCGGGACGCTTGGACGGATCACCACCCTGCGTGCCGCCACCGGCCCCGGGCTTGGAGCCGCTGGGCTTTGGCACGACCACGCGCTTGCGCTTCGTTTCCACCACGACGTTCTTGGTCCGTCCGTGGCTGAAACTTTGCTTCACGTTACCGGAACGCGGGCCGCCACGAAGGCCGAGGGTTTTCTTGCCGTCTGTATCGCTCATGAAGTCTTCGTATCCTTCCCGGCGGGTTTCGACCCGTCCGATGCGCGCAAGCCCTTGAGCCGCGCGGCTTCCTCTACAACACGTTGGGTGAGTCCGCCAGCCGCAAGCGCGCCATGTATCACATGATCGCGCCCGAATGCCAAACCCAATTCCGAGGCCGTCAGGACCCCGATGAACACGCCCTTGTAAGGCGTGCTCAACTTGCTCTTTCCACGCTCCGATCCGTCGGAGGCCTGGATCAGGACACGGGCTTCTTCCTTGCCTAACCAGTCCTTTACCTTTTCGTACCCGGCCACCGCGCGGCCCGACTTGCGGGCCAGCGAGATCAGGTTGATCAGCCGCGACGTCACCAGTCTTTCGACCAGATCGACCAGACCGTCCGGCACCTCGACCGCCTTTTTGGCACCGCGCGCGAACAGCTTGCGCTTGACCGCCAGCTCCAGCGCGGCGCGATCCGCCGCGACCCAGATGCCCCGACCCGGCAATTTGCCGGCAATGTCGGGGACGATCGAATTGTCAGGGCCGACCACGAACCGGATCAGCCCGGCCTTTGGCTGGACCTCGCCGGTGGCGATGCAGCGACGTTCCGGGTCGTCCGTCTCTTTCGTGCGTCCGCCTCTGGTCATGATGCCGCCTTACTCGGCGACCTCCTCTTCGGTGCCTTCCTCGGTTTCGCCTTCGACCGCCAGATCAGCAGGATCGACCCAGCCCAGTTGAATCCGGGCGGTCATCACCATGTTCTGCGCTTCTTCAAGCGAAACCTCGAACTTTTCGAGAAGACCGTCGTCCTTGACCCGCTGACCGTCGACCGAGGTCCAGCCTCCGGCAAGTTCCCAGTCGGCGCAGGTGGCGAAGTCTTCAAGCGTCTTCACGCCATCCATCGCCAACGCTTCGATCATTTGGGGTGTCAGGCCCTCGAAGTCAACAAGGCTGTCCTCGACACCCAACTCGCGGGCGTGTTCCAGCGCCTTGCGGCTTTGTTCTTCCAGGTGGTCGCGGGCACGGGCCTGCAACTCGCTTGCAGTGCTCTCGTCGACACCGTCGATCACCAAAAGCTCGTCCGCCTCGACATAGGCGACTTCCTCGAGGTTGGTGAAGCCTTCGGACACCAGAAGCTGGGCGAAGAATTCATCCAGATCGAGCGTGTCCATGAACAGCTGAGTGCGCTGGGCGAACTCGGCCTGACGACGCTCGGACTCTTCGGCCTCGGTCATGATGTCGATGTCGAGAGCGGTCAGTTGCGACGCAAGCCGCACGTTCTGGCCGCGGCGGCCGATGGCCAGCGACAGCTGCTCGTCGGGAACGACCACCTCGATCTTGCCGGCTTCCTCGTCGATGACGACCTTGGACACCTCGGCAGGCTGCAACGCGTTCACGAGGAACGTCGCCTGATCCTCGTTCCACGGGATGATGTCGATCTTCTCGCCCTGAAGCTCGTTCACGACGGCCTGAACGCGGCTGCCGCGCATGCCGACGCAGGCGCCCACGGGGTCGATGGACGAATCATAGGAGATCACCGCGATCTTGGCGCGGCTGCCGGGATCGCGGGCGACGGCCTTGATCTCGATGATGCCATCGTAGATTTCCGGCACTTCCATCTTGAACAGCTCTGCCATGAACTGCGGATCGGTGCGCGACAGGAAGATCTGCGGCCCGCGCGGTTCGCGGCGCACGTCCTTGATGTAGACGCGGATGCGGTCATTCGGACGATAGCTTTCGCGGCCGATCTTCTCGTTCCGGCGCAGCACCGCTTCACCCCGGCCCACGTCGACGATGATGTTGCCGTATTCCTCGCGGCGGACGATGCCGTTGATGATCGTCCCGGCGCGGTCCTTGAATTCCTCGTACTGGCGATCCCGCTCGGCTTCGCGGACCTTCTGAAGGATCACCTGTTTGGCAGACTGCGCCGCGATTCGGCCAAGCTCGACGGGCGGAACCTCGTCGATGATCTCGTCGCCGATCTGCGGGTTCTCGAGATAAGGCTTCGCCTGCTCGACCGTCACCTGCGCCTGATAGTTCTCAAGCTCTTCTTCGGCCACCACGGTGCGGACGCGGGTGAACGTCGCCTTGCCGGTCTTGCGGTCGATGGACACGCGAATGTCCATCTCGGCGCCGTAGCGCGACTTCGCGGCCCGGGCGAGGCTTTCCTCCATCGCGTCGACCACCAGACCGGGGTCGATCATCTTTTCCCGCGCGACCGCTTCGGCGGTCTGGAGAAGCTCAAGCTGGTTTGCAGAAGTGATGGCCATTTACTCTTCCTCCTCGGACCCGTCGTCGGTCTCGATCTCGTCAAACTGTTCTTCGTTCACGATCCCAGCGGCCTTACGCTGGCGCAGCATTTCGCGGATAAGCTCTTCGGTCAGGACCAGCTTGGCATCGGACAGCCAGTCGAACTTGAGCCCGATGGTCACCTCGGCGCCCTTCTCGTCAGGCACCTCGATCAGGATCTCGTCGTCCTCGACGCCCTGAAGGATGCCCTTGAACCGGCGGCGGCCGTCGATCATCTCGGTCGTCTCGATCTTGGCCTCGTACCCTTCCCAGACGGCGAAATCCTTGAACCGGGTCAGCGGGCGGTCGATCCCGGGCGAGGACACCTCAAGCGTGTAGTTCTCGTCGATCGGGTCCTCGACATCCAGAACCGCGCTGACCGCCTGGCTGATCTGCGCGCATTCATCGACCTCGATCCCGCCCTCGGGACGCTCGGCCATGATCTGCACGGTCTTGGTCCTGCCGCCCAGGAGCCGCACGCGCACCAACTCGAACCCCATGCCTTCGATGGTGGGCGTGATGATCTCGGCCAGGCGCCGGTCGATGGCGGCTTTCGCGATAAGGTCTGACATGGTTGCCTTGTGTTGAGGCACAAAAAAACGGGCGCGCGGCCCGTCATACTGATCCGGTGGAGCCTTCGGGGGTGGAGACCGACGCGCCGCTGTTGAGGTGGATATACGCACGGCGCCCCGAGTCTGCAAGGGCCTTGTCGGCGCCGATCAGGCAGACCACCAGCGTTCGGCCAGACGCGCATCGTCCAGCCGGTGCAGCGCGCCGATCTGATCGGGGCGCACCAGCGTCGGCCGCGCCGCCCCGGTGAACGGCGTGAAGACGGGAATCACCACGTTGCCCTCATCCGCGATCTCCTGCTGTGCCTGCGCGTAAAGGGCCTGCCGCGCGCCGGTGTCGAGCGTTTCCCGCGCCGCAGACAGCAGCGCGGTCAGCCTCGCATCCGACCAGCCACCGATATTCAGCGCGCTGCCCGCCCCATGCGCCGCAGACAGGATCCAGTCCTCGGTCGGGCGCCCGGCCCATTGCACCGCCAACCAGTCCGCCCCGTCGTCATCGGCGACGATCCTGATCCCCGCAGCGCGCGCAGCGGCGGCATAACTGTCCACCACGGGCCCCAAATCCTCGGGCGCCGCGACTTTCAGCGTCAAGGACGACAGGCCAGCCTGCCGCAGATTATACCTCGCGCGGTCCGGGTCATACGGGGGCGGCACGATGCCTGCGGCGAAGGGATTGAGCGGCCCGACGGGATGGTCAGCACCAAGGCTGCCCCGCCCGCCGAACACGTCCCGCAACATCGCGGGCCGGTCCACGGCGTATTTCAGCGCGCGGCGCAAATCAGGGTTCGCAAACGGCCCGGCATCGGTGCGCATGGTAAATGCGACATGGCCATTGCCCGCCGCCTCGAACGTCTGGACACCAGCGCTTCGCAGCCGGGCCGCGTCGGCGGGGGGCACATCCGGGATCACATCGACGCGCCCCGCCTGCAACGCCGCAATGCGGTCAGGCGCGCCGTTCATCACCGAAAGGTCGATCGCGTCGAACCACCCGGCCTGCCCGTCCTTGTAATGCGCCTGAACCCGCCGCGCCTGAAGACGTTGCCCGGGCACGAAATGCTCGACCCGGTAAAGCCCGGTGCCGATGCCCTGCTCCATCGCCTCGGCGATCTGCCCTGCGGGGTAGATCAACAGGTGATGATCCGACATCAGGTAGGGGAAATCGGCGTTCGGCTGCGACAGAGTGAACTGCACATGGGTCTTGCCCAGCGCCCGGATCGAGCGGACCTGCGCCATGATCGGCTGCGCAGGCGATCCGGCGGCCTTGTGCAGCTTCAGCGACGCTACAACATCTGCCGGTCCGAACGGCTTGCCGTTATGGAACGCCACGCCCTCGCGCAGCGCGAAGGTCCAGACGCGGGCATCGGCGCTGGCCTGCCACCCGGTCGCCAGCTCACCCTTGAGGGTGCCATCCGCCGCGACCTCGGTCAGGGTGTCGAACACCATGCCGATCCCGGCGACCAGCATGAACAGGTCCGGCGTCTGCCGCGTGTCCCAGGTCTGCACGCTGCCCGGCAGCGCCATGCGCAGCCGTCCGCCCTGGCGCGGCTGCGCGCGCAGCGGAAACCCGGTCGCCGCCAGCATGGACGCGGCAACACCGCTTCCGATCAGGCCACGTCGGCTTATCCGGGATCGCATGGCGCTTGTCATAGGCAAGACCTGCACATGGGGATGGCCGGGATCAAGGGCACCGGATCAGGCCAGACGCCGCATCGCGGCGTCGGCGCGATAACGGTCCATCGCGCGCACCAACTCGGCGCTGATCCCTGGTTCGGACAGGGCGTGGCCCGCCTTGGCGACGACGCGGATATCGGAACCCGGCCAGACCTTGTGCAGCGCAAAGGCCGACGTCGGCGGGCAGATCATGTCATAGCGGCCCTGCACGATGATCCCGGGCACATTGCGCAAGGCGCCCGCGTTCTTCAGGATCCAGCCGTCTTCCTCGAGGAACCCGGCATTGGTGAAGTAGTGGTTCTCTAGCCGGGCAAAGGCGCGCGCGTACTCCGCCGGGCTTTCGCCGCCCCCCGCGCCAGTGTTCTCAATTGAGGCGAGCGTGTTTTCCCAGGCAGCCCAGGCGCGGGCAAAGCGGGTCTCCTGCACCAGATCGCCCGAAAACAGGCGGCGGTGATAGGCGGCGATGAAATCGGTCTGCTCATCCTCGGGCACAAGGCTGGTGAAGCGCGCCCAGACGTCCGGCCAGAACTTGCCCGCGCCGCCGCCATAGAACCAGTCAAGCTCGGCCTGCGTCATCAGGAACACGCCGCGCAACACCAGCGCAGCGGCGCGGTCCGGGTGGCTGATGCCGTAGATCAGCGCCAGCGTGGCGCCCCAGCTTCCGCCAAAGACCATCCAGCGCTCGATGCCCAGCGTGGTGCGGATCGCCTCGATGTCACGCACAAGATGCCATGTCGTATTGGCCTCGACGCTGGCATGCGGACGCGACCGGCCACAGCCGCGCTGGTCGAACAGGATCACGCGGTAATGCGAGGGGTCGAAATAGCGCCGCATCGCAGGGCTGCAGCCGCCGCCGGGGCCGCCGTGCAGCACCACAACCGGCACGCCATTCGGGTTGCCGCACTGTTCCACATAGATCCGGTGCCCATCGCCAACGTCCAGCATCCGCTGGTCGAATGGGTCGATCGGCGGGTAAAGAAACTCTGCGGCGTTTTTTCTATCTGCGAGCCGGTCCATATCACTCCTATATAACGCCGGAGCGCGCGCCGCCACGGGCGGTCACACGAAATTATCAGGAGACGCAGAATGTCCCAGTCCGCGACGACAATCGACCCCGCCGAAGTCGCAAAATTCGAAGCGATGGCCGCCGAATGGTGGGACCCGACCGGCAAGTTCAAGCCGCTGCACCTGATGAACCCCTGTCGTCTTGACTATATCACCCGCCAGATCGAAGCCGAGTTCGACCGCGATCTGACCACGGATCGCCCCTTTGCGGGGTTGCGCATCCTCGATATCGGCTGCGGCGGCGGCCTGTTGTCGGAACCCATGGCGCGGCTGGGTGCCGAGGTGGTGGGCGCAGATGCCGCACCCCGCAACATCCCCGTCGCGCAATTGCACGCCGAACAGTCCGGCCTGACCATCGACTACCGCCACACCACCGCCGAGGCGCTGGCCGACGCGGGCGAGCAGTTCGATGTCGTGCTGAACATGGAAGTGGTCGAGCATGTCTCGGACCCGCTGGCCTACCTGACCGCCTGCCGCAAACTGCTGAAACCGGGCGGGCTGATGACCTGCTCGACGATCAACCGCAACGCCAAGAGCTTTGTCATGGCGATTGTGGGCGCCGAATGGGTCATGCGCTGGCTGCCCAAGGGCACCCATGACTGGAACAAGTTCATCACGCCGGACGAGCTGTTTGACCTTCTGCGCAACGCCGGTCTGGACCCAGTGGACCGCAAGGGGTTCGTCTTCAACCCGGTCAGTTGGAGCTGGTCGGTGTCGGACCGCGATCTGTCGGTGAACTACGTCACCACGTCGCTGAAGCCGCGTTAACCCGGCTCTCCGAACTGGGCGCGTAATTCGCGCAGCACGCGCAGGGCAAGGCGCACGGTGTCGGGGCCAAGCTTTTCAACCGCCTCGCCCAGCACCGGAGCGACGGCCTCGAGCGCCTGATCGCGCGCGGCGCGCCCCGCAGGGCTGACCGAGACGAACTTGCGCCGCGCATCGTCCCAGTCGGGCCGGATATGGACATATCCCGCCCATTCCAGCCGCGACAGCGTGTTGGTCATCGCCCCGCGCGTGACGTTGAAGGTGCGCGCCAGTTGCGCCGGGGTCTTTTCCTCGCCCGACCGCGCCAAGAGGTTCAGCACCGAGAAATGGCTAAGCTCCATCCCCTTCGGGAGGGCACGCGACACGCGGTTGCGGGCAAGCTGGTCCGCCATGAACAGCTCGCTGAACAGCGCAGCGCTCAGGCTGTCGGTCTGCTCGCTCATCGGTTTGGAGTGTCGGGTTCGGGCGGCGCATAGGCGCGGTCATGGTCCAGCGACGGAACACGGGCGCGGGCCTGCCGCACGGCGTCAAGATCGAGGTCCACAAGCGTCACACCAGGCGCTTCTCCGGCTTGCGCCAGAACCTCGCCCCACGGGGCGACGGCAAGGCTGTGGCCATAGGTGCTGCGCGTCTTGCCCCGGCTCGCCTTGTGCTCACCGGTCTGGGCAGGGGCCAGCACGAAAGCCCCGGTCTCGATGGCGCGCGCGCGCAGCAGCGGCTCCCAATGGGCGGCGCCGGTGACGGGCGAGAAGGCGGACGGAACGGTCATGATCTCGGCACCGGCGCGGGCAAGATCGCGGTAGAGATGCGGAAACCGCATGTCATAGCACACCGTCATGCCAATCACGCCGATCGATGTCCACACGACGACGGCCCTGTCGCCCGGCCGATACCCCTTTGATTCGCGGTAGGATTCCGTTTCCGAGATCTCGACGTCGAACATGTGGATCTTGTCATACCGCGCAAGAATGCCGCCGTCAGGCCCGATCAGGAACGACCGGTTTGCGAAACGACCATCGGCGTCATCCGTCTTGAGAGCGAGCGAGCCGATCAGGATGTGCACGCCGTGCCGCGCCGCCGCGTTGCGCAGTCCCTTGAGCGTGCGGTCCTCATCCTCGGTCGCCAGAACCTCGATCTGCCGGGTGCGGCTGGTGGACACGCAATTCGTCACCTCTGGCGTCATCACCAGATCGACACCGCATTGCGCCGCCGCGTCGACCATGCCCAGCGTCACGGGCAGATTGGCCGCCGGATCGTCCGACGCGCACAGTTGAAGAAGCGCGGCGCGCGTCACTCGGCGGTCAGCAGCGGGTCAAGCTTTCCCGACTGCTCCAGCGCATACAGCTCGTCACATCCGCCGACATGGGTGTCGCCGACAAAGATCTGCGGCACCGTGTGCCGACCATGGGCGCGCGACATCATAGCCTGCCGCCGCGACGGATCGCGCGACACGTCGACCTCGGCATAGGCGACGCCCTTCTTGTCGAGCAGCCGCTTGGCCATCATGCAGAAGCCGCAGGTTGGGGTGGTGTAGATTTCGACCGATTTCATCGCCCTGATCCTTTTGCCGTGGATCATAGGGATTTAGTCATCCTTCGCAACGCGCGCCATGACCGCGATGGCAACCGGGCCTGACCCTGATGCAAGGCAGACCTCGGCGGCAGCTGCAAGCGTCGCCCCCGACGTCATCACGTCGTCGACCAGAAGGATCGGGCGCCCGTTCAGCCGCGGCGCACGGTCGGGTCGCAGGCGCATGGACCCGGCCAGGTTGGCGAATCGCGCGTCGCGGCTCAGCCCGTCCTGGATCGGCGTTGCGCGGGGCCGGATCAGCGCCAGCGGATCGACCTCTGCGCCCGTTTCCCGCCCGAGCGCACGCGCGATCAGCGCCGCCTGATTGTAGCGGCGTGCGATCCGGCGCCGCCAATGGGCGGGCACCGGCAGGATGAGCGTATCCGGTGCCAGCCGCCCCTGCAGGCGCACGGCAAGCCAGCGTGCGGCGGGACGCGCCAGATCGGTCCGGTCGCCATGCTTGAGCGCAAGGACCAGCTTGCGCCCGGTATCGCGGTACAGCATCGCGGCCACACCAAAGCTCCATGGCCGCGCGATGGTCAGGCAGTCGTCGCAATGTTCCTCTGCCGTGCTGTCGCCGGGCAGCGGGACGCCGCAGGTGCGGCAGGTCAGCCCGGCGATGAACGGCGTGTCGCGCCAGCACGCGGCACACAGCGCGAAATCCTCCCCCACAAGACCGCCGCAGGACAGGCAGCGCGGCGGAAACGCGAGGGCGACGAGGCTTTGCAATCCCATGGCATCCCCTTACATACGCGCCGATGACCGATCCCGTCCCCCTGACCGACCGGCTGGCGCTGAACCGGCACCGCGCGCGCGCCTTGTCGATGGCCGATCCGGCTCTGTTCCTGCATGAACAGGCGGCGGACGATGTTCAGGAAAGACTGGATTTCGTTAACCGGCGGTTTACGGACGCCGCCGTCGTCACGCCTTTTCCTCAGGTCTGGACGCCACGTCTTGCAGATGCACGCATGGTTCCTGACGACGAAACGCTCGATCTGCCCGTGGCCGCGCATGATCTTGTCGTGCACGGCATGGCCCTCCATTGGGCGAACGACCCCATCGGCCAGCTGATCCAGTGCAGGCGCGCGTTGCGGCCTGATGGCTTTTTCCTTGCGACTTTTCTAGGAGGCGAGACCCTGTCCGACCTGCGCACCTGCCTTGCAGAGGCAGAGGCGTCCGTGACGGGCGGGCTGTCGCCGCGTGTCGCGCCGATGGCGGACCTGCGCTCTGCCGGGGCGCTTTTGCAGCGGGCCGGATTCAGCCTGCCCGTCGCAGACAGCACCACAACGACCGTCAGCTATGACACGCCCTTTCACCTGATGCGCGACCTGCGCGCGATGGGCGAGACGAACGCCCTTGCCGCGCGGCACAAGGCCCCCGCCCGCCGCGCCGTGTTCGCCGAGGCCACCAAGCTTTACACGGACAGGCATTGCGATTCGGACGGCCGCGTGATCGCAAGGTTCGAGACGATCGTCCTGACCGGATGGGCGCCCGACGACAGCCAGCCAAAGCCGCTGCGCCCCGGTTCGGCAACGACCCGGTTGGCCGACGCGCTGTCCACCGATGAACGCCCGCTGCGCGATGACGCAGCCCCCGGCGATTGACCACAGAGTAATTGCCTATATGTCCAACGCAACCTTCGACAGACCTCACAAGACCGGGACCGACGCCATGCTGGATGCCAAATCGGGGACGGGCGTGTCCCTTGCGGATGCGCGCTGTCCTGCCCATGCGCCCGCCGATCACCCGAAGATCGCCCCGGCCAAGGTCGGAATCCTGCTGGCGAACCTCGGAACGCCCGACAACTACGACTACTGGTCGATGCGCCGTTACCTGAACGAATTCCTGTCGGATCGCAGGGTGATCGACTACAGCCCGTGGATATGGCAACCGCTTCTGCAGCTCATCATCCTGACCAAGCGGCCGTTCTCGTCCGGCGCCAACTACAAGTCGATCTGGAATCACGACAAGGGCGAGAGCCCGCTGATGACGATCACCAAGGACCAGACCGCGAAGATCAAGGACCGCATGGCGGCGCGCTATGGCAGCGATGTCATGGTCGATTTCTGCATGCGCTACGGCAATCCCTCGACCGAATCGAAGGTGCGCGCGATGATCGAGGCGGGGTGTCAGAAGATCCTCTTCTTCCCGCTGTATCCGCAATACGCGGGCGCAACCTCGGCCACGGCGAACGACCAGTTCTTCCGGGCGCTGATGAAGGAGAAATGGCAGCCGCCGGTGCGGATCGTGCCGCCCTATTTCGACGATCCGGTCTATATCGACGCGCTCGCGCAGTCGGTGGAACGTGCCTACGACCGGATGGAGGACAAGCCGGACATCCTGGTGACGTCCTACCACGGCGTGCCCAAGCGCTACCTGATGGAAGGCGACCCCTACCATTGCCAGTGCCAGAAGACGACGCGCCTGCTGAAAGAGCGGCTTGGCTGGGAGGATGAGCGCATCACGACGACGTTCCAGTCGCGCTTTGGCCCCGAGGAATGGCTGCAGCCCTACACTGTCGAGGAAGTCGCGCGGCTGGCGGAACAGGGCAAGAGGAAGATCGCGGTGATCGCGCCTGCCTTCTCGGCCGACTGCATCGAGACGCTGGAAGAGATCAACGAAGAGATTCGCGAAAGCTTTGAGCACGCCGGCGGTGAGCAGTTCACCTACATCCCCTGCCTCAACGATGACGACGCGCATGTCGCCGCGCTGTCGGGCGTGATCGAGCGCAATCTCAAGGGTTGGCTGGACTAGGTCTTCGCCAAGTCCTTAATTCACAAAGAAAAACGGCGGTGAATTGCTTCACCGCCGTTTTCCGTTCTCCCGAAGGAGAGATATCAGCGTGCGATGGCTGCGGCTGCGACTGCCAGAACGAGCAGGGCAACGACAAGGCCGGGTGCCGACGAAGAAGCGGTTTCTTCGACAACGATCTGCGGCTCCATGACGGGTGCTTCGTAGCCGCCAGCGAATGCGGTCGAAGTGGTCAGTGCGAGAGCGGCAGCGAGTGCAACTTTTTTCATGTTAACCTCCGGTTAGGCCCGATGGACATACCTATCACGGGCTGTGACTGTACCTGGTATCTTCCGTATACATAGCGCCATTCTGCCGATGCAAACGTCGAACACGGGTTCAAACGCAAACTGGCCCCAACGTCGTCAAATTAGCAACACTTGCGTGCCGACCTTTGCCATTCCGAAAAGCTCGGCGATGTGCTCGTTGTAAAGCCCGATGCAACCGTTCGATGATCGGCGGCCGATCTTGCGCGTGTCATGCGTGCCGTGGATGCGGTAATACGTCCACGACAGGTACAGCGCATGCGTGCCCAGCGGGTTGTCCGGGCCGGGGCCGACAAAGTCCGGCCACGCGGGATTGCGCTTTTTCATCGCAGGTGTGGGCCGCCAGGACGGGCCTTCCACCTTCTGCACCACCGATGTGCGGCCACGACGGGTCATGTCCTCGGTCAGCGGCACGCTGGTCGGGAACAGCTTGTAGATGGTCTGATCCTCGTTCCAGTAGTGCAGCGCGCGGCTTTGCACATCGACGAGAATCGCACCGTTGCGCAGATTCGAGAAATACGGCTGCCATTCCAGAGCCCGGAAGCTGGAAATGTTGTGCCGGGCCGTCGCGGAAAGATCGCCCTCGAACTCGATCGTCCCGGCGCCGGTCACGCCACCGTCCTGCGCGAACGCAGGAGCAGAGATCGCAGCGGCCCCGGCAGCAAGGAAGCCACGGCGGCTAAGGCCAGAGAATTTGTCTTGCGTCATTGGTCGCATCCCGGAAGCTTTGATTGTTGCCATTTTATTGCGTAAATGCCTCAGTCGCAAATCAAACCAGCGTGGTTCCGCCGATCCCGGCCTGTGGCGTTTCGCCCGGTCGCTTCAACGGTATAGTCGCGCTGGATTCGCTAAGGGCAAACTTACTCATGAAACGACTTTCGCTTGCCGTAACGGCACTTGCACTTCTGGTCTCGGCTTGCGGTCCGACGGTGACAGAGCCTCGGCTTGGCCCGGACGGCAAGCCGTTGCCGCAGGTGTATCGCCTTGGATTCGGGGAACAATCCCGCGTGCAGTTCCGGATGCTTGACGCCGTAAACGCGCTCCGGGCGTCGAACGGGCTGACGCAAGTCCAGCTGAGTGCAGAGTTGAATGCAGCCGCCGCGACCCACTCCCGCGACATGGCCGTGCAGAACCGCCCCTGGCACTTCGGCTCTGACGGATCGTCGCCCGTCGACCGGGTTCGCCGCGTCGGATACAATGGTCGCCTTGAAGGTGAAGCGATTTCCGAGACCTTCGAGACCGAGCTCGAGACGCTCGGCGCCTGGATGAACGAGACTGCCACGCGCGAAGTGATTCTCGACCCCGACGCGAACGACATGGGGTTCGACTATTTCCAAGAAGACGGCGGCAAGATCTGGTGGACTCTGGTGATGGGCTCGCAGCGCGCGCCGCAAGCGGTGTCAGAAGCGACGCCTGCCGTAACCTTCGGCCAAGGCTGACGCCTCTAAGGCTGACTTTGGCGCCGATCGTTATGGATAGATGTCGATCGGCGTGCCGTCCCGCACCATCGCATAGATCCACTCGATCTCTTTGTTCGAGACCGCGATGCATCCCCAGGTCCAGTCGCGTGGCTTGTCGGGCCGCGCTTCGCCGTGGATGAAGATGTCTCCGCCCGGCGAGCGACCGGCGGCGCGGGCGACCTCGACATCGACCGGATTGGGATAGGAAATGCCGATCGACAGGTGGAACGCCGAGTTCGGATTGCGGCGGTCGATGTAATAGGTACCTTCCGGCGTGCGACCGTCACCTTCGAACGCCTTGTGACCGTCGGGCGCGAATCCCAGCCCGATGTCGTAATCCTTGAGCACCTTGTAATGGTGCATCAGGAACAACTTTCGATCCTCCTTGAAGACGAGGACGCGCGTGACCTCTGGGCCGCGATAGGTCTTGAACTTGGATGGAGCGCACGCCGTGATGCCCAGCAGCAGCACGACAGCCAGAAGAAGTTTGATTGACCGCATTGTCCCCTGCCCGACAGGCGCCATTGTTTTGCCGACCTTTTACCGCAAAAATGGGCGTCAGAACAGCCGCTTGATTACGGCTCGGCAGGGCGACACCGTCACACGCGCGTGATCCGTGCCACCAGCTCGACATGGGGCGACCAGCGAAACTGGTCCACGACGTCGATCCAGTCGATCCGGTATCCCGCCGACACCAGACGTCGCGCGTCGCGGGCAAAGGTGACGGGATTGCAGGACACCGCCGCGACGACAGGCACATCGGACGCGGCAATCTGGTCCATCTGCGCCTCGGCCCCCGCACGCGGCGGGTCGATCACCACGGCATCATACCCGGCCAACTCGTCCGGCAGCAGCGGCCTGCGGAACAGATCGCGCTTTTCCTGCCTGATCGTGCGCAGCCCTTGCGCCTTGCGCCACGCGGTTTCGAGCGCGGCCAAAAGCGCGGCATCGCCCTCGACAGCAAGAACCTCGGCGCCGCGCGACAGCGGCAGCGCGAAGGTGCCGCACCCCGCAAACAGGTCGACGATTCGGCGGGCGGGGCCGACGGCTTCCTCCACGGCACGCCGCAGCGCGTCTTCGCCCTCGACAGTCGCCTGCAGAAACGCGCCCGGAGGCGGAACGACGGCTATGCCGTCCATCGACTGCACCGGCGGCGCACGTTCCGCGATCCATTCGCCGTCCCAGGTCAGGCGGGCCAGGCCGTGCTTGCCCACCTCCACCGCAAGCGCGGCACGCAGCGGGCCGTCAAGCGGCTTGCCGCCCCACACGGCGATATCCGCGCCCAGGTCGGACCATGTGATGGCAAAGCCAAGCTCGGCCTTCCGGCTGCCGCCAAGGATCGTCAGCCCCTCAAGCACCGGGCGCAGCGCGACGATCTGCGGCAGCAACAAAGTGCAGCCGGGAATATCCACGATCACGTCCGAGGCGCGGGCATGAAACCCCACCAGCGCGCCCTTCTTGGTGCGGCGCCCCGACAGCGTGGCCCGGCGACGCGACGCAGGCGGCGAGGTGTGGACGCCGCGAATCGGCGCATCGAGCCCCTGCGCGGCCAGCGCCGTGCACACCACTTCCGCCTTCCAGTCCGCGACAAAGCCATCCGAGGCATGTTGAAGCGCGCAGCCGCCGCAGGTCTTGAAGTGCCCGCACGGCGGGGAAACCCGTTGCGGGGAAGGCGTGACGATTCGCGGCGAAGGCATGCGGTCGCCGTCGATCTCGCCTGCGACCCTCTCACCCGGCAGGGTCAGGGGCACGAAAACGGGACCAGAGGCGATGCCGTCCCCCAGATGCCCCAGCCGTTCGATCGTCAGGTCTGTCACTCGGCCGCCTCGGTCAATCCGATGAAGCCACCCGACTGCCGGTCCCAGTAGCGGGCGTAAAGACCGCGCTTGGCCAGCAGCTCTCGGTGGGTGCCTTCCTCGACGATCCGCCCTTCGTCCAGAACCACGATCCGGTCCATCCGGGCAATCGTGGACAGCCGGTGCGCGACGGCCAGCACGGTCTTGCCCTCCATCACCTCGTCCAGCGCCACCTGGATTTCGGCCTCCACCTCGGAATCGAGCGCGCTTGTCGCCTCGTCCAGCACGAGGATCGGGGCATCCTTGAGAATGGCACGGGCCAGCGCGATGCGCTGGCGCTGCCCGCCCGACAGCTTGACCCCCCGCTCACCCAGATGCGCGGCATAGCCGGTGCGACCCTTGAAATCCTTCAGACCCAGGATGAACTCATGCGCCCGGGCGCGTTCCGCGGCGGTGACCATTTCTTCCTCGGTCGCGTCGGGGCGGCCATACAGGATGTTCTCGCGCGCCGAGCGGTTGAACATCGCGGTTTCCTGCGTGACCATGCCGATCTGCCGCCGCAGGCTTTCCTGCGTGACGCTGGCGATGTCGTGCCCGTCGATGCGAATGGTGCCTTTCTCGGCGTCATAGAGCCGCAACAGCAGCGCAACGAGGGTCGATTTCCCGGCGCCCGATGCACCGACAACGCCCAGTTTTTCGCCCTTGGCCACAGTCAGGTCGATGTCGTCGATGCCGCCGCTTTCCCTGCCATAGGTAAAGGTTACGCGATCGAAATGAACCTCGCCCGCGCTGGGCAGATCGACGGCATCTGGCGCATCGACCAGCGTATGCGGCGGCGTCAGCGTCTTCATGCCATCCTCGACCTCGCCGACATTGGCGTAGACCGCCATCAGGGTGAAGCTCACCCAGCCCGTCATTTGCGCGATGCGGATGGAAATGGCGCCGGACGCGGCGATATCGCCGGGGCTCGCCAATCCGCGCGACCAAAGGAACAGCGTCCCGCCGATCAGCATGACCGGAAGAATGCCAGCCACCGCCATCAGCGCAAAGCGAAAGCCCGCCGCCATCCAGCCGAAGGCAAGCGCGCGGTCACGGAACGTCGACATCGCGCCCAGCGCCGCGCGATCCTCGTGGTCGGCATGGGCGAACAGCTTGACCGTCTTGATGTTGGTCACAGTATCGACGACCTGGCCCGACACCATGGCCCGCGCCCCCGCCCGTGCCATCGACCGCGTGCGCACGCGCGGCATGAACCAGCGAATCATCCACAGATACCCCACCAGCCAGACAGCCAGCGACAGGGCGATCCAGCCGTTGATCGAGGTCAGCAGAACCGTCGAGGCCACCAGCGACGCCAGCGCAAAGGCGACGACGTTTATCATCTCGTTCGTCACCTCGGTGACGGCACGGGCGGTCTGCATCTGCTTTTGCGCGATCCGGCCCGCGAAATCGTCGTCGAAGAAGGTCACGGCCTGCCCCAGCGTCCAGCGGTGCAGCCGCGACAGGACCAGCGGGTTGAGGTTGGGCACAACGACGATCGAGTTCGCGGCAGAGGACAAGCCAAAGGCGATGGGGCGCAGGATCAGGAAGAAGGCGGTGACGCCCGCCACGAGGCCCCAGTTGGTGCTGAAGAAACTCGCGGGCGAGCCAGACCCCACAGCCGCGTCGATGACGATGCCCAGCAGCATCGCCGTCATCACCTCAAGCGTGCCCGCCACTGCCGAAATGGCGGCAGCCACCCAAAGCACAGGCATCGCCCCGCCAAGGCACCACAAGAAGAACGCGCCCAGCGTGCGCGGTGGCGGACCGTCAGCGGGACGGAAAGCGTCGATCAGATTTCCAAGTTTCATGAATCCTCGCCGGGCGCTGCATGCCCCGTGTCCGGTTCGATATAGCGTTCAAGGCGTTGAGGCAAAAACTGCCCCTGCGTCATTGGTCCTTTGCCGCTGCGCGCGCCAGCAGCGTGTCCCGGTCGAGCGTGAAGCCGGACGCGATCCAGTCGTCTTCAAGCTGCCGCAACCGGTCGCCCAGCGCCTTGCCGGTCCAGTCCGGCATCAGGTCCGCCGCCTCTATGGGAAACCGGGCCTTGGCGCCCTGTGCGATGTCCTCGGCCATGCGCGCCGGGAGCGGCGCCTCGTACAGCGCGGACCGCACAAGAATCGCGTCGCGGGCCAGATCGGCGCCGTGACGATAGGCGATGTCCGCTGTCCCCGTCTCGCCCAGCGCCATGTCTCGCACCAGCGACAGGCGCCGCGCATCGTCCTTCGACAACCGCAACCTGTCCACCGCACCTTCGCCGCCGAGGCTCGCAAGACGTCGGATCGCGTCCGGCACGGCCCCGACCGCGCCTTCCAGATGGACAAGGATTGGCAAGGCGCGCGACGACGCCCCGGGCAGGACCGGCAACAGACAGCCTGCCATCTCCATCGCGGCGAGGGATGGGGCGGGATCGGGCGCGGCCATCAGCTTGCGCATCTCGTGGCCGATCCGTTCGCGCGAAAGCGTCTCTATCCCGGCTGAACGCGCGGCGCAGGCGGCCAATCCTTCGGCGTCCAGTCCGGCAGACGGATCGCCATACCAGGCATGGAACCGAAAGAAGCGCAGGATGCGCAGGTAATCCTCGCGGATGCGCGCCTCTGCGTCGTCAATGAACCGCAACCGCCGCGCGGCCAGATCGTCCAGTCCCTGCCCCAGCGGGTCGATCACCGAGCCGTCAGGCCGCGCATAAAGCGCGTTCATGGTGAAATCGCGCCTGCGCGCATCCTCGGCCACATCACCGGTAAAGGCGACGACGGCGCGGCGACCATCGGTTTCCACGTCGCGCCGGAAGGTCGTGACCTCGTGCGGGACACCATCCGACACCACCGTCACCGTGCCGTGGTCCACACCGGTCGGAACCGGCTTCAGGCCCGCGGCGGTCGCCAGGGCCATGACACGGTCCGGCAGGGCATCCGTGGCGATGTCGATATCGTCCACCGGCGCGTCCAGAAGCGCGTTGCGAACGCAGCCGCCCACGAAGAGCGCGGCGTGCCCCCCTGCGGCCAGAATGTCGCACACTGCCCGCGTCTCGGGCCGCTGCATCCAGTCGGCCACGATCCGGGTCATGGCGCCATCCGGTCGGCCAGACCACGCAGGATACGCGCCGTGGCGCCCCAGATGTAATAGGGTCCCCAGGGCACGGTAAAGTAATACCGCCGCTGTCCACGCCAACGGCGCGATTGCACAAGGAAATTGGCTGGATCAACCAGATGGGCCAGCGGAACCTCGAACACCTCTTCGACCTCGCCCGCCTCGGGAATCGGGGTGAACGGCGCTGTCACCCGGGCGACCACTGGCGTCACCTTGAACCCGGTCACGGTCTCATGCGGCGCCATGGTGCCCAGAACCTCGACCGACCCGCGCGGCAAGGCGACTTCTTCCTCGGCCTCGCGCAGGGCGGCCGCGACGGCATCGGCATCGCCGGGATCGACCTTGCCGCCCGGAAACGCGATCTGACCCGGATGATGCTTGAGCGCCGAAGACCGTTTGGTCAGGATCACGCGCGGCGGATCGCCGACGATTGCGACCAGCACGCCCGCCTCGCGCAGCACCCGTCCCTCGGGCAGAACGACCTCGGGATTCAGGTCGAAATCGGACGACGCCGGTCGATCTTCGCCCAGCGCCGCAACGATCCTTCTGCGCCAGTCCGGCGCGCTATCCGTCGTCACCCGGAGCCTCCACCCCGTCAACGCCAAGCGTCGCGGGGTCAAACTCGTAATGTGCGCCGCAGAACTGGCAATCAGCGGTAACGATGCCGTCCTCGGTGACCATCGTCGCGATGTCCTCGGACGAATAGATCGACAGGCTTTCGCGGACCTTTTCCGCCGCACAGGTGCACCCGAACGCGACAGGCTGCGCATCGTAGACGCGCGGTCCTTCCTCGTGGAACAGCCGCACCAGCAACTCGGTCGGCGCGACCTGCGGGCCGATCAGCTCGAGCTCATCCGCGGTGTCGAGCAGCATGTTCGCGCGGTTCCAGTTCTCGTGCTCATCGCCGTCAAGGATATCCTCGGCCTCCAGCAGGCCGCCCTCGCCCGACCCGCCGCCGCTTGCGAAGGGCGATGCCTTGGGCATGTGTTGCAGCATCACGCCGCCCGCCCGCCACGCGGCGGGATCGCCGGGCGACTGCGCCTCGCCAAAGCTGAGCGCAAAGCGCGTGGGCAGCTGTTCGGACTGCGCGAAATAGGTCTGCGCGCAGTCGGAAAGGCTGGAGCCGGAGAGCGGCGTGATCCCCTGATACGGCATCATGCCCTGTCCCTGGTCGATCAGGATGGTGAAATATCCACCGTCGATCTGCTGGAACGGGGTCTTGGCAGGATCGAGTTTGTCCTGATCGAAGGCGGCATAGGCGCGGATGCGCGCAGGCTCTCCCTCGGCGGCGGGGGCGTAGTAGTCCGTCGCGATCAGCCGGATCGCGCCGCTACCCCGCACCTGGATCGACAGCCGCCAGCGCAGCTTGATCGTCTGGCCGATCAGCGCGGTCAGAAGCGCGGTTTCCGCCACCAGCGCCTCGACGGCGGGCGGATAGTTGTGCTGCTCCAGCACCTTTTCCAGAACTCCGTCAAGCCGCGCGACGCGACCCCGGATGTCCGAGCGGTCGAGTTGAAAGGGCAGGACGGTGTCATCCCACGCGATACGGGCACTGAGGCTCATGGGCACTTCTCAAGCTGTCTGGATTGGCATACCGCAGCCATATATGTGCGGCAACCGAGGCTGAAAGGGGGTCTACATGATCCGGCGCTATGGCGAGCCACCCGTGAAAGGTCAACGCTACTCCCACCGGCCCGGCGTGTATGCCGTGCTTTTGCGGGGGCGCAGCCTGCTTGTGACCCATCAGGCCGACCCCGATGACGAGTTCCAGCTTCCGGGCGGCGGCGTCGATCCGGGCGAACAGCCGCTGGCCGCCCTGCACCGCGAGGTGTTCGAGGAAACCGGCTGGTCCATGGGCAAACCGGTGCGCCTGGGGGCCTTTCGCCGCTTTGCCTACATGCCGGAGTACGACCGCTGGGCGGAAAAGCTGTGCACCATCTACCTTGCCCGTCCGTTGCGTGACCTTGGCCCGCCAACGGAACCCGGTCACACCGCGCTTTGGATGCCGATCGAGGTGGCGTGCGACAGGCTGGACAATGCAGGCGACCGCGCCTTCGTGCGTCAGGTCGCGTCGGCCCTGTAGTCGAACAGCACCGCCGAGACGTCGTCTTCAAAGCCGGCTGCGCCCGACCAGCGTTCCAGATCCCAAAGCAGCGCGTGCAGGAAACTGTCCCCGTCCAGCGCACGGTTTCTGCGCACCGCCGCCGCCAACCGGGCGTCGGAAAGCTGCGTGCCCGTCCTGTCCGCGACCTCTGACAGCCCGTCCGAAATCAGAAGCAGCCTGTCTCCGTCCTGCAGCGTGGTGTCGACTCGGTCCAGAAGCGGGGTGTCGAACAAGCCAAGCGGCTGACCCCCGGCACCCGGACGTTCCAGCACACCTGACCGGCGATGCAGGATCGGATGCGGTTGACCGGCCTGCACGAGGCACAGCCGGGCCGATGCAAAATCAAAACGCGCCATGATGAAGGTGCAATACAGATCGCTGTCGATCTCGGTCAGCATCAGGTCATTGAGCCGCGCCGCCAC
Source organism: Anianabacter salinae (assembly GCF_019061145.1). Lineage (GTDB taxonomy): Bacteria > Pseudomonadota > Alphaproteobacteria > Rhodobacterales > Rhodobacteraceae > Anianibacter > Anianibacter salinarum. The sequence continues at coordinate 151,023 of NZ_JAHQZS010000005.1, read as the reverse complement.
CTCGTCCGGGGCGCGCAGGCGGGTGCCGCCGGGGCCCGGCACAAGCGCGATGTTCTGATCGGCGCCCTTGCCCGACAGATAGCCCGCCAGCCGCGCCGTCATGAGGGCCGATGCGATGCCATGCCCCGACACGTCGATGGCATAAAGCGCGATCTCGGGGCCATCCGATTCGATCACGCCCACAAGGTCACCGCCGACATGGCCCGAAGGATGCAGCAACAGCGTCACCTCAGACGCGCCAATCCGGCGGTTCCGCCGCCGCACCAGCGATTGCTGCAATTTGCGCGCCTCGATCAGATCGCGTTCGATCACGGCATGAAGCGCCTCGGCTTCGGCCAGGGTGGTGGCCAGCAGCGCGTTCTTTTCGGACAACTGCCGTTCCATTCGAATGACACGCTCTCCGGCGCGGAGGCGCGCGCGCAGTTCGCCGCCATTGACCGGCTTGGTCAGGAAATCGTCCGCGCCCTTGTCGAGCCCTTCGGCCACGTCTGCCTTGCCGGATTTCGACGTCAGAAGAAGCGCATAGCCATAGCGCCCCACGGTCTCGGCGCGCCAGGCATGGATCAGGTCGGGGCCGCTGATGCCGGGCATCATCCAGTCGCTGATCAGGATATCCACGGGCTCGGCCCGGCATAGCGCAAGCGCCGCCTCTCCGCTTCCGGCCTCAAGCACGCGGTAACCCTCGCGCAGCAGCGCGCCGGTCAGAAGCCTGCGCTGAAGTCGGCTGTCATCGACGACGAGCACGGTCAGCGCATCGCCGACCGCCGCCTGTATGGCTGGCTGGTTCATTGTCTCACCCTCACGCGGAAGCCTTGGAGGACAAGCCTTGATGAAAACTGAAGCCTCGAATGCGACCGAAATCGCCGCTCCGGGTTAATCCCGAGGCAAGAGATGACAGCCACTCTGGCGCGGGGGTGCGATTTTGGCTGGGTGACAGGATGATTGACTGGACGCGCGTGAATGACCTGCGCTTCGAGATCGGGGAAGACGGGTTCCCCGAAGTCGTCGAGTTGTTCCTTGAAGAAGTCGAAGAAGTGATGGCGCGGCTCCTGTCCGCCGGGGACGCGGCGGACGAGGATCTTCACTTTCTAAAGGGCTCTGCCCTCAACCTCGGCTTTGCAGAGCTTGCGCGCCTTTGCGACACAGGCACGGGCACTGTGGCCGATCTGGCCGCCTGCTATGACCAATCGAAGGCGGAATTTCTGGCGAAGGCCGGGCTGTTGGCCGCCTAGAGAACGAACTCCGCCACCGTCTCGTCCGACGTGATGTCGCGGTAGGCAAAGCCTGCGGCGTCCATCTTGGCGAACAACGCGGGGAACGCGGCGGCGTCCTTGGTCTCGATCCCGATCAGGACCGTGCCGAAGTTGCGCGCCGATTTCTTGAGGTATTCGAACCGGGCGATGTCGTCGTCCGGCCCGAGCATGTCGAGGAAATCGCGCAAGGCACCGGGACGCTGCGGCAGGCGCAGCAGGAAATATTTCTTGAGGCCCGCGAACCGCTGCGCACGTTCCTTCACCTCTGGCAGGCGTTCGAAATCGAAATTGCCGCCCGATGTCACGCAGACCACCCGCTTGCCCGCGATCTGCGGGCGCAGCGCCTCGAGCACGTCGACCGCCAGCGCGCCCGCAGGTTCCAGCACGATCCCTTCCACGTTCAGCACCGACAGGATGGTGACGCAGATACGGTCCTCGGGGGCCAGAAGCACCCGTTCACGCGGCACACCCGACAGCCGCGCAAAGGTGCGCGCGCCGATCCGCGCGACCGACGCGCCATCGACGAAGGTGTCGACCTTGGGCAGCGTCACCGGCGCGCCTGCAGCCAAAGCCGCAGTAAGGCTGGCGCCGCCTTCGGGTTCCACGAACCAGAACTCGGTCTCGGGCGATACATCGCGGAAGTAGCTGAGCACGCCCGCCGACAACCCGCCGCCACCCACGGGCAGGATCACCACATCGGGCGCGCCGTCCATCTGCGCCAGCATCTCGACCGCGACCGAAGCCTGTCCCTCGATCACGTCCTCATCGTCGAAGGGCGACAGGAAATGCGCGCCAACCTCGGCGCAATGGTCCTGCGCGGCGGCGAGGGTCTGGTCGAAATAGTCACCGACCAGCCGCACCTCGACATGATCGCCGCCAAACATCCGGGTCTTGTCGATCTTCTGCTGCGGCGTCGTCACCGGCATGAAGATCACGCCGCGCGTTCCGAAATGGCGGCAGTTCCACGCCACGCCCTGCGCATGGTTTCCCGCACTGGCGCAGACAAAGACGTCCTGCGAGGGATCGGCATCCAGCACCTTGCGCATGGCGTTGAAGGCGCCGCGGATCTTGTAGGACCGCACCGGCGTCAGATCCTCGCGCTTGAGCCAGATGTCAGCGCCGTGCAGCCCGGACAGATGGTCGTTGCGCATCAGCGGCGTCGCGTCGAACACGGCGCGCATGGCGGCTTCGGCGGCTCGCGCCTTTTGCGGGAAATCGGTCATGGGCTTGGCTAGCAGGCGGCGCGTCATCCGCCAAGCCTAGTCGGGCGCGACCAGATGCGCCCTGAGCCGTTCGCGCACCGCCGGGGGGATCGCGGCGGACTTGCGCGTTTCGGGATCAAAGAACACCTCGACCAGATCATAGGTGGCGTGCAGATCGCCGGTGTCGGCGTGGAACATCCGCAGATGGAGCGTCGCCGATTTCGATCCGACCCGCGTGCAACAGCCGTCGATGCGGATCAGATCGCCCGCGACCAGTTCCTTGATGAAGTTCGTCGTCGCCTGCGCGGATACGGTGTGAACGCCGTGTTCGGGGATCATCACGGAATACGGCAGCCCAAGTAGGGTCCACATATGATAGCTCGCGTCGTCGAAGAACGGCGCGTAGTGGCGCACGTTCATGTGGCCGAAATGGTCGTGGTGCCACGGATGCACCACGCCCCTGAAACATTCGATCCGCTCGCCCATGTCCGGCCCTCCCTGCACTGCAAAACCAACCAGCCCGCGCCTCCGACTGCAAGCCCGCCTTGCCGTGCCCCCGCGCAAACGATATGCCGCCGGGCGAACAATCCGGAGCGTCCAATGTCCGCACCCAAGAAAGTCGTCCTCGCCTATTCGGGCGGTCTTGATACATCGATCATCCTGAAATGGCTGCAAACCGAGTATGGGTGCGAGGTCGTGACCTTTACCGCCGACCTTGGCCAGGGCGAGGAACTGGAACCTGCCCGCGCCAAAGCCGAGATGATGGGCGCCACCGGCATCTATATCGAGGACCTGCGCGAGGAATTCGTGCGCGACTTCGTGTTCCCGATGTTCCGCGCCAATGCGCTGTATGAGGGGCTGTATCTGCTGGGCACGTCCATCGCGCGCCCCTTGATTTCCAAGCGGCTGGTCGAGATCGCGGCCGAGACTGGCGCAGATGCCGTGGCGCATGGCGCGACCGGCAAGGGCAACGATCAGGTGCGGTTCGAACTGGCGGCCTATGCGCTCAACCCCGACATCAAGGTGATCGCGCCCTGGCGGCTGTGGGACCTGACCAGCCGGACCAAGCTGATCGACTTCGCCGAGAAGAACCAGATCCCGATCGCCAAGGACAAGCGCGGCGAAGCGCCGTTCTCGGTCGATGCGAACCTTCTGCACACCTCGTCCGAGGGCAAGGTGCTGGAAGACCCCGCTATTGATGCGCCGGCCTACGTCTACCAGCGCACCACCGACCCCGAAAACGCGCCCGATACCCCCGAATACGTCGAGATCGGGTTCGAGCGCGGGGATGCCGTATCGATCAATGGCGAGGCGATGTCGCCCGCCACGATCCTGACCAAGCTGAACGAACTGGGCGGCAAGCACGGCATCGGGCGTCTCGATCTGGTCGAGGGACGGTTTGTCGGGATGAAATCGCGCGGCATCTACGAGACGCCCGGCGGCACCCTGCTGCTTGAGGCCCATCGCGGGATCGAGCAGATCACGCTCGACCGCGGCGCGGCGCATCTCAAGGACGAGCTGATGCCGAAATACGCCGAACTGATCTACAACGGCTTCTGGTTCTCGCCAGAGCGCGAGATGCTGCAGGCGCTGATCGACCGCAGCCAAGAGCATGTGACCGGCACGGTGCGGCTCAAGCTCTACAAGGGTCTGGCCCGCACCGTTGGCCGCTGGTCGGATGCGTCGCTTTATTCCGAGGCGCATGTGACGTTCGAGGACGACGCAGGCGCATACGACCAGAAGGACGCGGCGGGCTTTATCCAGCTCAATGCGCTGCGGCTCAAGCTGTTGGCGGCGCGCAAGCGGCGGTTGGGCAAGTAGACCGTGACACTGGACGAAATTGCCGGAAAATTTCAGCGGGGGCTCAACAAGCGCCCGCTGGGTACGAGCGTGAAGTTCGATTGCGGCGAGGACGGCGCGATCACGGTAGACCATGACACCGCGCGGGTGGCAGATGAAGACGCGGCCTGCACGATCCGCATATCGCGCGGGAACCTCGAAAAGCTGATCGCGGGCGACCTGAACCCGATGACTGCCTTCGCGATGGGCAAGATCAAGGTCTCGGGCGATATGTCGGTGGCGCTGAAGCTGAGCCAGCTTCTGGGCTAGACCTTGCGTCGCAGAAACGCCTCGTGCGTCATGACCTTTGCCAGCGCGCGGCGGCGAAAGTCGATGTGCACGATCCGCCGGGTCTCGTTCACGCCGGACACGCGGCGGAAGAAGAACGAATGTTCGGTGAAATTGCCGGGTTCCATGATCCAGCGCACGATACTGGCGGTCAGCCCCTTGTAGGGCGCGATCATGTCGACGATCCAGAGGTTGTCGCCGGAATGCCAATCCTCGGGCGCCAGTGGCATGCCCTTCACCAGCCGCCTTGCCGCGTCGTCAGACAGCCAGCCCCATGTATACATTCCGCGCGGCACCTCGTCGAAGCGGAAGATGCGGAATTGTCCAAGGTGCACCGGCGGCTCGATATAGCTGCGCAGGGTGCCAAGCGGCATCTGGGTGTGGCGCGGGCTGCGAAAGGCGAGGAACAGAAGATCGCCGAACACGCGAAGCTGCTCCTCGCTCGGGGCTTCGACCGGGGGCAGCGCAAGCCCGTTCTGGTCGATCAGCCCCGTCATCCAACTTGTTCCAGCGAAGACACGGCGCCCCCCGCGTTGTCCTGCTCCAGCAGAACGTGAGCCTCCCAGGGGCGCAGGGCGATGCGCGCCGTCTTGCCATATCCATCGGGCCGCGCCAGTTGCGGGAACAACAGGACAAGCTCTTCGCGCACCTCTTCGTCCAGTTCCGACATCGAATAGACGCCGGGATGGAAGCTTTCGGTCGGAAGGCCCTCGGTCAGGATGATCTGGTGTGTGTCGAACAGGACATGGAAATACTCGACCGTGACCGCGCGGCTGTCCCGCCGGATGGTCTTGTCGTTCACAAGCGCCTTTGCGGGCGCCAGCACCTCAGGCTCTCCGAACAGCAGTTCCGCCCGCCAGTCGCTCAGAAGGATGCGGTGGTTGGGCGACACCGCAAGCGTCCGGCGCGGCAGCCCTTTGCCCAGCGCCTCGGCCTGTATCACGATCGGGCGCAACGTGTCGCTCTGGCGCAATTCCTCGGCGCTGACCTTGCGCGATCCAATCCAGCGCACCGGCTCGAACGCGCCATCCTTCGTCCGCACCAGATCCCCGATGCGCAAGAGTTCGACCGGAACCTCGCCGCGCTCCGTCTCGATCCGGGTGCCGCGCGTGACACAGATGAGGATGTTGACGGTGACCGTGTCGGTATAGCTGGTGCCGCCGTCCGTCCCCTGAACCGAGAACCGGTAGATCTGGTCGGTTCCGCTTTGGATCACGGCGGTGCGGTTTACGGTGAAGGTGTAGGTGCCCGTCGAGGTGTTGAAGCCAAGCGTGCCGAACGCGCCGCCTTCCAGGGTCGTGAAGACATACGGACTGCTGGATTCGCGCACGCCCCCAAATGTCCCGACCATCGAGAAATCACCCGTCACCGTCGAGGCTGACGGATCGGTCAGATCAAGCGTAAATGCCCATGCGTTCAGGCCTCCGGACGGATTGCCGGAGACGTCTTGTAGGTTGTAACCCATTGTCTTGCCTGCTCGATGCGCCAGTTTCGGCGCGTTATTTGGCGCAGGTTAACCCGAAACTCCGGTTGACCCAAGGTAAAATATCCACAGGCGCGGCTGGTTCGAACCAAGCAAGACATGAAAAGGCCCCGCTTCCGGGGAGGGGAAGCGGGGCCGCCGCGCGTGGGATGAGGTGCGGGACAGAAGCGCGCGGACCGCGATGCGGTTACTGACTAAAGTCTCGCGCACCGCCCCCGGTTCCCGCCCTGCAGAAAAATTTTCAGCGCGCGGCGTAAAGCGTTTCATAGAAGGGCATCGCCTGCGCGACATGATCGGCAAGCAGCCCCTCGACGGGAGGCAGCGACCGGTCTTCAGCCTCGAATCCGGTGCTTTGATGCACTTGCCCGTACCAGACGGGCGCCCAGACCCCGTCATCGGGATGGCCGCCCGCAGGCCAGCGCAGCATGCGGTCGGAGAACGCTAGCCCGATCCGGTCGCACAGCGCGCCCAGCGCCGCCTCTGGGTCCGCCTTGATATCGGCGGCATCCACGACGATCGGGCGCTTGCCGCCCGCGACAAGCAGGTCGAACAAGTCTGCCTGCTGGCGAAAGCCAAGCTCGTCAAAACTCGGATGCTCGCGCTTCTTGGCGAAACTGGCGACGACACGGGCGGGATGCCGGATCAGGAAGACATTGGTCAGCCCCATGATCCAGTCGCGGGGGATGTCCGGCAGCATGTGCTGAGCCATGTGTTTCTGGTAGAAATGCGCCTTGCCCCACGGCACGGGGCCGATCAGCCGCTCGATCACCTTGCCTGCATCCGGTTCCCCGGCCGCCATGATACTGTCTCGCATGGGATGCGGCAGGCCCGTGCGTGTCAGGTAGCTGGAATAGAATGGCTCGTCCCAGACCGCGACATCGCCGCGCGCTGCGAAGGAATACATCAACGCGGTCGACAGGTTGCGGGGACCGGACCAGACGGCAAGATGCATCAGGATGTCTCCGCTTCCACCAGCGCCTTGTACAGATCGCGGATACGTGCGGTGACCGGGCCAAGCGTTCCGTCTCCGATCTGCCGCCCGTCGATTTCCGCAACGGGCGTCTGCGCGCCGAAGGTGCCTGTCAGGAACGCCTCGTCCGCGCCGTAGGCATCGACCAGCGAGAAATTGCGCTCGAACACCGGAATTCCGTTCGCGTGGCACAGGTCTATCACCTTCTGACGCGTGATCCCGTTCATGCAGTAATCGCCGGTCGAGGTCCAAACGGCGCCCTTGCGGACAATGAAGAAATTGCAGCTGTTCGTCGTGTTCACGAAGCCGTGGACATCCAGCATCAGCGCCTCGTCCGCGCCAGCCTTCTCGGCCGCGATGCAGGCGAGGATGCAGTTCAGCTTGGAATGGCTGTTCAGCTTGGGATCCTGCGTCATCGGCAGCCCGCGCAAGTGTGGCACGGTGGCCAGCCGGATCGGGCGCGGCAGAACGGGCCTCGAGTGCTCCATGATGATGACCATCGTCGGCCCCTGGCGCGACAGCGACGGGTGCTGGAACGGGCGCGCCTTGACGCCCCGCGTCACCATCAGGCGCGCATGGGCATCGCTTGTCATGCCATTGGCCGCACGCGTCGCCTCCAGTGCGGCGATGACGCCTGCCCTGTCCATCCTCAGGTCAAGGTCGATGGCCTTGGCCGCTTCGAACAGGCGGTCCATGTGATCGTCCAGGAACGCCCAGCGCCCGTTGTGAAGCCGCAGACCCTCCCACACGCCGTCGCCCAGCATGAAGCCGGAATCGAACACGCTGACCACGGCATCGACGCGCGGAACGACGCGACCGTCTACATAGATCAGCACATGATTGTTGCGCGGATCGTCTTCGGCCTGATGGGCAGTCACTTCGATATCATTCGTCATGCCGGTGACGCTAGACGCGGACCTCTGCCTGTCCAAGCGATAACCGCCCGTCACCAACGCGTGACATCCGATTGCAGTGGATTGCCCGCCGCCGGAGACCTGCCCATGCTCTGCGCAACATCCTTGAGGAGGAGATCCAATGTCCATTCGCACATCGCTTGCCCGCCCCGCCGCCCTGATCGCCGCGCTTGCGGCCGGTCTGGCCCTGCAAACCACCGAAACGAACGCCGCACCGATCGAGACGGCGCTGGTTGCAGGCGGCTGCTTCTGGTGCGTCGAGGCCGATTTCGAGAAGGTCAACGGCGTGCAGGAGGTCGTGTCGGGCTTTGCCGGGGGCACCGTGGCGAACCCGACCTACAAGCAGGTGACGGGCGGCGGGACCGGGCATTACGAGGTCGCCGAGATCCGCTATGACCCCGATGTGGTCAGCTACGCGCAACTGATGCAGCTTTTCTTTCGCTCGGTCGATCCGACCGATGCAGGCGGCCAGTTCTGCGACCGTGGCGAAAGCTATCGCACCGCGATCTTCGCGGACGGTCCTGAAGAACGCCAGATCGCCGAGCAGGCCAAGGCCGCCGCACAGGCCGAGCTTGGGCAGCAGATCGTGACGCCGGTCCTGGAGGATGCGCCGTTCTACGCCGCTGACAGCTATCATCAGGATTACTACAAGAGCGAGGACCTGATCCTGACCCGCTTTGGGCCACGGTCCAAGGCATCGGCCTACAAGCTGTATCGCAACGCCTGCGGCCGCGACGACCGGGTGCGCGCGCTTTGGGGCAATGACGCGCCGTTTGTCGGATCGTCTTCCTGACGCTCTGAATACTTTTTGAGATTAGAGGCCCCGGCACGACGCCGGGGCCTTTTTCGTCTCTATTTCACCTTGCAGGCCGCAAGCCGCGCCATGTTCAGGATGTCGCCCACGGTCGAGACCGTCGAACAGATCTGGATCGGCTTGTCGACGCCGGACAGGATCGGGCCGATCACCGTGGCCCCCGCCATTTCCTGCATCAGCTTGACCGAGATCGACGCGGAATGCCGGGCGGGCACGACAAGGATGTTCGCCGGACCGGTCAGACGCTGGAACGGATAATTCGCCATCGCGTCGCGGTTCAGGGCCACATCGACCGCCATCTCGCCCTCGTACTCGAAATCGACGCCGCGCCGGTCCAGAACCAGCGGCGCGCGGTGCATTTTCTCCGCGCGCTCGGATTTTGGATAGCCGAAGGTCGAAAAGCTGACGAAGGCCACGCGCGGCTCCAGCCCCAGGTCGCGCGCGACGGCGGCGGCTTGGGTGGCGATGGTGGCCAGATCCTCTTCATCCGGCCATTCATGCACCAGAGTGTCGGCGATCAGCACGATGCGCCCCTTGTGCAGGATCGCAGTCACGCCGACCGCGCCATCCTCTGGCCGGATGTCGAATACGTGGTTTATCAGCTCCAGCACATGCGCCGATTTCCGGGTCGCGCCAGTAATCATCGCGTCGCCGTCCCCGCGCGCCAGCATCAGCGCCGCAAAGACATGGCGATCACGGGTCGCAAGGCGGTGGATGTCGCGCGCATCGAACCCGCGCCGCTGCATCCGTGCATAAAGCTGTTCCTTGTAGACCTCCATGTGCGGAGAGATCGCTGCATTGACGATCTCGATCTCGCGGTGCGCCTCCGCCAGCCCGGCGGTCGCCAGCTTTTCTTTCACGTCCGCCTCTCGGCCCACGACAACCGCCTGCCCCAACCCGGCGCGCACATAGGCGACGGCGGCGCGCAGAACGCGGGGATCGTCGCCTTCGGCAAAGATCATGCGGGCCTGCGCCTGCTTGGCGCGGGCGTTGATCGACTGAAGGATCGACGCGGTGGGGTCCATCCGTTCGCGAAGCCGCTGTTCGTAGCCGTCCATGTCGACGATGGGCCGACGGGCGACCCCGGTGTCCATCCCAGCCCGCGCCACGGCGGGGGGAATCCGGTGGATCAGGCGGGGATCGAAGGGCGCGGGGATGATGTAGTCGCGCCCGAAGGCCAGTTTGCGCCCATAGGCCATGGCGACCTCGTCCGGCACGTCCTCTCGGGCCAAAGCGGCCAAGGCCTCGGCGCAGGCGATCTTCATCTCGTCGTTGATCGCGCGGGCGTGGATATCGAGAGCACCGCGAAACAGGTAGGGAAAGCCCAGGACGTTGTTGACCTGGTTGGGATAGTCCGAGCGCCCGGTGGCGACGATGGCATCGGGCCGCACCTCATGCGCGTCTTCGGGGGTGATTTCGGGGTCGGGATTCGCCATGGCGAAAATCACCGGGTTCTCGGCCATGCCCTTGACCATGTCCTGCGTGACGGCGCCGCGCACGGAAACACCCAGAAAGACGTCGGCATCCTTCATCGCCTCTTCCAGCGTGCGCGCCTCGGTCACGATGGCATGGGCTGATTTCCACTGGTTCATGCCCTCTGTGCGGCCCTGCCAGATCACGCCCTTGGTGTCGCAGACGATGCAGTTGTCATGCCGCGCGCCCATGCGTTTCAAGAGTTCGATACAGGCGATCCCGGCGGCCCCCGCGCCGTTCAGCACGATCTTGCAATCTTCGATCTTCTTGCCCGACAGGTGCAGCGCGTTGATAAGACCGGCGGCGCAGATCACGGCGGTGCCGTGCTGGTCGTCATGGAAGACGGGGATGTCCATCTCTTCCTTGAGGCGCTGCTCGATGATGAAGCACTCGGGCGCCTTGATGTCTTCAAGGTTGATGCCGCCGAACGTCGGGCCCATCAGCTTGACCGCCGCGCAGAAGGCGTCGGGGTCTTCGGTGTCCAGCTCGATGTCGATGGAATTGACGTCGGCAAAGCGTTTGAACAGCACCGCCTTGCCTTCCATCACCGGCTTGGATCCTAGCGCGCCAAGGTTGCCAAGGCCCAGAACGGCGGTGCCGTTCGAGATCACGGCGACAAGATTGCCCTTGTTGGTGTAGTCGTAGGCCAGTTCGGGGTTGGCGGCGATATCCTCGCACGGGACCGCGACACCGGGGGAATAGGCCAGCGACAGGTCGCGCTGGCTGGTCATCGGCACGGTGGCGTTCACTTCCCACTTGCCGGGCGTCGGCTCCATGTGAAAGCGCAGCGCTTCTTCACGCGTGAATCGCGGTGTGGCCATCGGTGTCCCTCCCCTGACGGACGTTCAGGTGTAGCGAGGCGGCGGCGTCCACTCAACCGAATCGTTTGGCAGAGGGCCTTTTGCGCGCGGGGCGCCCCCGATAAGGTCCACCGCACGAACGCACCCGGGGGACACAGTGACCGTCGCAACCGACACCGTCACGCCGATGATGGCGCAATATCTGGAGATCAAGGCAGAGCACGAGGCTGCGCTGCTGTTCTACCGGATGGGCGATTTCTACGAGATGTTCTTTGACGACGCGGTTGCGGCTGCCGGGGCGCTGGACATCGCGCTGACGAAACGCGGCAAGCATCAGGGCGAGGATATCCCGATGTGCGGTGTGCCGGTGCATTCCGCCGAGGGCTACCTGCTGACGCTGATCCGCAAGGGGTTTCGCGTAGCCGTCTGCGAGCAGATGGAAGACCCCGCCGAGGCGAAGAAGCGCGGATCGAAGTCTGTGGTGAAGCGCGGGGTGGTGCGGCTGGTCACGCCTGGCACGCTGACCGAAGAATCGCTGCTGGAAGCACGCCGCCACAATTTCCTCGCCGCCTGGGCCGAGGTCCGCGACGAAGGCGCGCTGGCCTGGGTCGATATCTCGACCGGCGAGTTTCGCGTGGTGCCCTGCCCGCTGTCGCGCCTGTCGCCGGAACTGGCGCGCCTTGCCCCGCGCGAGGTGCTGGTGAGCGAGGCGAAAGAGGCTGACTGCGCCGAAATAGTGACTGATCTGGGGGCCGCGCTGACGCCCCTGTCGCGGGGCAGTTTCGATTCCGCTTCTGCCGAGGGGCGGCTGACAGCGCTGTTTCACGTGGAAACGCTGGACGCCTACGGCAGCTTTTCGCGCGCTGAAGTGGCGGCGATGGGGGCGGTCGCCGACTATCTCGACCTGACGCAAAAGGGCAAGCTGCCGCTGCTGCGCCCGCCGGTGAAAGAGGCGACAGGCGGCACGGTTCAGATCGACGCAGCGACGCGGCGGAACCTTGAGCTGACGCAGGCGCTTTCGGGCGGGCGCGAGGGATCGCTGATCGCTGCGATCGACCGCACGGTGACGTCGGGCGGAGCGCGGCTTCTGGAACGGCGGCTGTCGTCGCCCTCACGCGATCTGAACGTGATCCGGGGGCGGATCGACGCGGTGGCGTGGCTGGTCGAGGATGCGCGGACGCGCTCCGACCTGCGCGAGGCGCTGCGCCGGGTGCCTGACATCGACCGTGCCCTGTCGCGGCTGGCGCTCGACCGGGGCGGACCACGCGACCTGGCGGCGATCCGTGCGGGGCTGACACAGGCCGGCCTCCTCTCTGACCGCATCGGGGCGGATGCGTCGCAGATGATCGCAGAGGCCAAGGCCGCTCTGACTGGGCACGAGGCGCTGCTGCAGTTGCTTGGCGAAGCGCTGGTTGCCGAGCCCCCAATGCTGGTGCGTGACGGCGGGTTCATCGCGGTGGGATATGACGCCGACCTCGACGAGGTGCGCACCCTGCGCGACGAGGGACGCGGGGTCGTGGCACGGATGCAGGCCGACTATGCCCGTGACACCGGGATCGGCGCGCTGAAGATCAAGCACAACAACGTGCTGGGCTATTTCATCGAAGTCACCGCCACTCACGCCGAGCGGATGCTGTCGCCACCGTTGAACGAGCGGTTCATTCATCGCCAGACGACAGCAAATGCCGTGCGCTTCACCACCGTCGATCTGTCGGACCTTGAAACGCGGATTCTGAACGCCGGAAACCGGGCGCAAGAGATTGAAAAGCGTCTCTATGACACCCTGAAAGCCGAGATTGTGGCACATGCTGCCGGGATCGGCGCCGCTGCCCGTGCGCTGGCAGAGATCGACCTGGCCGCCGCGCTGGCCGACCTTGCATCGGGCGAGAACTGGTGTCGCCCGCAGGTCGATGACAGCCGCGCCTTCGAAATCGTCGCCGGGCGTCACCCGGTGGTGGAACGCGCGCTGAAACGGCAGGCGGGGACGCCCTTTGTTGCGAACGACTGCGATCTGGGGGCAGAGGATGGCGCCGCGATCCGGCTGCTGACCGGGCCGAACATGGCGGGCAAATCGACCTACCTGCGCCAGAACGCGCTGATCGCCCTTCTGGCACAGATGGGCAGCTATGTGCCCGCCGCCAGCGCACATATCGGCATGGTGTCGCAACTGTTCAGCCGGGTCGGCGCAGCGGACGATCTGGCGCGCGGCCGATCGACCTTCATGGTCGAGATGGTCGAGACAGCGGCGATCCTGAACCAGGCGGACGCGCGGGCACTGGTGATCCTCGACGAGATCGGGCGCGGCACCGCAACCTACGACGGCCTCTCGATCGCCTGGGCAACGCTTGAGCATCTGCACGACGTCAACGGGTGCCGCGCGCTGTTCGCAACGCATTACCATGAACTGACGCGGCTTTCTGACCGTCTTGCGGGCGTCGAGAATGCCACGGTCGCCGTCAAGGAGTGGGAAGGCGACGTGATCTTTCTGCATGAGGTGCGCAAGGGCGCGGCGGATCGCAGTTATGGCGTGCAGGTCGCGCGTCTTGCAGGCCTGCCAACCGCCGTGGTCGAGCGCGCGCGGGTGGTGCTGGATGCGCTGGAAAAGGGTGAACGCGAAGGCGGCAAGAAGGCGGCGGTGATCGACGATCTTCCCCTGTTCTCGGCCATGGCGACCGCGTGGCAGCCTGCCGCCCCGGCCAGCAAGGGACCGACGCCGCTTGAGGAGCGGATGACCAGCATCCTGCCCGACGAGCTGACGCCGAAGCAGGCGCTGGACCTGATCTACGAATTGAAGGGGATCGCAGGGGAGTGATGGCGCCCCGACCATGGCCGGGGCGGTGTTTCACGTGGATCAGCCAGCGGTGTTGGAGCTGACCCCAACCTGCGCCGGCCGCAAAAGCCGGTCGTGGATCATGAAACCGTCCTGCGTGACCTGAATGATCTCGCCGACCTTGGTGCCGGGGACCGGAGCCTCGAACATCGCTTCGTGCTGCTGCGGATCGAACTTGTCACCGACTTGCGGTGCAACAGGCTCGATTCCGTGCTTCTTGAACACGTTCACGATCTCTCGCATCGTCAACTCGATGCCTTCGAACAAAGGCGTCTTCCGCTGCTGGTCATCGGCGGCCTGCACCGCGCGCTTCAGGTTGTCGTAGACCGGCAGGATGTCGCGTGCGAGCTTGGAGCCGCCGTAGTTCTCGGCCTCGCGCCGGTCGCGGTCGGCCCGCTTGCGCGAATTTTCGGCATCGGCCAGCGCCCGCATCAGACGGTCGCGCAGATCGTCACGCTCTGCTTCCAGCGCCGCGATCTCGTCGGCGGCGTCGGTATCGGCCATGATGTCGATCTGATCGTCACCGTCCTCGGACAGGTCGATCTCGCCGTCGACATACTCGTTCTGCTTCGGTTCAGCCATTCCTTACCCTTTGTTTCCGGACGACAGCAGTCTGCCCACCAGCTGAGCGGTGTAGTCGACGATGGGCACGACGCGGCCATAGTTGAGGCGCGTTGGCCCGATCACACCGACCGCACCGATAATCTTACGGTCTGCGTTCATATATGGGCTTACCACCAGAGAGGAACCCGAAAGTGAAAAAAGCTTGTTCTCGGAGCCGATGAAGATGCGCACGCCCTCGCCGCCCTCGGTGAGTTCCAGAAACTCGGCGATATCGCGCTTTTTCTCGAGATCGTCGAACAGCTCTCGGATGCGTTCAAGGTCTTCGGAGTCGGTCGAGGCCAGAAGGTTGGACCGGCCCCGGACGATCAGCCGCTCGGACCGTTCGCCCTCGTCATGCCAGATCGCTAGACCGGATTCGACAAGCGCGCTGGCAAGAACGTCGAGTTCCTGACGGCGCGTCGCGATCTCGCGCTCGATCAGACCGCGCAGGTCACCCAGCTCTCGCCCCTGAGCCAGCGCATTGATGAAATTCGCCGCCTCACGCATTGACGACGGGGTCTGCCCCGGGGGCGGCGTGAACACGCGGTTCTCGACATGGCCATCGGCGAACACCAGCACGACAAGCGCGCGTTCGGGCGAAAGAGAGACGAATTCGATATGGCGGATCGGCGCCTCGTGCTTGGGCGACAACACCAGGCTCGCGCCCTTGGTCATGCCCGACAGCGCCGATCCGATCCGGTCGAACAGCGACGACGGATCGTTGTCGCGGGTGCCAAGCGTGGCGTCGATCTTCTGACGATCCTCGCCGTCCAGCTCTCCGACCTCCAGAAGGCCATCGACGAACATGCGCAGACCCAGTTCCGTCGGGATGCGCCCGGCGGAAATATGCGGCGAATCGAGCAGGCCCAGATATTCGAGATCCTGCATCACGTTGCGGATCGTCGCCGCCGACACCTTCTGATCCATGCTGCGGGTCAGGGTGCGCGACCCGACCGGATCGCCGGAATCGAGATAGCCTTCGACCACGCGCCGAAACACCTCGCGGCTGCGGTCGTTCATTTCGGCAAGTATTCTGGAGCGGTCTTCCATCATGGTCGATCCAAGAGGCCAAAGCGCACTTAACGGACCCTTCGACCTGCCGTCAATCGGGGTTGCACCGAGGCCGGTCGCAGGTCTAAGTCCGCCCCGACATCAGAAAGGTTTTTCATGCGTCCGTCGAAGCGAGACTTAAGTGAAATGCGCGCGGTTTCAATTGAAACCGGCGTCACGAAACACGCCGAAGGGTCCTGCATGATCCGCATCGGCGACACCCACGTCCTGTGCACCGCCTCTCTGGAAGAGCGCGTGCCGCCGTTCCTGAAGAACAGCGGGCTGGGTTGGGTGACAGCCGAATACGGCATGCTGCCGCGCGCCACGACGACCCGGATGCAGCGCGAGGCCAAGCGCGGCCAGTCCGGGCGCACGCAGGAAATCCAGCGCTTGATCGGCCGCGCCCTGCGCGCCGGTGTCGACCGCGTCGCGCTGGGCGAGCGGCAGATCAGCATCGACTGCGACGTGATCCAGGCGGACGGGGGCACACGCTGCGCGTCGATCACCGGCGGCTGGGTCGCGCTGCGACTTGCCGTGAACAGGTTGATGAAGGCCGGAGACATCGTGAGCGACCCGCTCGTCGATCCGGTGGCCGCCGTGTCCTGCGGCATCTACGCGGGCCAGCCCATCCTTGACCTCGACTATCCCGAGGACAGCGAGGCGGGCGTCGATGGCAACTTCGTGATGACCGGATCGGGGCGCCTGGTGGAAGTGCAGATGTCAGCCGAGGGCGCGACATTCTCGGCGGACGAGATGTCAGAGCTGCTGGCGCTGGCGCAGAAGGGTTGCGCGGATCTGGTCGCGGTGCAGAAAGCCGCGGTCGCCTGATGCGGCGGCTGGCCGGGGAAAAGCTGGTGCTTGCGTCGCACAACGCGGGCAAGCTGCGCGAAATCCGCGCCCTGCTGGAGCCCTATGGCTGCGTCGTCGTCTCTGCGGGCGAGCTTGGGTTGGCCGAACCGGACGAGACCGAGGACACCTTCGCCGGAAACGCCCGGATCAAGGCGCATTTCGCTGCCCGGGAAAGCGGTTTGCCCGCCGTGTCGGACGATAGCGGTATCATGGTCGATGCGCTGGGCGGCGATCCGGGCGTCTACACCGCCGACTGGGCCGAGACACCGCAGGGACGCAACTTTCCGATGGCGATGGAGAAGGTCTGGACCCTGCTGGAAGAGCGCGCCGCACCCGAACCGAGGACAGCGCGGTTCTGCTGCACCCTCTGCGTCGCATGGCCCGATGGCGAGGATGCGCTGTTCGAAGGCCAGGTGGCCGGGCGGATCGTCTGGCCGATGCGGGGCGAGCTTGGCTTCGGTTTCGACCCGGTGTTCCTGCCCGACGGCGAGACAGAGACCTTCGGCGAAATGGATCCCGCGAAGAAACACGCGATGAGCCACCGTGCAGACGCCTTCGCCAAGCTGGTGGCGGCCTGTCTTGCGTGACGCGGACCAAGGCGCCGGGTTCGGCCTTTATGTCCACTGGCCATTCTGCCAGGCGAAATGCCCCTACTGCGACTTCAACAGCCACGTCGTCTCGGCAATCGACCAAGCGCGCTGGAAGGCTGCCTACGTCTCGGAAATCCGCCGCATTGCCGGGCTGACCGGCCCGCGCGTGCTGGACACGATCTTTTTCGGCGGTGGCACGCCCAGCCTGATGGACCCGGATGTGGTGGCCGCCGTGATCGACACGGCGCGCGAGGTCTGGGCACCGTCGAACGACATGGAAATCACGCTTGAGGCGAACCCGACGTCGGTTGAGGCAGCGCGCTTCGCAGCTTACCGCGACGCGGGCGTGAACCGGGTTTCCATGGGGATACAGTCACTGAACGATGCTGATCTCAAGGCACTTGGCCGCCTGCACAGCGTGGCCGAGGCGCGCAAGGCATTCGGCATTGCCCGCGACTGCTTTGACCGGGTCAGCTTTGATCTGATCTATGCGCGGCAAAACCAGACCCTGGACGGCTGGAAGCTAGAGTTGACCGAGGCCTTGGACATGGCGGCGGATCACCTGTCGCTGTACCAGTTGACGATCGAGGACGGCACGGCCTTTGGTGACCGCTTTCGCCGGGGATTGCTGCGCGGCCTGCCGGACGATGACGCGGGCGCGGACATGTACGAGGCGACACAAGAGCTGTGCAACGCCGCCGGTATGCCCGCCTACGAAGTGTCGAACCATGCCCGTAAAAGTTCGGAATCACGGCATAATATGCTGTACTGGCAGGCGGGCGACTATGCCGGGATCGGCCCCGGGGCGCATGGCCGCCTGACCCTGAACGGCCTGCGCCACGCGACCGACACGCCGTTGCAGCCGACCGACTGGCTGCGGGCGGTGGAGACCGGCGGCACCGGCGATTTGACCGTTCAGCCGGTGGATGGGGCCGAACAGGGTCTGGAATACCTGCTGATGGGCCTGCGGATCACGGGCGGGATCGACCTTGGCCGCTATCGCAGCATGGGCGGCGCACCGCTCGACCGCGCGGGGCTGGAGCGGATGGTGGATGCAGGACTTGTGGAGCAGGAGGCTGGCCGCCTGCGGGTGACCCCACGCGGAAGACCACTGCTTAACGCGGTCCTGCGCGAAATCGCCCCCTAGCCCAGACCGCCCGTCAGACGACCGCAGAGCGAATCCAGCTGTTCCAGATCATTGTAGGTGATGGTCATCTTGCCGCCACCGGGTCCATCCGCATGGTCGATGACCACGCGCATGCCTAGCGCGGCGGACAGATCGCCCTCGAGCGCGCGGGTATCGGCGTCTTTTTCCGTGCGCTGACCCTGGGACGACGGGCGAGCGGGATCGACCGCGCCGCCAGCAGCGGCCTTGGCAAGCCGCTCGGTTTCCCGCACGGACAGGCTGCGGTCCACCACTTGCCGCGCAAGGCTGGCCGGATCGTCCGACGTGATAAGGGCGCGGGCGTGACCGGCGGACAGCTTGCCGTCGCGCAGCAACTGCTGGACCACGTCCGGCAATCCCAGCAGGCGGAGCAGGTTGGCGATGTGGCTGCGGCTCTTGCCGAGGGCCTCGGCCACCTTTTCCTGCGTGTGGCCGAAGCGGTCCATCAACTGCCGGTAGCCCATCGCCTCTTCCAGCGGATTGAGGTCGGCGCGCTGGATGTTCTCGATGATCGCGACTTCGAGGACTTCAGTGTCCGAGAAGTCGCGGATCAGCGCAGGAACCTCGTGCAACTTGGCCATCTGCGCGGCACGCCAGCGGCGTTCGCCCGCGACGATCTCGTAGTCGCCCGAATGTCCGGGACGGGCGCGGAGAATCAGCGGCTGAATGATGCCCTTTTCCCGGATCGAGGCCGCAAGTTCCTCAAGGTTTTCAGGGGTGAAGGACCGGCGGGGCTGTTCAGGATTGGGAAACACCCGCTCGATCGGAACAGCCTGATCCGCACGGCGCGGTGCGGTGGCCGGATCTTGCCCTGCCTCGGGGCGCACGGGGTCAGCAGGCTGCACGTCCGCCATCAGGGCAGAAAGGCCGCGCCCCAGCCTGCGTTCTTTCTTGTCTGACATGGTGTGCCCCCTTTATCCGGTAGTTTGCTCGTAACGTGACACAAGCTCTTGTGCGAGTGCGCGGTAAGCCACGCTTCCTTTCGAGGCCGGATCATAGTCGAGGACCGGCAAAGCAAAGGACGGCGCCTCACTGATGCGCACGTTGCGGGGCACGACTGTCTTGAACACCAGCTCGCCCAGGTTGTCGCGTGCGTCCTGCTCGACCTGCTGCGACAGGTTGTTGCGCTTGTCGTACATGGTCAGGACCACGCCTTCGATCCGAAGGTTCGGATTGGCGGACTGGCGCACTTCTCTGATCGTCAGCAAGAGCTGCGAGAGGCCCTCAAGCGCGAAGAACTCGCTTTGCAACGGCACCATCACGGAATGCGCCGCGACCATCGCGTTGACCGTGAGCAAGCTGAGCGACGGCGGGCAATCGATCAGGATGTAGTCGAAGGCATAGCTGTCGATGGCGGGTTGGCGCAGCGCGTCATGCAGCAGGAAGCTGCGCTTTTCGTTTGCGACCAACTCGATATCGGCAGAGCTGAGATCCGTCGTCGCGGGCGCGATCAGCAGACCATCGACCTTGGTCTTGAGGATCACATCGGCCAGCGGCGCGTCATCAAGAAGAAGGTCATAGGTTGTCAGGGTCCGGTCGTCTGGTTCAATGCCAAGCCCTGTCGAGGCGTTTCCTTGGGGGTCCAGATCCACAAGCAGCACGTTGTAGCCGTCACCGGCCAAGGCTGCGCCAAGATTGATCGCTGTCGTGGTCTTGCCCACACCGCCCTTCTGGTTGGCGACGGCGATGATTCGGGCGGCCTTGGGCCGGATTGGATCAGACACGCGCGATATCCTTGAGTTTCAACACGGCAGACGCCGGATCTGTTAGGCTTGGGGCCTTGTCCAATGTGAAGCGCCAGTTGGCAAGGGCGGCGTCGATCTCTTCCTGATGCCGGGCCCCTTTTGAGAACAGCGCCTCTCCGTCCGGGGCCAAGTGGCGTTCAGCATGGGCCAGAAGCCCTTCAAGCGACGTCAGCGCGCGCGCGGACAGGACGTTAGCGCCGAGTGGTGGCAACATTTCCACCCGTTTTGTGTGGATCGAGACGTCTATGGATGTTTCACGTGAAACAGTCCGCAGGAACGTCGCTTTCCGCATGTCGACCTCAACACAGCTTACCTTAAGGTCTGTCGCCTTCTCTGCAGCCAGCATCGCAACGATCAAGCCAGGAAATCCCCCGCCGCTTCCAAGATCAACCCATTTGCCGGAACGGATTTCCGTCGCCTCCCAAACCGAAAGCGAGTCCATGAAGTGCCGGGACCAACGATCAGCGATAGTTCCCGGAGCAACCAGGTTGATTGAGGGATTCCATTTGCTCAGAAGCCCGGCAAATGCGTCAAAGCGTGAGGCTGTTTCACGTGAAACATCTGCCCGCTCAAGGAAAATGCTGCGCTGATCCTCAGAACTCATGCGATCTTCTGGCGATCTGCTTGCCGCAAACGCGCAAGGATCAGGGTCAACGCCGCAGGCGTGACCCCCTCGACCCGCCCCGCCTGCCCAAGCGTTTCGGGGCGAACAGCATGCAGCTTGGCCTTCAACTCGTTGGAAAGACCGGTGAGCGCATCAAAGTCGAAATCCGCCGGAATTGTATGCCCCTCGTCACGCCGCAACATGGCGACATCGCGTTCCTGACGGTCGATATAATTCGCATAGGTCGCGTCAATGCCAAGCTGAACTCGAATGCCTCGGTCAACCGTCTCAAGCTCGGGTGCGATGGAAACCAGCGCCTCGAATGTTCCGCCGTTCAATGCCAGCACGTCCATTCCGCTACGCCGACTGCCATCAAGGCTTACCTTGAGACCCGTCGCAGCCAATTGCTGCGGCGACACCTGCATCGTCTCAAGAGCAGCACGGCCAGCCGAAAGCTTCTCCATCTTGTCATTGAACCGCCTGCGGCGCGTTTCATTGCAAGCTCCGACATCAAGCGCCAGGGGCGTCAGTCGCTGGTCTGCGTTGTCAGCCCGCAGCGATAGCCGGTACTCGGCGCGCGATGTGAACATCCGGTAGGGCTCGGTAACGCCGCGGGTCACAAGGTCATCGACCATGACGCCGATATAGGCGGTCGCCCGGTCCAGCGTGAACGGGTCCCTTTCCTGCGCAGACAGCGCGGCGTTGAACCCGGCCAGAAGCCCCTGAGCCGCCGCCTCTTCATACCCTGTCGTTCCATTGATCTGACCGGCAAGATACAGACCGGGCACGTCGCGAACTTCCAGCGTCCGGGTCAAGGCGCGGGGATCGACGTAGTCGTACTCGATCGCATAGCCGGGCTGCAGAATGCGAGCCTGTTCCAGCCCGAAAATCGAATGAACATACGCCTCCTGGACCTCGACCGGCAACGACGTCGAGATGCCATTTGGATAAACCGTGTGGTCATCCAGTCCCTCTGGTTCCAGAAATATCTGGTGCGAGGCCTTGTCGGCGAACCGAACCACCTTGTCCTCGATCGACGGGCAGTAGCGCGGGCCGATCCCTTCGATGTGACCGCCATACATCGCGGATCGGTCAAGGTTCTTTCGAATGATCGCATGTGTTGCGTCATTGGTGTGGGTGATCCCGCACGCGACCTGACGCACCTTTGGGCGCGTGTTGAGGAACGAGAACATCACAGGGTCGTCGTCACCCGGTTGCGTTTCCAGCCTGTCCCAGTCGATGCTGCGCCCGTCAAGTCGCGGCGGCGTCCCGGTCTTCAGGCGCCCGAGCGGCAAGGCAAAATCGTCAATTCGTTGTGCAAGCCGCACCGATGGGCGATCACCCATCCGGCCGCCTTCCTTGCGCTCATCGCCGATATGGATGACGCCGCGCAGGAATGTGCCAGTCGTCAGAATAACGGCATGGGAGGGGATGACGCTGCCATCGCCGAGGACAACGCCTGCCACGCGGTCGCCGTCCATGACAAGGTCGACCACCTCGCCCTCGACAATCTCGAGATTCTCTGTCGCGCCCAATTCGCGTTGCATCGCTTCGCGGTAAAGCTTGCGATCCGCCTGGGCGCGGGGCCCTTGCACGGCAGGCCCCTTGCGGCGATTCAAAAGGCGATACTGAATCCCGGCCTCATCCGCGATGCGGCCCATGACGCCATCGAGTGCATCGATCTCCCGGACAAGATGGCCCTTGCCAAGACCGCCGATTGCCGGATTACATGACATCACGCCGATGCTGTTCCGGGTCAGCGTCACCAGCACCGTGCGCGAACCAATGCGCGCAGCTGCGGCAGCGGCCTCTGCACCGGCATGGCCACCCCCGACAACGACGACATCGACTTGCGAATGTTTCACGTGAAACACCCCCTACTTACCAAGACAGAAGCGCGAGAAGATCTCGCCCAACACATGCTCTACATCTACCCGACCCACGAGCGATTCCAGCGCACGAAGCGCAGTGCGAATCTCCTCGGCAACAAGCTCGGTTTCCGCGAACTCGCTAGATAACCTTTCCTGCGCCGATTCCAAAGCCCCAAGTCCCAAAGTCATCGCAATCCGGTGCCTCTCTCGCGTCGCTGTGCCTGCCTGCGCAGCCCGGCTCTCAAGCACCGAAGCGACTGTGGCGATAAGCGCATCAACGCCCTGCCCGGTCTTGCCGGAAATCGCGGCGTGATCGCCTTCGTTCAACACATCGCCCTTGCCCCGCAAAACGATGTCCCCCGGTTGCGCCTCGATCATCGGGGGGCCGCCATCCGTCAGGATCACGCGAAGATCGGCCCGCGCTGCCCGCTCGAGTGCGCGCGCGACACCGATGGCCTCGACGGTATCCTCGGTCTCTCGCAACCCGGCCGTATCCAGCACTGTCACGGGAAGGCCGCCAAGATCCATCCGCACCTCGATCACGTCGCGTGTCGTTCCGGCCACTTCAGAGGTGATCGCGGCATCCCGCCCCGCAAGGGCGTTCAGCAAGGTGGATTTCCCGATATTCGGCGGACCGACGATGGCGACCTCGAACCCGTCGCGCACCCGTTCGGCAATTCCGACACCCGCGATCTCGGCCCTCAGATCGTCCATAACCTGTTGCAAACGCTCAAGAACATCCTGTGTCACATCCACCGGCACCTCTTCATCGGCAAAGTCGATGGTCACCTCGACCAAGGCCGCGGCCTCGATCAAAAGCTTACGCCATTCTTCAACTCGCCCCGCCAAGGCACCCGAAAACACCGCCTGCGCCTGCCGCCTCTGCGCCTCGGTCTCTGCTTCGATCAGATCGGACAGGCCTTCCACCTGCGCCAGGTCCAGCCTCTCGTTCTCGAGCGCGCGGCGCGTGAATTCGCCAGGCTCGGCGATGCGAAAGCCGGGAATGGCGGACAGACGCGCGAGGATCGCGGACAGGATCGCAGGGCTTCCGTGGGTCTGCAGCTCGACAACATCCTCACCGGTAAAGCTGCGCCCTGCGCCGAACTTCAGGACAAGCGCCTCGTCGAGGATGTCGTCGCCATCCCGCAAAATGCGCAGGCTGGCGCGGCGTTGCGGCACGGGCGCGGCGCCAAGAACGGTCAGCGCGTCAAACGCGGCGGGGCCGGAAATGCGGATGACGGCAACGCCCGCTTTTCCGCGCGCCGTCGCCGGTGCAAAGATCGTCTCCATCGCGCCCCTCAGACGCCGGACCCGCCCAGAATCAGGGGATCAGGTGTTCATCGAGTCGAAGAAATCCGCGTTCGTCTTGGTCTGCTTCAGCTTCGAGATCAGGAATTCGATCGCATCCGTGGTGCCCATCGGATTCAGGATGCGCCGCAGCACAAAGGTCTTCTGAAGGTCGCCCTTCTCGATAAGCAGGTCTTCCTTGCGCGTGCCGGACTTGAGAATGTCCATCGCCGGGAACACGCGCTTGTCCGCCACCTTGCGGTCCAGAACGATCTCGGAGTTGCCGGTGCCCTTGAATTCCTCAAAGATCACCTCGTCCATCCGGCTGCCGGTGTCGATCAGCGCCGTCGCGATGATGGTCAGCGATCCGCCTTCCTCGATGTTCCGCGCCGCACCGAAGAATCGCTTGGGCCGTTGCAAGGCGTTCGCGTCCACGCCGCCGGTCAGGACCTTGCCTGACGACGGCACGACCGTGTTGAACGCGCGGCCAAGGCGGGTGATCGAATCCAGCAGGATCACGACATCGCGCTTGTGCTCGACCAGGCGCTTGGCCTTTTCGATGACCATTTCCGATACGGCAACGTGACGCGACGCAGGCTCGTCGAAGGTCGAGGAAATCACCTCGCCTTTCACGCTGCGCTGCATGTCGGTCACTTCCTCGGGGCGTTCGTCGATCAAAAGAACGATCAGATAGATTTCCGGGTGATTGCGTTCGATCGAATTGGCGATGTTCTGCAGCAGCACCGTCTTGCCGGTCCGCGGCGGCGCCACGATGAGCGACCGCTGGCCCTTGCCGATGGGCGCCACCAGATCGATGATCCGCGCAGAACGGTCCTTCGACGTGTGCTCGTCCTCGACTTCCATCTTCAACCGTTCATCGGGATAAAGCGGCGTGAGGTTGTCGAAGTTGATCTTGTGACGCGCTTTCTCGGGATCTTCGAAGTTGATCCGCTCGACGCTGGTCAGCGCGAAATAACGCTCGTTCTCGTTCGGGGCGCGAATGACGCCTTCAACGCTGTCGCCGGTCCGCAACGAAAACTGCCGGATCATGTCGGGCGAGACGTAAATGTCATCGGGACCCGGCAGATAGTTCGCCTCGGGCGAGCGCAGGAACCCGAACCCGTCCTGAAGCACCTCAAGAACGCCGTCGCCGCCGATCTGCCAACCTTCCTCGGCCTGTTCCTTGAGGATGGCGAACATCATGTCGCCCTTCCGCATGGTCGAGGCGTTCTCGATCTCAAGTTCTTCGGCCATCGCCAGAAGATCCTTGGGGCTCTTCGCCTTCAGATCGGCAAGGTTCAAACGTTCTTCGGTCATTGGTCTTCCTCGGACACGCCGACGCGCGGCGGTCTAATGATCGTCAGGGGGAAATCGGCTGGCCGGACGGCTGCTAGGCCGAGGCAGATAAGCCCCGCGCGTGAAAGTGTCAATCGTTTCAGAACGGCTTGACGATGACAGCCACGACGATGACCAGCAGGAACAGCGTCGGAACCTCGTTCATCAGCCGGTATCGGCGGCCGGTCAGCGTCTCACCCTGCCCGGCAAACCTCTTGCGCTGGCCCGCACACCAGCCGTGGAACGCTGTCATTCCGATCACCGCAACCGCCTTGAGCCACGGCCAACCCTCGCTCCAGTCCACGACACCGGGGATCGACACAAGCATCAGGCCGAAGATCCAGGTCACGATCATCGAAGGCGTCATGATCAGCTTGAGAAGCTTGCGCTCCATCGTCTGAAAGAGCGTGTCGGTTTCGGTTCCGCGTGTCACACTCTCGGCGTGATAGACGAACAGCCGTGGAAGATAGAACAACCCCGCCATCCAGGCGATGACCGCGATCACATGAAGCGCCTTGATCCATGGGTAAAGCCCGACCAGAACCGTCATCTCGCGCATCCTTCGCTGTCTGCCTTCTCTTTAAATATATATAGATAAAGAAGGAAGTTGTGTTTGTAGGCCCTGTGGATGATGGGGATTAAACAGGTTTCAGGTGGTTATCCATGGTGTTGATGGGTTGCCGCCGATTGCCAGGCGATTCTGGGGGCAAGTTAAGGCAAGAGGTAAAAATCATAAACAAATCAACTGGTTGATCCCTCATGCCGGTGGATAAACCATGGTATATCTTTTGCCCAACCTGATGCGCGTTCCGACAATCCCCAACGGTGGGTTTCCTGTTCAACAGGTTGATGACAGGGGTGTGAAATCCGCCGGACACGCCCTCTTGTCCCCCGGGGGCAGACCGGGTCATGTCCTCCCCAGCGCCCGCACCGTTTCGTCCCGTCCCTTCTCCACAGAAGTATCGACATGCCCCAACCGCTCCTTCTTGCCTCCGGGTCTGCCATCCGCGCCCAGCTTCTGACCCAGGCGCGCGTTCCGTTCGAGGTTCAGCCCGCACGCATCGACGAAGACGCCATCCGGGCCTCGATGATCGCCGAAGGCGCCCCGCCCCGTGATATCGCCGACGTCCTGGCCGAGCAGAAAGCGCGCCGGGTGGCGATGAAGCACCCGGATCGCCTTGTGCTTGGCAGCGACCAGATCCTGTCTCTGGGCCAGCGGGTGTTCGCCAAGGCCGAGACGCCGGAAGAGCTGCGCGCGCAGCTTGGTGATCTGAACGGACAGCGGCACATGCTACACTCTGGCGCGGTGATCTACGAAGACGGGCGGCCGGTCTGGCGCACGGTCGGCACAGTGCGCATGGTGATGCGCGACTGTTCGGACGGCTTTCTTGACGACTATGTCGCACGCAACTGGGAGGAAGTGCGCCATTCGGTCGGCGGCTACCACCTAGAGGGCGAAGGGGTGCGGCTGTTTCATCGCGTCGAGGGAGATTATTTCTCCGTGCTGGGCCTGCCGCTGCTCGACCTCTTGTCATATCTGACGCTGCGGGGTTTCATCCCCGCATGACCGAGGTATCGCGTATTCCCCTTGCTGGCGTTGTTGGCGCCCCCATTGCCCATTCGCGCAGTCCGGCGCTGCATACCCACTGGCTCAAACGCTACCAGATCGCGGGCGCCTACATTCCGCTTCACGTGGAACAGGACGACCTGGTAGAGGTGATGCGCGCCCTTCCGAAAATGGGGTTCGTCGGCGTGAACATCACGATCCCGCACAAGGAAGCGGTGCTCAACATCGCCGATATCGTGTCCGACCGTGCGGCGGTGATCGGTGCGGCCAATACCATCCAGTTCCGCAAGGACGGCAAGATTCACGCCGACAACACAGACGGGATCGGGTTCATCGAGAACTTGCGCCATTCCGTCCCCGACTGGACCCCGCAGGCCGGGCCAGCCGCCGTTTTCGGTGCTGGCGGCGCCTCTCGGGCGGTGATCCACGCGCTGCTTCAGGCCGGTGTTCCAGAAATCCGCCTGACCAACCGCTCGCGCCCCCGGTCCGATGCGCTGCGGTCAGAGTTCGGGACGCGGGTGATCGTGCACGACTGGGTCAAGGCCGCCAATGTCCTCGACGACGCGGCCACGGTCGTGAACACCACGTCGCTCGGCATGGTCGGAAAGCCTCCGTTCCGGGTGCCTCTCGATGGACTTACCCCCGGCGCGGTCGTCACCGATCTGGTCTATGCCCCGCTCGACACCGAGTTCCTGATCGAAGCGCGCAATCGCGGCTGCCGCACCGTCGATGGGCTTGGAATGCTTCTGCATCAAGGGGTTCCGGGGTTCGAACGGTGGTTCGGCGTGCGTCCGAACGTCGACGACCAGGTCCGCGCCGCCGTGCTTGGCGAATGACGCGGCCGTTTCTTATCGGGCTGACAGGCTCGATTGGCATGGGCAAGTCCACCACGGCCGCGATGTTCGCCAAGCAGGGCGTTGCCGTCTGGGATGCCGACGCGGCTGTCCACCGTCTTTATGCAGCGGGCGGCGATGCCGTCGCTCCCCTCGCCCGCCTGTGTCCCAAGGCTATCGTGGACGGCGCCGTGGATCGCGCGCAACTCAAGGCATGGATCGCACGCGATCCCGCTGCCCTGCCGCAGATCGAGGCGGTGGTTCATCCGCTTGTGGCCAGGGACCGCGCCGATTTCCTTGCCGCCTGCACCGCCGAAATCGCGCTTGTCGATGTGCCGCTTCTGTTCGAGACCGGCGGCGATGCGCATGTCGACATGACGGTGGTCGTCAGCGCCCCCGAGGATGTCCAACGCGCCCGCGTTCTGTCCCGTCCCGGCATGACCGAGGCGCAGCTTGATGCGATCCTGGCCAAACAGATGCCGGACGCCGAGAAACGGGCACGCGCGGACCATGTGATACGGACGACGACGCTTGAGGCCGCAGAGGCCGCCGTGCGAGAGATCGTGACAGAGATACGGGAAAGGCTGACAGATGCGTGAGATCGTGCTCGACACCGAAACCACCGGGCTCGACCCCTCAAGCGGAGATCGCATCGTCGAGATCGGCGCGGTCGAGCTGCACAATCACATGCCGACGGGCCGCACATATCACCAGTATGTCAATCCCGAGCGCGACATGCCGCAAGAAGCGTTCGATGTTCACGGGCTGTCGATCGCCTTTCTGTCCGACAAGCCGGTCTTTGCCCGCATCGGCCAGGGGTTTCTCGATTTCATCGGCGACGCGCATCTGGTGATCCACAATGCCGCCTTCGACATCAAGTTCCTGAACGCAGAACTTGGCTGGTCAGGGCTGCCCCAACTGCAATGGGACCGCGTGGTCGATACGCTCGGCATGGCGAAAAGACGGTTCCCCGGCTCGCCCGTGTCGCTGGATGCGCTGTGCCGGCGTTTCGGCATCGACAATTCCGCGCGCACACTGCACGGCGCCCTGCTTGACTCGCAGATCCTGGCGGAAGTGTATCTCGAGCTTATCGGCGGTCGTCAGCCCGATTTCGCGTTGGGCGCGGACCGGCAAACTGGCGACGGCGCGTCCGACGCCGTGGCCGACTGGCGCCCAAAGCCAAGGCCGAAACCGCTGGCCGACCGTATCACCGAAGAAGAACGCGCCGCCCACGCGAGGTTCGTCGAGAAGCTCGGGGACGGCGCAATCTGGTCTCGTCGGTAATCGTCTAGCGATCAGTTCGGCTTGGCGGCCGCAGCCTGCTGTTGCGCACGCGCTGCCGCCTGCTGGCGATAAAGCTGAACGAAATCAATGTTTTCAAGGTTCAGCGGGGGAAAACCGCCGTCGCGCGTGGCATCCGAGATGATGCGCCGCGCGAACGGGAACAGCATCCGGGGGCATTCGATCAGAAGGAACGGGTGCAACTGGTCTTCCGGCACACCTTCGATCTGGAACAGGCCGCCGTAGTCGAGTTCCAGAAGGAACAGCG
The DNA here is from genome assembly GCF_019061145.1 of Anianabacter salinae. Lineage (GTDB taxonomy): Bacteria > Pseudomonadota > Alphaproteobacteria > Rhodobacterales > Rhodobacteraceae > Anianibacter > Anianibacter salinarum. Next base: position 122,109 of record NZ_JAHQZS010000005.1, on the reverse strand, counting down.
TCTGGTCGGTGCCCTTGTTCTTCGAGGTCACGACGTACTTGGTGTAGACCTCGTACTGGTTCTCGGCCGCGCGCTTCTTGGCGTCGAGGTTGACCTGCACCTTGACGTCAGGCGTCACGTCACCCTGGCTGCCCTTTTGCACCAGCACGTTCTCGAACGACATGTCCCGGATGAACTGTCCGAGGATCTGCATCTTGAGCTGCGGTTGCTGCGCTGCTTCGGGTTTCTGATCTTCCGCCGGGGTCTCGTCAGCCATTGTCCTCGCTCCTCAATACGAAATCGGTCGGCGTTCGCTTAGCAGGAAGCGTGTAGGGCCTCAATGCCGCGTCCAGCCAGACCCCTCATGGGTGGGGCGTTTGGGTGGCTCGACCTCGGAATACTCGCCCTCGATGATCGGTCCGCGCGGATCAGAGGGTCGCCCGGGCTGCGGCCTGGGGCCACTGCCGCCCCCCATGTCGAACCGCTTAACCTTCACTCGCGCGCGCAGGTATCGGTAAGCCGCCGCTCGAAACTGCGGGACGAGCAGAAGGAACCCGACCGCGTCGGTGAAGAAGCCAGGCGTCAGCAGCAGCGCGCCGGACACCAGGATCATCGCGCCATGCGCAAGCGGCTCTGCCGGATCCCGCAATTCCGAGAACGAGCTACGCAACTGCGTCAACGCGCGCGCGCCCTGCGCCCGAACCAGAACGGTGCCCAGAACCGCCGTCAGGATCACGATGCCGAGAGTCGGCCACAGCCCGATCAGCCCGCCCACCTGGATGAACAGGGCGATCTCGATCAGGGGAACCAGAAGAAACGCCAGAAACAGCCACATCTCGACACCTATCTTTGCCTTGTGGCGTGGTAGACTTACCACGGCCTTGCACCTACATAGGAAACGATCCGTCGCGTTGCCACCGCGACTCCACGAGGTTCAAATGAGTGACGCCGTGATTCAGCTTCTAGTCCTTGCCGGGATTGCAATCTTTCTGATCCTTCGGCTCAAGAACGTGCTTGGAACCCGAGAAGGGTTTGAAAAGCCGCCTGTGCAGCCACCACAAGGCGCAATGCGCGAAACCGTCGGTCCACGCCGCGACTTCGAGGTCATCGAAGGCGGGCCGGATCATGACATCATCGACTATGTCGATGACGGTTCCAGCGCGGCCAAGGCGCTTGCCGCGATGAAGCTGGTCGAGCCCGAGTTTTCCGTGGGTGAATTCCTGCAAGGTGCACGCGGCGCCTATGAGATGATCCTCATGGGCTTCGAGAACGGCACCATCGACGATCTGATCCCGTTCCTCGACAAGCACGTCTACGAAGGCTTTGCCGACGTGATCCAGTCCCGGCAGGATCAGGGGCTGAGCATCGAGGCGACGTTTGTGGGCATCCGCGACGTGTCGATCACCGATGCCAAGTTCGACCGCGACAGCCAGGAAGGCGAGATCACGGTGCGTTTCGTGGGCGAGTTGACGTCTGTGGTCCGCAACGCCGATGGCGAGATCGTCGAAGGCAACGCCACCGAGATCAAGCGCCAGAAAGACACCTGGACCTTCGCACGGGCCATGGGTGTCGACGATCCGAACTGGAAACTGGTCGCGACCGGGGAATGAAGCGGCTTGCGGCGGCGCTGGGGCTTTTCCTTGCGGGGGCCTTCATGACCGGCCCCGCCGCCGCCGAGGCGACCTATTCCATCCTGCAATTTTCAGAGCTTGAGGGCTGGGAAGACGACGACCACGCAGCGGCGATCCCGGCGTTCCTTGAGACCTGCCGCGATCTGGACGATCCCGATTGGCGTCCACTGTGCGCGATGGCCGCCGAGCAGGAGAACGCCAAGGCCTTTTTCGAGCTGTTCTTTCGCCCCGTCCTGATCTCTGACGGCGATCCCTGCCTGTTCACCGGCTATTTCGAGCCTGAACTGAAGGGATCGCGCAATCGCACCGCCACGTTCCGCTATCCGATCTACCGGGTCCCGCCCGATGTGAACGCGTTCCGCCCCTGGCACACCCGCGAAGACATCGAGAAGGCGGGTGTCCTTCGGGGGCGCGGGCTGGAGCTGGCCTGGGTCGACGATCCGGTCGAGCTTTTCTTTCTTCAGATCCAGGGGTCTGGACGGATCAGGTTCAGCGACGGCAGCGTGATGCGCGTTGGCTATGGCGCCAACAACGGCCATCCCTATCGTTCGGTCGGACAGGAACTGGTGCGGCGCGGCATTTATGCGGCGCATCAGGTGTCGGCGCAGGTGATCCAGAACTGGGTGCGCCGCAACCCCCGCGACGGCACCGACCTTCTGCATTCCAACCCGTCCTTCGTGTTCTTCCGCGAGGTGACGCAGGTTCCGTCCGACAAGGGCCCACTTGGCGCGATGAACCGGTCGATCACGCCGCTGCGCACGGTTGCCGTCGATCCCGCCTATACGCCGCTTGGTGCGCCGGTGTGGATCGAAAAGGGCGGCGAAGGTCCGATGCGCCGATTGATGATCGCGCAGGATACGGGCTCGGCGATCAAGGGCGCGCAGCGCGCCGACATATTCTTTGGCACCGGCACTGCCGCAGGGCGTCTGGCGGGCAAGATTCGCGATCCGGGGCGGATGATCGTCCTTCTGCCGATCCAGCGCGCCTATGCGCTTGCCACAGAGGATACGGGATGACGCGCAAAAGGCCGCGCGTTCTGACCGAGGAAGAACAGGAGTTGTGGCGCCGGGTTCAGCAGGCGACAGACCCTCTGCACCCCAAGCGCACCCGCCAGACCGGGGCGGCCAAGGCCCAAGGCCCCGAAACGGCGCCCCGCAAGCAGCCCCCAGCACTGGAGCCGTTCGAGATCGGCGCCCGCAAGGGCGAGACGACGATCCCGCATGATCTTGCTGCAACGGTGTCTGACGATCTGGGCCAGCGCCCGGTTCGCATGGACCGCAAGAGGTTCGACCGGATGAAGCGGGGCAAGCTGATGCCCGAGGCCCGGCTCGACCTGCACGGCATGACCCTCGACCGAGCGCATCCCGCGCTGATGCACTTCATCCTTGGATCGCAGGCGCGGGGATTGCGGCTGGTGCTGGTCATCACTGGCAAGGGCAAGCCGCGCGACGAAGGCGGTCCGATCCCGACGCGGCTGGGCGTGCTGCGCCATCAGGTGCCGCAATGGCTGCGCCTCGCGCCTATGGCGCAGGCCGTGCTTCAGGTGACAGAGGCGCATTTGCGCCACGGCGGCGGCGGCGCGTTCTACGTCTATCTACGCCGCAACCGTTAACCGCCCCCGCGCCCGCGTGATCCCGACCAGAACCAGCAGGGCGGCCGTGACGAAATAGGCGGCGATGCCATAAAGCTGGTCCTCGAAGATCACGCCGCGGTCGATCAGCACGCCGGTCAACCCCGGCCCGATGGCGGTGCCGAAGACCATGACAGCCGTGGCCAGCGCCTTGATCCCGCCCATGAAGCGCGTGCCGTAGAATTCCGCCCAGAACGCATTCGGAACCGTGCTGTTCGCGCCCTGTGTCAGGCCCATCAGGATCATCGCCCCAGCCGCCATTGCAAGGCTCGACGCCTGCGCCATCACAACAAAGCCCAGCGCCATCGGCAATTGAAACACCGGCATCAACCGTGCGGTGCCCACGCGGTCGATCACCCACCCCGACACGATCATCGAACCGACCGCGCAGGCCGTGAACAGCGGGAACAGCGCCACCAGTTCGACATGCGTCCAGCCCTTGGTTTCGGCAAGGTGCACCTGCTGAAAGAAGAAGGCGGTGGAAAACGCCGCCGGAGCCATCAGGGCGGGCACAAGCAGCCAGAACAGCCAGTGCGACAGCACCCGCTGCCGCGTCCAGTGCACGGCGTCCATGCCGACGGACTGGTTGTCGTTGGCGACCGATTGCGGCGTGCGTTCCAGCCGCAGAAGCCGCGCCAGGACCGGCAACATCGCCAGGATGAACAGGCCCGTGCCAACCCACAGCCAGCGCCACAGCGAGACGGTCAGAAGCGCGACGAAGAACAGGGGCAGGAACGCCTCGCCCAGTGCCACGCCAAGACCGGCGGTCGACAATGCCCGCCCCCGCGTCGCAACGAACCAGCGCGCCATCGACACGACGGCGATATGCACCGTCATTCCCTGCCCCGCGAGGCGCAGCAGGAAGATGGCGATCGGCAGGAACCAGACCGCAGGCGTGAACGCCATCGACAGGCAGGCAAGCGCCAGCAGGATCAGGACCACCTTGCCCAGCGCGCGCGCCCGGTAGTGGTCGGTCAGCCCGCCCGCCCAGACCATGACGATGGCCGAAGCCGTTGTGCCAAGTGTGTAAAGACCGCCCCAGGCGCCATGCGACAGTCCGAACTCATCCCGGATCGCGCCCGCGAACACCGAGATGAAGAACGTCTGACCAAAGCTGGAGCAGAAGGTCAGAAGAACCCCGGCCAGCAGGAAGGGCGCGTTTTCGCGCAGGAAACGGAAATAATTCATCCGCCCTGTTTCGTCGGGTTCAGCGGGAAAGGAAAGCCGTGGCCGTCAGTTCTGAGAGGCCAGCGCCGTGACAGGGGACAGGATGATTTCGGTCGCGCTTTGCACGGTCAGGATCGTGCCCGGAAAGAAACCGGTCCGGCCCGCACTGTCGCCCTGGAACGCGGCCTCGATGTTCCCGGCGGCCGAGAACAGGCTGATCAGGGCAGGCGACGTCGCGGCGGTGAAATGCCCCGCCCCGCGCGAAAACTCGGTGACGTCCACAAGTGTCACGTCGAATTCCTCGATCTCCTCGGCCGATGCGATGTTGCCAAGCCGGTTGCGCTGACCCGTCAGCCGCGCCGAAAGCTGCAGCGCCCGGTCACGCTTGGACACGAAGATGCCGAAGGGGTCGGGCAGATCCTCGATCCGCCGGGCCTGGCTGCGGAAAACGTCGATGTCGAGATCGGGCGAGATCAGGATCGCGCCGCCGATCCGGTCATCGACGCTGCCCGGCCGGGCGATGGACATCTGCCGCAGCGTCTCCATCACGATCAGCGATCCCATCGAATGACCCACGATGACAATCCGGCGCGCGCCCGCAGCCTCGACCTGCTCGATCAGCTTTTCAAGCCCGTCGCGGGCGAACAGCGCGCTGTCCCGGTCATAGGCATAGGCCAGCGCATTGCCTCCGCTTGCCCAGGAATAATGCACCGCAACGCCCTGGAATCCGAAATCGGTGGCCAACTGGGCCAGCCGCAACGTGCCTTCCGCAAAGGTGTTGTTGAAGCCGTGGACAAAGATGATCGCCTCGCGGTCCGCGCCTGTGCGTTCTGCCAGGGCCCGGCGCAAATCGGCGGAAAAAGCCTGCGGCGAGGCATAGCGCCCGGCGCGCGTGGCGATGAACTGCTCTGCCGCGTTCACCTCGTCCAGCGGAAACGGAACGCTGCCCGCCTCACGGTTGGGCGGCACCGAGAAATCGAACCGCGCATAGGACACAGTCTCGCTGCGTTCATTTCCATAGGCGCTGACCGGGTCGACTGCCCGCGTCGTGCCGATGAAGATCGGCCGCACCGACGCAGGCGGCGTCAGGTCACGGTCAACGAAGATCTGCGCCCGCGGCGCACAGGCCGCGAGCGGGATCAACAGAATCAAACAGAAAGAGCGCCACATGGCCGGGGGATCCAATCAGCGTTTGCCAGCCGGACAGGTAGCCCGCGTGTTCCCTTCGATCCAGCGACGATTTCGTGACGTCAAAGGACGTAGCGGCTTAGGTCGGCAGACCGTGTCAGGGCACCCAGATTGTCCTCGACAAAGCCGCCGTCAACCGTGACCGCATCGCCCGAACGATCCGGCGCGGTAAAGCTCAGTTCCTCGAACACACGCTCCATCACGGTGTAAAGCCTGCGCGCGCCAATGTTCTCGACCGACTGGTTCACGTCGGCGGCGATCTTGGCCAGGGCCGCGATGCCGTCGTCGGTAAAGCTGACAGCCACGTTCTCGGTCTGCATCAGGGCCGTATACTGCCGCGTCAAGGCGTTGTCCGTCTCAGTCAGGATGCGCACGAAATCGCCCTCGGTCAGCGCCCGCAACTCGACGCGGATCGGCAGGCGGCCCTGCAGTTCCGGCAACAGGTCGGACGGCTTGGCGATGTGGAACGCGCCAGAAGCGATGAACAGGATATGGTCGGTGCGGACGGGGCCGTGTTTCGTGCTGACGGTCGTGCCTTCGATCAGGGGCAGAAGATCGCGCTGCACGCCTTCGCGGCTGACATCGGCGCCGCGCGCATCGGACCGGGCGCAGACCTTGTCGATCTCGTCGAGAAACACGATGCCGTTCTGCTGCACGGACTCCAGCGCGGTGCGGTTCACCGTCTCGTCGTCCAAGAGCTTGTCGGCCTCTTCCCCGATCAAAAGTTCATAGCTTTCGGCCACCGACAGCTTCTTGCGCACCTTGCGACCGCCGAACGCCTTGCCGAACAGATCGCCAAGGTTCATGCCCCCGCCCATCGGCATGCCGGGCTGTCCCGGTATCTCGAAGGCCTGCATCGGGTTCGACGTGTCGGCGACGTCCAGTTCGATCACCGTATCGTCCAACTCGCCCGCCTTCAGCTTGGCGCGGAACCTCTCGCGCGTGCCGTCGCGCGCGTCGGTCCCGGCGATGGCCTCGATCACGCGGTCCTCGGCGGCCTGGTGCGCGCGCGCCTTGACATCTTCGCGCATATGTTCGCGCGTCTCGGAGATGGCGACATCCACGAGATCACGGATGATCTGTTCCACGTCGCGGCCGACATAGCCGACCTCGGTGAACTTCGTCGCCTCGACCTTGATGAAGGGCGCGCGCGCCAGCTTGGCCAAACGGCGGCTGATCTCTGTCTTGCCGACGCCGGTGGGGCCGATCATTAGGATGTTCTTGGGATACACCTCGTCGCGCAGGTCGTCGCCCAGCTGCTTGCGGCGCCAGCGATTGCGCAAGGCGACGGCCACGGCGCGCTTGGCATCGTTCTGCCCGATGATGAAGCGATCAAGCTCGCTGACGATCTCGCGGGGGGTCAGGTCGGTCATGTGGGTCTCCTAGCCGCCAATCGTCTCGACGGTCAGATTTCCGTTTGTATAGACGCAGATGTCCGCAGCGATCTCCATGGCGCGGCGGGCGATCGCCTCGGCGTCGCGGTCGCTGTCCATCATCGCGCGGGCGGCGGCGAGCGCGTAATTCCCGCCCGATCCGATGGCGGTGACGTCATGCTCGGGTTCCAGCACGTCGCCCGCGCCGGTGATGACATACAGATCGCTGCCATCGGTGACGATCAGCATCGCTTCGAGCTTTTGCAGGTACTTGTCGGTGCGCCAGTCCTTTGCCAACTCGACGCAGGCGCGCTGCAGCTGGCCCGGCGTCGCCTCCAGCTTGGCCTCCAGTCGCTCCAGCAGGGCAAAGGCATCGGCGGTCGATCCGGCGAACCCGGCGACCACGTCGTACCCGCCCGGTGACAGCCGCCGGACCTTGCGCGCAGTGCCCTTGATGACGGTCTGGCCAAGGCTCACCTGCCCGTCGCCCGCGACGACCACCTTGCCGCCCTTGCGGACGCCGATGATCGTGGTGCCGTGCCAGCCCGGAAAGCTGTCGTCTGCCATCTTCGCCTCCAGTTGTCTTCGGGGGACATATGGCGGCGGGGGCGGCAAGGCACAAGGCGCGCTTGCCGGAGCGGCGGCCAAGCGCATAGCGTCGGTCCATGGCTGAACGCACCGTCACGATGTACCTGGATGCGCCGATGCTGGCCTCGGCCCGCGCCGGAAAGCACAATTACATCAACAGGCTGGACAAAGCGTTCAGATCGGTGGGGTTCGATCTGCGTCTAGTGGCGAACTCGGCCGTCGCCCGCGCCGCAAGTCGTCTTGATCCCGGATATGCGCTGTTTCACATGAACGCGCCGGGGCACGACCGCGCCCTGAACACGCGGCGCGCCTATTTCTACCCGTTCTGGCGGATCGAGGCGTCGGCGGATCGCTGGGCCTTCCGGGTTGCCCGCGAAGCCTTCGATCCGGGCGCCGTTGATCCGGACGAGGCTGAACGGTTTGCCGGGTTCTGGCGGAAACGGCTGTTTGGCGAGCTTTCCGTCAACTCGGCGCGGGAAAAGGTCGTCTTCGTCCCTCTGCAAGGCAAGCTGACCGAGCATCGCAGCTTTCAGACCATGTCGCCGCTGGACATGCTGCGGGCGACGCTGGCCGCTCTGCCCGGCCACGAGGTTGTGGCGACCCTGCATCCGGGGGAAACCTACACCGACGCAGAACGCCGTGCGCTGGACGATCTATCCCGCGCCGCGCCGCGGTTCCGCGTAACGGATCAGCCATCCGAAGCGCTGCTTCAAGCCTGCGATCTGGTTGTGACGCAAAACTCGTCGGTTGCCTTGTCGGGGTTCTTTTTCGGCAAGCCCGCCGTCCTGTTCGCGCAGATCGACTTTCACCACATCGCTTTCAACGTCGGCCACTTGGGGGTCGAGGACGCGTTTGCCGGGGCGCTGGACAGCGCGCCGCCCTTCGACCGCTACCTGCACTGGTTCCTGCAAGGCCAGTCGATCAACGCAGGCAAAGAGAATGCCGAAGAGCGTATCCTGTCGTCCGTCCGTCATTGGGGCTGGCAGATGTGAAAAGGGCGGCACCCTGCGGCGCCGCCCCTGCTCAAACCTGCGATCCGAAAGCGATCAGATCGCTTCCTTGATCCAGCCTTCCAGCGCCGCCTTGGGCGCCGCGCCGATCTTGTTCGACACGACTTCGCCGTCCTTGAACATGAACAGCGCCGGAATGCCGCGCACACCCATCTGAGCGGGCGAGTTCGGGTTCTCGTCGACGTTGACCTTCACGATCTTGATCTTGCCGTCGTACTGGACCGAAAGCTCTTCCAGAGCCGGGCCGATCTGCTTGCAGGGGCCGCACCACTCGGCCCAGAAATCCACGACGACGGGAATGTCCGACTGGCGGACCTCGGCGTCGAAGGTGTCGTCGGTGACTGCAACGGTAGCCATGTCTGGCCTCCTGTAAACGAAATGCTCAAGCCGGGAAGGTATGGACGCGTCCGACCAGCGTCAAGATAGGGTGGCGTGCGCCAGCGCAGACACAACCGTTTCTCGCGGCAGGGTCATGAGAGATGCCGTTTGCGTCCACAGGATCGCAGTTTCAACGCGGTGGGCGGGATAAAGCTGCTCCAGCGCCTCGGCGTATGCGCCCATCTGACGCAGCAGGCCCAGGGGCACATCCTCGGGCCTGTCCGGCACGATGGCGTTGGTCTTGAAATCGACGGCCAGAACGCTGTCCCCCGTCACGATCAGCCGGTCGATCGCGCCGTGAATGCGCTGACCGCCCAGCGAGGCAAGGTTGGCGGTGATCCCGACCTCTGCCAGCGCGCCGGGGGCAAAGACGGCCTCCAGCCCCGGTGCCGCGATCACCCGCTCGGCATGGGACAGCAGATCGAGCGCCTCGGCCTCGGTCATGGGCGGGTCTGCCGCCGTCAGAAGCGCCAGCGCGGTGCCACGCCGCGCGTCTTGCGGGACAAGGGGCAAATGTTCCAGCAACAGGTGAATGCGCGACCCGCGCAGCAGGGCCGCCTCGAGATCGGCGCCCTCGCTGTCGCCGGGCAGCGCCTTGGCTCCGCCCAGATCGGATGGTGACAGGGTGTGCGTGTCCACAGCAGGTGCCAGACGTTGCGTTGCCCACACCGGCATCAAAACAGTCTCTGTTTCGGCGGAAACCGGCGCCTTGGTCAGCGGCAGCCCGGTCCAGTCGCCAGTCGCATAGCTCTGGCCGATGCCGTCCGGTGTCACCACCGGCACCGCACCCACGGCGTCCAGTCCGGCCTGCACCTGCTGATACCAGCACTCGCCGGATTTCGGCAGATCGCCCGCGCCGCAAACGATCAGCCACTTCTCGGCACGCGTCATCGCGACATACAGCAGGCGCAACCGTTCCTCGGCCTGGGACGCCCGGATGCGGTCCATCGCTTCGGCGATCTCGGGCGTGACGAAGTCGGCCACCGGCTTCCACGCGGGCCGCCCATTCTCCAGCGTGACTAGCTCGTCCTTGATGTCATTCCGGGCGCTCATCGTGTCGGGCAGGATCACGATGGGCGATTCCAGCCCCTTGGCGCCGTGCACCGTCATCACCCGGATGCGGTCGCCCGCACTGTCGAGCTGTCGCTTGACCTCGACATCCTCGGTCTCGAACCAGCTGAGGAACCCGGTCAGGCTGGGCACTTCCATCCGCTCGTAGGCCAGCGCCTGTGACAGAAGCGCGTCGATGCCGTCCTCTGCCTCGGGGCCAAGCCGCGCAAGCAGACGCCGCCGCCCGTCATGCCGCGTCAGCAGCCGCTCGATCAGGTCATAGGGCCGCAGGTAATCCGCCTGCGCCCGCAGATCCGTCAGGATCGACACGGTTTCGGGGAACCTGTCCGCAGCATCGTAGAGATGCCGCCACAGGTAGAGATCGCCGCGTGTCGTGGCGAGGCGGAACAGCTGATCCTCGGACCAGCCAAACAGGGGCGAGCGCAGGATCGTGGCCAGCGACAGATCGTCCTCAGGCGTGGACAGAAAGGCCAGCACCGCCGCGATGTCGCGCACCGCCAGTTCGGCGCCCAGCTTGAGCCGGTCTGCCCCGGCGATCGGCAGGTTCTTGGCCTTGCAGGCGCGGATGATCTCGGAGAACAGCGCGGACCGCCGCTGCACCAGGATCATGACGTCGCCCGCCCTGACAGGGCGCCGAGTGCCGGACCCTGCCGGGATCGTCTCGCCATCGTCCAGCATCCGGGCGATGCGGGCGGCGATCCGCTCTGCCAGCACCACGTTGGGATCGGTCTGGGACACCCGGTCGACAGGGTCGTACCAGGCGATGTCCTCGCCCGGTTCGGACTTTGGCACCACCGGCCACAGCTCGACCCGGCCCGGCAGCGCGTCGTGAAACGCCCGGTGATTGTCCTCGAAAATCTCGTCGCGCCCGGTCAGCGTCCGGTCGACCGAGCGCAGGACTGCCTCGGACGAGCGGAAGGAATATTCCAGCGTCAGCGATTGCAGGCCCTCTCCGACGGACTGAAGCCGGGTCGCGAAAGCGTCTCTCATCCGGCTGAACTTGCGCGGATCGGCGCCCTGGAACGAATAGATCGACTGCTTTGGATCGCCGACGACAAAGATCGTGCGCCGGGTGTCGCGCGCGCCCTGCCCGGCGGTGAACTCCTGCGCGAGACGCTCGATCACCTGCCATTGTTCGGGGCTGGTATCCTGCGCTTCGTCGACGAGGATATGATCGATGCCACCATCGAGCCGATACAGCACCCAGGCCGCCACCTGCGGATTGTCCAGAAGATCGCGGGTCTTCAGGATCAGATCGTCGAAATCAAGCCAACCGCGGGCCTGCTTTCGCGCGGCGTAGGCGGGCAGGAACACGGCGGCGAACCGGTAGAGCGCAGCGGTGCGGTCGGCGTTGTGCAGCGCGAGGATCGTCGCCCGCTCTGCCTCAACCCGCAGCATCAGCGATTCAAGCGGGTCCGCGATGTCGCCCAGGCCTTCGCTGCAGGCCTTGGTCGGGAAACTGCCGATCTTGGCCGAAAAGGGCGCCTTTGTGCCCGCGCCGGTCAGCAGCACATCGGCAAGACGATGAAACGCCGCCTCGGGGTTGTGGAATGGCACCGCCTCCAGCTTGACGGCGGCCTTCTGGTCGTTGGGGCCACTCGCGCGCAGATGCGGCAGAAGCCTCGCGATCAGGTCCGCCTCTGCGCCCAGGAACACGCGGTTCAGCGCGCGGTCCATCGTCCGGTCGGGGCGCAGCCCGAACCATGCCTTGACCTCGTCCGCATCGACATCGCCGAGCAGCCGGTCGCGCTTGGCCACCACCGTCGCGGTCAGCCGGGACAGGTCGTCGCCGGTATGGTGCCGGATCAGCCCGTCCAGCGCCGCGCGATCCGGACCTTCTGCGATCTGTTCCAGAACCTCGTCCCGCAAAAGCGCGGCGGTGCGGTCGTCCATCTCGGTGAAGTTCGGCGTCACCCCGGCCTCGAGCGGGAAGCGGCGCAGCAATCCGGCGCAGAACGAATGGATCGTCTGGATGCGCAAACCGCCGGGCGTCTCGATGGCGCGGGCAAACAGGCGCCGCGCGCGGGCAAGCTGATCGGCGCCGGGTTTCAGACCCTGTTCCAGCGCAAACAGCGCTTCGGCAAGCTCATTGTCCGGCATCAGCGCCCATGCACCTAGCTGACGGAACAGGCGGTTCTGCATCTCGCTCGCGGCGGCCTTGGTGTAGGTCAGGCACAGCACGTTCTGCGGCTCGACCCCCGACAGAAGCAGGCGCGCCACGCGGTCTGTCAGCACCCGCGTCTTGCCGGACCCGGCATTGGCCGACAGCCAGGTCGAGGCATCGGGATTGGCGGCCTGCACCTGCCGCCGGGTGGCGTCATTCAGGGTCATGGCCAACATCCTCGGGGTGCGGGGGCGTTGCGTCGTCCCATTCGCCATAGCGTGCAAGGTGGTCGAAATCGCTGGAATAGCGCAGGCTTTCCATCGCGCGGCGGGCGGTGAATCCCTGATCGGGGCGGGCATAGGCGGCGATCAGGCGGCGGAACTCGTCGCGCGTCTGCAGCAGATCGTCCGCGCCGAGGTCCTGCGCCGACACCTTGCCGCCAGAGCCAAAGCCGATGTGCGCGATGCGCCCGACCGTCGCGGCATCGACGCCGTCCACCGCGCCCGCCTCGGCCAGAAGCGCCGACAGGTGCAACTGCTTGTCGAACAACGCCATCTGCTTGTCCGTCGGCACGGCACCAGTCTTGTAGTCGTAGATCGCAAGTGTGCCGTCCGCGCGCCTGTCGATGCGGTCGATCTTGCCATAAAGCCGGACACCGTCGATCACCATCGCGGCGCGGCTTTCCTGCGCCAGCGGCACGTCCTCGGCCTGCCGCGCGATCTCGCCCTGCACGAACCAATCCGCGATGCGCTCGATCCGGGCGCGCCATGCCGCGCGGGCGACGGGCCAGGGGGCATGCGCCGCAAGCTCTTCATCCGCGATCCGCAACAGGCGCGCGCGGCCTTCCTCCAGATCGGTGACCGGCCCCTCCTTGACGAAGCGTTCCAGAATGCTGTGCTGGATCGTCCCGCGCAGCGGCGCATCGGGCGATTGCCGGATCGGGTCCAGCGCCTGAAGCGACAGGATGCGGCGCGCATAGATGTCATAGGGATGCCGGATCAGCGTCTGTACCTGCGTGATCGTCAGCTCCGTCAGGCGCATGTGGGCAGGCGGGCGCGGCGCAGGGCGCGGGCTTGGATCCACGCGTTTCTCGGGAGTGTCAAAGGCGCGCGCAAGCGCCACCAGCCGCGCCCCGCGCGCCCGCATCCCGCCCAGCGCCTCGCGGCTTTCGTCCGAAACGCCGCCCATCAGGTTCACCAGCCGGTTGAGCCAGCGCGACGGCACGGTCTGCGCCTCGGCGTCGCGGATCGCGCGGGTCAGGATCACCTCGGGCGCGCAGATCGCCTGCTGGAAGTCATGGGCAGAGAGGCCGATCTGCCGCTCTGGCAGCCGAAGCCCGGCATCCCGCCGCATCCGCCGGTTCAGCCAGGGGTCGGGCGAGGCGGCTTCCGGCCAGACGCCTTCGTTCAGGCCTGCACAAATGACCAGATCGGCGCCCTGCACCCGCGCCTCGAGCGTGCCCCAGATGGCGATGCGGGGATCGGCCTGAACCGGCTCGCGCACCTCGGTCCGTTGCAGGATCGCGTGGAACAGAGACGCATAGTCGGTGGGCGAAAGCGCAGGCCCGTGCCCGGCCTCGCGTTGCAATGCCTCCATCTCGGCCCGTGCGGCCCGGCCAGCGGCAGCCTCCCACAGCGCGCCCGCGCCGGGGGCGCCCGGACCAGCGGCCAAAGCCTCGGCCACCTGCATGTGCTGCGCGACATGGTCCGGCAGCGCACGGGGGCCTGCACCCTCAAGCGGGCGGAGAACCCCGATGCACCAGGCAAGCCACGGCGCGCGGTCCGGCGCCTGCGCCGCCCATTTCGCAAGGCGCCCCGGCTCGGGAAAGGGCATACCCGTGCGCCGCACATGCAGCTCCAGGTCGCGGGTCAGCCGCAGGTGATCGGCGCGCTCTGGATGCCCGCTGCTTGTCAGCGGATGCTTGAGCACGGTCAGCAGCGCCTCGGACGTCAGCCGCTGGCCCATCAGCCCCGCGACATGGCGCAACAGCCGCCCCGGCGGGGTCAGCGGCAACGGCCGTCCCGCACTGTCGTCGGGCAGGATGCCCCAGCGACCCAGCGCCGCCGTCACCTGCCGCGTCAGCGTCCGGTCGGGCGTGATGAGCGCCGCACGTCTGCCTTGCTCTGCCGCATCGCGCAGGGCCACGGCAATGGCGGTCGCCTCTTCGCGCAGGGACGCCGCCTCGATCAGCGTCATCCGTTCGGCGGCGGCGGCGATGCCCGCAAGCGCGGGGCCTTCGGTCATCCATTGGTCCGTGACGGGCGCGGGGCGCAGGGCCAGCGACACAAGCCTGTTGCGGGGCGGCACCGGCGCATCCACTTCGGCCCAGCGGCGCACATCCAGCGGATCAATCCCGGCCCGCGCGCAAAAGGCGGCAAAGCGGTATTGCGGATGATCCTCGCCCGTCAGCGCATCGTGCAGGTTGTCCCACACCGCGCCCGGCTGGTCGAAATCGAAGCCGGGCAACACAACGGCGCCTTGCGGCAGCCCCGCGACGGCCTGCATGAGCAGCGCGGTCGCGCCGCGCGATCCGGTCGATCCCGCGACGATCACGGGATGATCGGGCGGTGCGGCCTGCCATTCGGCGATCTTGCGCTCGATCACGAGCCGCTGGCGCGCCTCGGCGTCCGGCTCTTCGGCGGCGCTTTCCCCGATGAAACGCTCGACCAGCGCGACGAAGGCAAGGCTGTTCTGCCAGTGCCCCGACTGGTCCGACACGTCGAGTGCCCGGATCGCTGCGGGAGACACGCCCTCGCCGTGCATTTCGTCCAGAAGCCGCGCAAGGCTGTCGGCCAGATCGAACAATGCAGCACGCGGCGCAAGATCAGGGCGGGTGTCCAGCAGCCCCGCGACAAGCGTCGCTAGTTCCAGCCTGCGGCGCAGGGGCGGCACGGCGGGCGGCAAACCTGTCATTGCCGCCTCAAGACCCAGATCGGTGACAAGGCGGACGCGCGGCAACAGCCGGGGGGGGCCTGCGTCGAACACCTCGCGGATGCGGCGCTGCATCCGGCGGGTGTTCACGAAAACCTCGGCCCGGGCGAGAGCCTCTGGCGGCGCGTCGCCCAGCCGCGCAATCAACCCCTCGACCAGCGCGCGCGGAAAATCCGTTCCGGGGGCAAGGCCAAAGACGCGCGGTTCCGCCTGCGGGCTAAACATCGGGACGCTCCAGCAGCGATTCGGCCAACTCGATGCTCTCGGGGTGTCCGACATCGCACCAGCGCCCACGATGCACGATCCCGAACAGGCGCCCGTCTTCGATCATCCTGTCCCAGAGCCTGTTCAGGGAGAACACACGGTCGGGGATGTCCCGCAAGCCTTCGGTGCGGATCATCTGCGCGCCCGAGTAGATATGACCCGGCCCGCGCGTCAGCCGCCCGCCGGCATCCATCGCGAAATCGCCCCGTCCTGCATGCCCCAGCGCATCCTCTGGCCGAACCAGCATCAACAGCGCATCCATCCGCGCGGGATCGAACGCGGCACGCAGTGCGGCAAGCGGATTGCCCCCCCTCCAGATCGCGTCGGTATTCAGCGTCAGCACCGGACCCCCGCCCAGCAGCGGCAGGGCGTTGCGCAGCCCGCCGCCGGTGTCGAGGATCTCGGGCGTCTCGAGGATCGTCGTGACGCCCAGTGGCGCAAGATGCACTTCGAGTTGCGGCGCGCGGTAGTGCAGGTTGGCGACGACGCGTCCCGTCTGGCCCGCCGCCAGACCAAGCGCGTGGTCGATCAGCGGACGCCCCGCCACCTCGACCAGTGGCTTGGGCCGATCGTCGGTCAGGGGGCGCATCCGCGTGCCGAACCCGGCCGCAAACAGCATCAGGGATGGTCGATCGTCGCGCATTTCGCCTTCAGGGTCTGCAGGATTGCGGGATTGGGGGCGGGCAGGTCGGACAACACGCGGTCGCGCAGGGCGGCCAGCGACGGATGATCGAGGGACGTGACCAGATGCGACCAGACGCGGGGGATCAGATCGACATAGTGCGGTTTGCCGAAATGCAGCGACAGGCGCGCAAAGACGCCAAGAATGCGCAGGTTGCGCTGCGCGCCAAGCACGGCATAGGCGGCGCGAAAGCTGTCCGGGTCGGCGCCGCTTCGCGCGATCATGCCCGCAAGGGCCGCCTCTTCGGTGTCCGGCGCAAGATCGCGGCGCGCATCCTTCAGAAGCGATACCAGATCATAGGCCGGATGCCCGATCAGCGCGTCCTGAAAATCAAGCTGACCGACACGCGCGGGGCCATCGCGGTGCGGCAGCCAGATCAGGTTCTCGGCGTGGTAGTCGCGCAGGATCAACACCTGGCGCTCCCGCATCATCGGGGCAAGAACAGTCTCTGTTTCAGCCCGAAATGCCGCAAGTGCGGCGGTGTCGACGGAGCCGGTCGCCCCCATCAGATACCAGTCATAGGCCAGCGCGGCCTTGTCGGTCATCAGCGCCACGTCGTACGCGCCGACCCCGCCCGGCAGGGGCGCGGCGTGCAGCGCCAGAAGCGCGTCGACCGCCGCGCGGTACAGCATCGGCTCATCCTGCGGCGCGCGTTCCAGCACGCGGGCGAAGACGTCATCACCAAGGTCTTCAAGCAGCAAGAGCCCCGCTTGCGGGTCTTTGGCAAGGATCTGCGGCGCGGACAGACCGCAGGCCGTCAGGTGCCGCGCGATGGCGACGAAGGGGCGTACATCCTCGCCGCGCTCGGCGGGTGCATCCATCAGGACGGCGCGCTGGTCGCCCAGCCTCAGACGTTCATACCGACGGTTCGATGCATCGCCCGCAAGCAGGCTCCGGGTCGCGGCGCCCCATCCCGCGCGGTCCAGGAACGCCGCCATCACCTCGGCCCGATTACGCATCGAGCGTTGCCAGCATCGGCGCAAGCCGCGCGTGCCAAGTTGCGTCCCCGGTGATGTCGAGCCTCCGGGCGGTGTCTCCGGTGACGGAAAGCTCCAGCCGCAGGGCACCCGGCGGTGCAAGATCGCCCAGACGGTCGGGCCATTCGATCAGGCTGATGCCGGTGTCGAACGCCTCATCCAGCCCCAGTTCGATCACCTCGGCGGGATCGGTCAGACGGTAGAGATCGGCATGCCAGATCTCGACACCACCAGCCTCATAAGTCTGCACAAGCGTGTAGGTCGGCGAGGGCACATCCTCGGCCATTCCCAGCGCCGCTTGCCGGGCCTGGATCACCGCGCGCGCCAGGAATGTCTTGCCCGCGCCGATGGGTCCGGTCAGCAGCAGGCAATCCCCTGCGGCGAGCACGGGCGCCAAGCGACGCGCCAGGTCCTGCGTCGCATCGGTATCGGGCAGGGAAAGGGTGAGGGTGCGGGTTGCCATGCTCCGCACATTGACCGCAGCCGAGGTGGCCTGCAAGCACCGCTCAGGCGGGGATCTTTTGCGGGCGGTCCGACATGGCCGTCGGTGTCACGGGCCGGTCGCCGAAACGCACGCACAAGGCGCCCCCGGTCAGCGGCTGGACGATGCAGCGCAACCCTTGTCCGGCCCGTGTGGTGATATCGAAAGACCAATGGTCGCGGCCCGCCAGTCGTGCGGCAAATCCGTCGCTGTCGGCCCAGACCGGCGAAGGGACGCAAGCCGCCTGCCAGATGGCGCACGCGTCGCGAAGCGTTGTTTCAGTGGCCAGCGACTCAAGCGCCGGATCGCCCCAAAGTTCGGTGAAGGCGCGGTTTGCCGACGCCAGATGCCCCGAGGCCGTGAACACGGCGATCGCATCGTCCAGCGAATCCAGCACAGCATAGCTCAGGTCAAGTTCTGCCCGGAAGCTGCGGGTCAGCCCGATCTCGGAGCTGATGTCTTCGAACAGGAAGGCGACGGAGCCGTTGTCGTGCGGCTGCGCCCTGACACGCAGCGTGCGCCCATCGCCCAGCGGCCACGTCTCGGACAGCGTCTGGCCGGATGCGCCATCCAGATCATTCAGCCGTGCCTTCCAGTCGTGATAGTTCCGCGGTTCGGGCAGCATCTTGATCTCGCGCAGGCGGTCGAGGAACTCGTTGAGGGACGGAAGCGCCACGAGATGCCGCGCATCCATGCCGGTAAGGTCGGTCAGGGCCGGGTTGAACAGGACCAGCCGTTTGCGCGCATCGAAGATCGCAATCCCGACCGACAGTTGCGCAAAGGTGTTCGACAGGGCCAGCTTGAAGGCGCTCAGATGCTCTTGCGCCTGCACGGCGGCATCGTCCGGCCACGCGGTAAGCACCGTTCCGGCGTCTGACGTGGCGGCATGAACCCGGAACCAGAGCACGTCGTCGTTGAACGCCACGCAGACGCGGCTGTCCTGTCCCGTAGGGTTCGGATCGTCGGGGCGCCCGAACAGATGCGGTAATGGCCAAACCGGATCGGGCAGGCCCGTTTGCCGCCGAACCAGATCGAGATAGGCGGCATTTGCCCAGTGGATGCGCCCGTCCCCGCCGACCTGCCAGATCGGCACCGCAGACAGCCGCGCGATGGTGCGAGCCTCTTCCAGCTCTCTCCGGACAAGGCCGTTGCCGACGGCCGGTTTGGCCGCGCAATCCGAGGCATCGGTGATCGAAATGCGCAGGCTGTCCCGAAACGGGGTGACATGGGCGGTGCTGTCGCCCAGCGCTGCGGTCAGCACGCCGCCTTCGGGGTCGGACAGAACCTTGGCAAGTCCCGGAAACCGCGGTTCAAGGGCACCCGCGAGCGTTTGCGGCGTGATCGCTTCGGGCGGGGCGCCGACCAGCATGCAGGCACCGGGAGAGGCATCGACAAGTATACTGTCCCGGAACAGGAACGTCGCACCCGGCTCAAAGGCATCCCCGGCCTTCTGCATCCTTGGGGCAGTCGCGGCGCGCAGGGCGAACAAACCACCTATCAGCCCGCCGAGAACGGGGAGCGCGATGTCCTGAAGATGAGCGACCGGCATGGCGGCCTCCAAAATCCTTAACCTTGGTCAACGATTGTGGATAACCCTTAATTGCCGGTTAATCCTACGCTTCGATCCTCGCATTCTCGCCCAGTGGGCCCCGATCGCTGTCCGGTTGCGCAATCGTGGCGCGTGGCCAGGACAATTCGACGATCGCGCCGGTGCGTTCGCCCGCGCCATCCTCTGCCGGGGCGGACGATGGATCGCTTGCGTTCACAAAGGTCAACTCGCCGCCCGACCTTTCCAGCAGGGTCTTGGCGATGAACAGGCCAAGCCCCATGCCCTCGTATTCAGGCCGCTCGGGCCGGGCGTCGCCTCGGCGGTTGCGCACGAAGGGATCGCCGATCCGCGCAAGGACATTGGCGGGAAAGCCGGGACCGTCATCGACGATCCGCACGGTGACCGTCTGGGCGGTCCAGGACGCATCGACCCAGACGGTGCTTTGCGCAAAGTCCACGGCATTCTGGATCAGGTTGCGCAGCCCGTGGATCACCTCGGGGCGGCGCATGATTACCGGATGCTGCGCGTCTGATCCGTCGCCCGCGCCTGCCGCGAACACGATCTTCTTGCCGCGCTGGGCGTGCGGTTCCGCTGCATCGCGCAGAACGGTCATCAGCGGGGCGTGCCGGATCAGCCGGTCGTCCTTTCCCGCCCGCCCCATCGAGCGCAGGATATCCCGGCAGCGGTCGGCCTGGTCGCGGATCAGGCGGGCATCGTCGCGCAGGTCGGGGTTGTCCGCCAGTTCCTCGGCCATTTCCGAGCTGACCAGCTTGATCGTCGCCAGCGGCGTGCCCAGTTCGTGCGCCGCCGCTGCCACCACGCCGCCAAGGTCGGTCAGTTTCTGTTCGCGGGCCAGCGCCATCTGGGTCGCGGCCAGCGCCTCGGACATCGACGCGATCTCGGATGTGACGCGGCGGGCATAGATCGCCTCGAACACGATGCCGATGACGATGGCGACCCAGAAGCCGAACACGAACAGCGCGGGCATCCTGACGGGGGCCTGCCCGTCGGTCAGCTCAAGATGCCACAGTCCGACAACGGTGATGAGGACGATGGCGACAGCCCCCAGCAGAAGCGTCAGCCTTGCCTGAAGCGCGGTCGCCGAGATGGTGACGGGCGCAAGGATCAGCAGCGCGAAGGGATTGTTGAGCCCGCCGGTGAGGAACAGCAGGAACGCCAGCTGCGCGATGTCGAACAGCAGCATCATCGCCACTTCGCCTTCGCTCAACCGCTTGTTCTCGGGGTAGACGAAGATCGCGACGAGGTTGGCGATGACCGATGCGCCGACCGCAAGATAGCAAAGCCCGGAGTGCAGCTCGATCCCGAACAGGCGTTGCGCGGCGACGATGGCGGCAAGCTGGCCCGCGATGGCGATCCAGCGCAGGACGATCAGCGTGCGCAGGCGCACCCAGTTGCCGCGCCGTTCCTCGATCTGCAGCGTGGCGTCTATGGCGGCCATCACGTTTCCCCAATGCGTCAAACCTGAGCATTGTTAAGCGGCGCCGGACGCGCGATCAATGCGGCCGAACCGACGAAAGGACTCTCCATGACCCGAATGCTAGCGATCCTCGCGGCCACCGTCGCCGTGATCGGTGTCGGAACCGCTTGGTTTCTGGGCCGCGCGCCGCAGGGCGACAACCGTTTTGCCGCCTGCACCGGCGGAACCGTCGCCGGAGGGTCCATCGGCGGCCCGTTCGAGCTGGTGAACGCAAGCGGTGAGACGGTGACGGACGCGGAAGTGATCACCAAGCCAAGCCTGATCTACTTCGGCTATACCTTCTGCCCCGATGTCTGCCCGCTCGACAACCAGCGCAACGCGCTGGCCGTGGATATCCTTGAAGAGCGCGGACATGACGTGCAGCCGGTGTTCATCTCGATCGACCCTGAGCGTGATACGCCGGAAGTCGTGGGCGAATACGCCAGCTACATGCACGAAGACATGATCGGCCTTACCGGCAGCCCCGAGCAGGTCAAGGCCGCCAGCTCGGCCTACCGGACATTCTACAGCAAGCAAGAGGGCGACGACGAATACTACCTCGTCGATCATTCCACCTTTACCTACCTTGTCCTGCCAGAGCAGGGGTTCGTCGAGTTTTTCCGGCGCGACGAAACGCCCGAGGCGATGGCCGAGCGCACGGCGTGCTTTGTCGACGCAGCAAATTGACCGCTTGTGCCGCACGGCCTAGGTTGTCCGGCAATCAAGATGGAACCTGATGGAAGGGCGCGGGATGGCAGAGCAGGACATTGGACCGGACAGATCGCTTCTGCTGGTCGACGACGACGAGCCGTTCCTGCGCCGCCTTGCCAAGGCGATGGAAAAGCGCGGGTTCGAGCCTGAACTGGCCGAGACCGTTGCCGAGGGGAAATCCATCGCCACCGCGCGGCCGCCCGCCTACGCCGTGATCGACCTGCGGCTTGAGGACGGCAACGGCCTCGACGTGGTCGAGGTGCTGCGCGAACGTCGCCCCGACAGCCGCATCGTTGTCCTGACCGGGTATGGAGCGATTGCCACCGCTGTCGCCGCAGTCAAGATCGGCGCGACGGATTATTTGGCCAAGCCCGCCGACGCCAACGACATAACCAATGCGCTGCTGGCTGGGGACGACGCCTTGCCGCCGCCGCCCGAGAACCCGATGAGCGCGGACCGCGTGCGCTGGGAACATATCCAGCGGGTGTACGAGCTGTGCGACCGCAACGTGTCGGAAACCGCGCGGCGGCTGAACATGCACCGGCGGACCCTGCAGCGCATCCTCGCCAAACGCAGCCCGAAGTGAGGCGTCTGGCGCTCGCCCTGCTGCTGGCCGGGTGCGGCGCGCTGCCGGGCGGCGCCCCGGTCCAGCCCGAAACCACCGGCCTGTTCCTTGCTCCGGGCTATCTGCAGCCCAAATCCAGCCCGCTGCGGATCGATTTCGACCGCGCGGAAGAGGGCGTCGTGCCTGCCGTGTCGCGTTTGCTGAAATCCGAACCGGTGTCGCGGACCGTTCAGCCGGACTGCGGCGCGGGGCCGGTGACGGCGCTGCGCTGGGATGGTCTGACGCTCAACTTCCTCGGTCCATCGCTGAAAGGCTGGGTGGCCGACACCCCGCGCTTCGAGACACTGGAGGGCCTGCGCGTCGGGTTTGATCGTGCAGAAGCCGAGGCGCTGGGCGCTACCGGCTTCCGGCAGACCAGCCTTGGCACCGAATTCGAAAGCGGCGGCGTGTTCGGCCTGATCGAGGACGGCAAGATCACGACGCTTTGGTCCGGCGTCACCTGCTTTTTCCGCTAGGTCGGCGCGCGCCTAAAGATCGTAGCGTTTCAGCACCTTGTCGACGATCTGGCCATTGCCCAGCCGGTAGCCTGCGATCCGCCCGTAATCCTCGAAGCCGCGGCTTTGATAGTAGGCCAATCCGCTTTCGTTGTCCGCGCGGATATTGGCGTTGATCCAGGTGTAACCCGCCGCGCGCGCCGCGGCCTCTGTCGCCTTGAACATCGCCGATCCGATGCCAAGCCCGGCGCGTCCGATCCGGGCAAAGCTGGCGATTTCGGCGACGTCCGGGCCGTGTTCCGCATGCGGTTCGATCCACTGGAACCCGACGATCTCGCCGTCTTCGGTCTCTGCGACATGCCAGATCGACCTGGGATCGCGAGTCATGCGGGCCTCGATGTCCGGGGCCGTGACGGGCTCTGTCATCGCCGTCGTGCCGCCTGCCGCGATCAGGGCATTCAGAAGGTCCGCCATCTCGCGGCAATCGAGCGACCCGGCGCGGCGGACATGGATCATCGCATCATCCCCAGAAGCTCGGCATGGCGCCGCGTGTAGTCGTCGCGCGCCTCGCGCGGGGGGCGCAGGTGCAGGGACAGCCCGTCAAGGATCGCCTCGGAAGGTTTGCCAAAGAACTTCGTCGCCTCGGCCTCGGAAAATCCCGCGATGCCGGTGGCTTCCATCCAGGCAGACACCTTGTCGGCCCTCTTGATCTGGGCCTTCACGGTCTTGGGGATCGTCGCGGGCAGGCCAAAGCGCAGGTGAATCGCGGCAGTCAGCCGATCGTCAAGCTCGCCGTAGGATGGCCCGACCGCCGCCTTCACCGGCGAGATCATGTCGCCGATGACGTATTCCGGCGCATCGTGCAGCAGCGCGGCCATCCGCCATTTCACCGGCGCCGCGGGGTTCATCCGGCAAAACAGCGTCTCGACCAGAAGCGAGTGCTCGGCCACCGAATAGGGCCAGTCGCCCCGCGTCTGCCCGTTCCACCGCGCCACGAACGCAAGGCCGTGCGCGATGTCCTCGATCTCGATGTCGACCGGCGTCGGATCAAGCAGGTCAAGCCGCCTGCCCGAGAGCATTCGTTGCCATGCGCGGGGGGGAGGTGCCATGAAACGCGCCCTGTTCAGAAACTGCCCGATACCTCTGCCACGCCCGGCGCGCGGGGTGAAGACGCGATCCTTCCGGTTCTTCAGGCGCGCTGGTCCATGTGCCGCGGCTTTGCGGCGTTGCCGCTAGGGCCTCTGAATGGTAATGGCCTCGCGACCTATACCCGAGGAATGACCGCAATGGCCAAAGACTACGTTGTCAAGGATATCAATCTGGCTGACTACGGCCGGAAGGAACTGAACATCGCCGAAACCGAAATGCCCGGTCTGATGGCGCTGCGTGAAGAGTATGGCAAGGCCAAGCCCCTGTCCGGCGCGCGCATCGTCGGATCGCTGCACATGACGATCCAGACCGCTGTGCTGATCGAGACGCTGGTGGCGCTGGGCGCGGATGTGCGCTGGGCATCGTGCAACATCTTCTCGACCCAGGACCATGCGGCGGCTGCCATTGCGGCGGGCGGAACCCCGGTCTTTGCCGTCAAGGGCCAGACGCTGGAAGAGCATTGGGATTACCTCGACAAGTCCTTCATGTTCGAGGACGGCGCGAACATGATACTCGACGACGGCGGCGACGCGACGCTTTACGTCCTTCTGGGCGCGCGCGCTGAAGCGGGCGAAGACATCATCCCTGTGCCCGAGTCCGAGGAAGAAGCGGTCATCAAGGCGCAGATCAAGAAGCGCATGGAAGCCTCGCCGGGCTGGTTCACCAAGGTCCGCGACGCGATCAAGGGCGTGTCCGAGGAAACGACCACTGGCGTTCACCGCCTCTATGATCTGCACAAGAAGGGCCTTCTGCCCTTCCCCGCGATCAACGTGAACGACAGCGTGACCAAGTCGAAGTTCGACAACAAGTACGGCTGCAAGGAATCGCTGGTCGACGGCATCCGCCGCGCCACGGACACCATGATGGCCGGCAAGGTCGCCGTGGTCATGGGCTACGGCGATGTCGGCAAGGGCTCTGCCGCCTCGCTGCGCGGCGCGGGCGCCCGCGTGAAGGTGACCGAGGTCGATCCGATCTGCGCGCTGCAGGCGGCGATGGACGGCTTCGAGGTCGTTCTGCTGGAAGACGTGGTGTCGTCGGCGGACATCTTCATCACCACCACCGGCAACAAGGACGTGATCCGCATCGAGCACATGCGCGAGATGAAGGACATGGCGATTGTCGGCAACATCGGCCACTTCGACAACGAGATCCAGGTTGCCGCGCTGAAGAACCACAAGTGGACGAACATCAAGGAACAGGTCGACATGATCGAGATGCCGTCAGGGCACCGGATCATCCTGCTGTCCGAAGGCCGCTTGTTGAACCTCGGGAACGCCACGGGCCATCCGTCTTTCGTGATGTCCGCGTCTTTCACCAACCAGGTGCTTGCGCAGATCGAGCTGTGGACCAAGGGCGACGAATACCAGCCCGGCGTCTACATCCTGCCCAAGCATCTGGATGAAAAGGTCGCGCGTTTGCACCTTGGCCGGATCGGCGTCAAGCTGACCGAGCTGAAGAAGGAACAGGCGGACTATATCGGCGTGAACGTCGACGGCCCGTTCAAGCCGGAACACTACCGCTACTGATACCTTTCCGGTCTCGCCGGATCAGACACACAAGAACGGGCGCGCGGGAAGGAGACTTCCGCGCGCCTTTTGCGTGCCGCCTTGCGCCGGTTCGGAACTTTCCTGTTTATCCAAGAATCCGCCTCGCCTACTGTCGCTTCACGCGGCGTCATCCAGGGACAGGAACGCCAGGCGCAGTGAAACGAGGAGATCGAGATGGGCAAGCGGGACGAGTTGATCGTGAAATATGCGGACGACCTGAAGAACAAGTGCGGCATGGCGCCGGACATGGACCTTCTGACCAAGGTGACGATCGGGTGCGGCCCGGCGATCTACAACGACGACGCATCGACCGTGGCGGGCAGCCAGCCGTCGGAACTGGAAACGATCAAGACGAACTTCCTGATGAAGAAGCTGGGGCTTGCCGATGGTCCGCAACTGATGGACGCCATCGATTCCGTGATCGAGACCTATGGCCGGTCCGAGCGGAACAAGTACCGCGCCGTGGTCTACTACATGCTGACCAAGCATTTCGGCAAAGAGTCCGTCTACGGCTGACCCCGGCGCAATCGCCCGGATTTGCCTTTAATCCAAGACATTCGACGTTTGCCCCCGGACCCGGTTCGGGGGTAAGTCATATCCACCGACCAGGACGGTCGGGACCTTTTTCGAACACGTGTGGTGCTGAGGGAGCACGTGGGGTGGCAGAGGGTCCCGGTGCGTGCGTCGGGGCCCTCTGTTCGTATCAGAACAGACCCAGGATCAGGCCGATGATGCCCGGTCCAAGGATCGAATATCCTCCGTCAATCACCGTCAGCCGCGCCGGACGCATGGCATAGGCATAGTTCATCGCCACCCATGGCGTGATGAAGAACGCCCCGACGCCAAGGCCCGAAACGAATCCCGCAACCGGCGTCTCGATCCCCGATGTCGCGAACACGTGGCGCATCATCCCGGCCACAAGGATCATCGCCACGCCGGAGACCACGAACGGCATCGGCGATCCGTTCCCCTGCGGCTTGCCGTTCGCATCCATCGGAATGCCCGCCGCTTTCATCCAGGGTTTCGCGAATGTCATGTACCACACCGCGCCCATGGCGAAGCCGCCCAGCGCCGCGACCAGAACCGCAACAAAGCCCATCTGCACTCCCTCCTGTGTCAGCAGAACTGCGCGGATGATGCGCGGTGCAGGCCCGTTCGCCAAGCGAATCATGGTGACCCGGCCAAGACGAATTGCGCACGAACCTCACTGTGTGCATTGCGCCATTGGATTCCTTCCGCTACGTCAAATTCGCGTCTTAGTTGAAAGTCAAAGCCATTTCCGGCATCAAGAAAATCCTAGCGGTCATCGGCCTGGGGTATGTCGGCCTGCCACTTGCGGCCGAATTTGCGAAATCCCGCGCGGTCATCGGATTTGACGTGAACCCTGCACGCATTGCCGAACTGCGCGACGGCCACGACAGCACCCGCGAAGTCGATCCGGGCGAGCTTGCAGCGGCCCACCACCTTGTCCTGACATCGGATGAAGCCGACCTTGTTGCGGCGGATATCCTGATCGTGGCGGTTCCGACCCCGATCGACCGCGCCAAGCGTCCTGATCTGACGTTGATCGAACGCGCCTCCGAGTCGGCGGGCCGTGCCCTGCGCCCCGGCAACATCGTGATCTACGAAAGCACTGTCTTTCCGGTTTGCACGCGGAACACCTGCGTTCCGATCCTTGAATGGGTGTCCGGCCTGCGGTTCAACGAGGATTTCTTCGTCGGCTACAGCCCCGAGCGGATCAATCCCGGCGACAAGGCGCATCGGCTGACCACCATCGTCAAGGTCACATCCGGATCGACGCCCGAGACCGCCGACGAGATCGACGCGCTTTATGGGTCGATCGTTACTGCAGGCACGCACAAGGCCGCGTCCATCGAGGTCGCGGAGGCTGCAAAGGTGATCGAGAACACCCAGCGTGACGTGAACATCGCGCTGATGAACGAGCTGGCGGTGATCTTTCACAAGCTGGACCTCGACACGGCCGAAGTGCTGGCCGCCGCGCGGACCAAGTGGAATTTCCTGCCATTCACGCCGGGGCTTGTGGGCGGCCACTGCATCGGTGTCGATCCCTACTACCTGACCCACCGCGCGCAGGAGGTCGGTCATCACCCCGAGGTCATCCTGTCTGGCCGCCGCATCAACGACGCGATGGGCCGCCATGTGGCCGATCGACTGGCGCGCACCATGATGCACCGCGCGTTCCCTGTCGTCGGCAGCCGCATCCTTGTGATGGGTCTGACGTTCAAGGAAAACTGCCCGGATCTGCGCAACAGCCGGGTGATCGACGTGATCGAGGCGCTGCGGGACTACAACGCGCAGGTCGATGTCTGGGACAGCTGGGCCGACGGCGCCGAGGCGCGGCGAGAATTCGGGTTCGACATGCTGACCGGCCCGCCCGAGGCCGGGCAATACGACGCCATTCTTCTCGCGGTGCCGCACCGCGACTTCGTGGCGATGGGCGCCGAGGCGCTGCGCGCCTTTGGACGAGAGGGCGCGGTGTTGTTCGACCTCAAGTCCGCGTTCGACAAGAGCGCCAGCGACGGACGTCTGTAGCGATGGCCTCGCGCCTGCGCTCACTTGTCCTGGGCCGGAATCTGGCAGGCGTGCTGATCCGCGCGGTTCTGGGCAGCGCGGGGGTTCGGTTGCTTGGAATGGCGGCGACGTTCCTTGTTGGCGTCCAGCTGGCCCGGGCACTTGGGCCGGACGGGTTTGGCGTCTACGGCACCGTGATGGCCATCGTCCTGTTGCTGGCCGTGCCAGCGCAGCTTGCCCTGCCGCAGCTTCTGACGCGGGAGCTGGCCTCTTCGGGCACGCCTGCCTACCGCGCGCGTGCCCGGGCCAGCCTGACGTGGTTTCCGTTGGTGGTGGCGGTCTCGTCGCTGACGCTGACCGCCTTGTGTCTTGCCGCGCTGGCGCTCTGGCCGTGGGATCTGTCTGATGCGATCCGGCGCACGCTGCATTGGGCGGTCTGGCTGGTGCCGCTGACCGCGTTCCTCAATCTGGGGGTCGCGGCGATCCGGGGGTTTCACCATGTCGTCAGCGCGCAAGTCTATGACGCGCTGCTGCGGCCCGCGCTGTTCGCGGCCCTTCTGATCGTCGCAGGCGTGCTTGGCGCCACGATGCGGCCCGAACGGGCCATCGCGCTTCAGGCGCTGGCGGCCATCGTGACGCTGGCCCTGCTGATCGTTCATGCAGCGCGGATCGCTCCGCCTGATCTGATCGCGTCGAAGGGCAAGGCAGAGCCAGGGGCCTGGACCGCCGCCGCGCTTCCGATGACCGGAACCGAGGTGCTGCGGGTGCTGGACGGGCAGTATCCGATCCTTCTGCTGGGTGTGATCGCGTCGCTGCAAGAGGTCGGCCAGTTTCGGGTCGCACTGGCCGCCGCCGGGTTCGTCGGGCTGCCAACGACCCTGATCACGCTGGTTATCATGCCCCATGTCGCGCAGTTCTGGGCTGCGCAGGACAAGGAACGGATGGCCAAGCTTGCGGGCGGTGCCGCGCTCGCCACCTTCCTGAGCGTTCTTCTGATGCTGATCGCCCTTGTGGCGGTAGGGCGTCCGCTGATCGGTCTTCTGTTCGGGCCGGACTATCTTGCCGCCTGGCCACCGCTTGTCCTGATCAGCACCGCGTTCCTGATCAGCGCGGCATTCGGTGCCGTTGCGACCATCCTGAACATGAGCGGCGAGGAACGCACGGTGACGGTCGCTTATGCCGTCAGTCCTGTTGTCGGCGCTGGAACGACGCTTTTGCTGTATCCGGGGCTGGGGCTGTCTGCGGCCGGGGTCGGCCTTATCCTGTCAGAATTGCTCAAGGGCCTGATCTTGGTGCGCCGCGCCCAGAGAGCGCTTGGCGTCGATCCGTCGATCCTTGGGGCGCGGCACATCTTCGGGCACATTGCGGGCGGCAAGCCTCGGAAAGCTGCGGGAGAGTAGGATGCAGCGAACTCTCCGAGCCTCGCTGAAGCCGTGGGTTCCCGCGCCGCTCCGGTCGGTCCTTGGCGCGGTGACGAACATCGCGCGTCGCTCCGCAAGCTGGCTCTACGTCCTGCGCAATGTCAGCGGCGCGGTTGCGCAGGATCGTGCAGCGCTGCGCGCCTCGTTCGCCGCTGCGCCCCGGCACATCCTTACCGACCTTGCGCAATGGCGTGATCCGGTGCTTGCCGTGGATGCGACGCTCGACGTGCGCAGCATGGGGCGCTTTGCCGTGCGCAGCCGGTCCGACGATCTTGGGCATGTTCTTGCGGTGGGGCATCTTGCTATCCTGTCGCTTGTCGAGGCGCGTCTTGCGCCCGGTGACACTGTCGTCGATGCGGGGGCGAACATCGGGGCGTTGACGGTGGCCTTTGCGCGCAAGGTCGGGTCGGCCGGCGCTGTGGTCGCGGTCGAGATGATGCCCGAAACAGCCGCTTGCCTGCGGCGCAACCTGGCGCTGAACAAGGTCGAAGACCGGGTGAGGGTGGTCGAGAGCGCCCTGTCGTCAGTGGCGGGCGAGACGGTGAACGCGCGGGTTCCCGAGGGGCTTTTCGGTCAGGCCAGCATCGCGGACGCCGCCAACGCTGGCCAGGCGGTTCGGCAGATCACGGTGCGGACCACGACGCTGGACGATGTCACTGAAGTGATTGGCGACATCGCGCTTCTCAAGCTCGACCTGGAGGGCGCCGAACCGATGGCGCTGCGCGGTGCCGTCAAGACGTTGCGAAAGACCCGGCTGATCGCCTTTGAAAGCTGGGCAGGAGAGGGCGACGAGACCTCGGCCATGCTGATCGCCGCCGGTTTCGACATCACCCGCCTCGATGCCCGCAACTTCCTTGCCACGCGGCGTGCGCCATGACCGCCCGGACAGTCGCCAAGCGCCTCGCGTGGCACCTGCTGGGGCGGCCTTCCCGTCTTGCGCGGCGCATCGAGGGCCTGCGCGCCGCCGGGCAGATGCCGATCCTGAACCTTCACCGCGTCTCGGACGATCGCAGCAGCAGCTACGGCGCCATCGCGCCCGATCTGTTCGCCGGGTTGGTGGATTGGATGCAGGAACGGTTTACACTGGTGACGTTCCGGGATCTGGCGGACGGCAGGACATGGGCGAAGCCGCCTGCGATCCTGTCCTTTGACGATGGGTACAGGGATTTTCTGGAGACGGTCGATCCCATCCTGTCGGCGCGCGGCGTCGCGGCAAACCTCAATATCGTGCCGCGCGTCGTGGACAGCGGGCGTCCGCCGCTGAACGTGCAGATTCAGGATTTCATCGGGCAGGCGCCCCGTTCCCTTCTGGCCGAAACGCCATTGCCGGGCACCGATGCCGCCTTCCGCACAAGGTCTGACCGCGGCACCCTTGGCCTGCGCGCCTCGGCGGTGCTGAAATCCATGCCTTTCGCAGAACAGGAACGGGCGTTCGCCGCGCTTGTGCCGTTCATGGACAGCCTGGGCGGGTTCCGAACGACACCTGTTCTTGACCTGGCGTCACTCCGCGTCGTAGCGGAGCGTCATGAAATAGGTGCACATTCCCATGACCATGCAACCATGACGGTCGAAACAGCGGCCTACCTTGCCGATGATCTGGACCGCTGCCGCCGATGGTTCGCCGATCATCTGGCCTTTGCCCCGCAGGTCTATGCCTTTCCCAACGGCGCCGCGCACCCGGCGCAGATCGACGCGGTCGCAGGTGCCGGGTATCGCCATGTGCTTCTGGTGGGCGAGCGGACATCCGCGCCGGGGAACCGGGTGCATGGCCGTATCACGATGCATGGCAATGCCCCGCGTGAACTTGCGGCACGGGCGCTTGGCGGTCGCCAGTCATTCGGTCAAGGGACCTAGCCGATGATGTTAGACCCCAACCGCGAGAAATATGAACGGGACGATGTCGTCGCCCACTACGCCGCCCAGTCGAAGCTTCAGGAGCCTGAGGCGTTTCTGTTCGACCGGCATCTGACGCAAGGGATGGCAATTCTCGACATGGGCGTCGGGGGCGGGCGCACCACGCCTTGCCTGTCGAAGGTCGCGGGAACCTATGTCGGCGCGGACTATGCGCAGGGCATGGTCGATGCCTGCAAGGCGCGGTTTCCGGGCCTAAGCTTCGTGCAATGTGATGCCGCCGACATGTCGCAATTCGCGGACGCCAGTTTCGACGCCGTCGTGTTCTCGTTCAACGGGATCGATGTGCTTCCCGGCGATGCCGCACGGCACGCCTGCCTGTCCGAGACTGCACGGGTGCTGAAACCCGGCGGGATCTTCATCCTGTCGTCGCACAACGCGCGGATGGTGCTGAATTGGCCCGACTCCAGGGGCGCGGGCCTAGTCCGCGCGCTGTGGCGCACGGCGCGCGCTGCCGGAATGATGACTGGCACGCTGCGGCGCCGCCTGATCTCTGGCGCGTTCCGGCGCGGCCATGGATATGAGACCGATCCGCTGCACGGCGGCATGACGCATTACATCTCGACGGCCCAGGTGATCGAGGCGCAGTTGCGCGACGCTGGTTTCGAGTTGATCGAGGATCGTCCCTGCAAGGTCACGCTGGCGCGCGCCGCGATCTTCAGCCCGTGGATCTACTATGCCGCCCGGCGCCGGGGATGACATGACCGGCTATCGCAGCATCTTTCTGGACGAGGACTGGGCGCATCAGGCGCACTATGGCTGGCATGTGCTGCACGAGGTGCCCGGCCTGCGCGTCCTGTCGCAGCGGCGTTATGGACTGATCCGTCAGCTGGCGCTGGTCGAAATGAACGGCATCGCGGCCCTGCGCGGTTGGCTGGACAAGACCGCCCGCATGGCCTGGCGCAGCGAAATCGTGATCCATGATTTCTCGGGTTCCTTCGATCCGGCCGATCTGACCGGCCTGGCCTTTGCTCCGGCTGGCAAGGGCGACGCCCTGCTGAACCTCAGGACCATGGTGATCGACCTGCGCCGCGCCGAGGACGAGTTGATGGCGGTGATGTCGTCCGATCATCGCCGCAAGA
The DNA here is from genome assembly GCF_019061145.1 of Anianabacter salinae. Taxonomy (GTDB): domain Bacteria; phylum Pseudomonadota; class Alphaproteobacteria; order Rhodobacterales; family Rhodobacteraceae; genus Anianibacter; species Anianibacter salinarum. Next base: position 90,217 of record NZ_JAHQZS010000005.1, on the reverse strand, counting down.
TCCGCAAGGCGGCCAAGGCGGGCGCGACGTTCTCGGCCCGGGACAATCCTGATGCGGACGAGATCACCGAATTCATGGTGCTTCAGAACGCCCTGGCAAGGGAACGCGGGTTCCAGCCTGCCCGGCAAGAGACCGTTGGCAGGATGTATGCCGCAGGCAACGCAACGCTCTACCGCGTCACTCTGGCCGATGAGGTGAGTTGTCTTCACGTCTATCGCACGGCGGGCAAGGCAATCTTCATGCACGGCGCCGCACGCGACCTCGGGTCAAGCGGGATCGGCCAGCTGCTGCACTGGAAGGCGATGCTGGATCTCAAGGCGCGGGGGATCAACTGGTACGATCTTGGCGGCGTGACCGTCTTCGATGACGCGAACGGAATTTACCGGTTCAAGCGCATGTTCGGCGCGGCGCCGGTCGATCTGGGCCGGGAATGGCTGCACCGGGGGCGCGCCGTGCGGACCGCCCGCGCCGCGCGCTCCCTTGCCGGTGCAACCTGATGCGGATCGCGATGATCATCCCCAGCCTCGGGCCGGTGGGCGGGGTCGAAACCCTGTTCATCAGTCTTGCGGGGCAGTTCATCCAGAGCGGCCATGAGGTGGATTTCGTGCTTCGGCAAGAGGTCGGCCCAAGACCGCAATCGGTGCCGCCGGGCGTGCGCGTCATCGTGTTCGGCGTCGAAAGGCTGCGCGACATGGTGTTTCCACTGCGCGCCTATTTCAGGGACGAGCGGCCCGATGCCGTGCTGGTGGCGATGTGGCCGCTGACTTCAATCGTCGTGCTGGCCCATCGGCTTGTGCGCAGCAAGGCGCGGCTGGTGCTGTCGGATCACAACACCCTGTCGCAGCAATATCGGCACAAGTCGCGCCTCGGCGCTGCCCTGATGGGGTGGTCGATCCGGCTGACCTATCCGCTGGCAGATGTCCGGGTCGCGGTGTCGCGCGGCGTGGCGGCTGATCTGGCCAGGTTGTCCGGGCTGCGCGCGGCGGCGTTCAAGGTCATTCACAATGCGCTTTCGATGGACATGCGTGCCGCGACGCCTGACGAGATTGAAACGGCGTGGAGCGGCTATACAGGCAGGCGCATTCTGACCGTCGGGCGGTTCAAGCCCCAGAAGAACCATCCACTTCTGGTGAAGGCTTTTGCCAAGGCGCGGCAGGCTCGCGCGGCCCGGCTTGTGATCCTTGGCACAGGCGAGAGCGAAGACGATACCCGGCAGGCCATAGCTGCGGCGGGTCTGGATGACGACATCCTGATGCCCGGCTTCGCCGACGATCCTGCGCCGTATTATCAGGGTGCCGACCTGTTCGTCCTGTCCTCGGACTACGAAGGCTTTGGCAACGTGATCGTCGAGGCGCTGGCAGAGGGCGTTCCGGTGGTGTCCACCGACTGCCCCTCTGGTCCTGCCGAGATCCTCGAAGACGGCCGCTTTGGCACGCTTGTGCCCGTGGGTGATGCCGAGGCTTTGGCACGTGCCATGATCGAAGCGCTGGATGCGGTCCACGATACCGACGCGCTGCGCGTGCGCGGCCGGTCCTTTACCGTCGATGCTGCGGCTAGGGCCTATCTGCGGCTGATGTCGCCCGACACGCGCGGCGCGCATGGCCCGCATGCCCCCGGAGAGACACCATGATCGAACGTGCCAGAACCGCCTTCTGGTTCGCGCAGCGCCGCAGCCATTGGGCGCAAGCAGTGGAATTGGGATTGCGCAAGCTGCGCCCCGATCATGACGGCGCGGCTGACGCGGCGCGGGCCGCCAACTGGGCCGCAACCCATGCCGTTCCCGTGCCGCAGGCTCTGGCCGCGATCGGACTGGATAACGCTGCCCCCGGGTTCCCCGCGGCTCTGCGGCAAGAGGGTGAACAGCGCGCCAGGGCGTCGCGCGCCGAGATGGGTGGGCCGGGCGATCTTGATCTTCTGCACGCCGCTGTCTCCGCCTCGGGCGCGTGCCGCGTGGTCGAAACCGGCGTCGCCTATGGCTGGTCGAGCCTAGCGATCCTTTCCGCACTCCATGGGCGCGACGGGGCGCGGCTGGTCAGCGTCGACATGCCCTATCCCAAGATGGGGAACGAGGCTTTCGTCGGGATCGTGGTGCCGGAACGCCTGCGCGCGCCCTGGACCCTGATCCGAGAGCCTGACCGGAACGGTCTGCGCAAGGCCCTGTCGCAGCTTGGCGGCGCGGTCGATCTGGCCCATTACGACAGTGACAAAAGCTGGTGGGGCCGTCGCTATGCGTTTCCGCTGATCTGGGATGCGCTGGGGCGCGGCGGCGTGTTCATCTCGGATGACATTCAGGACAACATGGGATTTGCGGCCTTCATCGACGGCGTGAACTGCGCCTTCGCCGTCACGGAATCTGGCGGGAAATTCGTCGGCATCGCGCGAAAGCCGTGAGGACCATCAAGATGACCCGCGCGCTTTACATCACCTATGACGGGGTTCTCGAACCGCTTGGCCAAAGCCAGGTGCTTGGGTATCTCGAAAGGCTGTCGCGCGATCACGACCTTTGGCTGGTATCCTTCGAAAAACCGGCCGACCTGCAGGATGGCGCGCGGCGGGCTGCGTTGGCGGCCCGTCTGGACGGACTTGGCATTCGCTGGACCGCGCTGCGGTATCACAAGCGTCCGAGCGCCATCGCAACGGCGTGGGACATCCTTGCCGGTTTCGCTGTCGGCCTTTGGCTTGTGCTGCGTCACCGTATCGGCGTGCTGCACGCCCGGTCCTATGTTCCCGCCGCGATGGCGCTGCCGATCAAGCGGATCACCGGCGCGCGGTTCCTGTTCGACATGCGCGGCTTCTGGGCGGATGAGCGGACGGACGGCGGCCTTTGGCCCGTGGGCGGTCGGCTCTACAGGGTCACGAAATGGCTCGAGACGCGGTTTCTGCGCGGCGCCGATCATCTGGTGACGTTGACACACGCCTCGGCGCGGGAACTAGCGTCGTTCCCTGCGTTTGCAGGCCGCCCCATGCCGCCGGTGTCGATCATCCCGACCTGCGCCGACCTCGACCGCTTTGCGCTGTCTCCGCCGCCGCCAGCCACGCCGTTTGTGTTCGGCTATGTCGGATCGTTCGGCACCTGGTACATGCTGGACGAGACGATGCTCGCCTTTCGCGCCGTGCTGGCCCGCAGGCCCGAGGCACTGTTCCTGATCGTGAATCGCAACGAACACGACATGATCCGCGCGGCCTATGCCCGCGCCGGGCTGCCGCAGGACCGGCTGGATCTGGTCAGCGCGGCGCATGGCGAGGTCCCGGCACAGATCGCACGGATGCATGTCGCGGCGGCGCTGATCCGTCCCTGTTTCTCGAAGATCGCAAGCGCCCCGACCAAGCTGGCGGAATATCTGGGCTGCGGGGTGCCGTGCCTTGGCAATGTCGGGGTCGGCGACATGGAAGAGATCCTTGAAGGCCGGGGCGTCGGCGTTGCCGTGACCAAGACCGACGAGGCGGCGATCGACGAAGCCGTGGGGCGGCTCCTGGCGCTTGCAGGTCAGCCGGACACGCGCCAGCGCTGCCGCGACGTGGCGGTCGATCTGTTTTCGCTCGCAGATGGCGTGGTAGAGTTCGACGCGATCTATCGCGCGCTGTCCGGTCCGCGCCCCGGCGAGGTGGCGGCATGACCGAAGCGCAGGGCAACCGGCACGAGGACACCGTTCAATCCTTTGGCAGCGAATGGGCGACCTTCGACCAGACAGCGTTGAGCGCCGGGGAAAAGGCCGACCTGTTCGACCGCTATTTCGCGATCTTTCCGCTGGATGCCCTGCCGCCGGATGCGGAAGGCTTCGACATGGGGTGCGGGTCGGGGCGCTGGGCCAGCCTTGTGGCGCCGCATGTGCACCGGCTCAACTGCATCGACCCGGCCGGGGATGCCCTCGATGTGGCGCGGCGCGCGCTGTCGCGGCAGGCCAACGTCGTCTTTCATCACGCCGACACAGACAGTGTCGCGCTGGACCCGGGCAGCCAGGATTTCGGCTATTCCCTGGGTGTGCTGCATCACATCCCCGATACCGCGCGGGCGCTGCGGGCGACCACGCGGCTTTTGAAACCGGGCGCGCCGTTCCTGCTGTATCTCTATTACCGTTTCGACAATCGCCCGGCGTGGTTCCGGGCGATCTGGCATGCCAGCAACCTCTTGCGGCGGGGCATCGCCGCGCTGCCAGAGCGGGCCAAAACCGTGGCCACCGATGTTCTGGCCCTTGCCGTCTACTGGCCGCTGTCCCGCCTTGCGCGCGCGGTCGAGCGGCTCGGCGGCAATCCGGCGCCGATCCCGCTGTCGTTCTATCGCACTTCAAGCGTCTACACCCTGCGCACCGACAGCCGCGACCGCTTTGGCACGCCGCTGGAGCAAAGATTTACCAAGAACGAGATCGCGGCGATGATGGCCGAGGCCGGGCTGGTCGACATCCGGTTCTCGGAGCGCGAGCCCTACTGGGTCGCCGTCGCGCGAAAGGCGGACGCATGACCGCACGCCGCAGGATGCTTGTGCTTTGCCCGTTCCCCCAAGGCGTCGCGGCGGGGCAACGGCTCAAGTACGAGCAGTATTTCGACGATTGGCGCGCGGCGGGCTGGGACATCGACGTGTCGTCCTTCATGGACCCGGCGATGTGGAAGATCACCTACAAGCCTGGCCATCTGGCGGCCAAGGTGGCGGGCACCCTGCGCGGCTATGCGCGGAGGGCGCGCGACCTGCTGCGCATCCCGCGCTACGATCTTGTCTACGTCTTCATGTGGGTGACGCCGTTTGGCGTGTCGCTCGAGGAACGTCTGGTCCGCAGGCTGGCGCGGCGGGTGATCTATGACGTCGAGGACAACATCCTTGTCGAGCAGAGCCTGCCGAAAGAGATGAACCCCAATCCCATCGCGCGGCTGATCAAGGGGCCGGGCAAGGCGCGCTTTCTGATCCGCACGGCGGATCACGTGATTACGTCCTCGCCGTTCCTCAACGACTTCTGCCTTGGCCTGAACAAGCGCCGCGCCTGCACCTACGTAACGTCCTCTGTCGACACCGATGTCTTTCGGCCCGGCCCGCCGCGTGCCGAGGGTTCTGTCGTGATCGGCTGGACCGGCACCTATTCCTCGCGCATCTACCTCGACCTTCTGCGCGGCGTGTTCCAGACGCTTGCGCACAGGGTGACGTTCCGCCTGCGCGTGATCGGCAATTTCGACTACGACCTGCCCGGCGTCGACCTGGAGGTCGTGCGCTGGTCGAAAGACCGAGAGGCCGTGGACATGCAGGCCATCGACATCGGGGTGTATCCGCTGCCGATGGACGACTGGGTTCTGGGCAAGAGCGGGCTGAAGGCGATCCAGTACATGGCGTTCGGCGCGGCCTGCGTTGCAACCGATGTCGGCACCACGCCGATGTTGATCCGGCACGGCGAGAACGGGCTTCTGGTCAGGTCCGAGACGGATTGGCTGGAGGCGCTGGAACGTCTGGTGAAGGACGCGGAGCTTCGGCGCAGGCTGGGGCAGGCGGCCCGCAAGGATGCTGTCGAGAAGTATTCAACACAGGCCATCGCGGCTGACTACCGCGCGGTTCTGCAGGACGTGATGGGACAGGGCAAGTGATCGAGAACAAGCGCATCTACATGGCCGGTGTCGGCGGCATGCTGGGCAAGGCTTTCTACAAGACCTACGGCGCGGCCAATACGCTGCGCTGCACCGACAAGGACGTGAATGCCGAGTGGCTGTCGTTCCTCGACTTCCGGGATGCAGATGCCTACCGCGCCGAAGTGCGGGATTTCGCGCCCGACTACCTGTTCCACATCGGTGCGCACACCAGCCTTGAGTACTGCGAGGACAACCCGGACGACGCCTATGCCACGAATACCCTGCCGGTCGAAACCGCGGTTCATCTGGCGAACGACTTGGACATCCCGCTTTTGTATATCTCGACGGCGGGGATCTTCGATGGCGGGCAGGACACCTATGACGACTGGGATCTGCCGCGCCCTCTTGGGCATTACGCGCGGTCGAAATACATGGGCGAACGCTTTGTCGCCGAAAATTGCCGCAAGCATGTGGTGTGCCGCGCGGGCTGGATGATGGGCGGCGGGCCATCAAGGGACAAGAAGTTCATCCAGAAGTTGATGGCCCAGATCAAGGACGGCAAGACAGAGCTGTTCGTCGTCGACGACAAGCTGGGCACGCCGACCTACACCCTCGATTTCGCACGCAACGCCGGGGCGGTGATCGAAAGCGGGTTCTGGGGGGTCTACAACATGGTGTGCGGCGGCGTGACCGGGCGATTGGAAGTCGCACAGGAGCTGGTGCGCCTGATCGGGCGCGAAGACAGCGTGACCGTCACGCCGGTATCCTCGGGCCACTTCGCCAAGACCTATTTCGCCGCGCGGCCCGCGTCCGAGCGGCTTGTCACCAGAAAGCTGGACTTGCGCGGCCTGAACCAGATGCGCGATTGGCGGGTGTGCCTGTCCGAGTATCTGGACGACGACTATCAGGGCTACCTGTAGGTCCCATGTGCGGGCTGGCCGGATATCTCGACCCGGGGCGCCCGCCTGAACGTGCGGTCCTTGCCGCGATGGGCGAGGCCATCCGCCACCGGGGGCCGGACGGTGACGGGATCTATTGCGACGCCGGTGCCGGATTTGGCGTGGTGCATCGCAGGCTGGCGATCATCGACCTGACGGATGCAGGCGCGCAGCCGATGGTGTCGCACAGCGGGCGTTTCGTGCTCGCCTATAACGGTGAAATCTACAATCACCGGGACCTGCGCGCCGGGTTGCAGGCTTCGGGGCGGGCGCCCGCGTGGCGTGGGCATTCCGATACCGAGACGCTATTGGCGCTGATCGAAGCGCATGGCCTGACTGCCGCGCTGGGCGCCGTCCGGGGCATGTTCGCGCTGGCCCTTTGGGACAGGGAAACCCGCACGCTGACCCTCGCCCGTGACCGCATGGGAGAGAAGCCGCTGTATTTCGGAACGCTCGGCGGCAGGATGGTCTTCGCGTCCGAGTTGTCCGCGCTGGCGGCGCTGCCGGGCGCCGCGCCGTCCATCGACCCGTCCAGTGTCGCCGCCTTGCTGACCTGGGGCTGTATTCCGGCGCCAAGGTCGATCTGGGACGGCATCCGCAAATTGAAACCTGCCCATACCGTGACGGTGGATGCCGCCGGTATCGGCACGCCATCCCCCTACTGGTCGCTGCCTGACGTGGTGCAGGCCACCGCCGCGGACAGAGGCCAGCCGCATGAAGCCCGCGACGCCGAGGATGCGATCGAAGCGCTTCTCACCCGGGCGATCCGCGACCAGTGCCTCAGCGACGTGCCCTTGGGCGCATTCCTGTCGGGCGGGATCGATTCGTCGCTGGTCACGGCCCTGATGGTGGCGGGCGCCTCCGGCCCGGTGCGCACCTATGCGATGGGTTTCGAGACCGCGCGCTTCAACGAAGCGCCCGCCGCCCGCCGGGTTGCCGAACACCTGGGCACCGAACACACCGAGTTCATCGTGACCGAGGCCGACGCGCTGGGTGTCGCGCAAGAGCTGGGCGCGCTGTTCTCGGAACCGTTCGCCGACAGCTCGCAGATCCCGACTGTGCTTCTGTCACGGCTGACACGGACCGGCGTCACGGTGGCCCTGTCCGGCGATGGCGGCGATGAGATGTTCGGCGGCTATAGCCGGCATGTCATGGCGCCACGCCTGTGGGCGAAGGCTGCGCGCCTGCCACCGTCGCTGCGGGGCGGGCTTGGCCGTGTTGGCACGTCCGGTGCCGGGATCGCGCGCCGCATGGCGTCGCGGCCCGCCTTGTCCAGGCTGGCGGAGCGCGCCGGTCTGCCGGTCACCGCGCTGGACCGGATCGGGCATCTGACGGGTGCGCTGGGATCAGCCGGTGATCTGGGCGACTTTTATGCCAATCTTGTCGCGGGTCCCGCCGATGTCCGGGCCTTGCTTCCAGGAGTCGCGCCGCCCGATCCGCCCTGGCCTGATCCGCCCGCCGGGCTGACCGAGGCTGAAGGGCTTATGTTCAGGGACACGAGTTGGTACCTTCCCGAGGATGTTCTCGTGAAGGTGGACCGGAGCACGATGTCGGCGTCGCTTGAAACACGCGCTCCGTTCCTTGATCCGTTGGTGGTCGAAGCGGCCTGGCGCCTGCCGCAATCGGTGAAGATCGACGGCGGGCGCGGCAAGCAGATCCTGCGCCGCATCCTTGCCCGGCATGTGCCAGAGGCCATCGCCGATGGGCCGAAACGCGGGTTCGCGGTGCCGCTGGATGACTGGCTGCGGGGCGCGCTGAGGGACTGGGCGGGCGACCTGATCCTGTCGCAGCGGTTTCTGGACGCCTCAAGCATAGACCGCGCCGCGCTTGAACGACTTTGGGCGCGGCATCAGTCGGGCGCGGTCAATGCGGGCGGCACGATCTGGTCGATCACCATGCTTGCGGCCTGGATGGAGCATTGGCATCGCCCGCACAGGGCCGGGTCATGATCGTTTACTGGTCAATGGTGGCGATCCCGGCGTTCTTTGCACTCGGAGAGCAGCGCGGAACGCGCGACCGCACACTTGAGATCCTTGTCTTCCTGACGCTTGGCGCGCTGTGGTTGATCCTCGCCTTCCGGCAGACGGGCGGCGATTACTCGACCTATCTCATCCTGTTCCACCAGCTTGCGGAACAGCCTCTCTATGTCGCCATGTTCTGGACCGAGCCGCTGTACGGGCTGCTCAACTGGACGATGGCGCAGGCGGGGCTTGGCATGTCGTGCGTCAACGGCGCGTGCTCGCTGATCTTCTTCTACGGGCTGTGGCGGTTCGTCCGTATCCAGCCTTATCCCTATCTCGTCCTGTCCCTGTCGGTGCCCTACCTCGTGATAGTGGTCGCGATGGGCTACACCCGTCAGGGCGTTGCGACCGGGCTTATCATGCTGGGCCTCTGTTTTCTGATGGAACGGCGGCTTTTGCCCTTTGTGCTCAGCGTGGTCGCCGCGACGGGATTTCACAGTTCCGCCGCGATCGCGCTTCCGCTCTTGCTGTTGGCAGACCTCGAATTCCGCTCGAAGCTGCTGGAACGGATGACAAAGCTGGCCACGGTGCTGATCGGCCTGGCCGGTCTCTTGCAATCCGTCGCGGCGCAGTTCGGTGACTACGTCGAATTCTATGTCGAATCGGATCGCTACCAGTCCGGGGGCGCCGTGCTGCGGGCCTCGGTGACAGCGGCTGCCGCGCTCGCCTTTGTCTTCTACAGATCGGATTGGAAGGCGGAGTTCAGGGATTACCGCATCTTCTACGGGTTCTCGATTGTCGCGCTGGCGATGATCCCGCTCGCCTTTATCCAAAGCACGGCCGCCGACCGGATCGGTCTATACCTGATCCCCTACCAGATCGCCGTCTTCGGCAGACTGCCCGTCCTGCAGCGCGCCGGGTTCGACGCCACGTTGATGAAGCTGGGGGTCCTGCTGGCCTACCTGCTGTATTTCTTCACCTGGTTGCACCTTGGATCGTTCTCGCAGCTGCTTTGGGTGCCATACAGATCGGAATTGTTCTGAATGGTCGCCCTGCCCGATCCACTTGCCGTCGCGCCCCCGCACGGCACCACGTTGGCGGATGATCTGCGCAACCCGACGCTGGTGTCGTTTCTGGATATGGCGCGCTGGGTCGCTGCTGCCGTCGTCTTCGTCAGCCATCTGCGCGGCCCCCTGTTTCTAGGCTATGGCGATATCGCCGCAGAGGTCGGACCCGGCATCAAGATCTGGTATTTCGTCACCGGGCTTCACGCCGAGGCGGTGATCGTCTTCTTCGTGCTCAGCGGCTTTCTGGTGGGCGGCGTCGCTCTGGGCCGGGTTAGGACAGGGCGCTTCGATGCGCCCGACTACGCCGCCGCACGCATCGCGCGCCTGTTCGTGCCGTTTTTGCCTGCCGTCGCCCTGACCCTTTTGCTGGACAGCATCGGCGCACATGCCCTTTCCGCAAGCGGCTTCTGGGATCACAGCCATCCAATGCTGGCCGAAAAGATCGCAACCGCGCCCTTCGAGACACTGCTCGACCTGCGCACGGTGCTTGGCAACGTGGCGATGCTTCAGACGATCGTCGTCGAACCCATTGGATCGAACCAGCCGCTGTGGACGATCTCGCTGGAATTCTGGTTCTACGCGGTGTTCGGCGTCCTGGCGCTTGGCCTTGCCACGTCCGCAGCGCCAAGATGGGCGCTAGTGGCAGTCTCTGCCGTCATGGCTGTCGTGCTTGGGACGGTGTTCCTTGTGTATTTCGCGCTTTGGGCCATCGGCGCGCTTCTGGCGCTGGTCGGCAGGCCTCGCCGCATCCCGTGGCTGGCCGCGTTTCTGCTTTTCTTAGGTATCGTTGCCGCGGCCCGCCTGTTCCAGTCGGTGACGGACGCAGGCGAGGGGCTGCGCACGGCCAAGAACATCGTCGTCGCGCTGAGCTTCGCCTTGCTTCTGGCCTGCACCCGGGGCCGGCAGCTTTGGCTGATCGAGCGGTTTGGGCCGCTGAATCGCTGGCTCGCCGACTTCTCCTACAGCCTCTACCTTGTCCACTACCCGGTGATGCTGTTCGTGCTGGCCATCCTGTCCGAAGTGTTTGGACTGACCGCGATCCGCAACGGCTACCATCCGAACGATCCGCAGGGGTTGGTCGTCTATGCGGGAGTCTTAGTCGCCGTCTACGCGGTGGCATGGGGCTTTGCCCAGATGACCGAACGGCGGACCGCGCCGGTGCGCGCGGCGTTGCGCAAACGGCTGCGGTTTGGCAAGGGACACAGGGGCGCAGTCACGGGATCGGAACCATGAAGATCGAAGACACCAGCCTTCCCGGCGTGCGGATCATCACGCCTGCGCGGTTCGGCGACGAACGGGGGTATTTCTCCGAGACGTGGAACAGGCGGCGCATGGCCGACGCGGGACTTGATCTCGACTGGGTTCAGGACAACGAGTCCCTGTCGCGCCCCATCGGCACCTTGCGCGGGCTGCACTATCAGGCGCCGCCCCATGCGCAGGACAAGCTGGTGCGCGTGATCGCGGGCGTGATCCTTGACGTGGCGGTCGATGCCCGGCAAGGCAGCCCGACCTTTGGCCGCAGCGTCGCGGTAGAGTTGAGCGCCGAGAATGGTCGCCAGCTTCTGGTGCCCAAGGGCTTTCTGCACGGCCTTGTCACCCGCGCGCCCGACACCGTCGTCGCCTACAAGTGCTCGGACTACTACGACAAGGCCAGCGATGGCGCGGTGCATTTCGCCTCTGCGGCGCTGGGCATCGACTGGGGGATCGCATCGCAGGGCGCGGTGATGTCGGACAAGGACGCCGCCGCCCCGGACTGGGACGACTGGACCAGCCCTTTCAGCTACGAGGCGGCACAATGAAGATCGTCGTCACCGGAGGCGCGGGATTCATCGGATCGGCGGTGGTGCGGCTGGCCGTGTCGCGCGGGCACGAGGTGGTGAACCTCGATGCGCTGACCTATGCGGCGTGCCTCGAAAACGTCGCCAGCGTGTCGGGCAGCCCGCTGTATCAGTTCGTTCAGGCCGACATCCGCGACCGCGCCGCTCTGGATGCGCTGTTCAGCGCGCATCGCCCGGACGCCGTGCTGCACCTGGCCGCCGAAAGCCATGTTGACCGGTCCATTGACGGCCCCGGCGCCTTTATCGACACCAACGTCACCGGCACCTACACCTTGCTTGAAGCGGCGCGCGCGTGGTGGACGGCGGCGGGCAAGCCTGCGGCGTTCAGGTTTCACCATGTCTCGACCGACGAGGTGTATGGCAGCCTCGGCGCATCGGGCAAGTTCACCGAAGCCAGCCCGTACGACCCGCGATCGCCCTATTCCGCGTCCAAGGCAGCCTCGGACCACCTGGTGCGCGCCTGGCACGAGACCTACGGCCTGCCGATCCTTCTGACCAACTGCTCGAACAACTATGGCCCCTACCATTTCCCGGAAAAGCTGATCCCGGTGGTGATCCTCAATGCTCTGGCGGGGCAGCCGATTCCTGTCTACGGCACCGGCGACAACGTGCGCGATTGGCTGTTCGTCGAGGATCACGCCGACGCGCTGCTGACGGTGCTGGACAAGGGGACGGTCGGGCGCAGCTACAACATCGGCGGCGAGAACGAGGCGCGGAACATCGATCTGGTGCGGATGATCTGCGCGATCCTTGACGATCTGCGCCCGTCCGATGCCCCGCATGATCGGCTGATTACCTTCGTCGCGGACCGGCCGGGGCACGACAAGCGCTATGCGATCGACCCTGCGCGCATCCGGGACGAACTTGGCTGGCGGCCCTCTGTCACGCTGGAACAGGGGCTGCGGCGCACCGTGGTCTGGTATCTGTCGAACGAGTCGTGGTGGCGTCCGCTTCTGGCGCGCGGCGGGGTCGGGCAAAGGTTGGGAGTGACCGCATGAAGGTTCTGGTGCTTGGCAAATCGGGCCAGGTCGCGCGCGAACTCGCCGCGCTGTCTGGCGGCGCCGTGCAGGTCGATTGCATGGGCCGCGACGAGGCCGACCTGACCACCGGCGACGGTGTTGCCGAAGCCGAGCGCCGCTTGTCCAAGGGGTATGACGCCGTGGTGAATGCCGCCGCCTTCACCGCTGTGGACCGCGCCGAGACCGAGCAGGACGCCGCAACGATGCTGAACGTGATCGCCCCCAGTGCGCTGTCCCGTGCCGCGCACCGGGCGGGCGTGCCCTTTGTCCATATCTCGACCGATTACGTCTTTCCGGGCACCGGCGACGCCCCCTGGACCGAGACCGACCGCGTCGTGCCGCTCAACACCTATGGCCGCAGCAAGGCGTCGGGCGAGGAGACGGTGCTGGGCAGCATGGCGCCCTGCGCGATCCTGCGCACGTCCTGGGTGTTCTCGGCGCATGGATCGAACTTCGTCAAGACGATGCTGCGCCTGTCCGAGACAAAGGATGCGCTGTCGGTGGTGTCGGACCAGATCGGCGGGCCGACACCGGCGCGCGCCATCGCCGAGGCCAGCGTCCGGATCGCATCGCGCCTGCGGGTCGATCCGGGACTGTCGGGCGTCTACCATTTCGCCGGGGCGCCGGACGTCAGCTGGGCCGATTTCGCGCGCGAGGTCTTTCGCCAGGCTGGCCGCAGCGTTCAGGTGACAGACATTCCAACGGCCGAATACCCGACACCCGCGGCGCGCCCGCTCAATTCCCGTCTGGACTGCGGCAAGATCGAAGCCGCGTTCGGCATCGCGCGGCCGGACTGGAAGGCCGGGCTTGCCGATGTTCTGGCTACGTTGGGGGCGAAGGCATGACCGCGATGGCGCGCAAGGGCATCATTCTGGCGGGCGGTTCGGGCACGCGGCTGTTCCCGATCACCATGGGCGTCTCGAAGCAGCTTTTGCCGATCTACGACAAACCGATGATCTATTATCCGCTGAGCGTCCTGATGCTGGGCGGCATCCGCGAGATCGCGGTCATCACCACGCCCGAGGATCAGGACCAGTTCCGCCGGCTTCTTGGTGATGGCAGCCAATGGGGTCTTGCGCTGAGCTACATCGCGCAGCCGTCGCCGGACGGTCTGGCGCAGGCCTATCTTCTGGCACGCGATTTCCTGAACGGCGCGCCGTCGGCGATGGTGCTCGGGGACAACATCTTTTTCGGGCACGGCCTGCCCGAGCTGTTGGCCGAGGCTGACGCACGGGACAGCGGCGGCACGGTCTTTGGCTACCATGTCAACGATCCGCAGCGGTATGGCGTCGTGGATTTCGGCGCGGACGGCACGGTGCGTCAGATCGTGGAAAAACCGGATGTCCCGCCGTCGAACTATGCGGTGACGGGGCTCTACTACCTTGATGGCAACGCGCCGGATCGCGCCGCCGCCGTGCGTCCGTCGGACAGGGGCGAACTGGAGATCACGGATCTTCTGGCCAGCTATCTTGCCGACGGGTCGTTGGACGTGCGGCGCATGGGGCGGGGCTATGCCTGGCTCGACACGGGCACCCATGCCAGCCTGCTGGACGCGGGCAACTTTGTGCGCACCCTGACCGAACGGCAGGGGCTTCAGACCGGCTGCCCGGATGAGATCGCCTATGCGCAAGGCTGGATTGACCGCGACCAGCTGCGCGCCCGGGCAGAGGCCTTTGCCAAGAACGACTATGGCGCCTACCTGTTCCGCATCGTCGGGGACTGACGTTTGCGCGTCCTTCTCACCGTCAACGCGATGTGGAACCTCGCGCATTTCCGTGCGGGCCTGATCCGGGCGATGGTGGACGACGGGCACGAGGTGGTCACGCTGGCGCCCTTCGACGGGAACGAGGCGCGGGTCGCCGCGCTTGGCGCCCGGGCGGTGGATCTTGCGATGGATCGCAAGGGCCTGTCACCTCTGCGGGACGCGGCGCTGATCGGGCGGTTTGCAGGGCATTTCCGCCGGATCGCGCCTGATGCGATCCTCAGCTTCACGATCAAGAACAACGTCTATGGCGGGCTTGCCGCGCGGCTGACCAGAACGCCGTTTCTTCCGAACGTCACCGGGCTGGGCACCGCTTTCCTGTCCGGCAAGGCTGTGCAGACCGTCGCCGAGACGCTTCACCGCGCAGGGTTCGCTCGTGCGCCAAGCGTCTTCTTCCAGAACCCCGAGGACGCGGCGCTTTTTCGCGACAGGCGACTTGTGCGCGAAGATCAGGTGCGGGTGCTGCCGGGGTCGGGGATCGACCTTGACCATTTCCGGGCGCAGCCGCTGCCCGACAGGGCCGGTGCACCAAGGTTCCTGATGATCTCGCGCCCGCTGCGCGACAAGGGCGTCGAGGAGTTTGTCGAGGCTGCGCGGATGGTGAAAGCGCGCCACGCGGAAACCGTGTTCCAGCTTCTTGGACCGCTGGATGCGGAGAACCGTAGCGCCGTCGCGCCTGACGTGGTCGCCGGTTGGGCGCGTGAGGGCGTGATCGAGCATCTTGGCCAAAGGGACGACGTGCGCCCGGCCATCGCCGCCGCCGATTGCGTCGTTCTTCCGTCCTACCGTGAGGGCCTGCCTCGGTCGTTGCTGGAAGGCTCTGCGATGGCGCGACCGCTGATCGCCACCGATGTTCCTGGATGCCGCACCGTTGTCGACGACGGGACGACCGGTTTACTGTGCGACCCGCGGAGTGCGAAGTCGTTGGCCGATGCGATGGAACGGATCATCCAGATGGGCCACGAAGACCGCGTGCGCATGGGGCAGGCCGGACGGCAGAAGATCGAAAGCCGGTTCAGAGAGACTGTCGTGATCGCGGAGTATCGCAGTTGTCTGTCCCGGCTCTGACGCGGCGCGTCATTTCCCGTAGTAGTCGCGGAACCACGTCACGAAGATGTCGATGCCGTCGCGGATGTCTGTTTGCGGGCGATAGCCGGTCAGCGACTGCAAGAGGTTCGCATCCGCCCAGGTCGCGGGCACGTCGCCCATCTGCATGCCCATGAAATTCCTGATGGCGGGCTTGCCAAGCCGCTCTTCGATCGCCTCGACGAAGTCCATCAGGCGCACCTTGTCGGAGTTGCCGATGTTCACGACCCGGTAGGGCGCGGCAGGGGACAGGCTGTCGCCCTCGGCGATGTCGTCGCGGCTGGCCGGGCGCACCGGCGGCGTGTCGATCAGAAGGCGGATGCCGCGCACCAGGTCGCCGACATAGGTGAAATCGCGGTACATCTCGCCATGGTTGTAGATGTCGATGGGCCGACCGTCGAGGATCGCATCCACGAACTTGAACAGGGCAAGGTCCGGGCGGCCCCAGGGGCCATAGACGGTGAAGAACCGGAACATCGTCGTCGGCAGGTTCCACAGATGCGCATAGGAATGCGCCATGCTCTCGTTCGCCTTTTTGGTGGCGGCGTAGATCGTCAGTTGCGTGTCGGCCTTTTCCGTTTCGATGAACGGCATCTCCTCGTTTGCGCCGTAAACGGATGAGGTGGATGCCATCAAGAGGTGCTGCACCGCCAACTCGCGCGCAAGCTCCATCACGTTGAACGTCCCGACGACGTTGGATTCGATATAGGACCGTGGATTTTCAAGGCTGTAGCGCACACCGGCCTGCGCCGCGAGATGCACGATCACGTCCGGCTCGAAGCCTTTGACGGCTTCCGACAGCTTGTCCATATCCTCGAGCCGCCCCTCGGTTGCGGCGAAAGACGGCGACTGCAGCAGCATCTGGTGCCGCCGCTGCTTCAGCGTGACGTCGTAGTAATCCGTCATGCCGTCATAGCCGTGAACGGCGAACCCTTCGTCCAGCAACAGCTTGGCCAGGTGAAACCCGATGAATCCGGCCGTGCCGGTGATGAAGACGCGTTTCAAGATGCCGCTCCGTTGTGTCCGAACGAGTGGATAGCCCGAAAACCTCGATGCGCCAAGGAGCCCCTGCCAAGAGTGGCTTCAAGTCGTTTACATCCGGCATTTTTCATTTTCTGGTTGTTTTAAAATTACGTTGAGTAAACTGTAGCTCATCATGCGCTTAAAGGCCGCTCGTCGCAGCGACCTTGCGCGTCAAATGGGCTGATCGGGCGAATGCGAGCTATCCCAAGAGATTTCCCGCTTGGTCCGGCAGCTATCGCCCTGCTCGTTGCCGTGGCGATGTGCTTGTGCATCCTGGTCGCGCGCCGCAGCATGCGCGCCGCGCCGATCCGTCGAGGTCAGGACATTCGCGCCCGGCAAGCGATGCATCATCGCCCGACATCGCGGCTTGGTGGCCTTGCCGTGTTCGGGGGCTGGCTGACCTGCCTGCCGTTCCTCGATCCCGCTGTTCAGGCGGTGTCGGTTCGGCTGGCCCTGTCGGCCTTCCCGGTCATTGTAGCGGGCCTCGCCGAGGATCTTGGTCACGATGTCTCGCCGCGCCGAAGACTGCTGGCCGCTGGGATCTCGGGGCTGGTGGCGGCCTTTCTGTTCGGCCTCTGGTTGCCCAAGGTGGATGTGCCCGTTGGCGACGCGTTGTTCGCCTTTGCGCCGTTTGCGATCCTGTTCACCGTGTTCTGCACGTCCGGTGTCAGCCATGCCTTCAACCTGATCGACGGAATGCACGGACTGGCCGCAGGCACGGCGATCATCGGCGCGGTCGGCCTGTCTGCGGTCGCGGTTCAGTCCGGTCAGCCGGACATAGCTGCGTCCGTTCTGGTGATCGCCGCCGCAACCTTGGGGTTCCTCGCGATCAATTATCCATTCGGGCTCGTGTTTCTGGGTGATGCCGGGGCCTATTCGATCGGCCATGTGCTGGCGTGGGTGTCCATCCTGATCCTTGCGCGCGACCTTGATGCGACTGCCTGGGCCATGGTCCTTGTCCTGTTCTGGCCGGTCGCCGATACCTGCTTTGCGATGTATCGCCGCTGGAAGAACTCCCAGCGCGCCGACCAGCCGGACCGACTGCATCATCATCAGGTCGTCCTGCGGATGCTGGAGATCAGAGTGATTGGCCGGGACCGGAGACATCTGGCAAACCCGGTCGCGACACTGGTCCTGCTTCCGTTCATTGCCATGCCAACTTTGGCAGGGGTCTTGCTGTGGAACAATCCGGCGTGGGCCTTTGCTGCGCTGGTCGTTTTTGCAGCGCTTTTCGTGGTGTCCTACCGCCTTGTCATCGGACTTGCACAGCGCCGACCAGCGGGGCGCGCAAGCCTTGGCAAAGAGGCAGATCGCCCGCCCGCCATCATGCCGGGGGAATAAAGCGTGGTGTCCGGGCACCACAACCGAGTCGCGATGTCATCAGGCGATATTCAATCAGGGCTTATTGCCCTAGTCATGCTTGGAAAAAGAACAATCGGCATCAGGGGCAGTCGATAGATGCGTCTTGTCATCGCAGGTCTGGTCTGTGTGACGTGCTCTGCCTTGGCAGCGGCGGCGAACGAGGCGCTGTCTCGACCGACATACAACACCTACGGCTTGCCCGGCCTGATCGACATGCCAAGCGCCGAAAGCGCGCCTGACGCGGAACTTGCCGTTTCCGACAGCTATTTCGCCGGAACCAACCGCACGACGCTGTCTTTCCAGATCCTGCCGCGCCTGACGGGCAGTTTTCGCTATTCCCAGATTGCCAACTACCTGGCCCCCGGATCGCCGTTGTTCGACCGTTCGTTCGACCTGCGGTTCCGGTTCCTCGACGAGGGACGGTATCGCCCGGCAATGGCGGTCGGCCTGCGCGACTTCATCGGAACTGGCGCCTATGCGTCGGAATACATCGTCGCGACCAAGCACATCGGCGACCGGGTCAAGGTCACGGCGGGCCTTGGCTGGGGCAGGTTGTCGTCGAACGGCGGCTTCTCGAACCCGCTGTCCGTCTTCGGATCGGGATTTGACACGCGCCCGGTGCGCGGCGTGGGCCTTGGCGGCACGGTCGTGGCCAACACCTGGTTCCGCGGTCCTGCGGCGGCCTTTGGCGGCATCGAGTGGCAGGCGACGGACCGGCTTTCGTTCAAGGCCGAGTATTCGTCGGACGCCTATACCAAGGAGCGCTCGGACGGTCTGTTCGCCTACAATTCGCCCTTCAACTTCGGCGTCAGCTACGATGTGACCGACAAGCTGAACGTCGGTGCGAACTATCTTTATGGCAACACCGTCGGCATTCAGGCGACCTTTACATTCAATCCCAAGCACCCCTCGAAATACACCGGCAGCGTCGGCCCGGCGCCCGCGCCTGTGATGGTGCGCCCGTCCGGCAGCGCAGCGGACCTGGGATGGACCCAGCAGGTGGATGCGGCGGAGATCCTAGAGCGGAACCTGTCCCTGACTCTGGCCAGCGACGGGATGGAGCTTGAAGGCTTCTCGGTCGATGCCCGCACCGTGCGCGTCCGCGTGCGCAATGACCGCTTTCTGCACGAGGCACAGTTCATTGGCCGTGTCGCGCGCGTTCTGACGAACCTGATGCCCGCATCGGTCGAAAGTTTCGTGATCGTCCCGGTGACCGGGAATGGCACGCCCACCTCGGTCGTGGCCATTGCGCGCAGCGACATGGAAGAGCTGGAATTTGCACCTGACGGGTCGTGGCAAAGCTATGCCCGGGCCGAGGTTTCGGATGCTTACGGCGTCGCCGGGTCGATCCCGCGTGTCGGGTCCGCCTTTCCCAAGTTCACCTACGGTTTTGGTCCCTATGTCGCCGCGTCGCTGTTCGACCCGACCAGCCCGGTGCGCGCCGACCTCGGCATCCAGGCAAGTGCACGCTACGAGCCGCGCCCCGGCCTAGTGATGTCGGGGCAGGTGCGCAAGCGCCTTGTCGGCAACCGCAGCGGGCTGATCCCGTCGAATTCGGTGATCCAGCGGGTGCGGTCCGATGCGAACATCTATGCCGCGCAGGGTGATCCTGCGATCACCCACCTGACCATCGCGCAGTATTTCCGCCCTGGCCCTGATCTGTATGGTCGGGTGACGGCCGGGTATCTTGAACCGATGTACGGTGGTGTCTCGGCCGAGCTGCTGTGGAAGCCGGTGGACAGTCGCTGGGCGTTCGGCGCCGAGGTGAACTATGCCCAGCAGCGCGATTTCGACCAGCTTTTCGGCTTCCAGAATTACTGTGTCGTGACCGGCCATGCCTCGGCCTACTATGACATGGGCAACGGATTTCATTTCCAGGTGAATGCCGGGCGTTATCTGGCAGGCGACTGGGGTGCGACCCTGATCGTGGACCGCGAGTTCGACAACGGCATCTCGATCGGGGCCTTCGCCACCCTGACGGACGTTCCGTTCAGCCAGTTCGGCGAGGGGTCGTTCGACAAGGGCCTGCGCATCACCATTCCCCTTGCGGTGCTGACGGGCCGTCCGTCCCGCACCGAGATCAGCCGCGACATCCGGCCGGTTCTTCGGGACGGCGGCGCGCGGCTGGAAGTCGACGGGCGCCTTTACGACAGCGTCCGCGACTACCACGAGCCGGAGCTCGAGGACGGCTGGGGACGGTTCTGGAGATGACACGCGCGCTGATATCCCTTCTGGCCTGTCTGGTCATCGCGTCCTGCGGATCGAGCGGTGGCGGCGTGGCCGGCATGGCGATCGGTGCGGCGCGCGGTCTTGTGGGCGCCAATCCCAAGCCTGCGGACCTGCGCAAGACGCTCACGCCCGAGGTGATCGCCTCGCTTCCGGGCTCCGTGATGCTGATCGAGCTGCCAGAGCGCGGCGCCCAGGCCGGTGTCCTGAGGGTGACTCAGAACGGGCCCAACGTGACGTGGGCAGGGCAGGATGGCAGCACGGTGGCGTTCAACGACGGAATCCTGACCGCCACGCGCGGACTGGGAAGCGATCTGATGTCCGCCGACCTGCGCGATGTCGTGGCCGCCGTCTATGGCAACGGCACCGAGGCGGTGCGCATCCACCGCCATCTCGACGGCGAGGATCAGATCTATTCACGGTCTTTCGTCTGTCGGTATTCCGCCGCCTCCGGGCAGCGGGCAAAGGTGCTGACAGGGGACTTCGAGGCGACGCTTGTGCGCGAAAACTGCGCGAGTTCGGATATCGAGATCGACAACCTCTACTGGATCGACGGCAGCGGGGTCGTCCGCAAATCGAAGCAGTGGGTTGGCCCTGATGCCGGATACATGCTGACAGAGCTGCTCAAGGGATAGGCCTTGCGCGCAATGTGTGAAGAAAAAGGCACTTACTCGCGTCAAGCTTGTCCGACATGATTGCTCAACGCGTGAAGTCGACGTCGGGTAAAGCTGAAACTGTTTAACTTTCGGTCGGAGATCATGATGAAGAAATTCGCAGCACTTGGCCTTGCAGCCGCGCTGGTCGCCGCAACCGGCACCTCGGCGTTGGCCCAGCAGACAGTCCAGCCCATCAATCCCAACGTCTCGACGCAAACGCAGCTTGTCGCGCTTGGCGCACTGACGCCGGGCGCCATCGTCCTTGGCACGATCATCGTCGCGGGCGTCATCTATGCCATCGTCGATTCCGGCAGCCAGACGAACCCGTAATCCGGGATTTCGAATGCAGATAGGAAAGAGGCGAACCTGCATCAGGTTCGCCTCTTTCTACATTAAGATGTGGCTTGGCGACGCCCGACCCGGTTAGGTAGAGCAGAACGTCATCACGAACGTATTGGCTCGGGGGCAGAGCATGCTGAAACACGGAGTGATCGGGGTGGCGCTTCTTGCGCTTGCCGGGTGCGGTGTCGCCTACATTTCACCGTCCGTCCAGGAAACCGCCGGAACCGACGCCAAGGTCCGCGTGGTCAAACTGACGCCCGAGACGGTTCTGGTCGCCAACCGGTCCACCTATCGTCCCAGCACGCTGCCTTCGGTGTTCTACGCGAATGCCGGAACGGGCGGCGGGCTTCGCGGTGCGGGCGCGGTGCCCGACCCGGCCTATGAGCCCGAAGCGCGCCCCGGCAGCATCCAGACCCGCGTTCCGCAGGAACCGCCGCGCGGTCCCTACGAGATCGGCATCGGCGACGTGCTGCTTCTGGCGACCCCCGCCGGTTCCACCTCGGTCGAGGAGCTGACCGGCCTGCTGGCCGCCCAGAACCGCCGCCAAGGCTATACGGTGCAGGATGACGGGACCATCGCCATTCCTGACGTCGGCCGCGTCGATGTCGCCGGCATGACGCTGGAACAGGCGGAAGGTGAGATTTTCCAGGCGCTTGTCCAGAACCAGATCGACCCGACCTTCAGCCTTGAAGTCGCCGAGTTCAATTCCCGCCGCGTGGCCGTGGGCGGCGCCGTGCGCCAGCCGACGGTCGTGCCGATCCAGCTGACTCCCCTTTACCTCGATGAGGCGCTGATCGTCGCTGGCGGCACGCAGGTCACCGACGAGGACTTTGCGTCGATCCGGCTGTATCGGGACGGAACGATCTACCAGATCGCGCTGTCCGAATTCCAGTCGCGGCCTGACTTGCAGCGTCTGCGTCTTGTCGACGGCGACAGCGTCTTCGTGGACACCAGCTATCAGATCGACCGCGCCGCAGCGTATTTCCAGCAACAGCTTCAGATCGCCGAATTCCGGCAGGCCTCCAGAAACGCCGCCCTTGCGCAGTTGGAGACCGAGGTCTCGCTCCGCCGGGCTGCCCTGGAAGAAGAGCGTTCCAACTTCGAACGTCGTCTTTCCGCAGATGGAGTCGACCGGGACTATGTCTACGTCGTGGGCGAGTTGGTGTCGCAGAACCGCTTTGTTCTTCCCTTCGATCAATCCGTGTCACTTGCGGACGCCTTGTATGACGAGGGTGGCTTCGAGGTCGAGAATGCCAATCCCGGGCAGATCTACGTCCTGCGCGGATCGACCGAGCCGTCCGAATTCGGCGCGGTGACGGCCTGGCACCTGGACGCGCGCAACGCGGTGAACTTTGTCCTGGCCACCCGGATGGAGCTTCGCCCGAACGACGTGATCTTTGTCGCCGAACAGCCGATCACCAAGTGGAACCGCGCCATTTCGCAATCCATCCCGTCGCTGTTCACGTCGGTGGCTGCGGCGGCCCGGTGACCTTGTGGTGGCCGGGCAGATCGTTGCGGCGGTCATTCCCTGCTATCGCGTGCGGGACCGTCTCGGCGCTGTGCTGGCCGCGATAGGCCCGGAATGCGACCTGATCTACGTTGTCGACGATCACTGTCCCGAAGAAAGTTTCCGATCGGCCGACACGACCAGGGACCCCCGCCTCAGGATCGTTCGGCGTGAAGTGAATGGCGGGGTGGGCGCTGCGGCTCTCGATGGCATGACCAGGGCCCTGCAGGACGGTGCGGCCATCCTCGTCAAGCTGGACGGGGACGGACAGATGAACCCCGCAGACATCGCAAGGTTGATCCGGCCCATCGTCGAAGGCCGCGCGGATTTCGTGAAGGGCAACCGCTTCTCCGACCCGCGCAACATGGGGGGCATGCCCGCCGGCCGGTTGATCGGCAACATTCTCTTGTCCTTCGCTGCGAAGGCGTCGACGGGCTACTGGAACCTGTTCGACCCGACGAACGGGTTCTTCGCGATCCATGCCATGGTCTTCGCCATGCTTCCGAAGGACCGGATCGCCCGTCGGTATTTCTTCGAGAGCGATCTGCTGTATCGCCTTGGAACGCTCCGGGCCTGCGTCATCGAGATTCCCGTCCGTCCGGTCTATGCAGACGAGCAAAGCAGCCTGCGCCCTGTCCGGCAGATCCTGCCCTTCGCTGCTGGCCACATCCGCAACGCCGGGAAGCGGATCGCCTACGCCTATTTCCTGCGGAACTTCGGCCCGGCGTCCATCCTGCTGGTTGTGGGTCTCCTTCTCACCGGGTTCGGCATCCTCTTCGGGCTGTCCGAATGGGTTTCGGGGATCAGAGCTGCAGAGTTCGCCTCGGCCGGAACGGTCATGCTGGCGGCGCTTCCCGTCATCATCGGAGTTCAGTGTCTGCTGGCCTTCCTGATCCTCGACACCCTGTCGATGCCCAGGCATCCGATCCACAGGGACCTATGACGCGGGATCGGATCAGATGGATCGCACCCCTTCTGGCAGCCGCGACGACGCTTGCCGCCGCGACCGTGCTGATCGCGCTTCGCGGCATCATCTTTTCCCCCGACTCGGGGGCGTACGACGACGCGTCGACGGCGCTTCTCGCGGTTGGACTTGACTATGCCGCCTGGTTGCAAGGCGACCTTGGCTTGCACTACGCAGGGTTTGTCACGGCCCTCGCGCTGTTGAAGATCGCCTTCGGCACGGGGTGGAGCACGGCACTCATCGTTCTCAACCTGATCGCTCTGGCCACAGCGGCCCTTGCCGTCAGCCGGACGATTGCGGGACTGCAAGTTCCGTCTCCTTTTGTGCTACTCTCGGTCATTGCGGTCGCGGGGCTCTACGATGTCGTGCAATGGGCGCCCTACGCCCTGTCGGACCCGGTCTTCATCGCCGCGGTGACGGTGTGCGCCTGCATCGCCGGAACGTCGGGATCGTGGCGGGGGCAACACCTCGCCGCATTCGCGGCGGCCGCTGTCGTCGGCGTTGCCTGGCGTCCGACCGGTGTGGTCTTGCTGGGATACCTGCTTGTCCTGCCCTTGGTCCTGCCGCGATTGTCGTCACCCTCGCCGAGAGTGCGGCGAATGACGCTGGGTGCAATGATCTTGCTGTCCGTCGTGGCCTTCGCAATCTTCGCCGCGGTGATGCAGGACATCACCCTGTTGCCGGACCAGGCGCGCCCGTTCATGGAGAGCATGGTCAAGCATTACTACGACGCCGGTGAAGTCGTCTATGACCGACCCGCGACCTATCATTCGCCCCCGTCCGGGTATCTCGATTACCTGCTTCTGGTGTTCGATCGCTGGCTTCATTTCTTCTGGGTGACGGCCGAGGGGCATTCGGTTGCCCATGTCGTCTATGGCCTCGCGGTGCGTGCGCCGATCATGGTCCTGGCGGCGCTCGCCGTGACGAGGCTTGCATCGGCACGCCCGATCGAACGGGACGACGCTCACCTGATCGCATCCGTCCTGTGTCTGGTCTGGGTCTTCTCGTCCGCGCACGGTATGCTGCAGGTGGATTACGACTGGCGCTACCGGGCGCCCGTCATGCCGTCGATGGCCTGCCTCGCGCTGCTTATGCTGGGGCGCTGCCTGTGGCGGCGTCAGGCGTTGTAGTAATTCTTGCCGTAGGCGGCATAGGCCCCATAGCGTTCGCCGTAGCCATAGGCCTTCATCCGGCGCGGGTTGATCTGGTTCAGAACGATCCCGCTGACCCTGAGGTTCACAGACTCGAACAGGCGCAGGCCTTCGGTCACTTGCGTGCGTGACGTGCTGTCCCATTTGACCGAGTAGAGGATCGCGTCGACGCCTTGTCCGATCACGCGCGCATCGGGCACCACAAGCACCGGCGGCGTGTCGATGATGATGACATCATAGAAGTCCCGGCACTTGGTCAGGAACCGCGTGAACGCATCGGACGAGAACACGTCGGCCGCGTTCACCTTGGATTTCTCGCCGATCAGGATGTCGCACCGCAATGCTTGGTTGTACTGCACAACCTCGTCCAGCTCGGCAGCCCCCGACAGGACGGCCAGAAGCCCGCGTTCCCGGTCGATCTCGAAATACTCACTGAACACTCGGCGCCTGATATCGCCCTCGATCAGAAGGACGCGCTTGCCGAGGCCCGCGAAGTTCTGCGCAAGAGTCAGCGACAGGGTCGTCTTGCCCTCGCCCGGAACCGACGACGTCGACATGATTACCTGCGGCGGTTGATCCACGTTGGACAACATCACCGACGTGCGCAGATTGCGGATCGCCTCGGCTGCGGGCGAACTCGGTTTCTCCGAGATGTAGTCCAGCACCTTGTCGCGCTTTGAGGCCGGGATAAGAGGCACCTGGCCCATAACTGTCAGGCCGATCTGCCGTTCCAGATCCTCGGCGGTGCGATAGGTGTTCTGCAACAGCTCGCGCCCCAGAACGATGGCGCCGCCCGCAAGAAGCCCCAGCAGGATCGCCAACAACTGGATGCGCGCGGCGTTGGGCGATGCGGGCGCGCGGGGCACGATGGCTTGCGACAAGACGCGGCTGTCGGCCTGCTGCGAGCCCTGTTGCACGGAAATTTCCTTGAGGCGCGTCAGAAAGCTTTCGTAGATCAGGCCGTTCGCCTCGACTTCGCGGCGCAGCTGTTCCTGCGTCACGAGGTCGTTCGACTGGTCCGCGATCTGCGCCTCGATGTCGGTGATCGACGCGGCAAGCGATGCAGCCTGGCCTTCATCACGCTCGACCGAGCCTTGAAGGCTCGCGACGATCTGGTCGTATCGGGCGAGAAAGGTAGCACGCTCGTTGGCGCTCATGGAACCGGCGCCCGCCCCGAAGATCCGGTCGAGCGTCCGGTCTCCCGCTACGGACCGCATCATGTCGATGTCGCCCGCATCCCGCGCTTGGGACAACTCGGCCAGCCGCATGTTGGCGGCCACGACGGTCGCATTGGCCTCGTTTGTCCTGTCGCGCAAGTCCTTCACGCGGCGGTTCAACGCCTCAAGCGCCTCTGCACTGACAAGATTGGTCGACGACATGAAGGTCTTGAGCCCCTGTTCCGAGGCTTCAAGCTCGTCGCGCAACTGCGAAACGCGTTGGCTCAGCCAGGCCGTCGCCTGTTCGGTGGCGTTGAACTTGAGGTCGATCTGATCCTGCACGTAGCCATTGGCCAGCGCATTGGCGAGCCCCGAGGCCATCGCCGGATCGGGCGACCGTGCGTTGATTAGGAAGACGAAGCTGCGGTTGATGTCGGAAATCGAGAACCGCGCACGCACCGCATTCACGGCGCGTTCGAATTCGGCGTCGGGGTCCGGCTCTGCCGCTGCTGCGGAAACCTCGTCCGCCCCGAAGATCAACGCCTCGGCCCAGGCGCGCGGCGCGGACACCAGCGTTGGCGCCGAGGGTTCGGCAAGGCGAGGGTTGAACTCTGGCGACTGGGTCAGGTCCATCATTCGAACGACGCGCTCCATCAGGGCGCGGGACCGCATCACTTCCATCTCGGTGTTGATTGCGCGTTGATCGCCGGAGAGGCCGCCGATCACGCCTTCAAGGTCGGTCACGGTCTGCGTTCGGGTGTTCATCAAGGCGACGGTCGACGATGCCGAATAGATCGGTGTGATCGTCGCGACATACCAGCGGCCTGCCACGAGGGTCAGTGCAGTCGCTATGACGATAATCCATTTTCCGCGCCAAAGAGTCCGCAGCAGTTGTGCCAGAGACAATTCGTCTTGCGCGCCGGATGTTTTTCCTCGGACGTCCTGCGCAGGATCGGTGTCGCTGCGTCGCAGGAAATCTCTTTGTAACATGTTTCCGGCTTCGCAACTGATCCAGGTTGTAAGCTTTTCTCACACTGCGTTCTGCGAAGCAATGTTCAGCCCAAGTGCGGGCCGGGTTTCCAGAGCCGGGAATGCATCCTAGATACAGGTCATGTTCAGATTCCTGAAACGTGCTGGAACAGCATCAGACCCCAGAGAAGTCTGGCCCGTTCCTCAACCGGACGGGCCGCTTTATGCCGTCGGCGATATTCACGGACAGGCAGACCTTCTAGAGCGGATGATCGTCATGCTGGACGAAGACATGCGCGCGCGCGGGCTTGGCGCGGCACAGGTGGTTTTCCTTGGCGACTATATCGACAGGGGCGACAGGTCGGGTGACGTTCTGTTTCGGCTGATGGATCTTGCGGATCAGTTTCCGGACAACGTTGTCTGTCTTCGCGGAAACCACGAACAGATGATGCTGGATTTTCTGAACGATCCCGAAGGCAAAGGGCCGCGCTGGCTGCGCAATGGCGGGTTGCAGACCATGGCAAGCCTCGACGTGCCGGATGTGTCCGAGAGGATGGGACCCAACAGCTTGCGCGAGGCGGCTGCGACGTTGTCCCGGCGGCTGACCCCTGCGGGCGTCGCTTGGTTGAACGGCCTGCGGTTCAGCTATCTGTCGGGCAACGTCGCCTGCATTCACGCCGCCCTCGACCCGGACAAGGGGCTGAAGGCGCAGGATGATGACACCCTGATCTGGGGACACCCGCAGTTCGGGAAGAAAGATCGCGATGATGGATTGTGGGCCGTGCACGGGCACACTGTGGTCGATGATCCGGTCGCCCTGCGCGGCCGCGTCGCGGTGGATACTGGCGCCTATTTCTCTGGTCGCCTGACCGCTGCCGCGCTGTTCCCGGGCCAGCCGGCCCGGTT
Organism: Anianabacter salinae; assembly: GCF_019061145.1. Taxonomy (GTDB): domain Bacteria; phylum Pseudomonadota; class Alphaproteobacteria; order Rhodobacterales; family Rhodobacteraceae; genus Anianibacter; species Anianibacter salinarum. Next base: position 62,736 of record NZ_JAHQZS010000005.1, on the reverse strand, counting down.
CATCACGGCGTCGCTCTAACGGCAGTTGCCCGGAAACACGGCTTCCGTTCTTCCCAGAAGACGATAGGCGACCAGCCCCGCCCATTCGCGGGTGGCCGTGGCAAGGTCCAGCCAATGCGGTGCAAGGTTCCAGGCCATGCGATGCCGGAACGCGCCGGTCCTGAAATCGACCGGGTAGGGGATCAACGCCCATCCTCCCGCGCAGAAGGTCCCGACGCTGCGCGGCATGTGAAACGCGCTTGTCACCAAAAGCCAGTCGCCCGTCGGCGCGCCGGTGGCGTCGATCAGGTTGCGGGCGTTCTGGGCGGTGTTGTTCGCCTCTGTGTCGATCGTGATCCGGTCAGGTGCAATTCCCGCAGAAACCAGCACGTCCCGCGCGACATCCGCCTCGGAGGGATAGAGCGCGTTTCGCCGCCATGTGCGTCCCGTCAAGAGAACACGGGCCTCGGGATAGCGGGTCGCCAGCCCGATGGCCGCGACGATCCGCTCGCCTGCGCCATTCAGGACAGGCTGGCCCCAGACATTGGACAGAGCAACGTCTTCGGGCCCGCCAAGCACCACGATGCCTGTCGGTGCCTCGGTCAGGACGGGCACGTTGAATCGCGTCTCGAGCGGACGCAGAAGAACGTCACCCACGGGGACATACCCGACCAGCACGACAAAGCCGAAGCATCCCGCGACCAGCAGGGCGGCGCTGCGGCGCCGGTTCCGCAAGATCGCGATCAGCGCGAGCAGCAGTACCCCCGCCAGCCAGGTTTCGGGGCGCACCAGAAGATGAACGATGTCGCTCGCCAGATCGTGGATCATCTATCGGTCATTCCTGTCAGCGAGGGCTGCACCGCCTATGCCTTGGTCTGTCCCAACTCGCAGACGATCCGCCATTCGTCATCCGTCACCGGCTGCACCGATAGCCTTGAATTGTTGACCAGCACCATTTCCTTGAGCCGCGCGTCACTCTTGCACATGTCCAGCGTCACCGGGCGGGTAAAGGGACGTATGGCCTTGATGTCGACGCACTCCCAGCGGTCGTCGTCCGTGCTGCTGTCGGGATGCGCTTCGGCGATGACCTCGGCGATGCCCACGACGGCCTTTTCGCTTTGGGAATGGTAGAAGAACCCCAGGTCGCCCAGTTTCATCTCGCGCATGAAGTTGCGGGCCTGGTAGTTGCGCACGCCGTCCCATTCCTCGCCCGCGTCGCCGCGCGCCACCTGATCGTCCCAGCTCCAGGTCGAGGGTTCGGATTTGAAAAGCCAGTAGGCCATGGTTGGGTCACTCCGCTTTGAGGGGCCGCGACAGCAGGCGGTCGATCGCATCGTCCACCGTTATATCGCCCTGGCAAAGCGCCGCCACCGCCTGCGTCACCGGCAGGTCCATGGACTGTCTGCGCGCCATGCCTGCAAGCGCGCTGGCGGTTGCGATGCCTTCTGTCGTCTCGGCCGCCTCGACGCTGCCTTGTGCGCCAAGGCGCAGGCCAAAGCGGTAGTTGCGCGATTTCTCGGAGGTGCAGGTCAGCGCCAGGTCGCCGAAGCCCGACAGACCCGCCAAGGTCTCGGCCTGCCCGCCCAGCGCCAGCGCGTGGCGTGTCATTTCGGCAAAGCCGCGCGTCATCAACGCGGCGCGGGCGCTTTCGCCAAGGCCCGCACCCATCGCCGTGCCGCAACCGATGGCGATGACGTTCTTCATCGCGCCGCCCAGCGCCACGCCGGTCAGATCGTCGCTGGTGTAGAGGCGCAGCGCAGGGGTGGACAGGCGTTCCTGAAGGGCGCGGGCGTCGCCCGTGACGGCAAGGGTCAGGGCGGTCGGCAGGCGCAGCGCGATGTCGGCGGCAAAGCTTGGCCCGGACAGCAGCGCAGGTGTGGCATCCGGCACCGCCTCGGCAAGGATCTCATGCGGCAGGCGCCCGGTGTTCAGGTCGATGCCCTTGCAGCAGGCGACCAGGATCTTGCCTTGCAAAAGCGCCGCCTCGCGGGTGGCGAACGTCGCAAGCTGTTGCATCGGCAGGGCCAGAAGCAAGGTCGAGGCGGATGCGGCGTGCCTCAGGTCTGCCGTGACCTTCACACTGGTCGGCAGCGTCGCCCCGGGCAGCCGAGGGCTTTCGCGCGTGGTGGCCACGTCCTCCATCGCTTGCGCATCCCGGCCCCAAAGCGTCACGTCCGCGCGCGCATGGCCCAGCGCGATCGCGAGTGCGGTGCCGAAAGCGCCAGCCCCCAGGATCGCAACGCCGCTCATGCCTTGGCCCCGCGTTTGCCGCTGCCCAGCATCGCGGGCGCCGCGTTGTCGAGCGGCCAGCGCGGCCGCGCGGCCAGCGTCATGCCGTCGTCGGCGGGACCAAGGCGCAGCCGTTCGATCCCGGCCCAGGCGATCATCGCGGCGTTGTCGGTGCACAGCGCAAGCGGCGGCGCGGTGAAACCGACACCGTGCTCGCTTGCAAGGCGCTGCAGGGCCGACCGGATCGCGCCGTTCGCCGCGACGCCGCCTGCAACCGCGATGGTCGGGGTCTTGGGCGTCTGCGCCAGATACAGCGCCAGCGCGCGGCGGGTCTTTTCTTCCAGCACATCGGCGACGGCGCGCTGAAACCCGGCGCAGAGATCGGCACGATCCACCTCGAACAGCCCGCCCTGCGCGGCGATCAGCTTGTCGCGTTCCCGCAGAAGCGCGGTCTTGAGCCCGGAAAAGGACATGTCGCAGCCCGGACGGTCGAGCAGCGGGCGCGGGAAGGCAAAGCGCGCCGCATCGCCAGCCCGCGCCGCCGCTTCGACGGCAGGGCCACCGGGCTGCGGCAGCCCCAGCAGCTTGGCGGTCTTGTCGAATGCCTCGCCCGGGGCGTCGTCGATGGTGCCGCCAAGGCGGGTGAAACGGTCCGGCGCATGGACGATCAGGAACTGGCAGTGCCCGCCCGACACCAGAAGCATCAGGTAGGGAAACGCCAGCCTGTCGGTCAGGCGCGGCGTTAGCGCATGGCCCGCAAGGTGGTTCACCCCGACCAGCGGCAACCCGGTTCCGGCGGCGATGCCCTTGGCGCACATCACGCCCGACAGAACCCCGCCGATCAGCCCCGGACCAGCCGTCACGGCGATGGCGTCGATGCCTGCAAGCGTCAGCCCCGCCTCGGCCAGCGCCTGCTCGACACACAGATCCAGCTTTTCGGCATGGGCGCGCGCCGCGATCTCGGGCACCACGCCGCCGAACGCCGCGTGCAGGTCGGTCTGGCTGGACACCACGTTCGACAGGATCTGCGGCGCGTCGCCATCACGCACCACGGCGGCGGCGGTGTCGTCGCAGCTGCTTTCGATGCCAAGGACGGTCAGCGGTCTGTCCATGCGCCTGCCTGTTGTGGGGGACGTGCGCGGGCGTTACCACCGGACCATGCCGCATACAACGCCGGACCCCTTGCGATGACCGACCTTCCCAGCGTGATCGTGACCCGGCCCGAACCCGGAGCGTCGGATTTCGCGGCGGCGTTGCAGTCGCGGATCGCCGGGGCGCAGATCGTCGTCTCGCCGGTTCTGGAGATCGTGTTTCACCAGCATCGGGGCGATCTGTCAGGTTGGGCGCTCTTGCTGTTCACCTCGGCGAATGCCGTGCGCGCGGTGGGGCCGCCCAGGCCCGGCACGCGCGCGCTTTGTGTCGGAGCCGCCACCACAGAGGCGGCGCGCGCTGCGGGCTTTGACGCGGCGATGGGCGGAGAGGATGCCGCCGGTCTGCTGGCTGCCATCCTGCAAGACCCGCCCTCGGGTCCGGTCCTGCACCTGCGCGGCGCCCATGCGCGGGGGGACATCGTTGGGGCACTGTCCCGTGCGGGGATCGCCGCCGAGGATCGCGTTGTCTATGACCAGCAGGAACGGCCTTTGAGTGCAGAGGCAATTGGCACGCTGTCGGGGCCTGCCCGCTGCGTGTTGCCCGTGTTCTCGCCGCGCACCGCGCTGCTTCTGTCGCGCCAGATGCCGGTCCCAGTCGCGCCAATAGACCTGATCGCGATAAGCGACGCGGTGCGCGGTGCATGGCAGGGGCCAGCGCCCCGGCGCCTGATTGTCGCGGATCGCCCTGACATGGCGGCGATGCTTGACGCCACTGCGGCGGCTTGTGCCGACGCTCTGCCTTGAGGCGCAGGCACGCGCGGACTAGGTTTGCAAAGGGCGCAGGCAATCCTCCGCGCCAAGTAGATTCGCAGCAGGGGACATTCGGTGGCGAAACGGACGACATCCGGCAAATCGACGGGCCCCCGTGCGGCCAAGCCGAAACCCGAGGACGAGGTGCAGGACACGTCCGCCGCCGTCGATTCTGGCGACAAGGACGTGGATGCGTCGGAGCCAAAGCCGGATATGGTCGACCCCGCGACGCCGGACGCCGCGCCCACGCCGGATGATGCCGGACAAGAGGAAACCGCGTCCAGCGGCATCCCCCCAATCCAGCGCAGCGAAACTGAGCCAGAGTCGCAGGGCGCAGACCCGGACGCGCCCCGGGAAACGGACGACGCACCGCGGGGCAGCGACCTACCGCCCGCGCCCGCGCAGGAGGGGGCGCCCAGACAATCCGCGCTGCCGATGGTCTTTGGCGGGATGGCCGCCGGTCTTGTCGGCGCGCTTCTGCTCTATGGCGCTGCGATCACCGGGCTTGTCGATCTTGGCAGCCGCGACACCGCCGCGCGCGTCGATGCGCTGGAGGCTGAAATCAGCGATCTGTCAGGCCGGATGGACAATCTGGCCGATACGGTGGCGAGTGTGAGCGACGAGGCCGGACAGATCGCTGAGGATCTGACCGCCTCCGCCGAGTCCCTGCGCGCCGACATCGCTGCCCTGACGCAGCGCCTCGAGGAGATCGAAGTGCAGCCGATCCCCGAGGCCGAGTTGCCGCAAGAGGTGGTGAACGCCTATGAGCGCCGGTTCGCGGACATGCAGGCGGGCCTTGACGCTCGCCTTTCCGAGATCGAAACGGCCGCCGATCGCGCCAGCGAGGTCGAGGCCGCCGCCGAGACCCGGGCGAACGCCGCTGCGGCCCGCGCCGCGCTGGCCGAGGTCAACGGAGCGTTGCAAAGTGGCGGTCCCTTCGCCGCACCGCTGGAGGAAATCGCGGAGCGCACCGATGCCGAGATCCCCGCGATCCTGTCGCAGACTGCGGCCGAGGGCATCCCGTCCGAGGCGGATATCGTAGAGGGTTTCCCGCCCGCTGCCCGCGCGGCGCTGGTTGCGTCGCTGGCGGCCCTGGCCGAAAGCGGCGAGATCGGCGGCCTTCAGGCGTTCATGCGCACGCAATTCGGCGCCCGTTCGCTTGAGCCGCAAGAGGGCGACGATCCCGACGCCGTCCTGTCGCGCGCCGAAGCTGCCGTGCGCGCGGGCGACATAGGCGGCGCCCTGACCGAGATCGAGGCTCTGCCCGATGCCGGGCAGGCCGAACTGGCGGCCTGGGCCGACATGGCCCGACTTCGCCGCGACGCGCTTGCCGCCGCCGACACCCTGTCGCCCGCCCTAAACGAAAGCTGAGGACGTTTCATGCTCTGGTCTCTCATCAAGATCGTCCTGTTTGTCGCGCTGATCGCCGCCGCGACCCTGGCCGCCGGGCGGCTATTGCAGATGGACGGCGGTATCCTGATCTCGTTCGGCGGGACGGAATACAGCCTTGGCGCCCTGCAGGCGGTCATTGCCCTGGCGCTGCTGATGCTGGCGCTCTGGCTGACGCTCAAGCTGGCCAGCTTCCTTGTCGCCTTCCTGCGGTTCCTGAACGGGGACGAGACGGCGATCACCCGCTATTTCGACCGCAACCGCGAGCGAAAGGGCTTCAAGGCGCTGGCCGACGGGCTGATGGCGCTGGCCTCGGGCGAAGGGCGCGAGGCGCTCTATCAGGCCTCCCGCGCCGAGAAATACCTGCGCCGCCCTGACCTGACGAACCTGATATCCGCGCAGGCCGCCGAGATGGCCGGAGACCGCAAGAAGGCGGAAGAGACCTACAAGGCGCTGCTCAAGGATGAACGCACCCGCTTTGTCGGAGTGCGCGGCATTCTCAAGCAGAAGCTGGCCGAGGGCGACACCGAAACGGCGCTGAAGCTGGCGGAAAAGGCCTTCGCGCTGAAGCCCCGGCATGAGGAAACCCAGGACACGCTGCTCAAGCTGCAGGCGGGAAACGAGGATTGGTCCGGTGCGCGCAAGACGCTGTCGGCCAAGCTCAAGCATGGCGCGCTGCCGCGTGACGTGTTCCGCCGCCGCGACGCGGTCCTGGCGCTGTCCGAGGCGAAAGAGGTCTTCGCCGATGGCAACACCATAGAGGCGCGCGAGGCCGCGATCGAGGCGAACCGCCTCTCGCCCGACCTGATCCCCGCCGCCGTCATGGCCGCGCGCGGCTACATCGAGGACGGCAAGCCGAAATACGCCAGCCGCCTCGTCCTGAAAGCATGGGAGGCGCAGCCGCACCCCGAGCTTGCTACCGCCTTTGCCGAGATCGCGCCCGCCGAAAGCGCCGTCGACCGGCTCAAGCGGTTCAAGCAGCTGACCAGGTATCACCCGGACCACCCAGAGACGAAGATGCTGCTGGCCGAGTTGAACATCGCCGCCGAGGATTTCCCCGCCGCGCGCAAGGCGCTGGGCGATCTGGCGACCGAAAGCCCGACGGCGCGGTCGCTGACGATCATGGCCGCCATCGAGCGCGGCGCCGGATCGGATGACGCCGTCGTGCGCGGCTGGCTGGCCAAGGCGCTGACCTCCAGCCGGGGGCCGCAGTGGGTCTGTGACAACTGCAACACCGTCAACGCCGCCTGGGCGCCGACCTGCTGCAACTGCGGCGCGCTCGATACGCTGTCCTGGCGGGTGCCGTCCGAAGGCACGGCGTCGCTGCCCGGCGGGTCAGAGATGCTTCCGCTGATCGTCGGGCAAAGCGGCGGCGCGGGCCTGCCCGCCGCCATAACCCCCGAGGTCATCGCCGCCGAGGCCGACCCCGCCGCGCCCGATCCCGCCGATGATACGGTGGAAGAAGCCGAAATCGTGCAGGTGGCAGACGGCGAGATCGTGATGGACGCCGCGCCGCGAAAAGACTGATTTAGGGGCTGGATGCCCCGTGGCGCCGGTGCTAAAGACGCCGCCACCCGTGCCGCTGTAGCTCAGCTGGTAGAGCACGTCATTCGTAATGATGGGGTCGGGGGTTCGAGTCCCTTCAGCGGCACCACGGGTCTTTCTTCAGCCGACGAATTCGCGGATCGCCTCCACTTCGGGCGTGGCGATCTCGTGGCCGCCGGGGTGCCAGAGCATCTGCGTCTCGCTGCCTTGCGCCTCGAACCAGGCGATCAGGGCCTGTGTCATCGGCGCGGGGCAGATCGGGTCGCGCTGGCCTGCGGTGATGAGCACGCGCGCCGAAGCCAGTCCCGGCTGATCCCCGGGGGTCCAGGGAATGAGCGGGTGCATCAGGATCAGGTCCGAGAAGATCTGCGGATGCTCGAAGGCCACCGAGGCGAGGATGTTCGCGCCGTTGGAATAGCCAAGGCCGATGACGCGCGGGGCACCCACCGCTGCAACCTTGCCCTTCAGGAACGCCGCCATCGCATCGGTCCGCCGTGCGAGGTCGTCCATGTCGTAGACGCCTTCGCCGGTGCGGCGGAAATAGCGGTTCGCCCCCATCTCGGACACGTCCCCGCGCGGCGAGATCACATGCGCGCCGGGGATCAGTTGCTCGGCGAAGGTGTGGAACTGGGTCTCGTCGCCGCCGGTGCCGTGGAAGGTGACGATGAGGGGGCCGCCTTCGGCCCCCTTCGTCTCACGCGTGATGTAGCTCATGGGCGTCAGTCCCTGATTGGTTCGAGGTATTTCTGTTCCAGCACGTCGCGCAGATGCGCATGCTGGCGCGGCAGTTTCAGCGCCTCGCCCAGATGCGCGGTGTCCTCGTCGCGGTCAAAGCCGGGTTCGTTGGTCGCCACCTCGAACAGAACGCCGCCGGGCGTGCGGAAGTAGATCGCCCAGAAATAGTCGCGGTCGATCACGGGTGTCACCTGGTATCCGGTGTCGGACAGCGCCTTGCGCACCTCCAGTTGCTTCGCACGGTTCTCGACGGCAAAGGCGATGTGGTGCACTGATCCAGCTCCCTGATCCGCAGGCTTGGCGCCGGGCAGGGTTTCCACGTCGATCACGTCGGCGCCATTGCCGTCCGGCACGCCGAAGCGGGTGACGTTGCCGTCGCGCGCGCGTTCCTTGTAGCCCATGAACTTCAGCAATTCCGCCGTCGCGCCGTCGTCCTTGAGCCGCATGGAGGCCGAGTGGAACCCCCGGATTGCCTCGTCCGCGCCGACACCGCCGCCGGTCCAGGGCGCGCGGTCGTCCTCGGTCTCGATCAGCGCGAACTCGTCGCCATCGGGGCCGGTGAACTCCAGCCGCGTCTCACCAAAGGCGGATGTGTCCTTGACCGCGATGTCGAAGGTCGCCAGCCGTTCACGCCAGAAGGGCAGGGTGCCCTTGGGCACGGCATAGCCGGTGATCCCGACCTCGCCGGTGCCGTGACGGCCGCGCTTGGCGCCGGGGAAGGGGAAATACGTCATCACCGAGCCGGGCGTACCGACCTCATCGCCGTAGTACAGGTGATAGACGTGCGGTGCGTCGAAGTTGACGGTCTTCTTGACCCGCCGCAGCCCCAGCACCTTGGTGAAGAAGTCGTTGTTGGATTGCGCCGCGCTTGCCAGCGAAGTGACGTGGTGCAAGCCTTGGATGTCCTTGATCATCGCTCTGTCTCCTTGGACCCGTATCGGGCCATCCCGTTGGTCCCTTGCGTCTTGTATGGTGATGTCGTTCTTTCAAACGCGAATGAAACAGGCATGCTGGCACGCATTCTGTGCAAGGCTGCACCAAATGGGCGGGCGATACCTGCCGAAACGCACACGAGGGGGGAGCCATGGACGCCGACTATATCGTCGTGGGCGCGGGATCGGCGGGCTGTGTTCTGGCCAACCGCCTGTCGCAGAAGGGCAGCGTGATCCTTCTAGAAGCGGGGGGGCGCGACAATTACCACTGGGTGCATATCCCCATCGGGTATCTCTACTGCATCGGCAATCCACGCACTGACTGGGGCTTTCGCACGGCCGCCGAACCGGGGCTGAACGGCCGCTCGCTGCTGTATCCGCGCGGACGCATCCTTGGGGGGTGTTCGTCAATCAACGGGATGCTCTACCTGCGCGGGCAGGCGGCGGACTATGACCACTGGCGGCAATTGGGCAACGCGGGCTGGGGCTGGGACGACGTTTTGCCCTATTTCCTGAAGTCCGAGGATTACGTCGAAGGCACCAGCGACTGGCACGGATCGGGCGGCGAATGGCGGGTCGAGAACCAGCGCCTGCGCTGGGATATCCTTGATACCTGGATGGAGGCGGCGGTGCAGGCGGGCATTCCGCGCACCACCGATTTCAACACCGGCGACAACGAGGGTGTCGGCTATTTCCGCGTCAACCAGCGCAACGGCTGGCGGTGGAACACGTCAAAGGCGTTCCTGAGACCGGCGCTGGACCGGGTGCGCGTGGAAACCCATGCGCAGGCAGAGCGGCTGCTGTTCGATGGTGCAAGGGCTGTCGGTGTGCGCGTGCGCCAGAACGGCGCCGTGCGGGATTTTCGCGCCGGGCGCGAGGTGATCCTGTCGGCGGGCGCCATCGGCTCACCGCACTTGCTGCAACTGTCGGGCATCGGTGCGCCCGAACACCTGAGATCGCATGGCATCGACGTCGTCCATGCCCAACCGCAGATCGGCGAGAACCTGCAGGACCACCTGCAACTGCGCTGCGCCTACCGGGTCACCGGCACGCGCACGCTCAACACCATGACGCAGACATTGTTCGGCAAGGCGAAGATCGCGGCGGAATATGCGCTGCGGCGCACCGGCCCGATGTCGATGGCGCCGTCGCAACTAGGCGCCTTTGCGCGGTCCGGGCCGGACGTGGCGACGGCGGATCTGGAATACCACGTCCAGCCGCTGTCGCTTGAGGCGTTCGGAGGCGATCTGGATGCCTTCGACGCGATCACGGCCAGCGTGTGCAACCTGCGCCCCGAAAGCCGGGGCCATGTGCGGCTGACATCGAGCGATCCGCGCGCCCACCCCGAGATCAGCCCCAACTATCTGTCGGCCGAAAAGGACCGCCGCGTCGCCGCAGAGGCGATCCGCCTGACTCGCCGCATCATGGACCAGCCCGCGCTGGCGCCGCACCGCCCGGTCGAGGTCAAGCCCGGTCCCGACATCGAAAGCGACGAGGCGCTGATGCAGGCCGCAGGCGCGATCGGCACGACGATCTTCCATCCCGTCGGCACCGTGCGCATGGGAACGGACGAGACCGCGCCGCTGGACCCCCAGCTGCGCCTGCGGGGGATTGCCGGGCTGCGCGTCGCCGACGCCAGCGTCATGCCGACGATCACCAGCGGCAACACGAACTCTCCCACGATCATGATCGCGGAAAAGGCTGCCGACATGATCCTTGCCTCCCGGTAGCGCGGATTTGAGGGGTTAAGCCCGTGTTCACGCCGCAGTCCTAGAAAAGGTGCGGGGACTTGGGAACGAGGTGGTGGGATGTCCGCGCAATCGAACGCGCCGGTCATCATCAAACGCAAGAAGATCGTAGCAGGCGGCGGGCACCATGGCGGGGCCTGGAAAGTCGCCTATGCGGACTTCGTGACGGCGATGATGGCCTTCTTCATGTTGATGTGGCTGCTGAACGCCACGACCGAGAAGCAGCGCAAGGGCATCGCGGATTATTTCAATCCGACGATCCCGGTGAACCGCATCTCTGGCGGGGGCGAAGGGTCGTTCGGCGGCACGAACATCTTTTCCGAACAGGTGCTTGCGCAGAACGGCACCGGGGCAAGCCTCAACAAGCCGACCGAAGAGAACCAGGCGCGCGGGGCGATGGGCGTCGATGCGTCATCCGACCCAGAGACTGCCGCGGGCGAGACGGACGCAGCCATGATGGAACGGATCGACGCGGTGCTGACGGGTAAGGCAGGCGAAAGCATGGTCAGCCGGGACATGCAGCGCCACATCGTGACCCGCGTCACCGACGAAGGGCTGATCGTCGAGTTGTTCGACGTGCCCGGCGTGCCCCTGTTCACGGACCCCGGGGATGCGCCGGAACCGATGTTGGGTGCGGTCGTTACGGTGATCGCGGCTCTGTTCGCGTCCACCGCGAACCAGATTGCGGTCGAAGGGCACCTGCAGTCTGTGCCCATCGTCCGCGCCGCCCCCGACCGCTGGACGCGTTCTACCCAGAGGGCGGACACGGTGCGCCAACTGCTCGAGGCGGAAGGCACGCGCCCGGCACGCATCGCGCGTGTCACGGGTCATGCCGACCGTGCGCCGGTCGCTGCCAACGCCATGGCCGCGCGGAACAACCGGATCGAGATCATCCTGCTGCGCAGGAACCGCTCCTGACGGGAGAGGGGAGATTTTCACGCCAGGATCACTAGGGCAAGATCGCTAGGATTGTCGTCATTAGGCGCGCGTTAAGCGCGGCGCCGTAGCTCTGGGGAACTCGACCGGATTCTGCAGCAGAAAGGCGCAGCCATGACAATTTCCTCCTCGCTTGCCGCAGGGGTCGCGGGCCTGAATTCCAACGCGACCCGGCTGGCTACGATTTCCGACAACATCGCCAACTCCTCGACCTATGGTTACAAGCGGGCGCAGGCGGATTTTCATTCCCTCGTCATCGCAGGCGGCGGCGGATCGTCCTATTCCGCCGGGGGCGTGCGCGCCTCGACAATGCGGATGATCGACGACCGCGGCCCGCTGATTTCCACATCGAATCCCACCGATCTTGCCATAGGCGGGCGCGGCATGCTGCCGGTGACCACCGCTGTCGCCGTCAAGAACGCCAACGGAAACCTGCCGCTGCAATTGATGACCACCGGATCTTTCCGTCCCGATGACACCGGCATGTTGGTGAACGAAACCGGCCAGGTGCTTCTGGGCTGGCCTGCCAATGTCGACGGTTCGCTGCCGGTCTATCCGCGCGATACAATCGCCGGGCTGGAACCGGTGCGCGTCAGTGTGAACCAGTTTGCAGGCGATCCGACGACGCGGATGACGCTGGGCGTGAACCTGCCCGCGACCGAGACCGAGGCGGGCGCTTCGGGCAGCGCGCAGGGCCTGTCGATCGAATATTTCGGCAACATGGGCACTTCGGAAACGCTCGACATCTCTTTCACGCCGACGATCCCGCTGACGGGCAGCTCGAACCTGTGGACGATGACGGTCCGTGACAGCGCCGCGAATGACGCGGTGGTGGGTGAATTCACGCTGGAATTCGACGATGCACGCGGCTCGGGCGGGACGCTCAAGGATGTGCAGGTGATTTCGGGGGGGCCCTATGACGCGCTGACCGGCCAGATCACGCTGGCCGCCACCGGTGGCCCGATCGACCTGAGCATCGGCACCTACGGCGATCCCAACGGGCTGACCCAGCTGTCCGACAGCTTTGCCCCCGTCGCCATCGAAAAGAACGGCTCGCCCGTCGGCAACCTGACCTCGGTCGAGGTGGACGCGAACGGCTATCTGCACGCGATCTACGATGTCGGGTTCACCCGCACGATCTATCAGATCCCGCTGGTCGACGTGCCCAATCCCAACGGTCTGGTGGCGCTGAACAACCAGGCCTATGAGGTGTCGCCGGAAAGCGGTCCGTTCTTCCTGTGGGATGCGGGCGATGGCCCGACCGGCGAATTGATCGGCTTCTCGCGCGAGGAAAGTTCGACCGATGTCGCGGCGGAACTAACGCAGCTGATCCAGACGCAGCGCGCCTATTCGTCCAACGCCAAAGTGATCCAGACCGTCGCGTTGTCCTTGGCGGTGGCGATCGACTTGCCCGTCGAAATCTCGTTCTGGGTCTTAGACAGGTCGGTGTTGATCCCCTTGAGCGTTTGCAGGGCGACCATTGCGCTGGTGTTCGTCAGAATGCTGGACATGGGTGTTCCTTTCGTCCGTCAGCGGGTTCGACCGCCGCGTGTTGTTGCCCGGCTTGGGCGATCAGTCCGGTCCTTCTGACCCCGCGCGGCAATCCCGCGTGCCGCCCCTGTGGAGCGCCGGTGGAGAATTGCCGGGCCGCCCTAAGGATTTCCTAAGTGGCCCTGCCAAAACCCGGCTGATTTGAGGCGATTTGTCCTATGCCCTGCGGGCGAGGGTTCCGGGCGGGGCCGAAATCTCGCGCGCGGTGCCTGCCGCATCGTAGGTCCGCAGCGACGGCGGGCGCGACAGGGCGGCAAGCCGGGCGCGGGCGCGTGCAATCCCCGTCTGTGCCGCCCCCAGAAGCCGCGCGGAGTCTGCCGCCGCCTGCCGTGCCGCGTTCAGATCATCGGCCCCGGCCCCGGTAATCGCCGCCAGCGCAAGCTGCTTTTCGTTCGCCAGACGGTCCAGCGCGTCAAGCTGCCCGGCAAGGATCGCGCTGTGTTCGCGCGCGCAGATCTCGATGAAGCGCGCCGCGCTCATCCCGGCGGCTCTGCATTGCTGCGTGCGACGAGGCTGCGAAAGATGACTTCGGCCAAACCGATCCCGCCCGCCTGAACCAGCGTGTCCGCCTGGGCATTACGCAACAGAGAGGCGAACTGGTCTTCGCCCGCGCCGCCGCCAAAGGCTGAAGGCACCGCACCCAGACCGGCGTCCTTGAGCATGGCTGAAAGGAACTGCGATTCGACCTGCCTGGCGACATCCATCAGACGCGCCTCTTGCGCCGTGTGCGGGGTGGCCCGTGCGCCGGGTTCGGTTGAAGGTGAAATCATCAAGGTGTCCTCTCGAGGCCATCTTTGACGTGCGGCGGTAAAGATGTGGTAACGAGGGTCGGTCATGGTGCCGGCATGATCGCACCTGTCCCCGATACCCTTCTTGTCTTCGCGCCGCCCCAGGTTGCCGGGCCCGGCCCGGACGATGCCCCTCTGGACGGGGCCGAATCGTTTGCCGCGCTGATCGACATTGCGGGGCCGACGGGCGCACTGGCCGCGCAGATAGCGGCTGTCCTGCCCGCCTCGGCCTTGTTGCGCCGCGCTCCGTTTCCTTCGGAAGGCGCTATGCCAGAGGGCGACGTCTCTGCGCAGGGGGTGTATTCGCTCGAAGTCTCTGCGCCGGACATCCAATTCTCCGGAATCGACGTGCCCGGCCCTGTCGTCCCCTCGCACCCGGCCATCCCAACTGTGGAGAGTGTCGCCAGACCCGCCGTTTTCCCCGATGTGCCGCCCGTCGCGGACGCGATCGACAATCTCCGCCCCGCCACGACCGATAGGAATCTGGCTGAGCTGACGGCACCGCCATCGCCGGACAAGCGGGCGACCGAGAGCACGAACGTCATGGTGTCAGCTGAAATCCCTGCGGGCGATGTCCAGCATGTCGCAAGCGGTGCGGCTATCGCTCCGATCGCGGAACCCACCTTTCTAGGCGCCCACGAATCGAAACTCCTCCTGTCGCAGCAAACGCCGTCGCAGACGCCGCCCGAGGCTGGCGCCACTCGCGGGGCCACCGCGGAGGGTCCGGCTGCCCCCTTGCATGCCGAGAAGATCAGCTCGGGCGCGCCGCCCGCCCTCTCCTATGTCCCGCCATCACCGCTGCCTGTTGCGACGCGTCATTTGATCGAAGCCATCAGCGCCCCACTAAATCCAGCGCCGCCATGGTCGATGCTGTCCCCGCAGACCCTCGGCACATCAGGGCAGCCCGCCGTGGATGCCGTCACGCTGACAGGTCAATCGGGCGCCGCGCCCATGCCCACGATCGCGCCGCCACCCGCGACGGGCACGGCAGGGCCGCCCAAACCCTGGCGCGATGCCTCGCCGCTGGTCGCGCCGTCACAAGACGTGTTCCCATTGTCGAATGTTGGCCCAGCCCCGGTTGATGTGCCGAAGGGCGTGCCAATGGGCACATGGCCTTCGGATCACCTGCAGCCTCAGGACAGTCCGGTTGCACAGACGGTGAGGGCCGAGGGCATGCCCCTGCCGAGTTCCGGGGCCGGGCCGGTTCCGCTGGCGTCCAATGTGGCCCTGGGCGCACCTTCTGATGCCTTGCCCCAAGCCAATCCTGACGGCGTCCGGGGCGCCTTGCCGAACGCGGCGGTTCCTGCGCCGGGTAGGCCTGCAGCCGAGATTGTGGCCGTTTCCGCCGATCCCCGGCAGCACGGCATGTCCGCATACAGCCCGGCAGGCGCGACCTTTGTTGCCCCGCCTGCACAGTCCTCCGCCTCCGATCCGGCCCCTGCCGCCGAAATTGCCTTCCTTCCATCGGGCGCCGAATCGGGTGCTGCCGCCCTGCCGCCGCCAGCGGGCCCAGAGGTCAGTCGTGCCGCCCCCGCCCTTGCATCAGCCCCGCAGCAACCCCCCGCCGCGCCGCCGGTGCATCAGATTGTAGCGGCTGTTCTGGCCGATCCCGGCGCAGGCCGCATCGAAATTGCACTGCAGCCCGAGGAACTTGGCCGCATCGACATCGTCCTGCACCAGGCCGGGGACGAGTTGCGCGTTCACATCCAGGCCCAGCGCGACGACACCGCGTCTTTGTTGCGCCGCAACCAGTCAGAGCTTTTGGCGGACCTGCGACTGGCGGGATACGGCGACGTCTCTCTCAGCTTCGGCTCCGATCCGGCGCCCGACCGGCAGGCCGCGCGTCATGGTCCCACCGCCCATGCCGGGAACGACAGCACAGCCCAGGCGCATGCCGCGCCTGCAGAACAAAGGCGCGGCATGCCTGCGCCGGACCGACTCAACATTCGCCTTTAGGACCCATGAGATGACAGATATTGCGATTTCCCCGACCCCGACCACCGTAGCCTCGACCAGTGCGACCAGTGCGACCAGTACCGACCAGGCCGCCAGCCCTGCCATCACGTCAGATTTCGATACGTTCCTGAAGATGCTGACGGTCCAGATGCAGAACCAGGACCCGCTGAACCCGATCCAGTCAGAGGATTTCGCGGTGCAGCTTGCGACCTTTTCGGGGGTCGAGCAGCAAGTGCGCACCAACGATCTTTTGGCTGCGATGCAGACGGGGCTGGGCGGCGCAGGCGTCGCGGGATACGCCGACTGGATTGGGCGAGAGGCCCGCGTCGAGGGCACGGTTCAGCTGAACGGAACGCCCGTCACGCTGGAGGCCGATCCGCCCGCCGCCACAAGCCGCAGCGTTCTTGTCGCCCAGCTGGATGGACGAGACGTGGCACGGATCGAGCTTGGACGTATCGACGGGCCGTTCGAATGGTCCGGCACGGACGCTACCGGCGGTGCGCTGCTGCCAGGCGAGTATCAGATATCTGTGGAGCACTACGCAGGCGACGCGCTTTTGAACACCGCGCCCGTCGCAAGCTACCTGCGTATCGCCGAGGCGCGAAGCGGGACGAATGGCGTCACGCTGGTGACCGATTCCGGCCTGTCGCTTGCTCCATCCACGATCACGGGCTTGCGCGCAGAGCGTTGAGAGCCTTGCCAACCGCGGATGCAACGCGCATGGATTCGCGGATGAGCGCGCCCCAGTCCAGCCCCGAAACTCCGCTTCCTCCTTGGCTTGAACAGGCGCTTGCCCGCGCCGGTCTGGCCGCACGCGGCTGGACGCCGCTTGCGGGCGGGCGGGTCAACCGGTGCTGGCGGTCGGGCGAGGTTGTGGCAAAGCTCTTTGCCGCCGATGGCAAGACGCCGCTCTTTCGGAACGATCCCGATGCGGAATGGTTGGCGCTTGAACATTTCGCGCCGCTGGGGCTTGCACCCGAACCGCTTGCGCGCGGGCGCACGGCGGGGCGGTCCTGGATCGCGATGCGCGCCGTCGATGGACCCCCGGCAGAGGATCATGCGGCTATCGCCGTGCTGCGCCGCATCCATGACGCGCGCCCCGGCGCGCCCTGGCCGACGCTGACCCCCGACGTGCTGGAATCGCAATGCTACGCCATGCTGCGCGATCTTCCGGTGTCAGAGGCAGACCGCTTGCGGCAGGCGCGGCCTGACATGGCATTTCCGGACGGACCGGCCGCAACACTGCACGGCGATCCCGTCACCTCGAACATCCTTTCGGACCGGGCCGCGCCTGTCGCGATCGACTGGCAATGCCCGTGCTACGGCGATCCTTGCGTCGATCTGTCGGTGTTCCTGTCGCCCGCGATGCGCAGTCTCTACGGTGGCTCTGTCCCAAGGCCCGGCGATGTCGGCGACTGGATGGCGGCCTATGGCGTGTTGGAGACTGCGGCGCGGTATCGCAGGTTCGCGCCTGTCCTGCACTGGCGGCTTGCGATCTACTGCGCCTGGATGGGCGCGCGCGGCTGGACCGGCTATGCCGAAGCGGGCGCGCTGGAACGCGCGCCGATCACCGTGACCTAGATCAGGCTTCCGGCCCAGATCGACAGGCCGACGACCGCGCCGCCGGTCAGCATCCACCCCAGCGGCACCCATGGGCTGCGCCGGGGTGGTTCAGGGTTCGTGCCCTGCCGGATCAACGCCGCCTCGGCGAGGCGCGGCAGCTTGGGTCCGAACCGTGCCAGCACCCGCGCGGTGCGTGCCAGATCACGGGCAAGCGCGCGCGGGCCGATGTTTTCCTTGATGTAGTCCTCGACGATGGGCTGCGCGACCTTCCAGATGTTGATCTGCGGGTTGAGAGAGCGCGCGACGCCCTCGACCACCACCATGGTGCGCTGCAACAGGATCAATTCGGTGCGGGTTTCCATGCCGAAGCGTTCCGTCACCTCGAACAGGTAGCTCAGCAGCCGGGCCATCGACACCTGCGTCGCGTCCAGCCCGAAGATCGGCTCTCCCACGGCACGCAGGGCGCGGGCGAATTCGTCGATGTCGCGGTCTGCCGGAACATACCCGGCCTCGAAATGCACCTCGGCGACGCGGCGGTAATCCTTGCGGATGAACCCGAACAGGATCTCGGCGTAGACGCGCCGGGTGTATTCGTCGAGCCGCCCCATGATCCCGAAGTCCAGCGCGATGATGTCGCCGTTGCCTGCGATCTTGAGGTTGCCTTGGTGCATGTCGGCGTGGAAATAGCCGTCGCGCAGCGCGTGGTTCAGGAACAGTTGCAGCACCCGCTCGCCAAGGATGCGGCGGTCGTGCCCGGCGGCGTCGATGGCCGGAACGTCGCCCGCGTTGATTCCCTCGGCCCAGCCCAGCGTCATGACACGGCGCGAGGACAGGAACCATTCGACCTTTGGCACCTGGAACCCGGCGTCCTTGGCGGTGTTCGCGGCGAACTCGGCGGCGGCAGAGGCTTCGAGCCGAAGGTCAAGCTCGCCCGTGACGACGCCGTCGAAATGCTTGATGACATCGGACGGCCGAAGCCGCCGGGCCGAGGGGGCAAGCCACTCGATCAGCGTCGCGGCAAGATAGAAGGCGTCGACGTCCTTGCGAAACGCGCGCTCGATCTTCGGGCGCAGCACCTTGACGGCCACCTGCCGCCCGCTGTCCTTCAGCCGTGCCTTGTGCACCTGCGCGATCGAGGCGGCGGCGACGGGCTCGGACAACTCCGAGAACATCGTCTGCCACGGTTGGTCCAGCTCGCGCTCGATCATCCGCTTGGCCTCATCCAGCGGAAACGGCGGCAGTTTGTCCTGAAGCACGCGCAGCTGCATAGCCAGTTCCTCGCCCACCACATCGGGGCGGGTCGACAGGATCTGGCCGAACTTGATGTAGGCGGGGCCAAGCGCGGTCAGCGCCCGCGTCACCGGCGGCTGTGCGGGATCGCCCGGATAGCCCAGCCAGGCGAACGGCCAGCCGAGAATGCGCGCGGCGATGCGCAGCGACTTCGGCGCCTGGAAGGCATCCAGCACCACGCGCATGGCGCCGGTCCTCTCAAGCGTCGCGCCGGTCTGGACCAGCCGCCAGATGTTGTGCGGACCCCTCAAATCTTCCAGCCCGAGTGCAGCGCGGCGATGCCCATGGACAGGTTGCGATACTTCACCTGCTCAAAGCCGGCCTCCCGCACCATGCCCGCAAAGGTGTCCTGATCGGGAAACTGGCGGATCGATTCGACGAGGTATTGATAACTGTCGCGGTCGCCCGCGAAGGCCTGGCCCATGCGCGGGATCACGTTGTAGGAATAGCGGTCATAGGCCCATTGCATCGCGGGCACGGGAAGCTGGCTGAATTCCAGCACCATCAGGCGGCCGCCGGGCTTCAGAACGCGGAACGCCTCGTTCAGCGCCTCTTGCGGGCGGGTCACGTTCCGGATGCCGAAGCTGATCGTGTAGACGTCGAAGCTGGCGGCCTCGAAGGGCAGGGCCATCGCATCGCCGACGACCCAGTCCAGCCGGTCGGCCATGCTTTCGGCCTCGGCGCGCTTGCGGCCCGAGACCAGCATCGATTCGGTCATGTCGCAGACGACCGCGCTGGCGCCCGGCGCGCGCGTGAGGAAGCGAAAGGCGATGTCGCCGGTGCCGCCCGCCACGTCCAGCAGCCGCTGACCGGAACGCGGCGCAAGCCAGTCCATCATCGCGTCTTTCCACAGGCGGTGAATGCCGACCGACATCACGTCGTTCATCACGTCATAGCGGGATGCGACCGAGGTAAAGACGCCGTGGACCCGGCCCGCCTTTTCATCCTCGGGGATCGTCTGGTTCCCGAAATGCGTGGTTTTCTGGCTGTCGTCGGTCATCGGCCTCTTGCGCCCCTTCGAAACTCATCCTTCTTATAGGCGGCCCGGGACGGGTTACAATCGCGCCGCCCGGACAAGAGGGGTTCAAGTGCCTGAATTGCCGGAAGTCGAGACAGTCCGTCGCGGGCTGGTCCCCGTGATGGAGGGTCGCGTGATCGAACGGGCGGACGTGAATCGCCCCGATCTGCGCTGGCCCCTGCCCGAGCGGATGGCCGATCGGTTGACTGGCAGGCGGGTGCTGCGGCTGGGGCGGCGGTCGAAATACATCCTCGCCGATCTCGACAGTGGCGAGACGCTGATCGTGCATCTGGGCATGTCGGGGCGGATGCTGATTTCGGGCAATCGGGTCGGCGCCTTCCACCACGACCACCCGGCCGCGGCGAAACATGACCATGTGGTGTTTCACATGGCGGGCGGGGCGCGTGTCACCTTCAACGACGCCCGGCGCTTCGGTGCGATGGACCTTTGCCCCACAAGCCGCACCGAGGATCATTGGCTGATCGCCGGGATCGGGCCGGAACCCTTGGGCAACGGGTTCGACGAGGATTACCTCGCCGCCCGCCTGCAGGGCCGCAACACGCCGATCAAGGCGGCGCTTCTGGATCAGCGCATGATCGCGGGGCTGGGCAACATCTACGTCTGCGAGGCATTGTTCCGCGCGGGGATCTCGCCATTGCGCAAGGCGGGGCGCATCTCTGACAAGCGCGTGCGCACGCTGGTGCCGGTGATCCGCACGGTGCTGGCCGAAGCGATCGAGGCAGGCGGATCGTCGTTGCGCGATTACCGCCAGGCAGACGGCGAACTTGGTTATTTCCAGCACTCGTTCAGCGTCTATGGCCGTGAAGGCGGCCCTTGCGTCACCCCGGGCTGCACGCAGTCGATACGCCGCGTGGTGCAATCGGGACGCTCTTCGTTCTATTGCCCGGACTGCCAAAGATAACTTGAACACCGACCGCCGGGTGGTATGGACTCGGGCCTATTGGCAACCGAACAGGCAGTACCGATGGCCTACAAGACGATCATCGTCGAGATCGACGACCACGTCGCCCTGATCCGGCTCAACCGTCCCGACGCCCTGAACGCGCTGAACTCCGAGTTGCTCGGGGAACTGGCGCAGGCCCTGCGCGACGCCGACCAGAACGAAAAGGTGCGCTGCATCGTTCTTACCGGGTCGGAAAAGGCATTCGCCGCCGGGGCCGACATCTCGGAAATGGCGGGGAAAAGCTTTGTCGACATGTTCGGCCAGGATTTCTTTACCGCTGACAGCGAGGCGATCCTGCGCGTGCGCAAGCCGATCATCGCGGCAGTGTCCGGCTATGCGCTGGGCGGCGGGTGCGAGCTTGCGATGATGTGCGATTTCATCATCGCGTCGGAAAGCGCCAAGTTCGGCCAGCCCGAGATCAACCTTGGCGTCGTGGCCGGGATGGGCGGCAGCCAGCGGCTGACGCGCTTTGTCGGCAAGGCCAAGTCGATGGACATGAACCTGACCGGCCGCTTCATGGACGCCGAAGAGGCGGAACGATCGGGGCTGGTCAGCCGCGTCGTTCCCACCAAGAAGCTGATGGAAGAAACGATGGCGGCGGCGCAGAAGGTTGCCGAAAAGTCGATGCTGACCGTCATGGCCGTGAAGGAAGCGGTGAACCGCAGCTACGAGACCACGCTGCGCGAGGGCGTCCTGTTCGAGCGGCGACTGTTCCATTCGCTGTTCGCGACCGAGGACCAGAAGGAAGGCATGAGCGCCTTCCTCGACAAGCGCGAGGCGCAGTTCCGCGACAAGTGACGCGAAGGGGCGGGTATTCCGCCCTTTCCAAACCCTGCCGCCTGGTCTATAGGCCACGGCCATACATGCGCGTGAGGCCCGCCTTGGCCAGAGCAACCCGGTTCAGAACCCGGGGTCGGGTCTTCCCGCGTTCACCCTATTTGTGACGACCCGACAGACGAAAGAGAACGCACATGGCAAATACCCCCCAGTCCAAGAAACGCGCCCGCCAGAACGAGGCGCGCTATGCCGTCAACAAGGCGCGCCGGTCGCGCATCCGCACCTACCTGCGCAAGGTCGAAGAGGCGCTGGCCTCCGGCGACGCGGAAGCGGCAAAGACCGCCCTGCGCGATGCGCAGCCCGAACTGATGCGCGGCGTGACCAAGGGCATCGTCCACAAGAACACTGCGGCGCGGAAGATTTCCCGCCTGTCGTCGCGCGTCAAAGCGCTCGGCTGAACGAATCTCAACCTTTGTTGGGCTAGAGGGCGCGCCGCTTGCGGCGCGCTTTTGTCATCGGGGTGTTGCATTTCCGACGCTCTGGCTAGCCGGAACAAGGGATTACGCGAAGCCCCCACAGAAAGCGGCATCCAAGACGGTCCAGCCGCGTTGCGACTCGAGCGCGGAGATTGCTAGCTTTGTCTTCGCAATGAATCGCTTACTGGGGGGCAGAGGCCGACCGACGCCACACGGATGCCCGGACCCGTCAGGGACCGAGGGGGGGCGCACCGGAAGGCCACCGCGTTGCATGTCATGGCTGCCCATGACCCGCAGCGTATCCGACCGCATTTCCACGCGGGCCGGATCTGTCCAATGACACGGCGAGACGCGAAGACGACTGATCCGAAGTAGGGACACTTCGAGAGACTGCCAGCCGTTTTCCGCGTCTCCCAAGCAAACAAAAGCCGATCCGTCCGCCGTGTGCTTGGTGGAACCGGAACCCGTAACTTTTGTGTCCCCGTACGAGATTCTGCGCGCAGGTCGCTGGCCGTTTCGGCCGTAACGAAAACAGAATCGACGGGTCACGGACGCAAATGACGAACGACATCTGGGGGCAAGTTAAGAGTGAGCTGCAAGGCACCGTTGGAGAACACAACTACAAGAACTGGATCGCGCCGGTCGATTTTCTGACGACGGAAGACAACGTCGCGATCCTGTCGGTTCCCACCACGTTTCTCGGCAACTGGGTCGCGCGGAATTATTCCGACCGCATCCTGGAAGGCTTTCGCGCCCGCGGCGCCGACGTGACCCGCGTCGATTTCCGCCTTGGCGCCGATGTCGCCCCTGCCTCCGCCACCGAACTCGAGGCGCCCCGCTCGCGGACCATCCTGTCGCGCTCCGAACTGTCGTCCTACGACGAGGCGGACATGCCCGGCGCGCCGCTGGACCCGCGCTTTACCTTCGACAGCTTCGTCGTGGGCAAGCCGAACCAGCTGGCTCATGCGGCGGCCAAGCGCGTTGCCGAAGGCAACTCGGTCACGTTCAACCCGCTGTTCCTTTATGGCGGCGTGGGCCTTGGCAAGACGCACCTGATGCACGCCATCGCGCACGAGCTGCAGACGCGCCGCCCCGATCTGCGGGTCGTCTACATCTCTGCCGAGCGCTTCATGTACCAGTTCATCCAGGCGCTGCGCGACAAGAGCATGATGGATTTCAAGCAGCTGTTCCGCTCGGTGGACGTGCTGATGGTCGACGATGTCCAGTTCATCGCGGGCAAGGACAGCACGCAGGAAGAATTCTTCCACACGTTCAACACGCTGGTGGACCGTCACAAGCAGATCATCATTTCCGCCGACCGCGCGCCGGGCGAGATCAAGGACCTCGAAGACCGCATCAAGTCGCGGCTTCAGTGCGGCCTCGTGGTCGACCTGCACCCCACCGACTATGAACTGCGCCTCGGCATCCTGCAGCAGAAGGTCGACCAGTATCGCGCGCAGTATCCGGGTCTTGTGCTTCAGGACGGCGTTCTGGAATTCCTCGCCCACCGCATCTCGACCAACGTGCGGGTGCTGGAAGGCGCGCTGATGCGGCTTTTCGCCTTCGCCTCGCTCGTCGGGCGCGAGATCAACCTAGACCTGACGCAGGAATGCCTGACCGACATCCTGAAATCCTCGGACCGCAAGGTCACCGTCGAGGAAATCCAGCGCAAAGTGGCCGAGCATTTCAATATCCGGCTGTCCGATCTGGTCGGCCCCAAGCGGGTGCGCACCATCGCGCGGCCCCGGCAGATCGCCATGTGGCTGTGCAAGCGGCTGACCTCGCGGTCGCTGCCCGACATCGGGCGCCGGTTCGGCAACCGTGATCACACCACCGTCATGCACGGCGTCAAGAAGATCGAGGAACTCAAGTCCATCGACAGCCAGATCGCCGAAGACGTGGAACTTCTGCGCCGCGCTCTGGAAGCGTAACTCGGGCCTCCCCTTGACGCTATGGGGAAACCGACAGACAGTCCGGAAAATTCTTGTGCTGCCGGGTGGAACGGGTAAGTTTCATGCCCCGGCAGGGCGCAGGGGACGATTAGGGACAGGGTTATGAAAATCAGCATCGAGCGCAGCGCGCTTCTTCGTGCGGTTGGCCAGGCGCAATCGGTCGTCGAGCGTCGCAACACCATCCCGATCCTCGCCAACGTCCTGATCGAGGCGGATGGTGACAGCGCGAGTTTCCGGGCGACCGACCTCGACATCGAGGTGATCGACAAGATCAACGCGCAGGTGATCCGCGCGGGTGCCACCACGGTGTCGGCGGTGATGCTGCATGACATCGTGCGCAAGCTGCCCGACGGGGCGCTGGTGGAGCTCAGCGACGACGGCGCGTCGGGGCGGCTGACGGTGCAGGCCGGGCGGGCGCATTTCCAGCTGGCCACCCTGCCCAAGGAAGATTTCCCGGTGATGGCGTCGTCGGAATACGCGTCGAACTTCTCGGCGCCGGCGGGCATGCTGCGCCGCCTGTTCGACAAGTCGCGTTTTGCCATCTCGACCGAAGAGACGCGCTACTACCTCAACGGTGTCTACATGCACGTCTCGGACGCCGAGGGTGGCAAGGTGCTGCGCTGCGTCGCGACGGACGGTCACCGGCTGGCGCGGATCGACGCGGCGCTCCCCGTTGGCGCCGACGACATGCCGGGCGTGATCGTGCCGCGCAAGACCGTGACCGAGTTGCGCAAGCTTCTGGACGACGACGACGCCAAGATCGCTGTGTCGGTGTCCGAGACCAAGGTGCGGTTCGCCACGCCCGAGATCATGCTGACGTCAAAGGTGATCGACGGCACCTTCCCCGACTACACCCGCGTGATACCAACCGGAAACACCAAGAAGCTGGAAGTCGACGCGCAGGAATTCGCGCAGGCCGTGGACCGCGTGGCGACCGTGTCGTCCGAGCGCAGCCGCGCCGTGAAGATGCAGCTTGATGAAGACCGTCTGATCCTGTCGGTCAACGCCCCCGACAGCGGCAACGCGGAGGAAGAACTGGCCGTGGCCTATGGCGACGAGAAGCTGGAAATCGGGTTCAACGCGAAATACCTGCTGGAGATCGCCAGCCAGGTGGACCGCGAGAACGCGGTGTTCCTGTTCAACTCCTCCGGCGATCCCACGCTGATGCGCGAAGGCAACGACACCTCGGCGGTCTACGTCGTCATGCCCATGCGGGTGTGACGGTGCCAGGGGGCAAGGCCGGGGGGGCGCTGCCCCCCCGGACCCCCCCGGAGTACTTCCCGACCAAAGATGGACAAGGGGTGATGCGGCTTTCGATCACGTCCATGACCCTGTCGCATTTCCGGTCGCACCGGCGCGCGAGATTGTCGCTCGACGGGCGGCCCGTGGCGCTGTTCGGGCCCAATGGCGCGGGCAAGACCAACGTGCTGGAGGCGGTCTCGCTGTTGTCGCCGGGCCGGGGTTTGCGGCGCGCGGCGGCGGACGAGATGGCGCGGCGGCCCGAGGCGATCGGCTGGAAGCTGGTGGCCGAGGTGGAAAGCCACGGCCAGTCGCACGAGATCGAAAGCTGGGCAGAGCCCGGCGGCGCGCGTCAGGTGACGATCGACGGCAAACCGGCGGCGCAGGTCGCGCTGGGGCGGATCGTGCGGATGGTCTGGCTGGTCCCGTCGATGGACCGGCTTTGGATCGAGGGGGCTGACGGACGGCGGCGGTTTTTGGACCGCATGACGATGAGCTTTTTCCCTGAGCATGGCGACGAGACGCTGGCCTATGAAAAGGCGATGCGCGAGCGCAACCGGCTTTTGAAGGACATGGTGCGCGATGGCGCCTGGTATCGGGCCGTCGAGGCGCAGATGGCGAGTTCCGGCGCTGCGATCCACGCCGCGCGGGGCCGCGCGCTTGCCCGTCTGGCGGCGGCGCAGGCGGGGGCCGAGACGGCGTTCCCCGCGCCCGACCTGACGCTGGAGGCGCCCGCCGAGGCGCCGATGCCGAAGACTGCGGAGGACCTGGCCGACGCGCTGGCACACGGGCGCGGGCGTGACATGGCGGCGGGGCGCACGCTGACCGGGCCGCACCGCGCCGATCTGGGCGCGGTCTGGGCCGCAAAGGGCATCGAGGCGCGGCAGTGTTCCACCGGCGAGCAGAAGGCGCTGCTGATCTCGCTGATGTTGGCCAATGCCCGCGCGCTGGCCGAGGATTTCGGCGCGCCGCCGATCCTCTTGCTGGATGAGGTGGCGGCGCATCTTGACGCCGCCCGCCGCGCGGCGCTTTACGACGAGATCGCCGGGCTTGGCGCGCAGGCCTGGATGACCGGCACGGGGCCGGAGTTGTTCGAGGCGCTGGGCGACCGCGCGCAATACGTCGAAGTGACGGACGAGGCCGGTGCAAGCCGGATCGAGATGAAGGATGCACCATGACGATCTCGGCGTTGGAGCTTGCCGCCTATGCGGGCGCGCTGCTGATCCTGTTCCTGACCCCTGGCCCGGTCTGGGTGGCGCTGGTCGCCCGCGCGCTGTCGGGCGGGTTCCACGCGGCCTGGCCGCTGGCGCTGGGTGTCGTGGTCGGCGACATGCTTTGGCCGTTCCTCGCCATCCTTGGCGTCGCCTGGATCCTGACGGTGTTCTCGGGGTTCCTGGTCGCGCTGAAGTGGGTGGCGGCGGCGACCTTCCTTGTCATGGGCGTGCTGATCTGGCGCAACGCGGATGTCGAACTGTCGAAGGACAGCCGCCTGACGCGGCCCGGGATGCTGGCGGGATTTGCGGCGGGGCTGGCGGTCATCATCGGCAATCCCAAGGCGATCCTGTTCTACATGGGGATGCTGCCGGGGTTCTTCGACATCACCCGCGTCACCTGGATGGACATGGTGGTGATCTCGCTGATTTCGGCGATCGTGCCGCTGGCGGGCAATTTGGTGCTGGCGCTGTCCATCGACCGGGTGAAGCGGCTTTTGTCCTCGCCGCAGGCGGTGCGGCGCACCAACCGGACCGCCGGGGGACTGCTGATCGCGGTGGGTCTCGTGATCCCGTTCACGTGACTGCGCGCGATGCTGCAGGTGCTACCAAATCTTGTGTCCGGTGCGTGACAATCCCCCCATAAGCCCGTATAAAAACGGAAAAAGACGAAGGAAGGCACGGCATGGCCGACACCGTCCAGCCGCCGGAAGAATACGGCGCTGATTCAATCAAGGTTCTCAAAGGCTTGGAGGCGGTTCGCAAGCGCCCCGGCATGTATATCGGTGACACCGACGACGGGTCAGGTCTGCACCACATGGTGTACGAAGTCGTCGACAACGGCATCGACGAGGCGCTGGCCGGTCACGCCACCGAGGTGCGGGTGAAAATCCACGCCGACAACTCGGTTTCCGTGCGCGACAACGGCCGCGGAATCCCGGTGGGCATCCACGAGGGCGAAGGCGTTTCGGCGGCAGAGGTCATCATGACCCAGCTGCACGCGGGCGGGAAATTCGACCAGAATTCCTACAAGGTGTCGGGCGGTCTGCATGGTGTCGGCGTGTCGGTGGTGAATGCCCTGTCCGACTGGCTCGACCTGCGGATCTGGCGCGACGGGAAAGAGCATTACGCCCGCTTCGAACGCGGCGATACCGTCAAGCATCTTGAGGTCGTCGGCGACGCGCAGGGCCAGAAGGGCACCGAGGTGCGGTTCCTGGCCTCGACCACGACCTTTTCCAACCTCGAATACCAGTTCAAGACGCTGGAAAACCGCCTGCGCGAGCTGGCGTTCCTCAATTCCGGCGTCCGCATCGTGCTGGAGGACGAGCGTCCGGCGGAACCGGTCGAGTCTGTGCTGGAATACGAGGGCGGCGTGCGCGAGTTCGTCCGCTACGTCGACCGAAACAAGAGCCCGCTGATCGACCAGCCTATTTTCATCACCGGCGAACGCGACGGGATCACCGTCGAGGTCGCGATGTGGTGGAACGACAGCTACAACGAGATGGTGCTGCCGTTCACCAACAACATCCCGCAGCGCGACGGCGGCACGCACCTGGCGGGGTTTCGCGGCGCGTTGACCCGGACACTGAACATCTACGCGGGTCAGTCGGGCATTGCGAAGAAGGAAAAGATCAACTTTACCGGCGACGATGCCCGCGAAGGGCTGACCTGCATCCTGTCGGTCAAGGTGCCGGACCCCAAGTTCAGCTCTCAGACCAAGGACAAGCTGGTCTCGTCCGAGGTGCGCCCCGCCGTCGAGGGGTTGATGAACGAAAAGCTGACGGAATGGTTCGAAGAGAACCCCCAGACCGCCCGCATCATCGTCACCAAGATCGTCGAGGCCGCGCTGGCCCGCGAGGCGGCGCGCAAGGCGCGTGACCTGACGCGCAAGAAATCCGCGCTCGACATCGCGTCGCTGCCGGGCAAGCTGGCGGATTGCCAGGAAAAGAACCCCGAATTCCGCGAGCTGTTCCTTGTCGAGGGCGACAGCGCGGGCGGTTCGGCCAAACAGGGCCGGTCACGGCAGAACCAGGCCGTTCTGCCCCTGCGCGGCAAGATCCTGAACGTCGAACGTGCGCGGTTCGACCGGATGCTGTCCAGCCAGGAGATCGGCACGCTGATTACCGCGCTGGGCACCGGGATCGGACGCGACGAATTCGACCTCGGGAAGCTACGGTATCACAAGGTCATCATCATGACCGACGCCGACGTCGACGGCGCGCATATCCGCACGCTGCTGCTGACCTTCTTCTTCCGGCAGATGCCCCAGCTGATCGAGAACGGGCATCTCTTCATCGCGCAACCGCCGCTCTACAAGGTCGCGCGCGGGCGATCCGAGGTCTATCTCAAGGATCACCCGTCGCTCGAGGATTACCTGATCCAGATGGGCGTCGACGGCGCCGTTCTGCGTCTGGGCACGGGCGAGGACATCAGCGCGCAGGATCTGGCCCGCGTGGTCGAAGAGGCGCGTAACGTACGCCGCATCCTTCAGGCGTTCCCGACGCATTACTCGCACGCCATCCTGGAACAGTCCGCGATCGCGGGCGCCTTTGCCGTGGGGCAGATCGACACCGACCTGCAGGGCGTGGCGAACCGGGTGGCCGAACGGCTCGACCTGATCGCGCTGGAATACGAGAAGGGCTGGCAGGGGCGTCCGACGCAGGACAAGGGCCTGCGGCTGTGGCGTGTGCTGCGCGGGGTCGACGAGGTGCGCGTGCTTGACGGTGCCGTCCTGCGCTCGGGCGAGGCGCGGCGTCTGGGCGGGTTCACCGACATGCTGCGGGATGTCTACCGCGAACCGGCCAAGCTGATCCGCAAGGACAAGGAAATCAACATCTACGGCCCGCTCGATCTGCTGAACGCGATCCTTGAAGAGGGCGAGAAGGGCCTGAGCCTGCAACGCTACAAGGGTCTGGGCGAGATGAACCCCGGCCAACTGTGGGAAACCACGCTCGATCCCGAGGCGCGGACGCTGTTGCAGGTCCGGGTGGAGGATCTGGCGGAAGCAGATGACGTGTTCACCAAGCTGATGGGCGACGTGGTCGAGCCGCGCCGCGAATTCATCCAGCAGAACGCGCTGTCGGTGGAAAACCTCGACTTCTGATCCGGTGCCGGAACCGGCAAGATGGAACGGCCTCGCGCGTGCAGCGCGGGGCCGTTGTCGTTTCACGCCTTCCCACAAGATTTCAGAAAATACCGCGACGGAATTTCGCGTGGTTGCCGTATAGGCACCGCAACAGGTGAGTGAAGGATATTCCAGAATGATCGAAACACAGCATCGCCGCAGCGCCGGGCCACTGGTCGCCGCTCTTGCGGGGGCATGCCTTGCCGTCCCGGCGTACGCACATGACATGACGAACGAGATCCTGACGGATCGTTCGGCAAACTGCGCCGCCTACGTCGCCGACAACACGGCCCGGGCGACGGATGTTCAGAACAACCGCACCTTCGCGGCAAATGTCACCGTCACCGCGAACGGATCGACCTGCCGTGTGACGTCGAACGCGATCCCGAACCACGATTTCAACCGGACAGGTCGCTTCCATACGCCGGTACAAGAGGGCGCGCAGACCTACACGCTTCCGGCGGCGCCGCAGCGTGCGGCCCGGCCGACAGCCCTGAGCCTGACCTATGACAACGCCATCTTCCTGAACGGCGTGAAGCTGGACATGATGGCCGCCGGATGCTTCGGTGTCGGCAACGGGCGGATCGGCTGCAACGACATGTCGGCGCCCTACCGCTACGATCCCCTTGGCGCGGGCAACACCTTTGGCGCGGACGAGCACAACGCCCACACCCAGCCCGACGGAACCTACCATTACCACGGGAACCCGATGGCGCTGTTCCAGCAGACCGGGGCAACCGGTCCGTCCCCGGTGATCGGCTTTGCAGCTGACGGCTTTCCGATCTTTGGAAGCTACATTGTCGACGGTGGAACGCTGCGCAAGGCGCAGTCCAGCTATCGGCTCAAGTCCGGTACGCGGACGGGCGGGCCCGGCGGCACCTATGACGGCACGTTCATCGACGACTGGGTCTATGTCGCGGGCTCGGGCGATCTGGATGAGTGCAACGGCATGGTTCAGGACGGCGTCTATGGCTATGTCGTGACCGACACCTATCCCCATGTGATGGGCTGCTTTGCGGGCACGCCCGACGCGTCGTTCCGCAAGCGCAGGCCATAAGACGCATCGGCCCCGGCGCCTTGATCGCGCCGGGGCCGATGGCGGGCGGCATGGCGGCTTACCATCCGTAGCCAAAGGTCACGCCGGTGTTGCCGCGTCCCGATTGGGTGACGTGGGTGCTGGCGCCGCGCCCGAATTGGAAGATCCCGTGCGAATTGCGGCGCCCGGACTGCTCAAGCGACGCGTCGTGATCGCTTCCGTCCTGGTGGATAATGCCGGAATTGCCCCGTCCGGTCTGGGACAGCGCTGCGGCATTGCGGATGCCGTTCTGGGTGACGTGGCCGTTGGTCTGCACGTCCTGCACCAGCCCGTAGATGGCCAGCGCACCGCGAATGGCCCGCGCTTCGTCCGAGGTCTGCGCATTATAGCTGAAGTTGATGCTGCCCCCGGCCTGCGCGACGGGTGCGGTGCAGGCAAGGGCGAGGGCGGCGGCGGCGAGGGTCTGGCGGATCATGGCAGTGGTCCTTTCGGGGTACGGGGTCAGTCGGATTTCAGTCTTGGGTCAAAGGTCGACGGGCTGGTCGGCCTCGCCACAGCGGTAGGTCTTGCCGCCCAGCCGCAGCGTCAACGTGGCGTCGATGTCGGCGGCGCGGCCTGACATGCGGGCTTCGCCCAGCGTCTCGGTCCGGCCCGCGCGCAGATCGACATCACCGCTCTGGCGGATCGTGGCGCTGCCTGCGCGGCCGGACTGCTTGATGACCAGGTCGTAGTCGCCGGTCATGGGCGTGTCGGCGCGGGCGGTGGCAAAGACACGCAAGCCGCCGTTGTCGGGCAGGATATTGACGGCGCAGGCGATGGGCTTGCGGTCGTCCGGCGCGGCGTTGTCCGCCAGCGTCGTGCAGCCGATGCCCACAGCGCCGATCAGCGCCGAGACGGGCAGGATGTGCGAAAGAAGGGTCATGTCGGGTCTCCTGTTCAGGGGGAGGCGGGGCCGGATCTGGCCCCGCCGCCAAGGGGTCAGTCCTGGATGATGACGGCGACGTTGCCGTGGCCGACCTGGCGCGCATTGGCCGAGTTGCCGTTGCCGCCCTGGATCACGGCGACCGCGTTGCCCGACCCGTGCTGGTCGAGCGTGGCGCGGTTGTTTCGACCGAACTGCGCGATGCCCGAGATGTTGTCGTGGCCGGACTGGTCGACGTCGGCGGTATTGCGGCGGCCTTCCTGGCCGATGACGGTGCGGTTGTAGCCGCCGTTCTGCCGGATCGTCGCGCTGTTACGGCGCCCGTCCTGGTAGACCGTCGTGCGGTTGCGGTTGCCGTTCTGGTAGGCGCCGATGGCATGTCCGCCGCCGGTCTGCTCGAAATAGATGTACGAGCCGCCCGCCGCGACGGGTGCGGTGCCAAGCGTGAAGATCAGTGCGACGGATGCGGTGGTGCGGGTGAGGAAGGTCGAGAATGTCATGGGTCTGTCCTTTCGGGTCCTGGTTGGTCTCTGGCTCGGCCGACCCGGAATGTGCGGGGGCAGCGACCGATGAGACCAAGCTGGGGGCGACCCGTTTAGTCAGGCAATAACACGGCAAAGCTATCCGATGACCCGCCGGATGTTATCGGATAACGCGTTGTTTTAAATGTTGAAATGCGCGGCGACGTTTCAGTCGCCCAAGTGATCCTCGCCGCGCGCCCGCGCCAGAAGGATCTGCTTTTGCCGCTCGCGGAACCGGTCGCGGTCGGCCTCGGAGTAGTCGCCGACACAGTGATGACATTGCACGCCGGCTTCGTATTCGGGCCGTCCCTTGTCCTGCGGCAGAATCGGTCGGCGGCAAGCGTGGCACAACTCGTGCGGCCCCTCGCGCAGGCCATGCCCGACACTGACGCGCTGGTCGAAGACAAAACAGTCGCCGTGCCAGAGGCTGTCATCCTGCGGCACCTCTTCGAGGTATTTCAGGATGCCGCCCTTCAAGTGATAGACCTCGTCCACCCCCTCGCCGAGCAGGTAGTTGGTCGATTTCTCGCAGCGAATCCCGCCAGTGCAGAACATCGCGATCCGCTTGTTGTGGAAACGGTGCTTGTTCCTGGCCCACCACTCCGGGAACTCGCCGAAGCTTTTGGTCTGTGGGTCGATGGCGCCGTCAAAGCTGCCGATGGCGACCTCGTAGTCATTGCGGGTGTCGATCACCGCCACATCGGGTGCCGCGATCAGCGCATTCCAGTCCTTCGGCTCGACATAGTGGCCGACAGAGGCGGTCGGATCGACTTGCGGCTGGCCCATCGTGACGATCTCGCGCTTCAGCCGCACCTTGAGCCGGGCGAACGGCATGTCGGTTGCCGTGCTTTCCTTCCAGTCGAGATCAGCGCACCCCGGCAGCGACCGGATATGCGCCAGCACCGCGTCGATGCCCGCGCGCGGGCCTGCGATGGTGCCGTTGATCCCCTCATGCGCCAGCAGCAGCGTGCCGCGCACGCCATTCGCGCACCCAACCTCGGCCAGCGGCGCCTTGAGCGCGGCAGGGTCCGGGAACGGCGTGAACTTGTAGAGCGCGGCAACGATATACATGCGCGCGGAGATACGCAGGCCAGCGGGCCGGATCAAGCCGCCGTTGACGCGGGCGCCCCGCGATCCTACCCAAGGGCCAAAGCAGGAGGACCGCCATGCGACCCGCAAACGAAGCCCTGATCGTGATCGACGTGCAGAACGATTTCTGCCCCGGGGG
The DNA here is from genome assembly GCF_019061145.1 of Anianabacter salinae. Classification (GTDB taxonomy): domain Bacteria; phylum Pseudomonadota; class Alphaproteobacteria; order Rhodobacterales; family Rhodobacteraceae; genus Anianibacter; species Anianibacter salinarum. The sequence goes on along the minus strand of NZ_JAHQZS010000005.1, from coordinate 29,726 downwards.
CGCCTTGGCCGTCACGGGCGGCGACGAGATCGTGCCCGGCATCAACGCGCTTCTGGACGAATTTTCCGTCCGCGTGTTCACGCAGGACTGGCACCCGGCGGGGCATTCGTCCTTTGCGTCCCAGCACGCGGGCAAGTCTCCGTTCGACACCACCGAAATGCCCTATGGCACACAAGTGCTCTGGCCCGACCACTGCGTGCAGGGCACCCAAGGCGCGGCGTTCCACGAAGGGCTGAACCTCGAACCGGCGGACCTGATCCTCCGCAAGGGGTTTCGCCCCCAGATCGACAGTTATTCCGCGTTCTTCGAGAACGACCATGAAACCCCCACGGGGCTGGAAGGCTACCTGCGCACGCGCGGCGTCGACACGCTTACCATGGTCGGTCTGGCCACCGATTTCTGCGTGAACTTCTCGGCGGTGGATGCCGCAAGGCTGGGGTTTCACGTCACTGTCCGGCAGGACCTGTGCCGCGCCATCGACATGGACGGATCGCTCAAGGCCGCGCAGGCCGGGATGGCTGAGGTGGGTGTCCGGTTGGCGGGCTCCGACGCCACCTAGATTCGCAGCCAGGTTTCGCCCTGTTTTCCGGCCTGGTCGACGCCTTGGCCCGCACCGCTGCCGGCAGAGGTCAGCCGAAGCGCTTCGAGCTTCGCCGTCCAGTGGATCGCGAGATCAGCGAAATTCAACGTGACCCTTTCGAACACTTCTTCGGTCACAAGACGCAACTCTTGCGACAGCCAGAGCACGACCTGTGGCTCATCCGATGCGAGGCTGAACTGAGCGCCCTTGGTCTCAAGGCCAAGATGATTGAGCCGCATCAACTCTTCCAGAAGCGCGCTGTCGGCACCACCTGGGGTGTAGCGCCCAAGGTTGGCAATCCAGAACACGCGGTCTGATGCCTGTGGAACCTCGATGCGGAACACAAGCCCGCTGTCATCCTGAAGGATGCACTGCCCGTCTTCGTCAAGGGAAAGCCCACCTTGCGAGATGGATTGAAGATGCGCGTGGATGGTGTGCCGGTCGCCCATGTCAAAGCCTGTCATTGTTGGGATGTTCGAGCGAGGCAGGCCGACGGGCCGCCGTGTTCTCGCGGTCTGTCACAACGGTAAAGTTTCCTACATCGCCAGTGATCGAAATTGCAGGTATTTCAAGTGCCTGCGAGAAGCCGGGCATGCCGTTGTCAAGGCCGACATGGGTGTTGTTGTGCGCCGCGCCCGCGAGGATCACGAACTTCTCGCCTCCTTGAAGATTGTTCTCGAGATTGTGCTGGGCGAACATGTTCATGTTGCCCATCCGCACTTCCATCGAGTGAACCGGATCTTGCGATGCATTGAGGTTCACATCGTCGCCTCCGACGATCCGCATGTCACGTAGCTGTGGCGTGTCGTGCATCTTGGTCAGCAGCCCGGTGAAGCTTTCGGCCCCGACATGCCCACGGTCGATGGACTTCAGGATTACAGCAAGATCCTGTGACATTGGCGTGCCGATATCGGTCGCCATGTAGTCGCGGATCAGGTCGCCCGTCACGGATTCCTTGAGATGCTCGATCACGAGAACCCTGACGCCGGCATGATGAAGGTTTTCGAGGTTCGCGTGCAGGAATTGTTTCGATGCCGTATCGCTGTGCGCCTCGCTGATTGCGAACCCGTCCCGGCCTCCTTCGAAACCAAACAGAGCGTCGATCCTGTCGGAATCGCTTGGCGCAAGGTTCAGGGTATTGTCCAGGGCGTCGAGGTTGCCGGCCGCGAAATCCGTGTCGAAGGTACCGTAATCCATGGAGCCGTATTCGGTATGCATGGTCAGGACGGCGTCAAACCGACGGTCCTGCCGTTCTTCCATGGGGCCGGGCAATCCTGCGAACTCTTCAAGCGCGAGACCATTGTTGTTCCGTCCGAAGTCGGAAAGCTGCCCTTCGGCCCAGACCGCTGAAGTCAGCTCTGACTTGAATGTGAAATCCGGGAACCCGCCGCCCGTCAACACGATCTGCTCTTGGGGCACGTTCCGCGTGGCCAAGAGGTTCGATGCCTCGGCCAAGACATCCGAAAGTGCCTGATACTCCATCCCGATGGTCAAGGTGCGCGCGTCCTGATCCATCTGGACGTTTGGCAGAAAGCCAAAGCTCTGAAGCTTTGTGAGCGCCTCGAACATCTTGTCAAAGCGTTCGACGTTCTGGATTCTTGCATGAAAAACCGGCTCGAATCCAAGGATTGCCGCGCTCTTGGGTGGGGGGTGTCCCGACGGGGCCTTCAGATCCTGCATGAACTGGTCTTGCGACGATCTTTGCAGCATGTAGTCGGTCGCGCCCGCCCGCACCTCTCCACGCATTTCTTGGCCCGCAAGGGTCAGCACCTTGTCCGCAAGTCGTGGGTTCTCGAAGCTTTCGTCAAGAATTGCGTTGATCGTCGCGGGGCCCACTGCCGCATTCGGAAGTGTCGCACTCGTCATCATCTGCCGAAGGCCCTGGGCAAATACGGGATCCTGCAACGCGAGTTTGCCCATCTTCACCGTGGTCTGATCGGTCATTCCCAGGGGATTGATACCCGCCGACTGCAAGAGCCTCCGTGCAGCCTGAAGGTTGTTGTGCTGGATCGCCTGGCCCGGATCGGCGGCCTTGAGGGAATTCATCTGGCGCTTGGACACGCCCGAGGCGATGTGTTGATGCGAGACGGGATTGTAGACTGCGACCTGCGACTTCTTGGAGAAGAATTGCTTGAAGCGATCAAAGGTGCTCCCCGATCCCTCGGCGCGCCCTGTATCCATGGATTTCGCAACCATCACGGTTGCATTGGTGTCCCCGATCCGTGCCATGCGGCCCTCCCTCTATCCACCTTCATGCTAGAGAACGCTTAGGGTAGATTGGGTGCCGAACAATACGCGCCATTTCCTGAATACTTGACGGCCGACCTTGTGCATCCCCAACAGGGTTTGATCTAACATCGCGCAAGATACCGAAGGAAACCTGCAGATGGTCGACATCGCCACGCGCGTCTATAACCACAAGTGGAAGATCGACCCGATCGTCCGCTCGCTGATCGACACCGACTTCTACAAGCTGCTGATGTGCCAGTCGGTGTTCCGCAACAAGCCGGACACTCGCGTCACGTTCTCGCTCATCAATCGCTCGAAGGACGTGCGCCTTGCCGAGCTGGTGGACGAGGGCGAGTTGCGCGAACAGCTTGACCATATCCGGTCGCTGTCCCTGTCGCGCGGCGAATCCACCTGGATGCGCGGCAACACCTTTTACGGCAAGCGCCAGATGTTCACGCCCGAGTTCATGGACTGGTTCGAGGCGCTGCGCCTGCCGCCCTATCACCTCGAGGTGCGCGACGGGCAATACGAACTGACCTTCGAAGGCGCATGGCCCGAGGTGATGCTGTGGGAAATCCCGGCGCTGGCGGTCCTGATGGAGCTGCGCTCTCGCGCGGTGCTCGCCGGGATGGGCCGGTTCGAGCTTCAGGTGCTATATGCCCGCGCGATGACCAAGCTGTGGGAAAAGATCGGGCGCCTGCGGACGCTTCCGAACCTCAAGATCGCCGATTTCGGCACCCGGCGGCGGCACAGTTTCCTGTGGCAGGACTGGTGCGTGCAGGCGATGGAGGAAGGGCTGGGCAACGCCTTTGTCGGCACGTCCAACTGCCTGATCGCCATGCGCCGCGAGGTCGAGGCGATCGGCACCAACGCGCATGAATTGCCGATGGTGTATTCCGCGCTGGCGCAGACCGACGAAGAGCTTCTCGCCGCCCCCTACAAGGTTCTGTCCGATTGGCAGGACGAGCATGACGGCAACCTGCGCATCATCCTGCCCGACACCTATGGCACGCAAGGTTTCCTGCAGCGCGCGCCGGACTGGCTGGTCGGCTGGACGGGCATCCGCATCGACAGCGGCGATCCCGCGACCGGGGCGGAAACCGCGATCCGCTGGTGGCAAGAGCGTGGCGAGGACCCCAAGCAGAAGCTGGTGATCTTCTCGGACGGGCTGGATGTCGCCAAGATCGAGGAGCTGCACGCGCAGTTCTCGGGCCGGGTGAAGGTGTCGTTCGGCTGGGGCACGCTTCTGACCAACGATTTTCGCGGGCTGGTGCCGAACGAGGGCCTCGCGCCGTTCTCGCTGGTCTGCAAAGCGGTCGCGGCGGATGGGCGCCCCACCGTCAAGCTGTCGGACAACCCCAACAAGGCGATGGGTCCGGGGCTCGAGGTGGCGCGCTACAAGCGTGTCTTCGAGGTCGGTCACCAGAACGCGATGGAGGTCCTGGTCTGACCGCGCGTCCGCAGCCATGACAGACCCCGGCAGCCATTCCTGGCCCGCGATCCCGCCGCCACCGGGTGACGTGGAGGACCCCGTGCCGTCCGCCCGTGGCCAGCGCCTGAAATATGCCGCGACCCGGCCCTGGCGGCGCGGCCTGACGTATTCCGAGTGGCTATCCTTCGGTCTGGACACGCGCCCGACCCCCGAGGCCCGCGATTTCCTCGGCACGCTCGGCGCGGCGCGGCTGGCGCTGCGGATCAACCGGCTGTCCAATCGGCGCGGGCTGGTGGGCGACAAGCTGTTGTTCGACGCGATGCTGCGCGGGGCCGGGCTGGACACGCCAGACCTGCTCGCCGTCTTCGGTCGCCCCGCGCCCATCGGCACGACGCATCTGCGCAGCGAGGCGCAGTTGCGCGAATTGCTGTCGGGTCCCGCCGCGATGCCCCTGTTCGGCAAGCCCGCGTCCGCGCAGCGGTCCGAGGACGCCATCGCCGCGACCGCCTTTGACCCTGCATCCGACAGCCTGATCCTGCTCGACGGACGCAGCGTTCCGGTCGCCCGCGTCTGGCAGCAGCTTGACCGCCAGCACCGCCATTCGGGCTATCTGTTCCAGCGGTTTGTCCCGCAGCACCCCGACCTGACCGCCATCGTCGGGCCGACCGTCGCCACCGTCCGGGTCATCACCCTGTTCCACAAGGGGCGCTGCCACATCCTGCGCACCGGCTGGAAGGTGCCGCATCTGAACGCGCTGGCCGACACGCCCCAGCGCGGCAACCTGTTCACGGCGGTCGACCCTGAAACCGGCCGCATCGCCGCCGCCTTCTCGCAGCCGTCCGTGCATTCCCCGCGCCACGCCGTTCACCCCGGAACCGGCGCGCGGATCGAGGGGGCGATGGTGCCGCACTGGGACAAGCTGATCCGCAAGACCCGCCGCGCGGCGGGGCTGATCCACGTCCTGCCGCTGGTCGGCTGGGACGTGGCGGTGGGTGCGAACGGCCCGGTGTTCATCGAGGCCAACACCAACCCCTCGCTCGAAGCCTACCAGGTGTTCGAGGGGCAGGGAGCCATGGCCGGAGACCAGGGGCGCCTTCTGCGCGAGGCACTGGCCGAGGCCGACGCGGGCGAGGTGGCGCGGCGCCGGGCGAAATGGCGGCGGCGGTGGGAGTATGTGCGGAAGGGGTAGGGCCTTCGTTCGCGCCTCAGTCCACCTTCCCCCGCAGCGCCTTCACCTCTCCGCGCTTTTTCTTCGCCTCCACCCGCTTTCGCTTCTGGTTGAGGGACACCTTCGTCGGGACGCGCCGCTTCGGCACCACCGTCGCGGCGCGGATCAGTTCGGCCAGGCGGTCGCGGGCGATTTCGCGGTTGCGGGTCTGGCTGCGCTCGTCGGACACCTGCAGGACGATGGCGCCGTCCTTCGTCCAGCGCCGCCCCGCCAGCCGCTTCAGCCGCCGCTTGACCGGCTCGGGCAGGTTCGGCGAGCGTTCCGCCTCGAACCGCAGCTCCACGGCGGAAGACACCTTGTTGACGTTCTGCCCGCCGGGACCGCCCGCGCGGATGAACTGTTCGACAAGCTCCCAGTCCTCGATGGTAATGCGGTCGGTGATCTGAAGCATATGCGGACAATAGGCGATGCGCCGGAAACGAAAAGGGCCGCCGGAAATACGGCGGCCCTTCGAGTCATACGGAGATGGGCCAGTTAGGACCTGGAGCCCAATCAGGATTGGTCTGTCTCAGGGACTGCCCTCAGACGTTAGTCCCCCTGACTGTTCCGACACCTCTCTCCAACATCACTCTCGACACTGGACCACCTCCTTTCATTGCGTTTCCGATATTTGGAGGTTGGCACATATTTGGTGTTTGTCAAAAGATTTTACGCAACCTGTGTGGTCAGTCTGGACACGATGACGCGAAACGGCACCAGGGCGAGCAGGGCGATGGCCAGTTTCACCAGCCAGTCCGCCACCGCAAGCGTCACCCAGAGCGGCAGGGCGGGTCCGAAGTTGAGGAACGGCACGGCGTCCCACGCCCAGGACACCTGATCGTTGGCGGCTGCGCCGAACAGCGTGACGCTGGCCGAGAAGGCGAGTGTAAAGAAGATCGCGGTGTCGAGCGCCGAGCCGACCACCGTCGAGGCCAGCGGCGCGGTCCACCACTTGCCGCCGCGCAGCCGATCGAACACCGCCACGTCGACAAGTTGCGCGATCAGGAACGCCGACGCCGATGCGATGGCGACCCGCAGCGGCACGGCGGCATAGCTGAACCCGTCGCCTTGCAGCATGATCTGCGTGCCGATCAGCGAGCAGACGATGCCGGTGATGAAACCGGCCAGGATCACGCGGCGCGCCGGGCCGGGGCCATAGACGCGGTTCATCACGTCGGTGACGAGAAAGGCGAGCGGGTAGGTGAACGCGCCCCAGGTCAGCAGCCCGTCGAGGATCAGGAACTGAACGAGGATGTTCGAGGCCACGACGATGGCGGCCATGGCGAGAACGCCGGGAAGAATGCGGGTCATGTCTGGTTTTCCGTTTTGACAAGGTCGCGGAGACTTGGCCCCCTTATGGGGACGGCGCCGTCTACCCCCGCGAAGGCGGCGGATCAAGTCATTCCGTCAGGACGAACTCTACGATCTCGGTGGTCTGGAAGGCATTGAAGTTGTCGTCCGAGATCATCGTCAGCCTGATCTGCCCGGCATCGTCCTGCCAGACCGACAGCCCTTCCAGGTTGTCGAAGTCCGCGACCTGCGTGGTCAATTCGGTGCGCTCGTCGCCGAATCCCTTGGGCCCGAGCGCAAAACTGCGCACACGGGTGCGAAAGCCGAAGATGCCGACCAGTTCGCGCTCCAGCAAGTAGAACCGGCCATCCGGCCCGAAATCGGCACCGACCGGCAACAGCTTGTCCCGGCGCGGTATGCGGTGGGGCTGGGTCCAGGTGCCGTCTTCGAACCGCCAGACCGGAAACGGCCTCGTCCAGGCGCCAGAGCGTTCCGGCATCGTGTAAAGCGCGCCGCCCGGGCCCGAAGCCAGAGCCTCCATCGCGGAATTGCGCTGGAATGCGGCAAAGCCGTCCGGAATCGGCAAAGGCTTGGCCGTCGTCCCGGGTGCCGGGTAAGACAACACGCGGTGCTCGCCTTCGAAGGAGATGAACAGGCGGCCATCTGCGCTCTGCGCCAGCCCTTCCGCGTCGGTCAGGTAGCGGCCCAGCGGCGCGCCCTTGGTGTTCAGCAGCGGGGTCAGGGTCACATCTGACACCCCGGACAGAAGGCCATCGGGCGTGCGGTCCAGCGCAGCTTGCGCGATCATGCCGTCATCGGTGATCGCGATGAACCGCGCGCCGTCCTCACTGACCTCGATACCGGAAAATCCGCCAAAGCCCTCGGCATCCATCGACCATTCGAAGCGCGCCGAAAAACGCGCCTCGGCGGCGGCCGAGGTGACGCCCCCCAAGGCCAGCGAGATCGCCGCTACTGCGACGAGAGAACGGATGTGCATTGAGCGGGCAGGTCGGCGAGCACGATTTCTCGTTTGGGCGCGGGTGCAGGCGCGTCGGGATCGCGCGGCGCGGGCGGCGGCGGGTTGAGGATGTTGTTCACCCATTGCTGCGCGTCGTCGCAGCCGTCTCCGGGCGGCGGCGGAGCCTGATCGATACAGCCCGGCGCACCGGCAGGGCAGGCCAGCCGAACATGGAAATGATAGTGATGCCCCCACCACGGCCGGATCTTGGCCAGCCAGGAACGGTCGCCCTTTTCGTCGTTGCACATCTGCACCTTGGCGCCCGCAAAGACAAAGATGCGCGCGACCGCCGGATCGCTGGCGGCGGCCTTCAGGATCTCGTGGTGCTGCCGTGTCCAGCTGTCGCTCACATAGGCGCCGTTCGCCCGCTGCATCGAGATCGAGCCAAGGTTCTCGCGGTCGGCGCGGGTCAGTGCCAGGTTGTTCGCAGGTCGCATCCAGATATCCGCATCCAGCCCGATCTGGTGCGAGGCGTGCCCGGTCAGCATCGGCCCGCCGCGCGGCTGTGACATGTCGCCGATGTAAAGCCCATCCCAGCCCGGCTGCTGCGCGGCCTTTTGCGACAGCCTCTCAAGATAGGCGACAAGGTTCGGATGGCCCCAGTTGCGATTGCGCGACAGGCGCATTGCCTGCCAGGTCGGCCCCGTTTCGGGCAGTCGCGCGCCGCCCGCCAGGCACCCCTTGGCGTAACCTCCAAAGGACTCTGACCGCTGGTTCGAGGCTAGAGGTACCCGCCCGAACAGCTGCTTGGCGATGGCAGAGGCGTCCAGATCGGTTTCGGCGCGCGACACGGCGGCGGCACGGGGACGGGTATCGCCCGAGATGTCGACATCGCGCGCGCTGCCGCCACCACAGGCGGCCAGCGCGAGGGTCAGGCCAAGGAGGGCGAGTTTGCGTGCCATGTTGCGTCCCGTTCGCCGTTTGGATGCACCCAGCGTAGCAGAAACAAGGCGATGATAAACAGCACGATGACCGGAGACAGGCCAATTCGCGCGCTTTCGCTGAGATAGGTCACGATGCCGATCATCGCGGGCGCAAGGAACGCGGTCGCCTTGCCCGACAGCGCATACAGCCCGAATGCCTCGGTCGGGCGTGCGGGGTCGGTGTGGCGCACCATCATCGTGCGGGATGCCGCCTGAAGCGCACCGCCCGCCGCGCCGATCGCCGCGCCGAGAATGTAGAAGGTGATGTCGGGCAGCGCCGATCCCTCGGCCAGGGGCACACCGAAGAAATCGGCCCGCGACATGCCGACGATGACGATGCAGACGGCGATAAGCACCCAGACGGTGAACAGGATCACGGGTTTCGGCCCGTATCGGCCGTCCGCCCGTCCGCCGATCCAGGTAAAGATCGCGGCCGTGATCGCCCCGATGATGCCGAAGATCCCGACCATCGTGATCGACCAGTCCAGCACCAGCGTCGCATAGACCCCGCCGAAGCCATAAAGCGCGTTCAGCGCGTCCCGGTAAAGCATCGACGACGCCAGATAGGACGCAAGGCTACGCCGCCGGAGGACCGAACGCAGCGACGCGCCAAGCTCTTGCATGGCCTTGCTGAAACTGCCGCCGGGGGCGGGCGGGCTGTCATCGCGGACCCACAGGAAGAACGGGATCATGAAGACCATGAACCAGATCGCGGTGAACGGCCCGACAAAGCGCGTGCCCTCGCGCATCGCTGGGTCGAACCCGAACAGCGGCGCGATCCCGATCAGGGTCGTGCCGCCCTCGCTTTCGGCAAAGAGCAGCAGCATGATGAACAGCGACACCACGCCGCCCGCATAGCCCAGCGCATAGCCCGAGCCGGAAATGCGCCCGATGTCGCTGTCGTCCGTCGCGCTTCCGCCCAGCGACGGCAGCAGCGCGTTGACGAACACCAGCGCGAACTCCGCCCCGACCATGCCGATCCCGAAGGCCAGAAGGGCGATCCAGATGGTCGAGCCGTCGGGATAGGTCCACCACAGCGCCGCCGTGCCCAGAACATAAAGCACCGAGAAGGCGTAGATGTAGCGCATCCGCCGCCCCGTAGTGTCCGCGAAAGCGCCAAGGATCGGTGCGGTGAAGGCGATCAAAAGACCGGTGACGGTCTGCCCAAGCGACCACATCGACTGCGCCCGTGCGTCGGCGACGGTTTCGGCCAGGCCGCCCGACATGAAGGCATTGGTAGCGATTGCCGCGAAATAGGGTCCGAAGACGAAGGTGAGCAGCAGCGTGTAGAACGGCTGGCTTGCCCAGTCGAACATCATCCAGCCGACGATGCGTTTCCTTGCGTCCGTCATGGTGCGCGCCTTTTCCTGCCTGCCCGCATAAGAGGCAAAGGGGCGGGTGCGCGCAACAGCCGTCGTTCAGGCGGGCTCGGGCGGCCAGGGCCGTGTGGCATCGGCGTCGATCCACGCCTTGACCCAGACCGGAAGCTCCGGTGCGGGGCCATCATGCCCAAGCGCCTCCAGAACCCTGTCCGTGGTCACGATGCCGCCGCGATCTGTGACCGCCGAGCGATACAAAGCCTGCCCCGCGCATTCGCCGCTGGCCTTCCACATCGTCTGGTCAAGGTAGACGAACCTGTCGTCCCAGCCGATGCAGCGTGACCGCATCTCGATCTTCTCGAAGGCGCGGATGCGGCGACGGTACCGCACCGAAACCCCTGCCATTGTCAGCCCCCAGCGCTGCCGCATCAGCATCTTCGTCAGTCCGGCGCGCTTGGCCAGCGGGATACGCCCCAGATCATAGAGCGTCAGGGTGCGCCCGTTGTTCAACTCAAGCCACAGGTCGATGTCCCAGGGCCAGCAGCGATGATGCGAGACATGGGTGCCCAGCAGGTCAAGCGGCGGCTGATTACGGGACAGCCAGAGTTCAAGGGCCATACGGCCAAAGGGATACATGATGGCTCTCCTGCTTTGCGGGCGCGTGGCAGTCCTCGCAGCCCCACCAGCCGCGTCAACCGCTACGCTGCGGCACCGGCTTGCGCTGCGGCAGCTTGCCCCCTAAGTGACACCGGAGTTTCGGGAAAAGGGCTGCGCCATGACCTCCATTCTTCAGATCCTGCTGCTGATCCTCGACGTGGTGTGGTTCATCATGATCGCGCATATCATCATGTCGTGGCTGATCACGTTCCAGGTGCTGAACCTGCGCCAGCAGTTCGTCGCGCAGGTCTGGAACGGCCTGAACCGGCTGCTCGAACCGATCTACGGCCCGATCCGCCGCATCCTGCCCGACACCGGAGGCCTCGATCTTGCGCCACTGATCGCGCTGATCGCCGTCTACGCGCTGCGCATCATCCTGATCAACAACGCCGCCGCGTTCTACTGACGCCTGGCCTCTCGCGCAGTATTTCCCTGAAATCCTGATCCCAGACCCTCGCCGAGGGTCTGGTCGCAAAGCCTAGATGAGGCTTTGCCCGCTTGTCCCCCGATTCCTCCTGTGTGATTGTCAGCCTCAACCGAGCACACCAAGAACACAGGCCCCATGGACCGCGCGCGCGAGCTTCTGTCCACCATCTTCGGATTCGACTCCTTCCGCCCCGGTCAGGAAGAGATCGTCAGCGCCGTCTGCGCGGGCCGCAACGTGCTGGCCATCATGCCGACCGGCGGCGGCAAGTCGCTGTGTTTCCAGCTTCCCGCGCTCTGCCGCGACGGCCTGACCGTCGTCATCTCGCCGCTGATCGCATTGATGCGCGACCAGGTGCGCGCCTTGCGCGAAGAAGGCGTGGCGGCCGGTGCGCTGACCTCGGGCAACACCGAGGACGAAACGTCAGAGGTTTTCGCAGCCCTCGATCGGGGCGATCTGAAACTTCTCTACATGGCGCCCGAGCGGCTCGCCTCGGGCGGCACGATCAACCTTCTGCGCCGGGCGGGCGTGTCTTTGATCGCCGTGGACGAGGCGCATTGCGTCAGCCAGTGGGGGCATGATTTCCGCCCCGACTACCTGCGCATCGGAGAGTTGCGTCGCACCCTTGGCGTGCCGCTGGCCGCCTTCACCGCCACCGCCGATGCCGAAACCCGCGAGGAAATCGCGGCGCGGCTGTTCGACGGGGTTGCGCCCGAAACCTTCCTGCGCGGCTTCGACCGGCCCAACATCCACCTTGCCTTTGCCGTCAAGGACAGCCCGCGCACGCAGATCCTCGATTTCGCGGCCGCGCGCCGGGGGCAAGCGGGCATCGTCTATTGCGGCACCCGCGCCAAGACCGAAGCGCTGTCGCAGGCGCTGCGCACCGACCGGCATTCCGCCTGCCACTATCACGGCGGGATGGAGGCGCAGGCGCGCCGTGATGTCGAGGAACGCTTTCAGCGCGAGGACGGGCTGATCGTCGTCGCCACGGTTGCTTTCGGGATGGGCGTGGACAAGCCAGACATTCGCTGGGTGGCCCATGCCGACCTGCCAAAGTCGATCGAGGCGTATTATCAGGAGATCGGCCGCGCGGGGCGCGACGGTGCCGCAGCCGAGACGCTGACGCTTTACGGTCCCGACGACATCCGCCTGCGCCGCAGCCAGATCGACGAAGGGCTTGCGCCGAGTGACCGCAAGGCGGCGGACCATGCGCGGCTGAACGCGCTGCTGGGTCTGGCCGAGGCACTGACCTGCCGCCGCCAGAAGCTGTTGCGCTATTTCGGCGAGACGCCGGACCCCTGCGGAAACTGCGACATCTGCGACACGCCCGCGCAGACCTTTGACGGGACCGAGGCGGTGCGCAAGGCGCTGTCGGCGATCCTGCGCACCGGCGAGAGTTTCGGCGCGGGGCATCTGATTGACATCCTGACCGGCACGACCACCGACAAGGTGCGCCAGCGCGGCCATGACAAGCTGCCCACCTTCGGGGTCGGCAGTGAATTCGACCGGCGCGGTTGGCAGGCGGTGCTCCGGCAGATGATGGGCCTCGATCTGATCCGCCCCGATCCCGAGCGCCACGGCGCCTTGCGCATGACCGAAGCGGCTCGCCCGATCCTGCGCGACGAGGAAAAGATCGACCTGCGCCGCGACAGCGTCGAAGCCGCGCGGCGGCGCCCCGCACCAAAGACCATGGTCGGCGAGGAAGACGCGCCGCTTCTGTCCGCGCTGAAAGCCAAACGCCGCGCTCTGGCCGAAGCGGGGCGCGTGCCCGCCTATGTCATCTTTCCCGACCGCACCCTGGTCGAGATGGCCGAACGCCGCCCGCAGACGCTGGACGACATGGCCGGGATCAGCGGCGTCGGCGCGAAAAAGCTGGAACGCTACGGCGCCATGTTCCTTGGCGTGATTACCGGCGAAGCGGCGGTCGAAACCCACCCGGCGCGGCGCAAACTGGCCGGGTCCTCTGCCGGATCGGTCTATGACCGGCTGCTAGAAGTGCAGGCGGACCTGACGCGGGGCGAGACCGGGACGGACAAGCCGATCACCTGCTCTGCCGCGCAGCTGGCCAAGGTCGCCGCATCGCGCCCACGCGATCTGGGCGCGATCGAGACGCTGCTGGGCGACCGCCGCACCGAACGCTTCGGTCAGGCGTTTCTCGATGTGCTGCATGGTGCGTGAGCCTCTGGACCTTTGCGGCGCGCTGACTAGGTTGCGCCGGACCCCCACAGGAGGCGCCGGATGCTTGTCGTGATATCGCCCGCCAAACGGCTGGACATGGAGGATGTGCCGGGGGCGTCCCCGACCGAGCCGCGCTTTCTGCCCGAGGCGAACCGGCTCGCGGCCCATGCCCGGCAACTGACGCTTGGCAAGCTGCGCGACCTGATGGACATCTCGGACGATCTGGCGCGCCTGAACCGCGACCGGTTCCGTGCCTTTGCCGACGAGCCGGGCCCCGAGGCGACGCACCCCGCGATGTATGCCTTTGCGGGCGACACCTATCAGGGGCTCGAGGCGCGCAGCCTTGATCCCGATGCCGTCGCCTATGCGCAGGATCACCTGCGCATCCTGTCTGGCCTCTATGGTGTGCTGCGCCCGCTCGACGCGATCCAGCCCTACCGGCTGGAGATGGGCAGCCGCCTGAAGACCCGGCGCGGCGGCTCGCTGTACGACTTCTGGCGCGATCTGCCTGCCAAGGCGCTGAACGCGGACGCCGACGCCGTTGGCACCGACACGCTGATCAACTGCGCCAGCCAGGAATATTTCGGCGCGGTGGATCGCAAGGCGCTGAAATTGCGGGTGATCGAACCGGTCTTCATGGAGGAGAAGGGCGGCAGCGCGAAGATCGTCAGCTTCTTCGCCAAGAAGGCGCGCGGCGCGATGGCGCGCTTCGTGGTCGAGAACCGTATCGCCGACCCCGACGGCATCAAGGATTTCACAAGCGGCGGATACCGCTTTGTATCAGCCGAAAGCGATGGCGACCGCTGGGTGTTCATCCGCCCGGAGACGCAAGAGACGGAAGACTGATCCCGCCGCCGCGCGCTGCGTCGATCTCGGCGGCCAGCGCATCCTTGCGAAGCGGCTTGGTCAGGTAGGCATCCAGCCCCGCCGCAAGGATCGTGTCAGCGTCGCCGTCCATCGCGTGGGCGGTCAGCGCGACGATCCTAGTTCGGGGCAGGCCGCGTTCAGCCTCGATCCCGCGAATGCGCCGCGTCGCCTCTTTCCCGTCCATCTCGGGCATCGAGATGTCCATGAAGACCAGATCGGGCGGCGCGGCGGCAAAGGCATCGACGGCAAGACGGCCGTTCTCGACCATCGTCAGCTCGACGGCGGCCCCGGCCAGCATCTTGGACAGCACCAGACGGTTGGTGCGGTTGTCCTCTGCGGCCAGCACCCGCAGCGGACCCAAGGTTGCGGGCAGCGATGGAGCGGCGGGCGCAGGCGCGTCCTCGTCCAGCGCCAGCGGCAACGGCAGGCGCACCGTAAAGGTCGCACCGGCCCCTAGCGCAGAGGTCACGCCGATCTCGCCGCCCATCAGATCGACCAGCCGTTTCGTGATGGCAAGGCCAAGCCCGGTACCCTCGAACCTGCGATTGCGTTCATCCTCGACCTGATTGAACTCGCCAAAGATATGCTCGGCCATGTCGGGGGCGATGCCGATCCCGCTGTCGGCGACGCTGATCGAGACGCGGTCACCGCAGACGACGGTGATCGTCACGGCCCCCTCGGCAGTGAACTTGACCGCGTTGCCGATGAGGTTGGTCAGGATCTGCCCGACGCGCACCGGATCGCCGTCGAAAAGGCGCGGCGCGTCTGCGGGATACTCCAGCGCCAGCACGACCGGCTTGCCCTGCACGGCGGGCCGCATCAGCGTCAGCACCCGTTCGATTGTGTCGCGCAGATCGAAGGGGCGGGGATGCAGGACCATCCGCTCTGCCTCGATCTTGGAATAATCCAGCACGTCGTTGATGAGAGACAGCAGCGCCTCGCCCGAAGCGCGGATCGTCTCGACGAACAGGCGCTGATCCTCGTCCAGTGCCGTATCGGCCAGAAGCCCCGCCATGCCGACGACGCCGTTCATCGGCGTGCGGATCTCGTGGCTCATGTTGGCAAGGAAGGCGGATTTCGCGCGGTTGGCGGCATCGGCGCGTGCCCGCGCCTCGCGCAGGCGGGCGACCCGCCGGATCGAGGCGGTGACATCGAGGGCAAGGCACACGACATCGCCGTTCTCGCCGCGCCGCGCCAGCAGCCGCACCGTGCGGCCCGTCCACAGCCGCAGCTGCACCTCGTCGATCACCGGGGCGCGGACCCGCGCGATCATCCCGGCCACCCAAGCCGCCGGATCGCCGCCGCAATCGACGATCCCCTCGGACGCCGCGATGCGCCACAGTTCTTCCTGCGTGATTCCGGGGCCGACGCTGTCCAGCCCATCGAACGGCGCAAGGAACGGGCCGTTCGCCGCCACCATGACCTCGGACGCATCGAACACCGCAAAGCCGTCGCGGATCGTCTCGATGGATTGCCACAGCCGCTGCTCGGCGATCAGGACGCGGGCATTGGCCACCTGAAGCTCTGCCTGCGCCTCGGACGCGCGGAGTTCCAGCGCGGCACGCTCGGCGGGCGGAAGGCCCTGATCGGGCGCCGGGCTGCGGCCAAGTTCCGCCAGCTTGCGGCGCGTCGCCCGCAATTCATCGTCCCGCAGTTCCAGCATTCGTTCCGCGGCAAGCCGCGCGCGCCGCTCGCGGGCCAGCATGTCGGTCGCGTCCATCGCGTTCCCCGGCTTCCACCACGCCAGCCTGGGGCATTCGTTTCACCGTTTGGTTAACAGAGCCAGAATCATTGCCTGAACGGGGACCTCGTGCGACGGTTGAAGAGCCTCAGCCCCGGGAGAATTCGATGCGCCTGCTTGCCGCCCTCGCCCTTCTCAGCCTGTCATTGGGTTCCATCGCCGAGGCGCAGGGCACACCGCCCGTGCCGGAACGCAGGCTAGCGCTTACCCGAGACGTGGATTTCCCCGGCGCGGATCTGCAGTCGTTGTTCGACACCACGCTTAACGCATGTGAGGCCGCCTGCCTGTCCGACGACCGCTGCGTCGCCTTCACCTTCAACACTCGCTCGAACGCCTGTTTCACCAAAAGCGCGGTCGATGCGGAAGAGCCCTATGTCGGCGCGTTCAGTGCCACGGTGCTCGAAACCGCGCCCGCCGTGATGGCCGCCGCGCCGGACCGGGCGCGCGATCTGCGCGGGTTCCTCAACGATTATGACCTCGACAGCGCGCGCGAGCTGGCGCTTGACCTGACGAATGACCATGTGCCCGGCAACTGGACCGTCGCGGCGCTGCTGCAATCGGCGATTGATGCGCGGGCGAACGGCAATCCGCTGGCCGCCTATCGCTACACCGGCGCCGCCGTGGTGCTGAGCGACGCCGCCGACCAGTGGACCGAATACGCCCGCCTTGCGCTGGGCATCGAGACCGACAACCGTGCAGAGCAGCAAAGCTATCAGCGCCGCGCGATGTTGGCGTCGATCAACGCCTACCTGCGCGCCGATGCGGCCCCGGTGCGGGCGAACGCTCTGGTGACGCTCGCCGAAGCGCTGGAAGCGACCGGGCGCGGGCGCGAGATGATCCCGGCGCTGCGCCTTGCCCAGTCGCTGGCGCCGCGCGACGATACCGAGGCGCTGCTGGCCAATGCGGTGGGCAAATACGGCTTTCGGGTGGTCAGCAATACCGTCGAGGCCGACAGCGCCACGCCGCGCGTCTGCGCCGAATTCTCCGAGGAATTGGTGCAGGCGGGCGTCGACTATGCGCCCTTCGTCCAGTTCCCGTCGCAGGACCTCACAGTCGAGGCGTCGGGTCGCCAGCTTTGCGTCGAAGGCGTCACGCATGGCCAGCGCTATGAGTTGACCTTCCGCCAGGGCCTTCCCGCCGCGAACGGCGAGACGATGGCGCGCTCGGCCACCATCACCGCCTATGTGCGCGATCGTTCCCCGACCGTGCGCTTTCCGGGCCGCGCCTATGTCCTGCCTGCCGCCGGGGACATCGCGCTGCCGGTCGTGACGGTGAACACCGACGAGATCGGCCTGACCCTGCGCCGGGTCAGCGACCGCGCGATCCTGACCGCGATCCAGGAAGATTTCTTCGGCCGTCCGCTGTCCGCCTGGGACGAGGACCGCTTTGGCGACACCGTAGCGGAAACCGTCTGGACCGGCACCGGCGAGGTCGCATCGACGCTGAATGAGGATGTCACCACCCGCCTGCCGATGGCAGAGGTCGTCGGCAGGCTCGAGCCGGGGATCTACGCCCTGCGCGCCGTGGTTCCTGACGCCGATCTCTACGAGACACCGGCGGCGATGCAGTGGTTCGTGGTCAGCGACCTTGGCCTTGCCACGCTGGACGGCACCGACGGGCTGCATGTGTTCCTGCGCTCGCTTGCCTCTGCCGAGCCGCTGGAAGGCGTCCAAGTCACGCTTTTGTCGCGGGCGAACGCCGTGCTGGGCGAGGGCGCGACGGATGCCTCGGGTCATGCCCGCTTTGATCCCGGCCTGATGCGC
Source organism: Anianabacter salinae (assembly GCF_019061145.1). Taxonomy (GTDB): domain Bacteria; phylum Pseudomonadota; class Alphaproteobacteria; order Rhodobacterales; family Rhodobacteraceae; genus Anianibacter; species Anianibacter salinarum. The sequence continues at coordinate 12,098 of NZ_JAHQZS010000005.1, read as the reverse complement.
GGCACCGGCGGCGCGGCGCCCGCGCTGGTCCTGGCCCGGCAGGGCGAGGGCGATCTGACCTTCCTGTCTCTGACCGACCCCGAGTTCGACCTGTCCGATCGCGGTGTCGAGGGGCGCGCGCCTGCTGGCCCCGTCGATGCCTTCCTGACCACCGATCGCGGCGCCTACCGAGCGGGCGAGACGATCAACGCCACCGTCCTGATGCGCGACGCCAAGGCCGAGGCGATTGCCGACCTGCCCGCCATCGCGGTCCTGTCCCGGCCCGACGGCGTGGAATACAGCCGAGAGATCAGCCAGGGCGGCAAGGCGGGCGGCCATGTCTTCAGCTTCGGAACCTCCGGCTCGGTGCCGCGCGGGGCGTGGCGGCTGGCGGTCTATGCCGACCCCGATGCCGCCGCGTTGGCTTCGACCACCGTGCTGGTCGAGGATTTCCTGCCCGAACGCATCGATTTCGACCTGTCCATGCCCGATGGCCTGATCGCGCTGACCGACCGGCCCGACCTGTCCATCGACGCGCGTTACCTGTTCGGTGCTCCCGGGGCCGACCTCCCTGTCGAGGGCGAGGTGCTGCTGCGCCCGACCCGCAACCTTGAGAACTGGCCGGGCTATGTCTTTGGCCGCCACGACGAAGACGCGTCCCCCCGCGTCGAGATCCTGCCCTCTGGCCTGCGCACCGATGACGCGGGCATGGTGAGCGTTCCCGTGACCTTCCCCGAGATCGACCAGACCTTCCGCCCGCTCGAGGCGGAACTGCGTGTGCGCGTGGCCGAAGGGTCGGGCCGCCCGGTGGAACGCACGCTGACGCGCGCCGTCGCGCCGGGCCGCCCCGTTCTGGGCATCAAGCCGAACTTCGACGGCACCCTGCCCGAAGGCGGCGAAGCGTCGTTCAACCTGATCGCGCTGGACGAGGCGCAAGCCGCAACGGACATGGACGTGCGTTGGACCATTTCCCGCGTCGAGCGCCGCTATCAATGGTACCAGCTTGATGGCTACTGGGAGTGGGAGCCGGTGACGACCCGCACGCAAGTCGCAAGTGGAGACGCGACGCTAGGCGCCGCGCCGCTGACCGTCACCGCGCCGGTGGACTGGGGCAGCTACGAGATCAGCGTCGAACGTCTGGGCGGCGAATACGTCGCCGCGTCGGATGAATTCTACGCAGGCTGGTATGGCGCGGCGGATGCCTCTGCCACGCCCGATGTGCTCGAGGTGTCGCTGGATGCCGAAAGCTACAAGCCGGGCGATACCGCCCGCCTGCGGATCGTGCCGCGCAATGCGGGCCGCGCGCTGATTACCGTGGTGTCCAACCGCCTGATCGACATGAAGGCGGTCAGCGTCAGCGCAGGCGAGAACGTGATCGACCTGCCCGTCACCGACGCCTGGGGCGCGGGCGCCTATGTCACCGCCACCGTGATCCGCCCGATGGACACCGAGTCGGACCGCAACCCGACCCGCGCGCTGGGCCTGTCCTACGCGCCGGTCGATCCGGGCAAGCACCAGTTGACCGCCGATTTCGAGGTCGACGCCGAGGCCGATCCGCGCGGCCCGCTGGAGGTGGCTCTGAAGGTGTCCGGCGTGACACCCGGAGAGACGGCTTATGCCACCATTGCCGCCGTCGACGTCGGCATCCTGAACCTCACCGGGTTCGAGACACCCGATCCGTCGGGGCACTACTTTGGCCAGCGCAAGCTGGGCGTCGGTATGCGCGACGTCTATGGCCGCCTGATCGACGGGATGACCGGAACGATGGGCGCCGTGCGCTCTGGCGGCGATGCGATGTCCAAGGTCAACGCCGATGCGCCGCCGCCTGCCGAGGAGTTGCTGGCCTATTTCTCGGGGCCGATCACCGTGGACGGCGATGGCTATGCGCGCGCCACCTTCGATCTGCCGTCGTTCAACGGCACGGTAAAGCTGATGGCGGTCGCCTGGTCGCGCATGGGCGTGGGCGAGGCCGAAGCCGAGGTGCTGGTGCGCGATCCTGTCGTCGTCACCGCCAGCCTGCCGCGATTCCTTGCGCCCGGTGACACCTCGCGCCTGCTGCTCGAGGTTGTCCACGCCAGTGGCCCGACCGGCCGGATGGGTCTTGATGTGACCGCAGACGGCGTGACGCTGGGCGGCGACGTTCCGTCCGGCATCGACCTTGCCGCAGGTGGCAAGGAAACCCTGTCGATCCCGATCAGCGCGGGTGATCCCGGCGTGCATTCCATCGCCGTGTCGCTGACCACGCCGGACGGAAAGGTGTTGACCAAGACGCTGTCCCTGCCGGTCGAGGCCAACGATCCCGAAGTCGCCGAGACGCGGCGGTTCGAGCTGGCGGCGGGTGACACCTTCAGCTTCACCGATGACGTGTTCGCCGATTTCCGCGCGGGCACGGGCACCGCCACGCTTGCCGCCGGGCCGCTGGCGCGGATGGATGCGCCGGGCCTCTTGCAGGCGCTGAACCGCTATCCCTACGGCTGCACCGAACAGACCACGTCGCGGGCGATGCCGCTGCTCTACCTGTCCGAAGTCGCAACCGCGATGAACCTCGACACGGCAGGGGATCTGCAAGACCGGATCGACGGCGCCGTCGAGCGTGTGCTGTCCAATCAGGACAGCAGCGGGTCCTTCGGGCTGTGGGGGCCGTCTTCGGGCGATTTCTGGCTTGATGCTTATGTCTCGGACTTCCTGTCGCGGGCGCGTGCGCGCGGCGTCACGGTGCCCGACAACGCCTTCCGCATGGCGATGGACAACCTGCGCAACCGGGTGAACTACGCCCCCGATTTCGACGAGGGCGGCGAGGATATCGCCTATGCGCTCTACGTCCTCGCGCGCGAAGGCGCGGCGGCCATAGGCGATCTGCGCTATTATGCCGACGTGAAGGCCGAGGGGTTGGCCACGCCGCTTGCCAAGGCGCAACTGGGCGCCGCCCTTGCCGCCTATGGCGATCCGACCCGCGCCGACCGTCTGTTCGCGCTGGCGCAGCGCCAGATCGACGGGCAGGACGGGACCGAGGGGCAGCTTTGGCGTGCCGACTACGGCACCCATCTGCGTGACCGCGCGGCGGTTCTGACCCTCGCGCTGGAGGCAGGCAGCTCTGCGGTGGATCAGAACGCGCTTCTGGACAGCATCGCGCCGGTGGGAGATCTGAACCAGTGGTCGACGCAGGAACAGGTGTGGTCGCTGCTCGCCGCGCGGGCGCTTCTGGGCCAGACGAGCGATCTGACCGTGAACGGGGCAAAGCCGCAGGGTCCGCTGGTCTATGTGCAGGAAGCGCAGACAGCCTTTGCCCCGCTGGAAATCCGCAACACCGGCGACGGGCCGGCCACGATCACGCTGACCCGCTTTGGCGTGCCGCAGGTGCCCGAGCCAAAGGGCGGCAACGGCTACGCCATCGACCGGACATACTTCACGCTCGACGGCCAACCCGCCGATCCCGCAGAGGTCGAGACCGGCACGCGGCTTCTGACCGTTCTGACCGTCCAGCCGCTGGGAGAGCGCGAGGCGAGGCTGATGGTCGACGATCCGCTGCCCGCCGGGTTCGAGATCGACAACCCCAACCTTCTGCGCGGCGGCGACATCCGCGCGCTCGACTGGCTGGATCTGACCACCGACACCCGGACGACCGAGTTCCGCCAAGACAGGTTCCTTGCTGCTGTCGACTGGCGGGGGGACCAGGCGTTCCGTCTTGGCTATATCGTTCGCGCCATCTCGCCCGGCACCTACCACCACCCGGCTGCCAGCGTCGAAGACATGTATCGCCCTGCCTTCCGCGCCCGGACTGAGGCAGGCGAGGTGACGATCACCGAATGACGCGCGCTGCGGTCTTCCTGCTGGCACTCGCCCTGTGGGGCGCGGCGATGGCGCGCGACCGGGTGGATGCGTGGATCGACGCGGCAGAGTTGCCGCCGCTGGTGGCCGAGACTTCGACCGAGGTGCTGGACAGGAACGGACAGCTCTTGCGTGCCTATACGGTGTCGGACGGGCGCTGGCGGCTGGCCGTGCCGCTGAATGGCGTGGATCCCGCCTATGTCGACATGCTGCTGGCCTACGAGGACAAGCGGTTCCGCGATCATGGCGGCGTCGATCTTGGGGCGGCTGTTCGGGCTGCGGTGCAGGCGGTGTGGAACGGGCGCATCGTGTCGGGTGGATCGACCCTGACGATGCAGGTCGCGCGCCTGCTCGAAGACGGGCCGACGGGAACGCTGGACGGCAAGCTGCGCCAGATCCGCGTGGCGCTTGCGCTGGAACGGCAGCTGACCAAGGACGACATCCTGACGCTGTATCTCAACCGCGCGCCCTTTGGCGGCAATCTCGAAGGCGTGCGTGCGGCAACGCGGGCGTATTTCGGCAAGGAGCCGCGCCGTTTGACGCCTGCCGAGGCCGCGCTGCTGGTGGCCCTGCCGCAATCGCCCGAGACCCGCCGCCCCGACCGCGACCCTGACGCCGCGCGCGCCGCACGCGACCGGGTTCTGGGCCGCATGGCGGACGCTGCCGTGATCCCGTCAGAGACCGCAGCCGCAGCGCGGCGCGATCCGGTGCCCAGGCTGCGCCGGGCCTTCCCCGCGCTCAGCCCCCACATGACCGACCGGGTGGCCGCCGCTGGCGGAGTGCAGCGCCTGACGCTTGACGCGCGGCTTCAGGCACAGATCGAGACCATTGCCGCGCGCACCGCCCGCGCTGCGGGGGATCGACTGTCTGTCGCGGTCGCGGTTGCCGATCACCGAACCGGCGAAATCCTCGCCTCGGTCGGATCGGCCGAGTATGCGGCGGACGGGCGGGCCGGTTTCGTCGACATGACGCGCGCGGTCCGCTCTCCCGGCTCGACGCTCAAGCCGCTGATCTACGGGCTGGCCTTCGATCAGGGGCTCGCGCATCCCGAAACGCTGATCGAGGACCGCGCCACCGACTTCGGCGGCTACGCGCCGCAGAACTTCGACGGGCAGTTCCGCGGCACCGTCCGGGTGCGCGACGCGCTGGCCTTGTCGCTGAACCTGCCGGTGGTCACGCTTCTGGACGCGATGGGGCCGCAGCGCCTGATCGCGCACCTGCGCCGCGCCGGGGTCCAGCCGGTGATTCCGGGCGGTCAGCCGGGGCTGGCCATCGCGTTGGGCGGGGTCGGCGTCACGCTCGAGGATCTGGTGCAGCTTTATGTCGGGCTGGCGAATGGCGGACAGGCGGTGACGCTGTCCGCGCTGCCCGATGTGGGAGGCGCGCGGGCCGAACGCATCCTGTCGCCCGAAGCCGCTTGGCAGGTGGCCGATATCCTGTCCGGCCTGCCGCCGCCGGCCGGCTCGGCGCCGCTGGGCATCGCCTACAAGACCGGCACCAGCTATGGCCATCGTGATGCCTGGGCCATCGGGTTCGACGGGCACCATGTCGTCGGTGTCTGGCTGGGGCGGCCCGACGGGACGCCGGTGCCCGGAGTCTTCGGCGGCGAGTTGGCCGCGCCGCTGCTGTTCGAGGCGTTCCAGCGGCTGAAGCCCGGGATCGACCCGCTGCCGCCGCCGCCGCCTTCCGCGCTGATCGTGACGAACGCCGAGCTGCCGCAACCGCTGCGCCGGTTCCGGGGCCGGGGCGCCGCCTTCGCCGATGCGGGGGGGCCGGAGGTGGCCTTTCCGCCCCACGGCGCGCGGCTGGCCGCAGGGGACGCGCTGGTCCTGAAGGTGCGCGACGGTCGGGCGCCCTTTACATGGCTCGCCGACGGGCGGCCCGTGGTGACCGGCAGTTTCGAGCGGCAGGCCTTCGTGCCCGTGCCGGGACGGGGCTTCGTCACGCTGTCGGTGATCGACGCCGAGGGCCGCGCGGCGCGCAGCACCGTGCGGCTGGACTAGTGGCAGAGGCTGGGGGGACGCTGTCCCCCCAGACCCCCCTGGAGTATTTCAGGACCAAAGATGAGGGGGAGCTGCGCCTACATCCGCTCGATGGCGAGCGCGATGCCCTGGCCGCCGCCGATGCACATGGTGATGATCGCGCGCTTGCCGCCGATCCGCTCAAGCTCGTAAAGCGCCTTGACGGTGATGAGCGCGCCAGTGGCGCCGACAGGGTGCCCAAGCGCGATGGCGCCGCCGTTGGGGTTCACCTTTTCGGGGTCGAGCCCAAGGGCGCGGTTGACCGCGATGGCCTGGGCGGCGAAGGCCTCGTTCGATTCGATCACGTCGAAGTCGGCGACGGTGAGACCGATCTTCTCCAGCAGTTTCTGCACCGCCGGGATCGGACCGATGCCCATGACATCGGGGCGCACGCCCGCGTGGGCATAGCCGAGAATGCGCGCGCGGGGCTTCAGCCCGGCCTTTTCGGCGGCCTCGGCGCGGGCGAGGACCAGCGCGGCGGCGCCGTCGTTGATGCCGCTGGCGTTGCCCGCCGTCACAGTGCCGTCCTTGCGGAAGGCGGGACGCAGACCGGCGAGGATTTCGGCGGTGGTCGACGGCTTGAGATGCTCATCGGTCACGAAAGGGACCATGTCGCGCTTCACACGCACCTCGACGGGCACGATCTGGTCGGCGAAGCGGCCTTCCTCGATGGCGCGTGCGGCGCGCTGCTGTGATTGCAGGGCGAACGCGTCCTGATCCTCGCGGCTGATCTGGTGTTCGTGCGAGACGTTCTCGGCGGTGATGCCCATGTGGCCGGTGCCGAAGGGGCAGTTCAGCGCGCCCAGCATCATGTCCTGTGCGCCCGTATCGCCCATCTTCTGGCCCCAGCGGGCCTGCGGCAGGATATAGGGCGAGCGGCTCATCGCCTCGGCGCCGCCCGCGACGCCGAAGTCCGCATCGCCCAACGCCAGCGACTGCATCACCGACACGATGGCCTGCGCGCCCGACCCGCACAGCCGGTTCACGTTCATCGCGGGCGTGGTTTCGGGCACGCCCGCCTCCATCGCGGCGACGCGGGACAGGTACATGTCGCGCGGTTCGGTGTTGATGACGTGGCCAAAGACGACATGGCCGATCTGCGCGCCCTCGACCCCGGCGCGGGACAGGGCGGCGCGGGTGGCGACGGCGGCGGTCTCGATCGGGGGCGTTCCGGCCAACGCGCCTCCGAAGGTTCCGATGGCGGTGCGCGCTCCGGACAGGATCACGATGTCGGTCATAGGTCGCTCCTCTCGATCACCGCCTGGCCGGCAACTCCGGACGTCAGGCGGATCAGGGTGATTTCAGGCGGCTGCATGATACGCAGCGGTATGTGCGTGTAGCCGAGGCCGCCCGAGACGATCAAGTGGCGGCCGTCCTCGACGACATGGCCATAGGCATAGCGATCCGCATATTCCGAGGGGGTAAAGGGGCGCCAGCCCCAGAAATTCGCTTGCCCGCCGTGGGTGTGGCCCGACACCTGCAACAGTGGCCGGTCGTCGCCGCAGACAAAATAATCGGGCTCGTGCGCCAGAAGGATCGACGCGGCGCCTTGCGGGACACCGGCGAAGGCGCGGTCGGGATCGTGGCGCGCGCCGCCGCCGTTCGGGGGCAGGTGGCCGCGCTGGCTGTCCATTCCGACAAGCCACAGGGCATGGCCCGCGATATCGAGGCAGCGCGATTCGTTCATCAGCGGGTTGAGGTTCACGTCGCGCAGCGCGCGCGCCACACTCGATTCGATGAAGCCGTTGGAACAGGCGGTGTCGTCGTCCGACCAGTCGTGGTTGCCCATGACGGTGTAGACACCATGCGCCGCCTCCAGGTCCGCCAGGGTGCCTGCCACTTCGGTCGGGGACATCCGGGTGCCGGGTGTGCTGCGCGCCGCGATGAAATCGCCCAGCACGAACACCAGGTCCAGCTGCATCCGGTTCATCCGCAGCACGATGTTGCGCAGCGCGCGCATCGGCGTCCACGGAGAGATCATGTGCAGGTCCGAGATCATGCCGATCGTCACGGGCGGCCCTGTCCAGCGGTGCGACGCGATGTCGTAGATCACCACCTCGGGATCGAGGCCGTAGGTGATCGTCCGCTTCACCCGCGAAAAGCGCTTCGCGTGTTCGTGGATCGGCACTGTCATCCGCTGGCTCCCCGTTCTGCGGCGCGGAGCTTCACGCATCCGGCCCGACACCACCGAACGAGGATGACCCCAGAAGGGTTCCGATGGCGGCGCGAAATGCTGCGCCGTCGGGGCCGAGGCGCTGCATCACCTCGGCCTCGAAGGCGCGCGCGATGGGGGTCAGTTCGGCCACCATCGCGCGGCCCTTCGGCGTCAGTTGCAGCGCGACAAGGCGACCATCCTCGGGGTGCGGGCGTTTCTGGACATATCCTGCGGCCTCAAGCCTGGTGGCGGCGCGGCTGACCTTGGATTTCTCCAGCGAAACGCGGCGGCAGATTTCGCCGACGCTGATGTGCGTGTCGGGGCGTTCCTGGCTGAGATGCGCCACCACACGCCATTCGGCGATCGAGATGCCGAACCGCTTGCGATAGCGGAGCGAGAAGTCGCGGCTGACCTGCTCGGCCAGAACGGCAAGCTGGTAGGGCAGGAAATCGTCGAGGATGAAATCAGTCAAGGGTCCGGTCCGAACAGGGTCGGGGCGATGGGACACGGCTTTGGCCGGGGGATCAACCCTGCGGGCGTGTGGATGGTCGCCGTGCCCTGCGCCCGCGCTAGGTTGGGTGCGAAGGATGTGGAGGGTACGGCATGGGAAAGTATGGACCGGGGCGCGGCGAGATCCTGTTTCGGTTGGTGTTCAGCCTGGCCGGGCTGGTGTTCATGGCGGTCGCCTTCGTCCTCGTCGGCCTGCCGCAGGGCCCCGCCTTTGCCGAGGTCGGGATCATCGCGGGTGGGTTCTTTCTGGGCACTGCGATCTGGTCGGCGCGGGCGCTGATGCGCGCTGCGCCAGATACGGGATCAGACGGGGGATCAGGCGCGACGCAGGCGCAGGGCAAGGACGATGGCGGCGGTGCCGCTCATCACGAGATCGACGCCAAGTAGCACGCCCAGCAGCGACGCAGCCGATCCGGGCAGCGTGGCCAGCACCAGAACGCCCAGCGCAACGGACACCGCGGCCGAAGCAAGCGCCCAGCCCCATCCCGAGCGGCCCCGCATCCGCAGGGCGATCACGCCGCGCAGCACGCCGAACACGATGAACAGAAGCCCGACAGTGAGCGTCAGCGAGACGAGGCCGGACAGCGGGTCCGCCAGAAGGACGACGCCGAGCACGACAAGCGCAAGGCCGAGAAGGCCATGCGCGGTGCGCATCCAGGCGTCGTCTTGCCGGTGGCTCCACCCGGCCCAGACCTGCATGATCCCGGCCAGCAGGAATGCAGCGCCTGCGATGGCGGTGACGGTCAGCGAGGCGAGGAACGGAAAGGCGAACGCCAACAGCCCGCCGACCAGCATCACCGCGCCAATGGCGATCATCCAGCGCCAGTCGAACGGAGGACGGCTCGCGGCGTCGGGCGCGCTGTAGGTATGCGGATCGAGTTGGTCAGTCATGGCGGGCCTTTCCTGTCTGTGTCAGGAAAACGGCCCTGGGTGGCTACAGGTTCCGCTGCCCGCGCGGTCAGGGAGCCAGGGGTTTGCGTCCGCCCGGCGTCAGGGCAAAGACGCCGCCGTCCTCGAACACCGCCGCTGTCAACGCGCGCCCGTAGCCTGCGCCGCTATCCAGGTTCACGCGGTTGCCGTGGTGGGCCGGAGCCTCGAGCGCAGTGTGGCCATGGACGATCAGCGCGCCGTGGTCGCGGGTGTCCGACAGGAACGGCTCGCGGATCCAGATCAGGTCATCCTCGGTCTGGTCCTTGAACGGCACACCGGGCAGGACGCCCGCATGAACGAACATCACAGATCCCGCGCGGTGCGTCAGCGGCAGCCCGTCAAGGAAGTCGATGTGCGCCTGCGGCACGGCGGCGCGCGCCTCGTCCTGCACGGCGTGGTAGCGGCTTTTCTCGTTCAGATGCACGCCGTATGAGGCCAGCGTCGTATCCCCGCCAAGCCGGTGGTGCAGCCAATCCATCCCGACCGGAAGCCGGGTTTCCACCAGCATCGGATCGGCCATGAAGCGGGTGAACATGCGGTCATGGTTGCCCTTGATTACCGTCCAGTTCCGCCCCGCCGCGCGTCCGGCAAGGATCGTCTCGATCACGCCACGGCTGTCGGGGCCCCGGTCGGTCAGGTCGCCAAGGAACACGACCTGCGCATCGGGTCCGCCGTCCCGGTCGATCCGGGCCAGCACATCCTCAAGCATCGTGCGCTGCCCGTGGATGTCGCCGATGGCGTAGATCGGTCCGGTCATGCTGTGTCCTCGTGTGGAAAGAGAAGGGGCCGGCGTGATCACCGGCCCCTCAATCGCTTGGTTCAGCCGATCTCGAACTCGAGCGGGCGCACCTGCTGGAACAGCCCGGTATCGCGCAGCTGTTTCAGAGTGGCTTCCGGCACCGCGTCATCGACATACAGCAGCGCGATGGCGTCCTTGCCACGGTCCGACCGGCCAAGGGTGAAGTTCGCGATGTTCACGCCGTTGTCGCCCAGCAGCCGACCCAGCGTGCCGATGATGCCGGGCACGTCGTTGTTGGTGGTATACAGCATGTGCTCGCCGATCTCGGCGTCGATGGTGATGCCCTTGATCTGGATGAACCGCGGCTTGCCGTCCGAGAACACGGTGCCAGCAATCGACCGCTCGCGCGTGTCGGTGACGACCGTCAGCTTGATGTAGGCGTCGAACACGCCGGTCTTGCCTTGCGTCGTGGTGGCGATGTCCACGCCGCGCTCTTTCGCCAGAACCGGGGCCGAGACCATGTTCACGTCGGGGTTCTGCGCCCGCATGATCCCCGCCACGGCAGCGGCGTTCAGCGCGGCGGTGTTCATCTGCGCGACATGGCCGTTGTAGAGGATGTTGATCGCCTTGATCGGCTCATCGGTCATCTGGCCGACAAAGGCACCAAGGTGCTGCGCCAGCTTGACCCAGGGCCCCATGACCTTGGCTTCTTCCGCCGTGACGGACGGCATGTTGAGCGCATTGGTGACGGCGCCGGTCAGCAGATAGTCCGACATCTGCTCGGCCACCTGAAGCGCGACGTTCTCCTGGGCCTCGGTCGTTGCGGCGCCCAGGTGCGGGGTGCAGACGACGTTCGGCAGGTCGAACAGCGGGTTCGCCTCGGCCGGTTCCTCGGCGAAGACGTCGAAGGCCGCGCCCGCGACGTGGCCCGATTTCAGCGCCTCGGCCAAGGCTTCCTCGTCCACAAGGCCGCCACGCGCGCAGTTGATGATCCGCACGCCCTTCTTCGTCTTGGCCAGCGCGTCCTTGGACAGGATGTTGCGGGTCTTGTCGGTCAGCGGAACGTGCATCGTGATGAAGTCGGACTTCGCCAGCAATTCGTCCAGTTCGACCTTGCGCACGCCAAGCTGGTCGGCGCGTTCCTCTGACAGGAAGGGGTCATAGGCGATGACCTTCATGTGCAGGCCCAGCGCGCGGTCGATGACGATCGAGCCGATGTTGCCCGCGCCGATCACGCCCAGCGTCTTGTTGAACAACTCGACGCCCATGAACTTGGACTTCTCCCACTTGCCCGCATGGGTGGATGCGTTGGCTTCGGGGATCTGCCGGGCGACGGCGAACATCATCGCAATGGCGTGTTCGGCGGTGGTGATCGAGTTGCCGAACGGCGTGTTCATCACGATCACGCCCTTCTTGGACGCGGCGGGAATGTCGACGTTGTCGACGCCGATCCCGGCGCGGCCGATCACCTTGAGGTTGGTCGCGGCGGCGAGGATCTTTTCGGTGACCTTGGTGGCCGAGCGGATGGCAAGGCCGTCATATTCGCCGATGACGGACAGAAGCTTGTCTTTGTCCTTGCCGATGGAGGGATCGAAGGTCACGTCGATGCCGCGATCCTTGAAGATCTGAACGGCGGCGTCGGACAGCTTGTCGGAAATGAGAACCTTGGGCATGTCTTTCATCCTTTTGGGGTGGCGGGGCCGGGCCCGCCTTGCGCTTGGGGCGGATCGCCCGCGCGGTGTCTGGATCGGGTGGGGCGGGATCAATCCCGCCCTACGAGGGATGGGGTATGGCGGGACAGGGCCCCCCCCCCCCCCCGGCCCCCTTTGCCCGCGCGTTGCGGTTCCCGCGGCACGCCCCCCTCCACCACGGCCGCAACAGCGCGATGTCCCCAGCCCCCGCTGCGGCGCCGCCCCCGAAGCGAAACCCGGCGGGG
>NZ_JAHQZS010000004.1 GCF_019061145.1 Anianabacter salinae | reverse complement strand
CTCTTTGGGGGGGGGGGGGGCGGGGCCGGTTTGGCGTTGGGGGGGGACGGCGGGGGGGGTGTGGGGGGGGGGGGGGGGGGGACCCCCCCCCCCCCGGGGGGGGGGGGGGGGGGGGGGCCGGGCCCCGCCCGCCGTTCAGGCCGCTTTCGCCTGCGCGTCGAGTTCCGCGTGGAACGCCCAGTTCAACCAGGGCAGCATCAGCGCGATGTCCGAAGCCTCGACTGTGGCGCCGCACCAGATGCGAAGCCCGGCGGGCGCGTCGCGGTAGGCGCCGATGTCATAGGCGATGCCCTCGCTCTCGAGCCGTTTGGCGACGGCCTTGGCAAACGCCGCGCCGTCCGCGATCCGGTCATCGGTGAACTTGAGGCACACGCTGGTGGTCGACCGAATCGCTGGGTCTTCCGCGAGGAAGGCGATCCAGTCGTTCGCATCCACGAACGCCTCGACGGCGGAGAAGTTGGCGTTCGTCCGGTCGATCAGTCCCTTCAGCCCGCCGGCCGACTTGGCCCAGTCCAGCGCAAGAAGGTAATCCTCGACGCACAGCATCGACGGCGTGTTGATCGTCTCGCCCTTGAAGATACCCTCGTTCAGCTTGCCGCCCTTGGTCAGGCGGAAGATCTTGGGCAGCGGCCAGGTGGGGGTGTAGCTTTCCAGCCGCTCGACGGCGCGGGGGCTGAGGATCAGCATGCCATGCGCCGCTTCGCCGCCCAGCACCTTCTGCCAGGAGAAGGTGGTCACATCGAGCTTGTCCCAGGGCAGGTCCATCGCGAAGGCCGCCGAGGTGGCATCGCAGAGCGTCAGGCCGCCGCGGTCCGCCGGGATCGCATCGCCGTTCGGCATCCGCACGCCAGAAGTGGTGCCGTTCCAGGTGCAGCAGACGTCGCGGTCGTAATCGAGCGCGGCCATGTCGACGATCTCGCCATAGGGCGCTTCGTGAATGCGGGCGTCGAGTTTCAGCTGCTTGACCGCGTCAGTGACCCAGCCCGCGCCGAAGGATTCCCAGGCGACCATCTCGACCGGGCGCTGGCCCAGCATGGTCCACATCGCCATCTCGTAGGCGCCGGTGTCCGAGGCGGGAACGATGCCGATCTTGTAGTCGGCGGGCACGCCGAGGATCTCGCGCGTGATCTCGATCGCGTCCAGCAGTTTGGACTTGCCGACGGCGGCGCGGTGCGACCGGCCAAGCGGAGCGCCCTTGAGCGCGTCGAGCGAAAATGCAGGGGGTTTGGCGCAGGGGCCGGAGGAAAAGCGCGGATTGACCGGCCGCGCGGCCGGGGTCGTGAAATCGGTCATGGTACCCTTCCAGGCAAAAGCCCCTCGTTGGGGAGGGGTGTCCCACTGTCGGACGTAACGGCGGCGAACGGGTTCCACAAGTCACAAAACGGGGCTATAGCGCCGCTTGAAGGGCCATTTGCGACGCGGCCCGTCCACTATCGGAAACCTGCCCCGGAACCGCCCCCATGCCCATGGTCTCGCTGATCGCCTCGCCCGCCCGCCGCAATCTCGACCCTGCGCTGGTCGACTCGATTCGCAATGCCTGGGGCGGCGGGGCTGCCGACTGGCTGTCGCCGGACGAGGCGGCGGAGTTCCCGGTGGCCGAGGCGCCGGGGAACTTCTGGACTGTCTGGGAAGACCTGCAGGAGATGGGAATAGACCTTGCGATGCAGCGCAACGGCGGCCCGCGCCGGATGCTGCTGGCCGACATGGATTCCACGATGATCGAGCAGGAATGCATCGACGAGCTGGCTGCGGAAGCGGGGGTCGGGCCGCGCGTGGCGGAGATCACCGCCCGGGCGATGAACGGCGAGCTGGATTTCGAGGGCGCGCTGCGCGAACGGGTCGGGCTTCTGGCCGGGCTGAATGCGGGCGTGATAGCGCAGGTGCTGGCGTCGCGCATCACGCTTGCCCCCGGCGGGCGGGAACTGGTGGCGACGATGCGCGCACACGGCAGCCACACCGCGCTGGTGTCGGGCGGCTTCACCGCCTTCACCGAGGTGATCGCCGAGCGGCTGGGCTTTGACGAGCACCGGGCCAACACGCTGATGATCGAGAACGAGGTCCTGACCGGGGCCGTGGCCGAGCCGATTCTGGGGCGGGAGGCCAAGGTCGCCGCGCTGCACGAGATCACCGTGCGGCTGGGCACCGTGCCGCAAGAGGTGATCGCGGTCGGCGACGGCGCGAACGATCTGGGCATGCTGGAGATCGCAGGTGCAGGCGTCGCGCTGCACGCCAAGCCGTCGGTGCAGGCGCAGGCGGAGATCCGCATCAACCACGGCGACCTGACGGCGCTGCTGTTTCTGCAAGGCTACACCCGCGCCGAATTCGTGACCTGAGCGGGGGGAGGCCGCTTTGGGGGCATCGAGCCCCCAAGAGCGGCCTGTGAGAGGCGCTGCCTCTCACACTCTCCGGAGTATTGCCGGACCAAAGATGGAAGCGTCAGGCCCTCAGGGTCTGTGCGGCGCGCACATGCCCGGCGGTAACGCCTCGGCGGTTGACGAGGGGGGCGTCGGTGAGCGCCTGTATCGCGGGGTGATCGGCCTCGATGGCGCCGACGCGGGCAAGCAGGGCGGCGATCACCGCTTCGGAGGCGCGGGTGGCGCCATCCTCGATCTTCACTGCGATGCCCTTCTTGAGGTCGGGCAGGATGGCGATAAAGAAAGCCTCGGCCCCGGTCTTGACAGCGGCGCGCCCGCCCATCGCGCGCATCAGGCTGGTGCAGGCGCGCCCCTCGCCAGCGACAAGCTCGGGGTGCATGGCCATCGCGGTGGTCAGGCGCGCGGCGGCGCGGTTGCGCGCCGACGTGCCATCCTCGGTCGCGGCGGCAAAGCGGGCCATCGCGCGCGCCAGCCCGTGCAAGGACGTGGCGAAGTTCGGTGCCGAGCAGCCGTCGATGCCGTGGCCGGGGCTGTCCATGCCCGTCATCGCCTCGAAGGCGTCCCTGGCGGCCTGCTGGACCGGGTGATCCAGCGCGACATACTCTGGTCCGGCGCCGAGGTGGCGTGTGAGGGTCAGGAAGCCGCAATGCTTGCCTGAACAGTTGTTGTGATATTGGCACGGAGTGCCGCCGTCCCGGATCAGCGCGTCGCGGGCGGACCGGTCGCGGGGGTCTTCGGGGCCGCAGCGCAGGTCGTCGTCCGACAGGCCGAGGTCCGACAGCCAGCGCGTCACATGCTCTGAATGGATCGCGGCGCCCTGGTGCGAGGCGCAAGCGAGCGCGAGCTGTTTCGTGGTCAGGCCGTGGGCATCGGCGGCGCCCGATTCGATGAGCGGCAGCGCCTGCAGCATCTTGCAGGACGATCGCGGGTAGATGATGGCGTCGGGGTCGCCCCAGGCTTCTTCGATCTCTCCGGTGGGGCCGCAGATCACGGCGTGGCCCCTGTGGCGGGATTCGATCATGTCGCCGCGCCAGACTTCGACCAGTTCGACTGCACTCATGCTGCTCGCCTTCCATAACGCTTGCGCGATTTTCCGCCCGGGGGGCTTCCTTAATCGCCTTCCCTTCCGCTAATCTAGCGGGCGCGGATTGAAAAGCGTCGACGGGCCGGTAAGGTCCGCCCCAACGTCGGGGAAGACGCGGACGAGGCAGAGACAGCTGGAGGCTGCACAGATGACTTCTTATCTTCGGCGCGGGGCAGCCGCCGTCGCCCTTCTGGTTCTGGCGGGGACAGCCCAGGCGCAGGACCAGGCCCCCGAACAGTCGACCAACCGGGTCGAGGCGTTCACCGCTTGGTCGGTGTTCGAGGAAACCGACCCCAAGCAATGCTGGAGCGTGTCCAGCCCCGAGGAGACCGTGAACACCCGCGACGGGCGCGTCGTCGCTGTCCGGCGCGGTGATATCCTTCTGTTCGTCTCCTACATTCCGGGCGAAGAGGTTGCGGGCCAGGTGTCGTTCACCGGCGGCTACCCGTTCCGGGACGGATCGACCGTGTCGCTGGAAGTCGGCGGATCGACCTTCGATCTGTTCACGGACGGCGAGATGGCGTGGTCCGCCTCGCCCGAGGACGATGTCGAGATCGTCGCGGCGATGAAGCGCGGCGCGGACGCCGTACTGACGGCAGAGTCGTCGCGCGGCACGCAGACCAAGGACACCTTCTCGCTCTACGGGTTCACGGCGGCGGTCGAGGAAGCGGCGCAGCGCTGCACCGAGTGATCGCGGCTGGCCGCACAGGCAGCGACGCGCCGGGGCTAGGATTCGGCGCGTCATTCGCTTATGTCGGGGGCTTCCCGACAGACCGGACCTATTGAGACATGACCACCAGCGCCCCGATCACGCAGGACCTTGTGACGATCCCCCGGAAATTGCCGGAGGGGCCGTTGAACCTTGTGGGCCTTACCCGCACGGCCATGCAGGCGGCGCTGGTCGACGCGGGCACGCCCGAGCGGCAGGCCAAGATGCGCTGCGGGCAGATCTGGCAATGGATCTATCACCGGGGCGTGCGTGATTTCGCGCAGATGACCAACCTGTCCAAGGATTACCGCGCGCTTCTGGCCGAACGCTTCGTGATCGCGTTGCCGGAAGTGGTGTCAAAGCAGGTGTCCGCCGACGGCACGCGCAAGTACCTGATGCGGATCGCAGGCGGGCACGAGGTGGAAACCGTCTATATCCCCGAGACCGATCGCGGCACCCTGTGCATCTCGTCCCAGGTCGGCTGCACGCTGACCTGTTCGTTCTGCCACACCGGCACGCAGCGCCTTGTGCGCAACCTGACCGCCGGAGAAATCGTCGGTCAGATCATGGTGGCGCGGGACGATCTTGGCGAATGGGTCAAGCCGGGAGAGGCGATGGGCGAGCGTCCGCGCCTTCTGTCCAACGTCGTGCTGATGGGCATGGGCGAGCCGCTTTACAATTTCGACAACGTCCGCGACGCGATGAAGATCACCATGGACGGTGAGGGCATCGCCCTGTCGCGGCGGCGGATCACCCTGTCGACCAGCGGCGTGGTGCCCGAAATTGCCAGGACCGCCGAGGAAATCGGCTGTCTGCTGGCGGTGTCGTTCCATGCCACCACCGACGAGGTGCGCGACGGGCTGGTGCCGATCAACAAGAAGTGGAACATCGAGACGCTGCTGGGCGCGCTGCGCGATTACCCCAAGCTGTCGAATTCCGAGCGGATCACCTTCGAGTATGTCATGCTGAAGGGTGTGAACGACAGCGACGCCGACGCGCGGCGGCTGGTGCAGCTGATCCGGGGCATTCCGGCCAAGATCAACCTGATCCCGTTCAACGAATGGCCCGGTGCCCCCTATGAGCGGTCGGACTGGGACCGGATCGAGAGCTTTGCCGACATCGTTTACAAGGCGGGCTATGCCTCGCCGATCCGTACGCCGCGGGGTGAGGATATCATGGCAGCCTGCGGGCAGCTGAAATCCGCGACCGAGCGGGCGCGCAAGTCGCGCAAGGAAATCGCGGCGGAAACCGGGACGGGCGCGCAAGGCCCGGTGTGAAAAAGGGCGGCCCCGAAGGCCGCCCCTTTGCTGCGCGTCCCGCTCAGGCGGTCTTGCGGACCTTGCCGACGATCCACAACAGAACGACCGCGCCGACCACGGCGGCGATCAGCGAGCCGATGACCCCCATGGTGTTCAGGCCGACCAGCGCGAACAGCCAGCCGCCGATGTAGGCGCCGACCACGCCGACCACGAGGTTCATCAAGAGCCCGTGGTTGCGGTTCATGATCTTTTCGGCGATCCAGCCGGCAAGCAGGCCGATGATCAGAAAGCCGATCAATCCAAGTCCAAGCATCTCAAATCTCCTTTGGCGTGAGCTTCGCTGACGCAACGGGAGTCGCGCCCATGTTGTTCCACCGGGAATGGACAAATGCGCCGCCGACCCGACACATTTGCGCCTTCCCCTTCGTCAAATCGCCCCGGAACCGCAGAAATCGCGCCTCAAACGCCGTGCAGTTTCCTGAGTGTCAACAAAACTTTGATTTGGGGAGATTTGGACATGACCCGACTGAAGATGAACGATCCGTCGCATTTCGACGAAATCCGCATGATGGTCGCCGCCGAGCGCGCGCGCTCGCTGTCAAAGCGGGAATGGCAGTTCCGGCTGCGGGGCCTTGGCCTTGGCATCGACGGGCAGAACATCACGGCGCTCTACCACGGCAAGCCGATCTGCACCCTGCCGGCCGAGCTTTGCGAGTGATCTGACGGCTCAGCGGCCGGGAATGTCGCTGCGCTTGGTGCCTGCGCCGTGCCAGGTGTCGATGGCCTCGATCGCCTGATCGGCGGTCTCGACGAAACGGAACAGCTCCAGGTCCGCCTCGGCGATGGTGCCGGCTTCGGCCAGCGCGTCCCAGTTGATGATGCTGCGCCAGAACGCTTCGCCGAACAGCAGGACGGGCACGCGGTTCATCCGCCCCGTCTGGATCAGCGTCAGCGTCTCGAACAGCTCGTCCAGCGTGCCGAAACCGCCCGGGAACGTGGCGACGGCCCGCGCGCGCATCAGGAAGTGCATCTTGCGGATGCCGAAGTAGTGGAAGTTGAAGCACAGGTCCGGCGTGACGTATTCATTCGGCGACTGTTCGTGCGGCAGAACGATGTTGAGACCGATGGAAATGCCGCCCGCCTCGTGCGCGCCGCGATTGCCTGCCTCCATCACGCCCGGCCCGCCGCCGGTGACGATGATGTCGTCGTGCCCGCCTGAGCCAAGGCTTCGCTCGGTCATCTTGCGGGCGAAGGTGCGCGCCTCGTCATAGTATTCCGTCAACTCCGCCAGCGTCTTCGTGCGCGCGGTGTCCCGGTTCACCGGATCGGGAATACGCGCGCCTCCGAACAGCACGATGGTGGAATTGATGCCGTATTCGGTCATCAGCATCTCGGGCTTCAGCAATTCAAGCTGAAGCCGCACCGGGCGCAATTCGTCGCGGCACAGGAAATCGGGATCGTTGAAGGCCAGCCGATACGCCGGGCTGCGCGTCTGCGGCGTGTCGGGAGTGCCGCGCGCGGTCTCGATGTCGGAATGCGCATCGGGGAACGTGCGGCGGCGGGGGTGATCGGTCATGTCGGTCTCGGCTGATTGCGCGGGGCGTCCCCCCCGACTATAGCCTTGCGCAACACGAAACCAGCCATTCGGAGCCGCCCAATGTCCAACGCCCAGCTTGAGACCGCCATCGAAGCCGCATGGGATGCGCGCGACACGATCACGCCCGCCACCACCGGCGAGACGCGCGACGCTATCGAGGCGACGCTGGAGGCACTCGATTCGGGCAAGCTGCGGGTGGCGGAACGCGGCGATGACGGCACCTGGCACGTCAACCAGTGGGCCAAGAAGGCGGTGCTGCTGGGCTTTCGCATCAAGGACATGGAAATCCAGACCGGCGGGCCGCAGGGCGGCGGCTGGTGGGACAAGGTGGACAGCAAGTTCAAGGGCTGGGCCGAGGACGACTGGCGCACGGCAGGCTTTCGCGCGGTGCCGAGCTGCGTGGTGCGCAAGTCGGCGTATATCGCCAAGGGCGTCGTGCTGATGCCGTCCTTCGTGAACCTTGGCGCCTATGTGGACGAGGGCACGATGGTCGACACCTGGGCGACGGTGGGCAGCTGCGCGCAGATCGGCAAGGGCGTGCACCTGTCGGGCGGCGTCGGCATCGGCGGCGTGCTGGAACCGATGCAGGCGGGGCCGACGATCATCGAGGACAACTGTTTCATCGGCGCGCGGTCCGAGGTCGTCGAGGGCGTGATCGTCCGCGAGGGATCGGTGCTGGGCATGGGTGTCTACATCGGCCAGTCCACCAAGATCGTCGACCGCGAGACGGGCGAGGTCTTCATCGGCGAAGTGCCGCCCTATTCGGTGGTCGTGTCGGGATCGATGCCGACGCGGAACAACCTGAACCTCTATTGCGCCGTGATCGTCAAGCGTGTGGACGCGCGGACGCGGTCCAAGACCGGGATCAACGAGCTTTTGCGCGACTGACGCCTCAGGCGGCTTTCGGGCGCTGGACCGGACCAGAAACCTGCCGCCACAGCGCGATTTCATCCGGGTAGAGCGTCGGCAGGCACGCTTGCCGGTGCGGTTCGATCCTCGGGCCGCCTGCGTGCGTGATGCGTTCGGCGATCTCTGCCGTCAGGAACAGGGTTTCGACCGGCCAGCCGTTCGCCTCGACGGTGGCGTGACGCTCAAGGCACAGGACATGGACGGCGCGGGCGGGTGCGGGGGTGCCACCGACAAGCCCCGCCTCGGCCAGCACCGCGTCCATGCCGAACTGCAGCTGCACGACCGCATCCTCAAGCACGATGTGGTGAGACGCGGCCAGCCACAGCGGCGTGCGCCCAGCCTGCACCAACCGAAAGACGGGGACGCCCGGCAGGCAGCCGCACCACAGGACAGGGTAGGCGCGCAGGCCGTCCACCTTCACCGCATCGCCCGGCGCCAGATCCTCGACCGGACGCGCACCTTGCGGCGTGCCGATCATCGTGCCCGCCGCCAATCCGCCTGCCCCGATTGTCCAGTCCTGCGGCATCCCGCGCCTCCTGCCAGCCTTGCGCAGCATCGGGCAGCCGCGTTTAGAAACCGTTGATGGGTGCTGGACGAACGCCGCCGCCTCGCCCATGTAGCGCGCAGGAGGTGCCCGGATGGACAAGGTGAAGAAACCGCAGCAGGTCTATACCCTGCTGGTCGAGGTTGGCCGGATGGACGGCGACGGGCTGCCCAAGGGCGCGACCGGCGCGGCGCTGATGTGCTATGCCAGCGGCATCGACGAGGCCGAAGCGGTGCGCGAGACGGTGGCGATCCTGAAACAGGCCGAGATGAACCCGCTCGACGTGTCTGGCTACGGCACCCGCGAGGAACGCCTTGCCGAAGGGCATGACCTGTCCGAGGAAGAACTTGCTCTGATGGATCAGGCGCTGTCCGAGAACGCGGTGATCGTCGCGCAGGTCACGCCGTTCTACGACGAATAGCCTTCAGGCGCACATCTCGGCCACCAGCACCGAAGCCTCGAAATCCTTGAGACACGGGCTGGCCATTTCCTTGTGAATCGGCACCGGCCCGACGCGGGCAGGGTCCAGGACGGTATTGCGAAGTCTTTGCTCGGTTCCACCAAGCTCACCGGTGAACAGGCTTTCGGTCCAGCATCCGGCGGTGCCGATCAACTCGTGACGGTCGAAGACCAGTTGGTGATAGCTGGCCGTCCGCGCCGCGACGGGCGGCCGCCCAAGCGATATGCCACGCAGCATGTCCGCACGGACAAGAACGCGGGCGATGCCGAACAGGTACTCGGACTCGGCCGAATCGATCAGGAACCTGTGCTCGGGCATCACCAGCATGTTCCGTGTCAGGCCGAAGTTCGGGGCGGGCACCAGCACCGGGGCGCACCAGCCAAAGGTCGGCAGCACGCGCGCGACAGCGCAGCGCACCGGCTGAAGCCCATGTTCGGCGGTCATCACCAGATCGCCCCGCACGATGTCCTCGATAGGCACCGGGCCGCGCGCCGTGGCGACGGGTGTGCCCGCGCAGATCCCTGGAAGCACGCCGATCGGTTCCATCGCCCTGGACAGGCCGACAAGCTGCACGGCGGGATGAATGCCCCAGTGGACGTTGGAATCGAGCATCGCCGCAAGGTCGGCATAGGCTGGGGCAAAGGTCGGCGTCATCTCGGTGTCATGCCAGCGGCCAAGCGCAGGCAGGCACAGACCGATGTATCCGCGCGCATGCTGGCAGTCCCAGGCCAGGGTGACGCGCACCGTGGTGGGCTCATCCAGTGGCGAAAACGACAACTCGGCGCCAAAGCTGTGGGGGCCGTCCTGGAATTCGACGCTCAGATGCCCGGACGTGGCAAGCCGGACGCGGATCGAATGCGCCCAGTCCACAGGGTCGCGATAATCCAGCAGGTCAACGAAGGGCGCGTCCAGTTCAGCCGTGTCGAGTTCCAGAACGATGCTGCCGGTGGCGAGGCGGATCTGCCCGAAGGCATCCACCGCCTGCGGCAGACGCATGATCTGTTCGTCAAAGCGCAGCCCGATCCAGTTCATCGCGCCGCACCGAGTTCTTTGCCAGGAACGCGCCGCCCGGCGGCACGCACCGCGCGACCCGGCAACAGCACCGCCACACTCGTCTTACAGGCCGGATCGACCTTTGCACACATACACGCCTTGCCCCATTCGGGCAGACATCGTTCAAGCGTCGGAAAGCCGCCCCATCGGTCCCGCAGGAGCATCGTCTGCCTGTCCGGCCTCTGGTGCGGGCCGGTGTCTGCCTCAGTTCTTCTTGTTGCTGCAAGAATGCCGTATCGCAGGCGGCGTGTGGATAACTTTCCGCCGGGGAAGGCGCTGGTGAGCCGCCTTGTGTTCCGGGTTTGCAACAGATTTACCTTTGATACAGGTTGCTCAAGAGGACATCGCCATGTCTGATCCGGTTGAACTCACCTCACGGTTGATACGCTGCCGCTCTGTCACGCCCGAAGATGGCGGTGCGCTGGACGTTCTTGCCGGGGACCTGTCGGCTGCGGGGTTCGACTGCACCCGCGTCGACCGGAGCGGGGTCGCCAATCTCTATGCCCGCTGGGGGGCGAAGGGCGCGGCGCGCAGCTTTGGGTTCAACGGGCATACCGACGTGGTGCCGGTGGGCGATCTGTCGGCCTGGACCGCCGATCCCTTTGGGGCCGAGATCCGCGACGGCTGGATGTACGGGCGCGGCGCGACCGACATGAAATCCGGCGTCGCCGCCTTCGCCTCGGCCGCCATCGACTTCGTGACGCAGACACCCCCGGGCGGCGCCGTGATCCTTGCGATCACCGGCGATGAAGAGGGCGACGCGGTGGACGGCACCGTCGCACTGCTCGACTGGATGGCACGGGAAGGCGAGGCGATGTCGGTCTGCCTTGTGGGCGAACCGACCTGCCCGAACGTGATGGGCGAGATGATGAAGATCGGGCGGCGCGGGTCGATGACCGCGTGGTTTACGGCGCAAGGTGTGCAGGGCCATTCCGCCTATCCGCACCGCGCGAAGAACCCCGTGCCCGCCATCGCGCGGCTGATCGACCGGTTGTCGTCGCATGTGCTGGACGAAGGCACCGAGCATTTCGATGCCTCGACGCTGGCCGCGACCACGATCGACGTGGGCAACCCGGCAACCAACGTGATCCCCGCGATGGCCCGCGCGACGGTGAACATCCGCTTCAACGACACCCATTCCGGCGCGTCGCTGACGGATTGGCTGCGCGCTGAGGCGGATCGTGTGGCGTCCGAGACCGGCATCGCCATCGACATGACGGTGAAGGTCTCGGGCGAGGCGTTCCTCACACCGCCCGGCCCGCTGTCCGATCTTGTCGCGCAGGCCGTTCAGGCGGAAACCGGCGAGACCCCGGTGCTGTCCACCACGGGCGGCACGTCCGACGCGCGCTTCGTCAAGGATCACTGTCCCGTGGTCGAATTCGGGCTGGTCGGCCAGACGATGCACCAGGTCGACGAACGGGTAGAGGTTGCGCAGATCGAGACGTTGAAGCGTGTCTATGGCCGTATCCTGCGCGACTACTTCGCCTGATCGCCCCGCGCCCCGATCTGGAATCGGAATGACGGGCCTTGGGCCCCATGATAGGCAGCACACATGAGCAGCATCCCGACCAAGGACGAGATCCTCCAGTGGATTTCGGACAACCCCACACTCACCGCGAAACGCGACATCGCCAAGGCCTTCGGCATCAAGGGCGCGGCGCGGATCGACCTCAAGCGTATCCTGAAGGAGCTTGAGGAAGGCGGGCACCTGGAAAAGCGGCACAAGACCTACCGCGACCCCGAAAAGCTGCCCCCGGTGTCGGTGCTGCAAGTGCTGGAGCCGAACCGCGACGGCGATCTGTTCGCCAAGCCGCTGGAATGGCACGGCGACGGGCCGGAGCCTGCGATCCTGCTGATCCCGCGCGACAGTGACCCGGCGATGAGCGGCGGCGACCGCATCCTTGCGCGCCTGACCGAGGTGAAGGCGGACGATCACGCCTACGAGGCGCGGCTGATCCGCAAGATCGGCATGAACCCCAAGCGCTTGCTGGGCGTCTACCGCACCGGGGCCGAAGGCGGGCGCATCGTGCCCATTGACAAGGGTGCCGACAAGGAATGGCGCGTGCGCCCCGGCGACACCCACGGGGCCAAGGACGGCGAGCTGGTCGAGGCGGAGATCGCCGGACCACGGGGCCGCATGGGGCTGCCGCCTGCGCGCATCATTACCCGGCTGGGTGATCCGTCCGCGCCCAAGGCGGTGTCGCTGATCGCGATCCACCAGCACGGCATCCCCGACGCCTTCCCCGACGACGTGATCGCCGAGGCCGACGCGATGAAGCCCGCCGGTCTCAAGGGCCGCGAAGACCTGCGCGACCTGCCGCTGGTCACGATCGACCCGTCCGATGCCCGCGACCACGACGACGCGGTGCTGGCGATGCCGGACAATGACCCGAAGAACCCCGGCGGCCATGTCGTCTGGGTCGCCATCGCCGATGTCGCCCATTACGTCACGCCCGGCTCTGCGCTGGACCGCGAGGCGCGGCACCGGGGCAATTCCACCTATTTCCCGGACCGCGTTGTGCCGATGCTGCCCGACCGGTTGTCGGGCGATCTGTGTTCGCTGCACGAAGGTGTGCCGCGCGCCTGCCTTGCGGTGCGGATGCGGCTGGATGCCGAAGGCAACAAGATCGACCACCGGTTTGTGCGCGGGCTGATGCAATCCGCCGCCTCGCTGCACTACGAGGAAGTGCAGTCGGCACAGGACGGCGACCCCAACGAGCGCACCGGCCCGCTGATGGCCGATGTGATCGCGCCGCTTTATTCCGCCTACGAGGCCGCCAAGGCCGCGCGCGAACGCCGTCAGCCGCTGGATCTCGACCTTCCCGAGCGGAGGATCGAACTGGCCGAGGATGGCCGCGTGAAATCGGTGAACTTCAAGGACCGGCTGGATGCGCACAAGCTGATCGAGGAATTCATGATCCTCGCCAACGTCGCCGCCGCCGAGGAACTGTTCAAGCGCAAGCGCCCGCTGCTGTTCCGCGTTCATGAGGAACCTGCCGCCGACAAGATGGATGCGCTGCGCGAGGTGGCCGAGGCGTCGGGCTTTACGTTGGCCAAGGGGCAGGTGCTGCAGACCAGCCACCTCAACCGCCTGCTGAGCCAGGCCGAGGGCACCGATTTCGACGAACTCATCAACATCTCGACGCTGCGGTCGATGACGCAGGCGTATTATTTCCCGCAGAATTTCGGGCACTTCGGCCTCGCCCTGCAATCCTACGCGCATTTCACCTCGCCGATCCGGCGCTATGCCGATCTGGTCGTCCACCGCGCGCTGATCTCGGGGCATGGCTGGGGCAAGGACGGTCTGTCCGAGTCCGAGATCGAAACGCTTGAGGAAACCGCGCGTCACATCTCGGAAACCGAACGCCGCTCGATGACTGCCGAGCGCGACACCACCGACCGCTACCTCGCGTCGTTCCTGTCGGAACGGGTCGGGACCGAGATGACGGGCCGGATCAGCGGCATCCAGCGCTTCGGCGCCTTCGTCAAGCTGACAGAAACCGGCGCCGATGGCCTGATCCCGATCCGGTCCATCGGGCGCGAATACTTCCATTTCGACCCCGATGCGCAGACGCTGATGGGGTCCGACACCGGCATGACGCTGGGCGTTGGCCAGCGCGTCACGGTGCGGCTGGCCGAGGCGGTGCCCGTGACCGGCGGGCTGATGCTGGACCTGCTGGAGGTCGAGGGTGATCCCGTCGCGCGCGGTCCGTCGCGCGCGCGAGGCAAGCCCGGCGCGCGCAAGCCCGCACTGGCCAAGCGCAAGGGCGACAAGGTGAAACGCAAGGTCAAACGCACCCGGCGCTAGCAATCGACCGCCGATCACACATCCGTTTCCTTTTTGTTGGGAAACAATCGCTGTAGTCTATCCACAGGGACGCGAAGAAGGTGTGGCGATGAATCGGTTGATCCTGACCCTTGTGCTCGGCACCGTCGCAGGGGCCGCGATGGCCCAGTCGGCCGTGGAACGGTCGCTGTTCCCGATCCCGCGGCCGGAGCCTGTCGCCATGTCCACGTCTGCTACGCCGCCCCGCCCGATCCCGCGCCCCGTCAATGAAGTGTCTCCCTTCACCGACTGGATCGCCCAGTTCCGGGGCCGCGCGCTTGCCCAGGGCATCCGCGCCGATGTCTTCGACGGCGCTTTGTCGGATGCCACGTTCCTGCCGGATGTCATCAAGAAGGATCGCAACCAGTCCGAATTCACCAAGCCGATCTGGGACTATCTCGACTCCGCCGTCTCGCGCGAGAGGGTGACGAACGGGCGCGCCGCGCTGAAAAAGCGGGACGCCCTGCTGACCCGGATCGAGGCGCGCTACGGCGTCGAGAAAGAGGTTGTCGCAGCCGTTTGGGGGCTGGAAAGCGCTTATGGCACCTTCCGTGGCTCGGTTCCTATTGTTTCCGCTTTGGCAACATTGGCCAGCGACAGCCGCCGTTCGGCCTTTTTCGAGGCCGAGCTTCTGAACGCCCTGCGCATCCTTCAGGACGGGCAAGTCCAAACCGCCGACATGCGCGGAAGCTGGGCGGGCGCGATGGGCCACACCCAGTTCATGCCGTCCAGCTATCTGGCCTTTGCGCATGATTTCGACGGTGATGGGCGCTGCAACATCTGGGGCGACGATCCCGCCGACGCGCTGGCGCTGACGGCGGCCTACCTGTCGCGCAACGGCTGGACCAAGGGACAGCCCTGGGGCGTCGAGGTGACGCTGCCCGAAGGGTTCGACTATGACCTGACCAGCGAGCGGGTGAAGAAACCCGTAGGCTTCTGGACCGGCCTTGGCATCACCGACACGCGCGGTAAACCCGTTCCCGACCACGGGCGCGCGTCGATTCTGCTGCCCGCCGGCCATCGCGGCGCCGCCTTCATGATCTTCGACAATTTCCACGTCCTGGAAACCTACAACACCGCCGACGCCTACGTGATCGGTGTGGGGCATCTGTCCGACCGGCTGGTCGGAGGCGATCCGATCCGTCACGGCTGGCCACGCGATGACAAGCCGCTGTCCTTCGACCAGAAGATCGAGATGCAGCGCCTGCTGACCGCGCTTGGCTTTGACACCGACGGAACCGACGGGATCATCGGCCCGAACACGATCGCGGCGGTAAAGGCGTGGCAGGGCAGTATCGGGCTGGTGCCCGATGGTTATGCCTCGGCCGACACGCTGCGGCGGCTGCGTTAGTAGAGCGGGGCGCGCTGGCGCGCGCGCTGTTTTCTGGCGCCCTGCGGGCGCCGACGCCTTCGGCGAGAGTATTTGCAGACCAAAGATGTCAGGGGGGCCGCGTCAGCCTTGTAGGTGACGATACCGGGGACGATACAGGCACCATCGGCGCGCCCTCTGGCGGCGTGAGCCGGTGACGCAGCAGCGCGAGGGGATGCGCGCGCAACGTCAGGCGGAAGGCGACGTAATCCTCGACCACCTCCTCACCCAAGGTCATCGCGGGCAGCGTCACCGCAGGCTCCACGATCCCCTCGCCGTCGATATCGCCGCCGAACAGCGGCAAGGGCCGTTCCCCGCCCAGCGCGGCAGCGGCCCAAAGCGCATCGCGGCGGGACAACCCGAGGCTGGCGAAGGTGTCGGCCTCGGCCAGAAGGCGCAGCGCCTTCTTCGACACGCCCGCGCGCCGCCACACGTCCTCGACCGAGCGATAGCCGTTCTGCCGCGCGGCCAGCAGCCAGTCGCCGTCGTCCTCGGACAGCGCCTTGATCTGCCGGAACCCCAGCCGCAGCGCCAGCCCGCCGCGCCCGTCGGGCTCCATCACGTTGTCGCGGTAGCTGGCGTTGATATCCACCGGGCGCACCTCGACCCCGTGTTCGCGCGCGTCGCGCACGATCTGAGCGGGCGCATAGAACCCCATTGGCTGCGCATTCAGCAGGGCGCAGGCGAAGATGCCCGGATGGTGCCGCTTGATCCAGGCCGAGGCATAGACCAGCAGCGCAAAGCTGGCGGCGTGGCTTTCCGGAAACCCGTAGGACCCGAACCCCTCGATCTGCCCGAAACAGCGCTCGGCGAAATCCTCGTCATAGCCGTTCGCCGCCATCCCCCGCAGGAACCGGCCCCGGAATTCCGACACGTTGCCGTGCTTCTTGAAGGTGGCGAGCGACCGGCGCAGGCGGTCGGCCTCGGTCGGGGTGAACCCCGCGCCGATGATCGCGATCTGCATCGCCTGTTCCTGGAACAGCGGCACGCCCAGCGTCTTGCCCAAGACCTGCCCCAGCGCGTCCGATGGAAACTGCACCGCCTCTTCGCCGTTGCGGCGGCGCAGGTAGGGATGCACCATGTCGCCCTGGATCGGGCCGGGCCGGATGATCGCCACCTCGATCACCAGATCGTAGAAACAGCGTGGCCGCATCCTGGGCAGGAAATTCATCTGCGCCCGGCTTTCCACCTGGAACACACCAAGCGAATCCGCACGGCACAGCATGTCATAGGTCGCCGGGTCCTCGGGCGGCAGGGTGGCCAGCGTATAGTCGGTGCGGTGGTGCTGCCGGATCAACTCGAACGCCTTGCGGATGCAGGTCAGCATGCCGAGCGCAAGAATATCGACCTTGAGGATGCCCAGCGCGTCGATGTCGTCCTTGTCCCACGGGATCACCGTGCGATCCTCCATCGAGGCGTTCTCGACCGGGCACAACTCGTCCAGCCGCCCCTCGGTGATGATGAAGCCACCGACATGCTGCGACAGGTGGCGCGGAAAGCCGATGATCTCGTGCACCAGAGCCATGGTCTGCGCCAGGCGGCGGTCGGTGGGATCAAGCCCGATCTCGCGCATCCGGTGCGCCTCCAGCCCGGCGGTCGAGAAGAACCCCCAAAGCTGCGAGCTGAGCGCGCCGATGGTGTCCTCGGTCAGGCCCATCGCGCGCCCGACCTCGCGGATCGCCCGCTTGCCGCGATAGTGGATGACGGTGGCGCAGAGCCCCGCGCGGTGGCGGCCATAGCGGTCATAGATGTGCTGGATCACCTCTTCGCGCCGCTCATGCTCGAAATCGACGTCGATGTCGGGTGGCTCGTCGCGGGCTTCCGACACGAAACGCTCGAACACCATGGTGCCGATCTCAGGCGAGACGCTGGTGACGCCAAGGCAGAAACAGACGACCGAATTCGCCGCCGACCCGCGCCCCTGGCACAGGATGTTCCGCGCGCGGGCAAAGGCGACGATGTCGCGCACCGTCAGGAAATACGGCTCGTAGCGCAGCTTGGCGATCAGCTGAAGTTCATGCTCCAGCATGTCGCGCACCTTTTGGGGCGCCCCCGCCGGATAGCGCCAGTCCAGCCCCTCCAGCGCCAGCCGCCGCAGCCGGTCCGTCGGCATCTCGCCGTCCTCGATCTCGGACGGATATTCATAGCGCAATTCGTCCAGCGCAAAGGTGCAGCGCGCGGCGATCTCGGCGCTGCGGTCCACGGCCTCCTCGAAACCCTCGAACAGCCGCCGCATCTCGGCCTCGGACCGCAGCCGCTGTTCGGCATTGGCCAACGCGCCGCGCCCCAGATCATCGACGCGGCAGCCCAGCCGGATCGCGGTCAGAACGTCGGTCAGCTTGCGCCGCGCGCCGTGGTGCATGACCGGCGCCGCCGAGGCGACGGTGGGGATGCCCAGCCGCGCCGCCATCCGCGTCAGCCGCGCAAAGCGGCGGCTGTCCTGCCCGTCATAGGCGGGGGCCATGCACAGCGACACCTGTCCGGGAAAGCGGCGCGTCAACCGCTCCGCCTGTGTCCGCCACGCGCCCGCGCCGCCCTTGACCATCGGCGCCTCTGGCGGATGCAGCACAAGCTCCATCCCCTTGCCCCAGTCCATGAGGTCGTCCAGCCGCAGATGGCAGTCGCCCTTGCCCGCCCGCAACCGCCCCAGAGAGATCAGCCGCGACAACCGCCCCCAGGCGGCGCGGTCGCGGGGCAGGGCGGTAACGCTCGGCCCGTCCTTGCAGACGATGCGCGCGCCGGGGATCAGCAGGGGCACGGTGTCGCTCAGCGCGCAGGGCGCGGGCGGGACATGCGCCGGGCGCGGCGGGCCCGCCCGCGGGACGCTGTGCCACTCCTCCACCCCGCGCGCGATCTCGCGCGCCGCCACATGCGCCCGCACGATGCCCGCGACCGAATTGATGTCGGCGATGGCGAGGGCCTCGATGCCCAGCTCTGCCGCACGGATCATGTACTCCTCGGGGTGCGATCCGCCGGTGAGGAAGGTAAAGTTGGAAATGGCGTCAAGCTCGGCGAATGCCATGGCGACTCAGTTGATGTTCACTATTTGTTCTACATCGACTCTGCCATGCGCCGGGGCAAGGTCAAGCAAGGGGAAGCGCGCCTTGCGCGCTGGCGCCTTCGGCGAGAGTATCTTGGGACCAAAGATGGAAAGACGGTGTTAACGCATCCTCGGATACCACTGATGCCACGGTACAGGCTGGAGAGCCGATGACCGTGACCGAAGATGGTGCCCCGGCTTGCGACCTGCAGCCGGGGCGTTCGCATCTTTGGTCTGAAAATACCTCTGGGGGGTGAATTGGCCGCAGGCCAAGAGGGGGGCAAAGCCCCCCTTTCCCCGCGACGCCGAAGGCGGCGCAAATCCTCAGCAATGACGCCGAAGGCGGCGCAAATCCTCGGCAATGACGGCGCAGCCCCTCTCAGGCCAGGTGGCCCTCGAACTGCCGGAACACCTCTGCATAGACCGCCCGCTTGAACGGCACGATGGCGTCGATGATCTCCGAGGCCGTAAGCCAGCGCCATTCCGAGAATTCGGGATGTCCCGAAGCGATGTCGATATCCGCGTCGGTGCCGTGAAAGCGCATCAGCACCCACATCTGCTTCTGCCCGCGAAACCGACCCTTCCAGACCTTGCCCAGCAGGTGGTCCGGCAGATCGTAGGTCACCCAGTCGGAGGTCTCGGCCTCGATCCTCACCAGCTCGGGGCGCACGCCGGTTTCTTCCCACAGCTCGCGCAGCGCGGCCTCCCGGGGGGTCTCGCCCTTGTCGATGCCGCCTTGCGGCATTTGCCAGGCGGGCACCTCGCTGTCGAGGCGCTGGCCCGCGAACACCAATCCTTGCGCGTTCACCAGCACCACCCCGGCGCAGGGGCGATAGGGCAGCGTCTCGCGCGGGGTCACAGAACGCGGCCCTGCAGAAGGCGCGGCAGATCGCCGGTCAGACCGGCTGCCTCGCGGATTAGGCCCCGGCGCAGGCCCGGCAGGGCGCCGACCACGCCAAGGCCGATGTCACGCGCCGCGCGAACAAGCGGATTGTCGTTCGAGAACAGCCTGTTGATGCTGTCGGTGGCAAGAGCGAGCGTCGCGGTGTCGAAGCGGCGCCAGCGCTGGTAGCGGTCCAGTACGTCGGCGCGGCCGATATCTTCGCCCCGGCGGCGGGCGTCCACCAGCACCTCGGCCAGCGCGGCCACATCCTTGAGCCCGGCGTTCAGTCCCTGCCCCGCGATGGGATGGACCCGGTGCGCGGCATCACCGACCAGCGCCAGCCGCGCGCCGGTGAAGCTGCGCGCAAGCGACAGCTCCAGCGGATAGGTAAAGCGCGCGCCCGCCAGCGCGATGTCGCCAAGGAAGCTGCCGAAGCGGGGGCGCAGGTGCGCAAGGTAGCCCGCGTCATCCAGCGCCTGTATCCGCGCCGCCTCGGCGTCGCGTTCCGTCCAGACGATCGAGGACCGGTTGCCGGGCAGCGGCAGGATCGCCAGCGGGCCGGGCGGCATGAAGAACTGGTGCGCGATGCCGCCGTGGGGCTGGTCATGCTCGATGGCGCACACCAGCGCGGTCTGGCCATAGCGCCAGCCCTGCCGCGTGATCCCGGCCCGGCGCGCCGTGGGGGATCCCACGCCGTCCGCAGCGACCAGCATCGCGGCGTGCAGCGCTGTGCCGTCCGACAGGGTGACGGACGCGGCGTTCCCCGCCGCGGCATGGTCGGTCACGGTGCCCTCGATCTGCGTGATGCGGGGGTGGCCGTCGATGCGCGCCAGGAAGGCTTGCCGCAGGTGGCGATCCTCGACCATCCAGCCCATCGGTCCTTCCTCGATCTCGGCATGATCGAAGACGAGGTGCAGCGGCGATGCGCCTTCGCCCGCGCGACCGTCGCTGACCTTGATCCCGAGGATCGGCTGGGTCTTGCCGTCCAGCGCGGGCCCTAGGCCGATCGCCTTCAAGAGCCGGAACGAGCCATGCGCCAGCGCATAGCTGCGCCCGTCGAAGCTGTCGCTGTCGCGCACCGAAGCCGCCAGCCGGTCGACCAGCGTCACGCGCAGCCCGGCATCCCCGAGCGCGAGCGCAAGCGCCGAGCCGTTCAGCCCGCCTCCGACGATGATGACATCCGTGCTGTCCATGCTCCGACATATGGCCGGAGCGGCGGGATTGTCCATGCGCGCGGGTGTCGCTAGCGTCCTGCCGCAGGCAGCGGGAGAATGCGCGATGGCGACGGACTGGCTTTGGAGCACGGCAGGCGATCTGGGGCGCGGCATCGCACGGGGCGAGATCGACCCGGTCGCGTTGTGCGAGACTTACCTCGAGGCCGCGCGTTCGCATGCGCGTTCGCCCCGAATCTATGCCCGGATGACCGAGGACCGCGCGCTGTCCGAGGCGCGGGCGGCGGCGGCGCGCGCTGCTGCGGGGCAACGGCGCGGCTCACTCGACGGGGTGCCTGTCAGCTGGAAGGACCTGTTCGACACCGCTGGCGTGGCGACCGAGGCGGGATCGGCGCTGCTGGCGGGCCGTGTGCCCGCGCGCGATGCGGCGGTCTTGCGCGCTGCGACGATGGCCGGGCTGGTCTGCCTTGGAAAGACCCACATGAGCGAGTTGGCCTTCTCGGGGCTGGGCTACAACCCGGTGACGGAAACGCCGCCATCCGTGACGGACTCAGAGGCCGTGGCGGGCGGATCGTCGTCTGGCGCAGCGGCGTCGGTGGCCTTCGGGCTGGCGGCGGCTGCGGTCGGGTCGGACACCGGCGGATCGGTGCGGGTGCCTGCGGTCTGGAACGATCTGGTGGGGCTCAAGACCACATCGGGGCGGCTGTCGCTGGAGGGCGTCGTGCCGCTTTGCGAAAGCTTTGACACCGTCGGGCCCCTGTGCCGCAGCGTCGAGGATGCCGCGCTGATGCTGGCCGCGCTGGAAGGCACGGCCGCGCCCGACCTGACCGGCGCGACGCTGAAGGGCGTGCGCCTGCTGATCGTCGAGACGGTTGCGATGGAGGGTCTGCGCCCGGAACCGGCGGGAGGATTCGCGCGGGCCGTCGATGCCCTGACTGCCGCCGGGGCCGTGATCGAGCGGCGCGAATTGCCCTTCGTCGCCGACGCGCATGCGCTGTCGCCGACGCTGTTCGCCCCCGAGGCTTATGCCACATGGGAAACCGAGATCGAGGCGGCACCGGACAAGATGTTCCCAGAGATCCTCAACCGCTTTCGGACCGGGCGCGACACCCCGGCGCGGGCATTCATCCAGGGCTGGCAGGCGCTGCGCCGCCACCGTGCGGCTTGGGCCGAGGCGACGGCGGGATACGATGCGGTGATTCTGCCGACTGCACCCAACCTGCCGCCGAAACTGGACCGGCTGGCCGAGGGCGGCGAGTATTACGTCACCGAGAACCTGATGACCCTGCGCAACACACGAATCGGCAACCTGATGGGGCTGGCCGCTCTGACCCTGCCGACGGGCGTTCCGGGCACCGGGATCATGCTGATGACGCCGCCGATGACCGAACACCGGCTGCTGCGGCTGGGCGCGGCGGCCGAGGCGGCGCTTGCCTAAATGCCACACGGGCGCGGACGTTGCCGCGCCCGGCCTGCCGTTTCACTGGACCGGGGGGCGGGCACCCTGCTAACCTGCACCAAACGGGGCGAAAAATGACCGATAACGACCCCGGCACCCTGAGGCAGACATAGTGGGCACATGAAGCTCCCCGAGCGGTTTTCGAACCTGCCAGATTACGCGTTTCCGCGCCTTCGGGCGCTGCTCGACCGGCATTCGCCGTGCGGCGATGTCGTGCACATGACCATTGGCGAACCGCGCCACCCGTTCCCGCCCTTCGTGGCGCAGATCCTTGCCGATCATGTCGACGGCTTCGCCAAGTATCCCCCGAACGAGGGCACGCCGGAACTGCGCGGCGCCATCGCCGACTGGACCCTGCGCCGCTACGGGGTGCGCGTCGATGCGGACACGCAGGTGATGGCGCTGAACGGCACGCGCGAAGGGCTGTTCAACGCCGCGCTTGCGCTGTGTCCCGAGGATGGGCGCCCGGTGATCCTGACGCCAAATCCGTTCTACCAGGTCTATGCCGTCGCCGCGCTGGCCGTAGGCGCGGAACCTGTCTATGTGCCCGCCACCGCCGAGACCGGGTTTCTGCCCGACTACGCCGCGCTGCCCGCCGAGGTGCTGAACCGCACGCGCATCGCCTACCTGTGCTCGCCCGCGAACCCGCAGGGCGTGGTGGCGGACCGCGCCTATTGGGCCGACCTGATCCGGCTGGCCGAAAAGCACGATTTCATCATCTTCGCCGACGAATGCTATTCCGAGCTTTACCGCGACACGCCGCCCCCCGGCGCGCTTGAGGTCGCGGCGGAAATCGGGGCCGACCCTGAACGCGTGGTGATCTTTCATTCGTTGTCCAAGCGGTCGAACCTGCCCGGCCTTCGGTCAGGTTTCATCGCCGGTGGCCCGCGCACCATCGCCGAAATCAAGCGCCTGCGCGCCTATGCCGGGGCACCGCTGCCCCTGCCGCTGCAACGCGTGGCCGAAGCCTGCTGGGCCGACGAGACCCATGTCGAGGAAAACCGCGCGCTGTATCAGGCCAAGTACGCCGCCGCCGACGAGGTGTTCGCGGGCGTGCCGGGCTATGCGCCACCGCAAGCGGGGTTCTTCCTGTGGCTGCCTGTGCCGGACGGCGAGGAGGCCGCTCTACGGGTCTGGACAGAGACCGGCGTGCGGGTGCTGCCCGGCGCCTATCTCAGCCGCGACACGGCAGGCGGCAATCCGGGGGCAGGATATGTGCGGGTGGCGCTTGTTGCGCCGCAAGACGAGATGACGGGCGGGCTGACCAGGCTCCGCAAGTGTCTATACGGGTAAGGAGCAGGGTTCATGGCATCCTATCAGGTCCGGCAACGCGAGCGTCTGTTCGACAGCTCGACGCAGGAAGTGATCGAAAAGCGCGGGCGCGAGTTGATCGGGCTGGTGCTGCTGACCTGCGGCGTGGCGCTGTCGCTGATCCTTGGCACCTATTCCGTCGACGATCCAAGCTGGCTTTCGGTGACGGACACGCCCGCGCAGAACGCGCTGGGCCGCTTCGGCGCCTCGGTCGCCTCGCCGCTCTACATCATCGTCGGCTTCGGCTGCTGGGCCTTCGCGGCGGGATTGCTCGCCTGGGGCCTGCGCTTTGTGCTGCACGCCGGCGCGGGACGCTTCATGTCGCGGATCGTGTTCCTGCCGCTCGCTGTTGCGCTTCTGTCGGTCTACGCCTCGACGCATGTGCCTTCGTCCGACTGGACGCATTCCTTCGGCCTTGGCGGGCTGTTCGGTGACACCGTGCTGGGCGCGATCCTGGGCGTGCTGCCGGTCGATACCGCGCTTGGCCTCAAGGTGCTGGCGTTCTTCGTCGCGGTGTTCGAGCTTGTGCTCGTACTGTTCGTGCTGGGCTTCGTGCCGTCCGAATTGCGCGCGCTGACCGCGTTGATGCTGGGCGGGGCCGTGCTGTTCTATGCGGCAATCCGGGCCGGGCTGGGCGCCGGTGTCGTTGGCGGCGTCAAGGTCGCCGGGCATGCGGCGGGCAATGCACAAGGCTGGATGGCCGCCCGGCGCTCTGGCGCCGAGGATCCCGGCGAGGATGATCCCTTCGATGGCTCCTCCTACGGCCGTGCCGCCGCGCCGCGCGCAACCCCGATCCTGCGCGCCGATCCGCCGCCGCGTACGGCCTCATCGATGCCGCCTGCGCCCGAACCTGCCCCTGCACAGCAGAAAGGCCCGCTGGGCCTGCGCTTGCCGGGCCTGTTGAAGCGCGCCGAAGACCCCGCACCGCAAACCTGGGAGCCCGAACCCTATGACGAGGACCTGACCGGGGACGACCGGATCAAGGCCAAGATCGCGGGCGCCATCAAGTCGCGGATGCGTCCCGGCATGATCCAGCCCGAAGCACCCCGCTTCGAGCCGAGCCTGACGCGCGGACGCGGCCCGCAGCCGATGGTCCTGAAGGATATCGAGGCGCGCGCACGCGCTGCGGCCGAGACCGCTGGCGACACGGTGCCCGCGGCCGCCGCTGAACCTCTCCTTCGCGGCGGGTTTATCCCGCCCGCCCCGGATCTGATCGAAGAGGACGACGAGGCGGACATTGGCGATTTCGACGCGCAGGACACCGCGTTCAACGCCGCGCCGCGCCCCGAGATGCCGCCGCGCCCGCCCGTCTCCGCCACGCCCGAGGCGCGCCGCGTCGTGCAGACCTCGCCGCGCAAGGCGCTCCAGACCTCGCGCCGCGCGCAGGCCGAGGCGCAGCCTTCGCTGCGGTTCGAGGACCGCGCCGTTGAATACGAACTGCCGCCACTGTCGCTGCTGATGAACCCCTCCGAGGTGGAGCGTCACCACCTGTCTGACGAGGCGCTGGAAGAAAACGCGCGGATGCTGGAAACCGTGCTCGACGACTATGGCGTCAAGGGAGAGATCGTCAGCGTCCGCCCCGGTCCCGTGGTCACGATGTACGAACTGGAACCGGCACCGGGCCTCAAGGCCAGCCGGGTAATCGGCCTGGCCGACGACATCGCACGGTCGATGTCGGCACTGTCGGCGCGCGTGTCCACCGTGCCGGGGCGCAGCGTGATCGGGATCGAGCTGCCCAACGAAAACCGCGAAATGGTCTGTTTCCGCGAAATCCTGTCCAGCCGCGACTACGGCGACGGCAACCAGAAACTGCCGCTGGCGCTGGGCAAGGACATCGGCGGCGATCCCGTGGTGGCCAACCTCGCCAAGATGCCGCACCTGCTGATCGCGGGCACCACCGGGTCGGGCAAGTCTGTGGCGATCAACACGATGATCCTGTCGCTGCTCTACAAGCTGTCGCCCGAGGAATGCCGCCTCATCATGATCGACCCCAAGATGCTGGAACTGTCGGTCTATGACGGCATCCCGCACCTGCTGTCGCCCGTCGTCACCGACCCCAAGAAAGCGGTCGTCGCCCTGAAATGGGTCGTCGGCGAGATGGAAGACCGCTACCGCAAGATGTCCAAGATGGGCGTGCGCAACATCGACGGCTTCAACGGCCGGGTGAAGGACGCGCTCGCCAAAGGCGAGATGTTCAAGCGCACGGTTCAGACCGGGTTCGACGAGGACACCGGCGAGCCGATCTTCGAGACCGAGGAATTCGCGCCGCAGTCGCTGCCCTACATCGTTGTCGTCGTCGACGAGATGGCCGACCTCATGATGGTCGCAGGCAAGGAGATCGAGGCCTGCATCCAGCGCCTTGCGCAGATGGCGCGGGCGTCCGGCATCCACCTGATCATGGCCACGCAGCGCCCGTCGGTCGATGTCATCACCGGCACGATCAAGGCGAACTTCCCCACCCGGATCTCGTTCCAGGTCACGTCCAAGATCGATTCGCGCACCATCCTGGGCGAACAGGGCGCCGAGCAGCTTCTGGGCATGGGCGACATGCTTTACATGGCGGGCGGCAGCCGGATCACCCGCGTCCACGGCCCCTTCGTGTCTGACGAAGAGGTCGAGGAAATCGTCAGCTACCTGAAATCCTACGGCCCGCCGTCCTACGTCGGCGGCGTCGTCGAAGGGCCGGATGAGGATTCCGAAAGCGACATCGACGCGGTGCTGGGCCTGAACACCGGCGGCAACACCGACGGCGAGGATGCTCTATATGACCAGGCGGTGGCGATCGTGCTGAAAGACCGCAAATGCTCGACCTCCTACATCCAGCGCAAGCTGGCCATCGGCTACAACAAGGCCGCGCGGCTGGTCGAGCAGATGGAGGAGAACGGGCTGGTGTCGCCATCCAACCACGTCGGCAAGCGCGAGATCCTGGTGCCCGAACAGGGCTGAGGACTTGCGCCGCGCCTTGCGCGTCGCGGGGGCAGGGGGGCTTTGCCCCCCTCTTGGCCTGCGGCCAATTCACCCCCCAGAGGTACTTTCAGACCAAAGATGTGAAAGTGTTTCTGTTCATCTTTGGTCTGAAAATACCTCCCGCCGGAGGCACCGCGCCCGGAGGGCGCGCAAATATCGAATGCGCGCGCAGCGCGCCCCTTTGGATCAGCCGTCGCCAGAGGTGAGGCGCACGACCGTGCCGGGCTCGGTATCGGGGGCGAGTTCCTCAAAGTCGAAGTTGTCGAGGCGGCGGGCGCGGCGGCCGGCCTTGTCGGCTGAGGTGCGGATTTCGGCGATGTCCTTTGCGGCCTGGCCGAAATGGCGGTCGAGGTTCTCGACGCGGGTGCCGAGCCGGTCGACATCGGCGTAGAGCAGCGCCAGTTCCTTGCGGATCGCGCCCGCCTGTTCGCGCATGCGCGCGTCTTTCAGGATCGCGCGCATGGTGTTCAGGGTCGCCATGCAGGTGGTCGGCGACACGATCCAGACCCGCGCGGCAAAGCCTTCGCGCACGATGTGGGGCAGGCGCGCGTGAAGCTCTGCATAGACCGCTTCGGAGGGCAGGAACATCAGCGCGCCGTCTGCGGTGTCGCCGTCGAGGATGTAGCGTTCCGAGATGTCCTTGATGTGCTTCTTCACCGCTTGCCCAAGGCCGGTCAGGGCCCGGGCGGCGGCCTCTTTCGTCTCGGCGGCGACATAGGCCTCATAGGCTTCCAGGGGGAACTTGGCATCCACCACGATGGGGCCGGGCGGGTTCGGCAGGTGGATCAGGCAATCGGCGCGCGCGCCGTTGGGCAGGGTCGCCTGCCATGTGTAGCTGTCGGCGGGCAGCGCCTTGGACACGATGTCATGCAGCTGGATCTCGCCGAAGGCGCCGCGCCGCTGCTTGTTCGACAGGATGTCCTGCAGCGACAGCACGTCGCCTGACAGCTTCTGGATATTGTCCTGTGCCTTGTCGATGGCCAGCAGGCGTTCTTGCAACTCGCCCAAGCTGCGCGCCGTGCGATTGGCCGAGCCGTGCAGGTTCTCGGTCATGTGGCGCGTAACCTCGGCCAGCCGTTCCTCCATGATCCGCATCATGTTCGACTGGCTGGCTGCCTGCGCCTCGGCCACATGCGTCAGCCCGCCCGACAGGGCGTGCTGGTTGGACGACAGGGTGTTGAGGTCGTGCCCCAGCTGCCCGATCTGCCGCGCCAGCGGTTCGGTCATCTGCGCTGACCGTGCTGCGGCACGCACTGTCGTCACCAGCAGCCACAGGACGACCAGCGCAAAGGCGATGCCGCCCAGCACCAGAAGAACGGCGGGGTCGGAGAAGGAATAAATCTGGTCGCCGATCTGGATCATGTGCGTCCGAACAGTCTTTCGATGTCGTGGAGTTTCAGCTCGACGTAGGTGGGTCGCCCGTGGTTGCACTGGCCCGAGAGCGGCGTCGCCTCCATCTCGCGCAGGAGCGCGTTCATTTCCTCGGCGCGCATCCAGCGGCCCGAGCGGATCGAGCCGTGGCAGGACACCCGCGACAGGATCGCCTCGATCCTCTCCTGCACCAGGTCCGATTGGCCCAGGTCGTCGATCTCGTCGAGGATGTCGCGGATCAGGGCCTGCGCGTCGACTTCGCCCAGGATCGCCGGGGTCTCGCGCACCGCAATGGCGCCGGGGCCGAAGGCCTCGATGGCAAGGCCCATCCTGTGCAGCGCGTCCGCGTGGGCCAGCAGCGCCTCGGCATCGCCGGGCGACATCTCGACCACCTCGGGGATCAGCAGCGCCTGAGCGGCGATGCCGTTTTCCGCCATCTGGCGTTTCAGCTTCTCATAGACGAGGCGTTCATGCGCCGCGTGTTGATCCACGATGACGATGCCGTCTGCCGTCTGGGCGATGATGTAGGTCTCATGCACCTGCGCGCGGGCGGCGCCTAGGGGGCGGTCTGTAGGGGCTTCGGGCCCATCGGGTTCCACACGGGCGAAAGGTTGGGCGGTCTCGGCGAATCCGGTCTGGGGCGCCTGCGCGGCATGGGCGCTGCGCAGCGCCTGTTGCGACGGGCGGTCCATCTGGTAGATGCGGGCGCCCTGCGGTTCGGGCCGAAGCGCGCCCAAGGTTGCCCCGGCAACCGTCGAGGACGCGCGGTGCCCTGCCTCTGCCAGCGCGTGGCGCAGCGCCGAGACGATCAGCCCGCGCGCGGTGCCGGGGTCGCGGAACCGCACCTCGGCCTTGGCGGGGTGCACGTTGACATCGACGCCGTGCGGATCGCAGTCGAGGAACAGTGCCGCCGCCGGGTGCCGGTCGCGCGACAGCACGTCGGCATAGGCGCCGCGCAAAGCGCCGATCAGCAGCTTGTCGCGCACCGGGCGGCCGTTGACGAAGAGATACTGCGCCACCGCCGCGCCGCGCGAATAGGTCGGCAGGGCGGCGTAGCCGGACAGGCGCAAGCCGTCCCGTTCGGCGTCGATGCGCAAGGCGTTCTCGGCGAAGTCGGCGCCAAGAATACGTGCGAGGCGGCCATGCAGCGCGCCGAACAGATCGCCCGTCTCGGCATCGGCGCGGAAGATCACGCGCGCAGTGCCGCCGGTCGTGTCCTCGAGCCGGAAGGCGACGAAAGGCGAGGCCATCGCCAGACGCTTGACCACGTCGGTGATCGCCTGCGTCTCGGCGCGGTCGGTGCGCAGGAACTTGAGCCGTGCAGGCGTGGCGTAGAACAGGTCGCGCAACTCGACGACGGTGCCCGCGCTCAGGGCGGCGGGGCGCACCGGCTGGGCCTGGCCGCCCGACACGGCGATCTCGGCGCCGTCCTCGCCCGGCACACGGCTGGTGATCCGCAGCCGCCCGACGGCACCGAGCGACGGCAAGGCCTCGCCCCGGAAGCCGAAGCTGTGGATGTTCAGAAGGTCGTTACCGTCGATCTTGGAGGTGGCGTGGCGCGACAGGGCGAGCGGCAGATCACCCGCCGCGATCCCCCAGCCGTCATCGGTGACGCGGATCAGGGTCTTGCCGCCGTCGGCGATGGTCACGTCCACCCGCCGCGCGCCCGCGTCGAGCGCGTTCTCCACCAGTTCCTTGACTGCGGATGCCGGACGCTCGACCACCTCGCCTGCGGCGATGCGGTTGATCGCTGCCTCGTCCAGTTGCCGGATGACCGGCCGCTCTGCGCTTATGTTGGGGTGGGGGTGCGACATGCCACTAGACGTAGCATGCCGCGTTCCGAT
Organism: Anianabacter salinae; assembly: GCF_019061145.1. Classification (GTDB taxonomy): domain Bacteria; phylum Pseudomonadota; class Alphaproteobacteria; order Rhodobacterales; family Rhodobacteraceae; genus Anianibacter; species Anianibacter salinarum. The sequence goes on along the minus strand of NZ_JAHQZS010000004.1, from coordinate 352,597 downwards.
TCGACCATGCCCCTTGCGGGACGGATCAGTTCGATCCGACAAGTCCGGCAGGCTGTCCGACCACGACGAAGGACAACGCCTCCGGCTGGATCAGGCGTTCGGCGACGCGGCGAATGTCGTCTTGCGTCACCGCCTCGACCTTGGCGTTGCGGGTGTTGACATAGTCGCGGTCAAGCCCGGTGACCTGCATGCCCACAAGAATGTCGGCGATGCGCGCGTTGCCGTCAAAACGCAGGGGATAGGCGCCCGTGAGGTAGGTCTTGGCGTCCTCCAGTTCCTCGTCGGTCACACCCTCGTCCCGGATGCGCTGCCATTCCGCGCGGATCACCTCGATGGCTTCCGCCATGCGGTCATTGGCCGAGGCGACCTGCCCCAGGTAAAGGTCGGCGTGCTCCTTGGGCACGAGGTAGGAATAGACGCCGTAGGTCAGCCCGCGCTTTTCGCGCACCTCTTCCATCAGGCGCGAGGTAAAGCTGCCGCCGCCAAGGATCTGGTTCAGCACATAGGCGGCGAAGAAATCGGGATCGTCGCGGGCAATGCCCCCGTGGCCGAAGATCGCCACGGATTGCGGCGTCTCGAAGGGCACGACATGCACGCCCGGCTCCAGATCGAAGGGCGCGGGGCCGGGCATCTCGGCGCCGGTCTCCGGCAGATCGCCCAAGAGATCGTCCAGCAGCGCGCCTAGCTCGGCCTCGGTGATGTCGCCCACGGCAGAGACGAACACCCGGTCGCGCGCCATCACCCGGTCCTTCGCAGCGCGCAGGTCGTCCGGGGTCAGCGCGGCGACGCTTTCGGCGGTGCCGTTCAGCGACGTGGCGTAGGGGTGATCGCCAAAGGCGCGGGCATCGAATTCGGCCTGCGCGATGTCGTTGGGGTCTGTCTTTTCCGACCGGATGATCGACAGGACCTGCTGGCGCACACGGTCGACCGCATCCTGATCGAAGCGCGGCGCGTGTATCGAGGTCTTGAGCAGCGCCAGCGCCTCGTCGCGGTTCTCGGTCAGGAACTGGGCCGAGATCGACATCTCGTCGTCACCGACGTCATAGCCAAAGCGGGCCGCCAGGTCGTCGCGCGCCTCGGCAAAGCCGCGCGCGTCCAGATCGCCTGCGCCCTCCTCGAGCGTGGCGGTCATCAGGTTGATCGCGCCGCGCTTGCCCGGGGCATCCAGCGACGCGCCGCCTTTGAAGCGGATTTCCAGCGCGGTGAACGGGATCGAATGTTCCTCGACCAGCCAGGCGGTGATGCCACCGGGCGAGGTGACTTCCTTGATGTCGACCGCGGCGCGGGCGGGGCCGGCCAGGGCCAGAGCGGCCAGCGCGGCGAATGCGAAACGCATCATCATTGGGTCACCTCCTGTGCGCCCGGCTGCGCTGCCGCGCCGGTCTCGTCCATGCCGGGGGTCATCAGCCAGCCGGTCACCGACCGGTCCGGATCTAAGACCTCGCGGGCGGCGGCAAGGATGTCGTCCTCGGTCACCGCCTCCAGCACGCTGCGCCAGTTGTCCACGTCGTCGATGGTCAGCCCGCTGGTCAGGGCCGCGCCATAGCGGCGGGCAAGGCCCTGCACGCTGTCCTCGGCGTAGATTTCGCTGGCGCGGATGCTGGTCTTGATCCGCTCAAGCTGTTCCGCGTCAACGCCTTCCTCGATGAACTCGGCAATCGCGCGGTCCATCGCGTCCTCGGCCTCCTGCAGCGACACGCCGGGAGCGGGCACCACGGACACGCCAAACAGCGTGTCGTCATACGACGTCGGGTCATAGAACGCGCCCGAATAGATCGCGGTCTGGGTGTCGAACTGCAGCTTGCGGGCCAGAACACTGGTCTGGCTGTCGCCGCCAAGGATTTCCGACAGCAGCAGAAGCGCGGCGGCGTCCTCTTGCGCGCCCGCGCGGCGCGGCTCGGCCAGGTAGCTGCGGCTGACATAGGGCTGCGACACGCGCGGATCCTCAAAGGTCATCCGGCGCGGCGAGGTTTGCGGCGGCTCTTGCGGGCGCATGCGCGGGCCAAGCCCTTCGGTCGGCTCCAGTGGGCCATAATAGGTCTCGGCCAGCGCGCGCACCTCGTCGGGGGTGGTGTCGCCCGCGACGATCAGGATCGCGTTGTTGGGGGCGTAGAAGCGTTCGTAGTAGCCAAGCGCGTCCTCAAGACCCAGCGAAACCATCTCGTGCCGCCAGCCGATCACTGGAATGCCGTAGGGGTGGTTGAGATACTGCGCCGCACGCATCTGTTCCTGGAACAGGGCGCCGGGGTTGTTCTCGACCCGCTGGTTGCGTTCCTCGATGATGACCTGTCGTTCGGTCAGGATATCCGCCTCGGACAGTTGCAGGTCGCGCATCCGGTCGGCTTCCATCCGCATCATGTCTTCCAGCCGGTCAGCGGCGACGCGCTGGAAGTAGGCGGTGTAATCCTGGCTGGTAAAGGCGTTGTCCGATCCGCCGTTGCGGGCGACCACGTCGGAAAACTCGCCCGGCGCCATGTCGTCTGTGCCCTTGAACAGCAGGTGTTCAAGGAAATGCGCGATGCCGGACTTTCCGGGCGGTTCTTCCGCCGCGCCTGCGCGATACCAGACCATGTGCACCACCACCGGCGCGCGGTGATCCTCGAGCACGACCACGTCCATCCCGTTGTCCAGAGAGAACGATGTCACCTCGGCGGCCCAGGCGGGCAGCGCGGCGACCAGCGCAAGCGCAATGGCGGCAATCCGTTTCATGAAGGCTCCCTTGATCCCGTTGCCCCATAGCTGTTCATTCGGCCCGCCCGGTCAAGGCGGGGCACAGGGATGTGACAAAGGTGTCAGGGTTCACGGGCGCCTCGGCGCCGGTGCGATCACTCGCGCGGGGCAGGCGGGGCCGACGGCGTGCGCACGCCGATGCGGCGGAACCGTTCCAGTTCGGCATACTGGTCCAGCGACAGCGGCTCGTAGGCGCGGTAATACACGTTCACGTTGGCCAGCCGTTCCAGAAGCCGCCCGTCCTTGCGGCGGCGGTATTCGAGATCCTCGGCGGCCAGCCGCTGGCGGATCGTGGCGTCGCGGCCAAAGCGCGAGGCATACTGGATCAGCGCGCCCTCAGTCGGCGAAGCGGCGCGGGCGACGGCGGCGGGGTTGCCACCCAGCGCCGCGATGGCATCCGCCTCGGGCGTGGCGTCGACACGGTTCGCACCGCCCGGCGTGGGCGGTGGCAGGGCGGCGAAATCCTCGGGCGCCTGAAGCGGCTTGTTCGGAACGATGGCGAATTCGTCCGGCCCGTCGCCGGTCGAGCGCACGTTCATCAGAACCGGCTGATCCTCGCCGCAGGCGGCCAGAGTGGCCACGGCAAGCAGCGCACCGATCAATTTTCCCATGGAAAGCCGCATGGCTGGCTCCCTACCCAAAGACATTCTGTTGCCCGTTCTAGACCAACGCCCGCCGAAGGTCACGGGGTCTTCTTGGCTTGCGAGGGGGCAATTACCAGCCCCGCCGCGCCTGCGAAGATCGCGATGTCGGCCACGTTGAACGCATAGGGGTTGGCGATGCCGCAGCAGGACATGTTGAGGAAATCCGCCACGCCGCCGTAAATGAGCCTGTCGAGAATGTTACCCAGCGCGCCGCCCACCAGCAGCCCCGCCGCGATCTGGTTCCAGCGCCCTCCCTCGCGCCGCACCCACCAGACGACCCAGGCCGAGATTGCCAGAGCGATGCCGATCAGCACCCAGCGGGTCATGTCGCTGTCGCGCGACATCAGGCCAAAGTTGATGCCGTAGTTCCACGCCATCCGCAGGTTGAGATAGGGCGGCAGCACGTCAATGGCGCCCAGCGTGCGCAGGTTCATCGCGTGGACGACGATGTATTTCGTAGCCTGGTCCAGCGCGAAAACGATCACCGTTGTCAGGGCAAGCAACCGCATCACGCCCTCAGTGCCGGAAATGCCGCATGCCGGTCAGCACCATCGCCAGACCCGCCGCATCTGCCGCCGCGATCACCTCGTCGTCGCGCATCGACCCGCCGGGCTGGATCACCGCCGTCGCGCCCGCCTCGGCCGCGGTCAGCAGGCCATCGGCAAAGGGAAAGAACGCATCCGACGCCACGACAGAGCCCTTTGTCGGCACATCTGCGAGACCCAGCGCCTCGGCCATGTCCTCGGCCTTGCGCGCGGCGATCCGGCAACTGTCGACACGGCTCATCTGCCCGGCGCCGACGCCCACGGTGGCGCCACCGCGCACGTAGACGATGGCGTTCGACTTGACGTGCTTGGCCACTTTCCACGCGAACAGAAGGTCGGCGATCTCGGCCTCGGTCGGCTGGCGTTTGGTCACGACCTTTAAATCGGCGGCGGTGATGTGGCCGTTGTCCTTGTCCTGCACCAGCATCCCGCCCGACACCTGCCGCACCGTCAGGGACGCGGCGGCCGGATCGGCAAGCCCGTCCGTCAGCAGAAGCCGCAGGTTCTTCTTGCGGGCCAGCACCTCGCGCGCGGCTGCATCGGCGCCGGGAGCGATGATGACTTCGGTGAAGATGCCCGCGATTTCCTCTGCCGTGTCGCCGTCCAGCGGCTGGTTCAGCGCGATGATCCCGCCAAAGGCCGACGTCCGGTCGCAATCAAAGGCGCGCCCATAAGCCTCGCGCAGGGTGGCGCCGCGCGCCACGCCGCAGGGATTGGCGTGCTTGATGATCGCGCAGGCCGGGCCGTCACCGGGCGCAAATTCCGACACCAGCTCGAACGCGGCGTCGGTGTCGTTGATGTTGTTGTAGCTCAGTTCCTTGCCCTGCACCTGCCGCGCGGTGGCGACCCCGGGGCGGAGCGATCCGTCGCGGTAGAAGGCTGCCGACTGGTGCGGGTTCTCGCCGTAGCGCAGCGTCTGGGCCAGCGTTCCCGCCACCACGCGGCGGCGCGGCGCGGGATCACCCAAGGCGCCCGCCATCCACGTGGAAACGGCGGCATCATAGGCCCCGGTGCGGGCATAGGCGGTCTGTGCAAGGCGCTGGCGAAAGGCCAGCGTCGTCTGCCCGTCCTGCGCGTCCAGTTCCGCCAGAAGCGGCGCGTAATCCTCGACGTCCACCACGACGCTGACAAAGGCGTGATTCTTGGCCGCCGCACGGATCATCGCCGGCCCGCCGATGTCGATGTTTTCGATCACTGTGTCATGGTCCGCACCCGCCGCGACCGTCGCCTCGAACGGGTAGAGGTTCACCACCAGCAGGTCGATCATCGGGATGCCGTGCTCGGACGCCGAAGCCTGATGCGCGGCGTCATTGCGCAGCGCCAGAAGCCCGCCATGCACGCCAGGATGCAGCGTCTTGACCCGACCGTCCATCATCTCGGGGAAGCCCGTCACCTCGGACACGTCCCGCACCTCCAGCCCCTCGCCGCGCAGCAGCTTTGCCGTGCCACCGGTCGACAACAGCTCGATCCCGCGCGCGGCCAGCGCCTTGGCCAGATCGACGAGGCCGGTCTTGTCGGACACGGAAATCAGCGCGCGGCGCACAGGAGCAAGATCGGTCATGCGGTCGGGGTCCCTTAGCTATACAGGTCGTCGTCGCGCTCGATGTCGCGGATGTAGGCGGGGGTATCGGTGGCCTTGGCCAAAGTCCAGCGCACCCGCGTCGCATCCTCGAGCGCGACATGGCTCAGCACGATCTGCTGGCTGGGGCGCGGCCTTACCCGGCCCTTTTCCAGATAGACCGACGGCTCGACCGTCAGCGTGGCGACGCCGTCATGCCGGAACACCCAGATCTCGCCGGATTTCAGCGCCAGCGACACCGCCGCGCCCTTCATGTTGATCTCTGCATCGACCTCGGGGTGCAGGTGAAACCGCACCTTGAACGCGATGCCTTGCAGCTTGCTGCGATCCATCGCCCGCTTGAACAGCGGGCGATCCTCGTCGTTGACGACGGCAAGCGTATCCTCGCCCGCCACGCCCCGCCCGTTCGAGGACAGGTCGATCGCGCGCACATGGGTCAGCCCGTGAGTCGAGACATAGCCGTCATGGCCCGCGATCAGTCCCGTGCCGCCCTCGTCGCCGATCTGTTTCAGCCGCACGTCGCGGGGCGTCTCGATCAGGTATTCGCGGTCATATCCCGCGATACGCCGGCGTCCGCCCAGCCGCGACGACGAATAGCCGTCGATCATCAGCGTGGAATGCGACGGAGTCGCCCGCCCCGCGCTGCGCCATGCCTCGCCAAAGGGCTTGCCCGATCCGCAGTTCACGATCAGCGGGCGGCGGCCCGAGGTCAGCTCGAACGCCAGCGTCGAGGCGTGGGCGTTGTGGCTGGTCGGGCCAAGCGGCGGCGGCGCTGCATCGACGATCACAGTGGTGCGGGCCGCCGACAGCCGCGCAAATCCCATCGCCAGACCGTCGCGCGGCGGGGTGCGGATGCCCGACTGCGCCAGCGCGGTATCCAGCCGTCCGTCCAGCCCGCGCCCGCCGCCATGAAACCGCGCCAGCCCGCCGTCCGCATGGCGCAGCGCCCGCAGCGTGGGCGCGATCCGGTCCATCGCGGCGATCTGGTCGGGCGGAATGCGCTTGTCGGCCTCGGACAGCGCGGTCGCCGCCCAGTTCAGAAGCTGGAACACCTCAAGCAGTTCCTCGGGGTTGCGCGTCGGCAATCCGCCGCCCGCGTCCACCTGTTCGGCGCATTCCCGCTCCAGCGCGTCCAGCGCCTCGCCGATGGACCGCTCCATCCCCAGAAGGGCAAGGCCGGAATAGACCAGCCCGGTCAGCGCCTCAAAGCGTGGCAGGCCCGGCGTGGCGACGTGCCAGCGGCGGCCAAGATAGGTCGTCTGATGGGCAAGCGACTGGTAATAGCCTTCCGTCGCCTCGCGCCCCTGCCCGTTGAGAAGAAACAGCGCGTGGTTGATCCAGCGGATCAGGCGCCGCCCGGTCAGATCGGGCGTCCAGCCGATGCCGCGTCCCTTGCCGAAGCGGGCGATCCACTCTTGCGTCCAGGTCTGGGCAAGCCCCCGCGCGGCGGAATCGCCAACGGCGGCCAGGTCATCCAGCCATTCAAAGCTGTGAAGCTCGGTCTCGAAGGCAAGATCGGGCGACTTGATGTCCCAGATCGACACGCCCGGCGCCTCGATCAGGTGCCCGGCGAACAGGAACTGCCCGCCGATGATCTGCCGACCCTTGGCAAAGCGGCCAATGGTGCGCGGTTCAGGCTGATAGACAAATCCCGCCGCAGCCCGCGCACGGGACGCCCGCCACGCATGGTAGCGGTTCATCCAGCGCGTTTTCCGCGCTGTCCAGCTTTCCTTACGGGACACGCTCTGCCTTGCCTCGGTCCAAATCGGGCACATCCTTTGCGCCTCTTTTGAAGTAGCATACGCACATGCGGGGCATGTGTCATTGACTGATGCGCGGCGGTCAGCCTGCGGTTTTCCGCAGGCAGGCGATATAGAACCCGTCCATGCCGCCCCGGTCCGCCCAGAAATCGGGGCGCAGGCGCAGGCCGGTCTCGCCGCGCCAGCCGTCCTCGATCCAGTCGTGACACAGCGCGCCCGTGTCCAGCGCCAGCGAGGGGTGCCGCGCCAGCGCCTCCTCCACCGCGACTTCGCCCTCGTCCGGCAGCAGCGAGCAGGTGCAATAGACCAGACGTCCGCCGGGTTTCAGCAGCGCCAGCGCCCGGTCGATCATCGCCTCCTGCAAGGCGAACAGCGCGCCGAAGTCCGATCCGTCCTTGGCCTGCGGCAGGTCGGGGTGGCGGCGCAGCGTGCCAGTGGCAGAACAGGGCGCGTCCAGAAGGATCGCGTCGAACGGCGCGGCGTCAAAGCTCAGGGCGTCGGCAACGGCGATTTCTGCTTTCAACCCCGTGCGCGCAAGGTTCTCGGCCACGCGGGCCATCCGCCCTTCGGACAGGTCCAGCGCTGTAACGGCGGCGCCGCTGGCCGCAAGTTGCATCGTCTTGCCGCCGGGCGCGGCGCACATGTCCAGAACGCGCTCGCCCGCGCGGGCGTCCAGCAGGCGCGCCGGGATCGCAGCAGCGGCGTCCTGCACCCACCAGGCACCATCGGCATAGCCGGGAAGCGCCGTTACCTGCCCCGGATCGCCCAGCCGCACGCTGCCCGTGGGCAGCGCGATGCCGCTGACCAGATCGGCCAGCGCCGCGGCGTCACCGTCGCGCGGCGTAAGGTCGAGCTGTGCACCTGCCGCGTGCGCCGCTTCCATCGCGGCGACGGCTTCTTTGCCCCAGGCGTCGACCAACGGTGCGCGCAGCCATTTCGGCAGGCGCGGCACCGGCAGCGTCACCCATTTCGCGGGGCCGTCGGTTCCCACCTTGCGCAGCACCGCGTTGACCAGCCCTGCCGCGCTTTCGGTGTGCTTGCCTTCGCGCCTCAGCGTCACCATCGCGTCCACGACCCCGTGCGGCGCGGCCCCGTCTTCGCAGATTTCGGTCACGCCAAGGCGCAGCGCGTTCAGCACCTCGGTCTTGGGGCGACGTTTCAGATAGGGGCCAAGCAGCCGGTCGGCCCGGTCCATCCAGCGCAGGGTGTCCGTCGCCAGCCGCTGCGCCCGCGCGCGGTCCGCAGGTTCCAGCCGCTCTACCGCACCCGGCAGCAGTTCGGACAGAAGCTGCCCGTGCACGGTCACCCGGCCCAGAAGGAACAATGCGCTGCGGCGCGGGGCGAGACCCGGTTTGGACATGGAACGGCCTTGCTTGCGAGAGACGAGAAGCGGCGTATATCAGTCGGGACCGGCCAACAAGGAGCCGCCGACATGACCGACACTCCGCAAGATGAACTTCCCGATGCCGCCCGCCGCGCGTTGGCCGAAGCAGAGGAACGCCGCGCCAAGGCAAAGGCGCTGGACCTGCCGACCGAGCTTGGCGGCCGCAAGGGGCCCGAACCCGTGCGCTACGGCGACTGGGAAAAGAAGGGCATCGCCTACGATTTCTAGGCGTCAGCGGATCGCGAGGTCGGCGGTGTCGCCCTGTCCGCGATCCGCGACAAAGCGCAGCGCGTCGTCCATCAGGTAGACCGCCTGGCAGTTCCGCTCCAGCACGGTGCTGCCCGCCTCCATCGCCCGGCAAAAGAACCCGTCTTCCCAGGTCCATTGCCCCGTGACGTCGCGGCCAAAGGCGCGCCCGCCGATGGTGCCGTTCGGCGCAACCTCAAGCCGGATGGCGAAACGAGTCAGCGCCTTGCCGTTGGTCAGCGCGACAAAGCGGTCGCGCTCGGCGACACGGGTGGCGGTCGTCTGGGCGCTTGCGGGCAAGGCAAGGGCGACAAGAAGGGCGGTCAGGAACATGGTGCGCATGGGCGGCAAGATAGGCGCTCGCGCCGGGTTTCAAGACGATGGGCGGATCTACGCCTCGTTCAGCCCCAGCACGTCGAGCATGTCGTATTCGCCCGCCGGCTGGCGCAACCCCCAAAGCGCCGCCTTGATCGCCCCTTTGGCGAACAGCGACCGGTCGCTGGCGACATGGCGCAGCGTGATCCGCTCGCCCGGCCCCGCGAAGAGCACGTCATGCTCGCCGATGATGTCGCCGCCCCGGATCGCGTGAAACCCGATATGCCCCGCCTTGCGCGCCCCTGTGATGCCGTCGCGGCCCCGGTCGGCATGGGTGTCCAGCGATACACCGCGCCCCTCTGCGGCGGCTTCGCCCAGCATCAGCGCGGTGCCGGACGGTGCGTCGACCTTGCGGCTGTGATGCGCCTCGATCACCTCGATGTCGAAATCCTCGTCCAGCGCGGCGGCGACCATGCGGGTCAGTTTCACCAGAAGGTTCACCCCAAGGCTCATGTTGCCTGCGCGGATGATCGTCGCGCCCGCCCCGGCGGCGGCGATGGCGTCCAGATGCGAGGCCTCGAACCCCGTCGTGGCGATGACATGCACCTTTTCGAACTCGCAGGCGATGCGGGCGAATTCCACCGTCGCATCCGGCGCGGTGAAGTCGATCACCACCTCCGCCGCCGCGATCGCCGCGCGCGGATCGTCCGTCACCGTCACGCCCAGCGGTGTTCCGCCCATCGCCGTGCCAAGATCCTGACCGATCCAGTCATGCCCGGCCCGTTCCAGCGCCGCCGCGACGTGCAACCGGGCGTCGCCTTCTACCGTCTCGACCAGCATCCGGCCCATCCGGCCCGAAACCCCGGTGATGCAAACGCCTGCGCTTTGGGTCATGTCCCGCCCTCCATCAATCCGCCCCGCCATAGCGTGACGCCGCCCGCTTGGCAAAGCCCCCGCTTGCGGGTTCTGCGCGCAGGGCCTATGTCGCGCGGCATGGCAAAACGCTTCGATACTGGCGGCGGTCCGTCGCAGCGGCAACTTCGCGTGGGGGAACTCATCCGGCGGACCCTGTCCGACGTGCTCAATCGTGGCGACATTCACGATCCCGACCTGAACCGTCTGTCGATCACCGTGGGAGAGGTGCGGACATCGCCCGATCTCAAGGTCGCGACGGTCTACGTGATGCCGCTGGGCGGCGATCACCGCGACGAGGCGATTCAGGCGCTGGCCCGCAACAAGGGCGAATTGCGCCGCGCGGTGTCCAAGGAAATGACGCTGAAGTTCGCGCCCGACCTGCGGTTCCAGATCGACGAGACCTTTGACCGGATGGACGACACACGCCGCCTGTTCGGATCGGACGAGGTGCGCCGCGATCTCGACACGCCAGACGACAAAGAAGACTGACGCCATGGGACGCCGCAAATCGGGACGCGACATTTCCGGATGGCTCGTGGTGGACAAGCCCGCGGGCATCACCTCGACCGCTGTTGTCAACAAGGTGCGCTGGGCCTTTGGCGCACAGAAGGCGGGCCATGCGGGCACCCTTGATCCGGCAGCCACGGGCGTTCTGGCCGTTGCGCTGGGCGAGGCGACCAAGACGGTTCCCTACATCACCGACGCTCTCAAGGCCTACCGCTTCACCGTGCGCTGGGGCGCCGCGACCAACACCGACGACGCCGAGGGCGAGGTGATCGACACGTCGGATACGCGCCCGACGGATGACGCGATCCGCGCCGCGCTGCCCGCGTTTACCGGCGACATCCGGCAGGTGCCGCCGCAATTCTCTGCGGTGAAGGTCGACGGCGTGCGCGCCTATGCCAAGGCGAGAGACGGCGAAGAGATGGACCTTGCCGCGCGGGATCTGTTCGTCGAGAGCCTCGAGATGGTGGAACGCCCCGACGCCGACACCGCCGTTCTGGAGATGATCTGCGGCAAGGGCGGCTATGTGCGGTCCATCGCGCGCGATCTGGGGCAGGCGCTTGGCTGCCTTGGCCATGTCGTGACCCTGCGCCGTGTCTGGTCGGGGCCATTCGAGGCATCGGACGGCATCACCATGGACGAAGTCGAGCGTCTGGCGAAGGACCCGGCGCTGGACGAGCATCTTCTGCCGCTGGAGGTCGGGCTGGCGGACCTGACCGAACTGCCCTGTGCCAGTGACGGCGTCACCCGCCTGCGCAACGGCAACCCCGGCCGGGTGCTGTCGTCGGACGCTGAATACGGCGACGAGGCGTGGGCCAGCTACGACGGCCGCGCCGTGGCCGTGGGCATCTACCGCGCCGGGGAATTGCACCCCACCCGCGTCTTCAAGGCGTGATCTGGGTTAACGTCCCTTTTTCTCGTCTTGAGATAGTACGGATGCCGCTAGCGATTTTACTTCTTTCGGAGAAGCTTTTTTGCTTCCGGAAAGGACCCTCGATGCCAACGACGAAACTTTCGATGTGGACTGCTTCTTGGCCATGCTGGCCTCCTATGATTCTACCTGAAGAAGACTTGCACAAAACAAGAACATTTCAAACTGGAATCGATATGTTGTGCCATGAGGAATAGAGGCACAACATGATCACCAGAACCCACACCAAGGGCGACGCGCCCTCGGTTGCCGTCTATTCCGATTGCGAGCGCTATCGTTACCTTCTCACCCGCGTCTGGGACGAAGGCGGCAAACGGGCGTTGTTCGTGATGCTGAACCCCTCGACCGCGACCGAGGTTCAGAACGATCCGACCGTGGAACGTTGCGAGCGCCGCGCGCGGACGCTGGGGTTTGGCGCGTTCCGCGTCACCAACATCTTCGCCTGGCGCGACACGGACCCCAAGAAGATGCGCGCCGCCGCCGATCCGGTCGGGCCAGAGAACGATGCGGCCATCGCGGAAAGCTGCGGCTGGGCGGATCAGATCATTTGCGGATGGGGCGCGCACGGCGCGCATCTGGACAGGGGCCGCGCAGTCGAGTCCCTGCTGCGCCGCACCGGGCGCCCGCTGTATCACCTTGGACTGACCAAGGCCGGGCAACCGAAACACCCGCTTTACATCGGCTACGACCGCCAGCCAGAGCCGTGGATCGCGGAAGGTCAGACATAGCTGACACGGACATGGCCGGCATCGATCTGCGGCGCGCCTTCGACCACCACGGCGACGTTCCCGTCCAGCAGGATCACCCCGTCTTCGCCCCATGAATCGGCGCGAATCGACACCTCATAGACGTGGCCGCCCGCGTTTTCGATGTCGATCTGCAGCTGTTGGGTCGCCGGGTCGTAGCCGGAGACGTGCGCGGGTTCGGTCAGCCCGTCCGCCGACAACTCTACCACGAGCGCGTCGGGATCGGCGGGGGCCAGCCCAACGTTGTCTTGCGGCGGGCGGTCGTCCGGATCATCGGGGTCCGCCGGGTCGGTGCCCGAAGCGCCGTCCGGTTGATCGGGGTCCACCGGATCGAGACTTGACGCTTCGCCAGCATCCGGATCATCGGGGTTCACCGGATCGGTGCCGGGGGTATTGCCCGGCTGGTCCGGGTCCACCGGATCGATGCCGGGCGCATCGACCGCCTCCGGCTGGTCTGGTGTATCCGGATCGACAGGGTCGAGGCTTGGGTCGTCGGGATCTTCGGGGTCGATGCCCGGCCCGCCCTCGCCGCCCGTATCCGTATCGGGCGCATCAGGGTCCACCGGGTCGATCCCGGGGTCGTCGGGATCGACGGCGTCCGAGACCTCCAGCACCTCGGCCACCGTCACGCTGTCTGGCCCATCTCCCGGCCCGAACCACAGCGACACGTTGTCGGTTGGAACGCTGCCCAGCCCGGTGAAGGAGATCGTCATGGTGCCGCTTTCGAATCCCAGCCGCAGGGACGTGTCCGCGTCGCCAGCATCGGTCTCGGTCAACTCCATCGTGTCCGGCAGGTCGGTGTTGCTGAAGTCGAGCTGCAAACTGTCCGCATCGGGATCGAACTCCGGCATTTCGTGATCGCCAAGCTCGGGTTCCAGCCAGAAGGCCTCCGGTTCGCCGTCGTCTTGCGGCGCGTCATCGTCTTGCGGATCATCGTCTGGCGCGTCTTCGGGCGCATCGTCTTCGTCGGGCGCATCGTCGCCGATGTCCCGTCTGGACGACTCCGAAGGATCGTCGTCCTGGTCTTCGTCGTCCACCTGATCCTCGTCGCCGTCCGGCCAGAAGGCCAACGGAACAAACCCCAGCAATAGCAATGCAGCCAGCATCGCCGTCCCTCCACGTACCCCGCGGCATAGGTATCATTCCGGGGCATGCGGGGCTTTGCTTTTCAGAACAGTTGGTTAACGTGGCAGTGGCCAGGATCGAGGGACACGGGACGATGATCGAAGGCTTCACGCAGACGCGGATCGACACAGGCTCGGTCTCGCTGTCGGTGCACCGTGCCGGGCAGGGCGCGCCGCTGATCCTGCTGCACGGCTATCCGCAGACCCATGCCGCCTGGAGCCGCGTCGCCCCCGCGCTGGCAGAGCGGTTCGAAGTGATCGCGCCCGACCTGCGCGGCTATGGCGACAGCGACGCGCCGCCCGACGATCCCGGCCACACCGTCTATTCCAAGCGTGAAATGGCAAATGATATCATCGGGTTGATGGATGCCCTGGGCATCCCGCGCGCGCATGTGCTGGGCCATGACCGGGGCGCGCGCGTGGCCTATCGCCTTGCGCTCGACCATCCCGAACGGACCCGACGGCTTGGCATCATCGAGGTGATCCCGACCGGTGCTTTCTGGGATCGCTGGACGGCCGATGTCGCGCTCAAGGCCTATCACTGGACCTTCCTCGCGCAGCCGCATCCCCTGCCGGAACGCATGATCGGTGCCGATCCGGTGGCCTATCTCGACCACACCCTGAAAAGCTGGAGCTTAACCAGAACGCTCGAAGCCTTCACGCCCGGCGCGCTGGACAGCTACCGCAGGCAGATCGCCGACCCTGTGCGGCTGCACGCGATGTGCGCCGATTACCGCGCCGGGGCGACCACGGACCGCGCGCTCGATGAGGCCGACCGCGCAGCCGGGCGCAGGATCACGGCGCCGGTGCATTTCCTGTGGGCGAAGGGCGGATTTCCCGCCTCGACCGGCGATCCGGCCGCGATCTGGCGCGACTGGGCAAAGACGGTCACCGATGAAAGCTGCGAAAGCGGGCACTTCGCGATGGAAGAGAACCCAAAGGCGGTGCTGGACGCGTTCGTGCCGTTCTTTGCGCCTTAGGTCGGGAAGGCGCTGGTCGGGATCAGGGCGATGTCGCCCACCGTCAGCGGCGATCCGGTGACGGTCGCCACGGCGGTTCCGTTCAGCGAGATCGTGTTGACCGAAGGCGCGCCGCCACCGGGTGTCACGGTAGACACGGTCACCGTCGGCGCCGGACCCGCGCTGTCGAAGCCGACCAGAACACGGTCGTCTGCGGCACTGAAATCGGTCACTTGCGACAGCGCCCCGAACTCGGTGAGATAGAAGTCGTCGCTGCCGACGCCGCCCGTCCCCGTGTCGCCTTGCCCAAGGACAAGATCGTCGTTCCCGGCGCCGCCGATTGCGGTATCTGCCGTCGCGTCCCCGCTGACGAACAACACATCGGCATCGACACCGCCGTCAAGCACGTCCGTCCCCGCGCCGCCGTCCATTCGGTCGGCGCCCTGGTTGCCGAACATCGTGTCGTTGCCCAGATCGCCAAACATCGCGTCGTCACCGTTGCCGCCCGACATCTGGTCGTTGTCGTCGCCGCCGCGCATGAGGTCGTCGCCCGATCCGCCGCGCATGATGTCCGCGCCCGCGCCGCCCAGCAGCGTATCCTGACCGATGCCGCCATCCATATCGTCGATGCCTGCGCCGCCATCCAGGATGTCCGAACCGTTCTGGCCGATCAGGATGTCGTTGCCATCGCCGCCGAACAGTTCGTCGTTCTGAAGTCCGCCGTCCAGCGTGTCATCGCCGGTGCCGCCGAACAACTGGTCGGACCCGGGACCGCCAAGCAGAGTGTCGATGCCGTCGCCACCGTCGAGGATGTCGTTGCCGTCGTTGCCGTCGAGAGCGTCATTCCCGTCCCCACCGAACAGGCCATCCGACCCGGTTCCGCCCAGAAGCGCATCGTCGCCCTCGTCGCCTTCCAGCGTGTCGTCGCCCGCTCCGCCGTCCATGAAGTCGTCGTCGCGTCCGCCGTTCAGGTAGTCGTTGCCGTTCTCACCGAACAGCAAGTCCTCTCCGTTCTCGCCGTATATCTCGTCATTGCCGATCCAGCCGCGCAACGTGTCGCCGCCGCCGCCGCCAAAGAGGAAGTCGTCGCCCTCTCCGCCGTCCACGTTGTCGAACCCGGTGCCTGCATCGACGAAATCGTCGCCGTCGCCAGCGTTGATCGAATCGCCTCCAGGACCGCCATAGATCTCGTCGTCCCCGATGCCGCCCGACAGCATGTCAAAGCCTGCATTTCCGTCGATCGTATCGTTGCCCGCGCCCCCGCTGATCGCGTCGCCGCCGGTTCCGCCAAGCATCGCATCGTTGCCCGGGCCGCCGTCGATGCTGTCAAGGCCGCCGCCGCCCTCGATCTGGTCGTCGCCGTCGTTGCCCTCCAACGTGTCGCCGCTGCCAAGGCCCCGGATCACGTCGTTGCCGCCAAGCCCGGCGATCATGTCTGACTGGGGCGTGCCATTCAGGATATCGTCGCCTTGGGTGGCGGAAGACCCGCTTTCCGCAGTGTCGGAAGAGTCCTGATTGCCAGAGTCGTCGTCACCTCCGAACAGGTCAAAGGCAAAACCCAAGCCGACAAGTGCGAAGAGACCAAAAATGGCGAACATGGCAGCAATCCAGAATAATTGGTTCCACCCCCCACAGGCAGATTGCAGCTACCTTTCGGCCCTGGTGCGGGAACGTCAACTGTTCTGGTCAATACACCGTTAACTGTTTCCCCGTTGGCGACGGTGCCGCATTTTCGCCGCAATAGGCCGGACCAGCGACGCCGCATTTCGCCGTCTTTCAAGAATGGGAGAGAGCAGGGGTGCCTGGCCGCGCATACCGCACGGGCCGCCACGAATCGGCAACCGTCGGCGTGTCCGGCGTCAGCCGTCCGCGAACAGGGCGATGTCGTCCGCCGTCATGTCGCGGGCGCCCGGCGCAAGGCCAACGCGGGCGACTGTTTCGCCGCCGACCTGTATGAGCGCAAGGCGGGTCTCTCCGTCCTGCCGGTTCACGACCTGCAGATCGGGCGCGTCCGTGCCATCATCATCGTAGGTCATCACCAGCCTTTCGGTGCCGGGGGTGTAATCAACGATATCCAGTTCGGGTTCCGGTTCCAGCCCGCCCTCTGCCTTGGCGAACAACGCGTCTATGCTGTGCTCTCCGAACAACTCGTCATTGTCGAAGGCCGTGGCCAGATCGTCCTCGCCCGGCAGGTCCCTTGGTTGCAGGTCGTCCGCCGCGTGAGGTTCGGGCGTTCCGGCCTCGTCATCGAACAACCCGTCCGGCCCGTCGAGGAAGGCAAGAAAGTCAGTGGAACCGGACGCTTCCGCTTCTGTCTCCGCGTCGGGTGCCTCATCTGGTGATGCGGGGGCAGCTTCTGCGGTGTCACGGGCGGCTGGGTCCGCCGGGGCAGGATCTTCGGCCAGGAATGCGTCGATCTCGCGCACGAGCGCATCCATCTCGGCATCCGGCACATCAACCGCAGCCTGAACCGTGGGCCTGTGCGCCAGATCGTCTTGTCTGGTGGACCCGTCCGCACGTTCGCCCGCGCGTTCGTCTGCGTTTTCGGGCGCGTCGCCAGACGCAGACTCCGCGTCATCGTGGGACAGCGCGCCCTGCAACCCGTCGCCCGACGGCGCGGCGTCGTCATTATCATGACCGCTGGACGCAGCGGATCGGTCCACGGCGGCCATATCGACCCCAAGACCAACCAGAAGCATCGCAAGCGCGGACCCCAGCGCGAACATCACACGTCCTTGTCAGCGGAACGCCAGGATGCGTCCCATCGACAAGATCAACATTCAAGCGGGGGCATTCGTTGACGGGCCTTGGGCATTTCAGCGGCTTTTCCGCGAAAGGCGCCACATTGCGAACAATGTGACTGTTCGGCGCCGGGAAAAGGTCTTTCAATCGGGCGGGATTGCTCCTATACGCCTGCATCCCGCCCTGACGTGGTGGGCAAAGAGCCTTGCTGGACGACATCCCGGCTTGCGCTGTCACTTGAACCGATAGGAGACCCCGATGTCGATCACTGCCGAGAACAAGCAAAAGATCATGAAGGACTACGCGACGAAGGAAGGCGACACCGGCTCGCCCGAGGTTCAGATCGCGATCCTGACCACGCGCATCACCGCGCTGACCGAGCATTTCAAGACCCACAAGAAGGACAACCACTCGCGCCGTGGCCTTCTGATGATGGTGGCCCAGCGCCGCAAGCTGCTCGACTACCTAAAGAAAAAGAACGAGCAGAAGTATCTCGACCTGATCGGCAAGCTGGGCATCCGCCGCTAAGCCGCCGCCGGATTGAAGACGCAGCGCGCCCCCTTGGGGCGCGTTTTGCGTTTGAGGGGCTCATGCGCCGAGCAACGGGAAATTGAGTTCGGTGCGCCAGTCAGCGGGATCGTCGCTGCGTTCGGGCCCCGCGAGGTATCTCTCCAGCACCCGGCCATCGCGTTCCACACCGGCGCGGGCAAGGAAATCGCGTGCCTCAAGCGTCTCGACAAAGGCAAGCCAGGCGTCCGGTAGTCCCTCATACGGGCCGGAATAGACGGTCTGGACCACCTTCAGCGCCGGATACTCGCCGCCCAGAACCCGCCCGGTGGACGCCATGTCGCCCGCGACAGGAAACCCAAGTTCGAAATCGAACACCTCACCGGGCGGATGCGCGTGAAAGGCGAACATCGGACCGATTGGCATGGTGCCCTGCGCCTGCATCGCTTCCACGATCTCGCGGATCGCCTTTGGCATTTCGTCGCGAATGTGCTCGGCCGGGGCGCGGATCGGCACCATGGCGGCGCGAAAGCTGTCCTGCGTGACGATGCGCGGCTCTTCGATCATGGGGCTTTCCCTGTGGTTGCCTTGGCAGACTACCCCAATCCGCACCGAATGCCGAGGCATTGACCGCGCTGACCCACGCGCCGGGTTCCCAAAGGTCTGGTTTTCCTATACGCGGCCCCCATCTGAGACGTGACGCCCTGACCCCGGCGCATGGAATGATAAGGGGGTCGGCGGCAATGGGGCCGCTATGACAACGGAGGACCCGCAGGGGCGGGAGTGCCTCCAGACAGGATACGACAGATGTTCAACGTGACAACGAAATCCATGCAGTGGGGCGATGAAACGCTTACACTGGAAACGGGCAAGGTTGCCCGTCAGGCCGACGGCTCGGTCATCGCCACGCTTGGCGAGACCAGCGTGATGGCCAACGTGACCTTTGCCAAGCAGGCGAAGGAAGGGCAGGACTTCTTCCCGCTCACCGTCCATTACCAGGAAAAATACTATGCCGCGGGCAAGGTTCCCGGCGGCTTCTTCAAGCGCGAGGCGCGGCCGACCGAAAAGGAAACGCTGACCGCACGCCTGATCGACCGTCCGATCCGCCCGCTGTTCGTCCCCGGCTTCAAGAACGAAGTCCTGGTGATGTGCACCGTTCTCAGCCATGACCTCGAGAACGACCCCGACATGGTCGCGATGATCGCAACCTCGGCGGCTCTGACGATTTCCGGCGCGCCCTTCATGGGTCCGATTGCCGGTTGCCGCGTCGGTTTTGCGAACGGCGAATACGTACTGAACCCGGCTGTCGATGACATGCACAAGCTGCGCGAGAACCCCGAGCAGCGCCTCGATCTCGTCGTCGCGGGCACCAAGGACGCCGTGATGATGGTGGAATCGGAAGCCTATGAGCTGACCGAGGCCGAGATGCTGGGTGCGGTGAACTTTGCCCACCAGCAGATCCAGCCGGTGATCGACCTGATCATCTCGCTGGCCGAAGACGCCGCGAAAGAGCCCTTCGACTTCTCGCCCCCCGACTACTCGGCGCTCTATGACGCCGTGAAGGCCGCGGGCGAAGACAAGATGCGCGCCGCCTACGCGATCACCGACAAGCAGGAGCGGACGCACGCCGTGTCCGCCGCCAAGGACGCGATCAAGGCGACCCTGACCGAAGACCAGCTTGCCGACCCGAACCTTGGTTCGGCTCTCAAGAAGCTGGAGTCGGGCGTTCTGCGCGGTGACGTGGTCAAGAATGGCCGCCGCATCGACGGACGCCGCACCGACGAGGTGCGCGACATCGTGTGCGAGACCGGCATCCTGCCGCGCACCCACGGCTCGGCGCTGTTCACCCGCGGCGAGACGCAGGGCCTTGTGGTCACCACGCTTGGCACCGGCGACGACGAGCAGATGATCGACGCGCTGAACGGCACCTACAAGTCGAACTTCCTGCTGCACTACAACTTCCCGCCCTACTCGGTCGGTGAAGCGGGGCGTGTCGGCCCGCCCGGACGCCGCGAGATCGGCCACGGCAAGCTGGCATGGCGCGCGTTGCAGGCGGTCCTGCCGCCCGCAACCGATTTCCCCTACACCATCCGCGTCGTGTCCGAGATCACCGAATCCAACGGCTCGTCGTCGATGGCGTCGGTCTGCGGCGGTTCGCTGTCGATGATGGACGCGGGCGTTCCGCTGAAATCGGCCGTGGCCGGTGTCGCCATGGGTCTCATCCTTGAAGATGACGGCTCTTACGCGATCCTGACCGACATCCTTGGCGACGAGGATCACCTCGGCGACATGGACTTCAAGGTGGCGGGCACCGCCGAAGGCATCACCTCGCTGCAGATGGACATCAAGGTTGCGGGCATCACGCCCGAGATCATGGAAAAGGCTCTGGCGCAGGCCAAGGCTGGCCGGATGCACATCCTTGGCGAGATGAGCAAGGCGATCACCGGCGCGCAGGAGTTTTCGATCCACGCACCGCGTATCGAGACGATGCAGATCCCGACCGACAAGATCCGTGAAGTGATCGGCTCGGGCGGCAAGGTGATCCGCGAGATCGTCGAGCTGTCGGGCGCCAAGGTCGACATCAACGACGAAGGCATCATCAAGATCGCCAGCCCGAACGGCGATGCCATTCAGAAGGCCTATGACATGATCTATTCGATCGTGGCAGAGCCGGAAGAAGGCAAGGTCTACAAGGGCAAGGTCGTGAAGATCGTCGATTTCGGCGCCTTCGTGAACTTCTTCGGCAAGCGTGACGGCCTTGTGCACGTCAGCCAGATCGAGAACCGCCGCCTGAACCATCCGTCGGATGCGCTGAAGGAAGGCCAGGAGGTTTGGGTCAAGCTGTTGGGCTTCGACGATCGCGGCAAGGTGCGCCTTGCGATGAAGATGGTCGACCAGACGACGGGCGAAGAGCTGTCCAAGGAAGAGGCCGAAGCCGAGGAGTGATCCCCGCCTTTCGCGACTGAACGATGCGCCCCGGCCCGGAAAGGCCGGGGCGTTTTTCGTTAGGGTTTCGTTAACCCTTCTCGCCTAGCCCGGATTTGAGGTCACAATCTGTGACCTCAACGCTGTGAGGGGCCGGGATGGACGAGGACAGGATCTACCGCGTGCGCGGGCTTCTCGTCATGCTCGACCGCGATGTGGCAGATCTGTTCGGGACCACCGCCAAGGCGTTGAACCAGGCGCGCAAGCGCAACGAGACCCGCTTTCCGCCAAGCTATGCCTTCCAGGCGACGCTGGACGAAACCAGCGATCTGAGGTCACAAATTGTGACCTCGAACCCTGACGCACCGCGCCTGCGCACGCCGTTCCTATACACCGAGGAAGGCGTCATCATGTGCGCGACAGTCCTCAAGACCGATCGCGCCGTGGCCGTCACCAAGCAGATCGTGCGCGTGTTCGTCGCCGTTCAGCGCAAGCATGCCGACGGGCAGAACGACGACCTGACAGACGCACAACTGGCCGAAGCCGCAGCCGTCACCATGCCCCGTGTCCTGTCTGAACGGATCGAGGGGTTTCTCGACCGCCTTGCCGACATCACATTGACCGATGGCCAGCAGGAAGCCGTAGTCACACAGGCGCGACAGTTCAGGGACGAAGGCTTCGAGGCGCTTCATGCCTTTGTCAGGCGCCCCACGCTTCGCACCGCGCAGGAAGCCGCCGAACTGCAAAAGCGTCTGGCCGAGGTCGAGCAGGTTCAGGAACAGACGCGCGCCCTCCGCGCTGAAACCCGCGAGAAAGAGCGACTTGCCCTGATCCGCGATCTTCTGTTCCTGGTGGAGATGAAAAGGCTGAAGGACCAAGGCGATCTGGCGCAGATTTCCGCAACCCTGCGCAGCCTCGACCCGGCGCTGCCACGCTGATCCCTCAGATGATCTCGTCCTCGTCGAACAGCGGCGCGCTTTCGCTCTCGTGTGTGGACGCCTCGATGTCGGTGCCTGCGCGCTTGACCTGACGGACCTCGGCGATGTGGAACACCGCGTCGCCCTCGTTCACGATGGGGAATTTCGAGCGGCCGATGATGATGCCCGGCTCCTCGGCGAGGATGATGTGTTCCTCCAGCCCCAGCGCGTCCGACACCACGCCCAGCACCGTGCCCGCGTCCACCCAGTCGCCTTCGGCCTTCATGCTGCGGAACAGCCCGCCCGTCGGCGCCCGCAGCCATGAAGACCGGCCGCATTTCACCGACGGCCCGCGCGGCTTGGGCACGCCGCGCGGCGGGATCATGTCCAGCGCAGCCATCACCCGCAGGATGCCCGCCACCCCGATGCGGGCGCTGAACTCGTCCAGCCGCAGCCCTTCACCCGCCTCGTACAGCAACACGTCGACGCCCATCTTCTCGGCGGTTTCACGCAGCGATCCCTCGCGCATCGGCGAAGTCAGGATCACCGGCGGCGCAAAGGCATCGCCAAGCGCGGCAAGTCGCGGATTCCTGGGCGACAAACGAATCTGCGGCAGGTTGGTGCGCTTGACCGCCGCCGAATGCAGGTCGATACCATAGTCCGATCGCGCGAGAATCTCGTTGGTAAAGATCTGCGCCAGACGTGACGCAAGCGATCCGCCGACGCTGCCCGGAAAGCAGCGGTTCAGGTCGCGCCGGTCTGGCAGGTAACGCGAATTCGCAAGAAAACCGTAAGTGTTCACGATCGGCACGGCGATCAGCGTGCCGGACAGCCGCGTCAGTGGCTTGGACGCCAGCAGCCGCCGCACGATCTCGACCCCGATCACCTCGTCGCCGTGGATCGCGGCGGATATGAACATCACCGGCCCGGGTTTGCGCCCGTGGATCACATGCGCAGCCATTGTCACCGGCGTGTGATCCGACATCACCGAAATGGGCAGTTGCACCGTCCTGCGCTCGCCCGGGGCGACGGTCTCTGTCCCGATCTCGAACGGCTTGCGCATCGCGGCCTTCTCTTGCTGGGAGTCATCTTTCATCGGGCGGATCGTGTCGAAAGCGCACGGAAAGGGAAAGCGGGAAACCGCGCGCGGCTGCGGTCACGCAATCGTCAGATGCCTATCCGGAACTGGCACTAATCTTTGCGTCGCAAGACTCAGTCCATCAGGGGGACCAGACATGACCGCGAACCGCAAGAAGGCGAGCGACTTCGATCCTCGCATCCTCGAGATCTTTGACGGCTACGTACACGGCAAGATCACCAAACGCGACTTCATTGCGCAGGCCGGGCGCTATGCCGCCGCCGGTGTCACCGGCGCGATGATCCTTGAACAGCTTCAGCCGAACTATGCCTGGGCGCAGCAGGTCGCGCCGGACGATCCCGAGATCGAGACGATGCGCTTCTCCTACGACAGCCCCGAGGGCAACGGCGAGATCAGCGGCCTGATGGCCAAGCCTGCGGGCGCGACCGGCCCCTTGCCCGCCGTTCTGGTGGTGCACGAAAACCGGGGCCTGAACCCCTATATCGAAGACGTGGTGCGCCGCGCGGCCAAGGCGGGATACCTCGCGCTTGGTCCCGACGGGTTGTCGCCGCTTGGCGGATATCCCGGCACTGACGAGCAGGGCCGCGAGATGCAAGGCCAGATCGACGGCGCGAAGCTGATGGAGGATTTCTTCCGCGCCTTCGAGGTGCTGCGCGACCATGAGGGATCGACCGGCAAGGTCGGTGCCGTGGGGTTCTGCTATGGCGGCGGCGTCTGCAATGCGCTTGCCGTGGCCTACCCGGACCTCGCCGCAAGCGTGCCGTTCTACGGACGCCAGCCCGATGTGGCCGACGTGCCCGCCATCCAGGCGCCGTTGATGATCCACTACGCCGGTCTGGACGAGCGCATCAACGCAGGGTGGGAAGCCTATGGCGCCGCGCTGGAAGAGAACGGCAAGGAATTCTCGGTCCACTTCTACCCTGATGTGAACCACGGTTTCCACAACGACACGACGCCCCGCTACGACGAGGCGGCGGCGACGCTGGCCTGGGACCGGACGCTGGCCTTCTTTGCGGAAAAGCTGGCCTGACCGGCTTGGCATGAAGAAGGGCGCGCCGATCCGGCGCGCCCTTCGTTTTCGTCTGTCGCTGCCGGTCAGCCGACCATTGCGCCGTCGTCGCGCTTGACGGTGATCACGGACGAGCGCGGGATGCCTTCGCCGTCCGGCCAGCTGGAGCCGGGATGCTGGATGCCGACGAACATCGTACGGCGATCCGACGACCAGCACAGACCCGTCACTTCGCTGCCGTTCGGGCCGGTCAGGAAGCGGTGGATCTCGCCTGTGACGGGGTCGCCTGCCAGCATCTGGTTGTTGCCCATTCCGGCGAACTCGCCTTCGTTGGAATCGTCGCCGTCGGTCTGGATCCAGATCAGGCCGGTCGAGTCGATGACCATGCCATCGGGCGAGTTGAACAGGTTGCCCGCGTTGATGTTCTCGCTTCCGGCATAGGGTCCGTCGGCGACGGTCGGGTTGCCCGCCATCACGTAGAGATCCCATTGGAACCCGCTTGCGGCGTGGTCGTCGTTCTCGGGGCGCCAGCGCACGATCTGGCCGTAGTTGTTGGTCTCGCGCGGGTTCGGAGCGTTGACGGACATCTCGTCGCCACCCGCGTTGGTGCGGAGCGACCCGTCGTCATTGGTCGCGCCGCGGCGGCTGTTGTTGGTCAGGCAGCAATAGGCTTCGATCGCGACCGGGTTGACGGCGATCCACTCGGGACGGTCCATCGTGGTCGCGCCGACGTTCGAGGCTGCGGTGCGGGTGAAGATGGCGATCTCGGCGGCGGACATGCCGGTGGCCTCGGGGGTGAGCGGCAGCCATTCGCCGGTCATGTCATCGTTGAACTTCGCGGCGAACAGCTGGCCTTCGGACAGCAGGGTCGAGGTGTCGCCGCCCGGCACGTAGATGTCGCGCGACACCCACTTGTACATGAACTCGCCGCGCTCGTCGTCGCCGAGGTAGACGATGACGCGCCCGTCAGGAGCAACGGCGGATGCCGCGTTCTCGTGCTTGAAGCGCCCCAGCGCCGTGCGCTTGACCGGGGTGGACTCCGGGTTGGACGGGTCGATCTCGACGATGTAGCCCGCGCGGTGCGGCTCGTTGGGGGTCTTCGACACGTCGAATCGCGCATCAAAGCCGTGGTAGTTGTAGCGGCCCGGATCGACCTTGGTGGAGACGCCATAGCGCTGGTAGTGCTCCATCACGATCTCATCCGCAGCGACCTCTGCGGTGGCGCCGAAGTAGCCGTTGAAGTTCTCTTCGCAGGTCAGGTAGGTGCCCCAGGGCGTCCGGCCCGAACCGCAGTTGTTGAAGGTGCCAAGCGACTGCGTGCCGGTCGGATCAGCCTCGGTCTGCAACAGCGCGTGACCGGCGGCGGGGCCGTCGATCAGCATCGGGGTGTTGTGGGTGATGCGGCGGTTGAACGGGCTGTCCACCACGACCGACCAGCCGTCATCGCCTTCCGCGACCTCCATCACCGAAACGCCCTGCATGTTCTGCAGCGTCAGGACATCCTCGGCCGATTCCGGGACGCCCTTTGCGGTGTGGGGCAGGTTGATGGCGTTGTTGGTGTACTCGGAGTTCACCACGAGGATTTCACGGCCGTTGATGCTGAACAGCTCCATGCCGTCGGTGTTCTCGCCGAACACGCGGTCCGAACCCGCTGCGGGGACGGCGTTGGTCGCGTCGAACGCGGGCGCGTCCGAGAACAGCGGATCGCCCCAGCGGACAAGGACGTCCCAGCTGTAGCCCTCGGGCACGTGAATGGTGTCGTCGGTCTGGGCTTCGATCGGCGTGAAGGCAAAGCGCGTGGCCTGCTGCGCAATCGCCGACGTGCCCTTTAGGAACGCGGTGCCCATCACGGCCGCGCCGGACCCGAAGGCAAGAGCGCCGCCAAGGAAGCCGCGGCGCGAGATCGCGCGCTCGACCACGCGGTCGAACTCGTTTCCTTCGGGGCGCGGGAAGTGCAGTTCATCCCAATCGTCTGCGGACAGGTGGGTTTGATCGTCTTTCATGGGTCGTCTCCCTGGATCATGATTCTGGGTACACCGGCGGCGCCTGCGTCGGCGCGTCGAACGGTAGCTAGTGATCCTGGGCAAACTTTATTTGTAGACTTTGTAACGATTTGAAGAAAGGCACCTTGCAGCGGCGAAAGTCACGAACAACTGAAAGCCCCCGGCCCCGTGGGCATCACGGGGGCCGGGGGCATGTCCTTGAAAGGGCTGTGGCGGCCCGCGACGCGCCTCAGTTCTGCAACTCTTCCACGATCCGCGCCGTCAGGTCCGGGTCGTTCTGCGCGATGGTCAGGATCTCGACATAGCGGTCGACCTCGATGTCCGGCGCGGCTTCCACGGCCTGCGCTTTCCGGATCTGCGCCTCTTCCTGAAGGCGCTGCATCTCTTCCTGATCCGAGACTTGCTGCATCTGCGCGCCATATTCCTCGTCGATGGCCAGCACATCCTCGTAGGCGACGATGAACGCGTCGATCTCGCCGTCGGATACTTCGGCGCCTGCTGCCGCGCCGTCCTGCATCTGGGCAACGGCGGCCACGGGGGCGGCGCCTGCCATCAGGGCGGCAAGGGTCATCACGCTGGCGGTCTTGCGAAGTTCCATGAAGTCCTCCTGGGTCTGTGGTTCAAGCCGTGCGGGGATCCGCCCGGTCCCCCAACAGCTATTGGCCACACCCAAGCGCCGCAAACCCGTCGGCGGGGCCTTGCTGAAAGCCCCCCAAGACCCGGCACGATCCCGCCGTGCGGCGCAGACGTGAGAACGCAAAAGGCCCGCCATCGCGGCGGGCCTTCCTTGCCGTGCGGGGCCCGGATCAGCTCGGCTGCTTGGTCATCCGCAGATAGGGCAGGTGGGTCGTGAACTCGCCGAACTTCGCGGTCGCATCCTCGTTCGACACGGTGGCCGGAATGATGACGTCCTGGCCCTGCGCCCAGTTGGCGGGCATCGCCACGCCGTGCTTGGTCGATGTCTGCAGCGCGTCCAGCGCGCGCAGAACCTCGGCAAAGTTGCGCCCCACGGTCATCGGATAGGTCATCGACAGCTTCAGCTTCTTGTCCGGCCCGACGATGTAGACGACGCGCACCGTCGCGGTGTCATTGGGCGTGCGCCCGTCCGGCAGATAGGCCTCGGCGGGCAGCATGTCGAAGGCCTTGGACAGCGCAAGATCCTCATCCGCCACGATGGGGAACCCCGCCGCCGCACCGCCGAAGCTTTCGATGTCGCCCTTCCATTTCTTGTGGTCCTCGACGCCGTCGACGGAAATGCCCATCACCTTGGTGCCGCGCTTTTCCCATTCCTCGGCCAGCTGCGCCACGGCGCCGAACTCGGTGGTGCAGACGGGCGTGAAGTCCTTGGGGTGCGAGAACAGGATCGCCCAGCTGTCGCCGATCCAGTCGTGCAGGCGGATCTCGCCCTGGTCCGTCGGGACGGTCATGTCGGGGATGGTGTCGTTGATGCGAAGTGCCATGGGGAAACTCCTTCTCGGATGGTCCTTGGCGCAGGGTCACCCCGCGCCGCTCTCCCCTTACTTGCGGCCCCCATTGGCCGGTGACAAGGTGTCGCCACGCCACAGGGAGACAGCCATGCAGAACGCACGCAATTTCTACATCGACGGAGCCTGGGTTTCTCCCGCATCGCCCAATGACCTCGCGGTGATCGACCCCTCGACGGAAGACGCCTGCGCGACGATCTCGCTGGGGGGCCAGGCCGACACCGACGCCGCCGTCGCCGCCGCGCGCGCCGCTTTCGAGGGCTGGGCCTACGGCACGTCCAAGGCCGACCGCATCGCCGCGCTGGAACGCTTCCTGGCCGTCTACAAGGCCCGCTCCGAAGACATGGCGCAGGCAATCTCGATGGAGATGGGCGCGCCCATCGGCATGGCCCGGCAAAGCCAGTGGGGCGCGGGCGCGGGGCACACCAAGACGTTCATCCAGCTGTACAAGTCGTTCGAGCACGAGCGGATGCTTGGCGATCACGCCCCCGAGGACCGCATCCTCTACGATCCCATCGGCGTCGTCGGCATGATCACGCCGTGGAACTGGCCGATGAACCAGGTCACGCTCAAGGTGATCCCGGCGCTCCTGGTGGGCTGCACCTGCGTGCTGAAACCGTCCGAGATCGCGCCACTGTCCTCGATCGTCTTCGCCGAGATGATGGACGAGGCGGGCCTGCCCGGGGGCGTGTTCAACATGGTGAACGGCGACGGGCCGGGCGTCGGCACGCAGCTGTCCACGCATGCGGATGTCGACATGATCTCCTTCACCGGCTCGACCCGCGCGGGCGCGCTCATTTCCAAGGCCGCCGCCGACAGCTTCAAGCGCGTCAGCCTTGAACTGGGCGGCAAGGGCGCGAACATCGTCTTCGCCGATGCCGACGACAAGGCCGTCAAGCGCGGCGCCCTGCACTGCTTCAACAACTCCGGCCAGTCCTGCAACGCACCGACCCGGATGCTTGTGGAACGCCCCGCCTATGATGCCGCCGTCGAGACCGCGCGCGAGACGGCCGAGGGTCTCGCCGTCGCGAGCGCCCATCAGGAAGGCCGCCACATGGGGCCTGTCGTCAGCCAGACCCAGTTCGACAAGATCCAGGACCTGATCCAGACCGGCATAGACGAAGGTGCACGGCTGGTCGCGGGCGGGCTCGGTCGCCCCGAAGGCACCAACCGCGGCTATTTCGTGCGCCCGACCGTCTTTGCCGACGTCACCCCCGACATGACCATCGCGCGCGAGGAAATCTTCGGCCCGGTCCTGTCGATGATGCCCTTCGACACCGAGGACGAGGCGCTGAAAATCGCCAACGACACGCCCTACGGCCTGACCAACTACGTGCAAAGCGGCGATGACGCGCGCCGCCAGCGCCTCGCCCGTCGCCTGCGCTCGGGCATGGTCGAGATGAACGGCCAGTCCCGCGCCGCCGGGTCACCCTTCGGCGGCTACAAGGCGTCCGGCAACGGCCGCGAAGGCGGCATCTGGGGGCTCGAGGAATTCTGCGAGGTCAAGGCCGTCTCGGGCTGGGGCGCCTGACCCCGCCCGGGACTCCCCCGTCTTCATCTTTGGTCCGCAAATACTCTGGAGGGGGTCCGGGGGAGGCAACGCCTCCCCCGGCGGTCGCGTGCGTCAGCACGCGAAACCGGTTGGTTCCATCAGAACGGACATTTGGCGGAAAAACCGACCCCGACACCGCCGTCGGGATGCCGGATCTTCAGGCTTTCCGCGTGTAGCATCATGCGCGGATACTCCCGCGCCGCACCTTCGGCATAGAACGGATCGCCCAGGATCGGATGGCCAAGCGACAGCATGTGCACCCGCAACTGGTGCGAGCGTCCGGTCTTGGGATACAGCCGCACCCGCGTCGTGCCGTCCTCGTGCCGGATCACGCGCCAGTCGGTCTGCGCGGCCTTGCCGTTCTCGTGATCGACCATCTGCAGCGGCCGGTTCGGCCAGTCCACGATCAGCGGCAGATCGACGGTGCCGGTCCTTGGCGACAACTCCCCCCACAGCCGCGCGACATAGACCTTCTTGGTATACCGCTTTTCGAACTGCAGCCCGAGGTGGCGCTGGGCATGGGGCGTCAGCGCAAAGATCATCACACCCGAGGTGTCGCGGTCCAGCCGGTGGACCAGCAGCGCCTGGGGATAGGCCGCCTGCACGCGGGCGAGCAGGCAGTCGGACAGGTGATCGCCCTTGCCCGGCACGGACAACAGGCCCGCAGGCTTGTCGACCAGCAGGATCTCGTGATCGGCGTGGATCACCGTCAGGGGATCGGTCGGCGGGTCATAGAGGCTGTCCATGCGCCCCGCGCTACCGTGCCGGGCGCGCGGCGGCAAGATCAGTCCGTTTGCGGCAACCCGTCGGCGATGTCGTAGTAGTCGCCCTTGCCGGACACGAAGATGTGCCGCGCCAGCCGGGTGCCCGTCGGCGTATCGAGCGCGCCCATCGACACCGACATCGCGTCCTCGTCCGCCTTGTCCCAGAACAGGAAGGCCCCGCAGGTGCCGCAGAACCCGCGCCGCACGCCGGGCGAGCTGTCGTACCAGCGCAGCGTCTCGTCCGCCGCGAAGTCATAGGCCGCGCGCGGCATGTGGACCGAGGCCCAGTGATGCCCGCTCGACCTGCGGCACTGCCCGCAGTGGCAGGCCGACGCCTCGGTCAATGGTCCGGCAAGGGTGAACCGCACGCCGCCGCACAGGCAGCCGCCCTTGATCTCGTGCGTCATCTCAGAGCCTCCCGAAGACATCCTGCAGGATCGCGGCCAGCCCCTCTGCGTCGGCGGGGGTGAACGCGCCGGGCCGGTCGCTGTCGATGTCCAGCACCGCGATGACCTCGCCCGCGCCGTTGCGGACCGGCAGAACGAGTTCCGACCGGGTTGAGGAGGCGCAGGCGATATGGCCGGGGAAGGCGTCGACATCGGGCACAAGCTGCACCTCGCCGGTGCGCGCGGCCGCGCCGCAGACACCCCTGTCGAACGGGATGACGAGGCAGCCGTGCCCGCCCTGGTAGGGTCCGATCTTCAGCAAACCCGGTTCGGTGACGCGGTAGAACCCCGTCCAGTCGAAGCGGTCGTCGGCGTGGTGGATTTCGCAGGCCAGCGTCGCCATCAGGGCGACGGTGTCCGTCTCGCCCTCGGTGAGGCTGGCGATGGTCCTGGCGAGCGCGGCGTAGTCGGCGGTCATGGGCATCCTGTCTGGCAGAGGCTGGGGGGACGCTGTCCCCCCAGACCCCCCTGGAGGTATTTGAAGACCAAAGATGGGAACGGGGCGCCTACATACGTTCGATGGCGATGGCGGTTCCCTCACCGCCGCCGATGCAGATGGCCGCAACCCCGCGCCTTAGGTTGCGGCGTTCCAGCGCGTTCAGCAGCGTGACGATGATCCGGGCGCCGCTGGCGCCGATGGGATGGCCGAGCGCGCAGGCGCCGCCGTTGACGTTCACGATGTCCCGGCCAAGCCCCATCTCGCGCATGAAGGCCATCGGCACCACGGCGAAGGCCTCGTTCACTTCCCAAAGATCGACGTCGGCGGTGGTCCAACCGATCCGGTCCAGCAGCCTTTGTGCGGCGGGAACCGGGGCGGTGGTGAACAGGCCCGGCGCCTGGGCATGGGTGGCATGGCCGAGGATGCGGGCGCGGACGGTCAGGCCATGCGCCTCGGCGGCTTCGGGAGAGGCCAGCACCAGCGCCGCCGCGCCGTCCGAGATCGACGATGAATTGGCGGGCGTCACCGTGCCGTCCTTGCGGAAGGCGGGTTTGAGGTGCGGGATCTTGTCGGGGCGCGCTTGCCCGGGCTGTTCGTCTTCCGAGACGGTCGTGTCGCCTTTGCGGGTGCGGACCGTCACCGGCGTGATCTCGTCGGCAAATGCGCCGGAGGCTTGCGCGTCGAGTGCGTTCTGCAGCGAGCGCAGCGCATAGCCGTCCTGTGCCTCGCGGGTGAACTGGAACGCCTCGGCGCAATCCTCGGCGAAGGTGCCCATCAGACGGCCCTTGTCATAGGCGTCTTCCAGCCCGTCGAGGAACATGTGGTCCACCACCGCGCCGTGGCCGAGCCGCGCGCCGCCGCGCATCTTGGGCAGGAGATACGGCGCGTTGGTCATCGATTCCATGCCGCCCGCGACAAGGATGGCATTGCGCCCCAGCGCGATCTGGTCGGCGGCGATCATCGTCGTCTTCATCCCCGAGCCGCACATCTTGTTGAGCGTCGTCGCAGGGATCGCGTCGGACAGGCCTGCGGCGAACCCGGCTTGCCGCGCGGGCGCCTGGCCCTGGCCCGCGCCCAGCACGTTGCCCATCAGGACCTCTTCGATATGCGCGCCGTCCACACCGGCGCCGTCCAGCGCGGCGCGGATCGCGGCGCCGCCAAGCTCGGCTGCGGTGGCGCCGGACAGCGCGCCCTGAAAGCCGCCCATCGCCGTGCGGGCCGCGCCTGCGATCAATACCTCGGTCATCGTCTTCTCCCTCACTGGCTGGACCATGCTTACCGAATGCTAACGATTGGGGTCCAGACTGTGTTCGAGGTTTCTGTGCGAGGCGCCCGAAGATGCTTGAGACGAAGATGCTTGAGACGGTGGATCATGATGGACTGCGGGTTGTCGCGGTCACGGGCGCGCGGGTGGATGCCGCGATCTGTGCAGAGTTCAAGGATGCGCTGCTGCGGGCGACGCAGGAGGCGCCGGGGCGCGTGGTGCTCGACCTGTCTGCGGTGCGGTTTCTGGATTCGAGCGGGCTTGGTGCGGTGATCGCGGTGATGAAGGCGCTGGCCCCGGCGCGGCGGCTGGAACTGACAGGGGTCTCGGGCGCGGTGGAAAAGGTGTTCCTGCTGACCCGGATGGACCGCGTCTTTGTCATCCATCCCGACCTTGGGGAGGTTGTCGATGGGCTTCGCCGCGCCTCCTGACGCCATGCTGCGTGCGCCGCGCAGGGTGGACCGGCGCTGCGTCTTTCCGGCGACCGCCCTGTCGGTGCGCCGGGTGCTTGAGAACCTGATGCGCGACATGCGGCTGGCCGGGTTCGGCGCGGATACCTGCGCTGAGCTTGAACTGCTGCTGGCCGAGTTGATGAACAACGTCGTCGAACATGGCAGGCCGAGGGCGGCGCCGGGCATCCTTGACGTCAAGCTGACCGCCTCGCGCCGAGGTGTCGCGGTCGAGGTGCGCGACGACGGACGGCCGCTTCCTCCGCATCTTCTGTGCGCGCCCGTCCTGCCCGCGGGCGATGCTGCCGGGGCGGCGGAAGGCGGCTATGGCTGGCCGCTGATCCACATGCTGGGCGAGGGGCTGCGCCATGACCGGCAGGCTGGGTGGAACGTCACCGCCCTGCGGCTGCGCAGCGGTGTCGGTGCAGCCGTGTAGAGGACCTCGTGGCCACCGGGACGGCGCAGGTCCGCAAAGCGCCGCCGTCACTCTGGCGGCGCGAAACCACCCCGCCTTTGCCATGCCCCTGCCCGAATCGCCGGGCAATTAGATCCTGTAGCTGCAAAAGCTTCCCTCGGCGCCGCGCCTTCATTGCCCCCACCCATGGCACGGCGCCGAGGACATCTCTTCCCTTCCCGCCCATCGCCGCCTAACGTCCGCCCGATACGAGGGAGGACAGACACGATGCGCGATTTCCAACAGCCGGGCCGATCCGAGGTCTTTGCCGCGAACGGCATGTGCGCCACGTCGCACCCGCTGGCGGCCAAGACGGCGATCCAGATCCTCGAAGCTGGCGGAAACGCGGTCGACGCGGCCATCGCGGGGGCGGTCCTTCTGGGGATCGCCGAACCGCAGATGACCGGCATTGGCGGCGACTGGTTCGTGCTGTTCACACCGCCGGGCGACGACAGGATCCATGCGCTGAACGGGTCGGGCCGGGCACCTGCCGGGCTGACCGCCGCCGCCATGCGCGGCGCCGGGCACACAATCGTGCCCGACATGGGCGCCGAGGCTGTGACCGTTCCGGGCGCCGTGGACGCGTTCTGCCGCCTGTCCGCGGATTGGGGCAAGGCCGGGCTGGCCATGTCGCTGGCGCCCGCGATCCATTACGCCGAGGCGGGCATCCCCGTCGCGCCGCGCGTGGCCTTCGACTGGCAGACCGCCGAATCGCGTCTTCAGGGGGCGGCGCGCGGGTTCTACCTGAACGGCGGCAAGGTGCCGCACGTGGGCCAGATGTTCCGCCACACCCAGCAGGCCGAGGTGCTGCGCCGCATCGCACTGGAAGGGCGCGCCGGGTTCTACGAGGGCGAGGTGGCCGAGGATATGGTCGCGTCGCTGACCGCGCTGGGCGGCACCCATACGCTAGACGATTTCGCCGCGACCGCCTGCGACTACGTCGATCCGATCTCGGGCGATTACAAGGGCACCGAACTGGTCGAGCATCCGCCGAACGGGCATGGCGCGACCGCGATCCTGATGGCGAACATCCTGGCGGAGTTCGATCTGCCGTCGATGGACCCGCTGGGCGCGCAGCGCATCCACATCGAGGCCGAGGCGGCCAAGCTGGCCTATGACACGCGCAACCGCTTTCTGTCGGACCCTGCGACGATGACCCGGCTGGATCATATGCTGTCACAGGATACCGCCCGCGCGCTGGCCGCGCTGATCGACCCCGCGCGCGCGATGGCGAACCCGGCGGCGATCTCGGAATCGGTGCACAAGGAAACCATCTACATCACCGTCGTCGATGCTGACCGGATGTGCGTGTCGCTGATCTATTCGATCTTCCACAACTTCGGCTCGGGCCTTGCCAGCGACCGCTTCGGCATCCTGTTCCAGAACCGTGGCGCCGGGTTCACCCTGACCGAAGGCCATCCGAACGAGGCTGCGGGCGGGAAGCGGCCGATGCACACGATCATTCCGGGGATGCTGCGGCAGGACGGCAAGGTGGTGATGCCGTTCGGCGTGATGGGCGGCGCGTATCAGCCGAACGGGCATGCCCGGTTCCTGACGAACGTGGTGGACTACGGCATGTCGCCACAACAGGCGATCGACGCGCCGCGCAGCTTTTTCGACCAGGGCGTTCTGAACGTCGAGCGGGGCTATCCCGACGCCGTGCGGCAGGCCCTGACCGACATGGGCCACAAGGTCGAGGTTCCGCACACCGCCATCGGCGGCGCGCAGGCGATCCGGCTCGACCACGCGAATGGCGTGCTGGTCGGCGCGTCCGATCCGCGCAAGGATGGCTGCGCGCTGGGCTATTGAGAAGGAGACCGCGAGATGCCGATCACACCCGTGAGCGACCTTGTGGCGGCGGCCAAGGCCGAGATCACCACGCTGTCGATGGACGCGGCGCAGGCGCAGGTGGACGCGGGCGAGGCGGTGTTCGTCGACATCCGCGACGTGCGCGAATTGCAGCGCGAAGGCAAAGTGCCCGGCGCGGTCCATGCCCCGCGCGGAATGCTGGAATTCTGGATCGACCCGGCCAGCCCCTATCACCGCGCCGAACTGGCGACGGACAAGACGCTGATCCTCTATTGTGGCGGTGCGTGGCGGTCCGCGCTGGCCGCCAAGGCTCTGCAGGACATGGGCGTGGAGAATGTCGCCGAGATGGACGGCGGGTTCGCCGCCTGGAAGGCCGAAGAGCGCCCGATCGAAACGAAGGGCTAAGCGATCAGTTCAGCTGGAAGTGCAGCGGATAGTGACCGTCCTCGAAATCGCCGAACAGATCGGCGAGGTCGGGGTGGTCCACAGGCTCGCCCGAATAGTCCGGGACGAGGTTCTGTTCGGAAACATAAGCGACGTAGTAGCTGTGATCGTTCTCGGCCAGGAGATGATAGAACGGCTGTTCCTTCGAGGGGCGGCTTTCCTCGGGGATCGATTCGTACCATTCCTGAGTGTTCGAAAACATCGCATCGACGTCAAAAATCACGCCACGAAAGGGATGCTTCCGGTGCCGGACGACCTGGCCGAGATGATATTTCGCACGCGTCTTGAACATGGCCCGGACCCCTACATCACCTTGGCTATCGTTTAAAAGCCCGTTCTGTCCATCACGCGAGGGCCGGATCAGCGGAAACACTCTGTGCAGCCCCGTCCGACAGTTTGCCGCCCATCACGCCTGCGCGAGGGATCAAAGATTTCCACAGGGCCGGTTATCGGCTATGGTGCCACTCAACGAAGAACATACTTCGAGCGAGAGGCAGATGCAGAGAATTATCCGAGCCGTGCTCCTGTTGGTGCTGGTGTCCGGGTGTGGCAGCGCGAATTACTCGCAGCCGCGCAACCTGGAAAACGCCTGCGCCATCGTGGATGAGCGCCCCCAATACTTCCGCGCCATGCGGGCCACCGAACGCAAATGGGGCGTTCCCGTGCCCGTTCAGATGGCGACAATCTACCAGGAATCGAAATTCGTCGGCAACGCGCGCACCCCGCTGCGGTTCACGCTTGGCGTGATCCCGATGGGTCGGCAATCGTCCGCCTATGGCTATAGCCAGGCTCTCGATGGCACCTGGGACGAGTACAAGGCCTCGACCCGCAACTTTTCGGCCAAGCGTGACGACATCGACGACGCCACCGATTTCATGGGGTGGTACATGGTCGCCAGCCGCGATTCGCTTAACATCCCGCTGCATGACGCGCGCAACCAGTACCTTGCCTATCACGAGGGCCGGGGCGGCTATGCGCGCGCCAGCTACAACGCCAAGCCATGGCTTCTGCGGGTGTCGTCAGAGGTTGCGGCGCGGGCGCAGAAATACCAGTTGCAACTGGCCTCCTGCGGACGTGCCTGACCGAATGTGCTGACGCGGCCTTACTGGCCGCGCTGCGCCATTTCCTGCGGAATGCTGAAGAGGATCGCCGGGATATTGTCGCGCGGCACCAGCCGGTCGAGCACGACCGTCGTCTCGGTGCCATCGCCGTTGGTGATGACCCACTGGCGCAGTTCCACCGGCGGCCCGGTAAAGCGCAGCGCGATGGTGCCGTATTCGGGATGCGCCGGATCCTGTGCGACAACGGTTGTCGCGGTGCCGTCGAAGTCATGTCCGACAACCATGTTGGCCCGGTCCAGATCCACGTTGCGGTCCAGGATCAGGTTAAGCGGCGTGCGGCTGAGAGGGTATTGCTCGGGCGCGGAGTTCGACCTGTCGTCGAAGATCGCCACCTGCTGACCGCCCGCCATCACCAGAGCCTCGTTCGGCGGCTCGTATTCGAACCGCGCGCGGCCGGGGCGCTGGATATACAGCGTGCCGGTCGAGATCGTGCCGTCCGCGTTCACCTGCGTGAACGCCGTCGAAACGGTCTGCAATCCGTTCAGATAGCTCGAGATGTCTGCCAAGGGCAGCTTCTGCTGGTCCTGCGCAAAGACGGCAGGGGCCAGCGCGGCGGCGGGCAGGGCGGCAAGAAGGGCACGGCGGGTCAATCTGGTCATGCGGATCACCTAGGAACGGGGCGGGGCCTTGTCACCCCGCAGTCAGTCTCGACCCTGCACGATCGCGTGCGGATAGGCGATATCCTGCCGTCGTTATCCGATAGCAAAAGGCCCAGGCAGGTGTGCCCGGGCCTAGCAACACGGCTGCCTGGAAGCCCCTTCAGATCCGCAGGAACGGCTGCGCAAGGCGCGGCAGGAACGAGCTGAAGCGCAATGGCGCATCGGTCGCGGCAAGGCAGATGCAGGTCTCGCCCGCCTCGGCCACCGGCGAGTGTTCAAGGTCTTCATCCGCGATTTCCACATCGCCGGGTCCGAAGCGGTCGGTCTCGTCGGCGAATGCGCCCTGCAGCACCAGCGTCAACTCTGTGCCGCGGTGGCCGTGGTCGGGCACTGCTGCACCGGCCGGAATCGACAACAACCGCGCCGTCGCGCCCTTGGCCGTGGGCAGGATCGCCTGCCGCACACCGCCGCCCACCGGACGCCATGCCACCTGCGCCAAATCGCCGCCGACATAGTCGCGCAAGGGCTGCGGCAAGACCGGCGTTCCCGGCAGATCGGCGCGTATGGCATCCTTTCCGCGACCACGGATATCGCCGACGCCTTGCGTGCGAGCAAGTGTGCGGTGCAGCGCGTCCTCGTCCATGTCGGCAAGCTCGACATGCTCCAGAACCGCGCCGCCCAGGGCGTTCAGGCTTTCCAGCCGTGCGCGGCATTCGTCACACATCGACACATGCGTCGCGATGACAAGATCGAACGCCTCGGGAAGCTCTCCGACCGAGTAGGCCCAGATCAATTCGTTGCTCAGATGGTGTCTGATCGTCATGTCTTCCTCATCCCATCGCGTGCCGCAGACGATCCAGCGCCAACCGGATTCTCGACTTGATGGTTCCTAGCGGCAGTCCCGTTTCAGCCGCGATCTCGCTATGGCTCAGGTCGCCGAAATACGCCCGTTCGATCAACTCGCGCTGCTTGGCGGGCAAGTCGGCGATCGCCTTGTTCAATTTCTCGCTCTCCTGCTGAAGAGCCATCACGTCGGCCTGGTCCGGTTCTGCCTCTGGTCCCCAGGTCAGATCCTCGGGTTCGGGCCGACGCTGCTTTCGGATCGCATCGATCCTGCGGTTGCGGGCGATGGTGAAGATCCACGTCGCCACGCTGGCCCGAGAGGGGTCGAAACGGTCCGCCTTGTTCCAGACGGTCGCCATGACCTCCTGGGCACATTCCTCGGCCAGCGAATCGCTTGATCCGCTTTTCATCAGGAAAGACTTCACCCGGGGGGCAAAGTGCCGAAACAGGGCGACGAAGGCGTCCTGATCCTGATGCAACGTGATCGCCTGCATGCAGGCGACCCAGTCGGCCTCTTGCTTGCTCATCCGGCGCTCTCGACCCTTGTTATTGCCTGTCCAAGCCAGCCGTGCAGCCCCGGTGGCGGGCAGATACGACGTCGCATCGGCGTGTGCAGGCTGGTTCAGCGCGTTGAACATGCCTATCTTACGGCGGCAGGGTCAAACCGGATCAGTCAGAATCTTTACGATTTCAAATCTGTCCCAGCCGTCTCGGCGTATAGACCAAGACGGAAACCGGGAGCTTTCATGCCTTTTGAACTGGGACAGCCGCCGCGCAAGCGGATTGCGGTGGTGGGTGGTGGAATATCTGGCCTTGGGGCCGCGTATTTCTTAAGTGGTGATTACGATGTGGTCCTGTTCGAGGCAGAACCTCGCCTTGGCGGTCATGCGCGCACGGTGCTGGCGGGGCGCAATGGCCACCAGCCGGTCGATACCGGCTTTATCGTGTTCAACTATGCCAACTACCCGCACCTGACGCGCCTGTTCGAGGAACTGGACGTGCCGGTTGCGAAAAGCGACATGAGTTTCGGCGCGTCGATCCGGGGCGGCTGGCTCGAGTTCGGGCTGAAGGATTTCGGCTCGGTCTTTGCCCAGCGGCGCAACATCGTGCGCCCGCAGTATTACGGCATGATCCGCGACATCCTGCGCTTCAACGCGCGGGCGCTGGACGTGGCGCGCGATCCCGGCATGACGATCCGCGATTTCCTTGCCGTGCTCGGCACCGGCGACTGGTTCCGCGACTACTACCTGACGCCTCTGTCGGGCGCGATCTGGTCGACGCCGACCCAAGGCATCCTCGACTTCCCCGCCAAGGCGATGGTGGAGTTCTTCCGCAATCACGCGCTTCTGGACACCTCCGGGCAGCACCAGTGGTATACCGTGCAAGGCGGTTCGCGCGAGTATGTCGACCGGCTGGGCCATCGCCTCTATGCGCGGGGCGTCGACGTGCGGCTGTCCGCGCCTGTCGCCGGGGTGCGCAGGCAGGCCGGGTCGGCCGAGGTGCGGGCGACGGGGGGCGACTGGGAAGGCTTTGACGACGTGGTCTTTGCCACTCACGCCGACGACACGCTGCGCCTGATCTCTGACCCGTCACCGGACGAGGCAACGGCGCTGGGACTCGTCTCCTACCAGCCCAACGACATGGTCCTGCACGCGGACGAGCGGATGATGCCCCGGCGGCGCAAAGCCTGGGCCTCCTGGGTCTATACCGAGGATGCGGACAAGCGGTCCGACCGCATCGATCTGACCTACTGGATGAACTCGCTGCAGCCGATCCCGCACAGCGATCCGATGTTCGTCACGCTGAACAGCACCCGCACCATCCGCGAGGACCTGATCTACGATCAGGCGACGTTCCGGCATCCGGTCTACACACTGGATACGCTTGCCGGGCAGGACCTGGTGAGAACGATGAATGGCACCAACCGGACGTGGTTCTGCGGCGCCTGGATGCGCAACGGGTTTCACGAGGACGGGCTGTCCAGCGCGGTCGATGTGGTCGAGGCGATGCGCCGGTCCGGTGCGACGACGATGGCGGCCGAGTGACGCCGCGCGTCGATCATATCGCGGGCGAGACGTTTCACGGGCGCCAGGGCGGGGTGGACAACGCATTCCGCTATTCCATCGACTACGTCT
This sequence comes from Anianabacter salinae, assembly GCF_019061145.1. Lineage (GTDB taxonomy): Bacteria > Pseudomonadota > Alphaproteobacteria > Rhodobacterales > Rhodobacteraceae > Anianibacter > Anianibacter salinarum. The sequence goes on along the minus strand of NZ_JAHQZS010000004.1, from coordinate 313,210 downwards.
GCCTCGACGCCGAAGCGCAGGCGCTGCAGGCGCCGCACCTGTTCTCGCGCAACCGCTGGAACCTGTTCTCGCTTAGCGACGCCGACCACGGCGGCGCACCGAAGTCAGGGAGCGGCGCCGCCTGGGTGCGCGAGGTGCTGGGGGCCCACGGGATCGGCCTTGATCCCGCGCGGATCGAGCTTCTGGCCCAGCCGCGCGTTCTGGGGCATGTGTTCAACCCCGTCAGCTTTTGGCTTTGCCACGACGCGGCTGGCGCGCTGCGCGTCGTCGTCGCCGAGGTGTCCAACACCTTCGGCGACCGGCATTCCTATCTCTGCCACCACGACGATCTGTCGCCGATCACGTCCCGCGACACGCTGGAGGCGCGCAAGGTGTTCCACGTCTCGCCGTTCCAGGACATCGCGGGCGGCTACCGTTTTCGCTTTGACCTTCGCGCCGACAGGGTCGGTGTCTGGATCGACTTTCGGGCCGGTGAGGAACGCCTCTACGCGACCCTGACGGGCCGCCGCCGCCCGCTGACCAATCGCGCGATCCTGCGGGCGTGCCTGCGCCGCCCCTTCGGCTCGCGCCGGGTGCTGGTGCTGATCTTCTGGCAGGCGCTCAAGCTGCGGCTCAAGGGCGCGCGCTATCGCAACCGGCCGCTGCCGCCGCCCGACGAGGTGTCGCGATGACGGCGGCAGTCCCCGCGCGCCTTCCGGCCTACTCTGCCTTTGCCGCGATGCTCGCCATGGCGGGGCTGCCGATCTACATCCATGCGCCCAAGTTCTACGTCGACGAGTTCGGCGTCAGCCTTGCCGCGCTGGGGCTGGTGCTGGGCCTGATGCGGCTGGTCGACGTGGTGCAGGACCCCGTGCTCGGCTGGATGGCAGAGCGGTTGCGGCAGCGCCGCGCGGCATCCGTGACGATCACCGCCGCCGCGATGGGCGCCGCGATGATCGGGTTGTTCGCCGCCGCGCCTCCCGTGGCGCCGGTGCTGTGGTTCGCGCTGACGCTGACGGTGCTGTTCTCGGGGTTCAGCTTTCTGACGATCACCTTCTACGCGCAAGGCGTCGCCAAGGCGGAAGGGCTGGGCGGCAACGGCCATGTCCGGCTTGCCGCCTGGCGCGAGACCGGCGCGCTGATCGGCGTCTGCCTTGCCGCCGTTGCGCCGACCGTCCTTCTGCCGACGGGCGCGCCTTTCGCCGTGTTCGCCGTCGTCTTTGCCGTGCTGGCGCTGGTCGCCGCCGCGCTGATGCGACCCGAATGGCGGGCAGTCGCCACCGGCGCGCCGCCGCGCATCGCCGAGGTGCTGGGCGACCGGCTGGCGCGGCGGCTTCTGCTGGTCGCGCTGGTGAACGCCACGCCGCTGGCCATCACCTCGACCCTGTTCCTGTTCTTCGTGGAAAGCCGTCTGGATGCGCCGGGCTTCGAGGGGCCGCTTCTGCTGCTGTTTTTCCTGTCCGCCGCGGTTTCCGCGCCGCTGTGGTCGCGGCTTGCGGCCCAGCACGGTGCCAAGCCGGTGCTTCTGTCCGCCATGGCGCTGGCCATCGCCAGCTTCGCCGTCGCGGCATTTCTGGGCAGCGGCGACACCGCCATATTCGCCGCCGTCTGCATCGTGTCGGGCGCGGCGGTCGGCGCCGACCTGACGCTTCTGCCCGCGCTCTTTGCCCGCCGTATGGCGCAGGTGTCGCCCAGCGGCGCGCAGGGGTTCGGCCTGTGGTCCTTCGCGTCCAAGGCGACGCTGGCGATTGCGGCGGTGTCGCTCTTGCCGATCCTTCAGGCGGCGGGGTTCCGGTCGGGTGGCCAGAACGATGCCGAGGCGCTGGCGACCCTGACGATCCTTTACGCGGTTGTGCCCTGCGCGCTGAAACTCGCCGCGATCTGGCTTCTGTATGCAACCGATGTGGAGGAAGGCTGAACCATGGAAGGCCTGATCTACCTGCTGACCGGCGTGGCCCTGACCCTTCTCGCGGTCTGGCTGCGATCGCGTTTCCTGACCTTCCGCGCGCAGCGCCCCGAAGAGATGCGCAACCTCGCGCCCGGCTTCGATCTGCGCAAACACCTGAACGGCGCCTTCCTTTGCGAGGGCGTGATCTTTGGCCCGACCGGCCGTGTCGCCTCGCGCTTTGTCGCCGACATGGACGTGACCTGGGACGGCAACGTCGGCACCATGGTCGAGGAGTTCCGCTATGACAGCGGCGCGACCCAGCACCGCAACTGGACCATAGAGGTCGCCGAGGACGGATCGCTCAAGGCCACGGCCCCCGATGTAGTCGGCACCGGCACGGGGCAGCAGATGGGGCCGGGCGTGCGCCTGAAATACCGTCTCAAGCTGCCGAAGGATGCGGGCGGGCACGAACTGGACGCCGTCGACTGGATGTATCTGGTCGAAGGCGGAACGATCGTGAACCGAAGCCAGTTTCGCAAGTATGGCATCACCGTCGTTGAACTGGTCGCCACGATGCGGCCGAAGGAGGTATCGTGATCGACTGGAGCACACAGCGTTACTGGCTGATCGGCGCATCCGCCGGTCTGGGCCGGGCCCTCGCCCACCAGATGAGCCGGGCCGGGTGCGAATTGATCGTCAGCGCCCGCAGCGAGGATGATCTCAAGGCACTGGTGGATGAATTGCCGGGCCGCGCCAGTTATGTGACCGTCGATGCCGCCGACCAGGAGGCGGTCGAGGCCGCGGCGCGTGACATCGGCGAGATCGACGGCATGGTCCTGATGGCGGGCGTCTACTGGCCGCTCGGTGCGTCCGACTGGGACACCGGCAAGAACCTCACGATGCTGGACGTCAACGCTGGCGGCGCGATCCGCGCAGTCGGTGCCGTGCTGCCGGACATGCTCAAGCGCGGGCGTGGGCATATCGTCCTGCCGGGGTCGCTGTCGGGCTTTCGCGGGCTGCCGGGCGCGACGGCCTACGGGATGTCCAAGGCTGCGGTGATGTACATGGCGGAATCGCTCCATGCCGACCTCAAGGGCACCGGCGTGCGCGTGCAGGTCGTGAACCCGGGCTTCATCAAGACGCGGCTGACCGAGAAGAACGATTTCAAGATGCCGATGATAATGGAGCCCGAGGACGGCGCCCGCGAGATTTTCGAGCACATGGGCACCGACCGCTTCAAGAAGGGCTTTCCCTGGGCGATGTCCACGATGTTCCGCGCCAGCCAGTTCCTGCCCGACTGGGCGTATTACCGGCTGTTCTCTTCCAAGGGCTGACCGCCCGCGATCATGGCGCGGCCTTCGGGCGTCAGGCCCCAGACCGGGCCCTTGGACCCATGCAGCCGGATCGCCAGCCCCTGCGTCGTCAGCCGCGAAAGGCGCGCGGTCGCCTCGCGCTCGTCCATCTGGTGGGTGCCGGACACATCGCCAGCCGCCGCGTGCGCAGGACGCAAGGGAGCGCCGGGATTTCCGAGCGCCCGCAACAGCGCCACGTCCCGCGTTTCGGTGTCTGTGGCGTTTCTGGCGAAGCCCCTGACGACAAACCCCGCCTCGCGCGGATCTGACAGGGCATCGACAACCTTCTTCTGGTCGTCCTCGATCTTCTCCAGCCGGTCCCACAACTCGATCTCGGTGTCGCCCAGCTTGAACTTCTTGATGATCGGCAGGAACCAGATGCCGATGGCAAAGCCGAACAGGCCCAGCGCGGGGCCGTCCACCTTGATCGTGTCCGATCCAAGGTGCAGCACCAGAAGGATCACCGCGCCAAGGCAGGCGATGGCGGGCAGGTCGCGGGTATAGAACCCGTTGCTCTTGTCCTGTGCGTTCCGGTCCTTCATGTCTTCCCCCGGGCAGACGTCGCGGCTGCCGCGAACGATACCAGACCCCGGGCCAAAGGAATACAACCATGACGATCAACGCCGTCGTCTTCGATATCGGCAACGTGCTGATCGGATGGGACCCCGAGCCGGTCTACGACCGCCTGATCGGGCCGGATCGCCGCGCCGGGCTGTTCGCCGGGACGGACGTGCGCGAGATGAACCTCGACATCGACCGGGGCCACGATTTCTCGACCCGCATCCGGCAAAGCGCCGCCGCGCACCCGAACTGGCACGACGAGATCATGTTGTGGGAAGCGCACTGGATCGAGATGCTGGGGCCGGTCATTCCGCATTCCGTGGCGCTGCTGCGGGCGTTGCGCTCCAAAGGCGTGCCGGTCTTTGCGCTGTCGAACTTCGGCGTTGCGACGCTGAAGATGGCGGATGCCGAATACCCGTTCCTGACCGAGTTCGACCGCCGCTTCATCTCGGGCGATCTGCGGCTTATCAAGCCCGATCCCGCCATCTACCGCGCCGTCGAGGATGCAACCGGCCTTGCCCCCGAGACGCTGCTCTTCGCCGATGACCGCCCCGAGAACATCGTCGCCGCCGAGGCGCGCGGCTGGAACGGGCACCTGTTTGAGGCGCCCGAAGGATGGGCCGCGCGTCTGGTGTCCGAAGGACTGCTGACGGACTCGGAGGCCGCGCCATGACCGCCCGCATCATCCCCTTCGACGAGGCCGAGCCGCTGCTGGACTGGCTGGCGCTGACCGACGCGCTGGCCGAAGACCACGGCAAGCCCAAGGCCGAGATCACCGACGGCTTTCTCTACCGGGGCGAGGATACGCTGCTCAACCGCGCCGCCTGGATCGACGGGCTGGGTCTTCTGGTGAAATCGGCGACGATCTTTCCGGGCAACCCCGGTCATGGGCAGCCCTCGGTCAACGGCGGTGCGTGTCTCTATTCCGACACGGACGGCACCCTGCAGGCGGTCGTCGATTTCCACCTGCTGACCAAATGGAAGACGGCGGGCGACAGTCTTCTGGCGGCGCGCAGGCTGGCACGCCCCGGCAGCCGCAAGATCCTGATCGTCGGCGCGGGCACTGTCGCGGCATCCTTGCGCGAGGCCTATGGCGCGGCCTTCCCGGACGCGACCTTCACGATCTGGAACCGCACCACGTCCAAGGCGGAAAGCATCGCCGCCGCCTATCCCGGCACTACGGTCGCCGCCGACCTGGCGGCAGCCGTGCCCGAGGCTGACATCATCACCTGCGCCACGATGTCTCGCGGTCCGGTGATCCGGGGGGCGTGGCTGCGGCCCGGCCAGCACCTTGACCTGATCGGCGCCTTTCGCCCCGACATGCGCGAGGCCGACGATGCCGCGATCACGGCGGGCCGCCTGTTCGTTGACAGCCGCGATAGCACGATCAGCCATATCGGCGAGCTGAAAGATCCCATCGCGCGCGGCGTGCTGTCGCCGGGCGACGTGGTGGCGGATTACTATGATCTTGCGAGCGGAAGGTTCGCCCGCGCCTCGGACGACGAGATCACGGTGTTCAAGAACGGCGGCGGCGCGCATCTTGACCTGATGACGGCGCGCTACATCCTGGCCGCGTGGGACGCGCGATGATCTGGACGCTTGCCGCATTCCTCGCCACGATCGCTGTCTGGCCCGTCGTGATGGAGTGGCAGCGCGTCCCCGTCGCCAAGCGCCGCACCGGCGCGGACGCCAGCCTTGCGCCGCTGTCAGAGGGCGTGACGCACTACCGCTGGCGCGGCCCCGAGGACGGCAACGTGGTGGTCTGCATCCATGGCCTGACCACGCCGATGATCGCCTTGGGCGCCATCGCGGACGGGCTGGCCGCTGATGGCCACCGGGTGCTGACCTATGATTTGTTCGGGCGCGGGCTGTCCGACCGGCCCGACGCGCACCATTCGCGCGGCTTCTTCCTGACGCAGCTGTCTCAGCTTTTGCGGGATCAGGGCGTGGATGGGCCGGTGACGCTGATCGGCTATTCGATGGGCGGCAGCATCGCCGCCGCCTACACCGCCGCCAACCCCGAACAGGTCAGCCGCCTTGTCCTTCTGGCGCCTGCGGGTATCCGTCACCAGCCGGGGCTGATGGCGCGGATCGCCGCCGGGGTTCCGGGGCTTGGTGACTGGTTGATGCTGGCCTTCGGGGCGCGCACGCTGCGCCGTTCTGCCCGCGCCTCGCGCCCCGCCGTCCTTGCCGTGACCGAGGCGCTGGAGCGAGAGTTGAAGACGCGCGGCTATCTGCAAGCCGTCCTGTCCAGCCAGCGCGGGATGCTGGCCGAGACGCTGGAAGACGAACACCGCAAGATCGCCTCAAGCACGGTCGCAGTCACCGCGATCTGGGGCCAGGCCGACACCGTCATTCCGCTGGCCGCGCGCGACCGCTTCATCGCGCTGAACCCCGGCGCCCGCAACACGGTGGTGCACGGCGCAGCACACGGCTTGCCGTTCACGCATCCGGGTGCGGTGCTGGATGCGCTACGCGGCGACGACGGGGCGGGCGGCTAGCGGCTGCTCTTTCACCGGCAGGTGCACGATGGCGCTGAACGCGCCGATGGCGACGCCGACCCACCAGACGGCGGTGTAGGTGCCGTAGGCGTCATAAAGCCGCCCGCCCAGCCACACGCCCAGGAACGACCCAAGCTGGTGGCTGAAGAACACGATGCCATAGAGCGTCCCCATGTAGCGCAGTCCGTAGATCTGCGCGACCAGCCCCGAGGTCAGCGGCACCGTCGCCAGCCACAGTGACCCCATGACGACCGAGAAGACCAGCACCGACACCGGCGTGATCGGCATCACGATGAAGGCCGCCGCCGCGATCGTGCGCCCGACATAGATGCCTGCCAGCAGGTATTTCTTGGAATACCGCTTGCCCAGCCAGCCCGCATAGATCGTCCCCGCGATATTGGCGAGGCCGATCAGCGAGATCGCCACCGCCCCCAGCGCCGAGGTCGTGGTGATGCCGATGCTGTGCAGGATGCCGCCCGGCAGGATCGGCCCGCACATCTCGGTCACGAGGGCAGGGAAATGCGCGGTCATGAAGCCAAGCTGATAGCCGCAGGAAAAGAACCCCAGGAAGATCAGGCTGTAGGACGGATCGCGAAACGCGCGGGTCAGGTTCTGGCCCATCGTCTCGGTGATGCCCTGCCGCTCTGCGGTGACCGGCGCGCGCAGCATCGGCAGCGCCAGAAGCGCCAGAAGGATCATCGCCGCGAACACCAGGAACACGTTCTGCCAGGACATGAAGCCCAGCATCCATTCCGCCATCGGCGCGCCGAACACCTGCCCCGCCGATCCCGCCGCCGTGGCGATGCCAAGTGAGATTGACCGGTTTTCGTCCGACGCCGCACGCCCCACGACCGCTAGGATCACCCCGAACCCTGTGCCAGCGACACCGAACCCGACGAGGATCTCCAACAATTGGTGCTGTCCCGGCGTCACCGCGTAGGACGACAGCACCAGCCCCAGCGCATAGACCAGCGCCCCCAGAAAGATCGCCCGCCGGTCGCCAAAGCGTTCGGCAAAGGCCGCGAACATCGGCTGGCCGATGCCCCAGGCCAGGTTCTGGATCGCGATGGCCAGCGAGAATTCCGCGCGCGGCCAGTTGAATTCCTCGGCAATGGGGATCTGGAAGACGCCGAAACTGGCGCGGATGGCAAAGCCGATCATCACGATGATCGAGCCGCCGATCAGGACGGGGGTCAGTATCGGCGTCTTCGTGTCGGTCATGGGATCATCCGGCCTGCGTGCCGCGCGAGTGTCCCCAAATCGCTCGCCGCGTCAAATGCCGATCCGTGCACAGTCGCATCAGCTTTTCTTATGCACTGCCGAACGCTAGACCGTCGCCATGACCGAGACGATCGCGGACATCTACAGGCAGCGTGTCGCGGACGGCAGCATCCGCCCCGATCCCGCGCAGGAACAGGTGCTGCCGCGCCTTGAAGCCTTGCGGGCGCACTTTGCGGATGTGCCGGACCGCAAGGGGTTACGCGGGCTGTTCTCGAAGCCGCCCGAACCGCCGAAGGGACTGTATCTCTGGGGCGGGGTCGGGCGCGGCAAGTCGATGCTGATGGACCTGTTCTTTGCCGCCGTCCCGGTGCAGGCCAAGCGCCGGGTGCATTTCCATGCGTTCATGCAAGAGGTGCAGCAGGGGCTTGAGGAGGCGCGCAAATCCGGCGCGCGTGACGCGATCCTGCCGGTGGCCGCCCGCATCGCGTCGGACATCCGGCTTTTGTGCTTCGACGAGATGCAGATCTCGGACATCGCGGATGCAATGATCGTCGGACGCCTGTTCGAAAAGCTGTTCGAGGACGGCGTGGTTGTGGTCACGACCTCGAACCGGCACCCTGACGCGCTGTACAAGGACGGGCTGAACCGGCAGCTGTTCCTGCCGTTCATCGACCTCATCAAGGCGCGGATGGAGGTTCACCATCTGGTTGCCGGGGCGGATTACCGTCAGGACCGGCTGGCGGGAGAGGACACCTACTTCACCCCCGCCGATGCCGCCGCGCGCGCCGCCATCGACACGCTGTTCGATGCGTTGTCGGGCGGCGCCGCGCCAGAGCCGCTGACCTTGAAGATCAAGGGCCGCGAGGTGTCGGTGCCCGACTACGCCAATGGTGTGGCGCGGGCGACGTTCTGGGATCTTTGCGCCAAGCCGCTCGGCCCTGCCGACTACCTTGCGCTGGCCGAGGCGGTGCGGGTGCTGATCCTCGAGGAGGTGCCGCGCCTCAGCTCCGAGAACTACAACGAGGCGCGCCGCTTCGTGACGCTGATCGACGCGCTGTATGAGGCGAGGACGCGGCTGGTGATCTCGGCGGCGGATGTGCCCGAACGGCTGTATTTCGAGGGCGAGGGCAGTTTCGAGTTCGAGCGCACGGCGTCCCGCCTGCGCGAAATGCAAAGCGACGGCTGGGGGAGCTGATGCGCGCCTTCGTGGCGATCGACATGCCCGAAGAGGTGCTGGAGGTGCTCGAAGACCTGCAGGACCGTCTTCCCGAGGGGCGGCTGTTGGACCCCGAAACGCTGCACCTGACATTGGCCTTCCTCGACGAGATCACCGACGAGCAGGCGCAGGAGATGCACGATGCATTGTCCGCGCTGCGGATGGCGCCTTTCACGCTGGCGCTGCATGGGCTGGGCACCTTCGGCGCCCGGCAGCCGACCGCGCTCTGGGCCGGGGTGAAGCCGGCGCCCGCCCTGACCGAGTTGCAAGGCAAGGTGAAGGGCGCCGCATTCCGCACCGGGATCGCGTTGCCCCGCCGCCGGTTCCGCCCGCATGTGACTCTGGCGCGCTTCCCGGAGCGGCTGGACGCGGTGCAGCTGGAGCGGCTGCGGCTGTTCCTGGAGCGTCACGCGGGGATGGCTTTGCCCGAGGTGGAGGTGGACGAGATCACGCTGTTCCGCTCGACCCTTGGCAAGGGCGGCGCGATCCACGAGCCGCTGGCGGACTATCCGCTGCGGGGGTGAGGGTTTGCGGTCGCAGCTTGCGCGTCCAGCCAGTGATTTGCGCCGCCTTCGGCGTCATTGCTGAGGATTTGCGCCGCCTTTGACGTCGCGGATGGAAGGGGGGCTTTGCCCCCCTCTTGGCCTGCGGCCAATTCACCCCCCAGAGGTATTTTCGGACCAAAGATGCGAGAGGCGCGCGCGGGGTGTCAGCCGTTCTCGCGCAGGACGCGGCCTGCGAGGTAGAGCGAGCCGCATATCAGGAGGCGCGCGGAGGGGGCGGTGGCGGTGATCGTGGCGATGGCCTCGGCGACGCCGGGCGCGGTGTCCGCGGCGATGCCGGCGGCGCGGGCGGCGTCTCGGGTGGTCTCGGCGGGCAGGGTGTTCGCCTCGCCGGGGATCGAGACGGCGGTGAGCGACGCGGCGTGGGCGGCGAGCGGGCGCAGGTAGCCGACGATGTCCTTGGTGTTCAGCATGCCGCAGATCAGGTGCGTCTCGCGCGGCGGCATCCGGGCGAGCGTTGCGGCAAGGGCCTCTCCGGCGGCTGGATTGTGCCCGCCGTCTAGCCACAGCTCGGCCGCGCCCGCGGCGTCCACCAGCGGGCCGCGGCGCAGCCGCTGCATCCGGGCGGGCCAGTCGGCGCGGGTGACGGCGGCCTCGCAGGCGTCGGCGGACACGCCCAGATGGCGCAGCGCGGCCAGCGCGGTGCCTGCGTTGTCGATCTGGTGCGGGCCGGGCAGGTTCGGCAGCGGCAGGTCGAGAAGCCCGGTCTCGTCCTGGAATTCGAGCCGCCCGCGATCCTCGGCGGCGTGCCAGTGCTGGCCCTGGGCCAGAAGCGGCACGGCAAGGCGCGCCGCCTGCGCCTCGATCACGGCGCTGGCGGCGTCCTGCTGGCGGGCGACGACGCAAGGCACCGCGCGCTTGAGGATGCCGGCCTTTTCGGCGGCGATCTGGGGCAGGGTGTCGCCGAGGTATTGCTGGTGGTCGATCGAGACCGGCGTGATGATGGTAAGGGCGGGCCGCGCGATGATGTTGGTTGCGTCGAGCCGACCGCCGAGCCCGACCTCGAGCAGGGTCCATTCGGCGGGGGTGCGCGCCATGGCGAGGATCGCCGCGCAGGTGGTGATCTCGAAATAGGTGATCGGCTCGGCGCCGTTGGCGCGTTCGCACTCGGCCAGCACGTCCGACAGGTGATCCTCGGCGATCAGGCGTCCGGCCAGCCGGATGCGTTCGTGGAAGCGGGCGAGATGCGGCGATGTGTAGGCGTGCACGCGCGCGCCCGTCGCCTCGAGACCCGCGCGGATCATCGCCTGGGTCGAGCCCTTGCCGTTGGTGCCTGCGACGTGGATCACCGGCGGCAGGTCGCGTTCGGGGTGGCCAAGCGCGGCCAGCAGGCGCCACATCCGGTCCAGCGTCAGGTCGATGATCTTTGGGTGAAGCGCCATCATCCTTGCCAGCAGGATGTCGGACGCCTCTTGCGCCGATGCCGCGCTCACGGCTTGGGCGTATCCTTGGCGGGCTTTTCCGGCGCCTTCGGTGCCGCAGGGTCCGGCGTCAGCGCCTGTTGCGCGGCCGCCTCGCTTTGCGGGCGGGCGTCGGGGCCTTCTTCGGGCGGGGGCAGGTCGCCGCGCACGGCGGGCGGCAGGCCCATCAGCATCCGGGTGATCGTTATCAGCTCGTCGCGCAGGTGCTTGCGGTGGGTGACCCGGTCGAGCATCCCGTGATCCAGCAGGTATTCGGCGCGCTGGAAGCCTTCGGGCAGTTTCTCGCGGATGGTCTGTTCGATAACGCGCGGCCCGGCAAAGCAGATCAGCGCGTTCGGTTCCGCGATGTGCACGTCGCCCAGCATCGCGTAGGACGCGGTGACGCCGCCGGTGGTGGGGTGGGTGAGCACCACGATATAGGGCAGCCCGGCCTCTTTCAGCATCTGCACCGCGACGGTGGTGCGCGGCATCTGCATCAGCGACAGGATACCCTCTTGCATGCGGGCGCCGCCGGCGGCCGAGAACAGGATCAGCGGCCGCTTCATCTCGACGGCCTTTTCGGCGGCGGCGATGATCGCGTTGCCGACATACATGCCCATCGAGCCGCCCATGAACGAGAAGTCCTGCGCGGCGACGACCACCGGGGTGCGCCCGATCTCGCCCGCGCCGACCAGCATCGCCTCGGCCTCGCCGGTGGTCTTCTGCGCGGCGCGCAGGCGGTCGGGGTATTTCTTCTGGTCGCGGAAATGCAGCGGATCGAGCACCGGCTCGGGCACCTTGACCTCGGAGAAGGCGCCGCCGTCGAACAGCGCCCGGAAGCGTTCGCGCGGCGTGATGCCAAGGTGGTGGTCGCAGTTGGTGCAGACGTTCAGGTTGTCGGTCAGTTCCCGGTGGAACAGCATGGTTCCGCATTCGGGGCACTTGGACCACAGGTTCTCGGGCATCTCGCGGCGCGAGAAGATCGAGTTGATGGTCGGTCTGACGTAGTTCGTGATCCAGTTCATCGCCTGTTCCCAGCGGCCATTGGGTTGGGGGTCAGATAGGCCGGGCGGGCCGGGAATGCAATCAACGGCGCAGGATGCGGCGCAGCACGATCCAGGCCAGCAAGAGGACCGCGACATCGCCGAGGATCAGGCGGCTGACCACGGCATCGTCCGCGATGGTGTAGGGCGTGAGGTAAAGTGCAAGGCCCGGGATCGCGCCCTTGGTCGCGATGACGATGATCGCGAAGGTGTTGTTGACGAAATGAAACCCCCAGGCCGCGCCGATGCTGCCGGTGATGGCGGTCAGGTCGGCGGCGATCAACCCGAACAGCGCGGCGGCGCCCACGACCAGAAGCGCGCTGTCCCCGGCGCCCACGGGGTCAAGGTGGACGATGCCGAACAGCAGGGACGGCAGCACCAGCCACATCAGCGGCGAGGCAAAGCGCGCGGCAAGCTGTTGCTGCAGGTATCCCCGGAACAGCAGCTCCTCGGCGCCGGTCTGCACCAGCACCCCCAGAAGCGCCAGCGGCAGGAACCGCAGCCAGAGCGTCGGATCAAGCCCCGGGTCCGGCGTATAGGCCTGCAGCCAGATCAGCAGCGACACCCCCAGAAGCCCGCCGACAACGCCGCCCGCGACCAGGAAATCGCGAAAGGCCATACCGCCGGGCCCGATCAGCGTTCCCGCCCTACGCTTGTGCAGCGCGCGTGCAGCCACGACAGGGCCAAGCGCCATGCCAAGGAAGGTGCCCAGCAAAAGCAGCGTCGCGGTGGGGGTATTGGCGGCGCCGATCCGCTCGATCCAGTAGCCCGCGTCGGCCTGGCCAAGCCCGAAGAAAAGCAGCACGAACAGCGCGGCGATCACCGCAAGGTAGACGGCCAGCGCCAGAAGCAGTCCGACCAGCAGCCGCCAGATTTGCGGATAGGCGCGGGCGGGTGCGACGAACGCCGCAAATGCCGGACGGATCATGCTCGTATGCCTGTTCTTGTTATGCCCAAAACCCTAGCTCACAGCCGTGAGGCGGGCAATCGGACTTGTGCCGATTGGGGGGCTCTTCTATTCCGAAGGCCAAGGTAAGGGAGAGCACACATGCCAAATCGTTCCTTCGACAAATCCCGGCTGCCCAGCCGCCATGTGACCGAAGGCCCGTCGCGCGCGCCGCACCGGTCCTACTACTACGCGATGGGGCTGAACGCGGACGACATCGCGCGGCCCTTCGTCGGTGTTGCGACCTGCTGGAACGAGGCGGCGCCCTGCAACATCGCGCTGTCGCGGCAGGCGCAGTCGGTCAAGATGGGCGTCAAGTCGGCGGGCGGCACCCCGCGCGAGTTCACCACGATCACCGTAACCGACGGCATCGCGATGGGACACGAGGGCATGCGGTCCTCGCTCGCCTCGCGTGAGGCGATTGCCGACACCGTGGAGCTGACGATGCGTGGCCACAGCTATGATGCCATCGTCGGGCTGGCGGGCTGCGACAAGTCGCTGCCGGGGATGATGATGGCGATGGTGCGTCTCAACGTGCCGTCGGTGTTCATCTACGGCGGCTCGATCCTGCCCGGCAAGGTGCCCGCGGGCGCCAATGTGCCCGAGGATTTCGCGAGCCGTGACCTGACCGTGCAGGACATGTTCGAGGCCGTCGGCCGCCACCAGAACGGCACCCTGTCAGACGAGGCGCTGGCGATCCTTGAACGCGTCGCCTGCCCGTCGGCGGGCGCCTGCGGCGGCCAGTTCACGGCGAACACCATGGCCTGCGTGTCAGAGGCGATCGGCCTTGCGCTGTTCAACTCCTCCGGCGCGCCTGCACCTTACGAAAGCCGCGATCAGTATGGCACGGCCTCGGGTGAGGCTGTCATGGACCTGATCGAAAAGAACATCCGCGCCCGCGACGTGGTGACGCTCAAGGCGCTTGAGAACGCGGCGCGTGTCGTCGCCTGCACCGGCGGGTCGACCAACGCCGGCCTGCACCTGCCCGCGATCGCGCATGAAGCGGGGATCGACTTTTTCCTCGATGACGTGTGCGAAATCTTCCGCGACACACCGTACTTCGTCGATCTCAAGCCCGGCGGTCAGTACGTCGCGAAAGACCTTTACGACGCGGGCGGCATTCCCGTCGTGATGAAGGAACTGCGCAAGGCGGGCCTGATCCACGAGGAGTGCATTACCGCGAGCGGCCGCTCCATCGGCGAGGAACTCGACCTCATCGACCGCGAGGCGGACGGCAAGGTGATCTTTCCCATCGACGCGCCGATCACCAAGACCGGCGGCGTCGTCGGCCTCAAGGGCAACCTTGCGCCTCAGGGTGCCATCGTGAAGGTCGCGGGCATGTCCGAGGCCGAGCAGGTGTTCACCGGCCCCGCCCTCGTGTTCGAGTGCGAGGAAGACGCCTTCGAGGCGGTCAAGGCGCGCAGCTACTCCGAAGGTGATGTCATCGTCATCCGCAACGAAGGCCCCGCAGGCGGCCCCGGCATGCGCGAGATGCTGTCGACCACGGCGGCGCTGTCCGGTCAGGGCATGGGCAAGAAGCTGGCGCTCATCACCGATGGCCGGTTCTCGGGTGCAACGCGCGGCTTCTGCGTCGGCCATGTCGGCCCCGAAGCGGCGCAAGGCGGTCCCATCGCGCTGCTGAAAGACGGTGACATGATTACCATCGACGCGATCAAGGGCGAGATCAGCGTGGACCTGTCCGACGACGAACTGGCGCAGCGCAAGGCCGCATGGTCCGGCCCGCGCGAGACGATCTATGCCTCGGGCGCGCTGTGGAAATTCGCGCAGCTTGTGGGCGAGACCTACAAGGGCGCCGTCACCCATCCCGGCGGCAAGGCCGAGCGTCATGAGTACATGGATCTGTAACCCGTTCGGCGCCGCCTGTCTGGCGGCGCTGATCCTGTCCGGCTGCACAGGCGGCACCGGCGCGCGCCCCGAGATGGTGACGCGCTTTGCGGTGTCCGGCGGCGATGTGGTGATCGCGGGGCCGCGCGGCTTCTGCGTCGATCCGGGCGCCTCGTCTGCGACGGGAACCCCGGCCTTCGTCCTGCTGTCGAGCTGCGTTTCCGTCACCGGCTCGGCCCGCGCCGCGCGCCCCGCTCAGAACGCGCTTTTGACCGCGTCGGTGGCGACCGCGCCCCCGCGCGGCCCGGACGGCCCCGATCTGGCCGAGGCGCTGCGCCAGTTCTTCGCCACCGAAGCCGGACGCGCCGCCATCGCCCGCAGCGGCGATCCCGCTGACGTGACGCTGGCGGATGCAAGCGTGGACGGCGACGGCGTGGTTCTCTGGGTCGAGGATCGAGGCCCCGGTCGCCCCGAACTGGCCAGCGGTTATTGGCGCGGCGTCTTTGCGCTGAACGGGCGGCTGGTGACCGTTTCGGCCATCGGATACGCCGACCGGCCCCTGTCGCGGGATGACGGGCTGCGGCTGGTGCGGCAGTTTCGCACCGCGACCGAAGCCGCCTCGCCGCGCGCCGCGTCCGGCAATGACGCCACGGCAGGCGAAGAAAATGCGCCGATCAGGGCGCTTCTGTCGTTTGCGCGTTTGCGCCGCTGAAACCTTATGTGGTTCTACTACGGCAACTCAGAAGACCGATAAGGCACAAGGGCAGCACATGGCGAAACCGTTGCGCGGCACGATCGACCGTCTGATGCACCGCCGCATGTTGCGCCGGTGGAGCGGAGTCGCGCGCAATGCGGCCAACCTCGATCTCACCGATTTGCGCGGACTGCGCGGCATGGCGCGGGAATTGCGCGCGCAGATCGATGCGCTTCTGTTTGTGGCCGAGGGGCGGCTGGCGCTGCCCGTCGTAGGCCCCAACCCGATCCAGAAGCCTCTGCACACCGACTGGGCCTGGCGGCCCGAGTTCTGGCGCGGCCCGATGCAGGCACGGGGTATGACGGCTGTCGACAGCCGGACGGAATACGGCAACGAGCTCAAGGTGTTCCACGACTGCACCCAAAGCGAGCTGACACTTCGCCAGGTCCGCAACATCCGCGAATCCGATCTGGCGCCCTACGGCTTGCGGATGGACGTGTTCCGCTTTGACGGCAGCTTTCTGTCGCTGGTGATCGAGATCCCCAAGGAGGCTGTGAACGGCTTGTCACGCCGCCACATCATGCGCGTCGCCGCCGTGGTCGAGGTGGAACGCCCGCTGGAAATCTTCGCCCGCCTGAACGTCAAGCACGGGCCGAACACCGAACAGGTGGTGCGCGAATTGCCGATCACCGACGACGAGGTGATCGTCGACTTCGACCTCGCCTACACCAAGCTTAACGAAAAGCGGGTCGAGAAGATGTGGCTCGACCTGATCTTCGAGGGCGCCGAGATGAACCAGATCACCCTGCGGGACGTGGCGTTCACCCGTCGCCCCCGCGCCGACCTTTGAAGGGAGAGGGCATGGCCGGACTGACCCTGACCAAGACGCGGCTGGCAGCCGGGCGCTGGGAAGGCGTGCTTGATGCCGACGACAGAGTGACCGGGATGCCGAGGATCGAGGTCACGCATCTGGACGAGCCGGTGGAAGGCGTGACCATGACCCCCGACCCCCGGAACGATGGCCGCTGGTTCGTGACCGTGACCGTCCCGCCCGAGGCCATCACCGACGGCGTCCAGACTATCCTGATGTCCGAGCCCGAGACCGGAGAGCGTCTTGGCTCATTCACCATCATCGCGGGCGATCCGCTTGACGACGACTTGCGGGCCGAAATCGACCTGCTGCGCGCCGAGCTGGACATGCTCAAGGCCGCGTTTCGCCGTCACTGCGTGGAAACGGCAGGCTAGGGCCTACCGCCCCGGCGCACCGAACAGCGAATTCAGCGCATCCTGGATCACCCGGTCCAGCGCGTTCTGCGGCTGGGGCTGCTGGCGCTGCGGCACGGCCTGGGGCGCCTGCACCGTCTGCGGCGCAGGCTCGGCCATGGGCAGCGGACGCGGCGGAAGATCGCGGTGCACCCGCACCATCGTCTCGTGCCAGATCTCGGCGGGCAGACCGCCGCCCGTCACGCCCGTCAGCGGCGTGTTGTCGTCGTATCCCATCCAGACGCCCGCGACGTAATCGGCGGTGAAGCCCAGGAACCACGCATCGCGCGCCGCCGAAGTGGTGCCGGTCTTGCCCGCCGCCTGGTGGTTCGGCAGAGCGGCCCGCGCGCCGGTGCCATCGGCAACGACGCGGCTCATCATGTAGACCAGCTGCCGCGCTGCGGTTTCCGAGATCACCCGCTCGCCCATGCCGCCCTCTTGCGTCATCAGCGGGGTCTGATCGCCCAAAAGGCGCAGTTCCGTCAGCCCGTAGGGCGTCACCGACGAGCCACCGTTCAGGAACCCGGCATAGGCGCCCGTCATCTCGATCAGCGTCGATTCGGAGGCGCCGAGCGCCAGCGCCGGACCCGCCGCCAGATCGCTTTCGATGCCGAATCCTTCGGCGACGGTGCGCACCTTGTCGCGGCCCACCAGTTCGGAAACCTTCACCGCAGGGATGTTCAGCGAATCCTTGAGAGCCTCGGTCAGGGTGACGGTGCCGTGAAAACGCTTGTCGTAGTTTTCGGGCGACCAGGGCCCGGACCCCGGAATATCAAGCGTGATCGGCTCGTCCACCACGCGGTCGTTCATGGAATACCCAAGCTCCAGCGCGGTGGCATAGACGAAGGGCTTGAACGCCGACCCGGTTTGCCGATTCGCCTGGATCGCCCGGTTGAACTGGCCCGAGATCCCGCGCACGCGCCGCCCGCCGACCATCGCCCGCACTGCGCCATCCGCCGACATCACCACGATCGCGGCCTGCGCCTGTGATCCTTCGCTCACCCGTTCGTCAAAGACGAATTGCAGCGCCTCCTCGGCGGCGCGCTGGATGTCCTGGTCGAACGTGGTGCGGATGACGACATCCTCGGTCGTGTCGCGGGTCAGGAAGGACGGCCCCGATTCCATCACCCAGTCGGCGAAATACCCGCCAGCGCGCGCTTCGGCGGCGGCGGACAACTGGGCAGGGGCGGCACGGGCGCGGTCGGCCTCGGTGGCGGTCAGGTAGCCCTGATCCTCCATCAGCCCGATCACCACGTTGGCACGATCCTGCGCGCGCTCGATGCTCGCGGTCGGCGCCAGACGGCTGGGCGCGGTCAGAAGGCCCGCCAGCATCGCGGCCTCGGCGGCATCCACATTGGCGGCGGACTTTCCGAAATAGCGCTGGCTTGCAGCTTCGAAGCCGCGCGCGCCCGCGCCAAGATAGGCCCGGTTGAGGTAGATCGTCAGGATCTCGTCCTTGGAGTACCGCGTCTCCATCGCCAGCGAATAGGGCACTTCCTTGAGCTTGCGCCAGATCGACGAACGGCGGCAGTCCTGCTCGTATTCCGCCTCGGTCATCGTTCCATCGGGATCATAAGGCACGCCCAGGCACAGCAGCTTTGCCACCTGCTGCGTGATGGTCGACCCGCCGTGCCCGTCCAGCGGGCCACGCCCCTCGCGCAGGTTGATGCGGATGGCACCCGCGATGCCGCGCGGGCTGATGCCGACATGGCGATAGAACCGCTTGTCCTCGGTGGCGACCACCGCGTTGCGCAGCAGGGGCGAGATCGTGTCGGCCGTGATCTGGCCGCCGAACTGCTCGCCCCGCCAGGCGAACACGTCACCCTCGCGGTCCATCAGCGTGACGGACCCGCGCGTGCGCGCATCCAGAAGCTCGGTCACCGGCGGAAGGGTCGAATAGTAGTAGAACACCGTCAGGCCCAGGATCAGCCCAAGGACAACGCCGCCACGCCAGGCCAGCGCCCACAGGGCGCGCAAAAGCCAGCGCGCCGGCGCCAGCAACCAGCCGACAAAGCCCTGCGGCTTGCGCCGAGGCTTGGACTTGGCGCGCGCGGGCCGCTTGGCCGGTGTTCGCTTGGGCGACACCCGGCGATCCGCGACCAGCGGGCTCCGTCTTTTTCCCGATCCTGACATGGGGCGGTGACTGCTCTCACTTGTTTTGCCGCACTGTAGCGCCTGAGCGGCCGGAAGGGGAGAGACCGCGCCGCACCTCAAGACATTTTTGATGTGCCAAATTTTTGTGCGATGATGCCGGATTGTGCAAAAATTGTGCAACTACCACCGATTCTGCACCTGCAAACACCACGGCCCGGCTTGAGTCCCGCCGGGTGCACGGCTCCTTCTGTGCCGCGTGGGTTCCCAGCAGGACCACCTGCCTAATCGGAAGGGGAAAGACGTGAAACTGATTATAGCAGCAATCAAGCCGTTCAAGCTGGAGGAGGTGCGTGAAGCACTGACCGCCATCGGTGTGCGCGGCATGATGGTGACAGAGATCAAGGGCTTCGGATCGCAGTCCGGCCATACGGAGATCTACCGCGGCGCCGAATACGCCGTGAACTTCGTGCCGAAGGTCAAGCTCGAGATCGCCGTGGCCGCCTCGATGGCCGACCAGGTGGTCGAGACCATCCAGAAGACGGCCAAGACCGACAAGATCGGCGACGGCAAGATTTTCGTACTCGATCTGCAAAGCGCCGTGCGCGTCCGCACGGGTGAAACCAACGAAGACGCGCTTTGAGCCGCGGAACGATCCTGACGAAAGGACAGAAACTTATGAAACTGACCAGAGTTCTTCCCCTTGCGGCAAGCGTGGCGCTTCTGCCCGCGCTTGGCTACGCACAGGAGGCCACCGAAGCGGCTGCGCCCGGCTTCGATGAAATCGGCCCCTATATCATGACGACGCTGCTGTTCCTTGTGGGCGGCTTCCTGGTGTTCTGGATGGCGGCGGGCTTTGCGATGCTCGAAGCCGGCCTCGTGCGGTCCAAGAACGTCGCGATGCAGCTGACCAAGAACATCGCGCTCTTTTCCATCGCCGGCATCATGTACTGGCTGGTGGGCTTCAACCTGATGTATCCGGGCGACTTCAACGGTTATGTCGGCGGCTTCTTCAACATCACCTCGCTTGAGCCTGTCGGCCTTGCCGCTGCCGATGCGTCGCTCGACTACGCGTCGGTCGCCTCCGACTTCTTCTTCCAGCTGATGTTCGTCGCGGCAACCGCGTCCATCGTTTCGGGCGCACTGGCCGAGCGGATCAAGCTGTGGCCGTTCCTTGCCTTCGTTGTCGTGCTGACCGGCTTCATGTATCCGATCTCCGGCTCCTGGCAGTGGGGCGGCGGCTTCCTGTCCGAGATGGGCTTCTCCGACTTCGCCGGTTCGACCATCGTGCACTCGGTCGGTGGCTGGGCAGCGCTTGCCGGTGCCATCGTGCTTGGCCCGCGTCTTGGCAAGTACAAGGACGGCCGCGTCAACCCGATGCCCGGCTCGAACCTGGCCCTCGCCACGCTCGGCACGTTCATCCTGTGGCTCGGCTGGTTCGGCTTCAACGGCGGCTCGCAGCTTGCTGCAGGCACCGTTGGCGACATCACCGACGTCGGCCGGATCTTTGCCAACACCAACATGGCAGCCTCTGCCGGTGCGGTCGCGGCGCTGATCCTGACCCAGGTGATGTACAAGAAGGTCGACCTTACGATGGTCCTCAACGGCGCCCTCGCGGGTCTCGTGTCGATCACTGCGGAACCGCTGGCCCCGTCGCTCTTCGGATCTCTGTGGATCGGTGCAATTGGCGGCGTGATCGTGGTGTTCGCGGTTCCGATGCTGGACAAGCTCAAGATCGACGACGTCGTCGGCGCCATCCCGGTCCACCTGTTCGCAGGCATCTGGGGCACCATCGCCGTGGTCTTCTACAACACCGAGACCAGCATCGTGACCCAGATCATCGGGATCGCGGCCTACGGTATCTTCACCTTCGTGGTGTCGCTGATTGTCTGGTTCGCCCTCAAGGCAGCCATGGGCATCCGCGTCAGCGAAGAGGCAGAGATCAACGGTCTCGACATGTCCGAACTGGGCATGGAGGCCTACCCGGACTTCTCGAAAGGCTGACCTCCCTTCCTGTCAGTCCGAGACACCTGCCCGGGCGTTCGCGCCCGGGCTTTTTTGTGCCTGGATCAAAGATGGAAGGGGCGGCTCTACCCCTGCACCTTCTTCGGCGCACCCGTGGCCATGTCGGTGCCGACAAACGGCAGCTTGGCCTGTTTCCACGCGCCAAAGCCTCCGCCCAGGTGCGCCACGGTGCCAAAGCCCGCGTCCAGCGCTGCCCGCGCGACCTTTTCCGACCGCATCCCCGATCCGCAGTGGAACACGATCTGTTTCGTATCGCCTTGCGGCAGGGTCTCGGCGCGGAAGAACGCCAATGGCATCAGAAGCGCGCCGTGCACATGCTCGAACATGTACTCCTGCGGCGTGCGCACGTCGATCAGCACGATCCGCCCGGCTTCCAGCGCGTCGTGCACCTCTTGCGCCGTCCAGGTTTCCAGCGTGCCCTTGTCTGTCTCTTCGGTCTGCATGATGTCCTCTCAGAACTTGTTGGCGGGGATCTTGAAGTAGCTCTTTCCGTCGCCCTCGGGGTCCGGCAGCCGCCCGCCGCGCAGGTTCACCTGCAAGGCATAGAGCATCCGGTCGGGCAGCTTGAGCGTCGCGTCGCGGTCGTCGCGCAGCTTGCGATAGTCGGCTTCCGACACGCCGCCGCCGAGGTGGATGTTGTGCGCGCGGTGCACCGCCACCGTCGCCTCCCATGCGGGGTCGGTGCGATCGCCGACGGGCGGATAGTCGTGGCCCACGAACAGCCGCGTCTCGTCGGGCAGCGACAGGATCGACATCAGCGAGGCATAGAGATCGGCGGACGATCCGCCGGGGAAATCGGCGCGCGTCGTGCCTGCGTCCACATGCATGAAAGTGTCATGCACGAAAGCCGCGTCGCCGATGACATAGGTGACAGAGCCAAGCGTATGTCCGGGGTGCAGCATCACCCGCACCTCCAGATCGCCCAAACGGAACGTCTCGCCATCCGCGAACAGCCGGTCGAAATCGCGGTCTGCATCGAAGGCATCCGGCAGGTTGTAGAACCCCGCCCAAAGCGCCGCGATGTCGCGCACCTTTTCGCCGATTCCGGTCGGGGCGCCCGTCTGGTCCTTCAGCCACGCGGACGCCATCATGTGATCGGCGTGGGGGTGGGTGTCGAGCACCCATTTCACCGTCAGGCCCTCGGTGCGGACATACTCCAGAACCTCGGCCGCGCTGTCGGTGCGGGTGCGCCCGTGCGCGGGGTCGAAATCAAGCACCACGTCGATCAGCGCGGCCTCCTTCGTCGCCTCGTCGACGGCGACATACATGATCGACCCGGTGTCCTTGTCGTAGAACCCTGCAACGCGCGGGCTGTGCGGCCCGGTGGACGGGCTGATTCGGCTGAACATGAGTCACCTCTCTTGGCTTCGCTTGGACCAAGACGTATTCCAAATACAGAATATTAAAAGGGGGCAGCCGAAACTTTCCTCGCGACAGGCCCGAAAACGCAAAAAGCCCCGCGTGGGCGGGGCTCTTGCGGTGGTGCTGCGCGCTGGTCAGACACCGGCATCGATGATCGCCCTGGCCAGCACCGGCACCGTCGTCTGGTTCAACCCGGCGATGTTCATTCGGCTGTCGCCAACCATGTAGATCCCGTGATCGTTGCGCATCGTGGCGACCTGATCGGGCGTCGCGCCGATGCGGCTGAACATGCCGCGATGCTGCGCGATAAAGCCAAAGCGGTCCGAGCCGGACAGGCGCTGCAACTCTGCCGCCAACTGCTCGCGCAGGCCCAGCATCGTCAGGCGCACGTCTTCCAGCTCTGCCATCCAGTCGGCCTTCAGGGCGTCATCGGCAAGGATCATCGACACCAGCCGCGCGCCGTGATCGGGCGGGAACGAATAGTTCTGGCGGTTGAGGAACGCCAGCGTTCCCTGCACCGCAGCCGTCGCGCCGGTGTTCGGCGCGATGCCCATCAGAACGCCGGTGCGTTCGCGGTAGATGCCGAAGTTCTTGGAACAGCTTGCGGCGATCAGCGCCTCGGGCACGCTGCGGACCATCAGGCGCAGGCCTTCTGCATCCGCCTCGAGCCCGTCGCCGAAGCCCTGGTAGGCGATGTCGATCAGCGGCGTCGCGCCGATCTTCGACAGATGCCCCGCCACCGTGCGCCATTCCTCGATATTGAGGTTGGCGCCCGTCGGGTTGTGGCAGCAGCCGTGCAGAAGCACGACGTCGCCCGCCTTTACCTCGGCAAGATCCGCCATCATGCCGCCGAAATCGACCGCGCGGCTGTCCTCGTCGAAATAGCGATACTCGCGCATCGTCATCCCGAGATACTTGATGATCGACGGATGGTTCGGCCAGGTCGGGTTCGACAACCACACGGTCGCGCCGGGATTGCTCATCTTGATAAGTTCAAGCGCCTGCCGGATCGCGCCGGTGCCGCCGGGCGTGGCCGCCGCCGCCACCCTCGCATCCTCGACCGCGCCGCCGAGCACCAGATCGCGCATGCCCATCGTGAAGGCCGGATCGCCCGCAAGCCCGGTGTAGGCCTTGGTCGTTTCCGTTTCCCACAGCTGCCGCTCTGCGGTCTTGATCGCCCGCATCACCGGGGTCACGCCCTCGGGGTTGCGGTAGACGCCGACGCCCAGATCGACCTTCTGCTCGCGCGGGTCGGCCTTGTATTCCTCCATCAGCATCAGGATCTTGTCCTTCGGCTGCTCCTGCAGGTCTTCCAGCATCATGCGTCTCCTGTCGCGACCTTGAGGTCGCCGTACATGCCCCACTCGGCCCACGAGCCGTCGTAGAGCGCATTTCGGTCATGGCCGATCCGGGCCAGAGCAAGGTTGATGATCGCCGCCGTCACGCCCGACCCGCAGGTGGTGATCGCGGGCTTGTCCAGATCGACGCCCGCCTCGGCGAACACCGCGCGCAGGTCGTCCGGCGTCTTCATCGTGCCGTCTGAGCCAAACAGCGCGGCGTAGTGGACATTCTTCGATCCGGGGATGTGCCCGGCGCGCAGACCGGGGCGCGGCTCTGGCGCTTCGCCGCGGAACCGGGCCGCAGAGCGGGCATCGAGAATCTCGTAGTCGCGCAGCTTGGACGCGGCGGCAACCTGCGTGACGTCCTTGACCAGATGGTTCTGAAGGCTCGCGCTCATGTGACGGTCGCGCACAACGGGGGGCAGATCCTCGACCGTGCGCCCTTCGGACTGCCATTTCGGGAACCCGCCGTCCAGCACGGCGACATCCGCCTTGCCCATCAGCCGGAACAGCCACCACACCCGCGCCGCCGAGAAGATCCCCGCGCCGTCATAGACCACCACCTGATGCCCGTCGCCGATGCCGAGGGCGCGCATCCGGCTCATGAATTTTTCGGGCGGGGGGGCCATGTGCGGCATGTCGCTGCGCGCGTCAGACAGATCGTCGATGTCGACGAAGCGCGCGCCGGGGATATGAGCTGCCTCGTATTCGGCGCGGGCATCGCGGTTCATGTCGGGCAGATACCACGAAGCGTCGATCACGCGCAGGTCGGGGTCGCCAAGATGATCGGCCAGCCAGGCCGTCGAAACGAGAGTTCTGGGATCGTCGCCGGGCATTGCACGCCTCCGCCGTTGACTGCGACGTGCGTAGCGGCGGGCGCGGCGAAGGGCAAGGCCCGGGCCGTGCTGGCCCGGGCCCGTTGCGTCAGCTTTTCGCCATCGCCTTCTTCACGATGCCGACGATCGCCATCAGAACGCCGCCGCCGACACCGCCCGAGGCCACTTGTCCGATGATCGCGCCGATATCCATGCCGCCAGCGGCACCCGCCGCGCCGGCCATGTCACCGGCACCCAGCATGCCCAGAAGCTGCCCGCCGATGCCGCCGCCGACGATACCCGCCAGCGAGTTTCCCAGAAGCCCGAGATCGAGGCTTTTCACGCCCTTGCCGACGGCATTGCCGCCAATGGCCCCGGCGAGCAGACTGATGATGAGTTCCATGGATGTCCCTTCCGTCCTGTCACACGCGATCCTTTTGCCGGATCACTGGTCGGGACTTTACCCAAGGGAAGGCGGCTGTCGTGCGAAATCTTTGAAAAAGGTCAGCCGTTGTCTTTCAGAAGCCGCGCCTTTTGCCGGTTCCAGTCGCGCTTGGCGCTGGTTTCCCGCTTGTCGACGGTGCGCTTGCCCTTGCCGATGGCGATCTTGATCTTGGCCATGCCGCGATGGTTGAAATACAGCACCAGCGGCACCAGCGTCATGCCCTGCCGCCCGATCGCCTGCCACATCCGCGCGATGTCCTTGCGCGATGCCAGCAGCTTGCGGCGCCGCCGTTCCTCGTGCGGGAACGTCTTGGCCTGCAGGTAGGGGGCGATATAGCCGTTCACCAGCCACAATTCGCCATCCTCGACGGTGGCATAGCTTTCGGCGATGTTCGCCTGTCCCTCGCGCAGGGACTTCACCTCGGACCCCAGCAGCATGATCCCGCATTCGAGATCATCCTCGATGGCATAGTCGTAGCGCGCGCGCCGGTTCTCGGCGACGACCTTGTAATTGCGTTCTTCTGCGGTCTTGGGCTTGGCCATGGTCGCTGTGACCTAATGGCCCGCGCGCCCTGCGTCCAGAGGCGGCAAAGTCTGAATGCAAAAGGGGTGATGGTTGCCCATCACCCCAAGTCAGGTTGAAACAGGCCCCATGGACCGCAATCGCTAGCCCAAGAGCGGGATGATACTTTCAGCGCGGGTTAGCGGCTGCGCCAGTGAGCGCAGACATGCTCGACCCGGCCAAAGCGAACACGTTCATACGCATTCACAAAGACACCAGTCTTCATGCCCCATCTCCTTCTAGAGAGGGTTTCCCTTGAAATGGGGCACCGGACCTGTCAGATTCTGAGTGCGAAGTCGGAATGCTGACGGGCCTGCGCCCCGATGTTATCCACCACGAAAGCCGGTCCTTAGGGCCGGTTTTCTTGCTTCTTCCCTACGGTCGAGCTTCCGCCCGGGTGTCCCACCGCAGGGGCAAACATCTTCTGTCCATAGCACACCTTCTACATCTTGGGCCTACGCCACACTTGGACCATACGCAGATCCAACGGCTGGTCAAGGCTTAACGCCTGTGTTCCCGGAATGTTCGACTTCGGCGTTAATTCGGAACGCCTTGCCTAACGCTGAGTTGCGTGGTAGTTGGATGAAGGGCAGGCGTTAGGAGTGTTGCATGTCGGAAGATGAAGATATGGTCGCCGTGAACTTGAAGCGCGAGCGGAGCCCGTCCTTTCCATACCTAGACTTGGAGGCGTGCATCGATCTAATGAAGATTCTGTATGCTGCGGCGAGGATGAACGGTGTGCGGCAGTCAGATGCAGCCGTCGCCTGGGATATGGCACCCAAGAGCGGGTCTCTTCTGCGGTATGTCGCTGCGTTAGGTCAGTTTGGTCTCATAGAAACGATCGGGAGCGGCGATCAGCGACGCTTGAAAATTAGTGCAACAGGCCGACGAATACTTGAGGACGACCGCCCTGGTGTTCGCGAAGCCCTAAAGTCAGAGGCGGCGCTCAAACCAACTATCGTTCGCGGCCTGTACTTTGGCGAAGGCGACATGCCTGCATGGGGAAAAGATCGTCCGTCAGACAACATCGCCGAGAGTTCACTGAAGTTCGACATGGGCTTCGGGTCGGAGGCGGCGCGAAGGTTTCTCACGGTCTACGACGCCACCATAAAGTGCGTGATCGATAATGGAGACGTTAAGGGACCCATCCACAGCGGGGACGGTGAGGCGTTAGAATCTGACGACATTGAACCCGAAGCCGATGCAGAACTTATGTTGGCAAAGCCGCCACTTGCCCTCCAGACGCCGCCCCCTGAGGTGGCGAGTGAAGCCACATTAAACGTCATCGACTTTCAGAATGCGGGAAAGGGAAAGATCAGGATATCAGCCGTCTTAGACGCAGAGGGTCTTGATATGTTGGAGAAAAAAATCGCAGCGTTCAGGATGCTGATCAACTGATAGTAATTCTTCCAGCGGGCCTTCACAGCCGGGCGCGTAGACAGACCACGCGTGTGAATCACTGTGAGACCCAATGCTTATCTCGTAATCTTCTGACATGTGGCAAAAATCATGGCTGGCGGCGTTGGGCGCAAACCCCGCTTCACTCGAGCGAAAGATTTCTGATTTCATAATGACCCGGCACCAAAGTCTTCAAAAGACTTTGCTCGAATTCCTTGAAGGAATTCGCCGCCCCCGGATCAGTTCAATATACCCGCATGCACCATCGCGTCGCGGATCGCGTGCTTGGTGCCGTCGGTCAGCCCGACCAGCGGCGAGCGCACCTCTTCGGTGCAGCGGCCCAGCAGCGACAGCGCGTATTTCGCGCCCACCAGCCCCGGCTCGATGAAGATCGCCTCGTGCAGCGGCATCAGCCGGTCCTGGTAGTCGAGCGCCTTGGCATAGTCGCCCGCAAGCGTCGCCTCCTGGAACTCGGCACACAGCTTGGGCGCGACGTTGGCCGTCACGCTGATCGCGCCGACGCCGCCATGGGCGTTGAACCCCAGCGCGGTGGCATCTTCGCCCGACAGCTGGATGAAATCGGCGCCGCAGCTTGCCCGCTGCTGGCTGACCCGAGCGATGTCACCGGTGGCATCCTTGACCCCGACGATCCGGGGCAGGCGCGCCAATTCGCCCATGGTCGCAGGGCTCATGTCCACGACCGACCGGCCGGGGATGTTGTAGATGATGATCGGCAATTCGCAGCAGTCATGCAGCGCGGTGTAGTGCGCGATCAGCCCGCGCTGTGTCGGCTTGTTGTAATACGGCGTGACGACCAGCGCCGCACTCGCGCCGACCGATTCCGCGTGGCGCATGAAGCGCATCGCCTCGACCGTGTTGTTCGACCCGGCGCCTGCGATCACCGGCACCCGGCCATCCACGATGCGCACCGTCTCGGCGATCATCCGCTCGTGTTCCTCATGCGTCAGCGTCGGGCTTTCGCCCGTCGTGCCCACCGGCGCAAGCGCATGGGTGCCGCTGTCGATGTGCCACTCGATCAGGTCTTTCAGCGTGCCAAGGTCCAGCTTCCCGTCCTTGAACGGTGTCACCAGTGCCGGGATGGAACCCCTTATCATCGCACGCCTCCTTCGCCTTGGGCCGCATTGGCGGGCTTCGGCCGCCACCGGTCGGGCTGTCGCTTTCGTGTGTTGCGCTGCCGACCGTGCCAGCTACCCTAAGCGGCGTTCACAATGCAAGACGAGGCTATCATGCGGCGCGCGCTTCTCGGCCTGACGCTGGCGTTTTCCACGCTGCCCACCCTGTCCCATACACAGGCCGCCCTGGATCGCGGCCTGCAGGCGCTGTCGAACGGCGATGTCTCGCAAGCCCGGCGGCTTGCGGCAGATGATGGCCCGGCGGCGCTGGATATCGTCGACTGGACCTGGCTGCGCGACGGCAACGGCGATCTGGCCGATTACGTCGCCTTTCTGGAGAAGAACTCCCATTGGCCGGGCCTTGCCTGGCTGCGCGAGCGCGGCGAGGCGCGGATTTCGGACGGCGACGATCCCGAACGGGTGCTGGCCTTCTTCGGCGGCGAGCGTCCGCAGACCGCGACCGGCGCGCTGCGCCTGATCCGCGCCTACAATCGCCTTGGCCGCCAGGGTGACGCCGATGCGCTCGCTGTTCTGGCCTGGCGGACGATGTCGATGGACCGGGCCGAGCGGCTTGCCTTTCAACAGGGGTTCCCGGACCTGCTGGCGCCGCACCACACCGCAAGGCTCGACATGCTGCTGTGGCGCGGGCTGCTCGATCAGGCCGAGGTGATCCTGCCGCTTGTGCCGGACGACTGGAAAGCGCTGGCCGCCGCGCGGATCGCGCTGCGTGCCGACCGGCCCGGCGTCGATGCGCTGATCGAGGCGGTGCCCGAAAGCCTCGCCCTCGACGGTGGCCTTGCCTATGAGCGGTTCCAGTGGCGCGCCAGCCGGGGCCGGATCGATGACGCGGTCGAGTTGATGCTGGAACGCAGCGTCTCGGCTGCCGCGCTGGGACAACCTGCGCGCTGGGCGCGCCTGCGCCGCGACTACGCCCGCCGCCTGATGCGCGAGGGTGACGCCGACACCGCCTATCGCCTTGCCAGCCGCCATTTCGTCGATCCGGCCGAGGATTACCTCGACTTCTCGGATCTCGAATGGCTGGCGGGGTATCTGGCGCTGACCTATCTGGACGCGCCCGAACAGGCGCTTCTGCACTTCACCCGGTTCGAAACCAGCGTCGAATCGCCCATCAGCATGGGCCGTGCAGGCTACTGGATCGGCCGCGCGCAAGAGGCGCTGGGCGATACGCAGGCCGCGCAGGACGCCTACAGCTGGGGCGGCAAGTACCAGACCAGCTTTTATGGCCAGCTTGCCGCCGAGAAGGCGGGCCTGCCGATGGACCCGACCGCCGCCAACCTGCCGCCGTTCCCCGGCCCCTCTGGCACCAGCTTTGACGGCAGCGACGTGATCGAGGCGGCCCGCCTGTTCCACGGCAGCGGCCGGCTCAGCCGCGCCGAGCAATTCCTGTCGCATCTGGCCGAAACCGTTCCCGACGAGGAACTGGTCGCCTATATCGGCCATGTCCGCGACGTGTTCGACGATCCGCACCTGAACGTCGCCGTCGGCAAGCAGGTCGCCCAGCGCGGCCTGCCGATCCCCTATGCCTATTTCCCCGAGGCCGACCTTGGCGTCGCCGACCTACCGGTGCCGCGCGCGCTGGCGCTGGCGATCGCTCGGCGCGAAAGCGAATTCGATCCCGTCGTGGTAAGCCCCGCGGGGGCGCTTGGCCTGATGCAGCTGATGCCGGGCACCGGCGAGTTGATGGCGCGGGAACTGGACCTGCCCTATGTGCGCGGCAACCTGACGGCTGATCCGGTCTACAACGCCACGCTCGGCAGCGGCTATCTGCGCAAGCTGGTGGACGAGTTCGGCTTTAACATCCCGCTCGTGGCGGCGGGCTACAACGCCGGGCCGGGGCGGCCGCGCCGCTGGATCGAGGAATACGGCGATCCGCGCGCTGCGGGTGTCGACGCCGTGGACTGGGTCGAGCATGTGCCCTTCAACGAGACGCGCAACTACATCATGCGGGTGATGGAGGCCTACACGATCTATGACGCGCGGGTGGCGGGAGAAACGCGACCATTTCTGGTAAGCGATCTACTCAAGGGGCAGTAGCGAACTGGCTCGCCGTCAAACCGCCGCTTCATCAATGGTAAACCACTAGCGCCTAAGAGGGTGCCGTACTACATTCATTATAGTGCAGGTCACGGCTTGGAGCGCGCTATGTCAAACTGGCTGAACAGGAACACAGGCGAGATCGTTGTTGCAGGATTTGTACTGCTCATCGGTGCGGCGTTTACATCTGTGTATCAGCTTGGGCGTGGAAACGAGAAACTGGACCGCATTTCCATAGCAGTCAAAGAGAACGGCGACGCCGTTGCCGCCTTGCGAATTCAGATGAATGATGGACTTGATCAACTTTCTCAACGTGTTGACGCACGCCAATCGGACTTGAGGTCAATACTGGTCTCAACAGGAACGCTGGGGCGAGACGATACGTTTTACGCTGCCGTGATCAAGGACGACATCTGGGTGTTCCCAAACGAAGGCTTGCGCGCCGAGTTGCTGACAAAGGGTTACACGGCGGAACAAGCCACGAGTTTCCTTACTGGATTCAAGATGCTTCCTGCGTCTGCGGTGCAGTAGCGGCCGCTTCACCCAGCGTATGTCGGGTGAAACAGCCCGCCCGGGGACAGCGTGAAGATCTCTGCCCCGTTTGCCGTCACGCCGACCGAATGCTCGAACTGCGCTGACAGCGACTTGTCGCGTGTGACGGCGGTCCAGTCGTCGGCAAGAACCTTGGTCTCGGGGCGGCCGAGGTTCACCATCGGTTCGATGGTGAAGAACATGCCTTCCTCCAGCACCGGCCCGGTGCCCGCACGGCCATAGTGCAGCACGTTCGGCGGTGCGTGGAACACGCGGCCCAGCCCGTGCCCGCAGAAATCGCGGACCACCGACATGCGCTGCGCCTCGACGAAGCTCTGGATGGCGTGGCCGATGTCGCCGAAGGTGTTGCCGGGGCGGACCGCCTCGATGCCCGTCATCAGGGCGTCGTGCGTCACCTCGATCAGCCGCTCGGCCTTGCGCGGCAGCTTGCCCGCGACGAACATCCGGCTGGTGTCGCCGAACCATCCGTCCACGATCACCGTGACGTCGATGTTCAGGATGTCGCCGTCCTTGAGCTTCTTGTCGCCGGGGATGCCGTGGCAGACGACATGGTTCACGCTGATGCAGCTTGCGTGCTGGTAGCCCTTGTATCCGATCGTGGCCGAGGTCGCGCCCTTGGCGGCGACCATGTCGGTGATCTGCCGGTCCAGATCGGCTGTCGAGGCGCCCGGAACGACCTGCGCCGCGATCTCGTCGAGGATCTCTGCCGCGACGCGCCCGGCACGGTGCATCCCCTCGAAATCCGAGCGGTCGTGGAGGCGAATGCCGTACTTGGTCAGTTTGCTGCGGGTGTCGTCCAAGCCGAATTGTCCTTCCATGCCGGTACAGATATGCAAGTTCGCCCGCGGGGTCCAGTCATCGCGCCCCGCGAAACGCGCGCCGCGTGCGCGCTGTTTCCGCTAGGGAAAGTCACCGGAACTTCATGGGAATCCCCTTTACCGCGCGCCGCTGGTAGGGGCAGACTGCCGCAGCCACAGGAAAAGGGCGACGACATGCTGAGACTTGCGATCGCGGTGGCCATGGCAGTGACCGCAGGCGGTGCGCAGGCCGGATCGTGCCTGCAGAAAGTTAGAAACCTGTATGCCACCTCGCTTCATGCCTACGAACGCCCGCCCTACCGCAGCGAGAAATCGGTCTACGATGACGATGGCAGCCTGCTGCATGTCATCGTGTCCACGGTCGAATCGCCGGTGCGCACCATGTCGGGCGTGCCCGGCGACGCCGTCGCTCTGGTGATCGACCGGCAGGTCTGGACCGCCCCCGGCCCGAACGGACCATGGGCCGAGGCGCCATCGAACTTTCCGCCAGACCGCCGCGCTGCATTCGACCGCGCCCACGCGCAGCAGATGGCCAACATCGAGGATCCCGTCTGCGAGGGGCTGGTCGAGATGGATGGCGCGACCTACGAGAAATACGGCTTCAGCACGCGCACCGATCCCGACCCCGAACAGGGCGGGCTGTTCTTTGGCGAGCGATCGACCGTCTACATCGACCCCGAGACGCGGCTTGTGATGCGCTGGGAACAGACCGATTTCGTGTCGTCCTGGTCCGCCGACCCCGACCCGCAGCTGCATGTGACGACATTCGACTACGACGAAACGATCCGGCTGGAGCCGCCCCAATCCTGAGGTCCATGATGCGCGCTGCCCTTGTCCTGTCCGTAGTCCTTCTTCCGCACATCGCGCTCGCCGACGACTGCCGCGACCGGATCGCCGCGCTGTATGACGGCGGCGCGATGGACGATGCCGCGCGGCCCCCGCACCTGCTGGAACTGCTGCAATACGCCCCCGATGGCAGCCTGTCGGAACGCTCGACCGGGCCGGTGATCGACGGAACGCATTACCAGCTTTGGTCCGAGACCGCGAAGATGGGCGTTCTCTATATCGGAACCGAGGTCTGGTATCGCATCGGGGCAGAAGATGCCCCTTGGGGCTCCAGACAAGAGATGCCCGAAGTCCGCGCCGAGGATCTGGCGCGGCAACTGGCCGAGAAGGCAGGCAGCATCACCGAGGCGGAGTGCCTTGGCCAGATGACCGCCGAGGACGGCGGCGTCTTCGAGGTCTACCGCTGGCGTGTGTTCACCGAAACGATGGAGGACTACGGCGGCGGCGTGAACGGCGCGATACACGAGGCTTGGGTCGATCCCGGCTCGGGCCTTCTGCGGCGCCGCCAAGACACCGAGGTCGTCACGCCGTGGCAGGCCGAACCGGACGGAAGCTGGACGGTGGCAAGCTACACCTACGATCCGTCGATCACCCTCACGCCCCCGGCGGAGTGACCTGCATCGCATCGCCCATGACGATCTGCGCGGTGGAAATCCGCGTGCCATAGGCAATCGTCTCGACCCCTGCCGCCTGCGCCCGCACAAAGGCGGCGGCATAGCCGGGGTCCAGATCGTCCGCCAGCCGGAACCGGGCGCAATCGTCGCGCTGCACCAGATACAGCATCACCGCCCGATGCCCCGCGCGCACCATGTCCGCCAACTCGTCCAGATGCCGCGCCCCGCGCGCGGTGACGCAATCGGGGAACTCGGCCCAGTCGCCGCTGCGCCGCAGATGCACGTTCTTCACCTCGACATAGGCATCGGGCAGCCCCGGTTCGGTCAGCTGGAAATCGACGCGGCTTTGTCGCCCATACTTCACCTCTGGCCGGACGGTGCCATAGGCGGCAAGGTCCGGCACAAGGCGCGCGGTCAGAGCCTCTTTCACCACGCGGTTGGGCACGGCGGTGTCGATCCCCGACCAGTGCCCGCCCGGCAGTTCCGACAGCCGCCAGCCGTATTTCAGCTTGCGCGCGGGATCGTCGTTCGGTTCCAGCCAGATGCGGCTTCCGGGCGCATCCAGCCCCATCATCGAGCCGGGGTTCGGGCAATGCGCGGTGATCTCGCGCCCGTCCTCTTCCAGCACGCAATCGGCAAGAAAGCGTTTGTAGCGGCGGATCAGCCGCGCAGGCACGAGTTCCGTTTGAAAGCGCATGAGCGCCGACCTATACCGCAGCTTATCCACACTCAAGAAGGCGCAAGGCCATGTCCAACCCTACTGCGGCGATGCTGGTGATCGGCGACGAGATCCTCTCTGGCCGGACGCGCGATTCGAACATGAACCACCTGGCGAAACGCCTGACCGACGCGGGCATCGACCTGCGCGAAGTGCGGTTTGTCGGGGACGTGCGCAAGACCATCGTGCAGGCGGTCAAACGCCTGTCCACGCGCCATGACCATGTCTTCACTTCGGGCGGGATCGGCCCGACCCACGATGACATCACCGCCGACTGCATCGCCGAAGCCTTCGACATGCCGATCGATGTGCGCGCCGATGCCCGCGAGGTGCTGGAGGCGCATTATGCCAAGACCGGGTCCGAGTTGAACGAGGCGCGCCTGCGGATGGCGCGCATTCCCGACGGCGCCACCCTGATCGACAATCCGGTCAGCGCCGCGCCGGGATTTTCCATCGGCAACGTGCATGTCATGGCGGGCGTGCCCGCCGTGTTCGAGGCGATGGTTGAAAGCGTGCTGCCCACGCTGACCGGCGGCACGCCGCTGACCTCGGTCTCGCTTCGGATCGAACGGGGCGAAGGCGACATCGCGGGGCCGCTCCGCACCTTGGCCGAGGCGAACCCGGACCTGTCCTTTGGGTCTTACCCGTTCAACATGAACGGCCGCTACGGTGCGAACATCGTGATCCGCGGCGTCGATCAGGTGCGCGTCATGGAAGCGCGCGAGGCTTTGGCCGCCCTGTTCCCCGGTGAGGCCGCGTGACCGGCGCGGTTGACCTGCCGACCGCCGGCTGGCTGGGCGCGATGGATGCCACCTGGTGCGCCGCGCGGCAATGGCGCGACGGGCCGTGGACGATCCGCGACGGTCAGGGCGGCGGCAAGCGCGTGTCGGCGGCGACCGCCGAGGCGCCGTGGACCGCCGCCGATATCAACACGGCAGAGACCGCGATGCGCGCCCTGGGGCAGGCGCCGCTGTTCCGGGTCTCGCCTGCCGAGCAAGACCTCGACACGGCACTTGCCGCGCGCGGCTATGTCATCCTCGACCCCGTGGTGATCTACGCGATGCCGGTGGCCAAGATGGCCGCCGAGCCGATCCGCCGTGTCTCGGCCTTCCAGATATGGCCACCGCTGGCGATCATGCGCGATCTGTGGGCAGAGGGCGGCATCGGCCCCGACCGCATCGCGGTCATGGACCGCGTGGCCCCGCCCAAGACCTCGATCCTTGCCCGTGAACGCGACCGCCCGGCAGGCGTCGCCTTTGTCGCCCGCGATGGGGGCCGCGCGCTGATCCATGCCATCGAGGTCACGCCGGAGCTGCGCCGCGCGGGCGTCGGGCGCAACATCTTGCGGATGGCCTGCCACTGGGCCGCGGCGAATGGCGCGGACTGGCTTGGCCTTGCCGTCACCCGCGCCAACGAAGGCGCGAATGCCCTCTATGCTTCCCTCGGAATGGTCCCTGTGGAACAGTATCACTATCGCCAGTTGCCAGAGTGAGACCGACACCGTGACCGACCGCAAAGACCGCGTGACCGCCCTTGATCTGCCGATGGTCGATCCGCTGCCCGAGGCGACCGCGAAGTATTTCCAGGTCTGCGAGGACAAGCTGGGCATGGTCCCGAATGTGCTCAAGGCCTACGCCTTCGACATCGACAAGCTCAACGCCTTCACCGCGATGTACAACGACCTGATGCTGGGCCAGTCCGCGCTGACCAAACTGGAACGCGAGATGATCGCGGTGGCTGTGTCGTCGGAAAACCGCTGCTGGTATTGCCAGGTCACCCACGGGGCCGCCGTGCGCGCCCTGTCCGGCGACCCGGTGCTAGGCGAGCGGATGGTGATGAACTACCGCACCGCCGACCTGACGCCGCGCCAGCGCGCCATGCTCGACTTTTCGGTGAAGCTGACGAAGGCCAGCGCCACCATCGAGGAACCCGACCGGCAGGCGCTGCGCGATCAGGGCTTCACCGACCGCGATATCTTTGACATCGCCAGCGTCGCGGCCTTCTTCAACATGACCAACCGCGTCGCGTCCGCGATCGACATGCAGCCCAACGACGCCTACCACGCGCAGCACAGATGATCCCGGCCGCCGTCATAGCCACGGCGCTGATCCTGTCCGCCGCGCCCACCCTTGCCCTCACGCTGGAGTTTCCCGCCCGCGCCGTGCCCACCGCCGACGCGCAATCGCCGCTCGGCAGCCGCCCCGTCGCCGTGTCTCCCTATGGCGAGGACGGCGTGCAGATGCTCGACGCCGAGGGCGCGGTGGCGCAGCAGGCCTGGCGGATCGAGAACGACGGCCTGACGACGCTGCAGATCCTCGCTCCCCTTCGCGCGCAGATCGTCGCGGCGGGCTTCGAGGTGCTGTTCGAATGCGAGACGGACCGCTGCGGCGGCTTTGACTTCCGCTATGCGCTCGACACCCTGCCGGAACCCGAGATGCACGTCGATCTCGGCGATTTCCGCTATCTCGCCGCGCGGAACACCGGCGCGGGCGCGGACGACTACATCATGCTGCTGGTCAGCCGCTCTGCCAACGCGGGCTTCGTGCAGATGACGCGCATTGCGCCCGATGCGGCGGACCTGCGGCTGATCGCGTCGACCAAGGCGCCGCCGCCCGCGCTGGCCTCGGCGCTGGGCCTGCCGCTGATCGACCGCCTGCGCCGCAACGGCCACGCCACGCTGGAGGACCTGACCTTTCGCACCGGCGCGTCGGAGCTGGAGCGCAACCGCTACGCCACGCTCGAAGACCTCGCGCGCTTCCTCAAGGGCGCCCCGCAGCGCCGCGTGGTCCTTGTCGGCCACACCGACGCGACCGGAGCGCTGGACGGCAACATCGCCCTCAGCCGCGCGCGGGCACAGTCGGTCGTCGACCGGCTGGTGACGGACTACGACGTCCCGCCCGAACAGCTGTCCGCCGAGGGCGTCGGGTTCCTGGCCCCCGTCGCCAGCAACCAGGACCCCGCTGGACGGACCCGCAACCGGCGGGTGGAGGCGATCCTGGTGGGGGAGTAGCGCGCGCAATCAAAAGTTGATCAATTTGCAAGCCACTCGTAGTGTTGAAACGGCAGCTACAGGTGGTTTGAGATGGACCCTTTCGTTATCGGTATGCTGGCATGGATTGTGTCAGCCCCAGTTTTTTTGATCCTCTATCTTGTTACTCGCGGCAAGTTGCGATCCCTACGCAAGACGCAGGCTGACCTTGAAGTTTCTTCAGAGAATACGCTGAGAGAAGCTGAGGCAAAGATGAAGGCGTTAAGCGAAAAGTATGACTGGATCACTTCCCGCGAAGCTGAGATTGACCGCTTGGAGAAAATCGCATCCCAGATTAGCAGGGAGATTGATGAGCTTCGCGGCTCATATAAGGAAAAGAAGGCTGTTTATGACCGCTTGAAGCATGAAGTGGCACTCTTCGATGAAAGTATAGCCTTCGCGGAACTCGGAATTTATGAGCCCCACTTTGATTTTGGTGACACAGACGCTTTCAAGACGGAGATCAACAAGGTTCGTGCAGATCAGAAGGTAATGGCATCTTCGAAGACAGCGACAATTTGCCCAACAAATTGGACGCTAGATGGGAGCAAGTCGAAGGGAGCGGCAATGATGAATAGGCAGATTCGCTTGACGCTCCGCGCCTTTAACAATGAGTGTGAGTCCGCGATCGCAAATGCCCGTTGGAACAACGTGAATGCGATGGAGAAACGCATTCTGAATGCTGCGAAACAAATCAATGCAGCAAATGACTCAGTGAAATTATCGCTCCATGATAAGTACGTAGCCTTGAAGCTTGATGAACTTCATCTGACACACGAATACCGTGAGCAGCAAAAGCGCGAGAAAGATGAGCGCGCAGAGCGTGCACGCTTGGACAGGGAAGAAAAGAAACTCCAAGCTGATGCGGCTGCTGCCGAACAAGAGGAAAACAGGTACCAGTCTATGCTAGACCGGGCACGCGAAGAAGCGGGTGTTGACGAAGCAAAGATCGCTGAATTGGAACGGGCACTGGCTGAGGCTCACGAAAAGGCTGAGCGCGCGAGATCTATGGCTGAGATGACGAAATCAGGTTACGTTTACATTATCTCAAATGTTGGCAGTTTTGGCGATGAGGTCGTCAAGATTGGCTTGACGAGGCGGCTAGACCCTGATGATCGCGTCCGGGAACTCGGTGACGCAAGTGTCCCATTCACATTTGATACACATGCAATGATTTATTCTGATGAGGCTCCCATGCTTGAAAGCGCCTTGCATCGGGAGTTTGAGGACCGACGTGTTAATGCATCAAACATGCGCAAGGAGTTCTTTCGCGTGACCCTCGAAGAAGTAGAAAGCGCAGTCCAGCGCCTTGCATCGACCGCTGAATTTTTTAAGGATCGCGAGGCGCAAGAATGGCATGAAACTCTATCGCGAAGAAACCAGCTACTTGAGGCGAAAATGACAGAGATAGCTTTGCCAGAAAGCCTCTAGTTTGCTGCTATTGTCTTGAGAGAATTAAGTCGTAAGTCCGCCCGCTCCCCCTCACCACACATCCGGCCCCTTCTCGGCGAACCGGTGCACCAGGAAGTCGATGAAGGCGCGGACCTTGGGTTGGGTGAAACGGCCCGGCGGGTAGACGGCGTAGATGCCTTGCGTCTCGACCGGCAGTTCGGGGATCGCCTCTTCCACCATCCCGGCGGTCAGCGCGTCGGCGTAAAGGTAGCTGGGCAGATACGCGATGCCGAGGCCCGAGATGGCGGCGTTGAGCAGCGATTGCCCGTCGTTCACCGACAGCCAGCCCGCCGTGCGCACCTGGCGCTTTTCGCCCGAGGGCGCGGTCAGCTTCCACATGTTGCCCGACGACTGCGCGGAATAGTGCAAGAGCTTGTGCTCGTTCAGATCGTCGATCTTCTGCGGGCGGCCGAACTTCTGGAAATACCCCGGCGACGCGATCATGCGCTTGGTCGTCTCGGTCAGTTTGCGGGCGCGCAGGGTGCTGTCTTCCAGCTCGCCGATGCGCACGGCCATGTCGAAGCCTTCCGAGATCAACTCGACGTAGCGGTTGTTCAGCACCATGTTCACGGTGATCTCGGGGAATTCGGCCAGGAAGTCCCCAAGGATCGGCGACAGGTGGTTTACCCCGAAATCCGTGGCGACCGAAATCCGCAACAGCCCCGACGGCGCGGATTGCATCGACGTCACCAGCGCGTCGGCCTCGCCCGCGTCATTCAGCACGCGGCGCGCACGGTCGTAGTAGGCCAGCCCGATCTCGGTCGGCGATACCCGGCGCGTCGTGCGGTTCAAAAGCCGCGCACCCAGCCGGGCCTCGAGCGACGAGACGTGCTTGGAGACGGCGGATTTGGAAATGCCCATCTTCTTGGCCGCGTCGGTAAATCCGCCCTGGTCGACGACCGTCGCAAAGGCCTCCATTTCGGTCAAACGATCCATATTCTCACCCGATCTGTCCCTTGGCCCCTCACTGACCCGGTATCGCGATCAATCGGGGCAGGAATTGGGAAGGGGCAGGACAATAGAGCGGTAAGTTCAGGATCGTTTGGCGGCGGGAAACATGGAAACGATGTGTGGCGGGGGCCTGCGTTACCCGGCCTGGTTCAGATGCTGCGCCACACGGCCGACATCGTCGCCGTAGCGGATCAGAAGGTCGCGAACTTCCTGCCCCTCGACGCGCAGAAGGCTGACGCCCTCGATGATAAGGTCGAACATCCGGCCCCGCCCGCTTTGGTCGGAGACGCGGAACGCCAGCTCGAACGGCGCCTGCCCGCGCAGCCGCACGGTGGACCGCACTTCGTACTGGTTTTCGCGCAGTTGCGCCGCGCCGGCGATGTCGATCTGCGCCCCGATGAATTCACGGAACCGGCGCCCGTACTTGCGCGAGATGTAGCCCGCAAAGGCATCCTCGAAGGCGCGGCGTTCGGCGGCGGACGCATTCACGCCCCGCCCCAGCGCGAACTGCGCGATCACCGGGACATCGGCGAAGCGTTCGAAATACGCCTTGAAGCGCCCCAGCATCTGTCTTTCGGACTGGCCGGAATCGATGATCGCCTGCAATTCGGCAATGGCCTGCTGCACCAGTTGCGTGGCCTCGGCCTCGGACATGGCGAGCGCGGGTCTGGCCACCATGACGGCTGCGGCAGAAGAGGTGGCAAGAAACAGGCGGCGGGTCAGGGGGCTATTGCGCATAGGGGTCCTCGTATGGGTCGGGTGCGCCCCCGGCAGCGGGGGCATAGGGGTCAAAGCCGCCGCCATCCGCGTAAGGATCGCTGGACCGTCCCTGACCGCCAAGCTGGAACCGGCGGCTTTCGAGATACAGGAGACGCGCCTGTGCATAGGGGTCCGCCGCATCGAGGATCAGCGCATCGAACGTGGCATCCGCCGCGTTGCGTTGTGACAGCGCAGAGCCGATGTTGGCGGGCACCGGAATGAAGCGTTCCGGCGATCCCAGCACATAGGACAGCGGGTTGGTGAAGGCGTCGACGAAGATGCCGACGGCGTCGCGCTCGGTCGATGGGCCAAGGATGGGCAGGACGATGTAATTGCCCTCGCCCGCGCCCCAGACATGCAGCGTCTCGCCGAAATCGGAGGGCCGCGCGTCCAGCCCGGTCGCGCCCATCGGATCAAAGATGCCGCCGATTCCGATGGTCGTGTTGAACAAGAGCCGCGTCACGTTCACCACCGCATCGTCGAGGTTCGCCTGCAACAGGTCGTTGACGATGTCGCTGGGCAGGGCGGCGTTGGCGGCGAAATTGGAAATCCCGCGCTCGACCGGATCGGGCAGGCTGCCGCCATAGCCGCGCGCCGCGGGTCCGACGATGGCGCGGTCAAGCCGCAGGTTCTCTTCAAAGACGCCGCGGTTCTGCGCCTCGTAAGGGTCCGACATGCCCGCGCCCGGCCCGCGCGCACAGGCCGAAAGGCCGATCGCGGCGATCAGAACGACGGCTAGGGGGCGAAGCATCGTGGTCATGGAACCTGCTGCGGTGTCTCGAAACGCTGTGTCTTTGATCGCTACATAATAGGCCGAAATTGGGAAGCCGCAGCGAATTTGCGGAACTTGCGGCGCCTGTGCCCCTTTTGCGACAGGTGAATCGGCACTGCAATGCTCCGGTTTCGCTGTTCCTAACGCAAGCCGAAGCCGCTAGGGTCCGGCCAAACCGCAAGATCGCAAGGAATACCCCCATGTCCACATCCATCGAGGCCCGTCTGGCAGAGCTTGGCGTCACTCTTCCCGACGCGCCAGCCCCCGCCGCCAACTATGTCCCTTTCGTGATCGTGGGCAGCACCGTCTACGTCTCGGGCCAGATCTCGCGCGATGACAGCGGGCTGATCACCGGCAAGCTGGGGCAGGAGCTGGACGTCGAGGCCGGTGCCGCCGCCGCGCGCACCTGCGCCATTGCGCTCCTGGCCCAGGCCAAGGCGGCCTGCGGCGGCGATCTGTCCAGGCTCAAGCGGGTGGTCAAGCTGACCGGCTTCGTCAACTCCACGCCCGATTTCACCGACCAGCCCAAGGTCGTCAACGGCGCCTCGGATTTCCTGGTCGAAGCGCTGGGCGATGCCGGGCGCCATGCCCGCTCTGCCGTCAGCGCTGGATCGCTGCCGCTGGGTGTCGCAGTCGAGATCGAAGGCATTTTCGAGATCGCATGACCGCGCTGCCCGCCGCATTCCTGCATGCGCCGCTTGCGCACCGCGCCTTGCACGACAAGGCGGCGGGCCGCCCCGAGAATTCGCGCGCGGCGGTCCGCGCTGCGGTGGCGAAGGGCTACGGCATCGAGATCGACGTGCAACTGACTGCCGATGGCCGCGCCGTGGTGTTTCACGACTATGACCTTGGCCGCCTGACCATCGAAACCGGCCCGCTGCGCCAGCGCAGCGTGGCCGAGTTGCAGGCGATCCCACTGATGGGCGGCACCGAATCCGTGCCGACCCTGACCGATATCCTGGCCGAGGTTGGGGGCCGCGTGCCCGTGCTGATCGAGGTCAAGGATCAGGACGGTGCGTTGGGTCCGGATGTGGGCGCGCTTGAGGCTGCGGTGGTCGAGGACATTGCGGATTACGCCGGTCCACTTGCCGTGATGTCGTTCAACCCGCATTCGATGGCGGCGATGAAGCGCCTTGCGCCCCATGTGCCGCGCGGGTTGACGACCTGCGGCTACGACCCCGCCGAGTGGCCGACGCTGCCGCCAAAGACCTGCGAGCGGCTGCGCGGCATCCCCGATTTCGAGCACTTGGGCGCCTGTTTCATCAGCCATCAGGCCAGCGATCTGGACCGCCCGCGCATCGCGCAGATCAAGTCCGATGGCGCTGCGGTGCTGTGCTGGACGATCCGCTCGGCGCAGGCCGAGGCCGAGGCGCGGCGCATTGCCGACAACGTCACCTTCGAAGGCTACGCCGCCCCGATCCCCGCGCCTTGAGGGACACCTTGACGGACTGGCGGCGGGGGCCACGTTACGACCGTAATCAGCCCTGAAAGCATCATGCGCGACGCTGCCATCGAGATCACCGTTCTGGGATCGCTGTCCGACATTGCGCCCGAGGAGTGGGACGCCTGCGCCTGCCCCGAGGCCGCGGACGGCGGCCCGCCGAACGATCCCTTCACCACCCACCGCTTCCTGTCGGCGCTGGAACGCTCTGGCTCTGTTGGCACCGGCACCGGCTGGTCGCCCCGCCACCTGGTGGCCCGGCTGGACGGCACGGTGATCGCCGTCGCGCCGCTCTATGCCAAGACCCACAGCCAGGGCGAATACATCTTCGACCACAGCTGGGGCCACGCCTACGAGCGGGCGGGCGGGCGCTATTACCCCAAGCTGCAGATGGCGGTGCCCTTCACCCCTGCGACCGGGCGCCGCTTTCTCGTGCGGCCCGGGCTGGAAGAGGTGGGGCAGGCCGCGCTGGTGCAGGGCGCGGTGCAGATCGCCGCCGAGAACCGCCTGTCCTCGCTTCATGTCACCTTCTGCACGCAAGACGAGGCGCAGGCGGGCGCGGCGATGGGCCTGCTGCACCGCGTCAGCGACCAGTTCCACTGGGTGAACCGGGACTACGTCGATTTCGACGCCTTCCTTGGCGATCTGTCCAGCCGCAAGCGCAAGACCATCCGCCGCGAACGCCGCATCGCCAACGACTTCGGCGGCACCATCCACGCCTTTACCAGCGATGCGATCCAGCCCGAGCACTGGGATGCGTTCTGGCGCTTTTACCAGGACACTGGCGCGCGCAAATGGGGCACGCCCTACCTGACCCGCCGCTTCTTCGACGAGGCGCAGGAAACCCTGCGGGGCGACATCCTTCTGGTGCTGGCCCAGCGGGACGGGCAATGGGTCGCGGGCGCGCTGAACATGATCGGGCGGGGCACGCTCTATGGCCGCTACTGGGGCTGCACCGAGCATCACGACTGCCTGCATTTCGAATTGTGCTATTACCGCGCCATCGACTTCGCCATCGAACACGGCCTTGCGACCGTCGAAGCGGGTGCGCAGGGCGAACACAAACTGGCGCGCGGCTACCTGCCGACCGCCTGTCATTCGCTGCACTGGATAGCCGACGAGGGTTTCCGCGACGCTGTCGCGGAATACCTCAAGGCGGAACGCGTGGCCGTGGACCAGGAAATCGAGGTCCTGACCAGCTACGGCCCGTTCCGCAAAACAGGAGACGAAGACCCATGACCGAGAAACTTGACCAGCAACACCTGCGCAGCGCACTGGACGACCTGGAACCGGCGGGCTGGACGCTGTCGAAGGACGACACCGCCATCGCCAAGACCTTCACCTTCAGGAACTTCGTCGAGGCTTTCGGCTGGATGACCCGCGCCGCGATCCACGCCGAGAAGATGAACCACCACCCTGAATGGTCGAATGTCTACAAGACCGTCGAGGTGACGCTGACCACCCATGACGCGGGCGGTTTGACCGAACTGGACGTGAAACTGGCCAAGGCGATGGACAAGCTGGCGTCCTGAGAAGGGGGAACGCCGCTTGCGGGCATTGAGCCCGCTGCGCGGCGTGCGAGACGGTTCCCTCTCGCGCTCTCCCGAGTATTTCGGGACCAAAGATGGAAAGGGGTCCGGGGAAGCATGGCGGCCCCGGACCTGTATCTCAGAGCGCGGCCACCATCGACGCGCCGCCCGAGTGATCGCAGGTGCCCGGGCTTTCCTCGGGGTGGAATACCGTGACGACGCCGTCCTCGGCCGCCAGCGCATAGCGCTGCGAGCGGTCGTAGAACCCGGCGGGCGGCGCGGTAAAGGCCAGCCCCAGCGCTTTGGTGAACTCCGCGCCCGCGTCGGCCAGCATGGTGATCCCCGCCGCCGCCGCGCCGGTTGATTCCGCCCAGGCGTTCATCACGAAGGGGTCGTTGACCGACACGCAGATCACCTCGTCCACGCCCTTGGCCTTCAGGTCGTCCATGGCGGCGATGAAGCTGGGAACATGGGCGCTGGTGCAGGTGCCGGTATAGGCGCCCGGCAGGCCGAACAGGACGACCTTGCGATCCTTGAACTTGTCGGCGATTTGCACCTCTTCGGGGCGGCCACCGGCCCCCAACTGCAGAACCGTCGCCTCGGGCAATGTAGCCCCCACTGTGATCGACATTGTTAACTCCCATAACAATTTGCGCTTCCGTCCCGACGGGATATAGCCTGTGGACGGACAGACACCAGACGGGAGAACAGGCGGATGGACAAGATTGTCGTCGTTGGAGCAGGGCAGGCCGGGCAGGCGCTGGTCGCGAAACTGCGCGCGCTGAAGTTCGAGGGCGAGATCACCCTGATCGGCGAGGAACCCGTGCCACCCTACCAGCGTCCACCCCTGTCCAAGGCCTATCTCTTGGGCGAGATGCCGCTTGATCGGCTCTACCTGCGGCCCGCGCAGTGGTATGCCGACGAACGCATCGACCTGCGGACCGGCGCCCATGTCACCGGCATCGACCGCGCGCACAAGCGTATCAACATTGGCGACGACCATATCGCCTATGACCAGCTTGCACTGTGCACCGGATCTGTGCCGCGCCGTCTGCCTGCTGTCATCGGCGGCGATCTGGACGGCGTCCATGTGGTGCGCACCCTCGCCGACGTGGATGGCATGGCGCATGAATTCCGCGACGGCGCGCGTGTCCTGATCGTCGGCGGTGGTTACATCGGGCTGGAGGCGGCAGCCGTCGCCGCCAAGAAGGGCCTCAAGACCACGCTGGTCGAAGCCGCCGACCGAATCTTGCAACGTGTCGCGGCGCCTGAAACCTCGGGCTATTTCCGCGACCTGCACAGCGCCCGCGGCGTCGACCTGCGCGAAGGCACCGGGCTTGACCACCTTGCAGGCGACGGCCGGGTGTCGAAAGCCGTGCTCACCGACGGCACCGAGATTGACGTGGATTTCGTCATCGTCGGCGTCGGCATCGCGCCCAATGACGGGCTGGCCGAGGCTGCGGGCCTCGCTCTCGACAACGGCATCCGCACCGATGCTCAAGGCCGCACGTCCGATCCGGCGATCTGGGCGGCGGGCGATTGCGCGTCGTTCCCGTGGCAAGGCAAGCAGATGCGCCTCGAATCCGTCGGCAACG
Organism: Anianabacter salinae; assembly: GCF_019061145.1. Taxonomy (GTDB): domain Bacteria; phylum Pseudomonadota; class Alphaproteobacteria; order Rhodobacterales; family Rhodobacteraceae; genus Anianibacter; species Anianibacter salinarum. The sequence continues at coordinate 268,438 of NZ_JAHQZS010000004.1, read as the reverse complement.
CCATCGACCAGGCCGAAGTCGTCGCCGCCAACATGCTGGGCGCGAACGCCGACTATACCCCGAAGCCGTGGTTTTGGTCGGATCAGTTCGACGTCAAGCTGCAGATCGCGGGCCTTGGCGCGGGCCATGACCGCATCGTGACACGCCCCGGCGACACGGGGTCGGTCAGCCACTGGTACTATGCGGGCGACCGCCTGATCGCCGTCGACGCGATGAACGACCCCCGCGCCTACATGGTTGGCAAGCGCCTGATCGAAGGCGGCAAGACCGCCGATCCCGCCGCCGTCGCCGACCCCGCCACCGATCTCAAGGCGCTGCTCAAGGCCTGATGCGGATCATCGGCGGCGCGCATCGCGGGCTGACGCTCGCCTCGGTCGGCAAGGGAGACGTGGGCGCGCACCTGCGCCCCACCACCGACCGCGTGCGCGAAAGCCTGTTCAACCTTCTGCAGAACTACGACGATCCGGTGACGGGTGCCCGGGTGCTTGACCTGTTCGCAGGCACCGGCGCGCTGGGTCTAGAGGCCCTCTCGCGCGGCGCGGCGCATGTCACCCTCGTCGATGACGGCGTGAAAGCAGGCGCGATCATCCGGCAGAACATCGGCAAGATGCGCGCAGAGGACCGCACGCGCCTGATCCGCCGCGACGCCGCCCGCCTTGGCCCTGTCTCGGCACCCCCCTTCGATCTGGTGTTCCTCGATCCGCCCTACGGCGCCGATCTTGGTGCCCGCGCGCTCGCCGCTGCCAGGGACGGCGGCTGGCTCGCCGCACATGCCCTGATCGTCTGGGAAGAAGCGACCGCCCAGCCTGCACCCGAAAGCTTTGCTCTGGAAGACACGCGCCGCTACGGCGACACCCACATCACGATCCTCTGCCACCGGGGGTGACGCCGGGGGGGTGACACGGCACGCCTCCGCGCCTTACCCTCGATCCCATGACCACGATGCTCCTCACCGACTGGCTGGCCACCGTATTCGCGCCGCAGGACCAGCCCGCGCGCCCGAAACGCACGCCGCGGAAGACCCAGCCGCTCCTGATGGGCGATATCCTGACGGCCCGCCTGGACCATCCGGACTTCCTGCGCCGCTGGGCCGAGGATGCGGGGCCAAAGGCAGACTGATCCCCTGCTCCATCTTTGGTCCACAAATACCTCCGGGGGGTCTGGGGGGCAGAGCCCCCCAGCCGGGTCCGGCCAGCGTCAGCGGCCGGACACCCGCGCCCGCCACAGCGTGAACAGGCCCGCCGCCACGACGATGCCCGCGCCGACCGCCACATGCGTCTCGATCACCTCGCCGAACACCACCAGCCCCAGCGCCGAGGCGAAGACCAGCTGCAGGTAGGCGAAGGGCTGCACAGAGGATGCCTCGGCCACCTCGTAGCACTTGATCAGCGTCCAGTGACCCGCCGCGCCGGTGATGCACAGCGCGGTCATCCAGGCCCAGTCATGCGCTGTCATCGGCTCCCAGAACCAGATTCCGACGAAGGTCATCGCCACGGCGCCGGTCGTGCCGGTCCAGAAGAACGAGGTGGCTGCGCTGTCGAGGCGCGCCGCATAGCGGGTGAGCAGGCCATAGAGCGCGAACATCAGTGCCGCGCACAAGGGCACGATCGCGGCGGGCGTGAAGACGCCAAAGCCCGGCTGCAGGATCACGATCACGCCGACAAAGCCGACGCCGATCGCCGCCCAGCGGCGCGGGCCGACGTATTCGCCCAGCACCGGCCCCGACAGAGCCGCGATCAGAAGCGGATAGGACGCGAAGACCGCGTGCGCCTCGACCAGCCCCAGCAGCACGAACCCCGCGACCATCACGCAGATCTCGGCGGCCAGCAGGAACCCGCGGAACGCCTGCAGGATCGGCTGTTTCGTCGCCGCCGCGGCGCGCAATCCGCCCGCCTGCCGCGACGCCACCGTCATCACGAAGGCCGCGAAGAACCAGTAGCGGATCATCACCACCATGTAGACGTTGTATTCCCCCGCCAGATAGCGCGAGATGCCGTCCTGCATCGCGAAGATGAAGGTCGTGGTGACCATCAGCAAAATGCCGAGGCGGGTGTTCTGTTCGGTCATGGGGGCGGTCTCAGGGTGCCGGCACTCATATGCCGCTTTCGCCCGTATCCCGGCAGGCGGGCAACGTCAAACCCGGCGGCGTCCAGCGCGCGGCGCACATGCCCAGCCGCCGTATAGGTGGCAAAGGTGCCGCCTTTTGCCGTGCGCGCTGCAACGCCCCGCATCAGGTCCGGCCCCCACAGTTCGGGGTTCTTCGCGGGGGAAAAGCCGTCAAGGAACCACGCATCCGCCGCCCCGTCCCAGTGCGCCAGCGTCTGCCGCGCGTCGCCCGGGATCAGCGTGAAGTGCAGCGTGTCGGTCAGTGCCTCTGTCGCCCCGGCTTCAATCGCGTTCAGGACCCCCGCCAGCGCCTTGGCTGTCCCCGGGAACACCTCGAGCGAGCGGTGCATCTCGGGCACGGCCAGCGGATAGGCCTCGAAACTGGTAAAGCGCAGGCGCCCCGGCGCGCCATGCTCGGCCCAGGCCATGCAGGCCACCGCCAAATTCAGCCCGGTCCCGAACCCAAGTTCGGCAATGTGAAACCCGTCCCGGAACCGCGCCGGCAGACCATTGCCGGACAGAAAGACGTGCCGGGTCTCTTCCAGCCCGTTCTGCATCGAGAAATACGGATCGTCGAAGCGGTGCGACACCGGCGTGCCGTCGCGCCACTCAAGCCCCGCCTTTCCGGTCATCGCCATACCCCCTAGAACGGGGGCGACACTGGGCCGGGGGCAGGGCAATGGCAAGGATCGACGTGACGGTGCATGGCGCGGGCATCTTCGGGCTGTCCATCGCCCATGCCTGCGCGGCGCGCGGCGCGCGGGTGCGCGTCATCGACCCCCACGGTATCGGCGCGGGATCGTCGGGCGGGATCGTCGGCGCGCTCGCCCCGCATACGCCCGAAAACTGGAACGAGAAAAAGCAGTTCCAGTTCGACAGCCTCAGGATGGCCGAAGCGTTCTGGCGCGGTGTCGATGCCCTGTCGGGGCTGTCTTCGGGGTATGCGCGGTTGGGACGGGTGCAGCCGGTCGCGGATGCGCGTGCGCTGGAGATGGCCCATGCCCGTGCGGTTACAGCGGGCGATCTCTGGCAGGGTCATGCCACATGGGACGTGATCGCGGCGGGCGGCGATTGGGAACCGGCCAGCCCGACGGGCTGGCTGATCCGTGATACCCTGACCGCGCGTCTGCATCCCCGGCAGGCCTGCGACAGCCTTGCCGCTGCCATCGTTGCCCAAGGGGGCGAGATCACGCAGGACGGCGCGGACGAGGGCGCCGTGGTCTGGGCGACCGGTTGGCAGGGCCTTGCCGCGCTGTCAGAGGCGTTCGGCAAGACAGTCGGCGCAGGTGTGAAGGGGCAGGCAGCGCTTCTGGCGCTTGACCGGCGGGGTCAGCCGCAGCTTTTCGCGGACGGCGTCCACATCGTGCCCCATGCTGATGGCACCACCGCCGTCGGATCCACCTCGGAACGGGAGTTCACCGCGCCCGCAAGCACGGATGCGCAACTTGACGATGTCGTCGCAAAGGCCCGCATGCTTTGTCCCGCGCTGGCGGATGTCCCTGTGATCGCCCGCTGGGCCGGGGTCCGCCCCCGCGCCAGAACCCGCGCCCCGATACTGGGCGCCTGGCCAGGGCGACCCGGACATTTAATCGCCAACGGCGGCTTCAAGATCGGCTTTGGCATGGCGCCCAAGGTGGCCGAGGTGATGGCGGACATGGTGCTGGACGGGCACGGTGCGATCCCCGAGGGGTTCAGGGTCGAGGCGAATCTCTGACACGCTCTGGCCCCAAGGCCAAAACCTTGATGAAGGGCCGCGCCCGAGCCTGGGAGGGCGCGGGAACGGAACTTCAAAGCGAAACCTGCGCAGATCGCACACCAGCGGTTCGGAGCGGGACGGCACCTATGCGCCCTCCCGGGGGGAGGGTCGGGCGCGGCCGGCTTGCGCGGGCCAGACAACGCTCGACCGGGCGCCTACACCTTCACACCTTCGCCTTGAACGGCGCCATCCCCGCGCGCGCCAGCGCATCCGCGCGCTCGTTCTCGGCATGCCCGGCGTGGCCCTTGATCCAGCGCCATTCGACCGTATGCCGCCCCCGTGCCGCGTCCAGCCGTTGCCACAGCTCGGCATTCTTCACCGGCTTCCGGGTCGAGGTCTTCCAGCCGTTGCGCTTCCAGCCGTGAATCCACTCGGTCACGCCGTTCTTCACATAGGCGCTGTCGGTGACGATCGTCAGCACCGAAGGCCGCGACAGCGACTCCAGCGCGCTGATCGCCGCCATCAGCTCCATGCGGTTGTTCGTCGTCTCCGCCTCGCCCCCCGACAGCTCCCGCTCCTTGACCACCGCGTCGCCCTCGCGGGCGATCAGCAGCACCCCCCAGCCACCGGGGCCGGGGTTTCCAGAGCAGGCGCCGTCGGTATAGGCGTAGAGGTCAGGCATGCGCGAAGACCATCAGCCACTCGGACTCCTCGCCGCTCAACCCGCTGCCGGTGCCGGTGACGACATCGCCCACCTTGAAGCCCGCGGTGCGCAGCATCAGGCCGATCTCGTCCTCGGCATAGAAGGTCGTGTAGCGCCCCAGCCGGTCGCGCCGCTCGCCCTCGCCGGTCTTCAGCGTCACCGCCAAAAGCCCGCCGGGTTTCAGCGCGCGGAACAGCCGCTTGAGGTTACCCGCCATCTCGACGCGCGGCGCGTGGTGCAGGCTGAACGCCGCCCAGATGCCGTCATAGACCGCCTCATCCGTCATCATCGAATAGTCCGAGCGCGTCACCTCGATCCCGTAGGCCTCGCGCGCGATCTGCGCCATCCCGCGCGAGGCGTCGATGGCGTCCACGGCAAAGCCCTGCGCGGCAAGGAACGCCGCCGCGTGGCCCGGCCCGCAGCCCACGTCCAGCACCCGCGCACCCGGCGTCAGCGCCTTGGCAAAGGCGGCCAGCGTGTCGTCGCGCGCGGCGGAATCGCCGATCATCTCGGCATAGCGCGCGGCTTCGCGGTCGTAGGCGGCAAGGGTTTCTGTATCTGCAGTCATCTCAATACTCCTGTGGCAAGGCACATGATGACGACAGCGCTAAGCGGGATCCGAAGCTGCATCCACCAGCGCGGGGCAAGGCCCTGTCGCCAGAAGGTCCAGTCGAGCCCCAGCAGTCCGATATATCCCGCGATCAGGATGATCGCAGCAGACTGCGCGCCGCCGCCCACGAAGAAGAACGCCCAGAGCGCCGGCACCACGGACAGCGCGTATCCCGCAGTCGCGGTCGCACCCTGTCCCCTGGCGGCGAAACCCCAGAGCACACCGGACATGAAGGCAAGGATGATCGTGCCGTAATTCAGCAGCACGAAGGGGCCGATAAAGCGCGGCCCCAGCATCCGCATCCCGAATTCCGCCGCCTCGACCGAGACCAGCGTCAGCGCGCCCCAGACGAAAGGGAGAAGCCCCGCCAACCCAAGGATCAGCGCGCCACGCGGGATGTCATGTCCGAACATGGGGGGTATGTAACGTATGTGGCGGGGGATGGAAGGGGGGCTAGATCACCAGATCCAATGGAAGGTCGGCGATGTCGCGCAACCGCTGTCCTTCAACCATTGTTTCGACAAGTTCCAGGCTGTCGCTTTGCAATTCAGTCAGCGTTTCGATCAGTTCAGGCAAAGCGAAGTGATAGACGCAGTCCATGTCGCCAGTGCCAAGGGCAATTGCGGCGATGCGCGATGGAAGGGGTTCTGCGGTAACTGCCACGATGTGGGGCAAGCGCCCCTTGCGGTTCCGCACAAGGTTCAAGGCCTCGGATCGCGTGTTCTGGACCCGGTCAGATCGGATGGTCAGTTTGCAGCTTATAGATGCGTGCAAAGTGGCCCTTGCACCATTCGCCTCTCTCAGCGACGTGCGCCGGGCCACGGTTTCATCGACCAGCAAACGGTCCTGATTGATCGTTGCATCCGCCTCTGGCTGCCTCAGAACCACGACATCGGGCTTCATCAGATAGTCGCTGCCAAGGAGGGTGCGCAATTCTTTGCTCCCCAATGCGAGAGCGTGAAGGTCTTCAAGGTGGCTGTACTGATCGAACTGAGCGATGGCCTGCGCCTTGGCAGTGATGAACGTCCCGGGCCGAAGATGCCGGACTTGTGCGAAGCAGGACGAGACAAAGTTCTGTGTCGCGGTTTCGAACATGCTTCCGGCCGTCTGTCCCGCCGGCTTAGTCGCGTGGACGCTGCTGGCCCCGATCCTTGCGACAATACCAGAAGCGATTTCACGGCTCCTGCGGTTGGACACGTCGGCAATGGACGGCACGCCGTTCGTCTCGGAAATTGGCGCCGACAGACACTCGGCGTGAAACAAGCGCCGCGCTTCGAGCAGCCAGGCCGCCACTACGCGACGGCGTAGAGGCGGCGCGCCGTGATGGCTGCGCGCAGGTTGCGGGCGACAGCCTCGGCCACTGGCGGCGGAAAGGCGTTGCCCACTTGTCGGTATGAAGCCGTCTTGCGCCCGGCGAATTTCCAATCATCTGGAAAGCCCTGAAGCCGCGCGACCATTCTCACGGTCAGGCGCGGCATCCCTTCAAAATCCGCTTCGGGGGCTTCATCAGAGATTGTCTTGCCGTTCACTCCAAGGGCTTCCCATGCCCGACGCGCCCGCGTCGGGCCAAGGTCCGGACCTCCATGCTTTTTCGAGCCTCCTACGATTGTGGGCGCAATCTCATCGGCGAGCAAAGCCCAAGCGTCGGCTCCACGCCATCCATTTGCACTCATAAGATCGTGGAGGCACTTTCCCACCGTAGGAGGTTGCAGATCATTGCCTTTCGGCCAATCGAAATCCTCGGCGTAGTTGTCATGGACGGCGACGATCACCACGCGGGGGCGTAGTTGAGGCACGCCAAAGTCGGATGCGTTGTAAAGGTGCCATTCAGCGAACGTGTATCCCATAGCCTTCAGTTGGGATTTCAGCTTTTGCCGGTAGTCGTGGAAGACGGCATCAAGGAATCCCCGGACATTCTCCAACATCACCGCCTTGGGACGTATTTGGTCGACGACATGAAGCGCGTGCGGAAACAGGTCGCGTTCATCTGCTGCGCCAAGTTGTTTTCCTGCCTTCGAAAAGGGCGGGCAAGGGACGCCACCTGCCACCAGGTCAACACCGGCAAATGGGCGCGGATCGAATTGGGTCAGATCAGACTGGTCGCCGTCGAGCACGTTCCAATCTGGCCTGTTGAGGTTCAGAGTGGCCCGACACCAGTTATCGATTTCGACGCACGCCTGATGATCGAAACCCGCATTCTCGATACCAAGCGCTTGCCCGCCGGCACCCGCGCAAAGCTCAATAGATGTAAGATTGCTCTGCATATCGCGCCTTCGGTTCACATTCGCACTACATAGGTTCGCAACGTGAACAAAAAGTCAACGCGGCCCACCCAAAAGCACTGTTCACCGCCCTTTCCCCCAACCACTTCCTAACCCTTCCTCGTCATCTTCCCGCTCGCTGCAGCATCGAAGATGACCCAACGGGCCCGACACTTGGCCCCACCCGTCAGGCTTGAAGCGGTAAGAGGGGGGCACTCCCTTGCCGGGCATCGCGGGGGGATGACAGCCCCCGCGTCGTGGTCTGTCCGCAAGGACACGGCGCCGATCTTCTTCTATCCGCAGGGCATCCGCCCGCCGCACCGCCGCCCCGCCGAACGGGGCGCAGCATCAGGACCGCAGCATCAGGACACGGGGGCGCGATCCCTCAGGCAGGTTCGCGCAGCACGCGCGGGACCTTGAATTCGACGTTCTCTTCTGCCGTCACCACCGGTTTGACCGTCACGTCGAACCGGGCGCGGAAGGCGTCAATAACCTCGTTGACCAGCACTTCAGGTGCCGACGCCCCGGCCGTGATCCCCACGGACCGGATGCCTTCGAGCGCGCGCCAGTCGATGTCGGCGGCGCGCTGGACCAGCTGCGCATAGCGGCACCCCGCCTGCGCCCCCACCTCGACCAGCCGTTTCGAGTTCGACGAGTTCGGCGCCCCGATCACCAGCAGAGCGTCGCAGCCCGGCGCCATCGCCTTGACCGCCGCCTGCCGGTTCGTCGTGGCGTAACAGATGTCTTCCTTGTGCGGCCCGACGATATTGGGAACCCGCGCCTTGAGCGCCGCGACGATCCCCGCCGTGTCATCCACCGACAGCGTCGTCTGCGTGATGAAGGCCAGCGCATCGGGGTCGCGCACCTCTATCCCCGCCACGTCGTCCACCGTCTCGACCAGGATCACCTCGCCGTCCGGCAGTTGCCCCATGGTGCCCAGCGTCTCGGGGTGGCCCGCGTGGCCGATCATCACCATCTGGCGGCCCTGCTCGTGGTGGCGCTCCGCCTCGATATGGACCTTGCTGACCAGCGGGCAGGTGGCATCGACATAAACCATCTCGCGCCGCGCCGCCTCGGCCGGGACAGCCTTTGGCACACCGTGCGCGGAAAAGATCACCGGGCGGTCGGGCGGGCAGTCGTCGAGTTCCTCGACGAACACGGCGCCTTGCGCGCGCAGCCCGTCGACGACGTATTTGTTGTGCACGATCTCGTGGCGCACATAGACCGGCGCGCCCCATTTCTGCAGCGCCATCTCGACGATCTTGATGGCGCGGTCCACGCCTGCGCAGAACCCACGGGGGGCGGCGAGGTAGAGGGCGAGGGGCGGTTTGCGGTCTGTCATGTCGGTCATGGGGCCAGCGTATCCGGTGCAGGGCGGTGTCGTCCATGACCTAGGACGCCGCGCCGCTGGGTGAAAGGGGTCAGAGCCCCATCACCCCCGCCGTCGCCAGCGCCAACAGGATATACCGCCCGGTCTTGGCGATGCTCACCAGCGCGAGGAACACCCAAAGGCGCGTGCGCATGATCCCCGCGACCACGGTGAACCCGTCGCCGAACGGCGCCCAGGACAGAAGCAGCGTCCAGACGCCCCAGCGGGCATACCAGCCCCGCGCACGCTCAAGCTGTCGGTCCGTGACGGGAAACCAGCGGCTGCCGCGAAAGCGTTCGATCCCCATGCCCATCCAGTAATTCACCACCGACCCCAGCACGTTGCCGACGCTGGCGACCACAACGATCAGCCAGACGGGCGCAAGCGCGGCGGCCTGCACACCGACAAAGACGATTTCGGACTGGAACGGAAGAATCGTCGCCGCCCCGAAGGCGGCGGCGAACAGGCCAAGAAGGGAAAGCACGCTGTCCATGCGCCCGATCTAGGGCGCATGGCCGCAGCTTCACTGGTCCGAGCGTTCGTAGTCGTTCGACTCGCGCTCGACCCGCGGCTCGCGCGGAGGGCGGCCGATGACGTCCTTCAACTCGTCCAGTTCGATGAAGTTGTCGGCCTGGCGGCGCAATTCGTCCGCGATCATCGGCGGCTGGCTGCGGATCGTGGACACCACCGACACCCGCACGCCCTGACGCTGAAGCGATTCGACCAGCGGGCGGAAATCACCGTCGCCCGAGAACAGGACGATGTGGTCGACACGCGGCGCAAGCTCCATCGCGTCGACGGTCAGCTCGATGTCCATGTTGCCCTTGATCTTCCGGCGGCCCTGGCTGTCGGTGTATTCCTTGGCCGGTTTCGTCACCATGGAAAAACCGTTGTAGTGCAGCCAGTCGACCAGCGGGCGGATCGGGGAATATTCCTCGTTCTCCAGCAGCGCGGTGTAATAGAACGCGCGCAGAAGCTTGCCGCGCCGCATGAATTCCTGGCGCAGAAGTTTGTAGTCGATGTCGAATCCAAGAGCCTTTCCGGCAGCGTAAAGGTTCGATCCGTCAATGAAGAGCGCAAGGCGCTCATCGCGGTAAAACATGTGGGGGTCCTTTCAAACCGATCAGCGCCAAGTGGTTGAGCAGCTGGCAAATCGATACGAGACTATGGACGGGGACGTAGCCTGCGATATGCCACGGTCCAAATCGGGCTTGTTCATTATTCTGTTACCTTAGGAAAGGGGCTACGTTGCGTCAAAAGGCCAATGGTATAGGTTTGGTCGCGCTTGGGGGAAACCAGCCGTCCGAGGCTGGATCGCCCGCTGACACGCTGCGCGCCGCACTCGCCGAAATATCTCACAATGATATTCTTGTCGAGCGGGTCAGCCGGTTCTTCAGCACCCCCTGCTTTCCGCCCGGCGCCGGTCCGGATTTCGTGAACGCAGCGGTTCGGGTTCGCACCGCTCTGACCGCGCCGGACCTGCTGGCGCATCTGCACGGGATCGAGGCCCGGTTCGGCCGGGTGCGCAGGCGGCGCTGGGCCGAACGGCCGCTCGATCTCGACCTTCTGGCGCTTGGCGAAACGGTCCTGCCCGATGCGGCAACCCACGCCCGCTGGCGCGATCTGAACCTTGCCGCGCAGCAGACGACGGCGCCGGATGGGCTGATCCTGCCGCACCCGCGTCTGCATGAACGCGGCTTCGTGCTGATTCCGCTGTGCGACGTGGCGCCGGACTGGCGGCACCCGCTGCTTGGCATGACGGCCGCCGAGATGGCCAAACAGCTGCCGGACAGTGAAAAAGCGGGCATCATTCCTCTGTGATCCTTGGGGTTTCGCAGACTTTCGGCTTGTCAAGTTTATTCGAGGGGCCTAAACACGGGGTTCCTGTTTCCCCGACCAAGGATTGAGTCCCTCATGGCCCGCGTGACGGTTGAAGATTGCGTTGACAAAGTTCCGAACCGGTTCGACCTCGTCCTCTTGGCGGCGCACCGCGCCCGCGAGATCACGGCTGGTTCCCCGATCACCATCGACCGCGACAACGACAAGAACCCTGTCGTCAGCCTGCGCGAGATCGCCGACGAGACCCAGTCGGCCGAAGAACTGCGCGAGCGGATGATCGAATCGAACCAGACCCAGATCGAGGTCGACGAACCCGAAGACGATTCCATGGCGCTGCTCATGGGCGGCGGCGGTGGTCACCAGGAACGTGCAGACCGGCCGTCGGACGACGATATGTCCGAGGAAAAGCTGCTGCGCGCCCTGATGGAAGCTCAAGAGCAGAAGTAACGCGCGATGACGCGATGATGGTGCGGACCGGATGATCGACGCCAGCGACCTGATCCAACTGGTCCGCAACTACAACCCCCGCACCGACGAAGACATGCTGCGCCGGGCCTATGCCTATGGCCAGAAGATGCACGCGGGGCAGTATCGCCATTCGGGCGAGGAATACTTCACGCACCCTGTCTCGGTCGCCGCGATCCTGACCGAGATGCAGCTTGACGATGCCACCATCGTCACCGCGCTGCTGCACGACACCATCGAGGACACCAAATCCACCTACGGCCAGATCTCCGAGATGTTCTCGGTCGAGATCGCCGAACTGGTGGACGGCGTCACCAAGCTGACCAACCTGCAACTGTCGTCGTCCGAGACCAAGCAGGCCGAGAATTTCCGCAAGCTGTTCATGGCGATGTCCAAGGACCTGCGGGTGATCCTCGTCAAGCTGGCCGACCGCCTGCACAACATGCGCACGATCAAGGCGATGCGCGTCGAAAAGCAGGTGCAGAAGGCGCGCGAGACGATGGACATCTACGCGCCGCTTGCGGGCCGGATGGGCATGCAGTGGATGCGCGAGGAACTTGAGGACCTGGCGTTCCGGGTGCTCAACAACGACGCGCGAAACTCGATCATCCGCCGCTTCATCACGCTCCAGCGCGAGGCGGGCGACGTGGTCCAGAAGATCACCCACGACATCGAGCACGAGCTTGAGAGGGTGCATGTCGAGGCCGAGGTGTTCGGCCGCGCCAAGAAGCCGTTCTCGATCTGGCGCAAGATGCAGGAGAAGGAGATCGGGTTCTCCCGCCTCTCCGACATCTACGGCTTCCGCATCATCACCGACAGCGAATCGTCCTGCTATTCGGCGCTTGGCGCGATCCACCAGCGCTGGCGCGCGGTGCCGGGGCGGTTCAAGGACTACATCAGCCAGCCGAAATCCAACGGCTACCGGTCGATCCACACCACCGTGTCGGGCCGCGACGGCAAGCGGGTCGAGGTGCAGATCCGCACCCGCGAGATGCACGAGGTCGCCGAAAGCGGCGTTGCCGCGCATTGGGCCTACCGCGACGGCCAGCGCGCCGAGAACCGCTTTGCCGTCGACCCGGCAAAATGGATCACCCAGCTGACCGAGCGGTTCGACACCGGCGAGGATCACGACGAGTTCCTCGAACACGTCAAACTGGAAATGTATTCCGACCAGGTGTTCTGCTTCACGCCCAAGGGCGACGTGGTCAAGCTGCCGCGCGGGGCGACACCTCTGGATTTCGCCTATGCGATCCACACCCGCATCGGGCACGGCTGTGTCGGCGCCAAGGTCGACGGCATCCGCGTGCCGCTCTGGACGCGGCTCAAGAACGGGCAGTCCGTCGACATCATCACCGCCGAGGGGCAGCGGCCGCAGGGCACCTGGATCGACATCGTCGTGACAGGGCGCGCCAAGGCCGCGATCCGGCGCAGCTTGCGCGCCGAGGATCGGGCGCGCTTCGTCAAGCTGGGCGCCGAACTGGCCCGCGTCGCGTTCGATCACGTCGGCAAGAAGGCGACCGACAAGGCCCTGCGCACCGCAGCGAAACAGATGGGGCTGGACAGCGCCGACGACCTGCTGGCCCGCCTCGGCTCGGCCGAGATGTCCGCGCGCGAGGTCGTGCAGACGCTCTATCCCGAACTGGCCGCCGTGCGCCGCACCGGCGAGGTGGAACCCAAGCGCGCCGTGATCGGCCTGTCGCCGGAACAGGATTTCGAACGCGCGCAATGCTGCCAGCCGGTCCCCGGAGAGCGGATCGTCGGCATCACCTATCGCGGCAAGGGCGTGCGCGTGCATGCCATCGATTGTCCCGCGCTGGCCGAGGTCGAGGACGAGCCGGACCGCTGGGTCGATCTGCAATGGCACACCGGCCCGCATCCTCCAGCTTATACCGTAAGTCTTGAAATGACGATCGCCAACGGCGCGGGCGTGCTGGGCCGGATATGCACGTTGATCGGAGAGCAGAAGGCGAATATCTCGGACCTGCACTTCCTTGACAGGAAACCGGACTTTTATCGCCTGATTATCGACGTAGACATGCGCGATGCCGAACACTTCCACACCGTGATGCTGGCACTCGAAGCGGAAAGCGACGTGTCCTCGATCACGCGGCACCGCGACCCGAGCCGCAAACCCTAGGGCACAAGGGGGCCCGCCCGAATGGTCTTCAAACGGCGCAAGCAACGCACCTGGGTGCAAAAGCTGGGCGACCTGTTCTGGCCCAAGGGCGGATGGGGGCGCGCGGCGTCCTATATCATGCACCGTTTGCGGCGCCTGCCCGACCCGCCGCACAAGATCGCGCGCGGCATCGCTGCGGGTGTCTTCGTCAGCTTCAGCCCCTTCTTCGGCTTTCACTTCGTCTATGCGGCGCTGGTCGCCCTGATTATCCAGGGCAACATGCTGGCCGCGTTGATGGCCACCTTCGTCGGCAATCCGCTGACCTTTCCGATCATCGCGACGATCTCGCTCGAGATTGGGACGTTCCTGCTGGACAGCCCGAACCCGCTACATATCCACAACGTGGTTTTCGCGTTCTCGCGGGCCGCTCTCGATCTGTGGCAGAACCTGATCGCGCTGTTCACCGACCGGGACGCGGACTGGACATCGCTGGCGATCTTCTACCGAAACGTCTTCCTGCCCTACCTTGTCGGCGGTTTCTTCCCCGGCGTCATCACGGGCTACATCTTTTTCCGGATCAGCGTCCCTATGGTCACCGCCTACCAGAAGATCCGCGACAAGAAGCGCCGCGAGAAGGTCGAGAAGCGCAGGCTTGCAAAACTCAAGGCCGAGGCTGACCTTGCCGCGAAAGCGGACTAGGTTCCGCAGCGCGACCCCCGGCAAGGAGCCTAACATGTCCCAGACCCCGCTGCGCCTTGGCGTGAACATCGACCATGTCGCCACCGTGCGGAACGCGCGCGGCAGCGCCTATCCCGATCCGGTGCGCGCGGCAAAGCTGGCCGAAGAGGCGGGCGCGGACGGGATCACCGCGCATCTGCGCGAGGACCGCCGCCATATCTCGGACGATGATATCGAACGCCTGGTCGAAACGCTGACCCTGCCGCTCAACTTCGAGATGGCCGCCACCGACGAGATGCAAAGGATCGCCCTGCGCCACAAGCCGCACGCCGTCTGCATCGTGCCCGAGCGGCGCGAGGAGCGCACGACCGAGGGGGGCCTCGAAGTTGCGCGCGAAGAGAACCGGCTGGCGCATTTCATCGCGCCTCTGGCCGAGGCCGGCTGCCGGGTGTCGATCTTCATCGCCGCCGACAAGCGCCAGATCGAGGCGGCGCACCGGATCGGCGCGGCGGTCGTGGAACTGCACACCGGCGCCTATTGCGATGCCCATGCCGAGGGTCGGCTGGACGAACGGGATGCCGAGCTTGAGCGTCTGCGCGAGATGTCGACCTTTGCCCATGATCTTGGGCTCGAGGTTCACGCGGGCCACGGCCTGACCTATGACACGGTCGGCCCCGTCGCCGCCTTCCCGGAACTGGCCGAGCTGAACATCGGGCATTTCCTGATCGGCGAGGCGATCTTTCGCGGCCTCGGCCCCGCGATCCACGAGATGCGCCGCCTGATGGACGAGGCGCGCGCATAGAAAAAGGGCCCCCGCGAGGGGACCCCTTGTTGGTCTGGGACGGGCGCGCTTACGACGCGGCGCCGTCGTCTTCGGCGGCGATGTTGTTCAGGATGCGGCGTGCATCTTCGCTCGCGTACTGGCCGAGGTCGTTGTTGAACATCGGCATCAGGCCCTTGTTGTAGCCGTCCTGCGACTTCAGCTCACGCTCGGCCTGGGCCAGCGCCGTGTCCGAGATGCCTTCCATGCCGTCGATGAAGACGCGGCTTTCGTTGCCGGTCTCGCTCTGGGCGAAGAACTGGCGTGCGGCGTCGGTGCCCGAACCGATCTGCTGGGCAAAGGCGGGGGCGGCAAAGGTCAGGGCGGCAAGTGCGATGATTGCGGTTTTCATGATGTATATCCTCTAGCGTTCTGTGTTCAGAGCGGGGCGGACATTGCCGCCGCGTTCAGGGAGATATCGTTTGGGAGAGGGAAAAGTTTCTGATCGCTCAGTCACATAAACGTCACTGAGGCGTTACTTTGTGCGCCAATGCACATACTTTTCTGCGTGAAACCGCTGACGCTGCCGTCTACCTTCGCGGCACCACAACGGAGTCCCTCATGGTCTGCCAAGTTCATCGCCATTTCGCGCCCACGGCGGCCTTGCCCGCGCACCGGGTCGGCCGTCGTCCCGCCGCCGGGATCACGGGAAGATGATCCTCGGGATCGGAACCGACCTGGCCAACATCGACCGCATCGCGGGCACGCTCGACCGGTTCGGCGACCGGTTCCGTAACCGCGTGTTCACCGAGGTGGAACAGGCCAAGGCCGAACGCCGCGCCGACACCGCCGGGACCTATGCGAAACGCTGGGCTGCGAAAGAGGCATGTTCCAAGGCGCTCGGCACCGGCCTGCGCATGGGCATCGCGTGGAAGGACATGGCCGTGCGCAACCTGCGCACCGGCCAGCCGGTGATGGAACTGACCGGCTGGGCCAAGGAACGGCTCGACAGCATGACCCCCGAGGGGCACGAGGCGATCGTGCATGTCACCCTGACCGACGATCACCCCTGGGCGCAGGCTTTCGTCGTGATCGAGGCGCGGCCCAAGCCGTAGGGCGGGACGTGTCCCGCCTTCCCTGTTGCCTTGCCCGTGCCGTTCGCACCGCCCTCACCCACGCTTGCCTTGACACCCCGCCCGGGCGCGCTCATGAACGCGCCGTTCCATGAACCTCAGGCAGGACACTCCCGAATGGCGACGAAAAGCGAAAAGTCCGAGGGCATTCTCGAGACGGTCAAGACCATCGTCTATGCGCTTCTCATCGCGGGCGTGTTCCGCACCCTGTTCTTTCAGCCGTTCTGGATCCCGTCGGGGTCGATGAAGGACACGCTGCTGATCGGCGACTTCCTGTTCGTCAACAAGATGGCCTATGGCTATTCGCAATATTCCTGCCCGTTCTCGATCTGCCCGTTCTCGGGCCGCATCCTTGGCAACGAACCCGAGCGCGGCGATGTCGCGGTGTTCCGTCACCCGGTGCAGGGCACCGATTTCATCAAGCGCGTGATCGGGCTGCCGGGCGACAAGGTGCAACTGATCGACGGCGTCGTGCAGATCAACGGCGAACCCGCCCCGCAGGTGCCCGCCGGCGAATTCATCGAGACCTACGAGAAACAGGGCCCCGCCGGATCGCTGCCGCAGTGCAAGAACCTTGGCGTCGGCCTTGGCGCCGACTGCATCAAGGACCGCGCAACCGAGACGCTGCCCAACGGGCTTAGCCACGATGTGCTGGACGTGCGGATGTCGCGGCTGGACAACACGCCGGTCTACACCGTGCCCGAGGGCCATTATTTCATGATGGGCGACAACCGCGACAACTCGACCGACAGCCGCGTGGCGCAATCGGCGCTGGGCGTCGGTTTCGTGCCGTTCGAGAACCTGATCGGCCGCGCCGACCGGGTGATCTTTTCCTCGGCGGGCCGGTCGATGTTCTTCGTCTGGACATGGCGCCCGGACCGGCTGTTCAAGGCGATCGATTGAAGCTGTCGATCGAGCTGAAACGGTTTTCGGACCGCATCGGGCACGACTTCGCCGACCCGGAGGTTCTCGTGCGGGCGGTCACGCACGCCTCGATGTCCTCGCCCACGCGCCCCGACAACCAGCGGCTTGAATTCCTGGGCGACCGGGTGCTGGGCCTCGTGATGTGCGAGGCGCTGCTGTCGGCGGACCCCGCCGCCAGCGAGGGCCAGCTTGCGCCCCGGTTCAACGCGCTGGTGCGCAAGGAGACCTGCGCCGCCGTTGCCCGCGAGATCGGGCTGGGCGAGGTGCTGAAACTCGGCCGCTCCGAGATGATGACCGGCGGGCGCCGCAAGGAGGCGCTGCTTGGCGACGCGATGGAGGCGGTGATCGCCGCCGTCTACCTCGATGGCGGGTTCGAGCCTGCGCGCGCGCTGATCCAGCGGCTGTGGGGCGACCGGATCGCCGCCGTCGAACAGGACGCGCGCGACCCCAAGACCAGCCTTCAGGAATGGGCGCAGGCTCGCAAGCTGCCGCCGCCCAGCTACACCGAAACGGGCCGCTCCGGCCCCGACCACGCGCCGGTCTTCACCATTGAGGTGCGGCTTGCCTCGGGCGAGCACGAGACCGCCAGCGCTGCGTCGAAGCGGCAGGCGGAACAGCTGGCCGCGCGGGCGCTGCTGGACCGGATGGAGACGTCCTGACACCTGCGGCCGATACCGGGGGGCGGGATAAATCCCGCCCTGCCACCACCGCCGTAGGGCGGGATTTATCCCGCCGCCCGGAATGACCTCCCCCGGTTTGCCCATGGTCAAGCGCCCGCAAACTGCCTATCACCGAACCACCCACACCAATCGCAGGCCGATCCATGACCACACGCGCGGGCTTTGTCGCCCTTATCGGAGAGCCCAATGCGGGCAAGTCCACGCTTCTGAACCGCATGGTCGGGGCGAAGGTGTCGATCGTGACGCACAAGGTCCAGACCACCCGCGCCCGCATTCGGGGCGTGGCGATGGAGGGGCAGGCGCAACTGGTTTTCGTAGATACCCCCGGCATTTTCCGCCCGCGCCGCAGGCTCGACCGCTCGATGGTCGCCGCGGCTTGGGGCGGGGCGGCGGATGCCGACATCGTCGTTCTGCTGATCGAGGCGCACCGGGGCCTGACCGAGGGCACCGAGGCGATCCTCGCGTCGATGGAAGAGCGTGCGCAGGGCGCCCGCGTCGTGCTGGCGATCAACAAGATCGACCGCGTGAAGGCCGAGGCGCTGCTGGCGCTGTCGCAGCGGCTCAACGACCGCTTCGCCTTTGAAGAGACCTTCATGATCTCGGCCGAAAAGGGCTACGGCGTGGATGATCTGCGCAAATGGCTGGCCTCTGCTGTGCCCGAGGGGCCGTGGCTGTACCCCGAGGACCAGATCGCCGACCTGCCGATGCGAATGATCGCCGCCGAGATGACGCGCGAAAAGCTGACCCTGCGCCTGCACGAGGAACTGCCCTACCAGATGACCGTCGAGACCGAGGCCTGGGAGGATCGCAAGGACGGCTCTGCGCGGATCGACCAGGTGATCTATGTCATGCGCGACGGCCACAAGGGCATCGTGCTGGGCAACAAGGGCGAGACGATCAAGGGCGTCAGCGTCGCCGCCCGCACCGAGATCGAGGAGTTCCTTGGCCGCAAGGTGCACCTGTTCCTGCAGGTCAAGGTGCGGCCCGGCTGGCAGGACGAGGCGGAACGCTATTCCGAGATCGGCCTCGATTTCTCTGACGGATCGGAGTGATGGTCCGCCTTACGGCGGACTTCTGGGTGCAGGCCTATCTCGCGCGGCTGCGGCTGGCCGACATTCCGGCCTTCGTTGTGGCGCGGGGCGATGCGACGGCGGGCGCGGTGATCGTCAAGCTGAACACGCTCGACGGGCGCGCGGTGGCGCATCAGCGGACCTACGACATGATGACGGACGAACGCCGCTGGGTGGTGCTGGCCGAGGGGCCAGAGGCCGAGGTGGATGCTGCCCTTGCCCGCCAGCGCGGGTTCGACCCGGACCTGTGGGTGATCGAGGTTGAGGACCGCGCGGGGCGCACGCTGCTGGATCAGCCGGGGCTGGACGGCGGCTGAGCGGGCGCACTCTCTCGTCCGAGAGAGTGTCCAAATTCCTCGATGAGGAATTTCCTGCAAGGTTTGGGACAGACCTTGGTCTATCCCCGCGGCGCGGCGGCGCGGCGCAGGCGGTCGTTGATCGCGCGGCCCAGCCCGGTTTCCGGGATCGGCGCGATGGCAATCGGCGCGCTGTCCCCCGCATCCAGACCGCGCAACAGATGGAACAGGCGCGCGGCGGCTTCCACCAGGTCGCCCGAGGCCGACAGGGTGATGTCAGATGGATGGTCCGGGCCGAACCCGACGTATCGCTCCCCCGGCTCGGGCGTATCGGCGTTGAGCCGCAGCGCGGCGTCGGGCGCGTAGTGCGAGGAAAGTTGCCCGGGCGCGGTGATCGCGTCGCTTTCGGCTCGCGTCTTCAGGGCATGGCCAAGGCAGCCCTCCACCGCCTCGACCGTCAGGCCGCCGGGACGCAGCAGCGTGACGCCGCCCACCGTTCCAATGATCGTCGACTCGACGCCGACGCCGCACGGCCCGCCATCCAGCACCGCCTCGATCCGCCCGCCGAGCCCGGCCAGCACATGCTCGGCCCGTGTCGGGCTGACCTTGCCGGATGGATTGGCCGAAGGCGCGGCGACTGGGCGGCCTGTGGCCTCCAGCAGGCGGCGGGCAAGCGCCGCATCGGGCACTCGCAGCGCAATGGTGTCCAGCCCCGCCGTCACCAGCGGGGAGATCCCGGCATCGGGTCGCAGCGGCACCACCAGCGTCAGCGGCCCGGGCCAGAACGCCAGCGCCAGCCGCAGGGCATCCGCGTCAAAATCCCCGATCCTCTGCGCGGCATCCAGCGACGGCACATGCACAATCAGCGGGTTGAACCTCGGCCGTCCCTTGGCCTCGAAGATGCGCGCGACGGCGACATCGTCGGTGGCATCCGCGCCCAGCCCGTAGACGGTTTCCGTCGGAAACGCGACCAGCGCACCGTCGCGCAGCAGGGCGGCGGCGCGGCCCACGCCGTCTGCGGCCATCAGCCGCTCGGTCGTGTCGCCCCCGTGACGCTGCGTCCCGGTTGCCTCGTCGCTCACAGTTCATACCCTCGACAGATGCAAGGGGGGTGTCTATCCCTCTTGCGGCAGGCTCTCAAGCCGCATCTGAGGAGGACCCCATGCCCTACCGCGCCCCCGTTTCCGAGTTCCAGTTCCTGTTCGAGCATGTCGTCGGGCTGTCGCAGGTCCGGGAAACCGACCGGTTCGCCGACGCCAGCCAGGATGTCACCGACGCCATCCTGACCGAGGCGGGACGCTTGTGCGAGGAAGTCATGGCGCCGCTGAACCGCAACGGCGACACCGATCCGGCGCGGCTTGAGAACGGCGTTGTGCGCTCGTCCAAGGGGTTCGCCGAGGCCTACAAGCAGATCGCGGATGGCGGCTGGGTGTCCACCTCCGCCTCGCCCGAGTATGGCGGAATGGGCCTGCCGATGACAATCACCACGGCGGTGAACGAGATGATGTCGGCGGCCTGCCTGTCGCTGCAACTGAACCCGCTGCTGACCCAGGGGCAGATCGAGGCGCTGGAACACCATGCCTCGGACACCCTCAAGGACATCTACCTGCCCAAGCTGATTTCCGGCGAATGGACCGGCACGATGAACCTGACCGAACCGCAGGCCGGGTCGGACGTCGGCGCCCTGCGCACGCGCGCCGAGCCGAACGGCGACGGATCGTACGCGATCACCGGGCAGAAGATCTACATCTCCTGGGGCGATCACGACATGGCGGACAACGTATGCCATCTTGTGCTGGCGCGGCTGCCGGATGCGGCGCCGGGGACCAAGGGTATCTCGCTGTTCATGGTGCCGAAGTTCATCCCCGAGGACGGCAAGCCGGGCGTGGCGAACGAGTTGCGCGTGGTCAGCCTTGAGCACAAGCTGGGCCTGCACGGCTCTCCGACGGCGGTGATGGAATACTCCGGCGCGACCGGCTGGCTGGTCGGCAAGGAGAACGGCGGCATGGCGGCGATGTTCACGATGATGAACAACGCGCGGCTGGGCGTCGGCGTGCAGGGCATCGGCGTGGCTGATGGCGCCTATCAGCACGCGCTGGCCTATGCGCTGGACCGCAAGCAGGGCAAGACCCCGGTCGAAGGCAACGGCAGCATCGCCGATCATGCCGATGTGCGCCGAATGCTGATGACGATGAAGGCCGAAGTGGCGGCGGCGCGCGCCATCGCTCTGGCCAACGCGGTCGCCATCGACATGGGCACCGCAACGGGCGACGCCGAATGGAAGGCGCGCGCGGCGCTGCTCACCCCGATCTCCAAGGCTTACGGCACCGATGTGGGCGTCGAGATGGCGTCGATGGGGGTGCAGGTGCACGGCGGCATGGGCTTTGTCGAGGAAACCGGCGCTGCGCAATTCCTGCGCGACGTGCGGGTCACGACGATCTACGAGGGCACCAACGGAATCCAGTCGATGGACCTTGTGGCGCGCAAGATGATGGACGGCGGCGACGCGGCGTATCGCCTGATCGACGAAATCCAGAAGGCCGCCGAGGCCGGGCGCGACACCCTGCCCGAGATGGCGCAAGCGGTGTGGGGTGCGACCGAGACCCTGCGCGAGACCACCGAATGGCTGGTGTCGCAGCCCGACATGAACGAGCGTTTCGCGGGGGCGGTGCCCTATCTGCGGGCCTTTGCGCGGGTGCTGGGCGGGCATTTCCACCTGCAATCGGCGCTGGCCGAGGGCGGCACCGGCAAACGCAGCGCGCTGGCGCGGTTCTTCATCGAACGGCTGCTGCCCGAACATGGCGCCGCCTGCGCCCATGCGCGGGCCGGGGCGCAGGGGCTCTATGCCCTGTCGGTCGAGGATCTGGCCGCCTGATGGACGGCAGCGCGGCCATACGCACGCCGTGGGACACGCCCCCGGCCCCCGGCGAGGCCCGCGAAGTGGCGGACGGCATCCTGTGGATCAGGATGCCGCTGCCGATGAAGCTCGATCACGTCAACTGCTATGCGCTGGATGACGGCGATGGCTGGACACTGGTGGACACCGGCTTTGCCAGCGCGAAAAGCCGCGAGATCTGGCAGGCGTTGCTGGACGGCCCGCTGTCGGGCAAGCCCGTGCGCCGGGTGCTGGTGACGCACCACCATCCCGACCATATCGGTCTGGCCGGATGGTTTCAGACCGAACAAGGCGCGGACCTGATGACGACCCGCACCGCGTGGCTGTTCGCGCGGATGCTGACGCTGGATGTCCACACCGAGGTGAAGCCCGAGACCGAGGCGTTCTGGCGCGGCGCGGGGATGCCGCCCGCGATGCTGCAAGAACGCTTGGCGGAAAAGCCGTTCAACTTCGCCGATGCTGTCGCGCCGCTGCCGCTGGGGTTCACGCGGATCGCGGAAGGCGACCGCCTGCGCGTCGGCGCGCGTGACTGGGACGTGCGGATCGGCAACGGCCATGCGCCGGAACATGCGACGCTGTGGTCGACCGATGGAGAGATCGTCCTGGGCGGCGATCAGCTTCTGGCGACGATTTCGCCCAACCTTGGTGTTTACGCGACCGAACCGGGGGCTGACCCGGTGGGCGAGTGGCTCGAGGCCTGCGAACGCCTGTCCGCCTTTGCCACCGACCGCCAGCTTGTCCTGCCCGGCCACAAGCTGCCCTATACCGGGCTGCCGATCCGGATGCGGCAATTGATCGACAACCACCACGGCGCGCTTGCCCGGTTGGAACGGTTCCTGACAACTCCGCGCACGGCAGTCGACTGCTTTCCCGAGTTGTTCAAGCGCAAGATCGGGACCGGCGAGTTCGGTCTCGCGCTGGTCGAGGCGGTGGCGCATGTGAACCACCTGTTCCTTGCGGGCCGCGTCACCCGGACCCGCCGGGACGATGGCGCATGGCTCTACGAGGCGCGGCCCTGACCGAGATCTCGACCACCGCCGAAGCGCACGAGCGCGACGCCATCCCCGCCGCCTGGGCGATCCACACCGACCCCGGCGTGACGTCGCCCGAGACGCAGCCCTTGCCGCGCGCGGTGACGCGCAAGCCGCTGAAGGACAAGAGCCCCGCCGAATGGGCCTATGAACGCCTGATCCTCTACATCAAGAACTTCGAGGATCAGCTGGACGCCGAGCATGAGGTGGCGATGGGGTTCGCCGCCGATTCCACCGGCGCGCTGCGGATCGAGGGCATCGGTTACTTCGATCCCGACATCGTGACCTTCTATGGATCGGACGAGACAGGCATCCGCACCCAGCTGATCCAGCATGTCAGCCAGTTGAACGTGCGCCTGCGGGCCCTGCCGCGCCCGTCCCCGCAGCAGGAACCCCGCAGGATCGGCTTCCGGCTCGTGGCCGATCTGGAACAGGACTGACCTGCGATGAATTGTGCCAATCCTCTGGCGTGACAGGTCGCGCCGAATAGGCTAATCGAACGGCCAAACGGCGGTTTGACGACAAGGAATGCACGACATGGCTGAGAACAAGCACAAGCATGGCGAGATGGACATCTCGGTTCAGGAAAAGACCTTCGAAGGTTTTGTCACCTGGTCGATGCGGGTGGCGATCGCGTCCATCGCGATTCTGGTCTTCCTGGCCATCTTCAACACCTGACCCGAAAGGACGGCCCGCGCGGTCGTCCTTTTCGCTTCTACGATAGGAGAATGGCCATGCGGCGTTTCATGATTGCCTTTGGATTGCTCGCCGCACTGGCAGCCTGCGGGGCGGAACCGGTCGCAGCCCCGGCGGAAGAGGTGCAGAAGTATCGCACGCCCGGCACCGCGCCATCTTCGATCACGCTGGTCACGGTGATCTCGAACCGAGACAATTCCGGCGCGCACTCGGGCTTGTTCATCAACGCCTCGGAACGGGCCGTGTTCGATCCGGCGGGCACCTTCAAGCATCCCTGGACGCCCGAGGTGAACGATCTTCACTACGGGCTGACCCCGCGGATGGAAGAGATCTACATCGACTACCACGCCCGCGAGACCTACCGCGTGCAGACCCAGACCCTGACCGTTTCGCCCGAAACGGCCGAGCGCATCCTGGTTGCGGCCAAGAACTACGGCGCCGTGCCCAAGGCGTATTGCGCGAACTCGATCACGTCGATCCTGTCGGGCACGCCCGGTTTCGACTGGGTGCCAAGCACCTTCTTTCCGCGCACTGTCGCCGCCGCATTCGCCGCGCGCCCCGGTGTCGTGACCAGGATCTACCGGGACGATTCGCCGGACGACCGCACCGACCTTCAGGTCGAGATGATTACCCGCGCGCCGCAGATGTCGGTGGAACTGGCTACCCGATAAGCGCCAGCAGCGCGAACAGCGTCGCCGCGCCAGCAACCATCGCGGCGACGAAGTTGCGCGTGGCAAAGCCGACGATCACGGTGACCGCCGCCGCCGCAAGGCGCGGGGTGTCGACGGTGCCGCCCGTCGTCTCGGGCCAGATCAGCATCGGCGCGATCAGGCCGGGGATCACCGCGACCGGGGTATAGCGCAGCAGGCGCAGCACCAGCGGCGGAAGCTCTCGGTCGCCGATGATCCCCAGGAACGAGAACCGGATCAGGTAGGTGCCAAGGCCAAGGCCAAGAATCACGATCCACAAGTCGCCGGTGTCGATCATTTCCGTCCCTCCCGCCAGGTTTCCACCGCCGCGCCCGCCGCCATCGCCACCACGCCGCCGACCAGGATACCGGTGCCCGACGGCATCCCGTGCAGCGCCAGCGCCAGCACCACGGACGTGCCCGCCGCTGCCGCATGGGCCCAGGTCTTTACCATCGGTGCCACCAGCGCGAGAAACGTGATCGGCACCGCGAAATCGAGCGGCAAGCCCTCGGGGATCTGGTTTCCGGCAAGGATGCCGACCAGGGTAAAGGCATACCAGCAGGAAATGACGGGCGTCGTCACCCCGGCATAGTAGGCGACGCGCTGTGCGACGGTCATGGTCGCGTCGGTCTCGTATTTCTGCAGCGCAAGGGCGTAGTTCTGGTCGAACAGCGCGTAAGAGATCAGCGCCCGCTGCCATAACGGCGCGCGACCGATATAAGGCACGAGCGAAGCCGAATACATTGCAGAGCGCAAGTTGACCGCCAGCGATGCCGCCAGCGCCGCCAAGGCACCCGAATTGTCGGCAAGAAGCTGCAGCGCGGTGAACTGCGCGGCGCCCGCGATGACGATGACGCTCATCGACATCGCCGCGATCAGGTCCAGCCCTGCGCCGGTCGCCACCACGCCGAACAGCATCGCGAAGGGCGCGACGACAAGGATGAAGGGCGCACTGTCGAGCAGGCCGCGAACATAGCTGGAGCGAGCGGGTGTTTCGGACATGGGTCAGCCTTTCTTCCCTTCTGCCAGTATCGCGCCGCGCGGGGGCGTTCAAATGGCTTTTGGTGATGGGCGGCGTCACGCGGTGCAACTAGACTGGCGGCATGGGCTTTGACCGCATCCTGATCGTCGACTGGTCCGCCAGCGCCAAGCCCTCGCCGCGCCGCCCGTCGAAAGACGCGATCTGGATGGCCGAGGCGGGGGCCGACACGATGCCGCCGCGCTATTGCCGGACGCGGCACGATGCGATGGCGCTGGTCCTTGCGCGCTGCGACGCGGCGCTTGTCGCCGGGCAGCGGCTGCTGATCGGCTGGGATTTCCCGATGGGCTATCCGGCAGGCTTTGCGGAAGCGGCCTGCGGAGAGGCGGGGGCGCTCGCGCTTTGGGCGCGGCTGGCAGAGATGGTGCGGGATGCGCCCGACAACGCCAACACCCGTTTCGACGTGGCCGCACGGCTGAACCGGGACACGCCGGGGCAGGGTCCGTTCTGGGGCTGCCCACCGCGCGCGGTGCAGCCCGGACTGACGATGACTAAACCGCGCAGCGACGTCATGTTCCCCGAGCGGCGGTTGGTCGAGGACCGCGTGCGCAGCGCGCAGCCGTGCTGGAAACTGTTCACCACCGGTTCTGTCGGATCGCAGGCGATCCTCGGCATTGCGCGGCTGCAAGCTTTGCGGCAACGACTTGGCCCGCAGGTCGCTGTCTGGCCTTTCGAGCCGTGGGACAATGCGCCCATCGTGCTGGCCGAGGTCTATCCGTCGCTGCTGGACGCAGCCGTTCGGGCGCGGGTGGCGGACCATGACCCGCCGATCAAGGACGCGGTGCAGGTAGAGTGCCTTGCCGGGGCGCTGCACGGCATCGGGCCGGAGGTGCTGGCGTGCGGACTTGAGGCGGCGACGGGGCCGCATCTGGCGGAAGAGGGGTGGATCCTTGGCGTCGGGATCGAGGAGGCGCTGCAGGTGGCAGCGGGGCAGGTGGTGTTCGGTGGCGGCGGGATAAATCCCGCCCTACAGGGACGGACACCGTAGGGCGGGACTTGTCCCGCCGTCCGCATGACACCCAAGAGCTGTAGGGCGGGACTTGTCCCGCCAGACGTCCAGCCGGCCCCGCCGCAACTCGCTAGTCGAACGTCCCCGTAACCCGGCCCATCAGCATGAACGCCCGCGCGGTGCGGGTGCCCGCGAGGCGCGAGATGTCCTCGTCGCTGGCGGTCTTCTCGAATTCCGAGAACACCGCGTCGAACTTGCGCAGGAAGTGGTGCGCGCTGTCGCGGAACACCAGATCGCCCCGCATCCGTCCGGCGGTCAGCGCCAGGCAGGACCGGTCGCGCACGCCGCCGAGCGCCGCGACGGCGCGGCCCCGTTCGCCCCGGGCGAAACGGCGCCATACCTCGGGGCGGGCGCGGTCGGGCGACAGGTCGTCCATGTAGATGCCTTCCTGGCTCAGCAGCGTCAGAAGGTCCTGCGCGGCCTGCACAAGCTGTGCGGTGGACCGGTCGCGCAAGGCGCGGCGCAGCGCCTGGAAGCCTTCCTTGTCGTCCGCGTTCTCGGGGAAGTTCAGCGCAAGGATGAAGTCGGACACGTTCACCGGCGGGCCGCTGGGCTCGATCGGGTCGGTCAGCGCCAGAAGGCCCTGCTGTTCGCCTTCGGGCGTCGTCTCGGTCTTGGGGATCGCGGGCTTGGTGCTGTCCTCGTCGGTCGTGCCGGGGCTGCGAATCGAGGTGAAGGTCGCGATCGCGCTTTCGGTCTGGCGCTGCGACTGCGCGATTTCCTCGAGCTTCTTCTCGACCGAGGATTTCGCCGCCCCCTGTGCCGCGCGCTGGCTGTCGATGACAAGCGCACGCAGCGCGTCGATCGCCACCTCAAGCCGCCGCGATTCCTCGCGGATGGCAAGGCTGGACCGGGCGGCCATCACGCCGACCCACAGCATCGCCACCGGCATGAACACGATCAGGATCGTCAGCACAAAGCGAAAGCCCGCGTCCGACCCCGCGCGCCCGCCCACGAACAGCAGCGCCGCGCCCACGGCAATGATCCACAGGATCGACACGATCAGCGACATCCGTTCCACCCGCTCGAAATCGGCGGGGGGCTTTTCGCGGCTGTAGATCGCGAAGCGGGTCGGTGTGTCGGTGTCTTGCCGGGCCATTCCGGGGGTGGCCTCCGCCGTGTCCATCAGCGCCTAGTTATACGCGACGCTCAGGATCTCATAACTTTTCTCGCCGCCGGGGGTGCGGACCTCGACACTGTCGCCCTCGTCCTTGCCGATCAGCGCGCGGGCGAGCGGTGACTTGATGTTCAGCTTGCCGCCCTCGATGTCCGCCTCGGGCTCTCCGACGATCTGGTAGGTGCGTTCCTCGTCGGTGTCCTCGTCGACGATCCGAACCGTGGCGCCGAACTTGATCGTGCCGGATAGCTTGGCGGTGTTGACCACCTCGGCGAGCGACAGGATGCCCTCAAGCTCCTTGATGCGGCCCTCGATGAAGCTCTGCTTCTCGCGCGCGGAATGATACTCGGCGTTCTCGGACAGATCGCCATGCTCGCGCGCCTCGGCGATGGCGCGAATGATCTCGGGCCGCTCGATGGATTTCAGGCGCTTGAGTTCCTTGTTCAGGGCGTCGTGGCCGTCTTTCGTCAGGAGGATCTTGTCCATGACCGTTCTCGCACAAATGACACGGGCGGCGCAGGGCCGCCAGTCTCGGGTAGGGTTCAATCCGCTCAGATGACCTGCTGGGCCAAGCGATTGCAAGGGGAACGTCCGCCGCAGCGCAGGAGTTGAGGCCCTGTTGTTACGTTCTGTCGTGATTGACGCCCGGTGACGCCCTAAGTAGTCGTTCAGCGACAGAATTCGCAAGAGATACGCAGCCCCGGCGCGGGCGCGGCGGAAAGGGAATGGAATGGCCGAGATGACGCGCGAGTCGATGGAATACGATGTGGTGATCGTTGGGGCGGGGCCTGCGGGCCTGAGCGCCGCGATCCGGCTCAAGCAGCTTGACGCCGACCTGAACGTGGTGGTCCTTGAAAAGGGCTCCGAGGTCGGCGCGCACATCCTGTCGGGCGCGGTTCTCGACCCGTCCGGCCTGAACCGGCTGATCCCCGACTGGAAGGACAAGGGCGCGCCCGTCACCGTCAAGGTGACCGAGGATCATTTCTACATGCTGGGCGAATCCGGGCAGGTGCGCATCCCCAACTGGCCGATGCCGCCTTTGATGAACAACCACGGCAACTATATCGTCTCGATGGGCAACGTCTGCCGCTGGATGGCCGAACAGGCCGAGGAGATGGGCGTCGAGATCTTCCCGGGCATGTCCTGTTCGGAAATCGTCTATGGCGAGGACGGCGCGGTAAAGGGCGTGGTCGCGGGCGAGTTCGGCAAGACCCCCGACGGCACCCCCGGCGACGGCTATGAGCCGGGGATGGAGCTGCACGGCAAGTATGTCTTCCTGTCCGAAGGCGTGCGCGGGTCGCTGTCGAAAGAGGTCATCGCCAAGTTCGATCTGGCCAAGGACTCCGATCCGCAGAAATTCGGCCTCGGCATGAAGGAAATCTGGGAGGTCGATCCCGAAAAGCACAAGCCCGGCAAGGTCGTGCACACGATGGGCTGGCCGCTTGGGTCCAAGAACACCGGCGGATCGTTCATCTATCACCTCGACAACAACCAGGTCTATGTCGGTATGATCGTCGATCTGAACTACAAGAACCCCTACCTTTTCCCCTACATGGAATTCCAGCGGCTCAAGCATCACCCGATGATCCGCGACCTGCTGGAAGGTGGCAAGCGCGTTGCCTATGGCGCACGGGCTGTGACCAAGGGCGGGCCGCAGTCGATGCCCAAGGCGGCGTTTCCGGGCGGCGCAATCCTGGGCTGTTCGGTCGGCCTCGTGAACCTGCCGCGCATCAAGGGCAACCACAACGCCATGCATTCCGGCATCGCGGCAGCCGAGGCGGCCCATGCCGCGTTGCAGGCTGGCCGTGCGGGCGACACGCTGGACGACTACGACACCGAGTTGCGCAATGGCCCCGTGGGCAAGGACCTCAAGAAGGTGCGCAACGTCGCGCCGTTGTCGGGACGCTACGGCCTTTACGGCGCGCTCGGGCTTGGCGGGCTGGACATGTGGATCCAGACGATCACCGGCGGGCTGTCGCCCTTCGGCACGCTGAGGCACGGCAAGTCCGATGCCGAGGCGACGGAACCGGCGTCGAAACACAAGCCGATCGACTATCCCAAGCCGGACGGCAAGATCAGTTTCGACCGGCTGACCAACGTCAGTTTCTCCATGACCAACCACGAGGAACACCAGCCCGCGCACCTCAAGCTGAAGGATGCCAAGGTGCCGGTCGCGGTGAACTTGCCGAAATATGCGGGGCTGTCGCAGCGCTATTGCCCGGCAGGCGTTTACGAGTTCGTCGAAGAAGACGGCAAGGAGCCGCGCTTTGTCATCAACTTCCAGAACTGCGTGCACTGCAAGACCTGCGACATCAAGGACCCCTCCCAGAACATCGTCTGGACAGTCCCGCAGGGCGGCGACGGGCCGAATTACCCCAACATGTAACAAACCGCCGTGATCGGGCCGCCGTTTGGCGGCCCTTTCGTTGCGGATCGCGGGGCAAGTGCTAGTCTTCGTCAAATCTTCTTCTGCGAGGCACCGCCACCGTGAAACGCCCGTCTGTCCTGACCGCCCTTGTCCTTGCCGCCGCGACGCTGGCCGCGCCTTTGTCCGCGCAGGGCCTTGCCGGGTCCTATCTGGCGGGACGGCAGGCGATCATCGCCAACGATTTCACCGCCTCTGCGGAGTATTTCTCGCAGGCGCTGCGGGCCGATCCCGCCAACCCCGCCCTGATGGAGAACGCGGTGCGTTCATTCCTGGGCGCGGGCGATCTGGGGCGTGCGGTCGAGATTTCGCTGCGCATGGCCGAGATGGGCGTCGACAGCCAGATCGCCTGGATGGCGCTTCTGGGCGATGACTTCCGGCGCGAGGATTACGCGACCGCGCTTGACGATCTGGACACCGGCGACCGGGTCGGCCCGCTTGTCGACGGGCTGCTGACGGCCTGGGCGACGGTCGGTCTTGGCGAGTTCAGCACCGCGCTGGAGCAGTTCGATGCCGCCGCCGCCACCGAAGGCGTCGAGGCGTTCGGCTTCTACCACAAGGCGCTCGCCTATGCGCTGGTCGGCGACTACGAGTCCGCCGACGCGATCCTGTCCGGCGAGATTTCGGGCAACATCGGCCTGTCGCGGCGCGGCATCGTCACCCATGCGCAGGTGCTCTCGCAGCTTGAACGCAACGACGATGCCATCGCGATGATCGACGCGGCCTTCCCGGACGGCGGCGACGACCAGATCGCCGCCCTTCGGATGCAGCTTGCGGCGGGCGAGCGGCTGGACTTCGACATGATCGAAAGCGCGCGCGACGGCGCCGCCGAGGTGTTCTTCATGGTCGGCGGCGCGCTGGCTGCGGACGCGGACGCCAACTATGTGCTGATGTATGCGCGCATCGCGCAGGCGCTGCGCCCCGGCCATATCGATGCGCTCTTGCTGACGGCATCCTTGCTGGACCGCCTCCAGCTTCATGACCTTGCGGCTGCGGCCTATGCCGAGGTGCCGCGCGACCATCCGTCCTATCTCGATGCCGAGATCGGCCGCGCCGAGGCGCTGTATGCCTCCGGCAACACCGACGCGGCGGTCGAGGTGCTGGAACAGCTGTCGCGCGATTTCGCGTCGTCGACGGTCGCCCACGTCGCGCTGGGCGACGCGCTGCGGCGGCTGGAACGGTATGCGCCTGCCGCGTCCGCCTACGACAAGGCCATCGCCACCTTCGACAGCGAGCGTCCAGAGCAATGGCTGACCTACTTCGCGCGCGGCGTGTCTCGCGAACAGACCGAGGACTGGCCCGGCGCCGAATCCGATTTCCGCAAGGCGCTGTCGCTGAACCCCGAACAGCCGCAGGTGCTGAACTACCTCGGCTATTCCTACGTCGAGATGAACGAGAACATGGACGAGGCGCTTGACCTGATCGAGCGCGCGGTCGCCGCGCAGCCCAATTCCGGGTACATCGTCGACAGCCTTGGCTGGGCCCTGTTCAAGACAGGCGATTACCCGGGCGCGGTGACGCAGCTGGAGCGCGCGGTCGAACTGGTGGCGGTGGACCCTGTCATCAACGACCACCTCGGCGACGCCTACTGGGCGGTCGGCCGCAAGCTGGAAGCCCGGTTCCAGTGGCGCCGCGCCCTTTCCTTCGACCCCGAGGAAACAGACGCCGAGCGCATCCGCCGCAAGCTCGAGGTCGGCCTTGACCAGGTGCGCGCGGCCGAGGGCGAGGCGCCGATCGCGGTGGCGAATGACGGCTGAGGTCTTCGCGCCCGCCAAGATCAACCTGACGCTTCATGTGACCGGCCAGCGCGCCGACGGGTATCACCTGCTCGACAGCCTCGTGGTCTTTGCCGATGTCGGCGATACCGTGCGCGTGACACCCGGCGAGGGGTTCACCGTGACCGGCCCGCGCGCGGCGGGTGTGCCGGTGGACGGTGGCAACCTCGTAATGCGCGCCGCCGCCCTGATGGGGGCGTCCGGCCTTGCGATCACGCTCGACAAGCATCTGCCTGCCGCTTCCGGCATCGGCGGAGGATCATCGGATGCCGCTGCAACGCTGTTGGCGGTGGCCCGCGCTACCGGACGTGCCCTGCCAGAGCCGAAGGACATCCTGTCGCTTGGCGCCGACGTGCCGGTCTGCCTGACCGCGCGTCCGGTGCGGATGGAAGGCATCGGCGAGACGCTGACCGCTGTTCCTCACTTGCCGCCGTTTCACCTTGTGCTGGTCAATCCGGGCGTCGAGGTGCCGACCCCTGCCGTCTTTGCCGCGCTGGGCCGCAAGGACAACGCGCCGATGCCGCGCGCGCTGCCTGCCTGGCCGGATGCGGCGGCGCTGGCGGCCTGGCTTGCCGCGCAGCGCAACGATCTCGAACCTCCGGCCAAGCACATCGCCCCCGAAGTCGGCACCGCGCTTGCGCGGATCGCGGCAACCGAGGGGTGCCTTCTGTCGCGCATGTCTGGCTCTGGCGCGACGTGCTTCGGCCTCTATGCCGCGCGCGCCGAGGCCGAGGCTGCCGCCGCCACGTTGCAGCGCGGGTGCCCCGACTGGTGGACCACCGCCGCCAGCCCCATTGCCCGCGCCCCGGCTTCTTCTTTGTAAAAATACGCAGTCCTGACGCAGCGCGCCGCCCGCCTAGCTGATCCGCGCCACGACGTAATCGGCCAGATCATGCAGCATGCCCCGCAGATCGCCCTCCGGCAGGCGCAGGATCGCGGCCTTGGCGGTGTCCGACCATGCGATGGCGTCGTCGCGCGTGGCTGCCAGCGTTCCGTGCCGCGCCATGAGCGCCATCGCATGCTCCAGATCGCCGTCCTGCTGATCGCCCTTGGCGATCACGCGGCGCCAGAACGCGCGTTCCTCGTCATCGGCGGCGGCCACCGCCTTTATGACCGGCAGCGTCAGCTTGCGCTCGCGGAAATCGTCGCCGACGTTCTTGCCGGTCGCGCCGCTGTCTCCGTCGTAGTCCAGAAGATCGTCGACGATCTGAAAGCTGATCCCAAGCGCGTCGCCGTAGTCGAACAGCGCCTGTTCCGCCTCTGCCCCCGCGTCCGCGATCACGCCGCCGACCTGCGTTGCCGCCGAGAACAGCGCCGCCGTCTTGCCGCGCACGATCTGCAGATAGATGTCTTCGGTGGTCGCAAGATCCTGCGCGGCGGTCAGTTGCAGCACTTCGCCCTCGGCGATGGTGGCGGCGGCGTTGGCCAGGATGTCGAGCACCCGCAGCGAGCCGGTTTCCACCATCAGTTGGAACGACCGCGCGAACAGGTAGTCGCCCACCAGCACGCTTGATTTGTTGTCCCACAGAAGGTTCGCCGTGGGCCGTCCGCGCCGCTTGCCGCTTTCATCGACCACATCGTCGTGCAGCAGCGTCGCGGTGTGGATGAACTCGACCGTCGCGGCCAGCCGGATGTGGTGATCGCCCGCGTAGCCGCAGAGCCGCGCGGCAGCGAGCGTCAGCAAAGGCCGCAGCCGTTTGCCGCCCGCGTCGATCAGGTGCGCCGACACCTCGGGGATGCGCGGCGCGTGGCGCGATGCCATACGCTTCTGGATCAGCGCGTTGACCGCCACCATGTCGCCCGACAGGGCAGAGGCTAGGCGTTCATGCGGTTTGGTCTCGGCGTGATCGAGGCTCATGCGTTTTCCAGTCAACGTCTCGACATTGCGGCAGAACTGATCCTAGATCAGCCCCATGAAAGAGCTTATGCGCACCAACGATCCGACGCTGATCGCCTACGCCACGGCGCTCCTTGAGGGCGAGGGTATAGAGTGCTTCCAGATGGACGTCCACATGAGCGTCCTTGAAGGCTCCATTGGCATATTGCCGCGCCGGATGATGGTGCGCGACAGCGACCATTTCCGCGCGAGCGCCGTGCTGCGGGACAACGAGATCCCGACCGGCCAGTGACGGTAACCACGCTCGACCGGTTTCTCGGCGGCAAGGTTGTGCTGGAGCAGCCGCGCAGCGGATACCGGGCGGGCAGCGATGCGGTGATGCTGGCGGCGGCTGTGCCTGCGGGCACGGGCGCGCGGGTGCTGGACCTTGGCTGCGGCGTGGGGGCGGCGATGTTCTGCCTTGGCGCGCGGGTTTCGGGGCTGGCGCTGACCGGGGTCGAGGTGCAGCCGGAGTATGCCGCGCTGGCCCGGGCCAACGCGGTGCGCAACGACATTCCCGCCGAGGTGGCCCTGGCCGACATCGCCGCGCTGCCCCCCGGCCTGCGGCAACAGGGCTTTGACCACGTCCTGATGAACCCGCCCTATTTCCAGCCCTCCCGCGGGACTGAGGCGCGCGACGCGGGCCGCGCCGTGGCCTTTGGGGGCGAGATGCCGCTGGCGGTCTGGGTGGATGCCGCCGTGCGCCGCCTTGTGGCTGGCGGAACCCTGACGGTCATCCAGCGGGTCGAGCGGCTTCCTGAACTGCTGGCGGCCTTCGACACGAGGCTGGGCGCGGTGCGTCTGTTGCCGCTTCAGGCGCATCCGGACCGCGCGCCCGAGCGGGTGATCCTGCACGCCCGCAAGGGATCGCGCGCTGCGTTCCGCATGCTCCCGCCGTTGATCCTGCACGATCGGGGTGGGGACAGCGCGAACGATCCATTCCGGCCCGAAATCGAGGCGGTCCAGCGCGACGGCGCGGCGTTGCCGGTGGATTGGTGCTGAAACCAGCCGATTGCGCGAATCCTTTGTAACCCGCAGGTGACAGACGAGCGAATTCGTGCTGCACTGTGGTCATTCATAGCCATGAAGGAGGACGGACCATGAGTTTGACCGCGCACCTGCAGCAGCTTCGCCGCAAGCACGACGCCTTGTCGGTTGAGGTGGAATCTGCGCAACGCAGTCCGGCCACCGACGCACTTCATATCAGCCAGTTGAAAAAGCAGAAACTTCGCCTCAAGGAAGAGATCGAGCGCCTGAGCGCCAACGCGTGATCCGCGCCGCATCATCCTGACAGAATTCGGGCCGCCCGACAGGGGCGGCCCTTTTTCGTTTCGCGCCGGGCAGGGTCAGACGAAGAACTGCGCCCCGTTGGCCGAGATCGTCGAGCCGTTGATGAAGCCCGAGTCGTCCGACGCCAGGAACACCACGCAGCGCGCGATTTCCTCTGGCTCGCCCAGCCGTCCCGCCGGGATCTGCGCGATGATCGACTCGCGCACCTTTTCCGGCACAGCCATCACCATCTCGGTCGCGATGTAGCCGGGGCAGATCGCGTTGGCGGTGATGCCTGCGCGCGCGCCTTCCTGCGCCAGCGATTTCACGATGCCCAGATCGCCCGCCTTGGTCGCGGCATAGTTCACTTGCGCGAACTGGCCCTTCTGGCCGTTGATCGACGAGATCACCACGACGCGGCCGAACTTGCGTTCGCGCATGCCGGGCCAGAGCGGGTGAACTGTGTTGAACACGCCGGTAAGGTTGGTGTCGACAACCTCGTGCCACTGCTGCGGCGTCATCTTGTGGAACGGCGCGTCGCGGGTGATGCCCGCGTTGGCGACCACGATGTCGATGGGGCCAAGATCGGCCTCGACCTGCGCGGCGCCCGCCTTGCAGGCGTCGTAATCGGCGACCGACCACTTGTAGGTCTTGATGCCGGTCTCGTCGGTGAATTTGCGGGCGGCGTCGTCGTTTCCGGCGTAGTTCGCCGCAACCTCGAAACCTGCTTCTTTCAGCGCCTTCGAGATCGCCGCGCCTATGCCGCGCGTTCCCCCCGTAACAAGTGCAACTCGGGCCATGCTCTCCTCCTTAGTATGGCTTTCGGCAATTGTGTTATCCCAGAAGGCAAGGGCGCGCAATAATATTGCGCGCCCTTGCAATCTTCTTTCGGATCAGGGGCGCTCAACGCACATGGCAACGCCCATGCCGCCACCGATGCACAGCGTGGCGAGACCGCGCTTGGCGTCGCGGCGCTGCATCTCGAACAGCAGGGTGTTGAGGATGCGCGCGCCGGATGCACCGATGGGGTGACCGATGGCGATGGCGCCGCCGTTGACGTTCACGATGGACGGGTTCCAGCCCATGTCCTTGTTCACGGCGCAGGCCTGCGCGGCAAAGGCTTCGTTCGCCTCAACAAGGTCCAGGTCCTCGGGCTTCCAGCCCGCCTTTTCCAGCGCCTTGCGGCTGGCATAGATCGGGCCCGCGCCCATGATCGACGGATCGAGGCCGGTGGTGGCGTAGGACACGATCCGCGCCAACGGATTGATCCCGCGCTTTTCCGCGTTCTCGGCGGACATCAGCAGGACGCCCGCCGCGCCGTCGTTCAGGCCGCTGGCATTGGCGGCGGTGACGCTGCCGTCCTTGGTGAAGGCGGGGCGCAGTTTCTGCATCGCTTCCATCGTGGCGCCGTGGCGGATGTATTCGTCATCGCCGACCACGATGTCGCCCTTGCGGGTCTTGACGGTGAAGGGAACGATCTCGTCCTTGAACTTGCCTGCCTTCTGCGCCGCCTCGGCCTTGTTCTGGCTGGCGACGGCGAATTCGTCCTGCTGGTCGCGGCTGATCTGCCACTTTTCGGCGACGTTCTCGGCGGTCTGGCCCATGTGGTAGCCGTT
The DNA here is from genome assembly GCF_019061145.1 of Anianabacter salinae. Lineage (GTDB taxonomy): Bacteria > Pseudomonadota > Alphaproteobacteria > Rhodobacterales > Rhodobacteraceae > Anianibacter > Anianibacter salinarum. The sequence goes on along the minus strand of NZ_JAHQZS010000004.1, from coordinate 232,294 downwards.
GAAGGCATCCCAAAGCCCGTCGCGGATCATCGAATCGATGAACTTCATGTCGCCCATCTTGTGACCGGCGCGCAGGTGCGCGACGTGGGGCGAAAGCGACATGTTTTCCTGCCCGCCCGCCGCGACGATGTCGGCATCGCCAAGCTGGATGTGCTGGGCGGCAAGCGCCACGGCACGCAGGCCCGAGCCGCAGACCTGGTTGATCGACCATGCCGCCGATTCGATCGGCAGACCAGCGTTGATGTGCGCCTGGCGCGCGGGGTTCTGGCCCTGACCGGCGGTCAGCACCTGCCCGAGGATCGTCTCGCTTACCTCTGACGCGTCGATGCCCGCGCGCGCGACGAGTTCCTGCAGAACCGTGGCGCCCAGATCATGGGCGGGGGTGTTGGCGAAAGCGCCGTTGAAGCTGCCGACCGGCGTACGCGCGGCGGAGGCGATGACGACATTGGTCATGGGTCTCTCCCGTAAGAATCCTGCCGGGGCAACGTTCACGGGATGGCCCAACATGGCAAGCCCCCGCTGCCCGGTGTTCCGGGGTATACCGGGGGTGGCGGGGACTGGCAAACAGCGGTTACCCGGTGCCAAGCGCCCGCGTCTTCGCCCAGTGCGGATGCACCGTCGGCGCGGCATAGAGATAGCCCTGAAGGCAGTCGATCCCGGCGGCGATCAGGAAATCGGCATCCTCGGGGCGTTCCACCGCCTCGGCCACGGTGAACATGTCGAAATGCTGCGCGATCGAGATCAGCGCGCGGGTCAGGACCTGGTTGTCGGGCGTGGTGGCGATCCCGCCGATGAACTGTCCGTCGATCTTGATGATGTCGAAGTAGAAATCGCGCAGGTAGCGGAACGAGGTGTAGCCCGCGCCGAAGTCATCCAGCGCAAAGGCGATGCCGCGCGTTTGCAGGTCCGCCATGAACACCTGAACGATGTCGGGCATCAGCATGGCCGAGCTTTCGGTGATCTCGAGAATCAGGCGTTCACCTACGGTGGGATCGGCGGACAGACCGTGGTTCAGCGTGCGCATCCAGGGCGGATAGCCGATGGACCGTGCCGACATGTTGACCGCCAGCCGCAGCCACGGCTGTTCGGCCAGGGTGCGCAGGCCGATGTCGAGCGCGAGGCAATCAAGCTGCCGCCCGGTTTCCGTTTCCTCGACCGCGCCGATGAAGTCGCGCGCCGGGATCACGCGGCCGGTGGGATCGAGCACGCGCAGAAGCCCCTCGTAGAAGGCAGGGCGATCGGGGCGGGCCGCCTGCATCACCGGCTGGAAGGCCAGCAGCACATCGCGGCTGTCGATGGCGCGGCGCACCATCTGCATCGTCGCCGCGTCGCGTGACCGGATCGCCGCGTCGAGCGGGCTGGCCAGCCCGTCGGGCACCTCCGTGTCGTTCCAGCGCCGTGGCCGCTTCATCGCCTGTCTCCCGTCACGCACCGTCGCCATCCTGCGCGCGGGCGTTTAAGGTCGGGTTAAGAGCGGCATGAGGGAACGACATGAACGAGCGGTGCACATGGTGCGGGGACGATCCCTTGTATGTCGCCTATCACGACACCGAATGGGGCGTGCCGGAGTATGACAGCCGGGCGCTGTGGGAAAAGCTGGTGCTGGACGGCTTTCAGGCGGGCCTGTCCTGGATCACCATCCTGCGCAAGCGCGACAATTTCCGCGCCGCGTTCGAGGGGTTCGATCCCGAACGGATCGCAAGCTGGGGCGAGCCCGAGATCCTGCGCTGCCTGGCTGATCCGGGCATCGTGCGGCACAGGGGCAAGATCGAGGCGACCATCGGCAACGCCCGCGCCTACCTTGAGATCGAGGCAGGGCCGGGCTTTGCGCCTTACCTGTGGGACAGGACGGGCGGGCGCCCGCTGCAACCGATGCGCGCGGCGATGTCCGACATCCCCGGCGAGACGGACTTGTCGAAACAGATTTCAAAGGATCTGAAAGCGCGCGGGTTTCGCTTTGTCGGGCCAACCATCGTCTATGCCTGGATGCAGGCCTGCGGTATCGTCAACGACCATGTCGTGACCTGTCCGCGTCACGCCGAAGTGCGCGCGCTCGGCGAGGGCTGAGGCGCGGCGGTCTCGAAGCCCGGCGTGCCTGCTGCCTCGGGGTGGCGGGCGAGGTGCCGCGCCTTGATCCCGTCCGACATCGAGCGGCTGCCATCATGGCTCCACCCCGGCGGCATCACGGCATAGCGGATGCGCTGGCCAACGGTCAGGCCGGGCCGTGTCACGTCGCGCCAGATCGCGGCCCATTCGTGGAACGCCACCCGCAGCGGGTTGAAGGTGCCGATGTTGTGGACAAGGCCGTAATCGACCTTCTCGTCCTCCTGCTCGGGGACGAAGGTGCCGAACAGCCTGTCCCAGACGATGAAGACACCCGCGTAATTGGAATCGAGGTAGCGCGGATTGCGCCCGTGGTGGACGCGGTGGTGCGAGGGTGTGTTCATCACCGCCTCGACCCAGCGCGGCAGCTTGCCGATCGCCTCGGTGTGGATCCAGAACTGGTAGATCAGGTTCAGCCCGCCAACGAATAGCACCATCGCCGGATGGAACCCCAGCAGGATCAGCGGCGCGCGGACCACCATCATGAAGGTGAAGGTGCCGGTCCAGGTCTGCCGCAGCGCGGTGGTCAGGTTGTAGTGCTGGGACGAGTGGTGGTTGACGTGGCTCGCCCAGACCCAGCGGATGCGGTGGCCGAAAAGGTGCACCCAGTAATAGCGCAGATCGTCCAGCACGAAGCACAGCGCGATGACCCACCACGCCGTGCCGAGGTCCAGCGGCGTGACCTGCCACAGCACCATGAAGAAGCCGTAGGCGATAAAGCCCAGAAGGATGCCGGAGGCGACATTGCCCGCGCCCATGATAAGCGAGGTCATCGCGTCGCGCGTCTCGTAGCGGCCGCCCCGGCCCTTGAAGTGGATCCAGAACAGCTCGGCCAGGATCGCGGCGATGAACAGCGGCACGGCAAGCGAGACGACGTCTGGAAAGGTGATCTGGTCGGTCATGGTCTCTTCTCGTTGATGCGGGCGGCCCAGGCGGCGGCCTCGTCCGGCGGCATGGCAAGGGTGACGCTGGGGGCGTTGAAGTCGGGGAACCGGATGCGCAGGCCGTGGCGGGTGATCCTGGCGCGGCCGCCGTCCAGCATCCGGCAGACGCTGTCGGCGCCGAAGGCCCAGACAAGTCCGGGGCCGCGGCCCGTGTCCACCAGCGCGGCGCTGCCGGTGGAACAGGGAACCGCGCCGGTCACGGTATCTTCGGGGAATTGCCGCAGCCACGCGGCGCGGGCGTCGTCGCCGGTCGCCATGCGAAAGCCGCCGGTATAGCCGAGCAGGTGAAGAAGGCCGACGATCCCGGCGATCCCCACGACCACAAGCGGCAACATGACGGCAAGCGGCATTGCATTCCTCCCGGCGCCCATGATGGGCGGCGCAAAGGCGCGCGGGTCAAGCGTTGCGTTGCGTCATGAGGGGGCGTCAGCCTTGCGGCGCGCCGTCGTCGATCATCGCGCGCAGGATCGCCTTGGCGCTGTCGCTGTCCCACTCGGCGTCGCCGATCAGGCGGGCGATTTCCTGCCCCTCGGCGTTGAGGATCACCGTCACCGGCAGGCCCAGAACGCCCATGTCTCGGGCCAGCGCCTGTTTCTCGTCGCGGTGCTGCGGCAGGCCGGTCACGCCCTCTTCTTCAAAGAAGCGGCGGATGCCGGTGGGCGAATTGCGCCCGGTGGCGATGGTCACAACCTCGAAATCGTCGCCGCCAAGCTCGGCCTGAAGGTTGGCGAGCGACGGCATCTCCTTGCGGCAGGGCGCGCACCAGGTGGCCCAGAAGTTCAGCAGGATCACCTTGCCTTCGTAATCGGCAAGGCTGCCGGTGCCGCCGTTCTCGGCGGTGAAGGTGGCGCTTGAGGCCTCGGCGGGGGCGGAATGGAACTGCAGCTTCTTGATCGTCCCTTCGCGCATCGCCTCAAGCGCGGCGGTGTCTGCGGCAAGGGCGGCGTTTGCGCCCATGGCGAGGGCCGTGTAAAGGGCGGCAATCGTGATCCAGCGCATCTTCCCTCCGAGGGTTTTCGACAATGACAAAGTCCGGTTCCAACGCCATGTGGGGCGGCCGTTTCGCCGCAGGTCCCGACGCGATCATGGAGGCGATCAACGCCTCGATCTCGTTCGACAAGCGCCTCTTTGCCGAAGACATCGAAGGCTCGCGGGCCCATGCGGCGATGTTGGCGGCCACTGGCATCCTGAGTGATAGCGATGCCGAGGCGATCCGGGAAGGATTGCTCACGGTGTTGTCAGAGATCGAAACAGGAGACTTCCCGTTCTCGGCGGCGCTGGAAGACATCCACATGAACGTTGAATCGCGGCTGAAAGAGATCATCGGCGAACCGGCGGGGCGGCTGCACACCGCGCGGTCGCGCAACGATCAGGTGGCGACGGATTTCAAGCTGTGGACGCGGGGCCAGATCGACGCGGCGATGGAGGGGCTGCGCGCGCTGATCGGCGCGCTGCTGGACCAGGCCGAGGCGGGGGCGGGCTGGGTGATGCCGGGCTTCACCCATCTGCAGACCGCGCAGCCGGTGACCTGGGGCCACCACATGATGGCCTATGTCGAGATGTTCGGGCGCGACCTGTCACGGTTCCGCGATGCGCGGGCGCGGATGAACGAAAGCCCGCTGGGGGCTGCGGCGCTGGCGGGCACGTCGTTTCCCATCGACCGGCACATGACGGCGGAGGCGCTGGGCTTTGACCGGCCCGCCGCCAATTCGCTGGATGCCGTCAGCGACCGCGACTTTGCGCTGGAGTTTCTGTCGGCGGCGTCGATCTGCGCGGTGCACCTGTCGCGCTTTGCCGAAGAGCTGGTGATCTGGGCCTCGGCGCAGTTCCGGTTTGTCGTGCTGTCGGACCGGTTCTCGACTGGATCGTCGATCATGCCGCAGAAAAAGAACCCCGACGCGGCGGAACTGATCCGTGCCAAGATCGGGCGCATCCTTGGCGCGCAGGTGGCGCTGTTCACGGTGATGAAGGGCCTGCCGCTCGCCTATTCCAAGGACATGCAGGAGGACAAGGAGCAGGTGTTCGACGCCGCCGATACGCTTCTGCTGTCGCTGGCGGCGATGACAGGGATGGTGTCGGATATGACCGCCAACCGCCCCGCGCTCGAGGCCGCCGCCGCATCCGGGTTTTCCACCGCGACCGACCTTGCCGACTGGCTGGTGCGCGAGGCCGGGCTGCCGTTCCGCGAGGCACACCATGTGACCGGGACGCTGGTGGCCATGGCCGAGGCCAAGGGCTGCGATCTGCCCGAGTTGACCCTTGCCGAGATGCAGTCGGTGCATGATGCTGTGACCGAAGACGTGTTCGGCGTTCTTGGGGTGCAGAACTCGGTCGCCAGCCGCACCAGCTATGGCGGGACGGCGCCCGACCAGGTGCGCGCGCAGGTCGCCCGCTGGAAAGAGGTGATGGGATGAAACGGATCTTGCTGACCCTTGCGCTGCTGGGCCTCGCCGCTTGCGGCGTCGACGGCGCGCCGGTGCCGCCGCCTGCCAGGGAACCGGTCAAGGCCGAACCCGGCGTCACCGTGACCGGCACCGCGAAGACCGGCATCGTGGGGACGTTCTGAGCCGATGCTGCGGTTGATCTACCTGGCGCTTGCGGTCTGGGGGGCGGTGCATCCGATGTACTGGTTCGTGACCTACATGAACGAGACCGGCACCGGGTTGTCGGGGCTGATCGACGCCTGGTATGTCAACGCCTCGACCACCGGGCTGACCTGGGACCTGACGATTGCCGCCATCGCGCTGACGGTATGGGTGATTGCCGAGACCTGGGCGCGCAAGAACTGGCTCGCGCTGCTGGCGATCCCCGCGACGTTCTGCATCGGGGTAAGCTGCGGGTTGCCGCTGTACCTGTACCTGCGGACGCGCGGGATCGACTGATCCGGTTTCGCCCCGGCTGCGCCGGGGGGTCTGGGGGGCTCTGCCCCCCAGACCCCCCGGAGGTATTTGAAGACCAAAGATGAGTAAGGCGGTCGCGGGGCGGCAGGCCGGTGGAAGGGTGCGATGGATCATTTTCTGTATCGGGACGGCGCGCTGTATGCCGAGGATGTCGCCGTCGCCGAGATTGCGGCGGCGGTGGGCACGCCGTTCTATGTCTACTCGACGGCGACGCTGACGCGGCATTTCCGGCTGTTCGACGAGGGGCTGGCGCCATTGCCGCACCTGGTGTGCTACGCGATGAAGGCCAATTCCAACCAGGCGATCCTGAAGACGCTGGCGGCGCTTGGCGCGGGGATGGACGTGGTGTCGGGCGGCGAATACCAGCGCGCGAAGGCGGCGGGGGTGCCGGGGGAGCGGATCGTGTTCTCGGGCGTCGGCAAGACGAAGGACGAGATGCGGATGGCGCTGGAAGGCGGCATCCGGCAGTTCAACGTCGAGAGCGAGCCGGAGCTGCGGGCGCTGTCCGAGGTGGCGGTGTCGATGGGCGCGGTGGCGCCGGTGACGGTGCGGGTGAACCCCGATGTTGACGCAAAGACTCATGCCAAGATCGCCACTGGCAAGAAAGAGAACAAGTTCGGCATCCCGATCGCGCGCGCCCGCGAGGTCTATGCCGAGATCGCCGCGCTGCCCGGGGTGCATGCGGTGGGACTCGACGTGCATATCGGCAGCCAGCTGACCGATCTTCAGCCGTTCGAGGATGCCTATATTCTGGTCGCCGAGCTGACCCGGCAACTTCGTGCCGATGGCCATTCCATCGACCGGCTGGACCTTGGGGGCGGGCTTGGCATCCCCTACGAGCGGTCCAACAGCGCGCCGCCGCTTCCGACGGATTACTGCGAGATGGTCAAGCGGGTGCTGGGCGATCTGGACGTCGAGATCGAGATCGAGCCGGGGCGGCTGATCGTGGGGAACGCCGGGCTTCTGGTCAGCGCGGTGACCTATGTGAAATCCGGCGAGGGGCGGGATTTTCTTATCCTCGACAGTGCGATGAACGATCTGATCCGGCCCGCGATGTACGACGCCTGGCACGATATCGTGCCGGTGATCGAGCCTGCGGCGGGGGCGGCGATGCACCCGTTCGACGTGGTCGGACCGGTCTGCGAGAGCGGTGATACCTTTGCGCGCCAACGCCCGATGCCGCCGGTGAAGGCGGGCGATCTGGTGGCGTTCCGGTCGGCGGGGGCCTACGGCGCGGTGATGGCGTCCGAGTACAATACCCGGCCGCTGATCCCCGAGGTGCTGGTTCACGGCGATCACTTCGCCGTCATTCGAAAGCGGCCGACCTTTGACGAGATGATCGAACGAGATACCATTCCCGAATGGCTCTGACCCGCTATCCCGCGTGAGCCGAGACTGACGGGAGCCCATGACCGATCAGCGCGTGTTTCCGGCCGAGGCCGAGCGTCACCTGAAATGGCCCGTGCGCCTGACCCTTTGGGGGATGGCCGCGGAACGTGTGGCGCGCGCGTTCTGGCCGCTGTGGTCGATCCTGATCGCCGCGCTGGCGGGGCTGATGCTGGGTCTGCACGAAATCATGCCGCTGGAGGCGCTTTGGGCGGTCACGGTGCTGGCGGCGCTGGGCTCTGTCTGGGCGCTTGTGGTGGGGGTGCGGCGGTTTCGGATGCCGCGCCGGGCCGAGGCGCTGGACCGGCTGGACCGGACATTGCCGGGGCGGCCCATCGCGGCGCTGTCGGACCGGCAGGCGATCGGATCGGGCGATGCGGCTTCGGCCGCCGTCTGGCAGGCGCATGTGGCGCGGATGTCCGAACGGGTGCGGGCGGCGCGCGCCGTCGAGCCTGACCTGAAGATCGCCGCGCGCGATCCCTTTGCCCTGCGCTATGTCGCGCTGCTGGCGCTGGCGGTGGCGCTTCTGTTCGGGTCGATCCTGCGGGTCGGCAGCGTGGCGGACATGGCGCCCGGCGGCGGCGCCGCCATCGCGTCGGGGCCAAGCTGGGAGGGCTGGGTGGAGCCGCCCGCCTACACCGGCAAGCCGACCTTCTATCTCAACGACATCCCGGCAGGCGCCTTCGAGGTGCCAGAGGCGAGCCGCGTGACGATCCGCCTTTATGGCGAGGTGGGCGATCTGACGGTGACGGAAACCGTATCGGGACGGCAGGGCAACGATCTGGCGGTGGCGAGCGAGCCGAGCCAGAGTTTCGAGGTCTCCGGTCCCGGCACCCTGGCCATCGAGGGGCCGGGCGGACGCGACTGGACGGTGTCGGTGTCGCCTGATGCCGCGCCGCAGGTGCGCCTTGACGGCGAGGCCGAGCGCAGCCCGACCGGCGAGATGCAGATGCCCTTTACCGCTTCGGACGATTACGGCGTGGTCGGCGGCAAGGCGCGGTTCGATCTGGACCTTGCCGCTGTCGACCGCCGCTATGGCCTCGCGCTGGAACCAGAGGCGCGCGATCCCATCGAGGTCGATCTGCCGATGCCGATTTCGGGCGACCGGACTGAGTTCACCGAAACGCTGATCGAGGACATGGCAGAGCATCCCTGGGCGGGCCTGCCGGTGACAGTGACGCTGGACGTGGCCGATGCGCTGGGCCAGTCGGGCCAGTCTGTGCCCGAGACGATCACGCTGCCGGGACGGCGGTTCTTCGACACGCTGGCGATGGCGATCATCGACCAGCGCCGCGCGCTTCTGTGGAACCGCGAGAACGGGCCGCGCGTGGCGCAGGTTCTGCGGGCGGTTTCATTCCGGCCCGAGGAGGTGTTCACCAGCCAGACGGTCTATCTGCGGCTGCGCGTGGCGATCCGGCGGCTGGAGATCGGCAACGACTATGGCCTTTCGGATGACAAGGTCGACGAGATCTCGCAGGCGCTGTGGGATGTCGCGGTCGAGATCGAGGAGGGCGACCTGTCGGACGCTCTTGAACGGCTTCGGCGCGCGCAGGACCGTTTGTCCGAGGCGATGCGCAACGGTGCGAACGAGGACGAGATCGCCGAGTTGATGCAGGAATTGCGCGAGGCGATGAACGACTACATGCGCCAGCTGGCCGAACAGCAGGGGCAGGACGGCGAGCAGCAGGCGCAGAACCAGCAGAACATGCAGGAGATCACCGGCGACCAGCTGAACGAGATGCTGGAACGCTTGCAGGAGCTGATGGAACAGGGGCGCATGGCCGAGGCCGAGCAACTGTTGCAGCAGCTTCAGCAGATGATGGAGAACATGCAGGTCACCCAAGGCCAGCAGGGCCAGCAGGGCGAGGGCCAGCAGGCGATGGAAGGACTGGCCGAGACGCTGCGCAACCAGCAGGGCCTGTCGGACGAGACCTTTGGCGATTTGCAGGAACAGTTCGACCAGCCGGGTCAGCAGGGGCAACAGGGCCAGCAAGGACAAGAGGGCCAGCAGGGGCAACAAGGACAGCAGGGCCAACAGCAGGGACAGGGCCAGCAGGGCGGCCAGACCCCCGGTGGGCAAGGCGGAGAGCAAAGCCTTGCGGAACGTCAGCGCGCCTTGCGGCAAGAACTGAACCGCCAGTCGCAGGGTCTGCCCGGCGCGGGCACACCCGAAGGCGACGCGGCGCGTGATGCGCTGGGCCGCGCAGGCCGCGCGATGGACGGCGCCGAGGAGGCGCTGCGCAACGAGGATTTCGCCGAGGCACTGGACCAGCAAAGTCAGGCTCTGGAAGCGCTGCGTGAAGGCATGCGAGAGCTTGGCGAGGCGATGGCGCAGCAACAGCAGCAAGGTCAGGGGCAGAAGGGCGAACAGCTTGGGCAGGCCGACCAGAACCAGCGCCGCGATCCGCTGGGGCGCGATCTGGGCGCGAACGGCCAGATCGGCACGGACGAATCGCTGTTGCAGGGCGAGGACGTCTATCGCCGCGCGCGCGAGTTGCTGGACGAGATTCGGCGCCGGTCGGGCGACCAGACGCGGCCCGAGGACGAACTGGATTACCTGCGCAGGCTACTCGACCGCTTCTGATCCGCCGCGAATGGCCTGCACGCGTTCGACCATGTCGGCGGTGAAGTCCTGCGCCCGTACCAGCGCGTCCTGCAAACCGGCATCGACCTTGGGCCGTGTGTCGTTCACCCAGGCAACGTAGGTCTCGAGCGGCTCGGCAAGGCCGGGCACCTCGCCCGCGATCTGCGGCGCGAAGATGTAGGCAGCCGTCGCGGCGACGGCAGCGACGATCACCAGCAGAAATCCGGTGCGGAAGCCACCGTTCGAGGTCTTGCCGGTGCCAGCGTCGGTGTCCGCGCTGTCCGCTGGACCGCCGCGCGCGTGGGCAGAGGGGCGCAGCGTGGAATTGATTTCCTCGATATCGGGAAGCTGTTCGGCGCGGCGCGCTGCATCGCGCCGGGCGCCGGGGGTCATTGGCTGCTCGGCGCCCGCGTCCTGCGCCTCTGGCCGTTCAGAGGTGACGGTGCGCACATGGGCGCGGGTCGGGGCGACGCGGGCTTCGGTCTGTCGAGGCCCGCTGTCTAGGCCAAGATCGGGTTGCGATTCCAGCCCGTCCTGCCCTTCGCGTTCCGCCTCGCGGGCGGCCTTCTCGCGTGCGGCTTCCTCGCGCAGCATGTCCGCGACCTCGGGGTTCAATTCGCGGCGGCGTCGTTCAGACGCGGCGGCCCCCAGGGCGGCGGTGGCAGCGGCGGACATGGCGGCGGCTTCGGGTCCGGGCGCGGGGCGCGGCGTTGCGGGGCGTTCGCGCGCGGGCGGGCGCTGCGGTTCAGGAGGGGTGTCGCCGATGTCGACATTCTCGGGGAAGGCATGGCCCAGCTCTTCGGCCAGGGCCCTGTCGAAATGCGGCGGGCGCTGGAACCAGGTGTGGCCGCAGTTCGCGCATTGCACGTCCCGGCCGCCATCGGGGATGACGCTTTCGTCGATTTCGTACTGCGCACCGCAGTTCGGACAGATCAGTCGCATCCCTCGCCCCGCCTCAGATCCGCATCCCGCGAACGTGCCAACCCTTGACACGTAGGTCTAGCAGTCGCTTGAGCCTTTTCAAAGCCCTTGGGTCCACGAGGCGGCACTGCCGATTGCACCGCTCTGCCGCTAGGGGCTAGAACAGGCGGGCGGTGCGGGGCAGGGCACCGCCAAGGGGGCGGCGTGATCGAATTTCAGGATGTGGCCTACAGCTATGGCGGGGGCGAGTTGCTGACGGGCATCGACCTGTCGCTGCCGCAGGGGTCGTTCCATTTCCTCACCGGACCGTCCGGCGCGGGCAAGACCACGTTCCTCAAGCTGTGCTACGGCGAATTGGTCCCCTCGTCCGGGCGGATCGAGCTGTTCGGGCGCGACGTTCGCGGGATGAGCCGCGACGACATCGCGTGGCTGCGGCGCCGGGTCGGCGTCGTGCATCAGGACTGTCAGTTCCTCGATCATCTGCCGCTGGAAGAGAACGTGGCGCTGCCGCTGACCGTGGCGGGGCGCGACGCGGGGGCCGAGGCGGCGGACCTCAAGGAGCTTCTGGCCTGGGTCGGTCTGTCGAAACAGCGCGGATCGCTGCCACCCGAGCTGTCGGGCGGCGAGCGCCAGCGCGCCGCGCTGGCCCGGGCGATCATCATGGCGCCCGAGGTGATCGTCGCGGACGAGCCGACCGGCAACGTCGATTGGGAGATGTCGCTGCGCCTGCTGCAACTGCTTGTCGAGCTGCACCGCATGGGCAAGACGATCCTGATCGCCACCCATGACATCAACCTGATCCGCGCGGCCAAGCAGCAGACGCAGGCGCGCGTCCTGCGCATCCGCAATCGGCAGGTGCAGCTTGCGGGGGCCGACCTGTGAGCCTTGGTGCCGATCTTCTGGCGATGGCGACGGGCGACCGGCAGGCCGACCGCGTGGTGCCGCCCACCGGGTTCACCGCGCGGCTGACGCTGTTCACCGCTGCCGCGATGGCGTTTCTTGCGGTGTTCGCGCTGGCGCTGTCGCTGGCCACCGGACGGCTCGCCGACCGCTGGAGCGATGCCCTGGCACGCACCGCGACGGTCCGCATCTCGGCGCCGATGGGACAGGTCGAGGCGCAGACGCAGGCGGCCCTTCGGGTGCTGGAGACGACGCCGGGCATCGCCTCGGCCCGGCCGCTGGGCGACGCCGAGCAGCGCGCGCTGCTGGAGCCGTGGTTCGGCCCTGATCTGCCGGTCGATACGCTGCCGATCCCGCAACTGATCGAGGTGGTCGAAACTGGCGACGGATACGATGCGCAGGGCTTGCGGCTGCGATTGCAGGCCGAGGCGCCGGGCGCGGTGCTGGACGATCACACAAGGTGGCGCGCGCCGCTGGTGCGGGCGGCCGAGCGGCTGCGTCTGCTGGGCATCCTGTCGATGGCGTTGATCGCGGCAGCGACGGGCGCGATGATAACCTTGGCCGCCAATGCCGCGCTGAACGCCAATGCGCAGGTAATCCGGGTGCTGCGGCTGGTGGGCGCGCGCGACGTTTATATCGCTCGCGCCTTTGTCCGGCGGTTCACCTTGCGCGCGCTGAGCGGTGCCGCGGCGGGGACGGTTCTTGCGATGATCGCCATTGCCCTTCTGCCGGGGGCGGAGACGGGCGGCGGATTCCTGACCGGGCTTGGCTTTCAGGGCGCGGGCTGGCTCTGGCCACTGGTCATTCCGCCGCTGGCGGCGCTGACCGCGTTCTGGGCGACGCGCACCGCGGCCTTCCGGGCCTTGAGGGAGTTGATGTGATGGCCCCTGCCGTGAGTCTGGCTTGGCGCTGGCTGCGCTCGCTGATCTTCGTGGTGCAGATGTACGCGATGATGGCCGTGCTGGCGGTGTTCTTCACGCCCTTCGCCATCTTCTCGCGCGATTGGGCGTTCCGCGCGGTGCACACCTATTGCGGCTGGGTGCGCTGGACGGCGGCCTGGATGGTCGGTCTGCGATCCGAAGTGCGCGGCACGGTGCCGTCGGGCGAGGTGATCGTCGCCTCCAAGCACCAGAGCTTTTTCGACATCATCCTGCTGGTCCACGCCTTGCCGCGCCCGAAATTCATCATGAAGCGTGAATTGCAATGGGCGCCGATCCTCGGCTGGTATGCCAAGCGGATCGGCTGCGTGCCCGTGGACCGGGGCAAGCGCGGCGCCGCCGTGGCCGCTATGGTCGAGCAGGTGGCCGAAGGACGCGGCGAGGCAGGACAGCTGATTATCTATCCGCAAGGCACCCGCGTCGCCCCCGGTGCGGCGCGGCCCTACAAGATGGGGACGGGCATCCTGTATGCCAATCTGGGCAATCCTTGCGTGCCTGCCGCCACCAATGTCGGCGTGTTCTGGCCGCGCACCGGGATCTTCCGCAAGCCGGGGCTGGCGGTTGTCGAGTTCCTTGATCCGATCCCGCCGGGGCAGGACCAGTCCGAGTTCATGGTGCGGCTGGAACAGGTGATCGAGACCGCATCGGACCGCCTGATGGCAGACGCTGGGTTCGGGGGGTAGGCAGGCTTTCCATGAAAGCCTGTGGCCAAATCCTCGGCGAGGATTTGGGTCAGACCGCCCCAAGCGCCGCGAGGGACACATCGGCGCGGTGGTCGCGGCCAAAGGCGACAAGCCCGATGGAGCGCAGGCTTTCGGCTTGCGGGCTGCTGCGCAGCAGGCGGCCCGACGGCTCGAACGAGGACAGCGGCAAGTCGATCTCGGCCCAGTCCGGCCCCGTGGGGAATCCGGCCTGGTAGTATTGCCACGGCAGGCGGGTGCCGCTGGTGCGCAGATGGATGAAATACCGCTCGCCATTGCCGCGCAACCGGATGCGCAAGGCGGTGGTTTCGGGCGGCAGGCCACCCGGCAGGTCGGTGCGGGTCTGTATGAATCCGCCGCGGTTGGCGGTGCTGACGGTGCCGGTCAGGCGGATGAAGGTCTCGGGCCCGTCCGTTTCCATGCGCGCCTGTCCTTGCGACACGCCGCCCATGACGGTGTCTGCAAGGTAGGTCCAGCCAAGGTCGCGCGCGGGCGTCAACATGCCCGTGGTCCAGTCCTGTGTCAGCGCGGCACGGGGCAGCACGAGCGAGGCGGCGGCCAGTGCAAGGACATGGCGCCGGTCCACCGGATCAGGCCGCCAGACCCTTGCGACCCATGTCGAGGAACTTCTTGCGGCGGTCCTTGATGAGCGCGGCGCGCGACTTGTCGGCCAATTCGCCGATCATCGACTCCAGCGCTTCGCCCACGGCCTTGATCGTCGCGGCGCGGTCACGCTGGGCGCCGCCGAGCGGTTCCTTGATGATGCGGTCCACGACGCCAAGCTGCTTGAGGTCCTGCGCAGTCAGGCGCAGCGCCTCGGCGGCCTCGCGCATCTTTTCCGCGTCCTTCCAAAGGATCGAGGCGCAGCCCTCGGGCGAGATGACCGAGTAGATCGAATGTTCCAGCATCGCCACGCGGTTCGCGGTGGCAAAGGCCACGGCCCCGCCCGATCCGCCCTCGCCGATCACCACCGACACCACCGGCACGCCGATCTGCAGGCTTTTCTCGGTCGAGCGCGCGATCGCCTCGGACTGTCCGCGTTCCTCGGCGCCCTTGCCGGGATAGGCGCCGGGGGTGTCGACCAGCGTCACCACGGGCAGGTTGAAGCGGTCGGCAAGGTCCAGAAGACGGATCGCCTTGCGGTAGCCTTCCGGGCGGGCCATGCCGAAATTGCGTTCGATGCGGGTCTTGGTGTCGTGGCCCTTCTCGTGACCGATCACCATGACGGGGCGGTCGCCCAGACGCGCCATTCCGCCCATCACCGCGTGATCGTCGGCAAAGTTCCGGTCGCCGGCCAGGGGCGTGTATTCGGTGAACAGCGCCTCTATGTAGGACTTGCAGTGCGGCCGGTCGGGGTGCCGCGCGACCTGGCATTTGCGCCACGCGGTCAGCCCGCCGTAAAGGTCCTTGAGCATCTGCCCCGCCTTGGCGTCCAGCGCCGCGGCCTCCTTCTCGACGTCCATGCCTTCGCTGGTCTTCGCCAGCGCCCGAAGCTCGTTCGCCTTGCCTTCGATCTCGGCAAGGGGCTTTTCGAAGTCGAGATAGTTCATCAGGGGACTCCCGCGTCGTTCGCCCTGCTATATGGCTGCCGAGAGGCGGGGATGCAACTTTGGCTTTCGGTTCAGGCGATCAGGACAAAGGCCATCGACGCGACCAGAAGCGCGGCCATTGTCCAGTTGAAGACCTGAAGGCGGCGGGGATCGGCCAGGAGGCGGCGCACGGCGGTGCCGAGCGTCGTCCACGTCAGGGCAGATCCGACGCCAATCAGAAGGAAGGCGGCGCAGATCCACAGGATCGACCCGATGTCGCGGCCCGGCGCGTAGAGCGTGATTGCCCCCAGCGCCATCGACCACGCCTTGGGGTTCACCCACTGGAACGCGGCGGCCTGGAAGAAGCTGAGCGGATGCGAGCCTGCCTCGGCCTCTTTCGGGGTGGTCGCATGGGCGATCTTCCACGCGAGATACAGCAGATACGCCACCGACGCGATCTTGAGTGCGAGGTGCAGGGGTGGGAACGCCTCGAACAGCTGCATCACGCCAAGGCCCACGGGCAGGATCATCAGCGGAAAGCCCACCGCCACGCCCGACAGGTGCGGCAGCGACCGGCGCACGCCGTAGTTGGCACCCGAGGCCATGAGCATCAGGTTGTTCGGCCCCGGCGAGAACAGGGTGACAAGGCAGAAGGCCGCGAGGGCAAGGAGGATGTCGAAGGTCATGGGCAATATCTGGCTGGTTTGGCGCGGCAAAAGATTGCAAAGTGAGGTGTCAGAGAGGCAGGGACGCAATCATTGACTGAACTGGACCAGATAGACCGCAAGATATTGCGTGTGCTGGAATCGGATGGCCGGATCAGCAATCTGGCGCTGGCCGAGCGGGTCGGGCTGTCGCCCTCGGCCTGTCTGCGCCGGGTCGCCGTGCTGGAGAAGTCGGGCGTGATCGCGGGCTACCGCGCCGTCATCAGCGCCGAGAAGGCGGGGATCGGGTTCACCGCCTATGTCACGGTCGGGCTGAACCGGCACACCAAGGCGGCGCAGCTTGCCTTTGAACAGGCGATCGAGGCGTCGCCGGAAGTGCGCGAGTGCCACAATATCACCGGGGGCGTCGAATACTTGCTTCGCGTCGAGGTCGCCGACCTGCCCGCCTACAAGCGGTTCCACACAGACGTCCTGGGCGCGCTGCCGCAGGTGAACCTGCTGACGACCTATGTGGTGATGGGCTCGCCGAAGGATATGCGGGGGTAGGGGGGAGAGAGGGTTGGAGGCTAATTGACCTGTGCTACAGTTTGAACGAAGTTCGGGACATCGAATGAAGTCCCCCTTGAAGCGCTGCGCAAGCTGCTCTAACTACTAATGTGAAGGTGAGAAGTCTGCTTGCCAAAGAAATAGCCAAAGTGTGTTTCCGGTCACTCCTGATGGCTGATAGCGGAAAAAGCCGGGTTAAGGGCCGCTTTGGTTTCCAAAGCGGCCCTTTCTTTTCAAAATTGATTTGTTCATTCTAGTGGGTGCTGCAGTTTTCACGCAGCACTATGATCCCATGTTTTCACCGAAGTCCCTTGAACGGGATTTCCCCCAGTTGCTGTGCTGGTAAACGAGGAAAAGACGTATATCCTGGCCGTTTCATGTTCCGCCGGGTTTCATCATAGTAAACCGACAGTATGCCGGAGATAAGAAACTGAAAGCCATGATGCAGCTCCTCATTCTCTAGTGAAAAATGAAGATATTTGGCCACGCTATTGGTTGGTATTGGCTCTTCAGGCGGACGGGCCTTGAATACGTACCATTGCGAAAGATCACCGATGAAGCCCACCATGTCGTCGAATGTAGGTGGCTCAGCGTAAAGTTCTTCCAGTTTCTGGAAAATCTTCTTTTCCTTCGCCACCCGTGTGTCTGCAAGTTCCGAGCTAGCTCCCACTAGCGCAAGGAATGGCCCGCGCCGACGTTCCTGCGGCTTGACCTCATCCGAGCGGCAAATCCGGCCTACGGCTGCTAGCGCTTTGCATTCAGCCGCTACATCTGCACCGCGCAGCTTCTTTTTGACCGACAGTACAGCAATGACGGCCTCAGGTGGCACGATCACGGTATCTCCCATGCGCTGAAAGACAGGATAGGTGCCGGTATCACATACAATAATATCGAGCTGGGTCGAATGCTGGTCTATTTGGTTCTTCCTGTTACGCGTGTTCTTGCCGGTCTTGACGGCTGGCCGCAAGATGAAGCCAGTCAGCACTTCCAGATCCTTGGGAAGATACTTTTGCAGATAACTGCGGAGCAGGGCCTCGACGTATCGGCCATCCTCGCCGCGGTGTTCTGCCCCTACTGCGGCAGGGCTAGGTAGCAGGGTCTCGAACTGGCGGTACACCGCCAGGAGCGCCAGAACTTCCTGATTCCAAAAATCTTGCAGTCTCCGTCCATCCATTATGCACTCTCCCTGAAGCTAATCCTGACCCAAAGACTAGTCGGGGTTTATGAATCCGAAAATGAGGTAACCCTCGGACCGATTCGCGCCTGAATTAAGATGTCATCTACCGATGGGCATGGCCAAGTCTACAGAGCCCAATAAAAAACTAAAAGAAAGAAATTCTGCGACTTCGTGCCACAAACCGAGCCGTCCGAAATCGTTACATTCGCTTTTTCTACTCAGACGCCGGCATTGTCCGCATGTGCGCCCTGCACGCCCAAAGTCTTCAGCACGCGAGAGATGCTCTCGTCCGCCAACCCACCACCAACCCTTCACCCCCCAGCAATCATCTCCGACTGCTTCACGATCCCCTCGGCCTGCTTGATGGACGCGATGTCGACGAGGCGGCCCTTGTAGACTGTGGCGCCTTCGCCCTTGGCCTTGGCGGCCTCCATCGCGGCGAGGATCTCGCGGGCTTCCTGCACGGCAGCGTCGGTGGGGGTGAAGACCTCGTTCGCCAGCGCGACCTGCTTGGGGTGGATCGCCCATTTGCCGACCATGCCCAGCGTGGCCGACCGCAGCGCCTGCGCGCGAAAGCCGTCGTCGTCGGAGAAGTCGCCGAAGGGGCCGTCGACGGGCAGGATGCCGTGGGTGCGGCAGGCGGCGACGATGTTGGCCTGCGCCCAGTGCCACGGGTCGGACCAGTATTTCGCGCCGTCGCGGTGCATGTAGTAGTTTTCCTGCGTGCCGCCGATGCCGGTGGTGGACATGCCCATGGAGGCGGCGAAATCGGCGGCCCCAAGGCTCATCGCCTGCAAGCGGGGCGAGCCTGCGGCGATCTCCTCGACATGGGCGATCCCGGCGGCGGATTCGATGATGACCTCGAAGGCGAGGCGTTTCGTGCGGCCCGTGGCGGCCTCGATCGCCGTGACCAGCGCATCGACGGCGTAAAGATCGCCCGCGTTGCCGACCTTGGGGATCATGATCTGGTCGAGCCGGTCGCTGGCCTGTTCCAGAAGGTCCACCACGTCGCGATACCAGTAGGGGGTATCCAGCCCGTTGATCCGCACCGACAGGGTCTTTTTCCCCCAGTCGACGTCGCCGATGGCCTCGATGACGTTCTTGCGGGCCTGCGCCTTGTCGTCGGGGGCGACGGAATCCTCAAGGTCGATGTTGATCACGTCGGCGTCGCTGGCGGCCATCTTCTCGAAGATCGCGGGGCGCGAGCCGGGGCCGAACAACTGGCAGCGGTTCGGGCGAGCGACGGGCTGGGGCTGGATGCGGAAGGACATGGGCGCCTCGTGTAATGAAATGTCGTGATTGTTGGGCATTGCGGTAGAATATTGCGCGCGCTGTCGCAAGGGTGGATTTCGCGGGCGCAGAAAGACGGGAGACGAGTCTGGCGGTCATGGCGCGCGGTTCTTGTTGGTATGGTTGCGGGCGCTGACATTTCTTCGATCATGTGACGGTTTTGGCGAAGAATTTTGCGTCATGCGGTGTCAGGTCGCGCCAGAAAGCACGCGAATTTCCCGTGATGTGCCCTATCCTCCCACCAAACGCATTCCCGGAGGACGCGACATGATCGAGACCCCCTATCTTCTGTTCCTGGGCGACGCGCCCGACGCGCTGGCGGCCAAGGTGGCGCGCGGTATCCGCGACTGGCGGCCCGATTACGCCGTCGGCCAGTTCCGCATGGAGGGCTGCAAGGCCGACATGGGCCTGCCCGACATGACGCTGGCCGAAGCGAAGGACGCGGGCGTCAAGACGCTGGTGATCGGCGTGGCGAACCGGGGCGGCGTGATCTCGGCGGCGTGGAAGCGCGTGCTGGTCGAGGCGCTGGAGACGGGGTTCGACCTGGCGTCGGGGCTGCACAACCTGCTGCGGGATGAGCCGGAGCTGGTCGCGGCGGCCAAGGCGAACGGGCGCGCGCTGCATGACGTGCGTATTCCGACGGTGAAGTATCCGATCGCGGACGGGGTGAAGCGGAGCGGCAAGCGCTGCCTTGCGGTGGGCACGGATTGCTCGGTCGGCAAGATGTATACCGCGCTGGCGCTGGATGCGGCGCTGAAGGAGCAGGGCGTGAAATCGTCGTTCCGCGCCACCGGGCAGACCGGCATCCTGATCACCGGCGAGGGCGTGCCGCTGGACGCTGTGGTCGCGGATTTCATGGCGGGTGCGGTGGAATGGCTGACGCCCAACAATGACACCGATCACTGGGACATCATCGAGGGGCAGGGATCGCTGTTCCACGTGTCCTATTCCGGGGTGACGATGGCGCTGGTGCATGGCGGCCAGCCTGACGCGCTGATCCTGAGCCACGAGCCGACGCGGACCCACATGCGCGGGCTGCCGGGTTACAGCCTGCCGACGCTTGAGGCGCTGCGCGACACCGCGCTGCCGATGGCGCGGGTGGCCAACCCCGCCTGCGAGGTGGTGGGCATCGCCATCAACACCGCCGCGATGGGCGAGGACGAGGCGCTGGCCTACATGGCCGAGGTCGAGGCGCGCATGGGCTTGCCGACGGTCGATCCCTACCGTCAGGGGGCCGGGCGGCTGGCCGAGGCGCTGCAGGCGATGTGAGGTGCCCTTGGCGGGCGTTTGATCAGAGTATTTTTGCCAAGAAGAAACCGGGGGCGCGATGACATTCGAGGTGCGGTTCGACACGTTCCGGCTGGCAGAGGTGTTCACCATCTCGCGCGGCTCGCGCGACCGGGCCGAGGTGGTCACGGTACGGGTGGCGCGCGGCGGCGCGGCGGGCTGGGGCGAGTGCGTTCCCTACGCCCGCTACGGCGAGACACTGGACAGTGTGAAGGCGCAGATCGAGGGGCTTGAGCCGGGGATCGAGCGGGCGGCGCTGCAAGAGGCGCTGGAGCCGGGGGCGGCGCGGAACGCGGTGGATTGCGCGCTGTGGGACCTTGAGGCGAAGGCGGCGGGGCGGCGGGTGTGGCAGTTGGCCGGGCTGGCCGCGCCGGGGCCGCAGATCACCGCCTATACCCTGTCGCTGGATACGCCCGAGCGGATGCGGGCGGCGGCGGCGCGTCATGCCCATCGGCCGCTGTTGAAGATCAAGCTGGGCACGCCGGACGACATGGCGCGGCTCGAGGCGGTGCGCGCGGGCGCGCCCGCAGCGGACATCATCGTGGACGCCAACGAGGGCTGGACGGCAGAGGTCTATTCCGATCTGGCGCCGCATCTGGTGCGCCTGGGCGTGAAGATGGTGGAACAGCCATTGCCTGCAGGCGCCGACGACATGCTGGCCGAGATCGCGCGCCCCTTGCCGGTCTGCGCCGACGAGGCGTGCCATGACCGCGCATCCCTGCCCGCTCTGAAGGGCAAGTACGACATGGTGAACATCAAGCTCGACAAGACCGGCGGGTTGACCGAGGCGCTGGCGCTGCGCGACGCGGCGCGCACGGCGGGGTTCGAGGTGATGGTGGGCTGCATGGTCGGATCATCTCTGGCGATGGCGCCTGCGGTTCTGGTGGCGCAGGGGGCGGCGGTGACGGACCTTGACGGGCCGCTTCTGCTGGCCGAGGACCGCGAGGTTCCCTTGCATTTCGACGCGGGCGGGATACACCCAGCCGAGCCCGAGTTGTGGGGTTGAAGGAGACACGTCCATGAGCCGCATCGTCTATGTCAACGGGGACTACGTGCCCGAGGAAGACGCGAAGATTTCCGTGTTCGACCGGGGGTTCCTGTTCGCCGATGCGGTCTATGAAGTGACCAGCGTGCTGGACGGCAAGCTGGTCGATTTCCCCGGCCACGCCAAACGCCTGTGGCGGTCGCTGTCAGAGCTGGAGATGGCCAGCCCGGTGGACGAGGACACGCTTCTGGCGATCCACCGCGAGCTGGTGGCGCGCAACGATCTGACCGAGGGGCTGGTGTACCTGCAGGTGTCGCGCGGCGCGGCGGACCGCGACTTCGCCTATCCCAAGGAGGCAAAGCCGTCGCTGGTGCTGTTCACGCAGGCCAAGTCGGTGGTGGACAATCCTGCTGCGAAGACCGGGATCAAGGTGATTTCCATCGAGGATCAGCGCTGGGGGCGGCGCGACATCAAGACGGTGCAGCTGCTGTATCCGTCGATGGGCAAGATGATGGCCAAGGCCGCAGGCGCCGACGATGCCTGGATGGTCGAGGACGGGGCTGTGACCGAGGGCACGTCGAACAACGCCTATATCGTGAAGGGCAACAAGATTATCACCCGGCAGCTGGGCACTGAGATCCTTGCCGGGATCACCCGCGCCGCCGTGTTGCGGATCGCCGCCGAGGCGCAGATGCAGGTCGAGGAGCGGGCGTTCACCATCGAAGAGGCGCAAGGCGCGGACGAGGCCTTTGTGACCTCTGCCACCACCTTTGTGCAGCCGGTCGTCGAGATCGACGGCGCGGCGGTTGGCGGCGGCGCTCCGGGGCCGATCGCGGTGCGCCTGCGGGAAATCTATCTCGAAGAAGGTCGCAAGGCGGCACTGTGACCTGATTCCCGATAGCGGCGGCCTTTGGGGCGGTGATCCGGTCTCGACTGTAGACGGCGGGCCGCACAGTGTGGTCTGCAGGTGTCATCCACGAAGACAGGTTCGGTCAGCGTTCGGCACACTCGCCCGGACGCGCGGTCGGGACAAAGGCTCTTTCGGGGGGCACGGCAGGGCAAAGACCGCCGCGCGGGGCAGGAATGGCGAGGCAATGAAGTTCAGTGTCAGGGAAGATGTCGACGCGCCGATCGCGGACGTGTTCGCCATGGCGACCGATTTCGACCGGTTCGAACGGCAGGCCATGCGGCGCGGGATCGAGGTGCGGCGCACCGATGCCGCCGGGATGCCGGGGCTTGGGTCGGAATGGCTGCTGCTTGCCAAGTTCCGGGGCAAGGACCGCAAGATCAAGGCCCGGATCGAAGAGTTCGACCGCCCGAACGGACTGCGCATCCTGTCCGGCAGCGGCGGGATCGACGGCGCCATCGACGCGGAGTTCCTGCCGCTGTCGCCGCGCCGCACGCGGGTGAGCTTTGCCGTCGACCTGACGGCCTCGACCCTTTCGGGGCGTCTGCTGCTGCAATCGCTGAAGTTCGCGCGCGGCACGATCCAGCGCCGGCTTGAGGCGCGGATCGCCAGTTTCAAGCAGGCTGCCGAAGACCGTCACGGCCCCGGCACCGCCTGAGCGGTCAAAGCGCGGGGCGGTTCGGGTCGGCGGGATAGACGCCAAGCACCCGCATTTCCGATGTGAAGAACCCAAGCTCGTCCAGCGCGCGTTTCACGTTGGCGTCTTCGGGATGGCCCTCGATGTCGGAATAGAACTGCGTGGCGGTGAACGATCCGTCGACCATGTAGCTTTCCAGCTTGGTCATGTTCACGCCGTTCGTCGCGAACCCGCCCATCGCCTTGTAAAGCGCGGCGGGAATGTTGCGGACGCGGAAAACGAACGTCGTCACCATCTTTGTATCGCCGCGCCGGTCGAGGTTGGGCGTGCGCGACATCACCAGAAAGCGGGTGGTGTTGCGGTCGTGATCCTCAATGTGGCGCGCCAGCACGTCGAGACCATAGATCTCGCCCGCCAGTTCCGAGGCCAGCGCGGCCTGCGTCTTGTCACCCTTGGCGGCGACATCCTTGGCGGCGCGGGCGTTGTCAGTGGACAGCCGCCCGGTGATGCCATGCTCGCGCAGAAAGCCGCTGCACTGGGGCAGCAGAACGAGGTGGCTCCAGGCGTCGGTGACCTCGGCGATCTGCGCGCCCGGAACGCCAAGAAGGTTGATGTGCACCCGCACGAAGGCTTCGTCGATGATGTGCAGGCCGCTTTCGGGCAGCAGGCGGTGGATGTCGGCAACGCGGCCATAGGTCGAGTTCTCGACCGGAAGCATCGCCAGTTCCGCCTCGCCCGAGCGGACCGCCGCGATCACGTCCTCGAAGGTGCGGCAGGCCAGCGCCTCCATCTCGGGGCGGGCTTCCTTGCAGGCCTGGTGCGAGTAGGCGCCAAGTTCTCCCTGGAACGCGATGCGCTGCGTCATTTGTGCCGGTCCGTCAATCTG
This sequence comes from Anianabacter salinae, assembly GCF_019061145.1. GTDB lineage: Bacteria > Pseudomonadota > Alphaproteobacteria > Rhodobacterales > Rhodobacteraceae > Anianibacter > Anianibacter salinarum. The sequence goes on along the minus strand of NZ_JAHQZS010000004.1, from coordinate 209,008 downwards.
TTGCGCAAAGGTCGTTTGGTCGCGGGTCATACCGCTTGAACAGGACAGGAGGAAGGGGATAGATAGCGCGCGAATTTGCACGGAATGGAACGCGACATGTTCGACACGATGACGATGACCAAGGTGATTGGCGCGGTTTGTGGATCGCTGCTGGTCTTCCTGCTGGGGGCATGGGCCGCCGAGGCGATTTATCACGTCGGCGCGGAAGGCCACGGCGAAGAACATGCGCAAGCCTATTCGATCGACACCGGCGAGGAAGAAGGCGGCGAAGACACCGCCGAGGCAGACGCTGGCCCGAGCTTTGACGAAGTGTTCCAGACCGCCAGTGCCGACGATGGCGAAAGCCTGTTCCGCGCCTGCCAGGCCTGCCACAAGCTGGACGGCACCGATGGCGTCGGTCCGCACCTCGACGGCGTGGTCGGACGCGACGTCGCATCGATCGACGGCTTCAACTACTCGGGCGCGCTGGTCGAGGTCGCGGATGTCTGGTCCCCCGAGAACCTGAACGGCTTTCTCGAGAACCCGCGCGAGTGGGCGCCGGGTACCGCGATGAGCTATCGCGGAATGGATGATGTCGAGGATCGCGCGAACCTGATCGCGTTCCTGCAGTCGACAGGAAGCTGAACGCGCCGACATTCTGCACCAAGGCCGCCTTTCGGGCGGCCTTTTTCATTCCTGCCCCGGCCTTCACCGGGGCATCACGGGAATTCAACTTGAACAGTCGACTTCTTGGCCTTTAGCCTCATTTGATAAATCGTGTGACATGACACCACGGGAGTTCGCTTCATGGCCCATCGCCAGCCTCGCGCCATCGCCTTGACCCCCGACGAGACCGGGCCGCGCAAGTTGAGTGCGCTCCTTTCGCTTTCCGTGGCCGTTCTGGCGCTTGCGCTGACGGCCACTCTTGCCAAGGCGCAAGAGGGCGAGGTGATCACCAGCCACGGCTACACCAACTTTGGCGAGCTGAAATACCAGCCCGGCGACACGCTTGACTACGTGAACCCGGACGCGCCGGGTGGCGGCGAATATTCCACCTGGAGCATCGGGAATTTCGACAGCTTCAACCAGTATGCCATCGCGGGCGTGGCGGCGGCGCTGAACACCATCGGCACCGAGCGGCTGATGACTTCGACCCTCGACGATCCCTATGGCGCGTATTGCTTCCTGTGCGAGACGGTCGAATACGACGAGGCGCGCACCTATGCCGAGTTCACGCTGCGCGACGACGTGACCTTTGCCGACGGCACGCCGATGACGGCGCATGATGTCGCCTTCACGAACCAGTTGTTCACCGAGCAGGGTATCCCCGAATACCGGCAGGCGGCCGTGCAGTTCTATGACAGCGTCGAGGTGATCGACGACCATACCATCCGCTTCGAGTTTTCCGACTACATGCCCGCCAAGGTGCGCGTGCAGCAAGCCGGGTCAACGCCCGTGTTCAGTAAAGCATGGTTCGAGGAAACCGGCGCGCGGCTCGACAAGCCGTCCGAGACGCCGTTCATGTCCACCGGCGCCTATGTTCTGGACGAGGTCGACTACAACCGCCGTGTCGTCTACCGCAAGAATCCCGACTACTGGGGCGCCGAGCATCCGCTGTCCCAGGGCAGCAACAATTACGAGACGATCCGCGTCGAGTATTTCGGCGACACCTCTGCCGCGCTGGAAGCCTTCAAGGCGGGCGAATACCTGATCCGCAACGAAAGCGATCCGGCGGACTGGAACACCGGCTATGATTTCCCGGCCGCGCAGGCGGGCAATGTCGTGCGCGAGGAAATCCCCGACGGGTCCGTGGCGCAGCGGTTCTCCTGGAACTTCAACCTGAACCGCGAGAAATGGCAGGACATCCGTGTCCGCCGCGCCGTGGCGATGATGTTCAACTTCGAATGGTCGAACGACACGCTCTATTTCGGCGATTACGGGCAGCCGATCTCGTTCTGGACCGGCACCGACCTTGCCGCCGACGGGCTGCCGACCGAGGGCGAACTGGCGCTTCTGCAACCGCTTGTGGACGAAGGGCTTCTGGACGCGGCGATCCTCACCGAACCCGCGCGCGTGCCGGTCGAGCATTCCGCCGACAGCAACCAGCCCGCACGGTCGATCATCCGCGAGGCGAACCGCCTTCTGGACGAGGCCGGATGGGAGCTTGGCGAAGACGGTGTGCGCACCAAGGACGGCGAGCGGCTGACGCTGAACTTCATCCAGTTCAACGCGCGCTATGACCGCGTCATCACGCCGTTCCTGGCGAACCTCGCGCTGATCGGCGTGGACGGCGAGCTGGAGCGGATGGATACCGCGCAATACGTCGAACGCCGCCGGGGCAGCGATTTCGACCTGACCAACCAGATCTTCAGCATGGGCTTCGAGCCGTCGACGGGGCTTGGGCAGTGGTTCGGGTCCGAAGGCGCCGACGAAAGCTCGCGCAACATCATGCGGCTGAAGAACGAGGGCGTGGACCGGCTGCTCAAGGAGATCGAGAACACCACCGAGTTGCAGCCGCTGATCGACGCCACCAATGCGCTTGACCGGACGCTGCGGCACCTAAGCTTCGACATCCCTTACTTCTACCTGCCCGACACCTGGGTGGCCTACTGGGATGTCTACCGTCACCCGGACGACCTGCCGCCGCTGGGCACCGGCGCGCTCGATTTCTGGTGGGTCGACGCCGAGCGGCTTGATGCGTTGAGGGCTTCGGGGGCGCTCTGATTTCATGGGCGCCTACATCCTCAGACGTCTGTTGCTCGTGATCCCGACGCTGATCGGGATCATGATCGTGAACTTCACCCTGACGCAATTCGTGCCCGGCGGCCCGATCGAACAGATCATCGCCCGCATGGAAGGCGGCGGCGACGTGTTCGAAAGCTTTGCAGGCAGCGGGCAGGATTTCGAGCGCGCGAGCGACAGCGAATATGCAGGCGCCCGCGGCCTGCCGCCCGAGTTCATCGAGGAACTGGAACGCGAGTTCGGCTTCGACAAGCCGCCGCTGGAGAGGTTCCTGAACATGATGTGGGACTACATGCGCCTCGACTTCGGAGAGAGCTATTTCCGCTCGATCTCGGTCATCGACCTGGTGGTGGAAAAGCTGCCGGTGTCGATCACGCTTGGCCTATGGTCCACGCTGATCGCCTATCTCATCTCGATCCCGCTCGGCATCCGCAAGGCGGTCAAGGACGGCACGTCCTTCGACACCTGGACCTCGTCGCTCATCATCGTCGGCTACGCGATCCCCGGCTTCCTGTTCGCGATTCTCCTCTTGGTCGTGTTCGCGGGCGGGTCGTATTTCCAGTGGTTCCCGCTGCGCGGCCTGACCTCGGACAACTGGGACCAGCTGTCGCTGATCGGCAAGGTCGGCGACTATTTCTGGCACATCACCCTGCCGGTTCTGGCCACCACGATCTCCAGCTTCGCGACGCTGACGCTGCTGACCAAGAACTCGTTCCTCGACGAGATCAAGAAGCAGTATGTCGTCACCGCCAAGGCCAAGGGTCTGTCCGAATCGCGCGTCCTTTACGGTCACATCTTCCGCAACGCCATGCTGATCGTGATCGCGGGCTTCCCGGCGCTGTTCATCGGCGTGTTCTTTGGCGCGTCGATCATCATCGAGACGATCTTCTCGCTCGACGGGCTGGGGCGGCTCGGGTTCGAGGCTGCAGTGGCGCGCGACTACCCGGTGATCTTCGGAACGCTCTTCGTGTTCGGCCTGATCAGCCTTGTCGTCGGCATCCTGTCGGACCTGATGTATGTCTTCGTCGATCCGCGCATCGACTTCTCCTCGAGGGAGGGCTGACGTGGCACTCCGCGAGGATGACCTGATCCCCGAACCGATGCCCGGCGATCCCGGCGCGCCCGCGCCCGTGGTGCCGCCGCGCAAGACGCGCTGGTATCAGCCCTCGCCGCTGAACCGGCGCCGCTGGCGGAACTTCCGCAAGAACGGGCGCGCCTACTGGTCGCTGGTGATCTTCTGCATCCTGTTCGGCCTGTCGCTGTTCGCCGAGTTCATCGCCAACGATCGGCCGATCCTCGTCAGCTACCGGGGCGAGCTCTACACCCCGGTGTTCAACTTCTACCCCGAGACCGAGTTCGGTGGCGATTTCAGGACCGAGGCGGTGTATTCCGACATCGAGGTGCGCTGCCTCATCGTCTCGGGCGGCCTTGTCGACTGCTTCGACGATCCCGAAGGGATACTGGCGGACGCAGACGACGGCATCGTCAGCGGCGAGGAGATCAGCAAGGGCTGGCTGCTTTGGCCGCCGATCCCCTACAGCTTCAACACGATCAACCAGATCGACGGCACCGCGCCCTCGGCGCCGGACGGCAAGCACCTTCTGGGCACCGACGACACCGCGCGCGACGTGCTGGCGCGGGTGATCTACGGCTTCCGGCTGTCGATCCTGTTCACCATCATCGTGACCGGGGTGGCCAGCCTGATCGGCATCGTCGCGGGCGCGGTGCAAGGCTATTTCGGCGGCTGGATCGACCTTGTCTTCCAGCGCCTCATCGAGATCTGGGTGTCGACCCCGTCGCTCTACATCATCATCATCATGTTCGCGATCCTGGGGCGATCATTCTGGCTCCTGGTGTTCCTGACGGCGCTGTTCGGCTGGCCCGCGCTCGTCGGCGTGGTGCGCGCCGAATTCCTGCGCGCGCGCAACTTCGAATACATCCGCGCAGCCAAGGCGCTGGGTGTGTCGAACACGACGATCATGTTCCGCCACATGCTGCCCAACGCGATGGTCGCCACGCTGACGATGCTGCCCTTCATCATCACCGGCACCATCGGCACGCTGGCCTCGCTGGACTTCCTCGGCTTCGGCCTGCCGTCCTCGGCGCCCTCGCTGGGCGAATTGACGCTGCAGGCCAAGCAGAACCTGCAGGCGCCCTGGCTCGCCTTCACCGCCTTTTTCACCTTCGCGATCATGCTGTCGCTGCTGGTCTTCATCTTCGAAGGCGTGCGCGATGCGTTCGATCCCAGAAAGACCTTCCAATGACGCGCCGACCCTTCCCATCTTTGGTCCTCAAATACCTCCAGGGGGGTCCGGGGGGACAGCGTCCCCCCGGCCGGTCGGCGTGCGAAGCACGCCGAAACCGGGGTCAGGCATGAGCGTGGTCCTCGACGTCCGTGATCTGTCGGTCACCTTCCGGCAGGACGGCCGCCGCATCGCGGCCGTCAAGGGTGTGTCCTTTCATGTCGGGCGCGGCGAGACGGTCGCGCTGGTGGGCGAGTCGGGCTCGGGCAAGTCGGTCACCGCCCTGTCCACCGTGTCACTCCTGCCCGGCAGCGCCGAGACCGAGGGGTCGATCACCTACAACGGCCAGCAGATGGTCGGCGCGCCCGAGGACCGGCTGCGCAAGGTGCGCGGCAACGACATCAGCTTTATCTTCCAGGAGCCGATGACCTCGCTGAACCCGCTGCACACGCTGGAAAAGCAGATCCTCGAAAGTCTTTCGCTGCATCAGGGGCTGCAGGGCGCCGCAGCCCGCAGCCGGGTGGTCGAGCTTCTGGAGCGGGTGGGGATCGACGCGCCCGAATCGCGGCTCAAGGACTATCCGCACCAGTTGTCGGGCGGGCAGCGCCAGCGCGTGATGATCGCCATGGCGCTGGCGAATGGCCCCGAGCTTCTGGTTGCGGACGAGCCGACGACGGCGCTTGACGTGACGATCCAGGCGCAGATCCTCGATCTGCTCTACGAGTTGAAGCAGTCCGAGGGGATGAGCATGCTGTTCATCACCCATGACCTTGGCATCGTGCGCAAGATCGCCGACCGGGTCTGCGTGATGAAGGATGGCGAAATCGTCGAGCAGGGCCCGACGCGCGAGATTTTCGACGCCCCGCAGCATCCCTACACGATCAAGCTCTTGTCCGCGCATTCCACCGGAGAGCCGCTGCCGATCCGCGAAGGCGCCGAGGAGATCGTGCGCACCGAGGACCTGCGCATCTGGTTCCCGGTCTACCGGGGTCTCTTGCGCCGGGTCGCGGGGCACATCAAGGCGGTCAATTCCGCCTCGATCTCTGTTCATGCCGGCGAGACGCTGGGCATTGTCGGTGAATCCGGCTCGGGCAAGACCACGCTGGCGCTGGCGATCATGCGGCTGATCTCGTCCGACGGGCCGATCGTCTACATGGGCACCGATATCCAGGGCTGGCGGTCACGGTCACTGCGCATCGTGCGGCGCGACATGCAGATCGTGTTCCAGGACCCTTACGGATCGCTCAGCCCGCGCATGACCGTCGAAGAGATCATTTCCGAGGGGTTGAGCGTCCACAAGATCGCGGCGGGGCGGGACACCCGCGAGATCGTGGCCGAGATCATGGCCGAGGTCGGCCTCGATCCCCTGACGATGGACCGCTATCCGCACGAGTTCTCGGGCGGCCAGCGCCAGCGCATCGCCATCGCCCGCGCGATGATCCTGCGCCCGCGGCTTCTGGTTCTGGACGAGCCGACATCGGCGCTCGACATGACCGTTCAGGTGCAGATCGTCGATCTGCTCCGCAAGCTGCAGGAACGGCATGGGCTGGCGTATCTGTTCATCAGCCACGACCTGCGGGTCGTGCGCGCGCTGTCGCACCGGGTGATCGTGATGAAGCGCGGCGACATCGTGGAACGCGGCACGGCGCAGGAAATCTTCGATGCGCCCAAGACCGAATACACACGGCAGTTGATGGCCGCCGCGTTCGACCTGCGGGCCGAGGGCGACGCGGCCTGACCGGCCTGACGGGAAGGCGCCGGGCCGCCGTTCAGCCGGGTGTCAGCCGCTGGGGCCGAGCGTGCTGCATTCCACCGCGCGCGAGACCAGCCGCCGACAGGCCAGCGCCGCGTGGTCCTTGGTCATGCCGACGAAATTCGCCTCGAATCCCGCGTTCTGCTTGACCACCTTGCGCAGCGCCTCGTCGAGCATCTCGATCTCGGCCAGCGCGGTCTTCAGAAGGACCTGTTCGGCCTGATACCGCGTCGGGTAGCGGCCGATATTGATGCCCCAGTGACGCCCGCCCGATGTGGACATCCGCTCGACCACTTCCTGCACCGCATCGTCCGTGCTCCCTTGGTCCAGCGCGGCCTCGACCAGTGGCGTCTCTTCCGGCGCGGCGGGAACGACGCTGGCTGCGGCTGCTACCGCGATCGTCTCGGGACGGATCTGCGGCAGGGGGGCGGTTGCAAGGGCAAGGCGCGTCGCCTCGACGCTTTCTGCGGCCTCGTCGGTGTCCGGGTCCGCAGCGATGCTGGCGACGACCGCCTCGGCCACGCTCGATTCGATGGCGGCGATCATCTCGGCTGTCGGCGGGGCGGACGGGGACGGTCGGGGCATGGGCCTGATGCTTTTCACCACGGCCAGCACGACGTTGCGCGTCTCGGTGCCGATGGCGCCGGGCGCGGTGTAGCGCGGCTTGCCCGGCGGGATCGTGGCGACGCGCGTCGGCGCCTTGGTAAAGCCGAGGTCCAGCAATTCCGCGACGCGCTGGTTGCGCTGCGCGGTAGAGCGGCCGCCGAACATCGTGGCGATCACGCGCTCGTTGCCGCGCACTGCCGACGCGACGAGGTTGAAGCCAGCTGCGTTGGTATAGCCCGTCTTGATGCCATCCGCGCCCTCGTAGGCGGCCAGGAAGCGGCGGTTGGTGTTCGCCACCTCGCGCACGCCCGCATCGGTCGAGGTGCGGGAGAACAGGTTGTAGTATTGCTGGTAGTCGTAGAACAGGTGCCGCCCCATGATCGTCATGTCGCGGGCTGTCGAAAGATGCCCGCTTTCGGTCAGGCCGTGGGCGTTCTTGAACGTCGTGCTGGTCATTCCGAGCGCGCGTGCCGTGCGGGTCATCCGTTCGGCAAAGGCTGCCTCGCTGCCCGAAATCGCCTCGCCAAGGGCGGTTGCGGCATCGTTGGCCGATTTCACCGCTGCGGCGCGGATCAGATAGCGCAGCTTTATACGCTGCCCGGACCGAAGCCCCAGCTTCGACGGCGGTTCGGACGCGGCGTGCTTGGAGATCTTCACTTCGGTATCCAGCGTGATCTCGCCGCGCTCGACCGCCTCGAAGACGACATAGAGCGTCATCATCTTGGTCAGCGACGCCGGATGCAGCCGCGTGTCCGCGTTGCGGGAATACAGGATTTCGCCCGACCGCATGTCCATCACCATCTCCGCAACGGGGGCTGCGGACGCGGTGGACAGAGTCGAAAGAAGAAGTCCGATGAACAGTCCGATTGCACGGACGCACTGCGCCAGACGTTTCACGTCACTTGTCCCATTTACTGCCTCTGAGGCCCGATGTTCTGTTGCCCGGGTCCTTCTTTGTTAAAGGCAGGTTAGCACAGCCACCAAGTTGCGAAAACAACCGATTTTCAATGACTTTGGATTTGTTCTTGATGCACGACGCGAGATATGGGTGCCGCGCGTCGCCGGACCGCAAGATGTTTCAATATGGCAGGAATATGGCGCTAGCTTCGGTCGATTTCCGCCACCAGATCGGGCAGGCGGGACAGCGAGTCGATCAGCCTGAATCGCGGGTGGTCCACCGGCGCGTCGGCATGTTCCAGCGCCCACGTGATGCTGTGCGGGATGTGCACGCCATAGCCGCCCGCCTCGATCATCGGCAGCACGTCGGATTTCAGTGAATTGCCCACCATCAAGGCCCTGCCCGCACCGTCGCCATGACGGGCGAAGATGTCGGCGTAGACGCGGGGTGTCTTGTCCGACACGATCTCGATACCGTCGAACAGATCGCCCAGCCCCGATTGCGCCAGCTTGCGCTCCTGGTCCAGCAGATCGCCCTTGGTCACCAGCACCACGCGGTGCGTATCGGCCAGCGCCTCGACGGCGGCGCGGGCGTGGGGCAACAGGTCGATGGGATGACGCAGCATCTCTTGCCCGGCGGCGATGATCTGGGCGATCACCGAGGCGGGCACGCGGGCGTCCGTCACCTCGATGGCGGTTTCGATCATCGACAGGGTGAAGCCCTTGATGCCAAAGCCGTAATGGCCGACGTTCCGCCGCTCTGCCTCGACCAGCCGGTCGGCCAGATGATCCTTTTCGGCGTGGTCCGCCAACAGCTCGGCAAAGCGGTCCTCGGTCCAGCGGAAGAACTGTTCGTTCTCCCACAGGGTGTCGTCGGCATCGAAGCCTATGGTGGAAAGTTTACCGGACATTGACCGACATCGTCCTTTCTGGTCCACGAGGGGCCGGGGCCCCCCTTTTCAGACGCAAGCGCCCGCTTATATAGTGCCCCCGCAGCAGACCGAACCGTGAGACATGAGGATCGCGTGACCTTTCACCCCACGACCATGATGGCCGACAAGTCCGACGGCGATGGAGATGCGGGTGTCATCCTTGAGACCCGCAAGAAAACCCAGCGGCCGCCGCTCTACAAGGTGATGCTTCTGAACGACGATTATACGCCGATGGAATTCGTCGTGCATGTGCTCGAACGGTTCTTCGGTCTCAGCCATGCGCAGGCGTTCGAGATCATGCTGACGGTCCACAAGAAGGGTCTTGCCGTGGTCGGCGTGTTCTCGTTCGAGATCGCCGAGACCAAGGTTGGGCAGGTGATGGATTTCGCACGCCGTCACCAGCACCCGCTGCAATGCACCATGGAAAAGGAGTAGGGCGCGCGTCGCCCGACCCATGCTGACAGATCGTCTGCCCCTGGCGCTCGATGCGGGCGCCGTGCCCGACGGCGCAACCGCCGTGGCCGTGTTCGGCCCTGTCGCGGGGCAGGACCTGTCGCCGCTTGGGCCGGAGCGGGCGCATGTGGTGCAGGGCTTTCGCCCCGATCACGACTGGTTCCGGGCGGCGGGCTATCGCACCGATGTCGCGCCGCAGGACAGCTATGATGCGGCCATCGTCTGCGTGCCCCGGTCCAAGGACGCCGCCCGAGGGGCCATCGCCGAGGCGCTGACCCGAACAAAGGGCGGGCCGGTGCTGGTCGATGGCCAGAAGGACGACGGCATCGAAAGCCTGCTGAAGGAATGCCGCGCGGCCTGCACCCTTGAGGGATCGCTGTCCAAGGCACATGGCAAGCTGTTCTGGATCACCGGGACCGCACCGGAGGCGTGGCGGGCCAAGGCCATGCCGGACGCGGTCGAAGGCGGTTTCGTGACAACGGCGGGTGTGTTCTCGGCAGACGGGATCGACCCGGCGTCGCGGCTGCTGGAGGCGGCGCTGCCGCGCAAGCTGCCCAAGCGCGTCGTCGATCTGGGCGCGGGCTGGGGGTATCTGTCGCGCGCGATCCTGGAACGTGACGGCGTCGCCGCGTTGCATCTGGTCGAGGCGGATCACGTGTCGCTGGACTGTGCGCGGCGCAACGTGACCGACGCGCGCGCGGTGTTTCATTGGGACGATGCGACCGCCTTTGGCCCTGCAGGTGGCTATGATGCCGTCGTCACCAATCCGCCGTTCCACCGCGGGCGCGCGCCTGATCCTGCGATCGGCCGCAGCTTCATTGAGGCGGCGGCGCGGATGCTGACGCCCGGCGGGCGGTTGTGGTTCGTGGCGAACCGGCATCTTCCCTATGAGAAGGCCGCGGCAGAGCTGTTCGCCGAGGTGAACGAGATCGCCGGGGACACCGCGTTCAAGGTGATCGAGGCGTCAAAGCCCCGTCGCATACGGCGCTGAACTGGCCTAACCTGCCCGGACGGGGAATCAGGACGGATCGGCATGAGTTTTTCAATCGCGGGCAAGACGGCCATCGTGACAGGGGCCGCCAACGGCGTCGGGCTTGCCATCGCGCGTCACTTTGCCGAACACGGGGCGAACGTGATGTTCGCCGACATGGATGAGGCGCGGCTGACCAACGAGATCGGCGCCGAGGCGCGGAGCGACGATGGCAACGTGCGCCTTTTCGCTGGCGATCTGCGGGAAAAGCTGACCATCGCGAACCTCTTGTCGGCGACCATCGACGCCTTCGACCGCGTTGATATCCTGGTAAACGCAAGCCGCCAGATGATCGTCTCGGACCCGCTGAACGCCGATGACGCGGCGGTCGAAACGTTGCTTCAGCAGAACCTGATGACCAGCCTGCGGCTGACCCAGTTGATCGCCAAGCGCATGATAAAGCAGGCGCAGGACGACGGGCGGCAGGATGGGCCGAACGGATCGATCATCAACCTGTCGTCGATTGCCGCGCGGCGCACCCAGCCCGAGCTTCTGGCGTATTCGGTGTCGTCCGCCGCGCTGGACCAGATGACACGGTCGATGGCGGTGGGGCTTGCCGAACACCGCATCCGTGTGAACGCCATCGCCTTCGGCAGCGTGATGAGCGCAAGCCTGCAAGAGGCGCTGTCCGAGCATGACGAATTCCGCGACGAGATCATCGAGCATACGCCGCTGCACCGAATCGCCAGCGCGGGCGAGGTGGCTGAAGCCGCGCAGTTCCTCGCCTCGGACGGGTCGGGGTTCATGACCGGCCAGATCCTGACGGTCGATGGGGGCCGCACGCTTCTCGATTCGGTTGTCGCGCCCGCGCATTAGGTCGTTCCACGCGGGAGCGCCGGTTTGTCGCAGGAACCCGGCTGACCCGACGTTCCATTGGGAACGCACGCCGCCACAGAGTCGTTATGCCCGCAAACGCAGGTAACGGAGAACCTGATGGCGGTCAGGGACAACATCGTCGAACTTATCCCCTCTTTGCGGGCCTACGCCTGGGCGCTGACCCGGCGGCACGAGGACGTTGACGATCTTGTTCAGGATACGCTGGTAAAGGCGATTTCGAAGATCGACAGCTTCGAGCCGGGCACCAACCTGCGCGGCTGGCTTGTCACGATCATGCGCAACACGTTTCTCAACGACATCGTGCGGTCGAAGCGATCGCGCACCGGGGCCGAGGACTGCATCTCGACGACGCTGTCCACGCCCGCCAACCAGGAATGGATCGTGCGCGGCGGTGAAATGATGCGCGCGGTGGAACGGTTGCCGCTTCACTACCGCGAGATTCTGATCCTGGTGGTGATGCTGGGGGAAAGCTACGAAACCGCCGCGCAGGTGTTCGATGTGCGCATCGGCCCGGCCCCCGAAGGCCGGGCCAAAGAGGTCATTCGATGACGGCACAGGCGATCCTGTCGCCCGCATCGCCCGAGGGCTGGCTTTCATAGTCATCCGCGCCGCCGTGCAGCATCAGCGCCCTACCCGAGAGGTCGGCCTCGCCGCCGTCGCCAAGCGTGGCGCGCGGGTTGTGCACCTCTGCCTTTAGCATCCCGTCAGCCGAGACATACTGGTTCGCCATGTCGCCGACATGGGGCCCGCCCTCGACCTTCAGGCCGTGCTCTGAGCCGGTGGGCGCAAAGTGGCCGCCAGCCGACTGAAAGCCGTCTTCGGCGTTGCACTCTCCGGTCTCGTGGATGTGGAACCCGTGCCAGCTTTCGGGCGGAAGGTTCATCAGGTCCAGCTCGATCAGCACGCCATTGGGTGTGCCCGTCAGCGTGGCGCTGCCGATCTCCTCGCCGCCCGCGGACACGAACGAGGCGTTGCGCGTGGTGTCTTGGGCGGCCGCCGGAACGGCCAGCCCGGCGGCGACCAGCAGGCCGCCCAGTAGGCTGCGGTCATTTCTTCGAGTTCCTGTTCGGTCATCGACTCGTACATGCTTTTGGCGGGACGATAGAGATCGCCGAACTTGGTCTCGCCGCGCCTGCCGCCTTTTGCTGTGCGCCTGACTTGGAGGGCATGGCGTCTCCTTTCATCGCTAAGCCGTCGTGGCCCGAACAACCGCAGAGGCGGGAAGTTCCCGCCCACGGTGCGCCGATCCTCGCTGCAATACGACGCAGACCGCCCGCACGCCAAGCGCCCAGGAACGTATCCGGTTTTGCCCTTGTTGGTTTCCCGGTCACCCAACGATGACCCACAGGAGGAAGCGATGTGCATACGATTATCTACATGATCGGCCTCGTCGTGGCCGTTCGGTCTCTGCACTGGTGGGTGAGGTCAACGACTTTGGCCGCCGCAACCCTGCCGTCTTCCTGGGAGGCGCGGCGCTGACCGGGTTTGCCGCCGTGCGCGCCGCCCGAGCCTCGCAGCGGGATCGCGGCGCCGGAAATGGCGATCCTGCATCGTCCGCCGTGCACCCCGAGACCCTGGCGAGAGACGAGGATACCTGAGCGATGGAAGAGAAGACCTAGAAAACCACAACGTCGCTTCTTGGCGATGTGCTTGAAAGCCTGTCTGGCCTGTTGCGGTCGGAGCTCAACCTGGCTCGTGCCGAGGTTGACCGGAACCTGCGCCGCGCCGGAATGGCCGTCGGCCTCTTGGTGGCGGCCGTCATCCTGTTCCTGACCGCGCTGAACGTGCTGGCCGCCGCGCTGGTTTCGGGGCTGGCAGAACTTGGCCTCGACGCGGCCTGGGCGTCGCTGATCGTCGGCGTCGTGTTCGCGCTTGTCGGTTGGGCGCACATGCACAAGGGCCTGGGCGATCTCAAGCTGCCCAGCCTTGCCCCCAGCCGGACAACGGAAAACGTCAAGCGCGACGCGCAAGCCGTGAAAGGAGCCTGAGATGACCAGCGAACACCGCACATCCGACGAGATCGAGCGCGACCTGGAGCTGCAACGGTCCGACCTGTCCCGCGCGATCGACGAAATCCAGAGCCGGTTTACGCCAGAGGCCGTGCTGCGCGAGGTCACGCGCGGGCTTGGCACCCACGGCAGCGATCTTGGTCGCTCCTTCGGCGATGCCGCCAAGCAGAACCCGGTGGCGATTTCGCTGACCGGCGTGGGGCTTGCCTGGATGATCTTTGGCCGCTCGCACGATGACCGACCGGCGCGGGATGGCGACGACCGGCATCCTGCGGCGCGTCCTGCCTATGGGCCGTCGCATGATCCTGTGGCGGGCGTGCAGGCGGCCGACCGGAGGACATGGGCCGCCGACTACGCCCGGGACGATCCCGCCGCGCGCCACGTCAGCGGCATGGATCATCCGGACTGGGTGACGACCGGGGACCGTTTCGAGGGCGACGCGGACGGTCACGACAACTCGTTCGGTGAGCGCGCGAAGGCGGGTGCAGCATTGGCCCGAGACCGCGCGGCTGCGGCGGGACACGGCGCCGCGCAAAGCGGCCGCGACGCTGGCCCCGCCGCCGCAGAGCGCGCAGCCCGGGTGCGCGAGAGGTTGACCCACGGGACCGAGCGCATGGGCATGGACGCGCGCGAGCGTGTCATCGCCGCCCGCGAACGCGCCATGGCCGCGCGCTATCGGGCGGGGCGTGATGTGTGCCGCGGATGGCGCCGGGGGCGCGACGCGGGCATCGACGTGTTCGAGGACCAGCCGCTTGTCGCGGGCGCCCTTGCGCTGGCGGCAGGCGCGGCCATCGCCAGCCTCCTTCCCCGCACCCGGACCGAGGACGACCTGTTCGGTGAGGAAGCCGACCACATGGTGAGCGAGGCCGAGCGGATCTTTCACGAGGAGCTGACCAAGGCCGAGCGTGTCGGCGACGCTGCTCTGACCGAAGCACGGACAGTCGCCGACGAGAAAGCGCCTGATGCCGACGGCGCAGCACAAGAGGCGGTCAAGACCGCCGCCGATGAGGCGCGCGAGGCAACGGACCGGGTGCGCTCGGCCGCCAGGGACGAGGCTCAACGCCAGAATCTTGGCAAGCCCGATGCCTGATGACCCCGCCGCTGGCCCCGGACGGCTGGCCCAAAGCCCCTTCGCCATTCCGGCGAGGGGGTGGGCGCAGATCCTGCGCCGGGTGTTCCTGACGCAGCTGGCAAAGGACCACGTTGGCCTTATCGCGGCTGGCGTGGCGTTCTATGGGCTGCTGGCGCTTTTCCCCGCGATCACCGCCCTGATCGGCCTTGCCGGGCTTGCCATCGACCCGGCGCAGGTCACCAGCCAGATCGAGGCGCTTGCGGACACGCTTCCGGCACAAGCGGCTGACATCGTGCGCAGTCAGGCGGTCGATGTCGCGGGCGCGCAGCAGGAGAGCCTGACGCTGGTTGCGGTCTTCGGCCTCGGGCTGGCGGTGTTCTCGGCATCCAAGGGAGTCGGCAGCCTGATCGAGGGGCTGAACGTCGCCTATGACGAACAGGAAACGCGCGGCTACCTGCGGCTGATGGCGCTGCGGCTGGTCCTGACGCTGGTGCTGATCCTGGGGCTGGTGGTCGGGCTTGGCGCGGCGGTCGTGCTTCCCGCCGTTCTGGCGGTGGTCAACTTTGGCGCGATGACCGAAATGCTGATCGGCGCCGCGCGCTGGGCGCTGCTTCTTGCGCTGGCAAGCGTCGGGCTTGCGGTGCTCTACCGCTACGCGCCTGACAGGCGGGCGGCGCGGTGGCTCTGGCTGACGCCGGGATCGGTGCTGGCCTGCATCCTGTGGCTGCTCGCCACGATCGCCTTCGCCGTCTACGCCGAGAACTTCGGCAGCTACAACGAGAGCTTCGGTGCGATTGCCGGGGTGATCGTTCTGCTGATGTGGCTATGGATCTCGGCCTACGTCGTTCTGATCGGCGCCGAGATCAACGCGGAAGCCGAACGCCAGACACGCGTGGACACGACGGTCGGTCCCGCCATGCCGATGGGGGTGCGCGGGGCGGTCAAGGCCGACACCCTGCCGCCGGACGCCTGACGGGGTGCCTTTGCCGTCTCGGGCCAGCGGGCGCCCGCCGAACGGAACCATCCGCCGCCTGACCTGTTCCCCCGCAAGACAACGCAGACCGGAAAGAGCCACCATGTCCCGTCACGTCCTGATCTTCCTTGCAGGTGCCGCCACGTTCGGAGCGCTGTCATCGCTGGTCCACCGCGCGCGCCGTCCGGCATCGCGGGCAAGCGCGGGCGATCATGTGCGCAATGCCGGGCCGTCAGAGATGCGCGATCCGCCGCGCAACTGGTCGCGCGTGGACGAGCAGGGCGACGAATCGTTCCCGGCAAGCGATCCGCCGGGAAACTACTGAGCTGAGCGCGTCAGGGCCTGCCGGTGCAGCCGTCGATTTCGACGGCGCGGCCCGCCGACAGGACAGTGATGCGCACGTCCGAGCGGTTCAGCATGAAGGGCCGTCCGCTGGGCGGCACCATCTCGGCCACGGCAGACAGGCGCGGGCCGCTGCGTTCCGACATCGCCTCGGAAATCCAGATGGACTTGTCGGGCATCTCGAACACCGCGACCTCGTCGGGGCCAAGGCGCGGCATCGCGATATCGGCGCGCACGCGCAGGCCGTCGGCGATCGGCTCGACAGCGCAGGACGTGCCCTGCACGCCTGCGTGGCGCCCGAGGACGGGAGCATCGTCAAGCGCGGCGGAAATGCGCGGATCATGGGCGCCGGGGCCGTCGAGATCGGCCCGCACGCGCACGTTCATCGGAATGCAGATGTCCTGACACACCCCGATCTGGATTTCGGTGTCGATCCGCAGCGCGCCGGGGCGGGCGGGCGTCAGTTCCATCGGCAGGATCAATTCGTGCGCATAGCCGATGGTGCGCATGCCGTTCTGCTCGAACACCAGCGGGGTCGGCCAGTGCAGATCGACGCCTGCGATATTCGACGACTGCGACCAGTCGAATTGCGGCGGAATGCCCGCGTCGCCCGGTGATCGCCAATAGGTCTTCCACCCCGGCCCAAGCGCGACCTTGAGCGCGGCGAGATAGGTGCCTTGCGGCGTGCGCCAGCCGGGCAGGATCGAGATGACGGCCGCCTCGCGGACATCGGGCGCGGGGTCTCCTCCTGCACGGACAGGCTGAGACACGGCGGCGATGGCGATGAGGATGGCAAGGATTCGGGCAAACATGAGCGCCAAATTATGCAGCAGACCGCTCCGGGGAAATCACAACACGGCGACCGCCTTGCGAGTGTGGCTTTTGTGGCCCTTGCAGACCGCCCCCCGTCTGCGACAATTGCAGCATGTCACAGCCGCATTCCACCGACCAGCTTGCCGGGAAGTTGTTGATCGCCATGCCGGGCATGGCCGATCCTCGTTTCGAGACCGGCCTTGTGTTCCTGTGCGATCATTCAGACAGCGGCAGCATGGGCCTGATCGTCAACAAGCCCACAGACGGAGTGGCGATGGACGATCTGCTGATGCAGCTCGAGATCGACGGTGGCATCGGCAGCGCCGGGATCGGCGTGCATTTCGGCGGACCGGTCGAACACGGGCGCGGCTTTGTGCTGCATTCCTCGGACTACGGCGCCAACAGCTCGACCCTGCGGATTGGCGACGGGTTCGGGATGACCGCGACGCTCGACATCCTCGAGGACATCGCAGGCGGGCGCGGGCCGGACCGGGTGCTTCTGGCGCTGGGCTATGCGGGATGGGCGCCGGGCCAGCTGGAAGGCGAGATCCGCGCGAATGGCTGGCTGACCTGCGATGCGACGCCGGAACTCGTGTTCGACACGCCCGATGCGCAGAAATGGCAGAGCGCGCTGAAGGGGCTGGGCGTCGAGGCGCTGGGGCTGTCGTCGGTCGCGGGGCGCGCCTGAGCGATGGAATGGCGCGATGAGGGCGCCGTGCTGAGCGTGCGCCGCCACGGGGAAAGCGCCGCCATCGTCGAGATCTTCACGCAAGAGCATGGCCGCCACGTGGGCGTCGTGCGCGGTGGGGCGGGACGCCGGATGGCGCCGATCCTGCAGCCCGGCGCGCAGCTTGCGGTGACGTGGAAGGCGCGGCTGGAGGACCATATCGGCAGCTACACCGTCGAGCCGGTGAAAAGCCGCGCGGCGCAGGTGATGGGCGACGGTCTGGCGCTGGCAGCGCTGGGATCGGTGACGGCGCTGCTGTCGTTCACCCTGCCCGAGCGTGAAACCGCGCCCGCCGTCTACGCGCCGACGATGGCGCTGCTGGACATGCTGGGCGACAATCCGCTCTGGCCGCTGGCCTATCTGCGCTGGGAACTGGCGCTGCTGGAGGACATGGGATTCGGGCTGGACCTGACGCGCTGTGCCGTCACCGGCAGCCGCGAGGACCTGGCCTATGTCTCGCCGCGAACCGGGCGCGCGGTGTCGCGCGGCGGTGCGGGGGACTGGGCGGACAGGCTTTTGCCGCTGCCGCCCAGTCTGCTCGGGCAGGGCCCCGCAGAGACCTTCGAGATCGCGGCGGGGCTGCGCACCACGGGGCATTTCCTTGAAACCTGGCTGGCGCCCGCGCTGGGCGGCAAACCCTTGCCCGCCGCGCGCCAACGCTTTGTCGATGCCTTCGCGCGTCAGTCGCGGAGCGCCTGAAACACCATCTCGCGCCCTGCGTCGTTGCGCAGGACCAGCGTGCCCCCAAGCACCTCGACAAGCGTCATATGGGGCAGCGCACCAAGGAACGCCGCTTCGGCCTGCAGGTCGGGGCAGGCGCGGCGGGTGGCGACGATGGGGCCGATCCTGATCCACGGATAGGGCACGGTCTGCGGCGCGCTGTAGGCGTTGCAGGGGGCCTCGCCCGCGACGCGCCCCTCGGACGGAAAGCCAAGGGTCGCGCGCGCAGGAAACGGCGCGCCGTCCAGTTCGGTCAGCGCATAGGTCTGGCCGCCCGCGAAGCCCGACACCGTTTCATCGGCAAGATACCCTGCGACGACGATCGGCAGCGTCAGGAACAGCGCCAGCACGTTCAGCCCAGCAGCCGCCGCGCGATCACCTGCGCCTGGATCTCTGCCGCGCCCTCAAAGATGTTGAGGATGCGGGCATCGCACAGGATGCGGCTGATGCCGTATTCCAGCGCAAAGCCGTTGCCGCCATGGATCTGCAACCCATTGTCGGCGGCGGCCCAGGCCACGCGCGCACCCAGCAGTTTCGCCATCCCGGCCTCCAGGTCACAGCGGCGGTCGTTATCCTTTTGCCAGGCCGAGAAATAGGTCAACTGCCGCGCGACCATGATCTCGACTGCCATCATCGCCAGCTTCGAGGCGACGCGCGGGAAGGCGATCAGCGGTTTGCCGAACTGCTTGCGGTCGAGCGCGTATTGCATCGACACTTCCATTGCCGACTGCGCGACGCCGATGGCGCGGGCGGCGGTCTGGATGCGGGCGCTCTCGAACGTCTGCATCAACTGCTTGAAGCCCTGACCTTCCTCGCCGCCCAGAAGGTTATCGCCCGCCACGCGGAAATCGTCGAAGTTGACGGTGTATTCCTTCATGCCCCGGTAGCCGAGCACCTCGATTTCGCCGCCCGAGAGGCCATCGTCGACAAAAGGCGTCTCGTCGGTGCCGGGGGTCTTTTCGGCCAAAAACATCGACAGGCCCTTGTAGTCGTCGGTGCCTTCGACCGACCGCGCCAGCACCGTCATCACATGGGTGCGCGCGGCGTGGGTGATCCACGTCTTGTTGCCGGTGACGACCCAGTCGTCGCCATCCTTGCGGGCCTTGGTGCGCAGCGCGCCAAGGTCGGACCCGGTGTTGGGTTCGGTGAACACGGCGGTGGGCAGGATTTCCCCGCTGGCCAAGCCCGGCAGCCACTTTTCCTTTTGCGCGTCGGTGCCGCCGCACAGGATCAGTTCCGCCGCGATCTCGGACCGTGTGCCAAGCGATCCGACCCCGATGTACCCGCGCGACAGTTCTTCGGATACGACGACCATCGCTGCCTTGGACATGCCGAGACCGCCGAAGTCTTCGGGGATGGTCAGGCCGAACACGCCCATCTCGGCGAGTTCGGTGATCGTCTCCATCGGGATGAGTTCATCCTTGAGGTGCCAGTCATGGGCGAAGGGCACGACCTTGTCGTCGGCATAGCGGCGGAACTGGTCGCGGATCATCTCCAGCTCTGCATCAAGCCCGGTCGCGCCCATCGTCGCGTGGCCGTGGTTGTCCTGCATCAGCGCGACCAGCCGCATCCGCGCGGCCTGGGTGTTGCCGCCTTGGGTCAGCGCCATCACGGCGGGCGCCATCAGCGCGCGCTGGTCGTCCTGGGTCAGCCCCATGTCCTGTGGGCGCAGGATCTCGCCCTGGCTCATCGGGATGCCGCCGTAGATCTGCCAGAGGTATTCGCCGAACGCGATCTGGTGGATGAGTTGCTCCATCTCGCCGAACCGGCCGTCCGCTTCCAGCCGCTCGGCCCAGGCCTGCATCTGGCGCAGCGCCTCGACGTAGGTGGCAAGCCAGGCGAGGCCGTGCGCGGCTGTCTGTTCGGCCTCGACCAGACGGGCGGATACGCGGCCGCCCTCGGTCACACGCGCGCCGACCCGCGCCTTTGCGGTGTCCAGCAACGCCTCGGCGGGCGCGATCGCCTCGCGCGTCAGCGTCAGAAGCTCTGGCAAGATCACCGTGCGGGCTGTCATGTCCTGTCCGTCGTGGGGCATCGGGCACTCCTTTGATGGTCTCTGGCGGAGATAGGTTCTTTGCAGGTGCAGCGCAATTAAAATTCACGAAATAGCCAGCCTGAGTACGAAAGTGTCGCGGCGTTTTCTGCCGTGCAGCGCCTGTGCGGACACCGTAAGAGTTGGGGCAATCACTGGCGAGGCATGGCATGGACGCAGTATTCGGAGACCTTCAGGGGGCGCTTCTGGTGTTTGCCGTGGCAATCGGTCTGCTGGCGGGCTTCGTGAAGGGCGCCGTGGGATTCGCGATGCCGATGATCATGATCTCGGGGCTGGCCAGCATCCTGCCGCCCGAGGTCGCGCTTGCGGCACTGATCGTGCCGACGGTCCTGTCCAACGGAGTGCAGGCCATGCGCAACGGGCTGGGCGCCGCGTGGGAGTCGGTCAAGAGGTTCCGGCTCTACCTGATCATCGTGCTGGTGTTCATCCTTGGCGCCGCGCAACTTGTCACCGTGCTGCCGTCCTGGGCGATGTTCCTGATCCTGGGGGTGCCGATCACCCTGTTCGCGATCTCCCAGCTCCTGGGCTGGCAGCTGCGCATCCGTCCGGAACACCGGATGCGGGCCGAGGTTCTGATCGGCTCGGTCGCGGGGTTCGTGGGCGGCATTTCAGGCGTGTGGGGGCCGCCGACGGTGGCCTATCTGACCGCCATCGAGACGCCCAAGGCCGAACAGATGCGGGTTCAGGGGGTCGTCTATGGCGCGGGCGCGGTGATGCTGCTGCTGGCGCATCTGCGGTCGGGTGTCCTGAATGCCGACACCGCGCCCCTGTCGGTGTTCATGGTGTTGCCCGCGATGGCGGGGATGGTGGTTGGCATGTGGGTGTCCGACCGGCTCGACCAGGACCGGTTCCGCAAGGCGACGCTGGCGGTTCTGGTGATCGCGGGGCTGAACCTGATCCGGCGCGGTGTCCTGGGGATGTGAAGACGGCCCACCGTTGGGCGGGCCGCTGAAAAGTCTTTCAAAGACTTCTTGACGATTCCTTTTCAAGGAATCGCGTGGGACCTCAGCCGATGGCGACGGCGCGGACGTCCTCGTCGATGTAGCTTTCATACTGGCCGAAGTTCCCGGCGAACATGTCGACCAGCTTTTTCGCCTGCCGGTCGTAGGCCGTCCCGTCGTCCCATGTCCGGCGCGGATCGAGCAGGATCGACGCGACGCCGGGCACCTCTACGGGCACCTCGAAGCCAAAGTTCGGGTCCTTGCGGAACGTCGCATCGGCGAGCGATCCGTCAAGTGCGGCGCTCAGCAACGCGCGGGTGGCGCGGATCGGCATCCGGCTGCCGGTGCCATAGGCGCCGCCGGTCCAGCCGGTATTCACCAGCCAGCAGGTCGCGCCGTGCTTGGCGATCTTGTCCTGCAAGAGCTTGCCGTAGACCTCGGGGCGGCGCGGCATGAACGGCGCGCCGAAACAGGTCGAGAAGGTCGGTTCGGGTTCCGTCACGCCGCGCTCGGTTCCCGCCACCTTGGAGGTGAAGCCCGACAGGAAGTGATACATCGCCTGCGCCGGGGTCAGCCGCGCGATGGGCGGCAGCACTCCGAAGGCGTCGCAGGTGAGCATGATGATGTTCTTGGGATGGCCGCCCAATGCGGTGCCCGACGCGTTCGAGATATACTCGAGCGGATAGGCGCAGCGCATGTTCGCGGTCAGCGAGTCGTCGTCGAAATCAAGCTCCAGCGTCTCGGGGTCGAACACCATGTTTTCGATCACGGTGCCGAACTTGCGCGTCGTGGCAAAGATCTCGGGCTCTGCCTCGGCGGACAGGTTGATGGTCTTGGCATAGCAGCCGCCTTCGAAGTTGAAGGTGCCGCGATCGGACCAGCCATGTTCGTCATCGCCGATCAGCACGCGCGCCGGGTCTGCCGACAGGGTGGTCTTGCCGGTGCCCGACAGGCCGAAGAAGACGGCGGTGTCGACGGGGTTGTTCGGCGCGTGGTTGGCCGAACAGTGCATCGGCATCACGCCCTTCTCGGGCAGCAGGTAGTTGAGCAGGGTGAACACCGATTTCTTGTTCTCGCCCGCATACTCGGTGCCGCCAATCAGGATCAGCTTGCGGTCAAAGTTCAGCGCGATCACCGTTTCCGACCGGCAGCCGTGCCTGGACGGGTCGGCCTTGAAGGTCGGGCAGTTGATGATCGTGAACTCGGGCGTGAACGTGTCCAGCTCTTGCCGGGTGGGGCGGCGCAGAAGGTGGCGGATGAACAGCGCGTGCCATGCCAGCTCGGTCACGATGCGCACGTCGAGCCGGTGCGCAGGATCAGCGCCGCCAAAGAGGTCCTGAACGTGATAGTCGCGCCCCTTCATGTGGGCGATCATGTCGTCGTAGAGCAGATCGAAGGACGCAGGCGCCATCGGCGCGTTGTTTTCCCACCAGATCGCGTTCTCGACGGCGGGGGTGCGGACCACGAACTTGTCCTTGGGCGAGCGGCCGGTGTGCTTGCCCGTCTCGACCAGCATCGTGCCGCCAAGGCCAAGCGTTCCCTCGCCGTTCTTCAGGGCGATTTCGACCAGCGCCGGTTCAAGCAGGTTGTAATAGACATCACCGAGCTCCGAGATCCCTTGATCTTCCAAGCGCTGGCTCTGGTTTACCCGTCCGGATGTCATGTTCCTGATGCTCCTAAAGCCGATCGTCGATCGGTCGTTCCATGGTACAAGTGCAAAGCGGCGCCGGGGGCCGCGCAACTTTCTAACATGTGGACTTTGGACAGTAACAGAAGCTTCGGAGACGTTAGCGCAACCAGTCGCAGGTTAGCGCAACCGCTAGCGGTCACCGGGCGAACCTTCGCCGAACCTGAGACAAATTAGTCATCTATTGGGAAAAATTCGCTTCTCTGGCTTGGTGCCTGCAAGGTGATTCGCAGTTCCTTGTTGATTCCATGGTACGTTGCAGGGAATATGCCCAAAAAAGCAGGCAACAAGAGCAGTATAAGGAACTTCGCATGTCGAGGATTGCACTGGTCGACGACGACAGGAACATCCTGACGTCGGTTTCAATGACTCTCGAGGCCGAGGGTTTCGAGGTTGAAACCTACAACGATGGGCAATCCGCCCTCGATGCCTTCAACAAACGCCTTCCCGAACTGGCCGTTCTGGACATCAAGATGCCCCGGATGGACGGGATGGACCTGTTGCAGCGGCTGCGCCAGAAAACCACCATGCCGGTGATCTTCCTGACCTCCAAGGACGACGAGATCGACGAGGTGCTGGGGCTGCGGATGGGCGCGGACGATTACGTGCGCAAGCCGTTTTCGCAGCGTCTGCTGGTGGAACGCATCCGCGCGCTGCTGCGCCGTCAGGAAGCCATTGAAACCGGCGAAGTCGGCGACACCGAGGCGTCCAAGGTCATGGTGCGCGGCGAATTGAGCATGGACCCGCTGCGCCATTCGGTCAGCTGGAAAGGCAAGGACGTGTCGCTGACCGTGACGGAATTCCTGCTGCTGCAAGCGCTGGCCCAGCGCCCCGGCTTCGTGAAAAGCCGCGATCAGCTGATGGACGTCGCCTATGACGATCAGGTTTATGTCGACGACCGCACCATCGACAGCCACATCAAGCGCCTGCGCAAGAAGATGCGGTCGGTGGACGAGGAATTCTCGGCGATCGAGACGCTTTATGGTATCGGTTACCGGTACAACGAAGAGTAATGGTGGCAGCGGCGGATATCACGATGCCCGAGGATCACTCTCGGCGTGAACGCGATGCGGACCTGGTCCTTGGTGAGGACTGGGTGACGCTGCCCGGTCAGGCCGACGCCGCGATGCGCTCCAAGCGTGAGCGCAAGGTTCTCAACGTCAATCGCTCGCCGCTGGCCCGCAAGATCATCACCTTCAACCTGCTGGCGATGATCGTGCTTGTCGCGGGCGTTCTGTATCTCAGCCCCGCCCGCCAGAGCCTTGTCGCGCAAAGCGAGCGGTCGCTGGTGATCGACGCGCAACTGATGGCCGACATCGTCGAGGCGCGGCTGGCGGGCGGCGGCAGCGCGGCGCTGGACGCTGCGACCGCCGAGGATGCCATCGCCGCGATGACTCTGCCGCCCGGCGTGGGGATCAGGATCTTCGGCCCCGAGGGCGAGATGATCGCCGACTCGTCCGCAGTCGCCCGTCAGCCCGTCGCCGGGCTGGAAGGCATCGGCGAAGAGCCGCGCTCGACCCTCATCACCGACTTCCTGACGGGCATGTGGAAATCGCTTTATGGCCTGATCGTGCCGCAAGACGACCGCGCCGTGCCGGTCGCGCCCGACCTGCTGTCGCCGCTTGTCGCGGCCTCTCTCGAAGGGCAGACGCGGTCTGTCAGCGGGCAGGATGAACGCTCGGACACGATCTTTGCCGTGGCGACGCCGATCCTGTCGGGCGGTGTGCCGGTGGCCGTGCTGGGCCTGAACACCGAGGCTGGCGAGATCGACGCGCTGGTGCGTGCCGAGCGCGAGCAGGTGTTGCAGATGTTCGTCATCGCGATCCTCGTCTCCATCGGCCTGAGCCTTGTTCTGGCCTCGACCATCGCCAACCCGCTGGCCGATCTTGCCGCTGCCGCCGAAATGGGCCGCGACCGCAATTCCGGCCGCAAGTCGACGGGGCGCATCCGCATCCCCGACCTGTCGGGCCGCCCTGACGAGATCGGTCGCCTGTCGGGCGCACTTCGCGGGATGGTGGCGGCGCTTTACGACCGGATCGACGCGAACGAACAATTCGCGGCCGATGTCGCGCACGAGATCAAGAACCCGCTGGCCAGCCTGCGCTCGGCCATCGGTACCCTGCGCATGACCAAGCGCGACGACCACCGCGAACGCCTGCTGGAAGTCATCGAGCATGACATCCAGCGCCTCGACCGGCTGGTCAGCGACATCTCGAACGCATCGCGGCTCGACAGCGAACTGGTCAAGGAAGACGAGGAAGCCTTCGATCTTCTCAAGATGCTGCGCAATCTGACTGATTACCTCGGCAACGAGGCGCGCGGGAAAGGCGTCGACTTCATCACCGACATGCCCGGCGATCCCATCGTGATCCAGGGACTCGAGGCGCGGCTGGCGCAGGTGTTCGTCAACCTGATCTCGAACGCGATTTCGTTCTGCGAGGACGGGGATGCGATCCGGGTCTGGGCGCGCTGGCGCGAGAACCGGGTGCTGATCGTGGTCGAGGATACCGGGCCGGGCATCCCCGAACAGGCGCTGACCAAGATCTTCAACCGCTTCTATTCCGAGCGTCCCGAAGGCCAGTTCGGCAACAACTCGGGGCTTGGCCTTGCGATCTCGAAGCAGATCGTCGAGGCGCATGGCGGGGTGATCTGGGCCGAGAACATCCGCCCGACCGACGCGGACGTGACGTCGCAGCCGCTGGGCGCCCGCTTCGTCGTGGGCTTGCCGGTCTAGCGGGGGCAGGGTGGGGCGATGAACAGCCTCATCCTCCATGCCACCACCGTCGCGCTGGATGGCCGCGCGCTGATCCTTGCGGGCGCGTCAGGCAGCGGCAAGTCCAGCCTCGCGCTCGAGTTGATCTCACGCGGCTGCGCGCTGGTGGCGGACGACCGCACGAAGGTGGATGTCGAGAACGGCGCACTCGTCGTGCGCGCGCCCACCGCCATTGCGGGCTGGATCGAGGTGCGCGGCTTGGGTATCCTGAATGCAACCGTCACCGACCAAGCGCACCCCGTCGCCTATGTCGATCTTGACAGCGTCGAGCGGCAGCGCCTTCCTCCGCCTCGGACGAAAGACGTGCTTGGCCACCCCCTGCGGCTCTTTCACAAGATCGAGAGCCCTGTCTTCCCGGCTGCGTTGCTGCAATATCTAAGGCTCGGAGAAGCCGAGACATGAACCTCACCCTACAGCCCCAGACCGCGCGCAGCGTGGAAGAGCACCGGATCGTGCTGGTCACCGGGCCATCGGGCGCCGGACGGTCGACGGCTGTCAACGTGCTGGAAGACCTGGGATACGAGGCGATCGACAACCTGCCGTTCTCGCTGCTGCCACGCCTATTGGCCGGGCCGCCGCTGGGCAAGCCGATGGCGCTGGGCTTGGACACCCGCAACCGCGACTTCTCGGTCGACGGGATGCTTGACCTGATCCGCTCGCTGTCCAGCGATCCGGCCTACAATGCCGAGGTCCTGTATATCGACTGCCGCGCCGATGTGCTGGCCCGCCGCTATTCCGAGACGCGCAGGCGGCATCCGATGGCGCAGGACGATTCGCCCATCGTCGGGATCGAGCGTGAGGTCGAGATGCTGGCGCCCGTGCGTGCGCAGGCCCATGTCCTGATCGACACGTCCGACTTGTCGCCGCACGATTTGCGCGACGAGGTGACGCGCTGGTTCGATACCGCGCCGGACGCGCGGCTGGCGGTGTCGGTGCAATCCTTCTCGTTCAAGCGCGGCATCCCGCGCGGCATGGACATGGTGTTTGACTGCCGGTTTCTGCGCAATCCGCACTGGGACGCGGCATTGCGTCCGCTGGACGGACGCGCCGCCGAGGTGCACGACTATATCGCAGGGGACGACCGGTTCGAGCCGTTCTTCGACAAGGTGGCAGATCTGGTGGTGTCGCTCTTGCCGGCCTACCGGGACGAGGGGAAGTCGCACCTTTCCATCGGGCTGGGCTGCACCGGGGGGCAACACAGGTCGGTCGCCGTTGCGGAACGACTGGCAAAGGCGCTTGCATTGGCGGGATGGGGCGTTTCTATAAGGCATCGTGAACTCGAGCGGCGCGACCGATCATCGCCGCGCTCGGAGCTGGGGTGAGGATTTGATCGGTATCGTCATCGTCGCCCATGGCGGGCTTGCCCAGGAATATCTGGCCGCTGTTGAGCATGTCGTCGGAAAGCAGAACGGTATCCGCGCGATTGCGATCGAGGCGGACCATGACCGTGGCCTGAAGCAGAGCGAGATCTGCGCTGCCGCCGACAGTGTCGACGGCGGAAGCGGCGTTGTGGTCGTGACAGACATGTTCGGCGGATCGCCCTCGAACCTGTCGCTGCGCGCCTGCGAGCCGGAAAACCGGCAGATCGTCTATGGCGCCAATCTTCCGATGCTCATCAAGTTGGCCAAGTCGCGGCACCTTGCCGTGCCGGACGCGGTGAATTCCGCGCTGATCGCAGGACGCAAGTATATCGATTGCTTCGCCGGCCCACGGGCCGCGGAATAGCCGATGACCGAGACCGTCCTGCGCACCCTGAAGATCGTGAACGAGAAGGGCCTTCATGCCCGCGCCTCGGCCAAGCTGGTCGAGGTGGTCGAGGCGCATGATGCCCGCGCGACGATCCGCAAGGACGGGCTGGACGCGTCGGGCGACAGCATCATGGGGCTGCTGATGCTTGCGGGGTCCAAGGGAACCACGATCGAGGTGGAAACCAGCGGCCCCGATGCCGAACGGCTGGCCGACGCCATCGCCGCGCTGGTGGCCGATCGCTTTGGCGAGGGGATGTAGCGCCCTCGCGATTGCGCCGCGGTCCGCTTAGCGTGTCGGAACCGGCGTCTCTCCACGATAGTCGTAAAATCCGCGGTCGGTCTTGCGGCCCAGCCACCCGGCCTCGACGTATTTCGTGAGCAGGGGGCAGGGGCGATACTTGGTGTCGGCCAACCCGTCGTGCAGCACGTTCATGATCGCAAGGCAGGTGTCTAGTCCGATGAAATCGGCCAGTTCCAGCGGACCCATCGGGTGGTTGGCGCCCAGCTTCATCGACTCGTCGATGGACTTCACGCTGCCGACGCCTTCGTAGAGCGTATATACCGCCTCGTTTATCATCGGCATCAGGATGCGGTTCACGATGAAAGCGGGGAAATCCTCGGCCGAGGCGGCGGTCTTGCCGATCTTCTCGACGACCGCATGACAGGCCTTGAAGGTCTCTTCGCTGGTGGCGATGCCGCGGATCAGCTCGACCAGCTGCATCACCGGCACCGGGTTCATGAAGTGGAACCCCATGAACTTTTCCGGCCGGTCGGTGCGGCTTGCCAGCCGTGTGATCGAAATGGACGACGTGTTCGAGGTCAGGATCGTGTGTGGTTTGAGGTGCGGCAGCAAGTCTTCGAAGATCGCCTGCTTGACCGTCTCGCGCTCGGTCGCGGCCTCGATCACCAGGTCGGCGGCACCCACGTCGGGCAGGGACAGGGTGGTGCGGATGCGGGCCATCGCCGCGTCCTTGTCCGCCTCGGAAATCTTGCCGCGCGACACCTGCCGGTCGAGGTTGCCGGTGACCGTCACCAGCGCCTTGTCCAGCGCGTCCTGCCCGATGTCGTTCAGGATCACGTCATACCCGGCAAGCGCCATCACATGAGCGATCCCGTTGCCCATCTGCCCCGCGCCGATCACGCCGATCGTGGAAATCTCCATGGTCACCCTCGTTCGCTCGTCGCCGGACCTTATGCCCCGGCCCGAGAGCGGTGCAAGCGCGAATGATCCAGCGCATTCGACGCGAATTGGCCCGTTAGCGCTGCGCTAACCCGCCGCTGAAAGGGTGATCGCGGGTGAACTGAAATCAAGGGGTGGTGGGCAATGACCGACCAGACGCCGGGCCGCAGCGGCCTCGACTATCTGCCGTGTCTCTACGGACAATCCAAGGTGCTGTTCCGGGGGCCGCGCCGCCGCCTGATCGCGCCCTACGCGAGCTATCTCGGCGGGACGGAAACCTACGGGCGCTTCGTGCCGCGCCCGTTCCCGGCGCTGGTCGAGGATGCGCTGGCGCTGCGCAGCGTGAACCTTGGCTGCCTGAATGCCGGTATCGACCTGTACCTGCGCGATGAAAGCCTGCTGGAAATCGCGCGCAAGGGCGCGGTGACGGTGATCGAGGTGTCGGGCGCGCATCTCAACTCCAACCGGTTCTACGCCGTGCATCCGCGCCGGAACGACAGGTTCCTGCATGCCTCGCCGCTGCTGCAGACGATCTATCCCGAGATCGACTATACCGAGTTCCATTTCACGCGGCACATGCTGACCCGCCTGCGAGAGGCGTCGGAGGCCAAGTTCTTCATGGTGCAGCAGGAACTGCAGGACGCCTGGATCGCACGCATGCGAACCCTGATCGAACGGGTCGGCGGGCGGGTGATCCTGTTGTGGATGTCCCGCCATGCGCCGGATGCCGCAGGGCAGGATCTTGCCGCCCCATCGGAGCCGCTGTTCGTGACCCGGGCCATGGTCGATGCGGTCGCGGAAGGCGCGGATGCGCTGGTCGAGATCGTGGCGACGCCGGGCGAGATCGGGGACGGCAAGGACGGTCTGATGTTCGGCCCCGAGGATGCGGCGGCAGCAGAGGAGATGCTGGGCACCTGCGTCCATGCCCGCGCGGCCGCCGTCTTGGGTGATCTTCTGTCAGGAACGCGCTGAAACGCGAACGGCCCGCCGTTGCCGGCGGGCCGCAGGTCATGTGCTGGAATGGATCACAGCTTTTCGGTCAGCTCCGGCAGGGCCGTGAACAGGTCGGCGACAAGGCCGTAGTCGGCGACCTGGAAGATCGGCGCCTCTTCGTCCTTGTTGATCGCGACGATGATCTTGCTGTCCTTCATCCCCGCAAGGTGCTGGATCGCGCCCGAGATGCCGACCGCGATATAGAGGTCCGGTGCCACGACCTTGCCGGTCTGGCCGACCTGCCAGTCGTTCGGCGCGTAGCCCGAATCGACCGCCGCACGGGACGCGCCGACGGCGGCGCCCAGCTTGTCGGCGAGTTTCTCGATCAGCTCGAAATTGTCCTCGGAGCCGACACCGCGGCCGCCCGAGACAACGATACCCGCAGACGTCAGGTCGGGCCGGTCGCTTTCGGCCAGCTTGTCCTCGATCCATTCCGACAGCGCCGGATTGTCCGCTGCCGAGATCGTCTCGACTGGCGCCGAGTTGCCGGTGCCCGCAAGCTCGAACGACGACGTGCGGATCGAGAAGACCTTCTTGGCGTCCTTCGATTTCACCGTCTGCACGGCATTGCCCGCGTAGATCGGACGCTCGAAGGTGTCGGCGTCGACGACGGCCGAAATGTCGGTGATGACCATGACATCCAGAAGCGCGGCGACGCGCGGCAGGATGTTCTTGGCGTCCGTGGTCGCGGGCGCGGCGATGTGGTCATAGTCTCCGGCCAGCGACACCAGAAGCGCCGCCGTCGGTTCGGCCAGCCGGTGATCGAGCGACGCATCCTCGGCGCAGAGCACCTTGGTCACGCCGTCGATGGTGGCCGCGTCTTCCGCCGCCTTCTTGGCCGAGGCCCCGGCGCAAAGAACCGTCACGTCGCCCAGCGATTTCACCGCGGCGACGGCCTTGGCGGTGGCGTCCATCGACAATTCGCCCGCGTTCACTTCACCCAGTAGAAGAACAGCCATCAGACAGCCCCCGCTTCCTTGAGTTTCGCCACAAGCTCGTCCACCGAGCCCACGATTTCGCCCGCCTTGCGCGCCTCGGGTTCGGTCGTCTTGACGACCTCGAGGCGCGGGCTGACATCCACGCCGTAGTCGGCGGCGGTCTTTTCATCGAGAGGCTTCTTCTTCGCCTTCATGATGTTCGGCAGCGACGCATAGCGCGGCTCGTTCAGGCGCAGATCGACGGTCACGATGGCGGGCATCTTGACCTTGATCGTCTGCAGGCCGCCGTCGACCTCGCGTGTGACGGTGGCGTGATCGCCGTCGATGTCCAGCTTCGAGGCGAAGGTCGCCTGCGACCAGCCCAGAAGCGCGGCCAGCATCTGGCCGGTGGCGTTCATGTCGTTGTCGATGGCCTGCTTGCCGGCCAGCACGAGGCCCGGCTGTTCCTCGTCGATCACCGCCTTGAGGATCTTGGCGACCGCCAAGGGCTCGATGTCCTGGTGCACGTCGTCGGCGGCAATCACGAGGATCGCACGGTCGGCGCCCATCGCCAGCGCGGTGCGCAGGGTTTCCTGCGCCTGCTTGACGCCGATCGACACCGCGATGACCTCGTCGGCCTTTCCGGCCTCCTTGAGGCGAATCGCCTCTTCGCAGGCGATCTCGTCGAACGGGTTCATCGACATCTTGACGTTGGCGAGATCGACACCGCTGCCGTCCGATTTGACACGGACCTTCACGTTGTAGTCGATCACGCGTTTGACAGGCACGAGGACCTTCATGGCGCGTTTCTCCCTTTAGATACCCTGCGGAACTGGCAGGGCCACTGAATGCTCCACCGGAGAGTTAGCGGCTCAAGCGCATGACTGACAGGGCAAAATCGTCACGTCATGGTGCAGGGACGCCGCGTTTCGCCGATGGTGGCGCTATCAGGCGACGCCCCGCCGCTTCGCTGCGCTCAGCGGTTGGCGCCTGGAATCCAAAGCACGTCACCCCCGGCGGTGTGGTTGGCGTAGCGGCTGGCGACGAAGAACCAGTCGGACAGGCGGTTGAGGTATTTCACCGCCATCGGGTTCGCCTCTTCCATCGTGGCCAGCTCGACCGTGTGGCGTTCGGCCCGGCGCGCGACGGTGCGGCACAGGTGCAGATGCGCGGCCAGCGGGGTGCCTGCGGGCAGCACGAAGCTGCGCAGCGGCTGCAGCGTGCCGTTCATCGCGTCGATCTCGGATTCCAGCCGGTCCACCTGGCTTTCGATCACCCGCAGCGGCGGGTATTCGGCGTCCGCGTCCTTGTACATGTCAGGGCGGCACAGGTCGGCGCCCAGGTCGAACAGGTCGTTCTGGATGCGCGAAAGTTGCGCGTCCATCTCTTCACCCGCCTGCAGCCGGGCCAGCCCGACCGTGGCGTTCAATTCGTCGACGGTGCCATAGGCGGTCACGCGCATCGAATGCTTGGCGACCCGCGCGCCGTTGCCCAGCGCGGTTTCGCCGTCATCCCCGGTCTTGGTGTAGATTTTCGACAGAACGACCATGCCCTAGCCTCCCATGCGGCGGAAAAAGACGAAGCCGAGGATCACCACGATCGCCACGGCCTGCGCATAGATGCGATACCGCATGATGCGGTTCGCATGCTTGCGGTTGAAATCCCCGCCCTTCGCGAAGCCCCCGATGCCGATCATCAGGATGACCAGCACGGCAAGCGTTGCGACGACGACGATAAGAAACAGCGGGTCTTGGAACATCGGGGCCTCGGAATGAACGTCAGGGGCGGGATGTAGAGGTGTGCATCAAAAAAGCGAATGCGTCCATCAGGCGCGCCCAAGCGCCCGGTCAAGCAGCCGCGTGGGCAGGACGCGGCGCAGGACGTTGGCGATATGGGTCGGGGTGGTCACGAAATAGCGTGCGCGGGGGCGCGGCGCGTCAAGCGCGGCGATCAGTTTCGCGGTGACGGCGGAGGGCGGCATCTCGAACCGGTCCTTGGCGCCTTGGGCCTGAAGGCGCGGGATCAGGCTGTCGCGGTATTGGGTCGCGCGGGCCGACCCCTGCCAGTCGATCCAACGCTCGAACTGGAGTGCCGCGTTGCGGCGGAAGGCTGTGCCGATGGGGCCGGGCTCGATCAGGATCACGTCGATGCCGGTATCGGCCATCTCCATCCGCAGGGTGTCTGTCAGACCCTCCAGCGCGAACTTGGTGGCGACATAGGCGCCGCGCCATTTCGCGGCGACAAGGCCAAGCACGGAGGAACAATTGACGATGCGGCCGTGCCCCTGCGCGCGCATGATCGGCAGGACGGCGCGTGTCAGGGTGTGCCAGCCGAACAGGTTCGCCTCGAATATGGCGCGCAGAGCGTCGGTGGGGACATCCTCGACGGCGGCAGGGACCGCATAGGCGCCGTTGTTGAACAGCGCGTCCAGCGTGCCGCCGGTCGCTGTCAGCACCTCGGCCAAAGCGGCATGGATCGACGCCTCGTCTTCGTAATCGAGACGCAGCGCGGTCAGGCCCTCGGCGCGCAGGCGGTCCACATCCTCGGGCTTGCGGCAACTCGCAAAGACCTGCCAGCCCCGCCGGTGCAGGGTCGTCGCGGCGTCATGGCCGATGCCGGACGAACAGCCGGTGATGAGGATCGAGCGCGCCATGCGCCCCGCGTGACGCATGGCGGCGAAAGGATCAAGGCCCGGCGTGGGGCCTTGATCGCGGGGCGGCTACTGGCTGGGCGCGTTTCGGCGCACGGCGTTCTGGCCGTCCCACTGGTCGATGGCAAATCCGCCCTGCTGCGTCTCGCCGATGAACTCCAGGTAGTTCTGGATCGCCTTGGACATCTGCAAGGAAAAGTCGAGCGAGATGGTGTCGGGATCGAACGTCTCGCCTTCCTCGAAGTTGCGGAACCAGCGCATCCAGCGGTCGCTGGCTTCGGTCCCGTTGGGCGGCGTCGGGTTGTTCGGCGCTAGGAAGGCGAGGATCGGAGAAACCGCAGGCTGCTGCGACGTGGAATGGCACGACATGCAGCTTGAGGCCGGGTTGTCCGCCGGGCCGTTCAGGCGCGAATTGAAGCCAAGGTGCATCGCGGGCATCGCGCTGTCGGGGTTGATCCAGGTCTGGGTGAGATCGGCGTTGATGACCGTCTCGGTGGGCTTGTCGTTGACGAAGGACATGCGCACGTCCGGGTCGTTGCCCCACATCACGCCGACCGGCATCAGGTTGCACCAGTTCATGCCCGCGCCGAAGTCCTTGCAGCCTTCGTGATACGGCGAATCGGCGGGCAGGCCGCCGTTGTAGACGAAGGTGCCGAACACCCATCCTGCCGCATCGGTGGCGCGCGGGTCCTTCACCATGATGTCCATCTGCAGAAGGTTGACCATCTGCGTGGACCGCGTGGCGGTGGACATGTCGGACGGGCAGGTCTGGCCCGTGGACGGCACGTCGCAGTCATACATGTAGGCCTTCCACTGCAGCGGGTTCTGCAAATACGGCACCTGCGCCTCGTCCAGAACGGTGAACAGGAACTTGCCGACGATGGTGCCGTCCGGGAAATTGCCGTTCTCGATGAAATAGTCGAGGTTCGGCCCCGCGTTGGCAGAGGGCCAGACCTGGCCGAAGGCAAAGCCGCCCGGCGCGTTGTAGAAGCCGACGGCATAGGCAAAGCTTGCGTCGCTCTGGCTGGGGGCCAGGACCTCGGCGGACAGCGGGCCTTCGCGGGTCAGGCCGTGGTAGGCTTCGCGCCCGGTCTCGCCCCAATGCTGCCAGGGTGCGTGATACCAGTCGATCCCGGCGCTGTTGGCTTGCAGGACGAAATCGTCCTCGACATCGCCGCCGTGGATGTTGCCCTTGAAGATGTAGTCGCGCACCGACAGCGCCCAGCCGTTCGGGTCATTCTCGAAATCCATGCCGAGGATGGCGCTGACATCCGAATCGAGCGCGGGTTCCTCGGAGGGATAGCTGTCGGACAGCACGAATACCGGGCCTCGATAGGCGGGATCGGCGGCAGTGACGTTGAAGTCCGGGAAGCCGACTTCAAACTCGTACTTGAAATTCTGTGCAAGCGCGGGCTGCGCAAGCAGCAGTGAGCCGCAAAGCGCGGACCCGATCTGAAACCGTGTCATCTGTGTCTCCTCTCAATTGCCAGGGTGAGGTGTGTTCACCTTAGGGTTGAAAGGAGTGCCGACCTAGAAGTTTCCGTTGTGCGTCTCGCCAGTGAGCATCGGCGTCAGGGTGACATGCCGATCAGCCCGGACCGCAGGGCACTGTCTGCGGCGGCGTCGATCCCGCCGCCGGGGCGGTCGGACGCCATCAGCATCGCTGCAAAGAGGGCTGTTCCAAGAAGCACGCTGAGGCGGGTCATCCGTTTTCCTTCCCGGCAGTGTGGCGCGCACGGCGCGCGCGTCCATTTCACGTCCGGTCAACGGCGCGGATGTTCGGTTGGTTCCTTGTGACGGGAATCAACGGGCGCTAAGACCGGATCATGACCGACCAGCCCGAAGACGATCTCACCGACGACCGCCAGCCGACCGAATCCCTGTCCCGGGCCATCGGCGAGCGGTATCTGACCTATGCACTGTCGACGATCATGCACCGGGCGCTGCCCGACGCGCGCGACGGGTTGAAGCCGGTGCACCGCCGTATCCTGTTCGCCATGCGCGAATTGCGCCTGTCGGCCACCAGCGCCTTCCGCAAGTCGGCGAAGATTTCGGGCGACGTGATGGGCAACTATCACCCGCACGGCGACAGCGCGATCTACGACGCGATGGCGCGACTCGCGCAGGATTTCAACGTCCGCTATCCGCTGGTCGACGGGCAGGGCAATTTCGGCAACATCGACGGCGACAATCCCGCCGCCAGTCGCTACACCGAGGCCCGGCTGACCGCCGTGGCCGAGGCGCTGCTGGAAGGTCTGAACGAGGACGCCGTCGATTTCCGCGAGAATTATGACGGCACGCTGACCGAGCCTGTCGTGCTGCCTGCGCGGTTCCCGAACCTTCTGGCGAACGGGTCGTCCGGCATCGCCGTGGGCATGGCCACCAACATTCCGCCGCACAACATCGACGAGTTGATCGGCGCGGCGCTGCATCTCATCAAGCACCCCAACGCCGCCGATGAGACCCTGATCGAGCATGTGCCCGGCCCCGATTTCCCCACCGGCGGCGTGATCGTCGAGCCGCCCGCACAGATCACCGAAGCCTACCGGACCGGGCGCGGGTCGTTCCGCCTGCGCGCCAAGTGGGAAATCGAGGATCTGGGCCGGGGGCAGTGGCAGATCGTCGTCACCGAAATTCCCTATCAGGTGCAGAAGTCCAAGCTGATCGAAAAGCTGGCTGAACTGATCCAGACCAAGAAGGTGCCGATCCTCGCCGACGTGCGCGACGAGAGCGCCGACGATGTGCGCCTCGTGCTGGAGCCGCGCGCGCGCACCGTGGATGCCGATGTGCTGATGAGCACGCTGTTCCGCAACTCGGACCTCGAAATCCGGTTCTCGCTGAACATGAACGTGCTGATCGACGGACGCACGCCGAAGGTCTGTTCGCTGAAAGAGGTGCTGCGCGCCTTCCTCGACCACCGGCAGGACGTGCTCAGGCGCCGGTCGCGCCACCGTCTGGGCAAGATCGACCACCGGCTTGAGGTGCTGGAGGGGCTGATCGTCGCCTTCCTGAACCTCGACCGCGTGATCGACATCATCCGCTACGACGACGATCCCAAGATCGCGATGATGTACGAGGATTGGTCGAAAGAGCATCAGTCGGGCCAGCGCCGCGCCACGTCCGAGGCCGATTATGTCTCGCCGCTGATCGGCGTCGATCTGGCAAAGGTCACGCCGCAGCCCGACACCACGGGCACTTATCTTGCGGGCGATCCGCCGCTGCGCTTTGCCGACCGCGACCTGTCGGACATGCAGGCCGAGGCGATCCTCAACATGCGGCTGCGGTCCCTGCGCCGCCTTGAAGAGCTGGAGCTTGTGGCCGAGCGTGACCGCCTGCTGGAGGAACGCGCCGGGCTGGAGGATCTGCTGGGCGACGAGGGCCTGCAATGGAAACGCATCGCCGAAGAGCTGCGCGAGACCCGCAAGCAGTTCGGCAAGACCTCGGAATTCGGCGCGCGGCGCACCCAGTTCGCCGAGGCGACCGAGGTGGCCGATGTGCCGCTGGAAGCGATGATCGAGAAGGAGCCGATCACCGTGGTCTGCTCGTCGATGGGCTGGATCCGGGCGATGAAGGGCCACATCGCGCTCGACAGCGAGTTGAAATTCAAGGACGGGGACGAGGGGCGGTTCCTGTTCCACGCCCAGACCACCGACAAGATCCTCGTCTTCGGATCGAACGGGCGGTTCTACACCTTGTCCGCCGCCAACCTGCCCGGCGGGCGCGGCATGGGCGAGCCGCTGCGCCTGATGGTCGATCTGCCGAACGAGGCCGAGATCGTCACGCTGCGCATTCACCGCCCCCGCGCGCGGCTGCTGGTCGCGTCGAGTGCGGGCGACGGATTCGTCGTGCCCGAGGACGAGGTCGTGGCGCAGACACGCGCGGGCAAGCAGGTGCTGACCGTGCGCGGCGATGTGCGGGCAAGGGTGTGTTCTGCGGTGGCAGGCGATCACGTCGCGGTCGTCGGAGACAATCGCAAGGTTCTGGTGTTCCCGCTGGACGAGTTGCCCGAGATGGCCAAGGGCAAGGGCGTGCGGCTGCAGAAATACAAGGACGGCGGCATGTCCGATGCGATCACCTTCGCGCTGGGCGCCGGGTTGTCCTGGAAAGACCCCGCAGGGCGCACCCGCACCGAGACCGACCTTGACGAATGGATCGGCAAGCGCGCCAGCGCGGGCCGGATGGCGCCGCGCGGCTTCCCGAGGGACAACCGCTTTACCTGACGGTGCGGCGCGGCCACAAGCGCCGCGCCCGCGTCATTCAGGCAGTAGCGCGACCGTGTCGCCCCGCCTAACCTGCGCGCGATGGATACGGCGACGCTTCACACCGATTTCGCTGGCAGACGCGGGCCGCTGTTCGGCCTTGCGCTGCGCACGGCCGTGCTGACGATCCTGACGCTGGGGATCTACCGGTTCTGGATGAAGACGCGGCTGCGCCGCTACTACTGGTCGTCGATCCGCCCAGGTGGCCTGCCGCTCGAATATGCCGGGATGCCGCTGGAAAAGCTGCTGGGCTTCCTGATCGCGGTGGTGTTTCTGGCGTTCTACATCGGCATCGTGAACCTGATCCTGATGTTCGCCAGCTTTGCGATCCTGCACGGCAATGTCACCGCCTACGCGCTGTCCTTTGTCGGGGTGATCCCGGTCATCTTCTACGCCCGCTATCGCGCCCGCCGCTATGTGCTGGCTCGCACCCGCTGGCGCGGCATTCGCTTCGGGGTGGAACCCGGGGCTTGGGGGTATGCCCTGCGCGCGCTGTGGCACTGGCTTTTGACGCTTCTGACACTGGGCCTCTACTGGCCGCGCAAGACCTTCTGGCTTGAGAAGTATCGCACCGACCGGACCTATTTCGGCACGCAGCCGCTGGTGCAGGGCGGGCGCTGGACGATGCTGATCCGCCCGTTCCTGCCGCTTGTCGCAGGGGTGGCGGGAACGGCGCTCTTGGGGTTGGCGGCGGCGGGCGGTGGACTGCCCTTGCTGCTGGGACTGTTCGTTACGGTGCCGCTCACGCTCTACGGTCTTGCGCACTGGAACGTGCATGCCTTTCGCCGCCTGACCAACGCCAAGACTGGCGGTCCGGTCCGGTTCGAGGCGCGGCCGCGCGTATGGCGCGTGCTGCGCATCTACGCGGTCGGCTGGATGCTGATCGCGCTGGCCTATGCCGCATTGCTGACGCTGTTCGCCGTGGTGCTTGGCGCCCTGACGGCGGCGTCCGGCTCGTTCGCGGCCATGTCGCCGAACGAGATCATCGAGGCGATCCCGCGTTGGGCCGCCGTGCTGCTGGGCGTCGCGGCCTATTTCTCGGTCTTCCTGACCTACGGCGTCCTGGCGCATGTCTTCCTGCGCCTGCCGATCTGGCGCCACTATGCCGAGACGCTGACGATCCATGGCGCCGACGCGATCCTGCCCATCGGCCAGCGCGCCCGCGATGAGATGGAGCGCGCCGAGGGGCTGGCCGAGGCCCTGGACCTGGGGGCCGCGATATGACGCTGATCCATGTCGGCACCGGGGCGCAACCGCACGATTTCCGGGCGGTCTGGCTGGATGGCCACGCCGCGCGCGCGCCCGAGATCGCGGCACGGATCGAGGACGGGCCGGTTCCCATGTTGCGCCTTGCGGTTCAGGGAGCGGCGGAAAAGGCCTGGCCGCTTGAAGAGGTGCGCCGCCTGCCGGATCAGGCAGGGCAGGGCCAGATCGTCCTGACCCACCCGTCCGACCCGCTGGCCCGTGTCGTCGTGTCCGAGCCCGAGGCGTGCCGTCTGATCGCTGCCCGCTGCCGCAACCTTGACCGGGCGCCGCCCCGGCGCGGACTGGGGCGGATCGCGCTTTGGGCGGTCGGGGCGGTGGCGTCTGTTGCGCTCATCATCCTGGTGCTGGTGCCGCAGATGGCCAACCAGCTGGCGACCTATCTGCCCCCCGAGGGCGAGGTTGCGCTCGGCCAAAGCACGCTGGGCCAGATCCGCGACGCGATCGGTGACGGCTCTGCCGTCGGGATCTGCGAGACGCCCGAGGGGCGGCGTGCGCTGGACGAGATGACGGCACGGCTGATCGCGCAGACCGATCTGCCCTATCCGGTGCAGGTCGATGTGCTGGACAACGAACTCGTCAATGCCTTCGCGTTGCCCGGCGGCCAGATCGTGCTGTTTCGGGGTCTGATCGACGCGGCGGAACATCCCGACGAGGTCGCCGCCGTGCTGGCGCACGAGATCGGCCATGTGGTGAACCGCGATCCCACCCGCACCGCGCTGCGCACCGCGGGCTCGCTGGGCGTTCTGGGCCTGCTGTTCGGAGATTTCGCTGGCGGCACGGTGGTGCTGTTCCTGACCGAACGGCTGATCCAGGCGAGCTATTCGCAAGAGGCGGAAAGCGCCGCCGATGCCTTTGCCCACGGCACGCTGGCACGGGCAGGCATTCCGCCGGGGGCGCTGGCCGACATGTTCGAGCGGCTGCGCGACCGATCCGGAGAGGAGCCGGGCGTGATCCGGCATTTCCTGGCGCATCCGGGGCTTGGCGACCGCATCGCCGCCGCCCGTGCCGCCGATGCGGATCGCGCCGAGGTTTACCGCCCCGCGCTGGGCGAAGCGGACTGGCAGGCGTTGCAGCGTATCTGCATCACGCCGGGGGACTGACACGGCCTTGAATTGCGTCGCGGGCCGCGCTGGGCTAGGCACAGGCAACGCCTTGTTCTGGGAGACACCCGCCGATGCCCCGCCTCACCGTTCCCTTTCGCCCCGCCGCGCTGTTCGTTCTTCTGGTCGCGCTGGTGGCCGGATGCGTCCAGGCGCCGGTGCAGCGCCCCGCCGAAGCGCCCGAGCTTGGCAATTTCGAACTGGCCTTCAACGTGGTGACGGCGCGCGATCCCTCGATCGGCCCGATTTCGCGCGTGGCGACCGAAAAGGAATGGCAGGACGCGCTGAGCTCGGCGGTGGCCGAGCGTCTGGCGGGCTACAAGGGCGGCAAGTTCTATCACATCGGCATCAGCATCGACGGCTACGCACTGAACGCGGGCGGCATCCCGGTGCTGTTCAACCCGCGCTCGCTTTTGCAGGTCGGCGTGACGGTCTGGGACGACGCGGCGCAGCGCAAGATCAACGAAAAGCCGGAGCGGCTGATCGTGTACGAGACCGCCTCGGTCGACTCGGTTCTGGTCAACACCGGCCTGACCAAGACCAAGAAGGAACAGATGGACGATCTGTCCGAGCAGGCCGCAGACGCGGTGCTCAAGTGGCTGATCGAGAACCGCGAATGGTTCGGCGCGCCGCCGCCGCCCGAGGAGGTCGTCGCCTTCAACTGACGCTTGATTTTCCCCGCCCCAGCGGATAGCGAGCGCGCGATGTTGAACAGGGCCGCCTGAGGCCCCCCAACCAACGAGGCGCCTCGACCATGGCAAAGGGTAAGTTTGAACGTAACAAACCGCACGTCAACGTCGGCACGATTGGCCACGTCGACCACGGCAAGACGACGCTGACGGCAGCGATCACGAAGTATTTTGGCGAATTCCGTGCGTATGACCAGATCGACGGCGCGCCGGAAGAGAAAGCGCGCGGGATCACGATCTCGACGGCGCATGTCGAGTACGAGACCGAGAACCGCCACTACGCGCACGTCGACTGCCCCGGCCACGCCGACTACGTGAAGAACATGATCACCGGTGCCGCCCAGATGGACGGCGCGATCCTGGTGGTGAACGCCGCCGACGGCCCGATGCCGCAGACGCGCGAGCACATCCTGCTGGCCAAGCAGGTCGGCGTTCCGGCGATGGTCGTGTTCATGAACAAGGTCGACCAGGTCGACGACGAAGAGCTGCTCGAGCTTGTCGAGATGGAAATCCGCGAGCTTCTGTCCTCGTACGAGTTCCCCGGCGACGACATCCCGATCATCAAGGGCTCGGCGCTGCACGCGATGAACGGCACCGAGGCCGAGATCGGCGAGAACGCGATCCGTGCGCTGATGGCGGCGGTCGACGAGTACATCCCGACGCCCGAGCGCCCCGTGGACCAGCCGTTCCTGATGCCGGTCGAGGGCGTGTTCTCGATCTCGGGTCGCGGCACGGTTGCGACGGGCCGGATCGAGCGCGGCGTGATCAAGGTCGGCGAGGAAATGGAGATCGTCGGCCTGAACAAGAACAAGAAGACGACCTGCACCGGCGTCGAGATGTTCCGCAAGCTGCTGGACCGCGGCGAGGCGGGCGACAACGTGGGTCTTCTGCTGCGCGGCATCGACCGCGAGGGCGTGGAGCGCGGCCAGGTGATCTGCAAGCCGGGTTCGGTGAACCCGCACACCAAGTTCGAGGCCGAGGCGTACATCCTGACGAAGGAAGAGGGTGGCCGTCACACGCCGTTCTTCGCCAACTACCGCCCGCAGTTCTACTTCCGCACGACGGACGTGACCGGGACGGTGACGCTGGCCGAGGGCACCGAGATGGTGATGCCGGGCGACAACGTGTCGTTCACGGTTGAACTGATCGCGCCGATCGCGATGGAAGAGAAACTGCGCTTCGCGATCCGCGAAGGCGGCCGCACCGTCGGCGCAGGCGTGGTGTTCAAGATCGTCGAGTAAGCGCCGGACCGGCAACCCGTCCGGTTCCTGCACAGTGACAGCAACAGGGCCCTTCGGGGCCCTGTCTTGCATCAGGGGGCACCTTGCGCCGGGGAACCGGGCCGGGTCTTGTGCCGTTCAGGACCTGCAAGGAAGACGCCATGCCCGACTGCATCCATTTCGCCGCCCCGCTGTCCGGCGAGGATCGCGGCAAGCCGCTTGCCGGATCGGACGAGATCGCGGCGGCGCTGTATGCCCCTGCGCCTGCCTGGGTCCATATGGACTGGGAAAACCCGGACACCGACATCTGGATCGACACGCACCTTGGCTATCTTCCCCAGCCCGTGCGCGAGGCGCTGGTCGAGGACGAGACGCGGCCCCGTGCCGTGATGCGCGGCGACGGGGTTCTGGTGATCCTGCGCGGTGTGAACCTCAACCCCGGCGCCGAGCCGGAGGACATGATTTCCGTTCGGCTGTGGCTGCAGGAGGGGCGCGTGATCTCGCTGAGCAGGCGGCGCCTGAAAAGCGTCGACGCGCTGGCTGCGCGGGTGATGGCGGGCGAGGGACCGGAAACCTCGGGCGCGCTTCTGGCGGACCTGATCGATGGGCTGAACGAACGCTTCGACGACTATATCGGTCAGCTTGGCGCCACGTCGGACCGGCTGGAAGAGGACGTCCTGCGCGAGCCGGACCGGGCCTTGCGGGCCAGCATCACCGACACGCGGGGCGAGTTGGTCGACGTGCGCCGCTATCTCGTGCCACAGCGCGACGCGGTTCTGGCGCTGTCGGGCTATCACGTCGATGTCCTGCATGATGACGACCGGCTACGCCTGTCCGAGGCGCATGACCGGCTGGTGCGCGCCGTGGAGGAAGTCGAAAGCCAGCGCGAGCGGCTGGTGGTGGTGCAGGACGAGTTGACCACGGCGCTGTCGGACCGGCTGAACCGGAACCTCTATGTGCTGTCGATGATTTCGGCGATCTTCCTGCCGCTGGGGGTCCTGACCGGCCTGATGGGGATCAACGTCGCCGGGATGCCCGGTGCCAACTGGCCGCCCGCGTTCTGGGTGTTTTCGGGCCTCTTGTGTGTCATCGTGGTCATACAGGTGCTGATCCTGCGCGCCTTGCGTTGGCTTTGAGGCGCACCTGCGGTAGCGAGGCGCCGCAACCGATGGAGAGTGACATGGACCAGCACGCCGACTGACCCGTTCGACAAGTCCAGAACCTCAGATCAGGCGAGGCCTCCATGCCCCATGCGTTTCCTGCTGCTGCGACGCGGCACCCCATCACGTTGCCGGACGGCACCGTGCATACCGACACCGTGTTCCTGAACGCGGTGATCGACCACCCCAACATCGAAATCGGCGACTACAGCTACATGTCGCGTCCGGGCGGCTGTTCCGACTGGGCGGCGCTGCTGGCGCCGTTCCTGTATCCCGGCGCGCCCGAGCGGCTGCGCATCGGGCGATTCTGCCAGATCGCCCAGGGCGCCACCTGCGTGACCTCGTCGGCCAATCACCGATATGACGGTATCTCGTCGTTTCCGTTCCCGATCTTCACGCCGGACCGCATGGCCGAGTATGCAGGGGCCGCGCCCACGGGCGCGGACACCGTCATCGGGCATGACTGCTGGATCGGGACCGGCGCGACGATCCTGCCCGGCGCGCGGATCGGCAACGGGGCCATCCTCGGCGCGCAGGCCGTCGTCGGAGGCGAGGTGCCCGACTATGCCATCGTCGTCGGCAACCCCGGCCGGGTGCTGCGCCTGCGGTTCCCCAAGGCGGATGTGGCGCGGTTGCTGCGTGTCGCGTGGTGGGACTGGCCGACCGATGTAATCGTCGCGCGGCAACAGGAGATCATGGACGCGGACATCTCGGCGCTGGAAGCGTTCGGTTAGGTCAGGGCGCGGTCTTCATCTTCCAGGCGATGCGCTCGCCTGCGTTCAATTCGACCGCGCGCACAAGCGCATCCATCCGGTCCTCGACACCGAACCCGTCAAGGCGGGCGCGCATGTCCAGAAGCGCAGCGCGCATCTCGGCGTCCGTCAGGTCGGCGCAGCGACCGGCGTCTATGGCGGCGGCATCGAGCGGACGGTCAACGTGGAAGATCATCGTGTCGCGCTCTGCATGTCCGGCAGGGGACACCCAGTCGGCCATGCGCGCCATCTGGACAGCGACCCAAGGCGTCTTCCAGTGCAGGAAATCCTGCTGGACGATCAGCGATCCGCCCGGGATCAGCGCCGGAAAGAACGTCGCGGCCATCGCATCCATCGTGTGCGCCGCCTTGGAGGCATCCATGACAAGCATCTCGATGGCCTCGCCGGTCCAGGTCTGGTCCTCGATGGCGCCGGGGTGCAGGTCGACCAGACCGGCCCAGGGGGCAAGGATCTGCCGGGCGGCATCCAAGAGGTCATCGCCCTCGTATGGTGCGATCCCGGC
This sequence comes from Anianabacter salinae, assembly GCF_019061145.1. GTDB lineage: Bacteria > Pseudomonadota > Alphaproteobacteria > Rhodobacterales > Rhodobacteraceae > Anianibacter > Anianibacter salinarum. The sequence continues at coordinate 164,969 of NZ_JAHQZS010000004.1, read as the reverse complement.
GGGGTAGAGGAACTTTTCCTTCAAGGGATCGCTGATGGTGAAGCGGTCATAGGCGTGGATCCTGCCGCTGCGCCCGTCGCGGCGCTGGCCCTCGGCGAGATGTGCGGTGGACCCCCCGGCGAAACACCCCAGATCGACGACACAGCCCGCGCCGCGCGCCCAGTGTTCCGCCAGCCACAGGTAGGCGCGGCGTTCCTGCGGGGACAGCATCGTCGGCACGCCGCGGGCGTCGCCCAGAAGGCGCCAGGGGATGTCGCGCCACGGCGCATCGGACAGATCGGGAAGGTCACTCATCCGGTTCGCCTAGCATGTCCCGTCGCGGCGGCAAAAGCCTACTTGATTCCCGTCGCCGCCTGTCATACTCCCGGCGCTGGCCGTAGGGGTATAGCTCAGTTGGTAGAGCATCGGTCTCCAAAACCGAGGGTCGAGGGTTCGAGTCCTTCTGCCCCTGCCACGGCCAAACCTTCCATTTCTTCGCGTAACTTCATCGCGCAACGCACTGCCATGACGCGAATCGTGCAGCTCGGCACCCGCAAGGGTTTTATTTACGTTAGGTAAATTGTTTTCGTAGGTCGCCATTCATCCTCTGGTTAAGCTGCCGTTATTGGACACGCTTCAAGAGGGATGAGACCATGGAACCGTTGATGGCTACCGTAATGATTTTTGGCGGCAATTTCGCGCCGCGCGGATGGATGTTCTGTGATGGGCAGCTTCTGCCGATCTCGACCTACAGTGCTCTTTTCAGCCTGCTCGGAACCACTTACGGCGGCGATGGCGTCACGACCTTTGCCCTGCCCGACCTGCGCGGGCGCGTTCCGATCGGCCCGCGCCACGGTCCGGGCCTGTCCGACTACCGCGAAGGCCAGAAGGGCGGCATCGAACATGTGACGCTGACTGCCATCGAAATGCCGTCGCACACCCACACGCTGCATGCTGAAACTGCCGCAGCCGACCAGAAGAACCCGCAGGACAAGATGCTGGCCCTTCCGGCCGAGCCGATCTATGCGGCCGTCCAGCCGCAGAACGACCGTGTCATGGCAACGCAGTCGATCGGCATGACCGGCGGCTCGCAAGCGCACGAGAACCGCCAACCCTATCTCGCGATCAACTACATCATCGCCGTGCAGGGCATCTATCCGTCGCGCAGCTGATCCGAACGCAGAAAAGGACGATATCCAATGGAACCATTTATCGGAGAAGTTCTGCTGTTCGCGGGAAACTTCGCCCCGAGAAACTGGGCGTACTGCGACGGTCAGTTGATACCGATCAGCCAGAACACTGCGCTCTACAGCATTCTGGGGACCACCTACGGCGGCGACGGCGTCACGACCTTCGCCCTGCCGGACCTGCGGGGACGCGCGCCGCTTGGCCCGCGCCAGGGACCGGGCCTGTCGATGTACCAGGAAGGGGAAAAGGGCGGCACCGAATACGTGACGCTTCTGGCCAACCAGATGCCGATGCACAATCACAGTTTCCATGCGGAAACGTCGGCAGCGGACTCGACCAGCGCGCAGGGCAACATGCTCGCGCTGCCGGCCAACCCGATCTATGCGGAGGTGGTCGCGGCAGACGACCGGACGATGGCGTCGCAGTCGGTTCAGACGACCGGTGGAAACCAGGCGCATTACAACCTGCAGCCCTACATCGCGATCAACTACATCATCGCGCTCTACGGGATCTTTCCGAGCCGCGGCTGATGGCAAGGCAACTTGAGACTGGCCGGGGCGGTGCGCATCGCCCCGGCTTTCCCTGCGGGCCATTGCCGCCGCTCTGGTCGCCGTCATAGGATCGCCGCGACCCAACCCACCGCGCGGAGCGAGCATGCCGACCACCCTGACCCCGCACCCGCCAGGCGGTGCCCCAGACCTCGGCATCGTCATCATGGTCGAGCCGGGGCGCTATGAATGGTCGGGCGTGCTGCTGGTCTCGTCGCTGCTGGCATTTGCCTATGACGACATCGCGATCCATGCCTATTGCCGTCGCGGCCTGATCGACCAGTTGCACCCGCACACGCTGGCGTTCTTCGAGAGGCACGGCGTGGCGCTCTCGCCGATCGACCCCGGCTTTGCAGTGCCCTATCCGCAGGGCAATAAGCTGTATGCCTGCGCCGCACCGCGCGAGGCGCCGCTGACGTTGCTGCTGGACACCGACATGATGATGCTGCGCCCGGCGCGGCTGGTGGATGCGTTCCGCAAGGGCTCGGTCGGTGGGCGGTTCACCAGCGCGTGGATGTGGGGCAAGACCGTCGAGGACTGGCGCGCGGCCTATGCCTCGGTCGGTATGGAGGTGCCGCGCCACCGGATGCACCGCCCGAACGGATCCTATGTGCCGCCGTCCATCGCGGCCGCCTTCGTCATCTACGAGGGGGCGGAATTCGGGGGGCTCTGGCGCGACACCGCCCTTGCGATCGAGGAACGGCGGCTGGCACGCGGCATCTATCCCACGCTCGACCAGATATCGCTTCCGGTGGCGACCTACCGCGCGGGGTTGCGGCCGAACGTGCTGGATGCCGCTTGGAACAAGGGTGGAGAGTTGACCAAGGCGCAGGGCGCAAGCGTGATCGTGCATCACTACCAGAAGGCAGAGCGCCTGCTGGCGTCGGAAACGCGCTGGATCGCCGACGCGGTGCTGCGCGACTTCGCCCGGTTCGACAACGTCGAGGCGCTGATCGCCTTCTACGAGGCAGAGGGCGCGCGCCCGCCCGAGGTGGACGGCAACGAGGGGTATCGCGAAACCGTGCTGGCCCGTCAGCGCGAGGTCGACGACAAGCATCGCCCCTGACGCTTGAACCACGCGGCGAAAGCGCGTATCTGCCCGCCGATAGCGATCCCGGCAAGGAATGACAGACATGGCCAAGGCAAATCCGCTCCAGTTCGTGCAGCAGGTGCGTTCGGAAGTCGGCAAGGTGACCTGGCCCACCCGGCGCGAGGTCCTTCTGACCACCGCCATGGTGCTGGTTCTGGCGACACTGACGGCGATCTTCTTCTTCATCGTCGATTTCATCATCCGTCAGGGCCTTCAGGCGCTTCTGACCTATTTCGGATAAGGCCGCGCGAAGGGTCGAGGCAGGAGTCGGGGCAAGATAAGGCCTTGAATTCCAGTCGCATGGGGGCTACGCCGCACCTCACCTTCCCGACAATGGCGTGCATCGATTCGTTGCGCGCCGCTTTTTGTTCGGCTGGGTGCGGCGCACGTCGCTGAAATAACGGAATTTTCTGGCCCTCGTGGCTGGTCGTGACAAGGGCGAAGGCAGTATGGCGAAGCGGTGGTATTCGGTGAGCGTTCTCTCGAATTTCGAGAAGAAGATCGCCGAGCAGATCAGGACCGCGGTCGCCGAGGCCGGTCTTGAGGACGAAATCGAAGAAGTGCTCGTCCCCGAGGAAGACGTGATCGAGGTGCGCCGGGGCAAGAAGGTCACCGTGCCGCGCCGGTTCATGCCGGGCTACGTGCTTGTCCGGATGGAGATGTCCGACAAGGGCTACCACCTTATCACGTCGATCAACCGCGTCACCGGCTTCCTTGGCCCGCAAGGCCGCCCGATGCCGATGCGCGACCACGAGGTCGAGGCGATCCTCGGCCGCGTCGAGGAAGGCGAGGCCGCTCCGCGCACGCTGATCTCGTTCGACATCGGCGAGAAGGTGAACGTGACCGACGGCCCGTTCGAAGGCTTCGACGGCATGGTCGAGGATGTGGACGACGGCAACCAGCGCCTCAAGGTGACGGTGTCGATCTTTGGCCGGGCCACCCCGGTCGAACTGGAATTCACGCAGGTCGCCAAACAGGCCTGAGTGCTCAACGTGGGAGGCGAGGGCGACGCGTTGCCCGGACCGGACCACGTCAACCGCAAGCCTGCCGGATCGCGATCCGGGCGGGTGTTGAATGAAGGAGAGGCCATATGGCCAAGAAGCTTATCGGCAGCATGAAGCTGCAGATCCCCGCAGGCAAGGCGAACCCGTCGCCGCCCGTTGGCCCGGCACTGGGTCAGCGCGGGATCAACATCATGGAATTCTGCAAGGCGTTCAACGCCAAGACGCAGGACATGGAAGAGGGCGCGCCGTGCCCGACCCTGATCCACTACTATCAGGACAAATCCTTCACGATGGACATCAAGACGCCCCCGGCGTCGTATTTCCTCAAGAAGGCCGCCGGCCTCAAGCCCGTGGGCAAGCGCAACCGTCCGAAGGGCGCGGCCAAGCCGGGCCGCGAGACCATCGCGACCGTCACCAGCAAGCAGCTGCGCGAGATCGCCGAAGCCAAGATGAAGGACCTGTCGGCGAATGACGTCGATCAGGCGATGAAGATCATCCTCGGCTCCGCGAAGTCGATGGGCATCGAGGTGAAGGGATAATCGTCATGGCAAAATTCGGAAAACGCACCCGTGCCGCCCGCGAAGCCTTTGCCGGCAAGAGCAACCTGACCATCGAAGAAGCGGTCAGCCTTATCAAGGGCGCCTCGGCGACCAAGTTCGACGAGACCATCGAGATCTCGCTGAACCTCGGCGTCGATCCGCGCCACGCGGACCAGATGGTGCGCGGCTCGGTCAACCTGCCCAACGGCACTGGCAAGACCGTGCGCGTCGCCGTGTTCGCACGCGGCGCCAAGGCCGATGAAGCGACCGCCGCAGGCGCGGACATCGTCGGCGCAGAGGACCTGATGGAAACCGTGCAAGGCGGCAAGATCGAGTTCGATCGCTGCATCGCCACGCCCGACATGATGCCGATCGTCGGCCGTCTGGGCAAAGTGCTGGGCCCGCGCAACCTGATGCCGAACCCCAAGGTCGGCACCGTGACCATGGACGTCGCCGAGGCCGTGAAGGCCGCCAAGGGCGGTCAGGTCACGTTCAAGGCCGAAAAGGCCGGTGTGGTCCACGCAGGCGTCGGCAAGGCATCGTTCGATGCGGCCAAGCTGGCCGAGAACATCCGCGCCTTCGTCGACGCGGTGCTCAAGGCCAAGCCCGCGGGCGCAAAGGGCACCTACATGAAGAAGGTGTCGCTGTCGTCCACGATGGGCCCTGGCGTGACCGTCGACGTGATGTCGGCGACCGGCAACTCGGCAACCGCGCAAGCGGCCGAGTAACAAGATTTGCGTCCGGGGCAACCCGGCGCGAATGGCGGGGCGGCACGCTGCCCCGTCCTGTCCGAGACGGAGGGTTGGACCGCTGGTCCTGTAATTCCTTCCCGAGATGGGGAACGAGCTGAATTTTCCGAAGGGTGCGAACCCTCGGGCGATGTTGGCCTCGGGACCCTGATTGCGGACCCGAACCCCGGACCTGGTCCGGGGAAATGAGAGCCGGAGGGGGCGACCCCTCCATACTTGGAGTGAAACTGTGGATAGAGCCCAGAAAGAGAAAGTGGTCGAGGAACTCGGCCAGATCTTCGAAAGCTCTGGCGTTGTGGTTGTTGCCCACTACGCGGGACTCACGGTTCAGGAGATGCAGGACCTCCGCGCGCGCATGCGTGCCGCGGGCGGTGCCGTGCGCGTTGCCAAGAACAGGCTTGCCAAGATCGCCCTTGAGGGAACCCCCAACGCTTCGTTGGCCAACCTTCTGACGGGCATGACGGTTCTAAGCTATTCCGAAGACCCCGTGGCAGCTGCCAAGGTCGCGGAAGCGTATGCCAAGGACAACTCGAAGTTCGAGATCCTGGGCGGCGCGATGGCTGGATCCGCTCTGGACCGTGCCGGTGTCAAAGCCGTGTCCGAACTGCCGTCGCGCGAGGAGCTTATTGCCTCCATCGTCGGCTGCATCGTGGCACCCGCTTCGAACATCGCCGGTGCGATCGGCGCGCCTGCTTCGAACATCGCAAGCATCCTCTCGACCATCGAGGAGCGGGCCGAAGCGGCCTGATCAACGAATGAGCCCGCGTATGGTTGTAATCCCTGCGTTGGAACACATCTTAAGGAACTGTGAAAATGGCTGATCTGAAGAAACTTGCCGAAGAGATCGTGGGTCTGACCCTTCTCGAGGCACAGGAACTCAAAACCATCCTGAAAGACGAGTACGGCATCGAGCCCGCCGCTGGCGGCGCTGTGATGATGGCTGGTCCTGCTGGCGACGCCGGCGCGGCTGCTGAAGAAGAAAAGACCGAGTTCGACGTCATCCTGAAGGCCGCTGGCCCGAACAAGATCAACGTGATCAAGGAAGTGCGCGCGATCACCGGTCTTGGCCTGAAAGAGGCGAAGGATCTCGTGGAAGCGGGCGGCAAGGCCGTCAAGGAGCAAGCTCCGAAAGCCGAAGCCGAAGAGATCAAGGCAAAGCTCGAAGCGGCTGGCGCCGAAATCGAGCTCAAGTGATCGCGTCCGGGCCGCGTGCCCGGAGCAACGAAAAACAGGCTGGCTTCGGGGAAACCCGAGGCCAGCCATCCGCGTCTTGGCAAGGGCCCCGCGATGCAAGGGGCGTTTTCCAAGGGTGCGGTTCAAGGGATCGGGCGGCAACCGGTGGGACGGTTGCCTGGTATGGATCCCCTGACCCCCTATTTCGTAAGGGCCCATCGGCGCAGCCCCAGCGCCGGTGTCCGCCCGCGAAGATGCAGAAGGTGACATAGCGCATGACGTCCAGCTTCCTCGGCCAGAAACGCCTCCGCCGCTACTACGGCAAAATTCGTGAAGTGCTGGAGATGCCGAACCTCATCGAGGTTCAGAAATCCTCCTACGACCTGTTCCTGAATTCCGGCGACCAGCCGCAGCCGACCGACGGCGAAGGCATCATGGGCGTGTTCCAGTCGGTGTTCCCGATCAAGGACTTCAACGAGACCGCCGTTCTGGAGTTCGTGAAATACGAGCTGGAGAAGCCGAAGTACGACGTCGAGGAATGCCAGCAACGCGACATGACCTATGCCGCGCCACTGAAGGTGACGCTGCGCCTGATCGTGTTCGATGTCGATGAAGACACCGGCGCGAAGTCGGTCAAGGACATCAAGGAGCAGGACGTGTTCATGGGGGACATGCCGCTCATGACCTCGAACGGCACGTTCGTCGTGAACGGCACCGAGCGCGTGATCGTGTCCCAGATGCACCGTAGCCCGGGCGTCTTCTTCGACCACGACAAGGGCAAGACCCATGCGAGCGGCAAGCTGCTGTTCGCCTGCCGGATCATTCCCTATCGCGGCTCGTGGCTGGACTTTGAATTCGACGCCAAGGACATCGTGTTCGCGCGCATCGACCGCCGCCGCAAGCTGCCGGTCACGACCCTGCTTTACGCGCTGGGGCTCGACCAGGAAGGCATCATGGATGCCTATTACAACACCGTCGACTTCAAGCTGCAGAAGGATCGCGGCTGGGTCACCAAGTTCTTCCCCGAGCGGGTGCGCGGCACCCGTCCGAGCTATGACCTGGTGGATGCCGACAGCGGCGAAGTGATTGCCGAAGCCGGCAAGAAGATCACGCCGCGCGCGGTGAAGCAGCTGATCGAGGACGACTCGGTCAAGAACCTGCTGGTTCCGTTCGACTACATCGTCGGCCGCTACGCCGCCAAGGACATCATCAACGAGGAAACCGGCGCGATCTACGTCGAGGCCGGTGGAGAGTTGACCTGGGAGCTGGACAAGGAAGGCAACGTGTCCGGCGGAACGCTGAAAGAGCTGATGGATGCGGGCGTCACCGAGATCCCGGTTCTGGACATCGACAACGTCACCGTCGGCCCCTACCTGCGCAACACCATGGCGGCAGACAAGAACATGAGCCGCGAGACCGCGCTCATGGACATCTACCGCGTGATGCGCCCCGGTGAGCCGCCGACCGTCGAAGCCGCGTCGTCGCTGTTCAACACCCTGTTCTTCGACAGCGAGCGGTATGACCTGTCCGCCGTCGGCCGGGTCAAGATGAACATGCGCCTCGACCTTGGCAAACCTGACACCCAGCGCACGCTGGACCGCGACGACATCGTGTCCTGCATCAAGGCACTGGTCGAGTTGCGTGACGGGCGCGGAGAGATCGACGACATCGACCATCTCGGCAACCGCCGTGTGCGTTCGGTCGGCGAACTGATGGAGAACCAGTACCGCGTCGGCCTTCTGCGGATGGAGCGCGCGATCAAGGAACGCATGTCGGCGGTCGAGATCGACACCGTCATGCCGCAGGACCTTATCAACGCGAAACCCGCTGCGGCCGCCGTGCGCGAATTCTTCGGCTCGTCGCAGCTGTCGCAGTTCATGGACCAGACCAACCCGCTGTCGGAAGTCACCCACAAGCGCCGTCTTTCGGCGCTTGGCCCGGGCGGTCTGACACGCGAACGTGCGGGCTTTGAAGTGCGCGACGTTCACCCGACCCACTATGGCCGGATGTGCCCGATCGAAACGCCGGAAGGCCCGAACATCGGCCTGATCAACTCGCTTGCCACCTTCGCGCGCGTGAACAAGTACGGCTTCATCGAAACTCCCTACCGCCGCGTGCATGAGGGCAAGGTTTCCGACGATGTCGTCTACATGTCCGCGACCGAGGAAATGCGTCACACCGTGGCGCAGGCCAACGCGAACATCGACGAGAACGCGAACCTCGTGAACGACCTGGTGAATACTCGCCAGTCGGGTGAATACACCCTTGCCCCCCGAGAGCAGGTCGACCTGATCGACGTGTCTCCCAAGCAGTTGGTGTCCGTCGCCGCCTCGCTGATCCCGTTCCTCGAGAACGATGACGCGAACCGCGCGCTGATGGGGTCGAACATGCAGCGTCAGGCCGTGCCGCTTCTGCAGGCGGACGCTCCGTTCGTCGGCACCGGCATCGAGGAAGTCGTGGCACGGGATTCCGGCGCCGCGATCATGGCGCGCCGGTCCGGCATCATCGACCAGGTCGATGCCCAGCGGATCGTCGTGCGCGCAACCCATGATCTCGAACCGGGCGATCCCGGCGTCGACATCTACCGGATGCGCAAGTTCCAGCGGTCGAACCAGAACACCTGCATCAACCAGCGTCCGCTGGTGAAGGTGGGCGACAGCGTCATCAAGGGCGAGGTCATCGCCGATGGCCCGTCGACCGACATGGGTGAGCTGGCGCTTGGCAAGAACGTGATCGTCGCGTTCATGCCCTGGAACGGCTACAACTACGAGGACTCGATCCTGATCTCCGAGCGGATCGCGCGGGATGACGTCTTTACCTCGATCCACATCGAGGAATTCGAAGTCGCCGCCCGTGACACCAAGCTTGGCCCCGAAGAAATCACGCGGGACATCCCGAACGTCGGTGAAGAAGCGCTGCGCAACCTCGACGAGGCTGGCATCGTCTACATCGGCGCCGAGGTCGGACCGGGCGACATCCTTGTGGGCAAGATCACCCCCAAGGGCGAAAGCCCGATGACGCCCGAGGAAAAGCTGCTCCGCGCGATCTTTGGCGAAAAGGCGTCCGATGTGCGCGACACGTCGCTGCGTCTTCCGCCCGGCGACTACGGCACGATCGTCGAGGTGCGGGTGTTCAACCGCCACGGCGTCGAAAAGGACGAGCGCGCGGTTCAGATCGAGCGTGAAGAGGTCGAGCGACTGTCGCGCGACCGCGACGACGAGCTGCACATCCTGGAGCGCAACATCTACGCCCGCCTGAAGTCGATGCTTCTGGGCAAGGCGGCGGTGAAGGGCCCCAAGGGCATCAAGTCGGGCTCGGAGATCACCGAGGAACTGCTGGACACGCTGTCGCGTGGCCAGTGGTGGCAGCTTGCCATCGGTGAAGAGGCCGAGGCGCAGCAGATCGAAGCCCTGAACGCGCAGTTCGAGGCGCAGAAGCGCGCGCTCGACACCCGCTTCGATGACAAGGTCGAGAAGGTTCGCCGTGGCGACGATCTGCCCCCCGGCGTGATGAAGATGGTCAAGGTGTTCGTCGCGGTGAAGCGCAAGCTGCAGCCGGGCGACAAGATGGCCGGTCGTCACGGCAACAAGGGCGTCGTGTCCAAAGTGGTTCCGATCGAGGACATGCCGTTCCTCGCGGACGGCACCGCGGTCGATCTGGTTCTCAACCCGCTGGGCGTGCCGTCGCGCATGAACGTCGGGCAGATCCTTGAAACCCACATGGGCTGGGCCGCGCGCGGCCTCGGGATCAAGATCGACGACGCGCTTGGGGAATATCGCCGGTCCGGCGACATGACCCCGGTGCGCGAGGCGCTGCGCCTGGCCTATGGCGACGAGGTCTACGAGGAAGCCATCGGCCAGATGGACGAAGAGCGTCTGGTCGAAGCGGCGGGCACCGTGACGCGCGGCGTTCCGATCGCCACGCCGGTCTTCGACGGCGCCAAGGAACTGGATGTCAACGACGCGCTCACACGGGCCGGATTTGACACCTCGGGTCAGTCGATCCTGTTCGACGGGCGCACCGGCGAGCAGTTCGCGCGTCAGGTGACGGTGGGTGTGAAGTACCTGCTCAAGCTGCACCACCTTGTCGACGACAAGATCCACGCGCGCTCGACCGGTCCGTACAGCCTCGTGACCCAGCAGCCGCTGGGCGGCAAGGCGCAGTTCGGTGGCCAGCGCTTCGGCGAGATGGAGGTCTGGGCGCTGGAAGCTTACGGCGCCGCCTACACCCTGCAGGAAATGCTGACGGTGAAGTCGGACGACGTGGCAGGCCGGACCAAGGTCTACGAAAGCATCGTCAAGGGCGAGGACAACTTCGAGGCGGGCGTTCCCGAGAGCTTCAACGTGCTCGTCAAGGAAGTCCGCGGCCTCGGCCTGAACATGGAACTCCTGGATGCGGAGATCGAGGACGAATAGCGGCGCACCCCAGCGCCCCTTGGGCGGCGGCATCGTCGCCGCCCCGTTCCCTTCCGACGCACCTGATTAGGACATTGATATGAACCAGGAACTGACCACCAACCCGTTCAACCCCGTTGCCCCGGTCAAGACGTTCGACGAGATCAAGATCTCGCTCGCGTCGCCCGAGCGCATCCTTTCTTGGTCCTACGGCGAGATCAAGAAGCCCGAGACGATCAACTACCGCACGTTCAAGCCCGAGCGTGATGGCCTGTTCTGCGCGCGCATCTTCGGCCCGATCAAGGACTACGAGTGCCTCTGCGGCAAGTACAAGCGCATGAAGTATCGCGGCGTCGTCTGCGAGAAGTGCGGCGTCGAGGTGACCTTGCAGAAGGTCCGCCGCGAGCGGATGGGCCACATCGAACTGGCCTCGCCCGTCGCGCACATCTGGTTCCTGAAATCGCTGCCCTCGCGCATCGGCCTCATGCTCGACATGACGCTCCGCGATCTGGAGCGGATCCTTTATTTCGAGAACTACGTCGTGATCGAGCCGGGCCTGACGGACCTCAACTACGGTCAGCTGATGACCGAAGAAGAGTTCATGGATGCCCAGGACCAGTATGGTATGGACGCTTTCACCGCCAACATCGGCGCCGAAGCGATCCGCGAGATGCTGGCCGCGATCGACCTGGAATCCGAGGCCGAGCAACTGCGCGCGGACCTCGCCGAGGCCACGGGCGAGCTGAAGCCGAAGAAGATCATCAAGCGCCTGAAGATCGTCGAGAGCTTCCTCGAGTCGGGCAACCGCCCCGAGTGGATGATCATGACGGTCATTCCGGTGATCCCGCCGGAACTGCGCCCGCTGGTCCCGCTGGACGGTGGCCGCTTCGCGACGTCGGACCTTAACGATCTGTATCGCCGGGTCATCAACCGCAACAACCGTCTCAAGCGCCTGATCGAGCTGCGCGCGCCCGACATCATCGTGCGCAACGAAAAGCGGATGCTGCAGGAAGCCGTGGATGCGCTGTTCGACAACGGTCGCCGTGGCCGTGTCATCACCGGGGCCAACAAGCGCCCGCTGAAGTCGCTGTCGGACATGCTCAAGGGCAAGCAGGGCCGCTTCCGCCAGAACCTTCTGGGCAAGCGCGTCGACTTTTCGGGCCGTTCGGTCATCGTGACCGGGCCGGAACTGAAACTGCACCAGTGCGGGTTGCCGAAGAAGATGGCGCTCGAACTGTTCAAGCCGTTCATCTACTCGCGGCTTGAGGCGAAGGGGCTGTCGTCCACCGTCAAGCAGGCGAAAAAGCTGGTCGAAAAAGAGCGTCCCGAGGTCTGGGACATCCTTGACGAGGTCATCCGCGAGCACCCGGTTCTTCTGAACCGCGCGCCCACGCTGCACCGTCTTGGCATCCAGGCGTTCGAGCCGGTGCTGATCGAAGGCAAGGCGATCCAGCTTCACCCGCTGGTCTGCTCGGCCTTCAACGCCGACTTTGACGGCGACCAGATGGCCGTGCACGTCCCGCTGTCGCTCGAGGCGCAGCTGGAAGCGCGCGTCCTGATGATGTCGACCAACAACGTGCTGTCGCCCGCCAACGGCGCACCGATCATCGTTCCGTCGCAGGACATGATCCTTGGCCTCTACTACATCTCGATGGAACGCGAAGGGATGAAGGGCCAGGACATGGTCTTCTCCGACATCGACGAGGTGCAGCACGCCCTCGACGCCGGAGAGGTGCATCTGCACGCGCGTATCCAGTGCCGGGTCAAGCAGATCGACAACGAAGGCAACGAGGTGTTCACGCGCTTTGAAACCACGCCGGGCCGGGTTCGGCTTGGCGCGCTTCTGCCGCTGAACGCCAAGGCGCCGTTCTCGCTGCTGAACCGACTGCTGCGCAAGAAAGAGGTGCAGCAGGTCATCGACACCGTCTACCGCTACTGCGGCCAGAAAGAGTCGGTGATCTTCTGCGACCAGATCATGACCGTGGGCTTCCGCGAGGCGTTCAAGGCCGGCATTTCGTTCGGCAAGGACGACATGGTGATCCCCGAAACCAAGTGGCCGATCGTCGAAGAGACCCGCGAGCAGGTCAAGGATTTCGAACAGCAGTACATGGACGGCCTGATCACTCAGGGCGAGAAGTACAACAAGGTCGTGGACGCCTGGTCGAAGTGCAACGACAAGGTGACCGACGCGATGATGGCGACCATCTCGGCCAAGCGCTACGATGCCAACGGCGCCGAGGAAGAGCCGAACTCGGTCTACATGATGGCGCACTCCGGCGCCCGTGGCTCGGTCACCCAGATGAAGCAGCTGGGCGGCATGCGCGGCCTGATGGCCAAGCCGTCGGGCGAGATCATCGAAACGCCGATCATCTCGAACTTCAAGGAAGGTCTGACCGTTCTTGAATACTTCAACTCGACCCACGGCGCCCGCAAGGGCCTGTCGGACACCGCGCTCAAGACGGCGAACTCGGGCTACCTGACCCGCCGTCTGGTGGACGTGGCGCAGGACTGCATCGTGCGCGAGCACGACTGCGGCACCTCGCAGGCGATCACCGCCGAGACCGCTGTGAACGACGGCGAGGTCGTGGCGACCCTGGCAGAGCGTATCCTTGGCCGCGTCGCGGCCGACGACGTGCTGCGTCCGGGCACCGACGAGGTGATCTGCGCCAAGAACGAGCTGATCGACGAGCGCAAGGCCGACATCATCGGTGATGCCGCCGTGCCCTCGATGCGCATCCGCTCGCCGCTGACCTGCGAGGCCGAGGAAGGCGTCTGCGCCATGTGCTATGGTCGTGACCTTGCACGCGGCACGCTGGTGAACCAGGGCGAAGCCGTGGGCATCATCGCGGCGCAGTCCATCGGCGAGCCGGGCACGCAGCTGACGATGCGGACGTTCCACATCGGCGGCGTCGCGCAGGGTGGCCAGCAGTCGTTCCAGGAAGCGGGGCAGGACGGCAAGATCGTCTTCAAGAACCCCAACCTTCTGGCGAATGCGGCAGGCGATCTGATCGTGATGGGCCGGAACATGCAGATGGTGATCGTCGACGAGAACGACGTCGAGCGGGCCAGCTTCAAGCTGGGCTACGGCACCAAGGTGTTCCCGAAGGAAGGCGATACCGTCGCGCGCGGCGACAAGCTGTTCGAATGGGACCCCTACACGCTGCCGATCATCGCCGAGAAGGCCGGTGTCGCGCGCTTCGTCGATCTGACCACGGGCCTTTCGGTCCGCGAAGAGACCGACGATGCGACCGGCATGACGCAGAAGATCGTGTCCGACTGGCGCACCGCGCCCAAGGGCAACGAGCTGAAGCCCGAGATCATCATCCTCGACAAGGAGTCGGGCGAGCCTGTGCGCAACGAGCAGGGCAACCCCGTCACCTACACGATGTCGGTGGATGCGATCCTGTCGGTGGAAGACGGGCAGGACATCCTGGCCGGTGACGTGGTCGCGCGGATCCCGCGCGAAGGCGCCAAGACCAAGGACATCACCGGCGGTCTGCCGCGGGTGGCCGAACTGTTCGAGGCACGCCGCCCCAAGGACCACGCCATCATCGCCGAGATCGATGGCTACGTCCGCTTTGGCCGCGACTACAAGAACAAGCGCCGTATCGCGATCGAGCCATCGGACGACACGATGGAACCGGTCGAGTACATGGTGCCCAAGGGCAAGCACATCCCTGTTGCCGAGGGCGATTTCGTCCAGAAGGGCGACTACATCATGGATGGCAACCCCGCTCCGCATGACATCCTGCGGATCATGGGCATCGAGGCGCTTGCCGTGTACCTCATCAACGAGGTGCAGGACGTCTACCGACTGCAGGGCGTGAAGATCAACGACAAGCACATCGAGGTGATCGTTCGCCAGATGCTGCAGAAGATCGAGATCCTGGATTCGGGCGAGACGACGCTTCTCAAGGGCGAGCACATCGACAAGGCCGAGTTCGACGCCGAGAATGCCAAGGTCGAAGCCAAGGGTCGGCGCCCCGCACAGGGCGAACCGGTTCTCTTGGGCATCACCAAGGCGTCCTTGCAGACCCGGTCGTTCATCTCGGCCGCGTCCTTCCAGGAGACCACGCGGGTGCTGACCGAAGCTGCGGTGCAGGGCAAGCGCGACAAGCTTGTCGGCCTGAAGGAGAACATCATCGTGGGCCGCCTGATCCCGGCGGGCACGGGCGGTGCGACCCAGAAGGTGCGCGAGATCGCGCTGGAGCGGGACAAGAAAGTGATCGAGGCCGCGCGGGCCGAGGCGGAGGCGGCGGCAGCCCTTGCCGCCCCGACCGAAGAGTTCGCGTCGGATGTCGAGACCGATGTGGTCGACACGCCGGAAAGCCGCGACTGACCTTTCGGTCAGGACTGAACAAGCAAAGGCCCCGCCGGTTTCGGCGGGGCCTTTTTCCTTGCGGCATGGTGCAGGTCAGCAGCGCACGAACACCGCACCGTCCCCTGACACGTCGACGCCGCCAAAGCTGCGTGCGCCCTGGCGCCCGATGACGGCCAGCTCGCCCTCGCCCCGGTTTTCGAGCGACAGGGTGGTGTAGGGACGGTCAAACACAAAGCCTGCGCCGTCATCGTTCACCCGGCACTGCTGCGCGACGCTGTAAAGCGTGTCTCCGGGCTGGAACACATAGCTGGCGCCGCAGCGGCTTTGTGCAAGGGCAGGGGTGGCCGCCCCGATGCAGAGCAGGGCGGTGGTGGTGGCGGTCAGTCTTGCCAGGGTCATGGGGGCCTCCTTCCTTTGTGGCCCAACGCGCTGCCCCGGCTGCCGGGTTTCAGGCGTGGTTGGCGCAAGGACGCCACTGGCGGAGGTCTGCGGCTGCTGCTAGCCAAGTCATTGAAAGGACCCCCATCCATGGCCGATCTGACCGACAATACCCGCGGAGCCGGGCTGATGATGGCCTCGATGGCGGCGTTCACCATCAACGACACCTTCATGAAGACGCTCGCCGGAGAGGTGCCGCTGTTCCAGGCGCTGCTGATCCGCGGCATCGTGGCGAGCCTCATGCTGCTGACGCTGGCGCGGATCGTCGGCGGCATGCGCCTTGACCTGCCGCGCCGGGATTGGGGGCTGATCGCCCTGCGCACGGTGATGGAGATCGCGGCGGCGTATTTCTTCATCACCGCCCTGTTCAACATGCCGTTGGCGAACGTCACTGCGATTCTTCAGGTGCTGCCGCTGGTCGTGACGCTGTCCGGCGCGCTGTTCCTGCGCGAGCCGGTGGGATGGCGGCGGATGACCGCCATCGTGATCGGCTTCATCGGGGTGTTGATGATCGTGCGGCCCGGGGCCGAGGGGTTCACCGTGTTCTCGGTTTACGCGCTGATCTCGGTCGCTTGCGTGACAGTGCGCGATCTGGCGACGCGGCGGCTGTCGCGGGACGTTCCGTCATTCACGGTGGCGCTGTCGGCTTCGGTCGGGGTGACGATCTTTGCAGCCTGCGCCTCGCTCGTCACCGACTGGCAGCCGATGAGCGTTCTGGACGCGGCGCATATCGGCGGCGCCGCGGTGTTCCTGATCGGCGGCTACATGTTCAGCGTGATGGCGATGCGGGTGGGCGAGGTCGCCATCGTGGCGCCGTTCCGCTACACCTCGATCCTTTGGGCGTTGCTTCTGGGCTTTGTCGTCTTTGGCGAATGGCCGGCCTGGCCGACCCTTGTCGGGGCAGCGATCGTGGTTGCGACGGGCGTCTATACCTTCTACAGGGAAAGGGCGATGACGCGCGCGGCACTTGTGCCGCTGCGGACGCGCTAGCCTTCGGCAGCCAGTGTTGACAACCCCAGAGACTCGCCATATACGGCGCGCACTCGGGCGTTAGGGGTGGCTTGCCACCGAGCCTGTCACAGTATTGAAGCGGTCACGATCCGGGCGAATGCCCCGATCCTCTGGAACTCTACCGCGTCGTCCCTGAGATCATGGGGGGCGAAGGCGGTTTTTGCGTTTTGCGGACGCGCAAGGCGCATGTCGATGAACCTGGGGTGCGCGCGCCCCGCGAACAGAAGTGTTGCTACACGGGGAACGAACCGGAATGCCAACGATCCAACAGCTGATCCGCAAGCCGCGGCAGCCGAAAGTCAAACGCTCGAAGTCCCAGCACCTCGAGTCCTGCCCGCAGAAGCGTGGCGTGTGTACGCGTGTCTATACGACCACTCCGAAAAAGCCGAACTCGGCGATGCGGAAGGTTGCCAAGGTACGCCTGACGAACGGCTACGAGGTGATCAGCTATATCCCCGGTGAAAGCCACAACCTGCAGGAACACTCGGTGGTCCTGATCCGCGGCGGTCGCGTAAAAGACCTTCCCGGCGTGCGCTACCACATCCTGCGCGGTGTGCTTGACACGCAAGGCGTCAAAGACCGCAAGCAGCGTCGTTCGAAATACGGCGCGAAGCGTCCGAAGTAAGAGGATTACACCAGATGTCCCGCCGTCACGCCGCCGAAAAGCGCGAAGTTCTGCCCGATGCCAAGTTCGGCGATCGGATCCTGACCAAGTTCATGAACAACCTGATGTACGACGGCAAGAAATCCGTCGCCGAATCGATCGTCTACGGGGCGATGGACCGGGTCGAGAACCGTCTCAAGAAAGCTCCGATCGAGGTTTTCCATGAGGCGCTGGACAACATCAAACCGTCCGTCGAAGTGCGCTCGCGCCGCGTCGGCGGTGCGACCTACCAGGTCCCCGTCGAGGTCCGCCCCGAGCGTCGTGAGGCGCTTGCGATCCGCTGGCTCATCATCGCCAGCCGCGGCCGCAACGAGAACACCATGGAAGAGCGCCTGGCGGGCGAACTGATGGATGCGGTCCAGGGCCGCGGTTCTGCCGTGAAGAAGCGCGAAGACACACACAAGATGGCCGATGCCAACAAGGCGTTCAGCCACTACCGCTGGTAACTCAATCTCAGCCTGAGGACCGTCCCCCATGGCACGCGAATACACTCTCGATCGCTACCGCAACTTCGGCATCATGGCGCATATCGATGCAGGCAAGACCACCTGCACCGAGCGTATCCTGTTCTACACAGGCAAGTCCCACAAGATCGGCGAAGTCCATGACGGCGCCGCGACGATGGACTGGATGGAGCAGGAGCAGGAGCGGGGGATCACCATCACCTCGGCTGCGACCACGACGTTCTGGGCCAAGACCACCGATGGCGCCAACGCGATCAGCGACAAGCACCGCTTCAACATCATCGACACTCCCGGACACGTCGATTTCACCATCGAGGTCGAGCGTTCGCTTGCCGTTCTCGACGGTGCGATCTGCCTTCTGGACGGCAACGCCGGTGTCGAGCCGCAGACGGAAACCGTCTGGCGTCAGGCGGACCGCTACAAGGTTCCGCGCATCGTCTTCGTCAACAAGATGGACAAGACCGGCGCCGATTTCTTCAACTGCGTGAAGATGATCAAGGACCGCACCGGTGCGATCCCCGCGCCGATCCAGCTGCCGATCGGCTCCGAGGACAAGCTCGAGGGCATCATCGATCTGCTGACCATGAAGGAGTGGGTGTGGAAGGGTGAAGACCTCGGCGCAAGCTGGGTCATCCAGGACATCCGCGACGACCTCAAGGACATGGCCGAAGAGCATCGCGCCAACCTGATCGAGATCGCCGTCGAAGTCGACGACACCGCGATGGAAGCATATCTTGAAGGGCAAGAGCCCGATATCGAGTCGCTGCGCGCGCTGATCCGCAAGGGCACGCTGTCGATGGCCTTCGTTCCGGTGCTGTGCGGCTCGGCGTTCAAGAACAAGGGCGTTCAGCCCCTGCTCAACGCCGTGATCGACTATCTGCCGACGCCGCTCGACGTGCCGCCCTACATGGGCTTCTCGCCGGACGACGAAACGGAAACCCGCAACATCGAGCGTCGCCCCGGTGACGAACAGCCGTTCGCGGGCCTGGCGTTCAAGATCATGAACGACCCCTTCGTCGGGTCGCTGACCTTCACGCGCATCTATTCGGGCCTTCTCGAGAAGGGTGGCAGCATCCTTAACTCGACCAAGGGCCGCAAAGAGCGTGTTGGCCGGATGATGATGATGCACTCGAATTCCCGCGAGGAAATCGATTGGGCCGGTTCCGGCGACATCATCGCGCTGGCGGGTCTGAAAGAGACCACCACGGGCGACACGCTGTGCGATGCGTCCAAGCCGGTGGTCCTTGAAACCATGACCTTCCCCGATCCGGTCATCGAGATCGCGATCGAGCCCAAGACGAAGGCCGACCAGGAGAAGATGTCCGCAGGTCTGCAGCGGCTTGCCGCCGAGGACCCGTCCTTCCGCGTCGAGACCGACATCGAGTCGGGCCAGACGATCATGAAGGGCATGGGCGAACTTCACCTCGACATTCTCGTCGACCGGCTCAAGCGCGAGTTCAAGGTCGAGGCGAACATCGGTGCGCCGCAGGTGGCCTACCGCGAGACCATTCGCCAGAAGATCGAACACACCTACACTCACAAGAAACAGTCGGGTGGTTCGGGCCAGTTCGCCGAGGTCAAGCTCGAGATCATGCCGACCGAGCCGGGCGAGGGCTATTCGTTCGAAAGCCGCATCGTCGGCGGTGCGGTTCCGAAGGAATACGTGCCGGGCGTCGAGAAGGGCATCAAGTCGGTGATGGATTCGGGTCCGCTTGCGGGCTTCCCCGTCATCGACTTCAAGGTCGCGCTGGTCGACGGCAAGTACCACGACGTCGACTCGTCGGTTCTCGCGTTCGAGATCGCGTCGCGGATGTGCATGCGTGAGGGCCTCAAGCGGGCCGGCGCGCAGCTGCTCGAGCCGATCATGAAGGTCGAAGTGGTGACGCCGGACGAATACACCGGCAACGTCATCGGCGATCTGACCTCGCGTCGGGGCCAGGTGCAGGGACAGGACAGCCGCGGCAACGCCGTGGTGATCAACTCCTTCGTGCCGCTGGCGAACATGTTCGGCTACATCAACACCTTGCGGTCGATGTCGTCGGGCCGTGCCCAGTTCACCATGCAGTTCGACCACTACGAACCGGTTCCGCAGAACATCTCGGAAGAGATCCAGGCGAAATACGCATAAACGGCGGGGCGGCGCCTGCCGCCCGTCCCACCCCGTAAGGTGCGCCGCGGCGTGCCAACCGATTGAAGGAGGCCATCATGGCAAAGGGTAAGTTTGAACGTAACAAACCGCACGTCAACGTCGGCACGATTGGCCACGTCGACCACGGCAAGACGACGCTGACGGCAGCGATCACGAAGTATTTCGGCGAATTCCGTGCGTATGACCAGATCGACGGCGCGCCGGAAGAGAAAGCGCGCGGGATCACGATCTCGACGGCGCATGTCGAGTACGAGACCGAGAACCGCCACTACGCGCACGTCGACTGCCCCGGCCACGCCGACTACGTGAAGAACATGATCACCGGTGCCGCCCAGATGGACGGCGCGATCCTGGTGGTGAACGCCGCCGACGGCCCGATGCCGCAGACGCGCGAGCACATCCTGCTGGCCAAGCAGGTCGGCGTTCCGGCGATGGTCGTGTTCATGAACAAGGTCGACCAGGTCGACGACGAAGAGCTGCTCGAGCTTGTCGAGATGGAAATCCGCGAGCTTCTGTCCTCGTACGAGTTCCCCGGCGACGACATCCCGATCATCAAGGGCTCGGCGCTGCACGCGATGAACGGCACCGAGGCCGAGATCGGCGAGAACGCGATCCGTGCGCTGATGGCGGCGGTCGACGAGTACATCCCGACGCCGGAGCGTCCGGTGGACCAGCCGTTCCTGATGCCGGTCGAGGGCGTGTTCTCGATCTCGGGTCGCGGCACGGTTGCGACGGGCCGGATCGAGCGCGGCGTGATCAAGGTCGGCGAGGAAATGGAGATCGTCGGCCTGAACAAGAACAAGAAGACGACCTGCACCGGCGTCGAGATGTTCCGCAAGCTGCTGGACCGCGGCGAGGCGGGCGACAACGTGGGTCTTCTGCTGCGCGGCATCGACCGCGAGGGCGTGGAGCGCGGCCAGGTGATCTGCAAGCCGGGCTCGGTGAACCCGCACACCAAGTTCGAGGCCGAGGCGTACATTCTGACCAAGGAAGAGGGTGGCCGTCACACGCCGTTCTTCGCCAACTACCGCCCGCAGTTCTACTTCCGCACGACGGACGTGACCGGGACGGTGACGCTGGCCGAGGGCACCGAGATGGTGATGCCGGGCGACAACGTGTCGTTCACGGTTGAACTGATCGCGCCGATCGCGATGGAAGAGAAACTGCGCTTCGCGATCCGCGAAGGCGGCCGCACCGTCGGCGCCGGCGTGGTGTCCAAGATCGTCGAGTAGGCGGTCTGGCATGGCGCGTGCCTGCACGCGCCGCCAAGGCATCTGACAGCGCCGGGCAAGTGTCCCTTGCCCGGCACCAAGACCACAAGAGTTCGATGTGGGGGCCGCAATACCGCGACCTCCACCTCTCAACCTTAGAAGCCGTCGAAAGGCAAAGACCATGGCAAGTGCCAGTCAGAACATTCGCATCCGCTTGAAGGCGTTCGATTTCCGTGTGCTGGACGCCAGCACGCAGGAGATCGTGAACACCGCCAAGCGGACCGGCGCGCAAGTGCGCGGCCCGATCCCGCTGCCGAACAAGATCGAGAAGTTCACCGTCCTGCGCGGCCCGCACGTGGACAAGAAATCGCGCGACCAGTGGGAAATTCGCACCCACAAGCGCCTTCTCGACATCATCGACCCGACCCCCCAGACCGTGGACGCGCTCATGAAGCTCGACCTGGCTGCCGGTGTCGACGTCGAGATCAAGCTGCAGTCGTAAGGAGGGCAGGACAGATGTTGCGCTCTGGAGTTATCGCAAAGAAGGTGGGCATGACCCGCCTTTTCCTCGAGGACGGCCGCCAGGTTCCCGTCACCGTTCTGCAGCTTGACGGCCTTCAGGTCGTCGCGCAGCGCACGGCTGACCGCGACGGCTATTCGGCTGTTCAACTCGGCGCCGGTGCGGCCAAGGCCAAGCGGACCTCGCAGGCGATGCGCGGCCACTTTGCCGTCGCCAAGGTCGAGCCGAAGCGGAAGATCGCAGAGTTCCGGGTCGATCCCGAGAACCTGATCGCCGTTGGCGAGGAAATCACCGCTGACCACTACTTCGAGGGTCAGTTCGTCGACGTGTCGGGCACGTCCATCGGTAAAGGCTTTGCCGGTGCGATGAAGCGGCACAACTTCGCCGGTCTGCGCGCATCGCACGGCGTGTCGGTGAGCCACCGCTCGCACGGCTCGACCGGCCAGTGCCAGGACCCCGGCAAGGTGTTCAAGGGCAAGAAGATGGCCGGCCACATGGGCGCCGCCCGCGTGACCACCCAGAACCTGCAGGTCGTCAAGACCGACGCGGGCCGGGGCCTGATCATGGTCAAGGGCGCTGTCCCGGGATCGAAGGGTGGCTGGGTGACGATCAAGGACGCCGTGAAGAAGCCGTTCCCCGAGAACGCGATCCTTCCCGCCGCCCTGAAATCGGCTGCCGAAGAAGCCGCCCGCGCCGCCGAGGAAGCCGCCGCAGCGGCAGCAGCAGAGGCAGAGGCAGAAGCACAGCGCCAGGCCGAAGAGCAGGCTGCGCAAGAAGCGGCGGCCCTGGCCGAAGCCGAAGCCTCGATCGACGCCGACAAGTCGGATGATGGTGCTGATGCACCCGCCGCAGACGAGAAGAAGGATGGCGACGCATGAAACTCGACGTGATCAACCTGGACGCCGGCAAGACCGGGTCCGTCGATCTCGACGACGAGATCTTCGGGCTCGAGCCTCGTGCCGACGTTCTTCACCGTATGGTGCGGTGGCAGCGCGCGCGCGCGCAGCAGGGCACGCACAAGGTCAAGACCCGGTCCGAGACCAGCTATTCGACCAAGAAGATCTATCGCCAGAAGGGCACCGGCGGCGCACGCCACGGTGACCGCAACGCGCCGATCTTCCGCAAGGGCGGTATCTACAAGGGTCCGACCCCGCGCAGCCACGCGCATGAGCTGACCAAGAAGTTCCGCAAGCTGGGGCTGAAGCATGCGTTGTCCGCCAAGATGCGCGAAGGCGCTCTTGTGATCATCGAGTCGGCCGAATCCGAAGGCCGCACCTCGTCGCTTGCCAAGCAGGTCAAGAACCTCGGCTGGAAGCGTGCCCTGATCATCGACGGCGCATCGGTCAACGAGGGCTTTGCCCGTGCCGCCGCGAACATCGAGGGTCTCGATGTGCTGCCGTCGATGGGCGCAAACGTCTATGACATCCTCAAGCGCGACACGCTCGTGCTGACCAAAGCGGGTGTCGAAGCACTGGAGGCTCGACTGAAATGAGCGCGAAGGCAGAACACTACGACGTGATCCGCAAGCCGATCATCACCGAAAAGGCCACCATGGCGTCCGACGCGGGCGCGGTGGTCTTCGAGGTCGCGATCGATTCGACCAAACCGCAGATCAAGGAAGCGGTCGAAGCGCTGTTCGGCGTCAAGGTGAAGGCGGTCAACACGTCGATCACCAAGGGCAAGCAAAAGCGGTTCCGTGGCCAGCTTGGCCGCCGGAACGACGTCAAGAAAGCCTACGTGATGCTTGAAGAAGGCAACACGATTGACGTGACCACGGGTCTTTAATAGACCACGGCATCCGCTGGGCCCCGGTTTATCCGGGGCCTTGCGATTTTTGGAATGACCCTGCCCCGGACATGATCCGGGGCACCTGGCCAGGCGGCACCGGACGTGTTTTCCGGCGCGCTGGCCAACACCACCGGGGACCTTCGGGGCCCTTCATCTAACAGGCGGGACACTCTCGCCACAAAGCAACGGAAGACAGAAAGCATGGCACTCAAGTCGTACAAACCGACGACGCCTGGCCAGCGCGGGCTGGTTCTGATCGACCGTTCGGAGCTTTGGAAAGGCCGCCCGGTCAAAGCCCTCACCGAGGGTTTGTCCAAGCATGGCGGACGGAACAACACCGGACGGATCACGATGCGCCGCAAAGGCGGCGGGGCGAAGCGTCTCTATCGCATCGTGGACTTCAAACGCACCAAGCATGACATGACGGCTGTCGTGGCCCGGATCGAATATGACCCGAACCGCACCGCCTTCATCGCGCTTGTGCAGTATGAAGACGGCGAACAGCGTTACATCCTCGCGCCGCAACGCCTTGGCGTCGGTGACAAGATCGTTTCGGGCCGCAAGGTCGACGTGAAGCCGGGCAACGCGATGCCGTTCTCGGGCATGCCGATCGGCACGATCGTCCACAACGTCGAGCTGAAGCCCGGCAAGGGCGGCCAGCTGGCGCGCGCCGCGGGCACCTACGCCCAGTTCGTCGGCCGTGACGGCGGCTACGCACAGGTTCGCCTGTCCTCGGGCGAGCTTCGCATGGTCCGCCAGGAATGCATGGCGACCATCGGTGCCGTGTCGAACCCCGACAACTCGAACCAGAACCTCGGCAAGGCCGGCCGCAACCGCCACTACGGCAAGCGTCCGTCGGTTCGCGGTGTGGTGATGAACCCGATCGACCACCCGCACGGCGGCGGCGAAGGCCGCACCTCGGGCGGCCGGACTCCGGTGACGCCGTGGGGCAAGGATACCAAGGGCCGCAAGACCCGCTCCAACAAGGCGACGGACAAGTACATCATCCGCTCGCGCCACGCTCGGAAGAAGGGGCGCTAAGTCATGACACGTTCTGTTTGGAAGGGCCCCTTTGTCGACGCCTACGTCCTGAAAAAGGCCGAGAAGTCGCGCGAGTCGGGCCGCAACGAAGTCATCAAGATCTGGTCGCGCCGGTCGACCATCCTGCCGCAGTTCGTCGGTCTGACGTTCGGCGTCTACAACGGTCACAAGCATATCCCGATTGCCGTGACCGAGGACATGATCGGCCAGAAGTTCGGTGAATACTCGCCGACGCGCACGTATCACGGCCATGCGGCCGACAAGAAAGCGAAAAGGAAGTAAGCCATGGGCAAGGATAAGAATCCCCGCCGCGTGGCGGACAACGAAGCGATGGCGAAGTTGCGCATGTTGCGCACCAGCCCCCAGAAACTCAATCTGGTGGCGGCGCTGATCCGCGGCAAGAAGGTCGACAAGGCGCTCGCCGATCTGACCTTTTCGAAAAAGCGGATCGCCGGAGACGTGAAGAAGTGCCTTCAGTCCGCGATCGCCAACGCCGAGAACAACCATAACCTTGACGTCGACGAGCTTGTCGTCGCCGAGGCCTATGTGGGCAAGAACCTGATCATGAAGCGTGGCCGTCCGCGGGCGCGTGGCCGCTACGGCAAGATCATGAAGCCGTTCTCTGAGATCACCATCAAGGTCCGTCAAGTCGAGGAGCAAGCCTAATGGGTCACAAGGTCAACCCGATCGGCATGCGGCTTCAGGTCAACCGGACCTGGGACAGCCGCTGGTACGCCGACACCAAGGATTTCGGCAACCTGCTGCTTGAAGACGTCCGGATGCGTGAGTTCATCCGCGAGGAATGCAAGCAGGCCGGCGTGTCGAAGATCATCATCGAACGTCCGCACCGCAAGTGCCGTGTGACCATTCACACGGCGCGCCCGGGCGTCATCATCGGCAAGAAGGGCGCGGACATCGAGACGCTCCGCAAGAAGCTTGCCGCGATGACGAAAAGCGAGCTGCACCTCAACATCGTCGAGGTCCGCAAGCCCGAGCTTGACGCTCAGCTTGTCGCCGAGTCGATCGCGCAGCAGCTTGAACGCCGCGTGTCGTTCCGCCGGGCCATGAAGCGGTCGGTGCAGAATGCGATGCGCATGGGCTCGCTTGGTATTCGCGTGAACGTCGCGGGCCGTCTTGGCGGCGCCGAGATCGCGCGCACCGAGTGGTACCGTGAAGGCCGCGTGCCGCTGCACACCCTGCGCGCCGACATCGACTATGCCCTGTGCGAAGCCAAGACGCCCTACGGCATCATTGGCATCAAGGTCTGGATCTTCAAAGGCGAGATCATGGAACACGATCCCCAGGCTCGTGACCGTCGCCAGCAGGAAATCCAGGATGGCCCCGCACCCCGTGGTGCCGGTGGCGGCCGCCGGAACTGAGGAGTTTTGAAAAATGCTGCAACCAAAGCGCACGAAATTCCGCAAACAGCACAAGGGGCGGATCAAGGGGGAAGCGAAGGGCGGGTCTGACCTGAACTTCGGCACCTTCGGCCTCAAGGCCACCCAGCCCGAGCGTGTGACCGCGCGTCAGATCGAGGCAGCCCGCCGCGCTCTGACCCGCCACATGAAGCGCCAGGGCCGTGTCTGGATCCGGATCTTCCCGGACGTCGCCGTGTCCTCCAAGCCCACCGAAGTGCGGATGGGTAAGGGCAAGGGTTCGGTCGATTACTGGGCGGCCAAGGTCAAGCCGGGCCGGATCATGTTCGAGATCGACGGTGTCAGCGAAGTCATCGCGAAAGAGGCCCTGCGCCTTGCGTCGATGAAGTTGCCGATCAAGACCCGGGTGGTTTCCCGCGAAGACTGGTAAGCGGACGGCAGGACAAGTCTTGCCAGACAGAGACAGGTAAACCCCCGGCGCGCAAGCGGCCGGGGGTTTTGCTTTGAGAAACGGCAACGGACCGCTAGGCTTTCATTCGACTGCAGCAGACGAGACAGGATGCCATGATCCGGACATGCCTTGCCGCCTTGATTGCCCTGCTTATGGCCCAACCCGCAGCCGCCCAGACCACTTGGACAGTCGCCCGAATGGGGTGGGACACGTCGTGCGGCGTTGATGCGGGCGCCCTGTCGCGTAGCGGCGCTGACTATGTGTTCCGCACGAGCAAGAACAAATGCACCGGCGGAATCTACCTGCAGCGATCCGAGATATTCTCTGACAACATCCGGATTGACAGCCCGGCGACCTACCTGTTCGAGACGACTATGTCCTTCAGGGCATCGCAGCCCGAGGATGCCGTGGTCTTCCAGATTCACGACGGACGGAATGGCTGCGCCCCGCCGATGAGCCTGCGCTGGCGCGGCAACGGCGAGCTTTCGTTCGACAGCGACTATACCCGCGACCAGGGCATGCAGGGCTGCACACCGAACCAGCAGATGCGAAGCGCCCGTTTCACGGGACCGCGCCTTGTGCGGGACGGTCGCGCCTATGCGATGCGGGTCTTCCTGACCTTTGATGGACAGGGCGGCTTTGCCGTTCAGGTCGCAGCCGATGGCCGTGCGGTGCTTCAGGGCGCATATGTTCCGCCTGCCGATCCGGCGTTCGTGCGGTCGTCCCGCTTCTACATGAAGCACGGCGTCTATTCGCAGCGCATGTTCGACTACGAGATGCGGTCATCGGGCATGCGCGTGCTGCGGCAGAAGTGAACGCTCCTAGCCCCAGGAATAGTTGAAGCTGACCGAGATCCGGTCGTCCTCGGCCATGTTCATCGGCACCTCGTGGCGCAGCCAGCTTTCCCATAGCAGCACCTCGCCCACGACCGGCTTGACGTAGACGAAGGTTCTAAGCTCCTCGGGGGCGTCCTTGCGGCGGGCGGGCGCCGCCATCATCATCGCCGAGCGCGGGTCTTCGAGGCGCAGGGCGCTGGTGCCTTCGGGCATCGCCACATAGGTCGTGCCCGAGATCACCGAATGCGGATGGATGTGCGAGGTGTGGATGCCGCCCTCGGGCAGAATGTTGATCCACATATCCTCAAGCTTCAGAGCGCGGCCTTCGAGATCAAAGGCCAGGTCCTCTGCGAAGGCGGCGACGTGCTTGTCGAGGGCGGCCTTGACCTGTTCGAAGATCGGGAAGCGCCAGGGCAGGTCGGTCAGCGAGGCGTAAGAGGTGTAACCGGGATAGCCGTTCTCTTCGCACCAGTCCTGCCCGGCCTCGTCATCCTCGGCGATGGACAGGCACGACGCCTCCAACTCGGCGACATCGACGGCGCCGTGGTCCGACAGCGCCGCCTTGTAGAGACGGGTGACAAAGAGGGAAGATATGGTAGACATCGTGGGCTTCTTTCGGACAGGACGGGCCAGGTTGGTCGCCGGATCGCATTCGCGGGCGGAATTGTCCAGAAATCCCTTGCCCATCGCGGTTTCCCGGCCTATAGGCGGCGTTCATCCACGATCTCCGGCGGAATCAGGGTGACCCTTCACGGGGCCCTCCGTCGATGTTGAAAGGAACTGCACATGGCATTCGATGCCAAGGAACTTCGTGACCAGACCCCCGACCAGCTTCGTGACAAGCTGGTCGAGTTGAAGAAAGAATCCTTCAACCTCCGCTTCCAGCAGGCCACCAGCCAGCTGGAGAACACCTCTCGCATGCGCGCTGTCCGTCGTGACACCGCCCGCGTGAAGACGGTGCTGAACGAAAAAGCCCAAGCGGCAGCGGAATAAGAAGGACTCAATCAGATGCCCAAAAGAATTCTGCAAGGCACCGTGACCTCGGACAAGAACGACCAGACCATCACGGTTTCGGTCGAGCGCCGTTTCACGCATCCGGTTCTGAAAAAGACCATTCGTAAGTCCAAGAAGTACCGGGCTCACGACGCTCAGAACCAGTACAAGGTCGGCGACCAGGTTCGCATTCAGGAGTGCGCGCCGATGTCGAAAACGAAATGCTGGGAAGTGGTGGCGCAAGCCTGAACCACGCCCGGTTTTAACGAAACCCTGGGGTCCATGTCCGTGCTGCAACGGCGGTCCCAAAGGTCGGGAGAAACCTTATGATCCAGATGCAGACCAATCTGGATGTCGCTGACAATTCTGGCGCGCGTCGCGTCCAGTGCATCAAGGTCCTCGGCGGTTCGCACCGTCGATATGCCTCGGTCGGTGACATCATCGTCGTATCCGTGAAAGAAGCCATTCCGCGCGGCCGCGTGAAGAAGGGCGACGTCCGCAAGGCCGTCGTCGTGCGCACCGCCAAGGAAGTCCGCCGCGAAGACGGCACCGCGATCCGGTTCGACCGGAACGCCGCCGTGATCCTCAACAACAACAACGAGCCGGTCGGTACCCGTATCTTCGGCCCGGTGGTTCGTGAGCTTCGCGCGAAGAACTTCATGAAGATCATCTCGCTGGCTCCGGAGGTGCTCTGATGGCTGCGAAACTCAAGAAGGGCGACAAGGTCGTCGTGCTTGCGGGCAAGGACAAGGGCAAGACCGGTGAAATCACCTCTGTCATGCCTGCGGCCGGCAAGGCCATCGTCGACGGCGTGAACGTCGCGATCCGCCACACCCGCCAGACCCAGACCACGCAAGGCGGCCGCCAGCCCAAGGCGATGCCGATCGACCTGTCGAACCTGTCGCTGATGGACAAGAACGGCAAGGCGACGCGCGTCGGTTTCCGCATGGAAGGCGACAAGAAGGTCCGCTTTGCCAAGACCACGGGAGACGTGATCGATGCTTGATACCGAAACATACCTCCCGCGGCTGAAGATCGAATTCCGCGAGCGGGTCAAACCGGCGCTGAAGGAAGAGTTCGGCTATTCGAACGACATGATGATCCCTCGTCTCGACAAGATCGTGCTGAACATCGGCGCGGGCACCGAGGCGGTGAAGGACTCCAAGAAAGCCAAGTCGGCTGCCGACGACCTGACGACCATCACCGGTCAGCGGGCTGTCATCACAAAGGCGAAGAAGTCGATCGCAGGCTTCCGCGTCCGTGAAGAGATGCCGCTTGGCGCCAAGGTCACCCTGCGCGGCGACCGCATGTACGAGTTCCTCGATCGTCTGATCACCGTTGCCCTTCCCCGCGTCCGCGACTTTCGCGGCGTGAAAGGGTCCTCTTTCGACGGTCGCGGCAACTACGCCATGGGCCTGAAAGAGCACATCGTGTTCCCCGAGATCAACTTCGACAAGATCGACGAGAGCTGGGGCATGGACATCATCATCTGCACCACCGCGAAGACCGACGCGGAAGCGAAAGCGCTGTTGAAGCAATTCAACATGCCTTTCAACAGCTGACGCGGGAGGAAAGAGACCAATGGCAAAGAAATCCATGATCGAACGCGAGAAGAAGCGCGAGCGCCTGGTGAAGAAGTACGCCGCCAAGCGCGCCTCGCTGAAAGAGATCGCGACCGATGAAACCAAACCGATGGAAGAGCGGTTCAAGGCGCGCCTCAAGCTGGCGCAACTGCCCCGCAACTCGTCGGCCACCCGCCTTCACAACCGCTGCCAGCTGACGGGGCGTCCTCACGCCTATTACCGCAAGCTGAAAGTGAGCCGGATCATGCTGCGCGAGCTTGGCTCTGCCGGTCAGGTCCCCGGCCTCGTGAAATCCAGCTGGTAAGGAGAACGTGATATGAACGATCCTATCGGCGATATGCTTACCCGCATCCGCAACTCTCAGATGCGCGGCAAATCCATCGTCCGTACGCCGGCCTCCAAGCTGCGTGCCTGGGTGCTGGATGTGCTCGTGGACGAGGGTTACATCCGCGGCTACGAGAAGGCCACCGACGAGCGTGGCCTTCCCGTCATCGACATCTCGCTCAAGTACTACGAGGGCACCCCGGTCATTCGCGAAATCAAGCGCGTCTCGACCCCCGGCCGCCGCGTGTACATGGGCGTGAAGGACATCCCGCAGGTCCGTCAGGGCCTTGGCGTGTCGATCGTGTCGACGCCCAAGGGCGTCATGTCGGACGTGAATGCACGCGCAGCCAATGTTGGCGGCGAAGTGCTTTGCACGGTATTCTAAGGAGGACAGGCAATGTCTCGCATTGGTAAGAAACCGGTCGAGCTGCCGTCGGGAGTTTCGGCTTCCGTCTCCGGCCAGACCGTAGAAGTGAAGGGGCCCAAGGGCACCCGCAGCTTTACCGCGACCGACGACGTTATCGTGACGCTCGAGGACAATGCCGTGTCGGTGACCCCGCGCGGCCCGTCCAAGCGTTCGCGCCAGCAGTGGGGCATGACCCGCACGATGGTGTCGAACCTCGTCACCGGCGTCACCGACGGTTTCAAGAAAGAGCTTGAGATCACCGGCGTCGGTTATCGTGCCCAGCTTCAGGGCAACACGCTGAAGCTGGCGCTTGGCTACAGCCACGATGTCGATTTCCAGATTCCCGAGGGCGTGACTGTCACGGTCCCGAAGAACACCGAGATCGTCGTCGAGGGCATCGACCAGCAACAGGTCGGCCAGGTCGCAGCGAACATCCGCGAATGGCGTGGTCCCGAGCCGTACAAGGGCAAGGGCATCCGCTACAAGGGTGAGTTCATCTTCCGCAAGGAAGGCAAGAAGAAGTAAGGACCGGACACATGGCACTTTCCAAAAGGGATCTGTTCCAGAAGCGCCGCCTGCGCGTCCGGAACAAACTTCGCAAGGTGAACTCGGGGCGCGTGCGCCTGTCCGTTCACCGCTCGAACAAGAACATCAGCGTCCAGCTGATCGACGACGTTCAGGGCAAGACGCTGGCATCGGCTTCGACGCTGGAATCGTCGCTGGGCTTTGTCGGCAAGAACCACTCGGAAGCGGCGGCCAAGGTCGGTGTGACCATCGCCGAGCGCGCCAAGGCGGCCGGGGTCGAGGAATGCTATCTCGACCGGGGCGGCTTTCTCTACCACGGGACCATCAAGGCCCTGGCGGATGCGGCACGCGAAGGCGGTCTGCGCTTCTGATACTTGCGACTGGCGGCGTTCGCGCCGCTGGTCCTTTTCGTGCGGGGCGGGCTGTGCGCGCCCTCGATGATCCGGGGCCAGATGGACCACCGCGATTGGACTGACGCCCTTCACGGGGCACTCTGAAGGAGCCAGCAATGGCAAGAGAAGACAACCGCCGGGATCGCCGCGACCGCGACGAGAACCCGGAATTCGCCGATCGCCTTGTCGCGATCAATCGCGTGTCCAAGACCGTGAAGGGTGGCAAGCGTTTCGGCTTTGCCGCGCTTGTCGTCGTGGGCGACCAGAAGGGCCGCGTCGGGTTCGGCAAGGGCAAGGCCAAGGAAGTTCCGGAAGCCATCCGCAAGGCGACCGAGCAGGCCAAGCGCAACCTGATCCGCGTTCCTCTCAAGGAGGGCCGCACGCTGCACCACGACGTGCGCGGCCACCACGGGGCCGGCAAGGTCGTGATGCGGACCGCACCGCAAGGTACCGGCATCATCGCCGGTGGTCCGATGCGCGCCGTGTTCGAGATGCTGGGCATCCAGGACATCGTCGCCAAGTCGACCGGCACGCAGAACCCCTACAACATGATCCGCGCCACGCTGGACGGTCTGCTGGCCGGGTCGAGCCCGCGTCAGGTCGCACAGCGCCGGGGCAAGAAGGTCGCCGACATTCTTCCCAAGCGTGATGAGGCTCCGCAAGAGTCCAGCCAAGTCGCCGAGGAGGCTTGATCAACATGGCAAAGACCATCGTCGTCAAACAGATCGGCTCGCCGATCCGCCGCCCCGCCGTCCAGCGCCAGACGCTGATCGGCCTTGGCCTCAACAAGATGCACAAGACCCGCGAGCTTGAGGATACGCCCTCGATCCGCGGTATGGTCGCGAAGATCCCGCACCTCGTCGAGATCATCGAAGAGCGCGGCTAAGTCGTCTTCGGCCTTCGGGCCGCGCCTGACTTGAATCGAATGCCCCGGGCGCCGTCCGGGGCATTTGTCGTTTGTGTGGACGTCCGGCGCTGGGTCCACACCGGCCCTGCAACGGCGCACATGTCATCACGGTTTTGCGATTGGCGGCGGAGTGGCGTGCGCTACCTCCGCCTTACACAACACGGAGGACCGTCCATGACCACCACGCGCCGCACCTTCCTTGCGACCGCCGCCGCCGCTGCGGGCGGCATCACCGTTCTGCCCTACGCCGCACGCGCCGCTGCCCATGCCAGCGACATGTTCGAGACCGGCGCCGGGCCCGTCACCGTGCATCCCGTCGCGCACGCCTCGTTCGTGATGGAGACGCCGATGGGCGTGATCTACTCTGATCCGGTGGGCGACGCAGGCCAGTATGCCGATTTCCCGGCCGCCGACCTGATCCTTGTCACGCACGAGCATGGCGACCACTACAACGCCGAGACGCTGGCGGCATTGATGGGCGCCGAGACGATGCTGATCGTCAATCCCGCCGTCCATGACGTGCTGCCCGAGGACCTCAAGGCGCGGGCGACCAGCATCGGCAACGGCGAAGCGGCCGAGGCGCTTGGCGTCACCATTGACGCGGTCCCGGCCTACAACTTCACCGAGGGGCGCACCAACTTCCACCCCGAGGGTCGTGACAACGGTTATGTCCTGACGATGGACGATTTCCGCGTCTACATCTCGGGCGATACCGAGGACACGCCGGAAATGCGCGCGCTTGAGAACATCGATCTGGCGTTCCTGTGCATGAACCTGCCGTTCACCATGGACGCCGAGGCAGCGGCCTCTGCCGTGGCCGAGTTCCAGCCGTCCTTTGTCTATCCCTACCACTACCGTGGCCGCGATGGCGGCACGCAGGACCCGCAGGCGTTCGCCGAGATGGTCGGCGACGCGGCCGAAGTGAAGATGGGCGACTGGTACGCGCCGGGCGAGCTGGGCTGAGAAAACCCTAAGGGCGCATCCCCGCCGCGCTGCGGGGGTGCGCAGTCACGACACTTGCACGCCATCCCGACAGCTTCTATACGCCTCCGGTGGCCCAATGCGGCCCGATTCAACCAACGAGCCGAGGTCGGGGGCAATTCGCTTCATCCCCCGCATCCGGCAAGGAGAAGCGATATGAAACTGAACGAACTCCGGGACAATCCCGGCGCCACCAAGAAACGTATGCGCGTTGGCCGCGGCCCCGGTTCCGGCAAGGGCAAGATGGCCGGCCGTGGTATCAAGGGCCAAAATTCCCGCTCGGGCGTTGCGATCAACGCTTACGAGGGTGGCCAGATGCCGCTCTACCAGCGGCTTCCCAAGCGCGGCTTCAACCAGCCGAACCGCAAGAAATTCGCCGTGGTGAACCTTGGCCTGATCGAAAAGTTCATCGAGGCCGGCAAGCTGTCGACCGACATCACCGAGGACAGCCTCGTGGAATCGGGCCTTGTTCGGCGCAAGCTGGACGGCGTTCGCGTGCTGGCAAAGGGCGATGTGACCCGGAAACTCTCGATCTCCGTGACCGGCGCATCGCGTTCGGCCATCGAAGCGGTCGAGAAGGCGGGCGGCTCGCTGAAGGTCACGACCGCGTCGGCGGCTGAGTAAACGGTTGTGAGGGGCGCCTTGGCCCCTTACATCGACAAACAGTTTTCCAGCGCCGCCGACCGGAAGACCGGTTCGGCGGCGTTTACCTGAAAAGAGATCGCGAATGGCTTCTGCAGCAGAGCAAATGGCGGCGAACATCAGCTGGGGGGCCTTGGGGAAGGCGACCGAGCTTCGTCAGCGCATTGTCTTCACCCTCGGGCTTCTCATCGTCTACCGCCTTGGCACCTATATCCCGGTGCCCGGCATCGACGGCCAGGAACTGCGGGCCTTCTTTGAAAACGCATCCGCGGGAATCGGCGGCATCCTGAACATGTTCACCGGCGGCGCGATCAGCCGGATGGGCATCTTCGCGCTGGGGATCATGCCCTACATCTCGGCGTCGATCATCGTGCAGCTTCTGACGGCGATGGTTCCCCAGCTTGAGCAACTCAAGAAAGAGGGCGAGCAGGGGCGCAAGAAGATCAACCAGTATACCCGCTACGGCACGGTGTTCCTGGCGACGTTCCAGGCCTACGGTCTGGCCGTGTCGCTGGAAGCGGGCGATCTGGCGGTCGATCCGGGCTGGTATTTCCGCGCTGCCACGGTCGTGACGCTGGTCGGCGGCACCATGTTCCTGATGTGGCTGGGCGAGCAGATCACCGCACGCGGCGTCGGCAACGGCATCTCTCTCATCATCTTCGTCGGCATCATCGCCGAGGTTCCCGCCGCGCTGGCCCAATTCCTCAGCCAGGGTCGGTCCGGTTCGATCAGCCCCGCAGTAATCATCGGGGTGATCCTGATGGTCCTTGTGGTGATCGCCTTCGTGGTGTTCATGGAACGGGCGCTGCGCAAGATCCATATCCAGTATCCGCGCCGTCAGGTCGGCATGAAGACCTATGACGGTGGCTCGTCGCACCTGCCGATCAAGGTGAACCCGGCGGGCGTGATCCCGGCGATCTTCGCCTCGTCGCTGCTGTTGCTGCCGACCACGATCTCGACCTTCTCGGGGTCGCAGACCGGCCCGGTGATGGCGACGATCCTGGCCTATTTCGGCCCCGGCCAGCCGCTGTATCTGGCGTTCTTCACCGGCATGATCGTGTTCTTCACGTTCTTCTACACCTTCAACGTGTCCTTCAAGACCGATGACGTGGCCGACAACCTGCGCAAGCAGAACGGGTTTGTCCCCGGCATCCGCCCCGGCAAGAAGACCGAGGAATATCTCGACTACGTCGTGACGCGTATCCTGGTGCTTGGTTCGGGCTACCTGGCCCTTGTGTGCCTGCTGCCCGAGATCATCCGTTCGCAGTTCGCCATTCCGTTCTACTTTGGCGGCACATCCGTGCTGATCGTGGTGTCGGTGACGATGGACACCATCCAGCAGGTTCAGTCGCATCTTCTGGCGCACCAGTACGAAGGCCTGATCGAGAAATCGCAGCTGCGCGGCAAACGGCGTGGAAAGACGGGCAAGAAAGCTCCTGCGCGCCGCTGAGGAGGCGGTGCGCACAAAGAGCGGCCCAAATTGGGGGACACCTAGATGAACATCATTCTGCTCGGCCCGCCCGGGGCCGGTAAGGGAACGCAGGCCCGCATTCTGGTGGACGAGCGCCAGATGGTGCAGCTTTCGACCGGCGACATGCTGCGCGAGGCGCGCACGTCCGGAACCGACATGGGCCGCAAGGTGGCAGAGGTGATGGACCGCGGCGATCTGGTCACCGACGAGATAGTAATCGGCCTGATCCGTGAAAAGCTGGAAGGCGACGCGGCCCCCGGCGGGTTCATCTTCGACGGCTTTCCGCGCACGCTGGCGCAGGCCGACGCCCTCGGCGCGCTGCTGGACGAGATGGGCCAGTCGCTTGATGCCGTGATCGAGATGCGCGTCGACGACGAGGCGCTGGTTGACCGGATCACCGCGCGTTCGACCTGTGCCAACTGCGGCGAGGTCTACAATGACCACACCAAGCCGCCGCCCGCCGATGGTGTCTGCACCAACTGCGGCCAGAAGACCGAGTTCAAGCGCCGCGCCGACGACAATGCCGACAGCCTCAAGACCCGGCTGATGGCGTATTACAAGCAGACGTCGCCGCTGATCGGCTACTACTATGCCAAGGGCGATCTGACCGTGATCGACGGACTCGGCGAGATCGACGAAGTCTCGGGCGAGATCAAGCGAATCCTCGGCTGATCGGAGGGCGATTGCCGCCCGGTCACGCCGCCCCTGCCGGAACCATGCACCGGGCTTTGCCGTTCTCTCCGTAAGCAAATCATTCAAGCTTATGGAGGCCCCAGATGAATTGGGATCAAGTGCAAGGCAAGTGGAAGCAGATGACGGGCGAGGCGCAGGTTCAGTGGGGCAAGCTGACCAATGACGACTTCGACCAGGCCGAAGGCAACCGTGACAAGCTGGCGGGCAAGATCCAGGAACGCTACGGGATCAGCAAGGAAGAGGCGCAGAAACAGGTCGACGACTGGGCCGCGTCCATGTGATCCTTGGGGCGCGCCAAGGCCCTGACCCGGGCACGGCGCCCACACATTGAACAGCTGAAGCGCATCCTGTCCGGCGCGCTTCAGCTTTTGCTTGACACAGGGTTGACGATGCGCGCGCCAGCCTTTAACTCACGCCATCTCTGACAGAGAATCGCGTAGAGTTCCCGGACACCCCGGAGATTCGAACATCGACATTCAGCTGCGGCCCGTAGGCGGAAGCCTTCGGGCTTACGTTGTGAAAAAAGGTTCTGGAATTACGGAACCGCAACGAAAGGAAAGTACCAAGTGGCACGTATTGCCGGCGTAAACATCCCGACTTCCAAGCGGGTGCCGATCGCCTTGACCTACATCACCGGAATTGGCCCGTCCTCGGCCCGTTCGATCTGCGATGCCGTCGGCATCGACCAGGCCCGCCGCGTCAACGAGCTGTCGGATGCCGACGTGCTTGCCATCCGCGAACACATTGACGCGAACTTCACCGTCGAGGGTGACCTGCGCCGCGAGACGCAGATGAACATCAAGCGCCTCATGGACCTGGGCTGCTACCGCGGCCTGCGCCATCGCCGCAACCTCCCCGTGCGCGGTCAGCGCACGCACACCAACGCTCGCACCCGCAAGGGGCCTGCGAAGGCCATTGCCGGCAAGAAGAAATAAGGGAGGCACGGATCAATGGCACGCGATCGTCGCGCGACAAAGCGCAAGGTATCGAAGAACATCGCCGCTGGTGTGGCGCATGTGAATTCTTCGTTCAACAACACCAAGATCCTGATCTCGGACGTTCAGGGCAACGCCATCGCATGGTCGTCTTCGGGCACCATGGGCTTCAAGGGTTCGCGCAAATCGACTCCCTACGCCGCCCAGATGGCTGCCGAGGACGCCGGACGCAAGGCACAGGAACACGGCGTGAAAACGCTCGAAGTCGAAGTGCAGGGCCCTGGCTCTGGCCGCGAATCCGCGCTGCGCGCGCTGGCGGCTGTCGGCTTCAACATCACGTCGATCCGGGATGTGACGCCGATGGCGCACAACGGATGCCGCCCGCCCAAGCGTCGCCGCGTCTGACCTGAAACATTATCATCTCGGCCTGCGGGAGACCGCGGGCCGAGTACGTCATTTGAACCTCGGGCGTCCGCCGCTATCG
The DNA here is from genome assembly GCF_019061145.1 of Anianabacter salinae. Classification (GTDB taxonomy): domain Bacteria; phylum Pseudomonadota; class Alphaproteobacteria; order Rhodobacterales; family Rhodobacteraceae; genus Anianibacter; species Anianibacter salinarum. Next base: position 127,699 of record NZ_JAHQZS010000004.1, on the reverse strand, counting down.
GACATGAGCAGCGGACAAGAATGGAGGCGACACGCATGATCCACAAGAACTGGCAAGAGCTGATCAAGCCGACTCAGCTTGAAATCAAGCCGGGCAACGAACCTGCACGTCAGGCAACCGTCATCGCCGAACCGCTGGAGCGCGGCTTTGGCCTGACGCTTGGCAACGCGCTGCGCCGCGTCCTGCTGTCGTCGCTTCAGGGCGCCGCGATCACCAGCGTGCAGATCGACAACGTGCTGCACGAATTCTCGTCGGTCGCGGGTGTCCGCGAGGACGTGACCGACATCGTCCTGAACCTCAAGGGCGTCGCCCTGCGCATGGACGTCGAGGGGCCGAAGCGCCTGTCGATCCAGGCCAAGGGTCCGGGCGTCGTCACCGCCGGTGACATCTCGGAATCGGCCGGTATCGAGGTTCTGAACCGCGATCACGTCATCTGCCACCTCGACGAGGGTGCGGACGTGTTCATGGAACTGACCGTCAACACCGGCAAGGGCTATGTCGCGGCCGACAAGAACCGGCCCGAAGACGCGCCCATCGGGTTGATCCCGATCGATGCGATCTATTCGCCGGTCAAGCGCGTCTCCTACGAGGTCACCCCGACCCGTGAGGGTCAGGTGCTCGACTACGACAAGCTGACGTTGAAGATTGAGACCGATGGCTCGCTGACCCCCGACGATGCCGTGGCCTACGCCGCGCGCATTCTTCAGGACCAGCTTGGCATCTTCGTCAACTTCGACGAGCCGGAAAGCGCATCGCGTCAGGACGACGACGACGGGCTCGAGTTCAACCCGCTTCTTCTCAAGAAAGTGGACGAGCTGGAACTGTCGGTGCGTTCGGCCAACTGCCTCAAGAACGACAACATCGTCTACATCGGCGATCTCATCCAGAAGACCGAAGCCGAGATGCTGCGCACCCCGAACTTCGGCCGCAAGTCGCTGAACGAGATCAAAGAAGTGTTGTCGGGCATGAGCCTGCACCTTGGCATGGACGTCGAGGAATGGCCGCCCGAGAACATCGAGGACCTGGCCAAGAAGTACGAAGACCAGTTCTGATCGAACAGTCGCAGGGCGGGGCACGTCCTGCCCTGCGGCTACTGAAACGACTGGGCATCGCGGGGCACCCCCCGCATTGCCCCAAGGAGAGGGCCACACACGCATTTGGTCCCGGACAAAGCAAAACCGCCCGTAGAGGGCACAGATACGGAGAAATACCATGCGTCACGCCAGCGGATACCGCCGCCTGAATCGCACCCACGAGCACCGCAAGGCGCTGTGGGCGAACATGGCCGGCTCGCTCATCGAACATGAGCAGATCAAGACCACCTTGCCGAAGGCCAAGGAACTCAAGCGGATCATCGACAAGCTGATTACGCTGGGCAAGCGCGGCGACCTGCACGCGCGCCGTCAGGCCGCATCGCAGCTCAAGCAGGACGCGTATGTCGCGAAACTGTTCGAGATTCTCGGCCCGCGCTATGCCGAGCGCACCGGCGGCTATTGCCGCGTTCTCAAGGCGGGCTTCCGCTATGGCGACATGGCCCCGATGGCGATCATCGAGCTTGTCGACCGCGATCCGTCCGCGAAAGGCGCCGCCGACAAGGCCCGCGTCGAAGCCGAGGAAGCCGCCGAGGATTGATCCTCGCGCCGCCTTGCACGACCCCGAAGGCCCGCCGCATGGCGGGCTTTCTTCATTTCAGCCAAGCCTTCCCCAAGGCCGCCGCAGAGCATAGCTTTCCCCTCATGGCCGATCTCTTCGACACCCCGCCGGGCGCACCCCGGCCCGCCAGCACCGCGCCGCGCCCGCTTGCCGACCGGCTGCGCCCGCGTGCGCTGTCCGAGGTGATCGGGCAGGAAAAGACCATTGGCCCGGATGGCCCGCTTGGCGTGATGCTGGGGTCCGGCAGCCTGTCGTCGCTGATCTTCTGGGGCCCCCCGGGTGTCGGCAAGACCACCATCGCGCGGCTTCTGGCGGATGAGACGGACCTGCATTTCGTCCAGATCAGTGCGATCTTTTCGGGCGTCGCCGACCTGAAAAAGGTGTTCGAGGCCGCGCGGCACCGCCGCGAGAACGGGCAGGGCACGCTGCTTTTCGTCGACGAGATCCACCGCTTCAACAAGGCCCAGCAGGACGGGTTCCTGCCCCACATGGAAGACGGCACGATCCTTCTGGTCGGCGCCACCACAGAGAACCCGTCGTTTGAATTGAACGCCGCGCTTCTCAGCCGCGCGCAGGTTCTGGTGCTGGACCGGCTGAGCCTTGCCGATCTGGAACGGCTGGCGCAACGGGCCGAGGCCGAGCTTGGGCGCAAGCTGCCGCTTGTGGCGGAAGCGCGCGAGGCGCTGCTGGAGATGTCCGATGGCGATGGCCGCGCGCTGCTGAACCTGATCGAACAGGTGGCGGCGTGGAAGACCGAGGCACCGCTTGCCACCGAGCAACTGACCCAGCGTCTGCAACGCCGCGCCGCGCAATACGACAAGTCGGGCGAGGCGCACTACAATTTGATCTCGGCGCTGCACAAATCGGTGCGCGGCTCTGACCCCGACGCGGCGCTTTACTGGTTGGCGCGCATGCTGACGGGCGGCGAAGACCCGCGCTTTCTGGCCCGCCGCATCACACGGATGGCGGTCGAGGACATCGGCTTGGCCGATCCGCAGGCGCAGCGCCTGTGCCTCGATGCGTGGGAAACCTATGAACGGCTTGGCTCGCCCGAGGGGGAACTGGCGTTGGCGCAGGCGGTCGTGTACCTCGCGCTCGCCCCGAAATCGAACGCGGTCTATGTCGCCTACAAGGCCGCGATGGCCGCCTCGAAGAAGACCGGAAGCGAGCCGCCGCCGATGGTCATTCGCAACGCGCCCACCAAGCTGATGAAGGAACAGGGCTACGGCGCGGGCTATGCCTATGACCACGACGCCGAGGATGGCTTTTCGGGGCAGGACTATTTCCCCGACGGCATGAAGCGCGGCGTCTACTATGTGCCCGTGGAACGCGGGTTTGAACGCGATCTCAAGAAGCGGCTCGACTGGTTCGTGAAACTCCGCGACAAGCGGCACGGCGGTTGACACTGTTTCGACGCAGCGAAAGACAAGCGACATGATCCTGACCCTGGCCAAAGTCGCCCTTGGCGGCGCACTCGGCGCTTCGGCGCGTTACCTGACGGGCGCCGCGATGGTGCGCCTGATGGGGCACGGCTTTCCCTATGGCACGATGACGGTGAACATCGTCGGCTCGTTCCTGATGGGCGTGTTCGTGGTCGCGGCGGCCGAGAAGGGCCTGACGCCGCTGTCGCCCTTCGTGATGACCGGCATCCTGGGCGGCTTCACAACATTCTCGGCCTTCTCGCTGGACACCGTGGCGCTGATCGAGCGTGGGCAGACCGGGGCGGCGCTGCTGTATGTCGGGCTGTCGGTCGCGCTGTCTGTTGGCGCGCTGGTGGCCGGGATGACTGCGGCACGGGGGCTATTCGCATGAGCGGCGTTCAACAGGTCACGGTCGGCAACGACGAGTCGGAACAGCGGCTGGATCGCTGGTTCAAGCGGCATTTCCCGCACATCCCGCAGGGCCGCGTCGAAAAGCTGTGCCGCAAGGGCGAAATCCGCGTTGATGGCGCGCGGGTCAAGGCCGCGTCGCGCGTGGCGCCGGGGCAGGTCGTGCGCATTCCGCCCTTGCCCGACACCGCCGCGCCCGCCTCTGACCGTCCGCTTGTGTCCGATGCCGACGCCGAGATGATGCGCCGCGCGGTGCTCTACCGCGACGACCATATCATCGTCCTGAACAAGCCTGCCGGGCTGCCGACGCAAGGCGGGTCCAAGCAGACACGCCACGTCGACGGTCTGGCCGAGGCTCTGCGCTTTGGATACGAGGACAAGCCGCGCCTCGTGCACCGGCTGGACAAGGACACCTCGGGCCTCCTGGTGCTGGCGCGCACGCAGGCGGTCGCAGGCAAGCTGACCGGCGCCTTCCGCGCCCGCGTCACGCGCAAGATCTACTGGGCCGCCGTCGCGGGCGTGCCGCATCCGCAGATGGGAACGATTCGCTATGGCCTTGTGAAGGCGCCGGGCCGGGGGCTGAAGGGCGAGGCGGAAAAGATGATCTGCGTGCACCCCGACGAGATTGACAAAACCCCCGACGCCAAGCGCGCGGTGAGCGACTACGCGGTGCTGAGCAGGCTTGCCAGCCGCGCGGCATGGGTGGCGCTGGTCCCGGTGACGGGCCGGACACACCAGCTTCGGGCGCATATGGCCGAGCTTGGCCACCCGATCATCGGCGACGGCAAGTATGGCGGCTCGGGACAGGTCAACGAGGGCGACGGCTGGGGTGCGCAGCTTGGCGGCGAGATCAGCCGCAAGATGCACCTGCACGCCCGGCACCTGAAGATCGAGCATCCCGTCTCGGGCGCTTTGATGCACTTCACCGCGCCGCTGCCCGACCACATGGCGCGCAGCTGGGAGATGTTCGACTGGCGGGCCGAGGACGTGCCGACCGATCCCTTCGAGGATCTCGAATGAAGCTGCGGCTGGCGATCTTCGACGTCGACGGCACCCTGATCGACAGCCAGAACGCGATCCTCGCGGGCATGTCGGCGGCGTTCGAGGCGGAGCGGCTGACAGCGCCGGACCGGGGCGCCGTCCTGTCCATCGTAGGGCTGTCGTTGCCCGAAGCGATGGCACGGCTTGCGCCCGAAGCGGACGCGGCGGCACAGGCGCGGCTGGTCGAGGGCTACAGGACGGCGATCATCTCGGCACGCCATATGGGCCGGGCCGAGGCAGCCGCGCCGCTGTATGACGGCATACGGGACGTGCTGGACCATCTGCGCGGGCGCGATGCGATGCTTCTGGGCGCGGCGACCGGCAAGGCGCGGCGCGGATTCGACCACATGACAGACGCGCATGGGCTGGCAGGCTATTTCCAGACGATCCAGACCGCTGACCTGCACCCGTCCAAGCCGCACCCGTCGATGATTCATGCGGCGCTGTCGGACACCGGCATCGACGCGGATTGCGCCGTGATGATCGGAGACACCACCTTCGATATCGAGATGGGCCGCGCCGCAGGGGTCAGGACCCTTGGCGTGGCCTGGGGCTATCACGCGGTGGACGCGCTACGGCAGGCGGGGGCGGACGCCATCGTCGATGATCCCCGCGCGCTTGTCGCCTCCGTGGACGAAATTCTGGGTACGCACTGATGTCTGAATGGAAACTTCGCCGGTTCTGGAAGGCAGCGGCTGTCGAGGCCGACGCGGAAGGCTATCGCATCGTTCTTGATGGGCGCCCCGTGCGCACCCCCGCAAAGGCGCCGCTTGTCGTGCCAAGCGCGGCGTTCGCCGAAGAGATCCGTGCAGAGTGGGAAGCGCAGGGCGACGAGATCCAGCCGCTGACGATGCCCGCCACCCGCGCCGCGAACGCCGCCATCGACCGCGTCGCGCCGCAACAGGCCGAGGTGGCGCAGATGCTGGCATCCTATGGGGACGCCGACCTGACCTGCTACCGCGCCGGGACGCCAGCGGAACTGGCTGAGCGACAAGCTGCGGCCTGGGACCCGCTTCTGGACTGGGCGCACGACCGCTATGGCGCGCGGCTGATCCCGGTGCAGGGCGTGATGCACGCGCCGCAGGCCCCCGGTGCGCTGGGCCGCCTGGCCGCGCCCCTGCACGCCATGACGGCCTTTGAATTGACGGCCGCGCACGACCTGATTTCCCTTTCTGGATCGCTGGTCATCGGGCTTGCCGCGACCGAGGAATTGCACCCGCCAGAGCGGCTTTGGGACCTGTCGAGAATCGATGAAGACTGGCAGGCAGAGCTTTGGGGGGCCGATGAAGAGGCTCAGGCACTGTCGGACGAGCGCCGCGATGCTTTTCTGAATGCCGCGCGTTTTTTCCACATGGTCGCGAAAAAAACCTGACTGTCGAAACCCTTGACGCAGTTTTGGGCGGTGCACGAAAAAGGGTAGGACGCTGTGTAATCAGGCAGCACTTGCTTGACGTCTTGGCCGAATTCCGCCCACACTCCCCCCACTGATGGGGAGAAATCCTTGCTCAATTCCACGTCGCCTGCCTACGCGGGCGTCAAAAAACGTTCCAACAAGGGAACGACAATCAGGAAGAGGTAAGTATGACCAAAAAGATCATTCTTGGCGCACTCGCGGTCGCGGGCCTTTCGGCGGGGGCTGCAGCAGCGGCCACGCTCGATGACGTCAAGGCACGGGGCAACCTGAACTGCGGCGTGACCACCGGCCTGACCGGCTTTGCGGCACCCGACGCAAACGGCGTCTGGGAAGGCTTTGATGTCGGCGTCTGCCGCGCTGTCGCCGCTGCCGTCTTCGGCGACCCGATGGCCGTCGAGTTCACGCCCACCACGGGCCAGACCCGTTTTACAGCACTGTCCTCGGGCGAGATCGACATGCTCGCCCGGAACACCACCTGGACCTTCACCCGTGACGTCGACCTCAAGTTCGAATTCACCGGCGTCAACTACTACGATGGTCAGGGCTTCATGGTGCCCAAGGCGCTTGGCGTCTCGTCCGCCAAGGACCTGGACGGCGCGACCGTCTGCATCCAGACCGGCACCACCACCGAGCTGAACCTCGCCGACTACTTCCGCGCGAACAACATCAGCTACGAGCCGGTTCCGATCGAGACCAACGCCGAGGCGCAGCAGCAGTATCTTGCGAACGCCTGTGACGTCTACACGACCGACGCGTCCGGCCTTGCCGCGACCCGTGCGACCTTCGAGAACCCGGGCGATCACGTCGTTCTGCCAGAGATCATCTCGAAAGAACCGCTTGGCCCGCTTGTTCGCCACGGCGACAGCGAATGGGGCGACATCGTGCGCTGGACCCTCAACGCGCTGATCGTGGCGGAAGAGCTTGGCGTGACCTCGGCCAACATCGACGAGCTGGTCGCGGGCACCAACAACCCCGAGATCAACCGTCTTCTGGGCACCGAGGGCGAGCTTGGCCCGATGCTGGGTCTCGAAACCGACTGGGCCGTGAACGCCATCAAGGCGGGCGGCAACTACGGCGAGCTGTTCGAGAAGAACATCGGCGAGAACACCCCGATCGGCCTGTCGCGCGGCCTTAACGCGCAGTGGACCGACGGCGGTCTGCTCTACGCACCGCCCTTCCGTTAAGGGCAAGTCAGGAAGGGCGCGGTCAATCCGCGCCCTTCCCGCATTCAGATCAAAGAAAAAACACCTGGGCCAAGGCTGCCGAAAAAGAGCAGCCGACTTGAAATGCGCCAGGGAACACAGGGAACGTCAGCCATGACGACGATGTCCGATCCTCCTCGGGAGTCTTTTCGGCTAAGCCAGCTTATCTACGACACAAGGTATCGATCGCTGACCATCCAGGTCGTCGCCACGATCTTGCTGGCGGTGATGATCTTCTGGCTCATCAACAACACGGTCCAGAACCTCGCGGCGTTGGGCAAGGATTTCGACTTTGGTTTCCTTGGCCAGAGGGCCGGGTACGACATCAACCAGCGCCTGCTGGAGTATTCGTCTGCTTCGACGCATGGCAAGGCGGCCCTGATCGGCATTCTGAACACCTTGCTCGTCGCGTTTCTCGGCTGCATTCTGGCAACCGTTCTTGGCGTGATCGCGGGCGTCCTGCGGCTGTCGTCCAACTGGGTCGTCGCACGGCTCATGGCGGTCTATGTCGAGGGCTTCCGCAACGTGCCCCTGCTGCTGTGGATCATCGCGATCTTCGCGGTAATGACCGAATCCACCCCATCGCCGCGCGATTTCCGCGAAGGCGGCAGTGCCTCGATGATGCTGGGCGACACGCTCGCGGTGACGAACCGCGGCGTGTATGTGCCCATGCCGGTCTGGGGTCCGGGGTCCTGGGTCGTGGTCGTGGTGTTCCTTCTGTCGCTCGTCGGCATCTTCGCCTACCGCCGCCTTGCGCGCAAAAGACAGGAAGCGACGGGACAGATCCTGCCGGTGTTCCGCGTCTCGCTGGCGCTGTTCTTCCTCCCTGCGATCCTCGCCTATTTCGTGATGGGCGGTCCTGTTTCGCTCAACTATCCCGAACTCGGCGGCTTCAATTTTGACGGTGGCCTGCACCTGCGCAACTCTCTCATCGCGCTGTGGCTGGCGCTGTCGCTCTATACCGGCGCCTTCATCGCCGAGATCGTGCGCGGCGGCATCCTGTCGGTGTCCAAGGGCCAGACCGAGGCGTCCTTCGCGCTTGGCCTGCGTCCGAACCGCACGATGAACCTTGTGGTCCTGCCGCAGGCGATGCGGGTCATCGTGCCGCCACTAATCTCGCAATACCTCAACCTGACCAAGAACTCGTCGCTCGCCATCGCCGTCGGCTACATGGACGCGCGCTCGACCCTTGGGGGGATCACCATCAACCAGACCGGGCGAGAGCTTGAGGGGATGCTGCTGCTTGGCGCGTTCTACCTCGTGCTCAGTCTCGCCATTTCGGGCGTGATGAACATCTACAACGCCTCGATCAAGCTGAAGGAGCGGTGAGATGAGCGACACGCACGCACAAACGGTCCGCTTCGTCCGGCAGGAAATGATGCCCGAACGCGCCCCGCCGATCCGCGAGGCGGGGGCGGTCAAGTGGCTGCGCGAGAACCTGTTCTCAAGCTGGCTGAACGCGATCCTCACGCTCGTCTCGCTCTACGCGGTCTACTACATCCTCAGCCATGTGCTGCCCTGGATGGTGTTTGGCATCTGGGACGCGAATTCCCTGACCGAATGCCGCGCCGTACGGGATGAGCTGTATGGCGAGAATGCCTCTGTCGCCTGCTGGGCGGTGCTGGCCGATCGCTGGCAGCAGTTGATGTTCGGCTTCTACCCGTCCGAGTTCTACTGGCGCCCCGTTCTGGCCGTCGTCGTGTTCCTCGTCGCGTTGGGGCCGATCCTGTTCTCGGGCTTTCCGCGTCAGGCGATCTGGTTCTCGGCTGCAAGTCCGTTCCTGATGTACCTGCTTCTGTGGGGTGGCACGATCTGGGGGCCGCTGGTCGTCATCGTGGGCTTCGTGATCGGCGTCGTCGCATTCCAGCTCTTGGCGAAGGTCGCGGGAAACATCGTCGGGGGACTGGCATCGATCATCCTGCCGATCCTGTTCTGGCTGTTCGCGGCGGGTCCGCTGGCCAGCGCACTGGCCGCCGCCCTTCCCATCGGCCTGACCTTCGTTCCGTCCGACGATTTCGGCGGCTTCATGCTGTCGTTCATCATCGGCATCGCCGGGATCACGCTGTCCCTGCCGCTGGGCATCCTGTTGGCGCTTGGGCGGCAATCGGACCTGTTCATCATCAACAAGGTCTCTGTCGCCTTCATCGAGATCATCCGCGGCGTGCCGCTGATCGTCTGGCTGTTCACGGCATCCTTGCTGCTGAACTACTTCCTGCCACCCGGCACGAACTTTGATCTGATGCTGCGGGTCATCATCATGGTGACCTTCTTCGCCTCGGCCTACATCGCCGAGGTGGTCCGGGGCGGTCTCGCGGCGCTGCCGCGCGGCCAGTACGAGGCAGCCGATGCGCTTGGCCTCGACTATGCCAAGTCGATGCGGCTCATCATCCTGCCGCAGGCTCTCAAGATCTCGATCCCCGGCATCGTCAACACCTTCATCGGGCTCTTCAAGGATACCACGCTGGTCGTCTTCATCGGCCTGCTCGATCCCATCGGCCTGTCGAACGCCATCCGGGCGACGACCGACTGGAACGGTATCTACTGGGAGCTTTTCGTCTTCATCGGCCTTCTGTTCTTCATCTGCTGCTTCGGCATGGGCCGCTATTCGCTGTGGTTGGAGCGCAAGCTTCAGACCGGCCATCGTTAAGGGAACCTGCACATGACCGACGCTGCAACCAACGTCGCCGAGCGCGAAATCGACCGGACCCAGATGCAGGTCTCTGACGAGGTCGCGATCCAGGTCGAGAACATGAACAAGTGGTTCGGGACCTTCCACGTCCTGCGCGACATCGACCTGACCGTCTACCGGGGCGAGCGGATCGTGGTGTGCGGGCCTTCGGGGTCTGGCAAATCCACGCTGATCCGCTGCATAAACCGGCTGGAGGAACACCAGCAGGGCAAGATCGTCGTCGACGGGATCGAGCTGACGAGCGATCTCAAGAACATCGACAAGGTCCGCTCCGAGGTCGGGATGGTGTTCCAGCACTTCAACCTGTTCCCGCACCTTACGATCCTCGAAAACTGCACCCTCGCGCCGATCTGGGTCCGCAAGACCCCCAAGCGCGAGGCCGAGGAAATCGCGATGCACTTTCTGGAGAAGGTGAAGATCCCGGAACAGGCGCTGAAATACCCGGGCCAGCTTTCGGGCGGGCAGCAACAGCGCGTGGCCATCGCCCGGTCGCTGTGCATGAAGCCCCGGATCATGCTGTTCGACGAACCGACATCTGCGCTTGACCCCGAGATGATCAAGGAAGTGCTCGACACGATGATCGAGCTTGCCGAAGAGGGCATGACGATGATCTGCGTGACCCACGAGATGGGCTTTGCGCAGGCGGTGGCGAACCGCGTGATCTTCATGGACGCGGGCCAGATCGTCGAACAGAACGAGCCGAAGGAATTCTTCAACAACCCGCAATCGGATCGGACCAAGCTGTTCCTCAGCCAGATCCTCGGACACTGACGTTTCCCGGACGCACATCGAAAGCCCCGGCCAGCCGCGCCGGGGCCTTCGCGTTCTTAGGCGACACCCAGATCGCGCGGCACGATGAAATCGACCACCTCGCCTGCGCCCCAGATCGCCGCGGCCCAGTCGTCGATGTCGAACCGCATCACCGTCACGGCGGCGGTGGGATACTGCAGGAACCTTGGGTGTTTCGGCGGCGTCCTGACCAGCAGGCTTGCCGCCTCGCCGATGCCTTCGTTGTGGCCAAGCAGCAGGATCGTCCGGCCCTCGGACCGTTGCAGCACCTTCAGAAGGCGCATTGAACTGGCCAGATACAGATCGCGCGTCCAGATCACCCGTTCGGGCGCGGGCAGGTGCGGCGCAAGCCCCTCCCAGGTTTCGCGTGTGCGCCGGGCGGTCGAGGACAGGACAGTGTCCGGCAGGTGCCTCTGCGCGGAAAGCCAGGTGCCGACCGCGTCCGCCGACCTGCGCCCCCGGTCGTTGAGGCTGCGTTCATGGTCGTCCAGAAGCGGGTCGTCCCAGGCCGATTTCGCGTGCCGCATCAGGATCAAGGTCTTGGTCATCCGGCGAAGGCCCTCATGTGGAATGCCGATTGTTCCGCGCGGCGCCCGTAGGCCTGGCTGACGGGGCAGGCCCGGCGCACAAGGCAGCCGCCCCGGCAGGCCTCGCCTTCAGGTGACCGCACATGCGCCTTGCACAGCGGCACGTCATAGCCGCTGGGGGTAAGCGCGCCTGCAGGGCACGCCGCCCGGCAGGGCTGCCCCGCGCAGGTGTCGCAGGGCGCCCTGGCGGGGGCGCCGAGGTCCAGCGCGCCCTGAAGCACCAGTGCACCGCGATACGACACCATCAGCCCCGCGCTGCGGTGCACCAGAAGGCCGACGGGCGACTGCCAAGCCGCGCCGGACCGCAGCGCCCAGTCGATGAAGGGGCGGAACGGCGGGCCGCCGAAGGGAAATTCCGCCCGCGCGCCAATCCTGTCTGCCAGCGCAGTGACCACGCGCCGCGACCAGCGGTCCAGTGGATCGGGCAGGCCATCGCCGTATTCGTCCGACCCTGTGAACCTGTCCCAGAACCCCGGCTCGCGCGGGCCCAGCAGCACGATGGTCGCGCCGTCCACACCATCCTTCGGCTCGGCGTGCAGGGCGCCCAGGACGGACAGCGACCATTCCGATGCGGCGGCGTCGATCTCGGCCAACCGCGTCATCTCTCAGACCGCGCGGATCAGCGAGCCTGCGCCGTGATCGGTGAACAGCTCCAACAGGCAGGCATTGGGCGCGCGTCCGTCAAGGATGACCACCGCGCGCACGCCGCCCTCCAGCGCGTCAAGCGCGGTTTCCGTCTTGGGGATCATCCCGCCGGCGATCACGCCATCTGTCGTCATCTGGCGGATCTGCGCGGCGTTGAGCGCGGTCAACACCTCGCCCTCGGCATTCTTCACGCCCGACACGTCGGTCAGCAGCAGCAGGCGATCCGCCTTGAGCGCAGCAGCGATGGCGCCCGCCGCAGTGTCGCCGTTGACGTTGTAGGTCTCGCCGTTCCGGCCCGCGCCGATGGGGGCGATCACCGGAATGATCTCGGCCGCAGCAAGCGAGCGCAGGTAGTCGACGCTCATCTCTACGGGGGTGCCGACAAAGCCGAGGTCGGGGTCGGTCTGGTCGCAGACCATCAGGTTCGCGTCCTTGCCGGACAGCCCGATTGCCTTGCCGCCCGCCGCGTTGATCGCCTGCACGATGCGCTTGTTCACCCGGCCCGACAGCACCATTTCGACCACCTCGACGGTGGCCTCGTCGGTGATGCGCTTGCCATTGCGGAACTCGGATTGCACGCCCAGCTTGGCGAGCATCTCGTTAATCATCGGGCCGCCGCCATGCACGACGACGGGGTTCACGCCGACCTGCTGCATCAGCACCACGTCGCGCGCGAAACTGGCCATGCCCTCGTCCGAGCCCATCGCGTGGCCGCCCAGCTTGATGACCACGGTGGCGCCATCATAGCGCTGAAGGTAGGGCAGGGCGGCGTTCAACGTGCGCGCGGTGGCGATCCAGTCTCGGTTCATGGTCTGCTTCTTCATCGGGGAAAGGTCCTCGTGCCGCCCAATGGTTAGACGGTTGCCCGCCGGGTCACAAGTTCAGCCAAGCCCGGCGATGATCGCGCGCAGCGTCGCAAGGCCAAGGCCGGTTTCAGAGCTTGTCACCATGATCTCGGGATAGGCGGCGGGGTGCTTTTGCAATTCCTTGCGAACCTGGATCAGGATCGCCTCGCGGTCAGAGGCCTTGACCTTGTCGGCCTTGGTCATCACCGCCTGAAACGGCACGGCGGACTTGTCCAGAAGCGTCAGGATCTCGGTGTCGACGGACTTGATCCCGTGCCGGTGATCGATCAGCACGAAGGCCCGGCGCAGGGTCGCGCGGCCCGAGAGGTACTGTTTGAGCAGCGCCTGCCACTGCTTGACCACGGCAACGGGCGCCTCGGCGAAACCATAGCCGGGCAGGTCGACCAGATAGCGGTCTTCGCCCAGCGTGAAGTAGTTGATTTCCTGCGTGCGGCCGGGAGTGTTCGAGGCCCGCGCCAGCGCCTTGCGGCCCGTCAGCGCGTTGATGAGCGACGATTTTCCGACATTGGACCTGCCTGCAAAGCACACTTCGGCCCGGTCGTCAGGCGGCAGGCCGGACATCGCGACGACGCCCTTGAGAAACTCGACCTCGCCCGCGAACAGCTTGCGCCCGCGTTCGCTGGTTTCGAAATCGGGCTCGTCTGCGATGGGAAAGGGCAGCTCCATCCGCGCCTCCATGAGGTTTGAGCGCGGATGTAGCTGCCGCGGCGGGGCAAGGGCAACCGTTACTTGTCGCCCGTGCCCTCGGCTTCGGCTTTCTTGAGGCGCAGGCTGCGCAGCACGTTGCCCAGCACGTCGGGCTTGTAGCCCTGGCTGCGCATGATCGTGTACTGCTGGATGAAGGTGATCGTGTTGTTCGCGATCCAGTACAGCACAAGCCCGCTGGCGAACTGGCCCAGCATGAACATGAACACCCACGGCATCCAGGCAAAGATCATCGCCTGCGTCGGGTCCGGCGGCGCCGGGTTCAGCTTTTGCTGGAGCCACATCGAGATGCCCAGCAAGATCGGCAACACGCCCAGCGAAATGATCGCGATGAACGACGTCGGGTCCGGCGGCGCGAAGGGCAACAGGCCAAACAGGTTCAGGATCGACGACGGATCGGGGGCCGACAGGTCGTTGATCCAGCCGATCCACGGCGCGTGGCGCAGTTCGAGGGTGACGAAGATCACCTTGTAGAGCGAGAAGAAGATCGGGATCTGCAGGATCAGCGGCAGGCAGCCCGAGGCGGGGTTCACCCTTTCCTTCTTGTAGAGCGCCATCGTCTCTTGCTGCAGCTTCTGACGGTCATCGCCCGCGCGTTCCTTGATCTTCTGCATCTCGGGCTGAAGTTCCTTCATCTTCGCCATCGAGACGTAGGACTTGTAGGCCAGCGGGAACAGAATCGCCTTGATGCCGAGCGTCAGGCCAATGATTGCCCAACCCATGTTGCCGATCAGGCCGTTGAGGAAATGCAGCGCGATGAAGATCGGCTTGGTCAGGAAAAAGAACCATCCCCAGTCGATGGCGTCGACGAAGCGGTCGATGCCCTGCTCGTTCTGGTAGTCGCGGATCGCTTCCCATTCCTTGGCGCCCGCAAAGAAGCGCGAGGTCGAGGTGGCGGTGGTGCCCGGCGCGATCTCGACGGTCGGCTGGACCGCCTCGGTCCGGTAGATGTCGCGGCGCGCGTCGTATTTCGCGGTGGCCCGGAACGGGCTGCCCGGCTCTGGGATCAGCGTCGCCATCCAGTAATGGTCGGTGAACCCGATCCAGCCATTGCCTTCGACCTGGAACGCTTCGGACCGGAGCGTCTGGCTGTCGTCCAGATCGTATTCGGTCATGTTGTCGTAAGAGGTCTCGGTCAGCTCTCCGTCGGTCATCGCGATGAGACCTTCGTGCAGGATGAAGAAGTTTTTCATGTCCTCGGGTTCGCCGTGCCGGGCCAGAAGGGCGTAGGGCGCAAGCCTTTGGGTCGCGGTGCCGGTGTTCTCGACCGTCTGGGTGACGGTGAACAGGTAGTCGTCATCGACAGCGATCTCGCGCCGGAAGATCAGGCCCGTGGGGCTGTCCCAGCGGATCGTGACGGGCGTCTCTGGGGTCAGGGCGCTGCCGGACTCGACGCTCCATTCCGTGGTGGCGCCGGGGACGTCCTCGAAGGTCAGCGCGCCGCCGGGGGCCCAACCGAACAGCGCGTAATAGGCATTCGGCTGGCCGACGGGGCGCAGGAACTGCACCTCGGGGCTGTCCAGGTCGATCGTCACGCGGTAATCTTTCAGCCGGACATCGTCGATGCGGCCGCCCGCCAGCGAGATCGAGCCGTCGATGCGCGGCGTGTCGATGGTGATGCGCGCGGCCTCGGCGACGGCGGATTCCTGTTCGGTGGCAGCATCGCCGCCGGCATTGGATGTTGCCAGATCGCCGGGTGTTCCCGGCGACACGACCGTTCTGTCAGGCTGTGTCGTCTGGGCGATATCGTCCTGGATAGGGGCTTGCTGTTCGGGCGGGAACAGCAGGAACCACGCGACGATGACGATGAAACTCAGCGCCGTGGCAAGGATCAGGTTCTTGTTCTGATCGTCCATCGGGAGCACCCTAACCTTGACTGGGAAATTGGCGGTCGTTCAACAGGCCAAAGCCGCAAAGGTCAAGCGGATTCCCCCAGAGGCTCACCGGGCCTTGATGGGACGCGCAGGGGGTGCCAGCGTCCGTCAGCCGGTTCGGGGCAGGCGAAGCGGCGACGGATCGTGCCCCATGGCCTGGCGCGACAGCCATTCGGTCGCCGCAGCAAGCGGCATCGGGCGCGCGATCGAATAGCCCTGCACATGCTGACAACCAAGCTGGCCCAGCAGCGCATGCTCGCCCGCTGTCTCGACACCTTCGGCGATGGTTTCGATCCCCAGACGCTCTGCCATGTCGAGGATCGCGGCAAGCATCTGCCGCTGGTCGCCGTCGACATCCACGCGCGACACGAAGCTGCGGTCGATCTTGATGCGCGACACCTTGAAGCGGCGGATGTTGGCGATGGCGGCATGGCCGGTGCCGAAATCGTCCAGCTCGATCCGGCAACCCAGCTGTGCAAGGCGCGCGACGCTGCGGGTGACGGCGTCGTCGTCGCCGCGCGCGATCACGGTTTCGAGGATCTCGACGGACAGGCGCGCAGGGGCAAGGCCGGTGCGATCAAGCTCCCATCCGATGCGGTCGGAAAGCATGGGGTCAGCCAGATCGGCACCCGAGAAGTTCACCGACATCGCGGGCACGGCAAGTCCCGCGCCGTCCCATCCGGCAAGCGCGTCCAGTCCCCGGCGCAGCATCGTCTCGGACAGGCGGCGTTGCAGGCCTGCGGCGGCGACCGCGCCAAGGAACTGCGCGGGTTCGACGATGCCGCGGCGCGGGTGGTTCCAGCGCACCAGCGCCTCGATCCCGCTGACCCTGCCGGTGTCGGTCGAGATCTGCGGCTGAAACCACGGCTCGATCTGGCCCGCGTCGAAGGCTTGCGCCAATTCCTCTCCCAGCGCGGCGATGTCCGTTCCGGCGCTGCGCGCCTGCGGCGTGCGCGGCACGAAGGTCCGGATGCTGCCGGGGCCAGCGGCCTGTGCCTCTTGCAGGCCTGACAGCGCCCCGGCGATGCAGCCTTCTCCGCACATCTCGAACCGGCGGCGGGGCAGGCAGAAGCCGATGCAAAGCGTCGTGTGCAGCCCGGTCGCCCCCAGCGTCAGCGGCGGCTCGAGCGCGGCCTGCAGGCGCGCCGCGATCTGGATCGCCGCCTCGAGGTCGAGCGTGCGGACAGGGCCGACCACGGCAACGAACCCGCCCCCCGTGCGCCGGGTAAGCAGATCGCCGGGGCGCAGCGCGGCGGCCAGGCGTTCGGCGGTCTCGTTCAGGATGTCGTCGGCCGCTGTCATGCCGAACCGCGCCTGGATCTCGTTCAGCCCGTCGATCTCGATCGCGAAGGCGGCGATCCGTCGGCTGTCCGAGGCGGCGAAATGCGTATCCAACCGGTCGGCCGCGTGCGAGGCGAGCGGCAGGCCGGTCACGCTGTCACGGGGCGGGGCGACGGTGGCGACAGGGTTCAGAAGCGAGATCAGCGCCAGCGTGGCGGGCAGGACCAAGGCGACGGTCAAAAGCAGAACCTCACCACCGAACCAGTAGGCGCAGAGGCTGAGCGCGGGCACAAAGGCAAGGATCTGGGGCCCGAGCAGCAATTGCCGGACAGCCGCGCGCGCGGCAAAGCGGAAATGCGCCATGGTCTGGCCTTTCGTCCCGGTGTCGCCTTGCAGGCTAAGGCGACGGGGCCGAAGGCCGGGTTAACGCAGCTCAGGCGGGGCGGGCTCGTTTAGATCGGATTCGATCTTTCCGCGCATCAGCCCGGCGAAATCGAACAGCGCGGGGTCCATCAGGTGCGATGGGCGCACGTTCATCAGGGCGCGGAACATCTTGTTTCGGCGCCCCGGCGCGTTGGCCTCCCAGCCGTCGAGGATCTTCTTGACCTGCTGGCGCTGCAATCCGTCCTGCGAGCCGCAGAGGTCACAAGGGATGATCGGATAATTCATCGCGCGGGCGAAGCGGTCGCAATCCTCTTCGGCGACATGGGCGAGAGGGCGGTAGAGAAACAGATCGCCCTCTTCGTTGACAAGCTTGGGCGGCATCGTCGCCAGCCGCCCGCCATGAAACAGGTTCATGAAGAACGTCTCGAGGATGTCGTCGCGGTGGTGCCCCAGCACGACGGCGGTGCAGCCTTCTTCGCGCGCGACGCGGTAGAGGTTGCCGCGCCGCAGCCGCGAGCACAGCGCGCAATAAGTGCGGTTCGCGGGGACCTTGTCGACGACGATGGAATAGGTGTCCTGATATTCGATCCGGTGCGGCACGCCCATCCGGCTCAGGAATTCGGGCAGGACGGTCGCGGGAAAGCCCGGCTGTCCCTGGTCGAGGTTGCAGGCCAGAAGATCGACCGGCAGAAGGCCGCGCCATTGCAGCTCGTGCAGGATGGCAAGCAGCGTATAGCTGTCCTTGCCGCCCGATAGGCACACCAGCCATTTGCCGCCCGGCTCGATCATGCCGTACTGATCCACCGCCTCGCGCACGTTCTGCACAAGCCGCTTGCGGAGCTTCTTGAACTCCGTGGTCTTCGGCGCCCCGTGAAAGAGCGGGTGGATGTCGTCGGCGTCGTCAAGCATGGGCGGGATATGGCAGAAGGCGCGCGCGAAGTTAAGGGGCGGCGGGTGTGCCGTCGTCCGGGTCTTCCTCGCCGAACTCGGCAGCAAGGAACCTCTCGAAGTCGTCAAGGTTCACCGGTTCGAACTGGCCGAACCCCTGCATCCACACCGACGCGGCGCGCAGGCTGTCCGGCTCCAGCTTGCACCATTTGACGCGCCCCCGCTTTTCCTGCGAAATAAGGCCCGCGCGGGTCAGGATCACGAGGTGCTTCGAGATCGAGGCAAGCGACTGGTCGAACGGCTCTGCCACGTCCGTGACAGCCATGTCGTCCTCAAGCAGCATCGACAGGATGCGGCGGCGGGTCGGATCGGCAAGCGCCTGGAACACGGTGTCGAGATGGGGCTGCATGCTGCCTTGCATGCGGCCAGTCCCGGCAAAGGTCAACCGAACGGTTGAATATGGGTCCGGGTCGGGCGACAGGGATGCGCGGGCGTCAGAATTTAAGAAACACATATATTTCAAAGTCTTGCGCCGATGTTTCGCCGCACTTTGCCAGCTTGACTCTGTTCCCCGCGCCGCCATAGGTTCGCCGCGACAAGACGAGGGGCGTTTCCATGTCCGACGAGACCCGTGACGAGCGATTGAAGGCTCTGTCCGCGCGGATCGAGAAGGCCAAGGCCGACAAGGTCGTGAAGCACCACTCGGAAGAACATTACAGCCAGGCCAACGTGGCATGGCGCATGGTGATCGAGCTGGTGTCCGGACTTGGACTTGGCTTTGCCATCGGATACGGGCTCGACATCCTTCTGGGAACGATGCCCATCTTCCTGGTGGTGTTCATCGGGTTGGGCTTTGCGGCAGGCGTCAAGGTGATGATGCGAACCGCCGCAGAGCTGCAACGGACGCACGATGCGGGCAAGCCCGCCGAAGAAAGGGACTGAGACGTGGCGACAGAAGACGCAGCACACGGCGAAGGTGGCGGTCTGGCCATCCATCCGATGGATCAGTTCATCGTCAAGCCGCTGTTCGGCGATGGCCCGGTGATGTGGTACACGCCCACCAACGTGACGCTGTGGATGGCGGTCGCGGTGGTCTGCACGATCCTTTTGATGGTGATCGGCACGCGCGGGCGCAACGTCGTGCCCAGCCGCGCACAGTCGATGGGCGAATTGGCCTACGGCTTTGTCTACAAGATGGTCGAGGACGTGAGCGGCCGCGACGGGGTCAAGTATTTCCCCTACATCATGACGCTGTTCATCTTCATCGTGTTCGCCAACATGCTGGGCCTGCTGCCGATGGCCTTTACCACCACGTCGCACATCGCGGTGACGGCGGTTCTGGCGATGCTGGTGTTCCTGACCGTCACGATCCTGGGCTTCGTCAAGAACGGCGCCGGGTTCCTGTCGCTGTTCTGGGTGTCTTCGGCGCCGCTGGCGCTGCGGCCGATCCTCGCCATCATCGAGATCATTTCCTACTTCGTGCGGCCCGTCAGCCACTCGATCCGACTTGCAGGCAACCTGATGGCCGGTCACGCCGTGATCAAGGTCTTCGCGGGCTTCGCCGGTGCCATGGGTCTGGCCAGCTTCGTGCCGATCCTTGCGATCACCGCGATCTACGCGCTCGAGGTTCTCGTGGCCTTCATCCAGGCCTACGTCTTCACCATCCTGACATGCGTTTACCTGAAGGACGCGCTTCACCCGCACCACTGATCCGCGGGCAGGATTCCCAAATCAGCCACTTCCAATCGTAAGGAGACATCAGTCATGGAAGGCGATATCGCACAAATGGGCCAGTTCATCGGCGCAGGCCTCGCAGCCATCGGCTCGGGCGCAGCTGCAATCGGTGTGGGCCACGTTGCCGGCAACTTCCTGTCGGGTGCCCTGCGCAACCCGTCGGCGGCCGGCGCACAGACCGCGACTCTCTTCATCGGCATCGCATTCGCGGAAGCGCTGGGCATCTTCGCCTTCCTCGTCGCGCTGCTGCTGATGTTCGCAGTCTAAGCTGACCGCTGATCCTTACGCGCAGGGCGGGCGATTCATGTCCCGCCCTGTTGACCACCTAAGGTTCGACGGAGGCCAAGATGGCAACTGAACCCATCGACATCGAAGCGGCAGGCACCTGCGTCGACGCATCCGGCGGTGCCATCGGCATGCCGCAGCTCTGCTTCGACTGGTTCCCGAACCAGATCTTCTGGCTTCTGGTCACGCTGGTCGTCATCTATTTCGTGCTGACCCGCGTCGCGCTGCCCCGCATCGCGACGGTGCTTGCCGAACGGCAGGGCACGATCACCAACGACATTGCCGCCGCCGAAGAGCTGAAGCTCAAGGCGGAGGAGGCCGAGAAGGCCTATGAAAAGGCGCTCGCCGACGCGCGGTCGGAAGCGCAGAAGATCATCGCCGAGGCCAAGGCCGACATGCAGGGCGATCTTGATGCGGCATCGGCCAAGGCCGACGCCGAGATCGCCGCCCGCGTCGCGGAGTCGGAAAAGGAAATCGGCAAGATCCGCGACAGCGCGATGGACAGCGTCCAGACCGTCGCCAAGGACATTGCCGGAGAGATCGTCGAAGCGATGGGGGGCAAGGCCGACAAGGCCGCGCTCGACAGCGCCATCGACACGCGGGTGAAAGGGTAAGCCATGCTGAAACCAGTCACCGTGATCGCCGCGCTTGTGGCCAGCCCCGCGCTGGCCGCCACCGGCCCGTTCTTTTCGCTCGGCAACACCGACTTCGTGGTGCTGATCGCGTTCCTGATCTTCATCGGGGTCCTGGTCTACGCAAAGGTGCCGGGCCGCCTGACCTCGATGCTGGACAAGCGCGCCGACGACATCCGCAAGGATCTGGACGAGGCGCGCGGCCTGCGGGAAGAAGCGCAGACGCTGCTGGCCTCGTACGAGCGCAAGCAGGCCGAAATCCAGGAACAGGCGGACCGCATCGTCGCCCATGCCAAGGATGAGGCCAAGCTGGCGGCCGAGCAGGCGAAGACGGACCTTGAAAAGTCCATCGAACGCCGGATGCAGGCCGCCGACGACCAGATCGCGTCAGCGCAGTCGAGCGCGATCCGCGATGTGCGGGACCGGGCCGTGTCGGTGGCCATCGCCGCCGCGCGCGACGTGATCGCCAAGCAGATGTCGGCCACCGAAGCCAACAAGCTGATCGACGAGTCGATCCAGTCGGTCGAGGCCAAGCTGCACTGACTTGTCCTGATCGGCACGAAGAACAGGGCCCGGGTCATCCCCGGGCCTTTTTCGTTCGACGAGATCGTGAATTGGTTGACCGGCTGCCGCGTGCGAACCTCGCCGCATGAAGTATCTTGCGATCCTGCTGTGTGCCGCCGCACCCGCCCTTGCCGGAGAAGCGGTTGTCGTGGACGCCGCTGCAACCGCGCAGGGCGACACCTGGCGTTTCGACGTCTCCGTCCGCCATGCCGATGAAGGCTGGGACCACTACGCGGGCGCCTGGGCCGTCGAGTTGGAGGATGGCACCGTGGTCGGCACCCGCGAATTGCTGCATCCGCATGTGGACGAGCAGCCATTCACCCGCTCGCTGGGCGGCGTGATGGTGCCAGAGGGCACCGCCACCGTCTACCTGCGCGCCCGTGACACGGTGCACGGCTGGAGCGGGGGTCGCCTTGCTGTCCCGCTGGAGCGATAGGTGCATGAAAAAGGGGCCGCGCTGGATGCACGGCCCCTGTCCTGCATGGTCCAGATAGATCAGTTCGGGCGGATGAAGATCTCGACCCGGCGGCTTTGAGCCTTTCCCTCTGCTGTGAGGGTTGATGCGCCAGGCGCTGGTTGCGTCTCGCCCATTCCGTATGTCTGAATACGGTTCGACCCCACGCCAGAAGCGGTCAAGACGTTGGCGACCGCGCGGGCGCGCCGCTCGGAGAGGTCTTGGTTGTAAGCTGCCGGGCCATCAATGTCGGTATGCCCCACGACTTCAACGATGGTCCCCGGATACCGCTGCAAGCTGTCTGCGAGCGAGCGCAGATCGCCCTGCAGCCCGGCAGACACCGTTGCGCTGTCGGTGGCGAACAGGATGTCGTTGGGCATCGTCACGATCAGCTGGTCGCCGTCGTTCACGATGGTCACGCGGTTGTCGAGCGACTGACGCAGCTCCGCCGCCTGACGGTCAAGGTCCGAGCCGATGGCCGCGCCCGCAAGGCCGCCCGCCACGGCACCGACAACGGCGCCGCCGGTGCGGTTGTTCGGCCCACCGATTGCCGCACCCAGCAGACCACCCGTCAGGGCGCCAACGGCTGTCCCCGCCTTGGTGCGGCGGTTGGGATCGTTGACGCTGCCGTTCGTCGTGGGATCGGTGCAGGCCGTCAGCGCAAGAAGGCCGACAAGGCCCGAGGCAAGAAGGGTGGTCCGGCGGATCATGTCATGTCGCTCCGTTGAGGATTGTCTGTTTCCATTAGGCGCAACGTGCCCGGTGTCGATAGGGTTCCTTCACCCATCGGCAATTCCTTGCCATCACATGCCCGTGCGCGCCGCCTCGTAGGCCAGCATCGCGCGTTTGCGGGGAAGGCCCCAGTGGTAGCCCCCCAGCGCGCCGGACTTGCGCAGCGCCCGGTGACAGGGGATCAGCCAGCTGACCGGGTTGCGGCCGACCGCCGTTCCGACCGCCCGCACCGCCTTGGGCGCGCCGATCGCCTGCGCGATCTCGGAATAGGTGGTGACGTGCCCCGAGGGGATGCGCAAAAGCGCCTCCCACACCTTGATCTGGAACGGCCCGCCCAGAAGATGAAGCTGCGTCTCGCCCGCTTCGCCAAAGGCCGCCTCGACCCAGCCGCGCAGGGTATCGGGGTTCTCGGTGTAATGTGCAGCAGGCCAGCGATCCGCAAGGTCAGCAAAGGCCGCGTCGCGCCCGACCTCGTCCGAGAATGCGATGCCGCACAGCCCCCGGTCGGTGCCCATCGCCAAAGCCTCACCAAACGGGCTGTCGAACCAGCCGAACCGGATCGTCAGGCCCTCGCCCCGCCCCGCGTATTCGCCAGGGCTCATCGCTTCCCAGCGGATGAACAGGTCGTGCAGCCGCCCGCTGCCTGACAGCCCCACCTCATGCGCCGCGTGCAGGGTGGTGAACCGCTGTTCCAGCACCCGCTTGGCATGGTCGAGCGTCAGGTATTGCTGGTAGCGCTTGGGCGACACGCCCACCCAGCGGCTGAACACGCGCTGGAAATGCGCCGGGCTCATGTTCATCTCGCGCGCCAGATCGTCGAGCGACAGGGCGCGGCCCTCGTCGATAAGCGCGATGGCGCGGCCGATGACGGCGTAGTGATAGCGGCTGTCGGGGCTCTGATCGGTCATGGGGCGTCTCCTTGGGACCCAGAATAGGCGCGCGCTGTGGCTCCTGCGACCCGGAACTTGACGCAAACACCGCGTTTGGCTTGCCGAGCCACCGGCCTTGGGGCAGAGACACGGGCAATGGCCAAGCAACTCGATTATCCCACGATCCGCGAGATCTTTCGCCGCTTTCACGAAGCGGAACCCGAGCCGAAGGGCGAGCTGGAGCATGTGAACGCCTATACGCTGGTGGTGGCCGTGGCGCTTTCGGCGCAGGCGACTGATGCGGGTGTAAACAAGGCCACGCGCAAGCTGTTCGCCATCGCCGACACGCCGCAGAAGATGCTGGACTTGGGCGAAGTGGGCGTGACCGAGCACATCAAGACCATCGGCCTTTATCGCAACAAGGCGAAGAACGTCATCAAGCTGTCGCGCATTCTGGTGGACGATTACGACGGCGAGGTGCCCTGTTCGCGTGCCGCGCTGCAATCGCTGCCGGGCGTGGGCCGCAAGACCGCCAACGTGGTCCTGAACATGTGGTGGCGGATGCCCGCGCAGGCGGTCGACACCCATATCTTCCGCGTCGGCAACCGCACCGGCATCGCGCCGGGCAAGGATGTCGATGTGGTGGAACGCGCCATCGAGGACAATATCCCCGCCGACTACCAGCTTCACGCGCATCACTGGCTGATCCTGCACGGCCGCTACGCCTGCAAGGCGCGCAAGCCGATGTGCGGGGCCTGCCTGATCCGCGATCTGTGCCCCTTTGAGGAGAAGACCCTATGAGCAACTACGACGTGATCGGCATCGGCAACGCGATTGTCGATGTCATCGCCCATGCCGACGACAGCTTTCTCGACCACATGGGGATCGAAAAGGGCATCATGCAGCTTGTCGACCGTCCGCGCGCCGAGGTGCTCTATGCCGCGATGACGGATCGGACGCAGACGCCGGGCGGGTCGGTCGCCAACACCATCGCCGGGATCGGTGCGCTGGGCTTGCGGACCGCGTTCATCGGCAAGGTAAAGGGCGACGCGCTGGGCCGGTTCTATGCGGAAAGCATGGACGCCTCGGGCACCGCGTTCCCGAACGCGCCTGTCGATACCGCCGAGGCGCCGACCTCGCGCTCGATGATCTTCGTCTCGCCTGATGGTGAGCGGTCGATGAACACCTATCTCGGCGCCGGTGCGGACCTTGGGCAGGACGATGTCGCCCCCGAGGTGTTCGATGGCGGCAAGCTGTTGTTCCTTGAAGGCTACCTGTTCGACAAGGACGAAGGCAAAACCGCCTTCACCCAGGCGGCGCGGCTGATCCGCGAGGCAGGCGGCAAGGCGGGCATCACCCTGTCCGATCCGTTCTGCTGCGACCGTCACCGGGGCGATTTCCAGCGCCTTGTGCGCGACGAGATGGATTTCACCATCGGCAACCGCGACGAATGGAAGACGCTGTACGAGACCGACGATCTGGACGCGGCGCTGGCCAAGGCCGCAGCGGATTGCGAAACGGTGGTCTGCACCCGCTCGGGCGATCCGGTCATCATCATCCTCGGCGGCGAGCGGGTGGAGATCCCGGTGCAGATGGTCACGCCGGTCGATGCCACAGGCGCGGGCGACCAGTTCGCCGCCGGGTTCCTGTTCGGCGTCGCCACCGGCCGCGACATGACCACGGCGGGCCGCATGGGCGTTCTGGCGGCGGCCGAGGTCATCGGCCATGTCGGCCCACGCCCCAAGGCCAGCATGACCGACATCTTCTCCGCCGAGGGCCTGCTTTAGCCGAACTTGCCCGCGATGAAGGCACGCGCTTCGGGCGTTTCGGGTGCGGTAAACATCACCTCGGTCGGGCCGATTTCCAGCAACCGGCCGAGGTGGAAATACGCCACCCGGTCGGCGACGCGCCGGGCCTGCATCAGCGAATGCGTGATGACGACGACGGAATGATCGGCCTTCAGGTCGATCATCAAGTCCTCGATGATCGCCGTCGCGTGCGGGTCGACCGATCCCGTCGGCTCGTCCATCAAGAGCACCTCGGGCATTGTGGCCAGCGCCCGCGCGATGCACAGGCGCTGTTGCTGGCCGCCCGACAGATCGGGGCCTTTCCTGATGTGCAGATCGTCCTTCACCTCGTCCCACAGACCGGCGCGGCGCAGGCAGGTTTCGACATGCGCGTCCAGGTCGACGCGGCTTTGGGTGAGGCCGTGGATGCGCGCGCCATAGGCGACGTTTTCGTACAGCGTTGACGGAAAGGGGTTGGGCTTTTGCGCGACCCAGCCGAACCGCCTGCGATGCAGCGGTGGGTCGATGGACGGATGATAGACATCGACATGATCCATGCGGATGGACCCGGAGATGCGAATGTCGCGGGTGTGGTCGTGCATCCGGTTCAGGCATTTCAGCGCGGTGGACTTGCCGCATCCCGAAGGGCCGATGAAGGCGAGGACCTCGTTGGGGTAGATGTCCAGATCGACCGCGTTCAACGCCTGCTTGGCGCCGTACCACAGGTCGAGTTCCCTGACCTCGATCAGGGGGGCGCTGTTGCGCAGGACGGGGTGGATGACGGGTGTGCTGGTCATGTCGAGCATGGGCGCCTCTGATCGTTGACGCCCGCAAGGTATGCGGCGACCGTCCCCCCTTGGACGATCTGGATCAAATACGGAAGAATGTCACCAAAACTTCATGTTCGCCTAGTGGCCCAGCTTGGCGTGAACCTCGTCCAGATCGACCTCTGACAGCGGCAGCTTGTTACCCGGGTTCTCGAAGTCGTACTTGAACACCTCGAAATCGCGTTTGTAGATCTCGTAGACCAGATGCATCGACAGATCGTCGAAATAGTCCTCGACCGGGTGCAGACGCTTGGGGCCGTGCCCCTCGCTTTCGTTGAACCGAGGAACCTCGTCCAGCTTGACCGGGTGCGTCGTCTCGATCCTGTCGAGAATGGTCTGCATCCCTTCGTTGAACTTCTCGGTAAAGAAGATGTGGTTGTAGCGTCCGCCGTTGACGATGAACGTCGAGACATGGCCCGACATTGCCGACCAGTGAATGTCGGGGTCCATCGGGCGGCGCCAGCGGATGGTATCGCGCGCGAACAGCAGGAAGCGGCGGAACGACTTGATCTGGTCGAACTCGTCCTTGCCATCGGGGCCGCCGACCTCGATCCCGTATTTCTGGATCAAGAGCGGCACGAGGTTGCCGCGATAGCGCTTTCCGTTGCGCTGGATGCCGCAGATCTTGTCGAAGAACGACGACAGGATGCGGGTGTAGGGATTGCGCACGCAAGTGAAGGCGAACGCCTCCTGCGCCTGCACAGTCGCGGTGATCTTTTCCTTGGACTCGTCCAGCGCCCATTTGTGCATGCCCGCGCCGGCGTCGTGGATGTCACCGTCGAAGAAGGCGCCGTGATCGCTGTAATACATGATCTGGCCGATGGTAGAGCAGGCGCATTTCGGCACGACGCGATACACGAGTTGCTCGCGCATCGTCATCCAGGTTCCCGGAAATCCCATCTTGGCCCGTCGCCTCCGCAGTGGTGCACGGCTTCGTAGCCGTATCTGACATTATTTGTCGCTAAAAGAGCAAAGAAAACCTGTCTCTTCAACGTGCGTTCACGCTATCAACGCAGAAGATCGAGCAATAACACCCCCGACTGTTTCCTGAATGGCTAAAATCGCATTCATTCTCCTGTGTCACAAGGATCCAGAAGCCATCGTCAGCCAGGCGCGGCGGCTGACGGCGAAAGGTGACTACATCTCGATCCACTTCGACGCCCGCTCCAAGCCCGAACATTTCGAGCAGATCGTCTCTGAACTGCAGGGCAACGACAGCGTGACCTTCGCCCGCAAGCGGATGAAGTGCGGCTGGGGGGAATGGTCGCTGGTCGCAGCCACGCTTGAAGCGGTGAAGGCGGCGGTAGAGGCGTTCCCGCGCGCAACGCACTTCTACATGCTGTCGGGCGATTGCATGTCGATCAAGTCGGCCGAGTATGCCCACGCCTTCCTCGACGCCGAGGATGCCGACTATATCGAGGCGTTCGATTTCTTCCATTCCGACTGGATCAAGACCGGGATGAAGGAAGAGCGGCTGATCTACCGGCACTACCTGAACGAGCGCAAGAAAAAGTGGCTGTTCTACAAGAGCCTCGAGGCGCAGCGCCGCCTTGGACTGTCGCGGAAGGTGCCGGGCGATCTGCAGGTGATGATCGGCTCGCAGTGGTGGTGTCTGCGCCGTCGCACGATCGAGTGGATTCTGGATTTCCTGCGCGATCGCAAGGATGTGGTCCGTTTCTTCTCGACGACGTGGATCCCGGACGAGACGTTCTTTCAGACGCTGGTGCCGCATCTTGTCCCTGCCGACCAGATCCGTACGCGCACGCTGACCTTCCTGATGTTCACCGATTACGGAATGCCGGTGACGTTCTACAACGATCACTACGACCTGCTGATCAGCCAGGACTTCCTGTTCGCCCGCAAGATTTCGGTTGGGGCGCGCGAGCTCAAGCGCAGGCTGGGCGATCTGTATTCGGCCGAAGGTGTCGAATTCTCGATCTCGAACGAGGGCCGCAGCCTGTTCAAGTATCTCTCGCAGCGTGGCCGGATCGGGCGCCGCTTTGCCCCCCGGTTCTGGGAAAGCGAATCGTCGCTTGGCCGGGAGCGCGAGTTGATGATCGTGACCTGCAAGAAATGGCACGTCGCCAAGCGGCTGCTGGACCGGGTGCGACAGGTGACCAACATCCCTGCCATCGACTACCTGTTCAACGAGGACGACACCCAATTGCCCGATCTTGGCGGGTTGCAAGCATCGCTGGGCAAGCGGCACCGGCACCGCCGGGCGCTGATCCGGATGCTGTTCGATTACTACGAGACCGACCGCATGATTATCTGCATCGACCCCGGCAACGTGGACCTGATGCGCGACTTCTATTCGGACCGCAGCCAGACCAAGATGCTTGAAGTGCAGTGCAGCTTTACCGACGACTACCTGATCGGGCACGCCAAGCGGGTCGGGCTGGCGGGAGAGCAGACGCCAAAGGAAACCATCGACCGCCTGCTGCCGACGATTCGGGGCGACGTGGTCTACGAATCCGACCAGATCAGGGACGCGGGCTTCGACAACGTGCACCGCATTCGCGAATGGAACACGCCCGACGACAACGCCGCCGAACTGGCGCGGTTTCTGGACATATCGAAGGAACGCGCGCAGGACATCGTCGGCACCGAACACCTTTATTCAGACTGAGGACCCCGATGGCCTACGCCTATGACGACCAGAACATCTTTGCGAAAATCCTGCGCGGCGAGATCCCGAACAAGACCGTGCTGGACACCGAGCATACCCTTGCCTTCCACGACATCGCCCCGCAGGCGCCCGAGCATGTGCTGGTGATCCCGAAGGGCGCCTATGTGAATTTCGACCATTTCGCGCAGGCGGCATCAGAGGCCGAGATCGTCGATTTCACCCGCGCGATCGCAGCGGTCTGCAAGGAGCTTGGCGTCGAGCCGGGCGAGGGCGGCATGGGCTATCGCCTGCTGGCCAATTCGGGCGAGGCGGGGGTGCAGGAAGTGCCGCACCTTCATGTCCACGTCGTCTCGGGCCGTCCCTTGGGCCGGATGCTGCAAAAGCAGTGATCCCGATGAGGCGCTGAAGCGCAAGGCGCGCCGTCGCCGGTGGCCCCCGCGCGGCGCCCTCGGGCCTTGCGCCGCCGTCCTCGGCGCAAGTTGAGTATTTACGCCAAGAAGAACCTCAGGCCGCGTTCGCCGCACGGGTGAGGTCGAGGAACACGTCTTCGAGGTCCGCCTCGCGCGTCGAGACATCGAGGATCGTCACCCCGGCGGTGTGCAGCGCGGCAAGGATCGCGTCGGCGCTGATCTTGCTGCGCCTGTAGGTCAGGTGCAGCGTGCCGTCGGCGGCGCGGCTCTGGTCCACGCCATCGGGCAGGGTCAGCGGGCCGGGTGCGGTTTCGGGGCGGATCACCAGCGTCTTGGCATCCATCCGGCCGACCAGCGTCTCGGTGCGGTCGCGGGCGATCACCTCGCCGTTGTTGATGATGGCGACCTCGTCGCACATCTCCTGCGCTTCCTCGAGATAGTGGGTGGTCAGGATGATCGTCATGCCCTGCTCGTTCAGCTGCCGCACGTTGCGCCAGAGCATCTGGCGCAATTCGATGTCGACGCCCGCCGTCGGCTCGTCCAGCACCAGGATATGCGGCGTGTGCACCAGCGCCTTGCCAAGCAGCAAGCGGCGGCGCATCCCGCCCGACAGCGAGCGCGCATAGGCGTCGGCCTTGTCGGTGAGGCCGATCATCTCAAGCACCTCGTCGGTGCGGCGCTGCGCCTTCGGCACGCCGTAAAGCCCGGCCTGCACGTTCAGCGCGGCGCGCGGCGTGAAGAACGGGTCCATGTTCAGCTCTTGCGGCATCACGCCGATGGAGGCGCGGGACTGGCGCGGGTTCACGTCTTGGTCGAAGCCCCAGATGCGCACGCGCCCGGCGGTCTTGACCACCAGCCCGGCGAGGATGTTGATGAGCGTCGACTTGCCCGCGCCGTTGGGGCCCAGAAGGCCGAAGATCGACCCCTGCGGAATCGCCAGGTCGATGCCCCTCAACGCCTCCTTGGGGGCCTGTCCCTTGCCGCCGGCGTAGGTCTTGCGCAATCCCTCGATTTCGATCGCCTGTGTGGCCGGTGTCATCGCGCTGCGCCCCTTGTCCGTGCTGCTGTCATCGCTATCATGGCAGGCGACATATGGCGGGCGCTGCCCCGCGGCAAGAACGGGACCTTCCTCCATGCCATCTGAAAAGCCGCAGGATCTGGACGGCGCGGGCGCGCCCACGGGTATCTACGACGCGCCGGAAACCGAAGTCGTCGCCGCCTGGCGGGTGAGTTGCGACGGCAGCGGGCCGGGCCTTGGCCATCCGCGCGTCTGGCTCTCGATCCCCAAGGACCGTGGCTTTGTCGAGTGCGGCTATTGCGACAAGCGGTTCGTGCACGAGGACTTTGCCGACAAGGGCTGACCGAGGTGCGGCGGCCGAACCGCCGCTGCCCAACTATCGCCGGTTTTTTGGATGAAGCTTTCGGTCGAATCGGACCGGAGGCTTCGACATGCAGCGCGCGACATTCCACACCGCCCCGCTTTCGGTGCTGGCGCTTGTCATCGGTGCCCTGGCCCTGCTGGGCGCGATGATCGCCGTCTACGCCGGCCCCTTTGCACCGCAGCCGAAACTGGGCACTGCGCTGGGCGAATTCACGGCGGATTTCATCACAGCGACCCTGCGCGGCCTTGACGGCGAGGCGCAGCCTGCCGCCGAAACACGCAGCCTGACCATCGACACGGGGATCGCCGTGGCGGTCGCGGTGGCCGGAGTGGTGGCGGTCGTGCTGGCCGTCATCGCCCTTGCCCGCCACGAACCTCGCCGCCTTAGTGTTGGCGCGCTTGCGCTGGGCGGTGCGGCCTTGACCTTCCAGTTCCTGGCCTGGCTGGCGCTGCTGATCTGCGGTGTGGTCCTGCTGGTCACGGCGATCAACAATGCCGGGGCGATCTTCGAGAGTTTCGGCGGCTGATCCGGCTCTCTGCTGGACTTCGCATTCCCCACGCGCGATGAACGGGTGGCTCGCATCCCGGGGGACACCGTCATGGCATTCGGCAAAGGCTGCCACCTTCACCTGATCGACGGATCGGCGTTCATCTTCCGCGCGTTCCACGCCTTGCCGCCGCTGACGCGCAAATCGGACGGGATGCCGGTGGGGGCGGTGTCGGGCTTCGTCAACATGATCTGGAAGATGGTTCAGGACAATCACGGCCCCGACGCGCCCACGCATGTGGCGGTGGTGTTCGACAAGGGCAGCCATACGTTCCGCAATGATCTCTACGATCTCTACAAGGCCAACCGCGAGGCGATGCCAGAGGAGTTGCGCCCGCAGATCCCGCTGACGCGCGAGGCGACGCGCGCCTTCAACATCGCCTGTCTGGAAGAGGAAGGCTTTGAGGCCGACGACATCATCGCCACGCTGGCGTGCCGCGCGCGCGATGCGGGCGGGCGGGTGACGATCATCTCGTCCGACAAGGACCTGATGCAGCTGGTCGGCGGCGGGGTCGAGATGTTCGACGCCATGAAGAACCGCCGCATCGGGGTGGAAGAGGTCGAAGAGAAGTTCGGCGTCGGCCCGGACCGGGTGGTCGATGTGCAGGCGCTTGCGGGAGACAGTGTCGACAACGTGCCGGGCGCGCCGGGCATCGGGATCAAGACCGCTGCGCTTCTGATCAACGAGTTCGGCGATCTGGACACGCTGCTGGAGCGGGCTGGCGAGATCAAGCAGACCAAGCGCCGCGAGACGCTGATCGAGAACGCCGAGCAGATTCGGCTGTCAAGGACGCTGGTGCAGTTGGACTGTGACATGCCTTATGACGTCACGCTGGACGAACTGGAGGTGCGGGAGCCTGACCCGGTGGCGCTGCTTGCGTTCCTGACGGCGATGGAGTTCCGCACCATCACCAAGCGCGTCGCGGAAGTTCTGGGCGTCGAGCCGCCCGCGATCGAGGCCGAAAGCACCGAAGCCGCGCCGTCGGGCGGCGCCGCCGACACGCCACCCGACCTGCCATTCCGCCCCGAGGATTATGAATGGGTCCGGGACGAGGCGGCGCTTCAGGTCTGGATCGACCGCATCGCGGACAAGGGCCATGTCGCCGTCGACACCGAGACGGACGGGTTGAACGAGATGATCTGCAACCTGGTCGGCATCTCGCTGTCGGTCGAGGCGGGGCAGGCGTGCTATGTCCCTCTGGCCCATCGTGGAGGCGGCGATGGCGGCCTGTTCGGCGACGGTGATCTGGTCGAGGGCCAGATCGGTCTCGACCGCGCGCTGGCGCTGCTGAAGCCTGTGCTCGAGGACGAGGCGATCCTGAAGATCGGCCAGAACATGAAGTTCGACGCCAAGGTCTTCGCCCGCCACGGCATAAACGTGGCGCCCATCGACGACACCATGTTGATGTCCTACGCCCTGCACGGCGGTCTGCACGGGCACGGCATGGACGCGCTGTCAGAGCGGTATCTTGGCCACGTCCCCATTCCCATCAAGGAGCTGATCGGGTCCGGCAAGGCGCAGAAGACCTTTGACCAGGTGCCGGTCGAGGACGCGGTGAAATACGCCGCAGAGGATGCCGACATCACCCTGCGGCTGTGGGAGCGCTTCAAGCCCGCGTTGCACATCGGGCGCGTGACAACGGTCTACGAGACGCTGGAGCGTCCGCTGGTGCCGGTTCTGGCGCGGATGGAGATGGCGGGGATCAAGGTCGACCGCGCCACGCTGTCGCGGATGTCGGGTGCCTTTGCCCAGAAGATGGCCGCGCTGGAAGCGGAAATCCACCAGCTTGCGGGCGAGAAATTCAACGTCGGCTCGCCCAAGCAATTGGGTGAGATCCTGTTCGACAAGATGTCTCTTCCGGGCGGCAAGCGCGGCAAGAACGGCGCCTATTCGACGCCCGCCGACGTGCTCGAGGACTTGGCGACCGAGCATGACCTGCCAGGCCGAGTGCTGGACTGGCGGCAGTTGTCCAAGCTGAAATCGACCTACACCGACGCGCTGCAGGACCATATCAACCCCGATACGGGGCGCGTTCATACCAGCTATTCCATCGCTGGGGCGAACACCGGGCGGCTGGCGTCCACCGACCCCAACCTGCAGAACATCCCCGTCCGGTCCGAGGAAGGCCGCCGCATCCGCGAGGCCTTTGTGACGGACGAGGGCAAGACGCTGGTGTCGCTCGACTATTCGCAGATCGAGTTGCGCATCCTTGCCCATATCGCGGGGATCGACGCGCTGAAGCAGGCGTTCGCGGACGGGCAGGACATTCACGCCATGACCGCGTCCGAGATGTTCGACGTGCCGCTGGACCAGATGACGCCGGACATCCGCCGTCAGGCCAAGGCGATCAACTTCGGCGTGATCTACGGCATTTCGGGCTTTGGCCTTGCGCGCAACCTGCGCATCCCGCGGGCCGAGGCGCAGGGCTTTATCGACCGCTACTTCGAACGCTTTCCCGGCATCAAGGACTACATGGACGCCACCGTGAAATTCGCCAAGGACCACGGTTACGTCCAGACGCTTTTCGGCCGCCGCATCCATACGCCCGAGATCAATTCCAAGGGGCCAACCGCCGGTTTCGCCAAGCGCGCCGCGATCAACGCGCCGATCCAGGGCACTGCCGCCGACGTGATCCGCCGCGCGATGATCCGCATGGACGCCGCGATCGAAGACCTGCCCGCGAAGATGCTGCTGCAGGTGCATGACGAATTGATATTCGAGGTAGAGGACAGCGCCGTGGACGATCTGATCGAACGCGCACGCGACGTGATGGAGGGCGCGTCGCTGCCTGCCGTCAAGTTCGACGTGCCGCTCGACGTCGACGCCGGGCAGGGCGCCACATGGGCGGAGGCGCACTGATGCAGGGCGGGCGCATCATTCTGGGCTGTATCGCGGCGTGGGTGACCGGGTCCCTTGCCATGACGATCTCGGCGCTGGCGACCGGGGCGGGGAACGGCACCGTGCTTGGCGTTGTCGTGACCTTCCTGACCTGGCTGTACTTCGGGCTTCTGCCCGCCATACCGTTGACCGTCCTCGCGTTTGTCCTGTGGGTGGTCTTGGCCCGCTATGGTGCGACGGTGCGCTGGTGGTACGCCCCGGCGTCGACCTTCTGCATCGGCGTCGTGCTGTTCAGCGATTCCTTCGATGAACGCCTGTCCTTGCTGTGGCTCCTGATCGCGGCGCTGTTCGTCGGGGCGGCCTTTTGGCTCGGGGCGTTCGGCATGCACCGGCACGTCCGCCTTGCGCTGCCCGGCCAGCCCCCGCGCTGATCCGGGAGAATGACGACCTCTTTGGAAAACGGTCAAGGCAGGCTAGTCTGTCGGCCAATTCACAAGGGATGATTTGATGAAGTTTGGCTCTTACGTTTCACTATTGGCAGTATTCGTCGCCACCGCTGCATTGGGGGCC
This sequence comes from Anianabacter salinae, assembly GCF_019061145.1. Taxonomy (GTDB): domain Bacteria; phylum Pseudomonadota; class Alphaproteobacteria; order Rhodobacterales; family Rhodobacteraceae; genus Anianibacter; species Anianibacter salinarum. The sequence goes on along the minus strand of NZ_JAHQZS010000004.1, from coordinate 93,592 downwards.
GGGCCGGTATATACCTCGTCTGATGGCCAGCAATACTCCTATTCCATCAATCAAGACGGCGCCGTTCTAACGTCGACAGAGCCTGTCTCTAGGTATTTCGAGCGTGGGGCCGACAGCAGCACGTTGACAGGGATCGAGGTCCTGTATCTTGGGCGATCCTGTGATGCCTACTCGGTAGGGCTTGGGCGCGGTCATTGGGGCTGGGCTAACGGAGGATTTGTTGTGTCGTTTCAGGATCTTCGCCTTGGCTTTCCGCGGCAGGAGATTGATGCGAACCACGGATCTCAATGTCGTCTTTAGTGCCAGGGTTCAGGTTTGCATGAGCCGTCCGCGTCCCCGCCCGCGCGCTGCCAAGTCAGGCCCGACGCGGCTGATCGCCTTCAACAAGCCGATGGATGTGCTCAGCCAGTTCACCGATGACGGCCATTGGCCGGGGCTGAAGCGCCACTTCGACATGCCGGGGCTGTATCCCGCAGGACGGCTCGACCGGGACAGCGAAGGGCTGCTTTTGCTGACCAACGACGGGCAATTGCAGGCGCGGATCACCTCGCCGCGCAGCCAGACGCCAAAGACCTACTTCGCCATGGTCGAAGGCGTGCCGGACGAGGCTGCGCTGGAGGCTCTGCGCCGCGGCGTCATGCTGAACGACGGCCCGACCCGCCCCGCCGAGGCGACGCAGATCGACGCGCCGGGCTGGTTGTGGCCGCGCGACCCGCCGGTGCGGTTCCGCAAGTCGGTGCCCGACGCATGGCTGCGCCTGACCATCACCGAGGGGCGCAACCGGCAGGTCCGCCGCATGTGCGCCGCCGTCGATCTGCCGGTGCTGCGGCTGGTGCGCTGGTCGGTCGGGCCGCATGACCTGGCCGGGCTTGAACCGGGCGCATGGCGGGATGTGACGCCGTGATCTTTCCAGCCAGCGCCCGTCGCCCTTCCGCCGCTAGGCAAATTCCGGATCGTCGAGGTCGGTCTGCACCCAGCGCGCCGAGCAGTGGATGTCGATGCTGGTCAGCCGCCCGGGGCCTAGGTTGTGATACTTGTGCGGAACATGCGCAGGGCCGATCACCACGTCGCCCGCCTGCGCCTCGATCTTCTGGTCGCCCACGGTGAACAGCGCCCGCCCCTCGGTCAGGATGAAGATCTCGTCGTAGTCGTGGACATGCCAGCGCGGGCCGGTGCCGATCTTGTCGGTGGCATAGAACAGGACGGTCGTGTCGGTGCCGACATCGACGCCCTCGATCCGCCCCTTCCAGAGCGAGGCATCGGCGCCGTCGCGCCAGTGGTCCCTCGGTATGATCCGTGCCTGAGCCATAGCATCCTCCCTTGCAGTGCCGCAGCCAACCGTTAGCTTGCCATCCATGCCGCACGATCACCACCATCACCACCAGATCGACCCGAACGCCGGCGATGCCCGTGTCGCAGCGGCTGTGGGCGTGAACCTTCTGTTGACGCTTGCTCAGATCGCGGGCGGCATCCTCTCGGGGTCGATCGCGCTGATCGCCGACGCGGTGCACAACCTGTCCGATGCGATTTCGCTGGTCGTTGCCTTCGCAGCCCGCCGGATCGCCCGGCGCGCGGCGGATGCGACGATGACCTTCGGCTATGGCCGGGCCGAGTTGATCGCGGCGCTGATCAACTACACCACGCTGATCGTCATTGCGCTGTATCTGGTGTGGGAAGGTCTGGCGCGTCTGGCCGATCCGCCGGGCGTCGAGGGCTGGATCGTAGTCATCGTCGCCGGTGTCGCGCTGGTGGTCGATCTGGTCACGGCGATGCTGACGTGGCGGATGGCCAAGGACAGCCTGAACATCCGCGCTGCGTTCCTGCACAACGTCGCCGACGCGCTGGGGTCGGTCGCGGTGATCTTCGCGGGGACGCTGATCCTGCTGTATGACTGGCGGCTGGTCGATCCGCTGGTGACGCTTGGCATCTCGGCCTACATCCTGTGGCACGCGCTGGCCGAGATCCAGCCGGTGATCCGCATCCTGATGCTGGGCGCCCCGGCAGGCGTGGCCCGTGACGACGTTCGGCGGACCATGGCGGGGGTCGACGGGGTCGAGGGCGTGCACCATATCCATCTTTGGCAGATCGACGAGCATCGCTTGTCCGTCGAGGCGCATGTCGTCGTGTCGGAAGCGCGTGAAGCCGAGTTTCCCCAGATCGCCAGACGCCTGCGCCGCGTGCTGGCGCGCGAACACGGCATACGCCACGCCACGCTGGAATGCGAAACACCGGCGTCCGGCTGCCCCGAGGATGCGCTGGCCTATGGCGACAGCGCCTCGTCCGGCACCTCGCAGGCATAGAAATCCGCCAGCCGCTTGCCCTTTTCGTCGCGGAACGTCCCGGCTTCGGTGATGTCGCGGATGCGGTCGGCGCGGAAGGCGCGGAAATCCTCGCGCAACTCGCACCAGGCGACGATGGTCCAGACCTTGCCCCAGAACCACAGGCCAAGCGGGCGCACCGGGCGTTCGGTGACGCGCCCTTCGGCGTCGGCATAGGACAGGATCAGCCGCTTGCGCTCGGCGCTGGCGCGTTCCAGCACGTCGAGCCGGTTGCGGGTGGCGGGATCAAAGCGCATTGTTCCGAAGGCGTGGACCGGAACGGCGGCAGCGCGGGCGCGGGCGTCTGCAGGCAGCACCGACTCGATCTTTATCAGCGCTTCTTCTGCGGCGGCGGCCATTCCCGTGCCGCCCCAGGCGCGCACGAACCGCGCCCCGGCGACCAGCGCCACGATCTCATCGCGTGTGAACATCAGCGGCGGCAGGTCGAACCCCTGCCGCATGACGTATCCGACACCAGCCTCGCCTTCGATCGGCACGCCGGTGCCGATCAGGTCGGCGATGTCGCGGTAGACGGTGCGCTCGGACACCTCCAGCGCGGCGGCGAGTTTCCTCGCCGTCGTCAGCCGACCGCCCCGAAGATGCTGGACGATCTGAAAGAGGCGGTCGGCGCGGCGCATGGGTCAGGCCCCGGCAGGCTCGAACAGGCCGATGGAGTTGCCATCGAGGTCGAGCGCATAGGCAAAGCGCCCGGGCGGAATAGTGATCGCGGGGGACAACACGGTGCCGCCCGCGTCGGTGCAGCGGGTGATGGCATCCTCAAGCGTCGATTCGACGACGAAGTGGACGGTCGGTCCGGCACCGTCCGGTGCGGGCTTGCCGGGATAGAGATGCCCGGCGACGCCATTGTCGTCCTTGGTCCGGATCATCGCGACGGGATTGGGGCCGGTGTCGTCGGTGAAGAACTCGAAGCCGAAGACCTTGGAATAGAACGCCTGCGCGGCGGAAAGATCGGTCACGGGGATTTCCGTCCAGCAGACGGGGTGGTCACGGTTGGCCATGGCGTGTCTCCTTTTGCATGGTGCAGTGACACGTCGCTAGCATAGCCCCCCTGACAGCGTTCTGTCAGGAGCCGTCAGGGCGGCTCTGGTTAATTCATCCTCGCGCCGATGCAAGCCAGCCCAGCCCTGCCAGCGTCTCGCCGCGCGGGCGGTATTCGGCGCTGACCCAGCCCGTGTAGCCGTCCGTCTTCAGCCGCTCCAGAAACTCTGCCACCGCGGGCGTATCGGGCTCGTGACGCCCGGGCGCCCCGGCGATCTGCACATGGGTCGAAAGGGCGCCGAAACGGTCCCATTGCGGCAGGATGTCGCCGTGGATCATGGCCGAATGATAGGCGTCGAACTGCAGGCCGAGGCTCGGCGCGCCGACCTCGGCCAGGATGTCGGCGGCAAGCTGAAAACCGTTCAGGAAATAGCCCGGGAAATCGACGGGGTTCAGCGGCTCGATGGACAAGGGCATGTCGTCCGCCTCTGCGGCCGCCCATGCCAGGTTGCTGGCAAGGACCGTGCGCGCTGCCGTGCCTTCAGCCTCGCCTGCCATGACGTGGATGCGACCCGCGCCCAGTTCCCGCGCAAAGCGCAAGGACCGCCGGAAATCGCTGCGGAACCGATCCTCCAGCCCCGGCACGGCGGCCATCCCGCGCGCCCGGCCGGTGTAGTTGGGCGGCGGGCAGTTGATCAGGACAAGCGGCAGATGCACGGCGCGCAGGCGGCGTGTGACCTCGCGCACCGGATCATCGTAGGGAAACAGGATCTCGATGCCGTCGAACCCGGCCTCTGCCGCCGCGCCGATCCGGTCGAGGAACGGCAATTCGGGAAACATCAGCGTGATGTTGGCGGCAATCCTCAGTCTCACGGCAACTCGGCCGCCGGGATGACCGGAAAGAACGCGCCGCCCGACCAGACGCCGAACCAGTCGGTCCCGTCGCGCGACTCGGTCGTGCAGATGTCCACCAGCCGGTAAAAGCTTTTCCGGTCGATCAGCGCCTCCAGGTTCCGCCGGACAAGGACGTAGGGCGACGGCTCTCCCGTCTCGGGGTCGCGCGCCACGCGGATCGGATGATCCGGCCCGGCAGCGACCACGTCGTCGACATGGGTGGTGAAGGTCAGCACCTGGTCCGCGCCGTCGCCCGTCACGGTGAAATCCACAGCGACGAACGGCGCGTCCTCGACGGTGATGCCGACCTTCTCGACCGGGGTGACTAGGAAATACTTGTCGCCGTCCTTGCGGATGATCGACGAGAACAGCTTGACCAGCCCCGGTCGCCCGATCGGCGTGCCAAGATAGAACCACGTCCCGTCACGCGCGATGCGCATGTCCAGGTCGCCGCAGAACGGCGGGTTCCATTTCTCGACCGGCGGCGCCCCTTTTTTCGACTGCGCCGCCTTTGCCGAGGCGGCGAGGCTGTCTGCCGAGGGTTTCACGATGTTTTGTGCGGTCATACGTTTTGCCTCTTGCGCGGTCCAAGATACGTTCCTCCCATAGGGATATAACCGCAGCGGAGCGCATTGCCATGGCAGACACCGAAAGCCTCGTCCCCGAGATCGAGGCGCTGGGCGCCAGGATGATCACGGCAAAAGACAGCATTTCCAAGCGCTTCATCGGTCAGGAGCGGGTGGTAGAGCTGGTTCTTTCAGCCCTGATTTGCGGCGGTCACGGGCTGCTGATCGGCCTTCCGGGGCTGGGCAAGACGCGGCTCATCGACACGCTGTCGACGGTGATGGGCCTGCATGGAAATCGCATCCAGTTCACGCCCGACCTGATGCCGGCGGATATTCTTGGCTCCGAAGTGCTGGAAACCGCCGGCGACGGCAGCCGCGCATTCCGGTTCATCGAAGGCCCGGTGTTCTGCCAGTTGCTGATGGCCGACGAGATCAACCGCGCCTCGCCGCGCACGCAATCGGCGCTGTTGCAGGCGATGCAGGAAAAGACCGTGACGGTCGCCGGGGTCGAGCGGCCGCTTGGCGTGCCGTTCCATGTGCTGGCCACGCAGAACCCCATCGAACAGGAAGGCACCTATCCGCTGCCCGAAGCGCAGCTTGACCGGTTCCTTGTGCAGATCGATGTGGACTACCCCGACCGCGGAACAGAACGCGACATCCTGCTGGCAACGACCGGCGTGGACGATGCGCAGGCGACCGAGGTGTTCTCGACCGAGGAACTGCTGAAGGCGCAGACGCTGGTGCGGCGGATGCCGGTCGGCGACGGCGTCGTGGACCTGATCCTTGACCTGGTGCGCGCCTGCCGCCCGGGCGAGCCCGAAGCGCATGAGGCGATCACGCGGTCTGTCGGCTGGGGCCCCGGCCCGCGCGCGGCGCAGGCGCTGATGCTGACCGTGCGGGCACGCGCGCTGCTGGATGGTCGCCTTGCGCCCAACGCCGAGGACGTCATCGCGATGGCGCGGCCCGTGCTGTCGCACCGCATGGCGCTGACCTTTGCGGCACGGGCGCGCGGCGAGCAACTCAAGGACGTGATCGACCAGGTGGCAGAGCGCGTGACCCGCGTCGAGGCCGCCGCTTGACCACGCCCGCGCATCTCCGGCAACGATCAGAAGACCTTGCGCAGGCGCTGCCCCCGCTTCTGGCGGCGGCAGAGCAGCTTGCGCAGACGGTTCTTCTGGGCGCGCACGGCCGCCGCCGGTCGGGGATGGGCGACGAGTTCTGGCAGTATCGCAACGCCCGCCCCGGTGACGAGGCGCGCAGCATCGACTGGCGCCGTTCGGGCCGGTCGGACGAGCATTTCGTGCGCGAGAACGAATGGCAGGCGGCGCAATCGGTGCACATCTGGCTGGACGAGGCGCAGTCGATGGATTTCGCCTCGACCGACAGGCTGGTGACCAAGGCCGACCGCGCCAAGCTGCTGTCGCTGGCGATGTCGGTGCTGCTGATCCGCGCGGGCGAGCGTGTGGCGCTTGCCAATCTCGGCACGCCGCCCCGGTCGTCGGAATTGCAACTGATCCGCATCGCCGAGGCGTTCACGCGTGGCGGCGAGCGGCCCGATTACGGCGCACCAGAGGTGCGGGGCATGCTGCCCCATGCCCGCGCTCTGTTTGTGTCCGATTTCATGGGCGATATCGAGGCGGTGACGGCGCAACTGACCAAGGCCGCCGACCGCGGCGTTAAGGGCGTGCTGTTCCAGATCCTCGACCCGCAGGAAGAGGCGTTTCCCTTTGACGGGCGCACGATCTTTGAAAGCATGGGCGCATCCGTGCGGCACGAGACGCTGAAAGCGCGCGACCTGCGCGGGCGCTATCTGGAACGTCTGGCCGAGCGCAAGGGACGGCTTCAGGACCTCGCCCATGTCACCGGCTGGCAATACCGCTGCCACCATACGTCCGACCCGGCGCAAGCCGCCCTGCTGTGGCTTTACGGCGCGCTGGAACGGAGACGCTGATGCTGACGCTTGGACCCCTTGGTTTCGCCGCGCCCTGGCTTTTGCTGGGGCTGATCGCGCTGCCGATCCTGTGGCTTCTGTTGCGCGCGGTGCCGCCCGCACCGGTCCGCCGCCGGTTTCCCGGGGTTGCGCTGCTGCTGGGTCTGACCGACGACGAGACGCAGACCGACAAGACGCCGTGGTGGCTGCTGCTGCTGCGCATGCTGGCTGTCGCCGCTGCGATCATCGCCTTTGCCGGGCCCGTCCTGAACCCGCAGACCGAGGTGCGCGGCAGCGGCCCGCTGCTGGTGCTGATCGACGGAACCTGGGCCGATGCCCGCGACTGGCCGCGCCGGATGGACCGCGTCGAGGCGGCGCTGGACGAGGCGTCGCGCGACGGGCGCACCGCCGCCGTGGTCAGCCTGACCGATCTGCCGACTGGCGATCTGCCCTTTGCCGCCGCCGAAAGCTGGACGTCGCGGCTGGCCGGGTTCGAGCCGATGCCGTGGGAGCCGGACCCCGAGGCCGTCGCCACCTGGCTGGACGGGCTGGAGGGCGATTTCGACACCTTCTGGATGTCCGATGGCGTCGCGCGCGATGTGCGGGCCGATGTCCTGACGGCGCTCGAGGCGCGCGGCACCGTCCGGGTCTTCGAAAGCCCGCGCGCGGTGGTCGGCCTTGCGCCCGTGCGCTTCGAGGACGGATCGGTCGTCGTGACGGCGCTGCGGGCGCGCACCGGGGGCGAGGATACCGCCGATGTTGCCGCCTACGGGCTTGACCCCAACGGCATCGAGCGGGAATTGTCCCGCGCCAGCGTCACCTTTGCCGATGGCGAGAACCGCGCCGAGGCGGAACTGTCCCTGCCGCCTGAATTGCGCAACCGCATCAGCCGCTTCGAGATCGCGGGCGTGCGGTCGGCGGGCGCGGTGTCCCTGACCGACGACGCGCTCAAGCGCCGCGAGGTCGCGCTGATCGCAGGGCGCGAGAACCGCGAAGGGCTGGAGCTGCTGTCGCCCACCCATTACCTTGAACAGGCGCTCGAGCCGTCGGCGGACCTGATCGACGGGGCGCTTTCGGATATCCTGCTGGCCAATCCCGACGTGATGGTTCTGGCCGACGTGGCCACCCTGTCTCAGAGCGAGAAGGATGGAATCGCCGCCTGGGTCGAGGAGGGCGGTTTGCTCTTGCGCTTTGCCGGGCCGCGCCTTGCCGCCAGCGAGGTCAGCCGCACCGAGGAAGACCCGCTGATGCCGGTGCGCCTGCGCGCGGGTGGCCGCAGCGTCGGCGGCGCGATGAGCTGGGGCGAGCCGAAGGGCCTGCGCCCGTTCGGCGAGGACAGCCCGTTCTTCGGCCTCGCGATCCCCGAGGACGTGCGCGTCTCGGCGCAGGTGATGGCGCAGCCCGACCCCGAGCTTGCCGCGCGGGTGATCGCCACGCTGCAGGACGGCACGCCCCTTGTCACGCGCAAGCGGATCGGCGCGGGGCAGGTGGTGCTGTTCCACGTCACCGCCAACGCCGAATGGTCGACGCTGCCGCTGTCGGGACTGTTCGTGCAGATGCTGGAACGCCTCGCGGTCTCGACCCGCCCCGCGGTGCCATCGGCCGAGGATCTGGCGGGCACCGTCTGGTCGCCCGAGCGGGTGCTCGACGGCTTTGGCGAGATCGAGGACGCAGGCAATTTGCCGGGCGTTGCAGGCGAGGTGCTGGCCGAAGGGCCGCCCGGCCCCGCCCTGCCGCCCGGGCTGTATTCTGGCGAGGATCGCCTGATCGCCGTCAATGTGTTCGGTCCAGGCACCGAACTGAGCACGACGGCATGGCCCGACCGGATCGCCGTGGAAGGATTGGACGTGATGCGCGAGACGGTGCTGAAGGGCTGGTTCCTGGCGGCGGCGATGACGCTTCTGATGATCGACATCCTTGCGTCACTCTTGCTGTCGGGGCGCCTGCGCGGGCCGCGCGCGGGGGCGGCGGCGGTGCTGGCGCTGGCCGTGCTGATGCTGCCGCAGGAAGGACGCGCGCAGGACGATGCCAAGGCGCTGGAGGCGACATCCGAGGTGGTCATGGCCCATGTCGTGACCGGCAACGCCGAGGTTGACCGCGTCGCCGAGGCGGGGCTGAGGGGGCTGTCGAGTGTGCTTTACTCCCGCACCTCGATCGAACCGGCGGACCCGATCGCCGTCGATCTGGAAGCGGATGAGCTGGCCTTCTATCCGGTGCTCTACTGGCCGATCACGCCCGATCAGCCGGTGCCATCCTCGGACGCCTACGAGCGGCTCAACACCTACTTGCGCACCGGCGGCATGATCGTTTTCGACACCCGCGACGCAGACATCGCCCGCTTTGGCCAGGGCAGCCCGAACGGGCGCAAGCTGCAACAGCTTGCCGCGCCGCTGGACATCCCGCCGCTGGAGCCAATCCCCGAGGATCACGTCCTGACGCGCACCTTCTACCTGCTTCAGGATTTTCCGGGTCGCCATGCCAGCCGCGACGTCTGGGTCGAGGCGGCGCCGCCCGATGCCGAGCAGGTCGAGGGCATGCCGTTCCGCAACCTCAACGACAATGTGACCCCCGTGGTGATCGGCGGCAACGACTGGGCCGCCGCCTGGGCGACGGACGCGCGCGGCAACTGGATGCTGCCGGTCGGGCGCGGCTTTGCCGGGGAGCGCCAGCGCGAGATCGCCTACCGCTTCGGCGTGAACCTGATGATGCATGTGCTGACCGGCAACTACAAATCCGACCAGGTGCATGTGCCTGCGCTTCTGGACAGGCTTGGACAATAGCGATGTTGCCCAAGGCCTTGCGCCTTGGGCAACCCGGCCGGGGGGAGGCGCTGCCTCCCCCCGGACCCCCCTCCGGAGTATTTCCGGACCAAAGATGACAAGGGATGACCCGTGACCGGTTCCATCGTTTTCGACCCGCTGCTGCCGCTTCTTCTTGTGGGGGGGCTTGCGGTGCTTGCGGCGCTGTTCGTCGGCGCGGCGCTGTGGCGCGGGCTGACGGGCTGGTGGCTGCGGGGGCTTGCGGCGCTGGCGCTGGTGGCGGCGCTGGCGAACCCGTCGCTGCAGACCGAGGACCGCGCGCCGCTGACCGACATCGTGATCGCAGTGGTCGATGAAAGCGCGAGCCAGCGCATCGCGGGCCGTCCCGATCAAAGCGCAGCGGCGCTTGCCTCGGTCGAGCGGCAGATCGCGGCGATGGAGAACACCGAGTTGCGCGTCGTCCGGCTGGGAGATGCGCAAGGCGACGAGGGCACGCTTCTGATGGCGGCGCTGGCCGAAGCGATGGCGGAGGAGCCGCGCGCGCGGCTGGCGGGGGCGATCCTGATCACCGACGGGCAGGCCCATGACATCGAGGCGGCGCCGGACCTGCCCGCACCGCTTCAGGTGCTTCTGACCGGCGAGCCGGAGGACTGGGACCGCCGCCTGATGGTCCGCAATGCGCCGGCGTTTGCGATCCTCGACGAGGAGGTGACGCTGACCTTGCGGATCGAGGACCAGGGCCGGGTGCCCGCGTCGGTTGCAGGGCGCTCGGAGATCGAGATCGCTGTCGATGGCGGTGAGCCGCAGGTGTTCACCGTCCCTGTCGGCGAGGACCTGGAATTGCCGCTGACGCTGCCGCATGGCGGGATGAACGTCGTGCAGTTCACCGTGCCCGAGGCGGAGGGCGAGTTGACCGACCGCAACAATTCCGCGGTGGTGCAGATCAACGGCGTGCGCGACCGTCTGCGGGTGCTGCTGGTCTCGGGCGAGCCGCATCCCGGCGAGCGGACCTGGCGCAACCTGCTGAAATCCGATTCCAGCGTCGATCTGGTGCATTTCACCATCCTGCGCCCGCCCGAAAAGCAGGACGGCGTGCCGGTGAACGAGTTGTCGCTGATCGCCTTTCCGACGCGCGAGCTGTTTCTCGACAAGATCGACGAGTTCGACCTCATCATCTTTGACCGCTACAAGCGGCGCGGCATCCTGCCCGCGATCTATCTCGACAACGTCCGGCAATATGTCGAGGCGGGCGGAGCGGTGCTGGTCGCTGCGGGGCCGGATTTCGCCGGGGCCGCCTCTATCTACCGCTCGCCGCTGGCCGGGATCATGCCCGCAGCGCCGACGGGCCGGGTGATCGAAGAGGGGTTCCGCCCCGCCACGACCGAGATCGGCACACGCCATCCGGTGACTGCCGGGCTGGAGGACTTTGCCGCGCCGGGCGCGGAGGAGGCGGATGGCGATGGCCCCGCCTGGGGCCGCTGGTTCCGGCTGATCGAGTTGGAAGAGACCGGCGGCGACACCGTGCTGTCGGGCACCGGCGAGCGTCCGCTGCTGGTCTTGAGCCGTGCGGGCGAGGGGCGCGTCGCCTTGATGGGGTCGGACCAGGCGTGGCTTTGGGGCCGGGGATACGAGGGCGGCGGGCCGCAACTTGAGCTGCTGCGGCGGCTGGCGCACTGGATGATGAAGGAACCCGAGCTTGAGGAAGAGGCGCTGACCGCAACGGCGGAGGGGCAGACCATGACCATCACGCGCCGCACCCTGGGCGAGGGCGCGCGCGACGTCGAGATCACCGGGCCGGACGGCGCGGTGACGGTGCTGCCGATGGACGAGGTGGCGCCGGGGCGCTTTGAGACGGTGTTCGAGGGCCCCGAGATCGGCCTCTACCGGCTGGCCGAAGGCGAGCAGGAGGCGGTGATCGCGCTGGGCCCGGCCGCGCCGCGCGAGTTCGAGCAGACCATCGCCAGCGGCGACGTGTTGGACCCGGTCGTGGACCCGACGAATGGCGGTATCCTAGCGCTGTCGGACGGCGCGCCCGACATCCGCCGCGTGCGCGAGGGGCGCCCGGCGGCGGGGCGTGGCTGGATCGGGATCACCCCGCGCGAGGCCTATGTGACGGCGGATGTGCGCATCGCACCGATCCTGCCGGCCTGGGCGTTCCTGCTGATCGCCTCGCTGTTCATCGTCGGTGCCTGGCTGCGCGAAGGCCGCCGCTGAAACGAAACGGGCGCGCCAGTGGCGCGCCCTCGTGGCCAGGATAAGCCTGTCGATCAGGCGTCTTCGGTCTTCGCCTCGACAGTCTTCACGTTGCCGCCGCGCGTCCCTTCGATGGCGATCCGGCGCGGCTTGAGCGCCTCGGGGATCTCGCGCACGAGGTCGATGTGCAGCATGCCGTTCTCGTGCAGCGCGCCGGTCACGCGGACGTGGTCGGCAAGGGCAAAGCGCCGCTCGAACGCGCGGGTAGCGATGCCGCGATGCAGATAGACCTTGCCGTCATCCTCGGGGGCCTTGCTGGCCGACACGATCAGCGCCTGTTCGCGCACCTCGACGGTCAATTCGTCCTCGGTAAAGCCCGCGACGGCGAGCGAGATGCGATACGCGCTCTCGTCGGTCTTTTCGATGTTGTAGGGGGGATAGCCGGGCTGAGCGACCTCCTGGGTCAGCACCCGGTCCATCATGTCGGCGATACGGTCAAAGCCGACGGTTGCACGATACAGCGGTGCAAGATCGAAGTTTCGCATGGTTACCTCCATTGAGCGATACCACTATGTCTGCCCTCCCTGAACGGGACGGGCCTGAATGCGGGCCCGTGTGTGGCGCCCGCATGGAGGATCTGGGAAGTGCGGCGCGCCGGTTCAAGACCCTTGCGCGCCGGTCTGCGGACCGGGGCTTCAGGGCCGCAGGAACTTGGCGCCGCTGGGCGTGATGCCGGTCTCGGGATCGGCGAGACGGTTCACGTTGCCGGCGCTGGCAAAACGCTCGCCTTCCACCTGCATCAACTGCATCAGGTCCGACAGCGGCGCCTCGAGCGAGGTGCCGAGCGACACCGGGCTGCCCGACACCTGGGCCTTGGCAGAGACCACCGAGACGATCTGCGGGCGGCCGTTCTCCATCACGAAGATCGGCGAGCCGGACGAGCCGAATTCCACCTGGCAGGACAGCACGAGCGATCCGCCCTGCCGTGCCAGCACATGGCAGACCTCTTGCAGAGATGGCGAATCCTCGCGGCCGAGGCCATAGGACACCACGCCCACCTCCTCGCCGCGCTGGGTGCCGAACCGGACACCGAAGGGTGTGACCGTGCTGTTGCGGATCGGTGCATCGAGACGCAGAAGCGCCACGTCATGCGACACCCGGTCGGTGGTCGCCTGGTTGGAAAAGCCAAAGCCCGGATGCGGCAGCGCGATCGAGATGCCGCGCACCGCGCTGGCCCGTCCGTTGCGCCAGTCAGCAAGGAATTCGATCTCGGAGGCGTCGAACCGGCGACCGGTTTCCTTGTCATAAAGGCAATGCGCCGCCGTCAGGACCGTGTCTTCGGAAATCAGCGCGCCGGTGCAAAAGGTGTTGGTCCCGATGTTCAGCCGCCCGACCCCGGTCCAGCCCCGTGCGTCGTCCCCGGTTTCAAGCGCCCGCAAACCGGATTCGGCTGCGGCGGCCCCGGACAGGGCAGTTAGGAGAAGGGCTAGGGCGAACTGTTTCCACATTCCGGCGGCGTCCTTGTGTTGACACCAATCGGAGTAATCAACGCTTCGGGCGCGGCTATGTCCCGATCGTGGACAATGAAGGCGGTTTTGGGCCACCTGTTGCCCAATCCAGAAGCTCGACGGTATGGACCACCGGCACCTTGGTGCCCGACCCGATCTGCATCATGCAGCCGATGTTCCCGGCGGCGATGACATCGGGCGATTTCGCCTCGAGCGATTGCACCTTGCGGGCCTTCAGCTGGCCCGAGATTTCGGGCTGCATCAGGTTGTAGGTGCCCGCAGAACCACAGCAAAGATGGCTGTCGGCGGGTTCGACCACCTCGAATCCCGCCCGCTTCAAAAGCTCCTTGGGGTAGGTCTTGATCTTCTGGCCATGCTGCAGAGAACAGGCCGCGTGATAGGCGACGCGCAGGCCGCGGCCTTCCGGCGGCGGGGGGGCTTTGACGCCCGTTCCGGGGGCGGCGTCGGTGCCCGCGATGCCGTCTTTCGCCACATTGCCGCCACCTGCCGCAGCGTCAGGCATCAACTCGTGCAGCAGTTCCGACACATCGCAGGCCAGCCCCGAGATTCGCGCAGCGTGAACGGCAAGCGGATCGGTGCGGAACATGTGGCCGTAATCCTTGACCGTCGTGCCGCAACCCGACGTGTTGATGACGATGGCATCCAGCCCGTCGCCCTCGACCTCGGCGATCCAGGCGCGGATGTTCCGCGCCGCCGCCGCGTGGCTTTCGTCTTCCTTGCCCATGTGATGCACCAGCGCGCCGCAGCAGCCCGCGCCCCTTGCCACGACCACCTCGCACCCAAGCCGCCGCAAAAGCCGGATGGTGGCGTCGTTGATGTCGGTGTTCAGCGCCTTTTGCGCGCAGCCCGTCATCAGCGCGACCCGCTTGCGGCGCGCGCCCGTCGCCGGGAACACCTGCGGATCATCGTTTCGGCTGACCGGGGGGATGCGTTTCGGTGCCATCTCCAGCATCGCGCGCAGGCGGGCGTCGGGCATCAGGCGGCGGAAGGGGTAGCCGATCTTTGCTCCGATCAGCGCCAGCCGGAACCGCCCCGGATAGGGCAGGATGCGCGCCAGTAGCCAGCGCAGGGCGCGGTCGCTGAACGGTCGGCGATAGGTCTTCTCGATATGGGCGCGGGCATGGTCGACAAGGTGCATGTAATGCACGCCCGAGGGGCAGGTCGTCATGCAGGCAAGACAGGACAGGCAGCGGTCGATGTGCTTGACGGTCTTGGCGTCGGCAGGCCGGTCGTTCTCCAGCATGTCCTTGATCAGGTAGATGCGCCCGCGCGGGCTGTCGAGCTCGTCGCCAAGCACCTGGTAGGTCGGACAGGTCGCCGTGCAGAACCCGCAATGCACGCAGGACCGCAGGATCTCGTTCGACCGCGCGGTGGCGGGGTCCTTCAGTTGCTCGGGCGTGAAGTATGTCTGCATCTCGTCCTCAATCCACCCAGGGCCACAGCAACACCGCCGTGAACCCGGTCAGTGCCAGCCCTGCCGTCACGCCGCCGCGCAGCAGGATAGGCCGCGCGCCCCAGCCCGGCCGCGCCGCGATCCAGCCGTCGGCCAGTCCCGCCAGCAGCAGATGCGCAAGAGCGGCGCAACCGATGCCCATCAGGGTCAGATCGAACCCGTCGAAGAAGCCCAGCGCATGGCCGCGCATGAAGGCCGCCAGCGCCGCCGCCACCATCAGCGCCGCCACCAGCCCGACCAGCAGGCGCATTCGTCCAGGGGCGCGGCGCGCCAGCGCGAACCCGGCCAGCGGCAGCACCCCGAACAGCCCGAGCGCCGTGATGACAAGGCCCCAGTTCATGCCATCAGCCCGGGATTGAGAATCCCGCGCGGGTCGAACCGTCGCCGGATGCCCTCGCTCAATGCGGCGACGGGCGCGACCTCTGGCTGGAACGGTGCGATCGCCGCGCGCGTCGCTGCGGAGGCGCGCACCAGTGTGGCATGGCCGCCAAAGGCGCCCAGCCGCGCCCGCAGGTCCGTCCCCTCGGGCAACCGCAGCCACACGAGCCCGCCGCCCCAGTCAAGCGCCGCGCCCTCGGCGTCCGCGCGCGCCAGAAGGCCCGGCGCGTCTGACGGCTTGACCGACAGCCGCCAGACGTCACCCGCTACGCCGTGGAACGTCGAGATGTCGCGGATACCTGCCCATAGCTCCCGCACCACCGCAGGATCAGTCTCGACCTCGATATCGCCAAAGGCGCGCAGCAGGTCTTTCAGCCGCGCGGTGCGGTGGGTGATCTGGGTCTCGAACCCCTCGATCCGCAAAAGCGTCACCGGCGCCTCCCCCGGCAGGTGTGCGGCGCCCGACACCTCATAGGGCGATCCCAGTGCCGTCGTCATCGCCGCCAGGGCCTGCGCGGTCGGCAGCCCGGCGATCCGCAGAGCAGCGCTTATCGGCGGCACCGGCAGCACCTTGAGCGACACCTCGGTCAATACGCCCAGCGTGCCCCAGCTTCCCGCCATCAGCTTCACCAGATCATAGCCGGTGACGTTCTTCATCACCCGCCCGCCGTTCTTGACCACCGCTCCGGTGCCATCGACGAACCGCACGCCAAGAAGATGATCGCGGCAGGCGCCCGCCGTCACCCGGCGCGGCCCCGACACGTTCGCCGCCACCACACCGCCGATTGTCGGCTCCCCGGCAGTGCCCAGAAGCCCGCGATGATCCATCGGCTCGAACGCCAGCCTTTGCCCCTCGGCGGCCAACGCCGCCTCGATCTCGGACAGCGGCGTTCCCGCCCGCGCCACAAGCGTCAGCGCGCCCGGCTCATACAGCGTGATGCCCGACAGGCCCGCCACCGACAGCGCCGCCCCCGCCACCGGGCGCCCGATGGGCCGCGTGCCGCCGCCAAGGATGCGCAGGGGGCCGTCGGCCCCAGCCACGGCCTCGGACATCTCCGCTTCATCCCTCGGCGAAATCACGCACCCCTCCATCTTTGGTCCTCAAATACCTCCGGGGGGTCTGGGGGGCAGAGCCCCCCAGCCGCCGCCATCACGCGGCACGCCGAGTCTCTGTCACGGCCAGTGGAAACAACTTTGCCGGGTTGAGCAGCCAGGCGGGATCGAACACGTCCTTCACCCGCATTTGCGCTTCCAGGTCGCTGGGCGCATATTGCGTCGTCATCAGGTCGCGCTTCTCGATGCCGACGCCGTGCTCGCCGGTCAGGCAGCCGCCGACCTCGACGCAAAGCGTCAGGATGTCCGCCCCCAGCGCCTCGGCCTTGTGCAACTCGCCCGCATTGGCATCGTAAAGGATCAGCGGGTGCATGTTGCCGTCGCCCGCGTGGAACACGTTGGCGACGGCAAGGCCGTAGTCCTTCGACATCTCGCCGATGCGCCGCAGCACGAAGGGCAGTTCCGACACCGGGATCGTGCCGTCAAGGCAGATGTAGTCGTTGATCTGCCCCATCGCGCCGAAGGCCGACTTGCGGCCCAGCCAGATGCGCCCGGCCTCGCCCGCGTCCTTCGCCTCGCGAAACTCTACCGGGTCGTGGCGCCTGGCGATCTGCGTGATGAGGCCAAGCTGCTCGTCGATCTCGGCGGGGCTGCCCTCGACCTCGACGATCAGCAGCGCCTCGCAGTCGGGGTATCCGGCATGGGCAAAGGCCTCGCAGGCGCGGATGCAGGGGCGATCCATGAACTCGATGGCGACGGGCAACACGCCCGCCTTGATGATGTCCGACACGCAGGCCCCCGCCACTTCGTTCGAGGAGAACCCGATCAGCACGGGGCGCGCGCCCTCGGGCTTCGGCAGGATGCGCAGGGTGGCCTCGGTCACGACGCCCAGCTGCCCTTCCGATCCGCAGACGACCCCCAGCAGGTCGAGCCCGCCCGCGTCCATGTGCGCGCCGCCCAACTCGACCACGGTGCCGTCCATCAGCACCAGCGTCACGCCCAGAAGGTTGTTCGTCGTCACGCCGTATTTCAGGCAATGCGCGCCGCCCGAGTTCATCGCGACGTTGCCCGCGATGGCGCAGGCAAGCTGCGACGACGGGTCGGGGGCATAGAAGAACCCGTCCTCTTCCACGGCGCCCGTGACCGACAGGTTGGTGCGGCCCGACTGCACGCGGACAAAGCGGTTGTCGTAGTCGGTCTCCAGCACCTCGGCCATGCGCGCGACGCCCAGGATCACGCAATCGGCGGTCGGCAGCGCCCCGCCCGCAAGCGATGTGCCCGATCCGCGCGGCACGACGGGTACGCCTTCTTCGTGGCAGATGCGCAGGACGGCAGCGACCTCGGCGGTGGACGCAGGCAGCACGGCTGCGAGCGGCGGGCATTTGTAGGCCGTCAGCGCGTCGCATTCATAGGCGCGCGTCTCGGCGGCATCATGGATCACCGCGTCACGGGGCAACACCGCCAGAAGCCGGGCCACGATCTGCGCCTTGCGCGACAGGATGCCGGCGTCGGGAATGGGCATGTCCATGGGGTGTCCTCCTTGGACGAGCACCCTAACCGTTCCTGCATCCCTCGCAAGACGCAGCGCTGTCGCATGGACTGGGCAGACCCAATTCCTCGCCGAGGAATTGACCCGCCGGAGGCGGGCAAACTCTGGAAGAGTTTGGGCCTAATGGCAAACGGGCGGCGCAAGGATGCGCCGCCCGCATCTTGTGGCGACCCATATGGGTCAGATCACATCTGGCCGATCGAGAAGAACATCGTCTCGCCCGAGTGGTCGTCGACGCCGTCGTTGTCGGTCGACACCCAGCCCTGGCCATCCGGAGTGACGGCGAAGCCTTCCACCTTGTCGAGGACGTAGCCGCCCGTCGAGGTCAGGTCGCCGATCAGGTCGCGGACTTCTTCCTTGGACACCACCGGCAGGTCGCCGCCCAGCGGTGCGGGGACGAGGTCTGCCACCGGAACGCGGTAAAGCTTCTTGGTCACGGCAGCGGAGCCGATCTGGTTGTCACGCTCGACGATGTAGACGTGATCGCCGTGCAGCGTGATTTCGGACAGGCCGACCCAGCCGGTCGCCGGCTCTGCCTTTTCATAGCGCACGGCGCCCCATTCCTTGGTCTCGATGGTGTAGGAGACCAGCTTGACCGTGTTCGCCGGATCATCGCCCCATTCGCGCTGAACCGCCATCCAGAGCGTGCCGTCCACCAGAGCGATCCCCTCGAAGCCGAAGCGGCGCTCGACCGCGGCGAGTTCCGCCGGGATCGCGATCTCCTGCTTGATCTCGCCCGTGCTGTCGATGTGGTAGATCGCATGCGGCACAAGGCGGTCGGTACGGCCTTCGGAGGCGACCCAGAAGCCGCCGTTGCCGTCCAGCGTGATGCCTTCCATGTCGAGCTTCTGCGCCGGGCGACCCTTGCGGGTCACGCGGATGGCCTCGACGATCTGCGCCGGGGTCTGGGTCGGGTCGATCTTGAAGATCGTCGGCTGGTAGCTGTAGAAGCTGTCGTTCACGGCCCAGATCATGCCGTCCGCGTCAGCGACCATGCCGGAGTTCGCGCCCCAGCCCGTCAGCTCGTCCATCCCGGCCGAGGTGAGGTGCGGGTAGACGGCGGGCGCCTCCTGCATCTGGTAGATCATGACGTGGCTGCGCGCCGCGCCGTCCTCGCCAAGGTCGGTCTCGTTCGCGGACACCAGAAGGTTTCGCGCCGGGATCGTGGCATAGCCTTCGGGACCGATGCCCGACGGCAGCATCTGCGTCAGCACCGGGTTGGCCGGGTCGGTGACGTCATAGACACCGACGACCGAGGCACGCTCGGCCCCGACAAAGACGTAAGGCGTGCCGTTGAACACGTCGAACGTCACCGATTCCGGCTCGACGCCCTTGGCGTCAGACCGGCGGTCGGGGTAGTGGCCGATCTGGACGATGGCGTGCTCGAACGATGCGCCGCTCTCGTAGACCAGCGTGCCGTCCTTGTTGAAGATCGACCAGCTGCGGCTGCCACCCTCATAGTCGCCTTCGTTCGCTGTTGCGAAGTGGGTGTCGTCGATCCACGCGATCGCGTCGGGCTCGCGCAGGCGGCCCATCTGGCTTTGCGAGAATTCAAGCGCTGCCTGCTCGTCGCTGGTGTCGATGCCGTCCAGATCGACCGATCCGGCCGAGAAATGGCTGAGGATCGACCCGTCCCGCGCGACCACGACGATGTGGTTGTTCTCCTGCATCGTCAGGGCGACCTCGCCCAGATCGTTGATCGAGACATACTCGGGCTCGGGATCGTCGCCCGCCACATCGGCAAGCCCGGTCACGTCGGCGAAGCGCAGGGTGTCGCAGGCCAGATCACCGTCGGCGATATCGACCATCGCAAGCGTTCCGGCGGGCATCTGCGGGATCACGCCGTCGTTCAGGTCTTCGTCGCGCTCGTTCTCGATGGCGATGGCGATGAAGCTGCCGTCAGGCGCCTTGGCGACCGAGTCAGGCTGACCGCCAAGGTCGCACTCGTTCAGGACCTCGCCCGAGGCGATGTCGATGGACCGGATCGCGCCGGAGGGAGCGGTATAGCTTTCAGAGGTGTTCACGCCGACGAACGCCGTCTGGCCGATGATCGCGACCGAGGTCGGCTCTCCGGCCATGTCGATGTTGCCAAGCGGGGCGGGGTTCGCCGGGTCGGTGATGTCGATGCGGCCGATCACGCCCAGCGGGCTGTCGGTGTAGACCAGCGTCATGCCGTCCGCGGTGGCGGCGATGATCTCGGACGACGTCTCACGCGCCGTATCCTCGCCTTCGGCCATGTTCGACACGACCGGGAAAGATGCGATGCGGTTGAAATTCATTTCCTGAGCCTGGGCCATGCCCGCAACAAGTGCGAGCGCCGAGGTCAGGGTCACGACACGAACAGTCATGGTGCTCCCCTTCGATGGAATTGCGTCCTTGGCAGGTGACGCCTTGACGCAACGGGAGCGTGACGGTTCCGTAACGGCGCTGTGAAAAGCCGCAGGCAATCCGCGCGGGTGCGGGGTTCACATGCCGCCCGATCACTCCGAGATAATCACCTCGTTGTCCTTGCCTTCCGGCCCCGAAGGCGTTGGCGTGAAGGGCGTCTCGGGGTTGTCGTAAAGGTCGCGCGGTTCGCCCTCTACGGGGTTGATCTCGACCTCGGTGTCGGCGACCGGCTCGGTTTCCATCGGCGAGGGCGAGGTTTGCAGCGACTCCTCGGCGGGGTTCATTTCGCCGATGTCGTTGGCGGGGCCTGTGGTTTCTTCGCCGACAAGGACCATCGCGGCCACCAGTGCCAGAAATCCCAGAGGGATCAGGGCGAACACGAGGCCGCGCCAGTTGCGCTTGCCGGCAAGCGTCTTGGGGTCGGTCATTGCGGTCTCCTTGCATCCGGGGCGCTGTTCCCTTCACAAACGGACCGCACCCGGCGCATGTTCCGGCGCAAGGCTATCCCAGGTAGACCTGACCGGCAGGATACCGCACACGCGGTGCGCTTCGGGTGGCCAGGAAGAACCCCAGCGTCAGCGGACCGACGCGGCCAAGGAACATCATCGCGATGATGACGGCGCGGCCCACCGCGTCGAGGTCTCCCGTCGCGCCGCGCGACAGGCCCACGGTGCCGAAGGCGGATGCGACCTCGAACCCAAGATCGAACACGTCGCCGTCGTGGTTGATCGCCACGATGAACACGGCGACGACCAGCGACAGCATCGAGATCGTCGTCAACGCCATCACCTTGATGACTTCGGAAATGCCAAGGCTGCGCCCGAAGATGTGCAGCGTCTCGCGCCGCTTGAAGAAGGCGACGGTGGCCAACAGAAGCACGAGGAACGTCGTCACCTTGATGCCGCCGCCGGTGGATGTGCTGCCCGCGCCGATGATCATCAGCGCGATCACCATCATGCTGGTGGCCGCGTGCAGCCCGCCGGTGTCGATGGTGTTGAACCCGGCGGTGCGCGCCGTCGCCGACTGGAACCACGCAGCCGCCAGTTTCTCGAACGGTCCGCCCAAGCCCCCCAGCGTCGCCGGATTGGTCCATTCCAGCGCCGCGACGGTCAGCATACCCACGGCAAGCAGAATGGCGCTGCCCATCAGCATCAGCTTGGAATGCAGCATCAGCTTTTGCCACCGGCGCTTTTTCCAGATGTCGGCCAGCACGATGAACCCGATGCCGCCGACGATGAACAGCGCCGGGATCACGGTATTCACCACCGGGTGCCCCGACCACCGCATCAGGCTGTCGGGATAAAGCGAGAAGCCCGCGTTGTTGAACGCCGAGATCGCGTGAAACACCGCATGCCATGTGCCCACGGCCCAGCCGTGTTCCGGCACGAAAACGATCAGCAACAGCAGCGCGCCCGCGCCCTCGAACAGCAGAGCGATGCGGAAGATCACGGCCGTCAGCTTGGCCAACTCGTGCAGCGAGGTCTGGTTCAGGTCTTCGCGCAGAAGCGACCGGCCCGACAGGTTGACCGGGATGCCAAGCGCCTGGAACAGCAGCACCGCGAAGGTCATCAGGCCCAGCCCGCCCATCTGGATCAGGGCCGCGATCACGCCCTGGCCAAAGTAGGTAAAGCTGGCGCCGGTGTCCGACAGCGTCAGGCCGGTGACGGTGACGGCAGAGGCCGAGGTAAAGATCGCCTCGCCCCAGGTGACCGTGCCGGTTTGCGATATCGGCAGGCGCAGCAGCACCGCCCCCAGCACGATCAGCGACAGGTAGAGGATCGCAAGGACGGCGGGCGGCGGCAGCCGCCTCAGCGACAGCCGTGCGGCACGGCCGTTGATGCGGCGCGGAGAGGACGCCACGTCAGAGGCTCGACGCGAATTCGCGCAAGGCTTGCCGCTGGCCCAGAAGCAGCAGCCGGTCATCAGGTTCCAGCGGGCGCGGGCAATCGGACGCGCCGATCCATTCGCTGCCGCGCATCACGCCGATGCAGCGGACATTGTGCTTGTCCACCAGGTTCAGGTCCGAAACCTTCTTGCCCTCCAGCTTGTCCGGAACTTCAAGGTTCACGACGTGATAGCCGTTGCCAAGGCTGACGTAGTCGCGGATCAGCGGGTTGTGCAGAACTTGGCTGGTGTGGCGGCCCATCTCGACCTCGGGGTGGATCACCCGATCGACGCCCAGCTTGGACAGGATGCGGTGGTGGGTCTTGGATTCCGCCTTGGCCCAGACCGTCTTGACCCCCAGCAGCTTGAGGTTGACGACGCTCAGCACCGAGCTTTCCAGATCGTCCGCCATCGACACCAAGGCGATGTCCGCGCCGCCGACCCCGGCCTCGCGCAGCGCCTCGTCGTCGCGGGCGTCCGCGACGATGGCCTGGCTGATGTCCTCGGCGATGTTGGCGACGATGGTCTCGTTCAGGTCGATGCCGATCACCTCGTTGCCGAAGCGGTACAGCTCTTTGGCCACTGTCGCGCCGAAGTTGCCCAGCCCGATGACTGCGAAGGTCCGTTTTTTCAGGTCCGTCATGTGCGCCTCAGAGGCTGGTGCAGATGTATTTCATCTCGGTGAAGTCCTCGATGCCGTGGTGCGATCCCTCGCGCCCGAGGCCCGATTGCTTGACCCCGCCAAATGGCGCGACCTCGGTCGAGATGAGGCCAGTGTTCACGCCGACAATGCCATATTCCAGCGCCTCCTGCACCCGGATGATACGGGCGTAGTCGCGGGCATAGAAATAGCTGGCAAGACCGAAGATGGTGTCGTTGGCCAGCCGGATCGCCTCGTCCTCGGTTTCGAACTTGAACAGCGGGGCGAGCGGGCCAAAGGTCTCCTCGGTGGCAAAGGCCATGTCCTGCGTCGCGCCGGTGATGATGGTGGGCTGAAAGAACGTCCCGCCCAAGGCGTGCGCCTCGCCGCCATAGTAGACGCTGCCGCCCTTGGCCCTGGCGTCTTCGATATGTTCGCGCACCTTGTCGACGGCGCCCGGATTGATGAGCGGGCCAAAGTCGGTGCCCTGCTCAAGCCCGTCGCCGACGGTCATGCGGCCCAGCCGTTTCGCCAGCTTCTCGGCAAAGGCGTCGTAGACGCCGGACTGGACATAGATGCGGTTGGCGCAGACGCAGGTCTGGCCGTTGTTGCGGAACTTGCAGGCGATCGCGCCCTCGACGGCAGCATCCAGATCGGCGTCGTCGAACACGATGAAGGGCGCGTTGCCGCCAAGCTCCATCGAGCATTTCATCACCTGGTCGGCAGCCTGTTTCAGCAGCGTGCGCCCCACTTCGGTCGAGCCGGTGAAGGTCAGTTTGCGGACCTTGACGTTCTCGCAGAATTCCTTGCCGATGTCCGAGGACCGCGTTGACGGGATCACCGAGAACACGCCTTTCGGGATGCCCGCGCGGTCGGCCAGAACGCCAAGCGCCAGCGCCGACAGCGGCGTCAGCGACGCGGGGCGCACAAGGAACGAACACCCCGCGGCAAGGGCTGGCCCGGCCTTGCGGGTGATCATCGCGTTGGGAAAATTCCACGGTGTGATCGCGGCGGCGACACCGATGGGCTGCTTGATGACGGTGATCCGCTTGTCGGGCGCGTGGCCGGGGATCGTCTCGCCGTAGACGCGCTTGGCCTCTTCCGCGAACCATTCGATGAAGGACGCGCCATAGAGGATCTCGCCCTTCGCCTCGGCATGGGGCTTGCCCTGCTCGGCGGTCAGGATCGTTCCCAGGTCGTCCGCGTTCTCGACCATCAGGTCGAACCATTTGCGCAGGATGTTCGCACGCTCCTTGCCGGTCTTGGCCGCCCAAATCTTCTGTGCGTCATAGGCGGCGTCGATGGCGCGCGCGGTTTCAGCGCGGCCATAGTCGGCGACCTTTGCGATAACGTCGCCGCGCGCGGGATTGGTCACATCGAAGGTCGCGCCGTCGTCGGCATCGGCCCAGTCGCCCGCCAGATACCCTTGCGTGACCAGTAGCGACGGGTCCTTCAGAAGCCCTGCAAGATCGGTGTTGGAATCGAGCATGTCTGTCTCCCCTCGATGTGAAACGCGGCTTGTGGCCGTTAACGCGAGTTGTCACCTTTTGGTTCACGACCTGCAAGGAGAAGCGCCATGGACCTGACCGACGCCTACGAGAACGGAGCCTACATCCCCGGCAGCGCGGACTATCCGCCCCGCTGGGAGGCGCAGGCACAGGCGTTCCGAAAGGCGCTGGGCGCGCTGTTCGAGACGCTGGATTATGGTCCCGGCCCGCGCCACGCGATGGACCTGTTCCACCCTACGGGACGCGCCGAGGGGGTGGTGGTGTTCATCCACGGCGGATACTGGCGGCGGTTCGACCGTGCGCAGTGGTCGCATCTGGCCGCCGGGGTCGTCGCTCGGGGTTGGGCGGTGGCGATGCCGTCCTACACGCTGGCGCCGGACGCCCGGATTGCCGCTATCACATCCGAGATGGCCGAGGCCGTCACCGCCGCTGCCCTGCGCATTCCGGGGCGCATCGTCGTCACCGGGCATTCTGCCGGCGGGCATCTTGCCGCGCGGATGCGCTGCGAGGATGTGACCTTGCCAGATGATGTGGCGGCGCGGCTGAAACGCATCGTCCCGATCTCGCCGCTGTCGGACCTGCGCCCGCTGATGCAGACCGAGATGAACGCCGACCTGCGCCTAGACGCGGACGAGGCGCGACGCGAAAGCCCCGCGCTGCACACCGATCTGCGCGATGTGCCGACGACCGTGTGGGTCGGCGGGGCCGAACGGCCTGCGTTTCTCGATCAGGCGCGCTGGCTGGGGGACGCCTGGCCGCGCACCAAGGTGGTGATCCGGGACGGGAAGCACCATTTCGACATCATCGAGGAAATGGAGGCGCCGGACGGCGCGCTGACCGAGGCGCTGGTCGGCGGGCTGTGACGGCTCAGTTGCCGAAGTTGCCAAGCGCCTCGTAGTCGATCGCCTCGAGCACCGGCATCATCACATCGCGGTCCGCGCCGCTGGCCTGCACGAGGATGCGGTTGGCGACCAGCGTTGTCACCTCTCCGTCCTGATCGACAAAGCGCTGGCGGCCGACACGGAACAACTCACCGCTCGCCGCCATGATTGTCGGGTTCGAGAACATCGCGCCCATCGCCGTCACCATCGGGCTGTCGGCAAGAAGAGTCAGGGTAAAGCTGCCCGCGTCGCCGGAATATGTCGCCTCGGTCCCGGTGCCGCCGCCCATCATGGCAAGGCCCGCGTTCATCTCGGTGTCGATTTCGCGGGTGAAGCCCTCTGGCGCCTCGGGCAGAAGGGCGGACAGCGTGTCGGTCTTCATCCCCTGCATCAGTTGCTGTGCAAAGGCGATTTCCTCTAGCGCGAACTGGATGTCGCCCGACTCGTAGGCCTCGATGGCCGAGTTGAGCGTGTCGGTCACGTCGTCGGCGGCGGCGGGGCTGGCCAGCGCAAGGCAGGCGAGGGCGGCAAGGGTGCGGGTCATTGGCGTCTCCTGCAGGTCCGTATGGGAAAGGTTAGGGACAGACCGCCGATTCCCGCAAGGATTACCGGGCGAGCGATGACCAGATCGGGACGGGATCACCGGGCGCTGCGCGGGCGGCATGGACGCCGCGCGCGATGGCGCGGGCAAGGCAGATCGACGCCATGTGCCCGATCATCAGCGTGTCGGCGACATGGTCTTGCAGCGGCCGCGTGCCGGTCGCGGCGGCAAAGACAAGATCGCCGTCCATCGGCGTGTGGCTGGGCATCAGCGCGCGGGCCATGCCGTCATGGGCGGCGACAGCGAAGCGCTTGGCTTGCGCCTTGGACAGCACGGCGTCGGTAGCGACGATGGCAATGGTGGTGTTGCGGTGGCTGCCAAGCTTGGTCGCGGGGATGTCCGTTGGCGCGAAGGCCGTCGCCGGGCCAAGCCCGCCGAACTCGCTGTCGATCTCGAACGGGGCGGCCCAGAAATGCGCCGTATTACCCACCGTTGCCGAGCCGAGCGCATTGACCGCCACGAGCGCGCCGACGACGTGCCCCGACGGCAGCACCGCCGAGGCCGACCCGAGGCCACCCTTCAGCGTCGCCGTGGTCGCACCGGTGCCCGCGCCGCTTGTTCCAAGCTCGAACTCCGCAGCAGCGGCATCCAGCGCAGCACGGCCAAGCGCCTTGTAGGGGTTCTGCGTCCAGCCCTTGTCGCCGCCGTTCAGCAGGTCGAACAGGATCGCGCCCGGCACGATGGGCACACGCTGACCGCCCACGTCGAACCCGCGCCCGATTGCGCGCAGGGCGTCCGCCACGCCCGATGCCGCGTCGAGGCCAAAGGCCGATCCGCCCGACAGGACCAGCGCATCGACCTGCTCGACGGTGTTCTCGGGGGCCAGAAGATCGGTCTCGCGCGTGCCGGGCGCGCCGCCCATGACATGCACGGCGGCGGTGAAGGGCATATCGCCCAGCAAGACCGTGGCCCCGGATTTCAGGCCGTCATCGCGGGCATTGCCGACCCGCAGGCCGGGGACATCGGTAATCAGGTTGCGCGGACCGGGCCGGATCATGCGCGCCTCCGTGGATAAGGGGTGGCGAAGCGACCGAGAGGGCGCAGGTGCGGCGTATCCGGGAACAGGCGCGCGCCGGGGATCAGCGCTTCGGGGAAGATCAGAATCAGCGTCGTGTCGCCGCCTTGCGCGGACTGGATGGCCCTGGCGGTGTCGTTGCCGAAAGCATGCGTCAGACGGGGCAGGGAGTTGCCGCCGCAGATCACTTCGACATGGTCGAAATCCAGCGCCAGCCCGCCCCCGTCGCAGGCATCCAGCAGATGCGCAAAGGCCAGCGGCTGCGACGCGAACCCCCCCGCAAAGACCGCGACGCCGTCCATCACAGGCGCGGTTTCTTCGCCGCGGTCGCGGGATCGCCGGTGTTCGGCACGCCCTTTGGTTCGATCAGCAGCACCTTTGCCTCTGACACCGCGCGCGGACGGTGGGTCATGCCCTTCGGGACCACGCACAGATCGCCGGGGCGCAGGGTGACGCTGTCGCCATCCTCGCCGTCCAGGATCACCTCGCCTTCCAGCACGTAGAAGAAATCGTCCGTGTCGGGGTGGACATGGAACGGGAACTGCCCGGCGAACTTCACCACCATCACGTCGTTGTCGTTGTAATCGGCGACGACATGCGGGTCCCAATGGCTGTCGAACTGCGCCAGCTTCTCCGCCAGCGTGACCTTCTTCAGCGTCATATGCAGCGGCCCCCGTCGACTTCCATTGCCACGCCGGTGACCATCGACGCCTCGTCCGAGCACAGGAAGCAGGCCGCGTTGCCCATGTCCTCGGGCGTCGAGAAGCGGCCGAGAGGGATCGTCGACAGAAAGGCGCTGCGCCGTTCGGGCGTGTCCTCGCCCATGAAGGACGCCAGCAGTGGGGTTTCCCCCGCAACGGGGCACAGCGCGTTGACCCGCACGCCGCGCGGCGCAAGCTCCACCGCCATCGTCTTGGTCGCGGTGATCATCCAGCCCTTCGAGGCGTTGTACCAGTTGAGGTTCGGGCGCGGCGACAGCCCGGCGGTCGAGGCGATGTTGAGGATCGCACCGCTGCCGCGTTCCTTCATCTGCGGCACGAAATGGCGCGCCGTCAGGAACACCGACTTGGCGTTGACGGCCAGCACGCGGTCGAATTCCTCTTCGGTCACGTCTTCCATCGGTTTCGGCATATGGGTGATGCCCGCGTTGTTCACCAGGATGTCGAGGTGCCCGAAGGCGGACAGCGTGACCTTGGCCAGCGCCGCAACGCCGGCGTTCGACGCCACGTCGGCCTCTGCCGCCTCGCCGCCAAGCGCGCCCGCGACAGCCTGCGCGGCGGCAAGGTTGATGTCGGCGATCATCACGCGTGCGCCCTCGGCGGCGAACTTGCGCGCGATCCCCGCGCCGAACCCCGATCCGCCCCCCGTCACCAGTGCCGTCTTGCCCGCCAGCCGCATGTCTCGCCCTCCCTCAGATCATGCAGCAGACAGTGGCGGGCAGGGCA
Source organism: Anianabacter salinae (assembly GCF_019061145.1). Taxonomy (GTDB): domain Bacteria; phylum Pseudomonadota; class Alphaproteobacteria; order Rhodobacterales; family Rhodobacteraceae; genus Anianibacter; species Anianibacter salinarum. Next base: position 65,609 of record NZ_JAHQZS010000004.1, on the reverse strand, counting down.
CGCGACTGCAAGGGGCGCGGGCGCGCATGGCCCTTGCGCGGGGGCGCGCCGCGTAGCAATCATCGCGCCGAGCCCCGGCGATGGCGTCGCCGGACCCCAAGGCTCTTTCGTCCTGTACGCCGGGAATTTGGCGGACCGGGGTTAGACGACCTGCCCCGGACCGAGCGCCGGAGTGCCATCCCATGACCGACACCAGACAGGAATTCTACCGCTTCAGGAACGGCGACAAGGCGCCGCTGCCCTTCGCCCCCGAGGATTACGAGGCGCGCCTTGACGGGCTGCGCGCCATCCTCGAGACGCATCGGCTGGACGCCGTCGTCCTGACCTCGATGCACAACATCGCCTACTACTGCGGGTTTCTCTACTGCGCTTTCGGGCGGCCCTATGCGCTTGTCGTAACGGCGGGCGACTGCGTGACGATCAGCGCCGGGATCGACGCGGGCCAACCCTGGCGGCGATCTTACGGCGATGCGATCACCTACACCGACTGGCAGCGCGACAACTATTGGCGCGCGATCCGGGCCGTGACAGGTGAGGCCGCGCGCATCGGCTACGAGGCGGATCACCTGACGATGATCGGCCTCGAGAAGCTGCGCGTGTTCCTCAAGCCGTCCGAGACCAAGCCGGTCAACGAGGCGACCATGCGCCAGCGGATGCGCAAGTCGCCCGCCGAGATCGCGCTGATCCGTGCGGGTGCGGCCGTTGCCGATGTGGGCGGCCATGCGATCCGCGACACGGTGCGCGAGGGGCTGCGCGAGATCGACGTGGCGATGGCCGGGCGCGACGCGATGGAACGCGAGATTGCAGAGCGGTTTCCCGATGCGGAATACCGCGACACCTGGGTCTGGTTTCAGTCGGGGTTGAACACCGACGGCGCGCACAACCCGGTGACGGCCCGGGTGCTGAAGCGCGGCGATATCCTGTCGCTCAACACCTTTCCGATGATCTCGGGCTATTATACCGCGCTGGAACGGACGATGTTCGTCGGCGAGGTGGACGACGCCAGCCTGAAGATATGGGAGGCGAACGTCGCCGCCCATGAATACGGAATGTCGCTGATCCGGCCCGGCGCCACCTGTTCCGGCATCACCCACGCGATCAACGACTTCCTGTCGGAACGGGACCTTCTGCACTACCGCAGCTTCGGCTACGGGCATTCCTTCGGCCTCCTCAGCCACTACTACGGGCGCGAGGCGGGGCTGGAGCTGCGCGAGGATGTCGACACCGTGCTCGAACCCGGCATGGTGGTGTCGATGGAGCCGATGCTGACCATCCCCGAAGGCCAGCCCGGCGCCGGTGGCTACCGCGAGCACGACATCCTGATCGTGACCGAGGACGGGGCAGAGGACATCACCGGTTACCCCTACGGTCCGGCGTTCAATGTGGTCGGCTGACCTGCGGCATTGAAAGCCGGTCCAGCACCGGCTTGCGGTTCGCCGCCAGACGCTCTGCATAGCGCGACTGGCGGCGGCCCACCGGGATCGTGCGGGCGCTGGGCATTGGCCGGTGTTCCAATTCGGGGAACAGCGCGAAGATTTCGCGCAGGGCGTCGCCGCTCATCGTTGCGCGGCTTTCCTGTCCCAGAAACAGGGTCTCTGACGGCGCGCCATTGGCAAAGACGACCTCGTGCCTGTCGCACATGAAGTGCCAGTAGGTCACATGCGTTCTGTCCCGGTCCACGGTCACGCCGGGCAGTCCGACAAGCCGGTGCGCCGCCACCAGAGCCTCGGGCGAGCCGAACATGCGTTCGGCGAGGCGCGAGCGGGTCATCACGCGGTGCTGCCGCGAGACGTGTAGTGTCTGTTTCGGTTGCCCCTCTCCCAGCGCGCCGGGCGCAATGCGAACGGGAAAGTGCGGGCCGAAGCACGGCGTTCCCCGGTGCCCGATCCAGCGCACCATCTGCGGGCCGTGATCGACCGTCATCACCAGATCGCCCGGCTGCAGCAGTTCCACCGGAACCTCGCCGCCGGGGGTGCGGATCAGGGTGCCCTCAACGAAGCAGACGAAACCGAAGAATGTCTGCCGGTCTGCGGTCATGCCGGAATATTCGGTGCCCGCGACGCTGTCTATGCGGATGGATTGCAGCGGCGCGGCCTCAAGCGCCGCCTGGTCCGCGTTCGCCGAGAACTCGGGCGCGAGATAAGTATTTCCCGCCGTGTCCTGAAAGATGACCGCCGTGATCGTCGCAGGCGGCGTGCCGTCAGTGTAGGTGATCGTGGCGTTGTAGACCGCCGTGCCGTCAAAGGTCTGCTCCGTGCCTCCGTCGATGCGGAACGTCTCGTTCACGGCGTTGTTGTCCATGTCATAGGAATTATTGGACACGCCGCCCGAAGACCCGGTCGATCCGGGCGAGAATTCCTGAATGGACTTCCAGATCGGATTGCCAGGGCCGCCGAGTTCCATCCGAGGAGTCGTGATGAGTGCGTTCGCGTTGTCGGCAATCGAATTGTTTGACGATGGCGCACGGTCGCCTTCGACAAGATCGATCGAGGCGAAGTTCCCCAGGAAAATGACGTTGAACGTGGTCGCCACGAGGCTATCCCGACTTGATGGGCAGGTTTGCCCTGCGCAGAGCTATGCACAGGGTTTCCTACCATCAGCATAACGGCCGAATTCGGTCCCTCTTGATCGGCAACGGGTCGATTGCGAGGCCAAGGTCAGCCTTATGGCTGCACGAAACCGCCATTTGGCTGCAAGATGGCGGGCAGAGGGGTTCCCTGAACCGGGAAACCCTGCTTTACGATTCCTCAGGTTTGCGCGGCGGGCAGGGCCAAGGGCCTGCGCCGTGCATCATTCGGGATTGAACCCGTCGCCATCGCCAGCGGCGACCACAGGGAGGACGAGATGTCCGATTTCGACGCTCAACTGCGCGAGAGCCAGGCTCAGGTGATGGATACACGCTCCAAGATCGAGGAATTGACCGGCCGGATCGAATCCGCCCGCGCCAAGCTGAAGACGGGCGACGACATCTCGATCGACATCGAGGGCGCCACGCTGGATGACGTGCACGCGCACACCGACGTGATGAACGCCAACATCGCGGAACTCATCATGGGTCTGGATGACGTCACCGCCGCGTTCTCGAAGGATTTCGACGGGATGCGGACCAAGACGGGGTGGGAGAACATCGTCGGCGTCTTCGCCAAGAACAAGGCCGAATCGATGCGGGCCGAGCGCATCCGCGCCGCCAACATCGACGACAAGCTGCAGGACCTGATTGCCAAGTCCGACGTGATCGTGACGCTTCTGCGCGACCAGCTTGCCATGCTGGAGGACCAGGGCGCCAAGGTCGAGGCGAACCTGACCGCGACGCTGGAAGAGCGTGAGGCCGTCGTGGGGGAACTGGAAGGCATCCGCGCCAAGCTGGCCGAGATCGACCCCGCGATCATCCGGCTGGAGAACAAGATCGCGTCCACGACCGAACCCGCCGAGCGCGCCAATCTCGAATCGCGGCTCGCCACCCGCAACACGCAATACAACGAGTTGGTGCAGGCCGAGCAGGTCGCCGTGGCCAAGAGCCAGACGCTGGAGCGGTATATCGAGGCGGGCAAGACCTGGGTCGACAGCCTGCAGAACCAGGCGGCGACGCAGCTTGTCCTTATCAACAAGCTGGAGACGGACACCAAGCAGCGCGTGGTGCTGTATGACGCGCTGACCAAGTCTCTCAAGACCGCGCAGCAGCAGGACGTGGCGCACCGCATCAACGAGATCGGCGTGCAGACCGACAAGGAGGCGCAGACCGCAATGGCCGCCATCGGATCGGCGACCAACAAGCGTATGGCCGACATGCTGGAAGCGCACGAGGATCACATGGTGTTCGCCCGCAAGGTGCTGGAAGAAAAGGCCAAGGCCGACGAACGCTTTGCCCGCCGCTTTGCCGCGATCGTGGAAAAGCACGACAAGAACGCCTACGGGGCCTGAGGACGCCGACAGCGCATGAAACGCACCTTCGATGTCCTTTTCGCCGCTGTCGTCGCCTGCATGCTTGTCGGATTTCTGGTCTATTCCGCGGCCCCCATCTTCGGCCTGAACGAGCTTTGGCCGACGGTCTTTGCCGACGGCAACAGGCTTGGCTGGGGCCTTCTGGTGGTGCTGATGCTGATCGGCGGGCTGTACTGGCGCGGCTTCTGGATCAAGAGCCGCAAGCGTCAGAGGCGGCGCAGTGACTGACACGGCAGGCACGGCGGACCCGGGCCTCGACCATGCCGGGCTGGGCGACACGTTCGCCGCGCGCCGCTATTTCCGCAAGTTCGAGAGGATCACGGGCCATCTGCCCCGCGTCGCCGCCGTGATGGCCAAGGAAAGCGCCATTCGCCACGCCGACCTTGACGTCGTTGGCGACTACGTCGCGGCGCTGGCGCGATCCTTCCGTGCGCTGTCGCTGAAATACCTGATGACGGGGCGCGACACCGGGCGGTTCTTCGGCTCGCTCGCCATTGACCGGGTCGAGTCGGGCTTTCCGGTGTTCCGAGAGCTTCTGACCATGGCCAACGACGCCCAGCAGGCGGGGCGGCATCTGGACAGCTTGCCCACCGTCGAGACGCTGAAAGAGCAGATGGTGCGCGCCATCGTCGCCGATCTCGAAATCCCGACGCGGCTGCAATTCGCCACCTCGCAGCGTCTGTATTACGAGGCGCTGGCGGCGGGCGGGCTGTTCTGGACGCAGAACGATCCTGTTGCCGTGTGGCTGTCCGGTCTGCCCGATGCGGACCGGCGCCGCTACCTGATCCACTGGGCGGTGTATGACAGCCAGACCAACCTGCCGGTGATCTACCTGATGGAGGTCGAGGATACCGGGCGCGTGGCGCTGGGCCTCGATCACCGCCGCTGGCCGGAGGCGCAGGCGGCCCTGATCGCGCAGTCGCTTGCCGGGCTGAAGCTGGTGACCATCGCGCAGGGCTTTGACGAGGATTTCGACGACCTGCACCCAAAGACGCTGCGCCGCATCCATCTTGGGCCGATGTATTCGCACGCCTACACGCTGCAGACCGGGCCGATCCGTGAGGTGCTGGAAAACGCCGCAGCGCCCGAGGGCGAGGATTGGGCGCTGGCCTGGACGCTGGAAGAGCTGGAAAGCGACCGCGTGCGCAGCGAGCGGACGGGCTGGTTCACCACGGCAGAGCGTGAGGTCTTCGCGCTCGATCCCTTCGCGGGGCGCGGCGCCGAGACCGGCGCCACCCGCACCGAGCGTGCGATCATCCTGCCGCAGCGCCCGTTTCAGGTTCTGGCCGAGTGGTCGCCCCCCGGCTTCCGCGAGGTCCGCAAGTTCGTAGTCTCGAAGAGCGGGCAGGTGATCCATGCACGCTGAGTGGCGGCAGCGCCCGGGGGTCTTGCCCATGTCACGAAGGAGAGCCGCATGAGCGTCGCAGGTGACCTGATGGAACTGTCCGAGGCCGAGATCGCCGCGCATTACGGGACGGCGCTGGCGCTTCTGGAAGGGTTCGAGCATGCGCCTCGGCTGGCGCGGTCGGACGCGGCCCCGACCGCCGAAGGATCGTCCGGGCTGGGCACGCGGCGGCGGTTCCGGTCCACCACGCCGGGGCTGGTCGGGCGGGCGACGGGCCACGCGGCCGGAGGCGTTCACCTGATCGAGCGGATCGAGGGCGCGGATGGCGGCGATGCGCTGATGTCCGTCACGCAGGCGGCGGTCCTGCAGGGATTGCGCCGGGCGCTGGCCATCGCGCTGACAGTCGGTGACGGGTTCGCCCGCGCGACCGATCTGGCGCGGATGAAGCGCGAGAACCTCGAAGGGCGGCTTGCGGCGGGCGACCGCACCGCCTTTGCCGAATTGCTCTCCGCCGAGGCGCTGGCGGCCGGGTTCACCTTTGCCAATGCGGCGGCGTTCCTCTTGGCCGGGCAGGCGGGCGAGGCGCAGGCCGATGTCGGCGCCGCCGAGGAGGTGCTGACCGAGAACGCCGACCTGGCCCTGAAGGGCGCGCTGTGGGAGATCGACCGCGCCATCGCGGCCCACGGTGCCGACGAGCCGCGCATGGTCGCGGCGATCCTCGCCATGCTCGAGGCGCTGATGGAGGCGTTTCGCCTCAAGGCGGCGCACGCGCCCCGGCTGGCCGCCTTTGACGGCGCGCGCTGGCGTGTCGAGGCGGACGACCTGACGCTTGCGGGCTTTCAGCCCTCCGCGCGGGCGCGCGGGTCCGTCCTGACCATGCAGTTCAAGAAACCGCACGAGGTCGTCGGCAACCACATCGCCAAGCATCAGGCGATGCGTCTGGCCAAGATGCTGATGGCCTATGATTTCGAGCGCAAGGTGAACCCGTTTGCCGAGATGGGCGGCTTCATCTTCACCTTCATGGGCGACGGCAAGCCCGGCACCGGCAAGACGACGCTGATCCAGATGATGGCGGGGCTGCTGCACGGATACTGCCAGACGGCGGGCTATCCGTTCCGCTACCAGAACTTCTCGATCGACCAGATCGACAGCTATCAGGGCAAGTCGGGCCAGAACGCCAAGGCCTTCATCGACAACGTGCTGGACCCCAACGTGATCGGCTTTGGCACCATCGACGACATCGACCAGATCGCGGGCAAGCGCGGCGACCGGCAGTCGAGCGCGGGCCAGCAAGAGGTGACGGCGGTGTTCATGGAGGCGTTTTCGGGGGCCAACACCGTGGTGCGCGGCAACTGCACCTTCGGCATGTTCTCGAACTACCCCGAGAACGTCGATGACGCGCTGCGCCAGCGGGCAGGCGCGCGGTTCCTCGTCGACGGGCCGCAAAGCCGCGAGGACTATATCGACATCCTCGCGCTCTTGCTGGGCAAGCGGCATGATATCCCCTTGGGCGATCACGACTTGTTCGCCGCACAGGAAATCCGCCGCGCCGTGGAGCGCTCGTTCGAGGCTCATGCCCGCCCGCAGGAGGCCGGACTTCTGGCGGTGTGGGAAAGGACGGAACGCGAGATCGGGCGGCTCGACACCATCGCCAAGATGGGCGCATACCTGAAGGCGATCCAGCAGGCCGACCCTCGCTTTACCGGGCGGTCGATCAAGAACATCACCGACGCGGTCAAGGTTCGGGCGATGGATTTCGAGCTGCCCGACGACTGGATGGACGACCCCGACCTGTTCCTGCGCAAGCCCTACGAGGACAAGATGAAGATGATCGAGGACATGCGCCGCCCGATCACCGTCGACATGGTCCTGCAAGAGATCAACCGCTACGCCGACAGCGAGTTCCGCTATGCCGACAAGTCCGACGAGATCGCCATCGAGGCGATGGTGCGCGACTTTGGCCGGCAGGAAGAAGCGCGGCGGCGGTATGCCGAGGGGAAGGCGGGCGCATGACGGACGCTGTCGGCTTCTGGAACACCGGCGCGCCGCTGATCCTGCTGGTGGCGCTGGCGTGGCTCTTGCCCGGCTGGCTGGTGCCGCGCAGCGCGCGCTCTCAGGGGCGGATCGCGGTGTTGTTGGGGCTGTCGGCGCTGCTCGTGGGCGCGGCCGGGGTGCCGGTGTTCGCTGCCGCGCAACGGGCAGCGGGCGCCGATCCGGTTGGCGCCCTGGCCGAGCGTCCGGTGGCCACGCTGGTCTACCTTGGCCGGTCCTCGGCGCTGGCGGTTCTGGCCTGGGGTCCGATCATGGCCCTGCGCTGGTTCGGGTTAGCGCAGCGCGCCGAGCGCCTGAAGGGTGAAGACATGATGCGCGAAGGGCGCGGGTGATGAAAAAGCTCATCGCCTCCGGCCTGATGTTCGGCAATCTGGTGCATGTCGCCAGCCCGGCGCTGGTGGACCGCTACAACCGCGCGCTCAAGACGCTGACCGGGTGGCAGACGGCGCTGGCGGACTTCCACGTCGATATCTCCGGCTTCTCGCCCGAGATAGGGGACGAGCTCGGGGATGACCTGTATCTCAACCAGAACGGCTGCAACCGGCAGTTCATCCTGCTGACGACCGAACAGAAATCCGCGCCGTTGCTGGGCACGAAATTCTCCTTCACGCGCGGCCTGCTGCGCCGGTTCATCGACGCCAACGAGGCGGCACTGTTCGCGCTGACCACGCAGGACGCGGTGGCGGGCGAGGTCGTGGACACGGTGTTCGACGTGTCCGACCCGCGCCGCCTGTGGACCATCCGCCGCCTCAGCGTCGAGGCCGACAGCACCGAACTGCGCGTCGCCCATGCACGGGAGTTGGCGGGCAAGATCGAGCGCTTCCGCAGCGAGGAAGACGCCTGGTGGGACGACGTGCTGATCGCCGAGATGATCGGGCTGGCCCGCACGACCGGCGACGTGACATCCGTGCCGTTGGCGCTGGACACGACGACCGAGGATGTCGGCAACTTCTGGACGGATCACCACGGCGGGCTCTACATTTTCCGCGACGTGCCGCACCCGGCCGTCATCGCAAGCGGCGATGTCGCCGCGCTGGGCGATCTGCCAAGCCCGTTCATCTTCTCGCTGGACCAGCACAACCACATCGCGCGGTTGCTGGACCTCAACGGACTGGCCGAACCCATCGTCACGGCCAAGGGCGTCGATGCCGCCGCGATCCTGCGGCAGAAGATGGATTTCATCCTTGTCGCTGCCGCATCATCTCGCGGCGAGGACCTGTCGGGCGCGACCCGCCGCGATCTGCGGCAGGTGGCGCGGCGCATCGGGGCCGACCTGCCGCCCGCCTATCTTGGCCTCGCCGATCTGGTGCGCTGGGCCGAGGGCGCGGGGCCGTGGCCCACGATCACGTCCGAGCATCCGGCGTATTTCTACACCCTGCGCGCCGCGCGCGGGGCGGACCGGGACATCGTGAACCAGCTTCTGGCGGAACTGTCACCGCTCGACATCCGGCAACTGTTCATCTGCCACAAGGCGCTGTTCTACCGGCTTTACCGCGATTGGTCCGAGGCGCGGCAGGTCTATGCCGTGCGCTTCCTGTCCGAGGAATACATGATCGACAAGACCGGCACCCGCCGCGCTCTGTTCGGGCCGGAACCCGGGATGGAGGAACCCGAACCGCCGCCACCGCCACCCGAACCTTCCGCCACACCTTCCCCCGAGGCACCGCAGAAGGATATGATCGACCTCGTCGGGCCCTGGGGGGCCGTCAGGAGACGGACATGATCCTTGGAATCCTGCGCTGGGCTGTCCTGTGTTTCGTGCTGGCGAGCGTTCTCTACGTCGCGCTCAGCTACTATTCGCGCAGCCTGCACATGGGCTGGCTGGAACGGGAATGGGAGGAACAGGGGCGCCCGGGCAACCGCGACGATTTTGTCGATGCAGGCATGCGCACCTATCGCGGCTCGCTTCGGCGCAAGCTGATCTGGGGCGTCTACGTAATCCCGGGGCTGTTGTTCCTGGTCACGATCTACCTGCAGAATTTCTGGTAAGGGACTGCCATGCGCTATGTGAAATGGACAATCTACATCGTTCTGGCGCTGCTGCTGTTCGCGTTCCTGCACTACACGCTGCCGCAGCGCGACGTCGCGCGGATCACCGATACCTATGAAAAGCGCATCGACTTCGGCGAGAATTCGATCTTCTGGGCCTCGCCCGATGCCGGGAACGATCCCGCGACCGCCAACCGCGACGTGTTCTTCATCCAGACGGTGCAGCCCGGCGGCCGCGTGATGGTCTACCGCAACGAGGACACCGGCTGGGGCTGGCCGCCCTACCTCAAGTTCGACACGGCGAACCTGCAGGCCGAGGCGTCCGACCTGCGCTCGGACCGCGACACGCCGCGCTGGGCGGTCATCACGCATTACGGGTGGCGTAGCGAGTTCCTGTCGATCTACCCTAACGCCGTCTCGGTGCGAGAGGTGGACGATCCCAAAATCACGCTGATCCCATGGATGAACATCGTCATCCTCGTGACCTTCGTTCTGTTCATCCTGACGCTGCGCCAGATCTGGCTGCGGTTCTGGCGCCGCAATGTCGATCCGGTGCTGGACGACGCGGGCGAACGCTGGGACCGCGTGGACGACCGATGGGACGAGGGGCGCGGACGATTCCGCAAGTGGCTGGACAGCTGGCGCGGCAAGTAGGGCGGGATTCATGCCGCCTCCCCCGATCCCGTCACTCTCCGTAAGGCACCCACACCGTTTTGACCTCGGTCGCGGCTTGCAGGAACGCACGGCCTTCGCCGTCCGCCACCCAGTCTCGCGCGCGGCCGTGGTTGACCCATGTCCGCTTGAGGTTCCCCGCCGCCTCGCGCTCGATCACGCCCGAGATGTCCGAGGACGAGAACGACCACACCGCGTCGATGTCCATGTGGCCGGACATCTGCGCCGCCAGTTCGGCATGGCTGCCGGTCAGGATGTTGACGACGCCGCCGGGCACGTCCGAGGTGTCGAGCACCTGGTAGAAATCCGTCGCCGCCAGCGGGTAGGGTTCTGACGCCACCACGACGCAGCGGTTGCCCATCGCCATCGCCGGGCCGATCACCGACACCAGCCCCAGAAGCGGTGCCTCGTCCGCAGCAAAGGCGCCGATCACGCCGACCGGCTCGTTGACCGCCACCGCCAGCCCCCGCAGCGGCACCGATTTCACCGCCCCATCGAACTTGTCCGCCCACGCGCCGTAGCTGAACAGCCGCGACACCGACGCCGCGACCTCGGCCCCTGCCGCCTTGCCCCCCATCCCGGTCATCGACGCCAGCCGCGCGGCGAACTCCTCCGCCCGCGCCTCGAGATTCTCGGCGATGTAGTAGAGGATCTGCGCCCGCAGGTGCCCGGTGGTCTTGGCCCAGCCGGACGCGCCGCGCGCGGCCTCGACGGCGTTGCGGATGTCCTTGCGGTTGGCAATGCCCGCATGGCCCAGAAGATCGCCGCCCTTCGACCAGATCGCGCGCGAATAGCCGCCGTCGGGCCGCGCCTGCTTGCCGCCGACATACATCTTCGCGGTGCGGTCAAGACCGCTCGCATTGCCCGCCTCGGGCGCCGCCACCGCCTCGATCTTCGCCAGCGCCTTTGCGCCGGTCTTGGGCCGGGTGTAGGCCAAGAGGCCCTCCCACCCGCCTTCGCGGCCAAAGCCCGACTCGCGCACGCCGCCAAAGCCCGCCGCCGCGTCGAACAGGTTCGTCGCGTTCACCCAGACCACCCCCGCCGCCAGCTTCGGCGCGATATCCAGAGCGAGGTTCAGGTTCTCGGACCACAGCGTCGCGGCCAGCCCGTAGCGGGTGTTGTTGGCCAACGCCACGGCCTCGTCCGGCGTGCGGAACGTGGTGCCGACCAGCACCGGACCAAAGATTTCCTCTTGCATCAGCGGATCGGACGGCGACAGCCCGGTGATGAGCGTCGACTTGAAATAGCAGCCTGCGGGCAATTCGCCCGGGGGCTGGTAGACCTCGCCCGTGGCCGAAGCGACCTTGTCGCGGATCTGCGCCAGTTGCACCGGGTCCACCACCGCGCCGACGTCGATGCACTTGTCCAGCGGATCGCCGATGCGCAGCCCGTCCATGCGGCGGCGCAGCTTTTCGTGGAACTGCTCGGCGATGCCTTCCTGCACGATCAGGCGTGACCCTGCGCAACAGACCTGCCCGGCGTTGAACCAGATCGCATCCACCAGACCCTCGACCGCGCTGTCGATGTCGGCGTCGTCGAAGACGATGTAGGGGGATTTCCCGCCCAGTTCCAAAGTCAGCGCCTTGCCGGTGCCCGCCGTGGCCTTGCGGATGATCCGGCCCACGTCCGTCGATCCGGTGAAGGCAATCTTGTCGATGCCGTCGTGGCCCACGATCATCTCGCCGACCGCGCCGTCGCCGGTGACGATGTTCACCACGCCCTTGGGCAGCCCCGCCTCCTGGCAGATCTGCGCGAACAGCAGCGCCGTCAGCGAGGTGTATTCGGCGGGCTTCAGCACCACGGTGTTGCCCATGGCGATGGCGGGCGCGACCTTCCACGCCAGCATCAGAAGGGGGAAGTTCCACGGGATGATCTGGCCGCAGACGCCCAGCGGCGCGCGGTCCGGCATCTCGCTGTCTATCAGCTGTGCCATTCCGGCGTGGTAGTAGAAATGCCGCGCCACCAGGGGCACGTCGATGTCGCGGCTTTCCCGGATCGGCTTGCCGTTGTCGAGCGTCTCCAGCACGGCGAACAGGCGGGAGTGCTTTTGCACCAGCCGCGCCAGCGCATAGAGATACCGTGCGCGGGCGTTGCCGGGCAGTTTCGCCCACTTGCCTTGCGCCTTGCGCGCCGCCGCGACGGCGGCGTCCACGTCGGCTTGCCTGCCTTGGGTCAGTGTCGCCAGCACCTCGCCGGTGGCGGGGTTCTTCGCCTCAAAGCCGTCCCCCGGCTCGGTCATCGCGCCGCCGATGAAATGGCCAAAGCGGTCGCCGCCGTCCACCAGCCAGGCCAGCGCCTCTGCCGCGCCTTCGGGGGCGGGGCCGTAGTCCATGCTGTCGAAAATCTCGCGGACGGTCATGGCGCGGCGCTCCTCATATTTCTTCTTTGCTCAAATACGCACTTTGGCGAATGCCACCGGGCTCAAGCCATCGGATGACGATACGACGCCGAATAGCGCCCCGTCACATGATGCTCCAGCTGCCGCTCGATGTCGCCCAGAAGTGACGACGCACCGAAGCGGAACAGGTCCGGCTGCAGCCAGCGGGTGCCCAGCTCGTCCTTGATGAGCGTCAGGTAGACCAGCGCGTCCTTGGCCTTCGATATCCCGCCCGCAGGCTTGTAGCCGATGCGGAACCCGGTGCGGTCGTAGTAGTCGCGCAAGGCCCGGATCATCACGAGGCTCACGGGCAGGGTGGCGTTGACGCCTTCCTTGCCGGTCGAGGTCTTGATGAAATCCGCACCCGCCATCATGCACACCAGTGACGCGCGGGCGACGTTGCGCAGGGTCCCTAGCTCGCCGGTGGCAAGGATCGCCTTGACGTGGGCCTCGCCGCAAGCCTCGCGGAAGGCGCGCATCTCGTCGTAAAGCGCCTGCCAGTTCCCGGTCAGGACATGGCGGCGCGAGATGACGATGTCGATCTCCTGCGCGCCCGCATTCACGCTTTCACCGATCTCGGCGAGGCGCAGGTTGAACGGCGACAGGCCCGCAGGAAAGCCGGTGGACACGGCGGCGACCGGGATGCCCGAGCCTTGCAGCGCGTCGACGGCGGTTTCTACCATGTCGTGGTAGACGCAGACCGCGCCGGTGGTGATCCCGCCCATCCCCATGGCGTCCAGGAGGTCGCGCCGGATCGGTTGGCGCGCCTTGGCACACAGCCGCCGCACCCGGCCGTCGGTGTCGTCGCCCGACAAGGTGGTCAGGTCGATCAGGGTCACGGCCTTCAGCAACCACGCCGCCTGCCAGTCCTTCTTGACCGACCGCCGCCCCGGCAGCGTTGCGGCGCGCCGCTCTATGGCCGAGGTGTTCGCGCGGGCGGACATCACCCAGTCAAGGTCAAGCGCCATGCCGGGATTGCGCGGCTCGTGCACCTGCGGCACCAGCGCGTCGCGCGCCGTGTGCCCCAGCCGTTCGGACGAGGAAAGATCGGTGGTCACGGGGACGGGGTCCTTCGTGGAATGCGGTCGTGGAAACCGTCGCACGGTCGGATGCGGCAGGCAAGAGTTGACCTGATGGTCAAATTCCGTGACCTCAGGTCGCGAAATGGCTCACGGGCCGCCCTGCGGATCAACAGAACCGACCTTTTGGCCGTTTGTCAGGCGCCCATCCTCGATCCGCAGGATCTGGTCGGCCCGGAACGCCGCGCCGCCGCGATGGGCGATCACAAGAACCGTCACCTTGGCACCAAGCCCGCCAATGGCGCGGGCGATGGCGTCGGCGTGGTCCGGGTCGAGCGCGCTTGTCACCTCGTCGAGGATCAGCAGCGACGATTTCCGCAGCAGGCCCCGCGCCAGCGCAAGGCGCTGCCGCTCACCCCCGGACAGGCGCACACCTGCCTCGCCAACGGGGGTATCGAGTCCTTGCGGCAAGGCATGGACAAAGCCCGCCTCTGCCATGTCGAGCGCGGCGTTCAACTCGGCGTCCGGCGCGTCCGGCGCCCCCCAACACAGGTTGTCGCGGATGGTGCCGTGGAACAGCACCGTCTCTTACGGGATATACGACACCGACCGCATCCAGGCCCGCCGGGTTTCGGGCGTGATGGGCGTGCCGTCGACCAGCAGGGCGCCGCTTCCGGGCACGATCAGCGCACCGATCACATCGGCGAGCGTCGATTTCCCCGCCCCCGAAGGCCCGGTCAGCAGGGTCACGCTTCCGACGTCCAGAACAAGGTTCACACCGTCGAGGCGCGGCGGCTGTCCGGGGGCACCGGCGACGGTCACGTCGCGCACGGCAATGCTGCGGACGGGGCGCAGCGGGTCCAGCGTCTGCGGCGCCTCGGGCGCGGCATGGTCCAGCGCGCCTTGGCGCAGCGCGTCGATCCGTTCGATCACCGGCAAGGTGTGCAGCCAGGTCGCCAGCTGCGACTGCACCTGCGTGAACGCGGACGTGATCCGCGCGAAAACCGCGACCAGCGCGAGCAGGACCGCAGGTTCCGTCGACAGAACCCGCAGCCCGGTCCAGACGAACAGCGACAGTCCCATCGCCGCCATCAGCGTGGCAAGGGCGCGGGCGCGGGCTGTGGCCTCGGTGAACGCCTGTTGACTGCCGCGCAAGGCCCGGGTGCGGGCGGCGATGCGGGCGGCGCTGCGGTCTTCGGCGCCAAGGCTGCGGATCAGCCGAAGCCCGGCAAGGCTGTCGCCGACCACCGACATGACCTCGGCGCTGGCTTGCGATTGCTCGCTGCCCAGTGCCCTGGCCCGCGCGCGATAGGACCGCAGGACCGCGAAGGTCACGCCGCCGAACGCCACGGCAAGCGTGGTCAGCCCCGGCGAAAGCCATAGGGCCGCCGCCAGGAACGCCAGCCCGCTGATGACCGTCGCGGCAAGGCTGACCAACATCTGCAGCCCGGCGCCGACCCGCCGCGTCTCGACCGTCAGCAGGCTGATCTGGTCCGCACGGCGCTGGGTCTGGTGCCAGCCAAGCTCGGCCCCCAGAAGCGCGTGCACACAGCGTTCGCGCAGGCGGTCGGCGGCGTCGAGTTGCATGCGCTGCGCCATCACCTCGCGCAGGTACTGCAGCGTGACGCGCAGCGCGATCAGGACGATGAAGCCGCCCAGCAGAAGCTCGGGTGCCTGCGGCAGGCCCAGCGATGCCATCGCGGTGGACACCGGCGATGTGATCCCGCCGCCGCTGGCCAGCAGGCTTTCGATCAGCGGCACAAGCAGCAGAAGCCCGACGCCATCGGTCAGGCCGCTGGCGACCATCAGCGCCCCAAGCGCGGCGATGCGCCGGGCGGGGACAAGGCGCAGGACGATGCCGATCTGCGGTGAAAGGGCCATTCTGCCTCGCGCGTTGGGTGCCGGGCGGATGCCCCGGACCGCACCACCTAAAGCCTGCTTGCCAAGTCGGCGCAATCCCATCACGGTTGTTCGCGATCCTTGCGCCGGAACCCGCATCATGACCGCTGCCGCCTTCGACACAGAGCTTCCCGATGTCGAGAAACCCGCCACCGTCCGCACGATCTGCCCGGTCGATGCCAGCGCCCTGACCGCCCGGATGCGGCAGGTGTCTGATCAGGCGTGGATGTCCGAGGACGAGCGCAAGGAAAACAAATTCAGCGTCTTTCACAGCACGCGTCACATCGTCTTTCGCTTCATCGAGGGCAACAATGATCCGCGCGCCGCCTACGAGACGCAGGCCTGGGTCGTCTGGCGCCCGCTGGTGCAGCCGATCATGGACCAGGTGGCGGCGGCTTGCGGCCTGACGCGGCCAGAGTTCCCCAAGGCGATGTTCGCGCGGCTCCTGGCGGGGCGGGTGATCGACCGGCACATCGACGGGCGCGGATCGAACCCCAAGGTGCACAAGATCCACGTACCGCTGGTGACAAACTCGGGCGCGATCTTCAGCGTGGGAGACGAGAATTTCCACATGCCGGTCGGGCAGGCCTACGAGGTGAACAACATTGTGCCGCACGGCGCCCGCAACGACGGTGCAGAAGACCGCGTGCACCTGATCTTCGAGATGTTCGAGCGTCCGCGCCAGAGCGGCTAGAGGTATCCAAGCCGGGCCATAACGGGCGCGAATGCGGCCTCGACCGCCGCGTCGTCCCCTGGGCCAGGTCGCTGCGCCTCTCGCGTCTGGCGGCCGAAGAAATCGGGCGCCTCGGGGTTCTTTTCGGGGAATATCCCCGCCGCTTCCTGCGCCCGCAGGGCGTCATGCGCGCTTGCCGTGACAGCGCGGGCCAGACGCGCCGGGTCGGGCGCGATCCCGATCGCCGCAAGCGTCCGCCCGAAGGCACCTTCGGGGTCCGCCTTCAAATCCTCGTAGCGCAGGCAGGTCAGCGGCAAATCGCGCTGGTCCAGCCAGCCGGTGACATGGGTGTCCCAGCGCCCCAGGCGCTGGACGACCTGCCCCTGATCGCGGCCCGGCCGGTCGAACAACTCGGCACCCGGATCGCACATCCGGCGCAGCGTCTCGTCCAGCGGCTTGCGCAGGTGATAGGCGTAGGACGGCAGCACGTCGCGCGGATCCCGCACCAGGTAAACCACCTGACGGACGACGCCCGGATCGAACAGCGTCACGCCAAGCGCCGCCGGGCCATGCGCGTCATGCACCTTCACGAAACAGGGAAATGTCGTCTCGGCGGCATAGCCCCGGCTGACGGCGGCGCGCAGGCTGTCTATCTCGGCCCGATCCAGAAAAGCGGGGTCGAGCCCTGTGTGATCCTCGAACACCGGCCGACGAGACAGGTCCGGCCCGCCGATGAAGCTGTCGAGCGGCACCGCGCCGTCGCCTTGCGCGAAGTAGTTCGACAAGAGCGCACGGAACCAGGTGTTGCCCGATTTCGGATAGGACGCGATCAGGACGAGGGGCTTGTGCGCCGGGTCAGACATGCGCCTGCGTGCCCGCGGCGGAGAGCACCAGGTCCGCGACCTCGCCCGCGGTGAACCGCTCCACCGGCCGGGTCAGCGACATCACCGGAACACCTGCGGCCAGCGCCGAGACATCGCGGAACACCCGGGCACGGTCGCCCATCCCGATCGCGTAGCGGCGGCGAAAGCAGTAGGTCCACAGATCCTCGAAGGCGGCGACGCGCGGCATCGGGGCGATCCCCAGCGCGGCGCCCTGCCGCTGGATCAGCCGCACGCCCATCGCCACGGGATAGCTGATCCCCCCGGCATGATCGACCGTGACGGCGTACTTAGCCTCGGCCGTGCGCAGACGCACTGCATCCGCAGTGTCGTGGCCAAGCGCATCGGCCGCGTCCGACCACAACCGCACGCGGGAGGTGCCCGGCAGCGCATGGAACGTCCCCGACGCGTCCCGGCGGCAGACAAGCTGGTCGTCAGAGATCACCGGAAAGCCGCGTGCCGCCAATGCGGCGGCGGTGGTCGATTTGCCCGCGCCGGACGGGCCGAACAGGAACACCGCGCGCCCGCCGATGAGCACAACGCTTGCATGGATAAGCAGCAGGGCGCGCTGGTGCAGCAATGCGGCGAGGGCGGAACTGACGACGAAGGCGACGAGATCGCCATCGGTCGCGCCCTGTGCGGCGTCGATGACGATGTCCTGCCCGTCCGAGATCAGGAACCGCCCTGCCGGAGCGATCCGCAAAAGCAGGCGGCGCGGTGCGGCGTCCCACATCTCGGTCGTCTCGCGCGCACCCTCCAGCGCCAGCGGCACCGCGCCCAGCCGGATATGCGCATCCGGGGCCGAGCCGGGCACGGCAGCAGGCCATTCTGCCACCGTCAGGTCCGAAGAAACGGTCAACCCGTGGAGGAAATAGAGCGGCACGCCTGCTCCTGTTGGCGAACGATGCTGCTCAGGCTATTACGGACCCACCCGGACCCGCGCAAGGGCGCGGCTTTGTGGGTGGAGAGCACGGTGGCTGGACTCAACGGCAAGATCGGACGGCTGGCGCGCTGGCCCGCCGCGCGCAGGGCGCTCGCGCTCGAGGCGGCGGCCGAGTTGACGCGCGCGTCCCTGCACCTGCGCCTGATCCCGTTCCGCCGCATCGCCGCGCGTCTTCAAACGCCGGTAGCAGAGGGCGGCCAACCGCAGGACAGCCGCATTCCCGCGCGCATCGGCTCTTCCGTGACGCTGGCGGCGCGGAACCTGCCCTGGCGTCCGAAATGCCTCGCCCAGGCGATGGCGGCGCGGCGGATGCTGGCCCGGCGCGGTATCGCCTGCTCTGTGGTGTTCGGCGTTCAAGGCGCCCCCGAGGGCGTCAGGGCGCATGCCTGGGTGACGGTCGAGGGCGACGTGATCGTCGGTGGCGGCGGGCTGGACGGGTTTCAGACCATCGCGGCGCTGGGCGAGAATGCCGCCGGATCGTCCAGCGCATAGCCGTACCGCGCCAGCAGGCCCTCGATGGGGCGCAATTCAGCCTGGATGGTGCCGATCTGGCCCGGCGACAGGCGCGCGATCTGCTCGTGGTTCATGTCGCGCAGCGGCTCGTGATACATCCCCTTCACCGGCACGCTGACGGCAAGGTCCAGATCATCGATTTCGGGCACATGCGCCATGATCCGGGCGGCCGTGCGCGCCGGGTCGCGGCACATCGCCTCGTAGGGTGTCAGCATGGCGCGGGGGCCGAGCGCAATGCGGTTCCTGTCCTGCTGCTCGAAACAGTAGCGAATGTGCCGTGCGGCAAGCACCTCAAGCGTCTCGCCCGTGCCTATCGCGATCTTGCTTCGGCGGCGCAGGATGCCTTCGATGGCAGCGAAGGGATTGCGCAGCATCAAGAGGAACCGGCTGGCGGGAAACGCAGCCTCCAACTGGTCGCGGATCATCAGGAACGGCGGCGAGCGGGTCAGGAACACCGGGGCGGCCGAGTCATGCGCGGTGGCCGAAAAATACCAGGCGCGGCGCGTGGTGTCCCAGTCATATGCGGCAGGATTGGTGTAGCGGGCGCGGCGGTCCGCGCTGGCGCCCCAGATCAGCGGCTCGGCCGAGGCAAGGGTGTGCGGCCCCTTGAAGCCCGCCGTGTGCTGCCCCTCGCGCGGCAGGCTCCAGACCTTGCGGGACAGCGCCATCGCGGTGCCAAGGAACGTCGAGCCAGAGTTGTTGGGGCACAGGATGAACAGGTGCGACTTGACCACCTGCGGCATGTCGACAAGCGCACCCCGGCACAGGCCGGCGACGGTGCCGGTCATCGTACCGGCTCTGGCCGCGCGGTGGCGGCGCGGTAGCAGTCCGCCCATTCGCGCAGGATCGGGCGCAGTTCGGGGTGGCGCGCGGCAAGGGCAAGCGACTGGTCGGGGCGCCACGGTTTGAACGGGCCGTTGAAATGCACGATGGCGGCGTCTTGCGGGGCAAGGCCCACCATATCGCGCAAGGCAAAGGTCGCGCTGACAAGGAAATTGTAGCGCGAGGGCAGGTGAACGATGTCCTCAGCGAACAGGATGTTGAACAGCGCCTGATCGCGCAGGTCGGTGTCGAAGCGCCCATCCGCATAGCGCGCCAGAAGGTCGAGGTAACCGCCAAGGCGCGTCTCGCCCCGAGTCGCGCGGTTCAGAAGCATGACACCTGCGTTGAAGCTGCAGGCAAGAGTGCCCGCCTCGCCCGCCTCCGCCCAGCCATAGTCCGCCGCGCGGCGACGCTTGCCGATCAGAAGCGCCCGGTCGGGGCAGGCCAAAAGCGGGGCGTCGTGGACGTAGATCGCCGACAGATCGCCGCGCACAAGGATGTCGGCGTCGAGAAACAGCACGGTGTCGTATTCCGCCAGTGTCAGCGCGGCGCCCGACAGGAACCTGTCGCGGGTCGCGGCGACCTGCGGCTGCGCCGCAACGACGCGGTCGATGGCGCGGACAAGCTTTGGCGGCGGATCGGCCACCTGCAGGTTCGGCGACACACGCTCTAGCGCCGAGACCTCGCTCACCGTTAGCCCCGGCCCGAAGACAACGACGTCACCGCCGAACCACGGATTGTGCAGATGAAAGCTGTGCAGAGCGGCAAGCGCGCCGGGCAGGAAGCCCGAGGTCACGACCATCGCAAGGGCATAGCCTTGGCCCGCGACGGTCACGACAGGACCACGATCTCCGCGCCCTGCAACTCTGCGATGAAGGTCTTCACATCCTTGGCGCAGGTCTCGCGGTCGACGTCGTATTCCGTGCTCAGCGTGTCGATCAGGGCACCGAGCGTGGCGGGCGTCTCGATCAGATCCCAGATCCGCAGCGCGGTGTCCTTCATGTTGAAGTAGGCGCCGCTTTCAAGGTCCATCATCACGATCTCGTCGCCGAGATTGGTCGCCAGCACCTTTTCGGCTCGGGACACCGCCGTTTGCTCGCCCATGTCCATCGCCGTGCCCCTTGCCCTTCTGTCAACGCGATACGCCCGGAAGGCATCGCCTTCAAGATGTATGGCGGGTCCAGTTGTCAATTATGCCGCGTCCGGCCGATCCTGCGCCCGGCTGCTGGTCGCCAAGCGCTTTGGTTCCGATCCGTTTCCAGTGCCGCACGTAGTTCTCTGCCTGCGCGCGCAACGTGCCCGCTCCGCCATGGACGGCAGCCAGTTCCCGCGGCGAGGGAAGGAGTATGCCGCGCAGGTCGCGAAGGCCGGGAAGGGCTGTGCGCCGAGGGCTGCGCGCGTCCGGGCACATCGCGTCCAGCGCGGCGGCGATCACCTCGGGGTCCGGCTCTGGCGCGGCCTTCAGCCACCGTTCGGGGCGCGGAACCGAGGCAAGCCCGCCGAACCGTTCCGCCAGCACCACGGTCAGAAGCACCGCGCGCGCCGCGCCGATCCGGTCGGCGCTGTCCCAGAGGCGAGGCCAGTCGATGGCCTCGGTCTGCACAAGTCGGCGAAGGTCGCACAGCGTCAGGGAGCCGTTGTTGAAGCGGTGCTCCAGCGCGGCGTGAATGCACAGGTGCAGCGCCTGATCCGTCGCGCCGGGAAAGCGCAGCGTTCGCCCACCGAGGGAGCGCGCAATGGCGCGGGGCGCCAGCGCAGCATGGGTCAGGTCGGCCTCGCCTGCGCCGGGCAGAAGGCCAAGATCGGCGATTCGCGTGTGAACCTCGATCGTCACCTCGCCGTCCCGCACTGGAACATGCGGGAGATGCTTGCGGGTGCGCGGCACCGCGTCGGGGACTGCGTGGTCTTTGCCGGGGGCAGCAAGCACCGTCCAGGCGCGCAGGGCGTCCGTCTCGGGGACCAGAACGTCGATGTCGCGGGCGGGGCGCAGCTCTGGGCCGGGATAGCAGAACGGGGCCAGAAAAAGCCCCTTGAGGAACAGGTGCGGCACCCCGGCCTCGGTCAGCGTGTCATGGATGCGGACGGTCTGCGCCTGAAGCGCCAGGGCGCGGCGCGCGCCGCGTGCCCGTCGCTCGGACAGGGTACGCCGCACTTCGGGGGGCACATCGGCAAGCGCCGGATCGCGGCACGCCTGATCCAGAAGGCAGGACATTCGAGCGCTGTGTGCCTGCGCTGCAAGATCCGGCCAGTCGCCCGGGCTCAGCGCGGTCAGCGCCAAGCGGATCGTCGCAGCATCGTCCGAGCACAGGGCAAGGATCGCCCGGCGTGCGGCATCGATGAATGGCGGCTGCGCCGGGACGGCGGGCGCGGAAAGTGTCATGGAAAGGTGGATTTGGTGGAGCCAAGGGGAGTCGAACCCCTGACCTCTTGCATGCCATGCAAGCGCTCTCCCAACTGAGCTATGGCCCCATCCGGGAAGCGATCCGCCGTGGCGGGTCGCCCGCTGTCCTTATGGAAACAGCCATTCCTTCGCAAGAGGAAATTCGGCTGCACCACGTCTCAACTGTCGTCGTCGTCTTTCGCCACGTCGGCGATATCGTCGAGCGATACGTTGTCCTCGTCGTCGTCGTCATCGAGCAGATCGTCGTCGATCTCTACCTCGTTGTCGTCGTCGTCGAGCACCGCATCATCGTCAACGACCTCTTCCTCGACCTTGGCGGGCTTTGCCTTTTTCTCGGGCAGCGCCACGCGCGATCTGGTGTTCGAGTCGATTTCGACAACTTCGCCGGTATAGGGCGAAACGATTGGCGTCTTGTTGAGGTCGTAGAACCGTTTGCCGGTCGTCGGGCAAATCCGCTTCTTGCCCCATTCTTCCTTGGGCATTGCTGACCCTTTCGTCTTCGATCGCATGTACGGGATGCGGTCCCGTGCCACAAAGCCCCGGGGCTGTCAAAGCCTTTCGGGACGCGCGTTTTGCGGTGGCAGGGGGCCGGGCCCATCGCGTAGGATTCGGGCGGGGCACTGCCCCGGTGAGAGAGGGGATATGGGGCAGGCAACGCTTCCTGGCAACCCGCCGATTGATGTCATCCTGAAACGGTCGCGCCGCGCCCGTCGGGTGTCGCTGCGCGTGTCCGGTCTCGATGGCCGTGTGACCCTGTCGATTCCCGCCACCATGCCCGAACGCGAGGCGCTGGATTTCGCCGCGGAAAAGGCCGACTGGATCCGCAAGCATCTGGCAAAGCGCCCCGCGCCGTCCGAGCCGGGGCAGGCGGGGCGCGTGATGTTTCGGGGCGTCGACCTTGCGCTGATCCCGCATCCGGGGCGCAGCGCAAGGCTGGACGGCGAGACGCTGCGGGTGCCGCAGGATGCCGCGCGCGTCACGCCCGCCTTGCGCGCCTTTCTCAAGGAAGAAGCGCGGCGCGCGCTTGGCGAAGCCTCGGACCGCTATGCCGCGCGCCTGGGTGTGTCCTATGGCCGTATCACGCTTCGCGACACCCGCTCGCGCTGGGGGTCGTGTTCATCCGATGGCAACCTGATGTATTCATGGCGGTTGGCGATGGCCCCGCCCGAGGTGCTTGACTACGTCGCCGCGCACGAGGTGGCGCATCTGCGGCACATGGATCACTCGCCGCGCTTCTGGTCGGTGGTCGCGGGCGTTTGCCCGGGCTTCGACACTCACCGCCGCTGGTTGCGCGACAACGGCGCGGCGCTGCACCGCTACAGGTTCGACTGAGATGGCCGGCAGGATCGCACCGCTGCCGGGGCTGTTGTCACCGCCAAGGGCGCCCGAGGCGTTGCCGGTTGCCCATGACAGGGTCTTTCGCACCCTGCGCGCCCAGATCATGCACGGCGAGCTGGAACCCGGCGAGGCGCTGACCCTGCGCGGCATCGGCGCGCGATTCGGCGTGTCGATGACGCCTGCGCGCGAAGCGGTGCGGCGGCTGGTGGCCGAAGGCGCGCTAACGCTGTCGTCCTCGGGCCGCGTCTCGACCCCCGAACTCAGCCCCGAGCGGATCGAGGAGCTGGCGGCGATCCGCGCCCTGCTGGAGCCGGAACTGGCCAGCCGCGCCCTGCCGCGCGCCCATAATGCGCTGATCGAGCGTTTGCAGGCGATCAACGGCACCATCGCCGAGGTTGTCGCCAAGCGCGACGCTGTCGGCTACATCCGCGCGAACCTCGAATTTCACCGCACGCTCTACTTGCGTGCGCAGGCCCCCGCGATGCTGGCGATGGCGGAAACGGTCTGGCTGCAACTGGGGCCGACGATGCGCAAGCTTTACGGCCGCTTGCAGCGCAACGAGGTGCCCTATCATCACCGCCTGATCGTCGCCGCCTTGCGCGCAGGCGACGAGCCGGGCCTGCGGCTGGCGATCCGCACCGACGTGACCCAAGGGCTGCGCCTGCTGATCGGCTGAGGCTCACATCTTCGCCAGACAGTGGGGCCGGGCCGGAAAGCGGGCTATGTCGCCTCTGATCCGAAGAAGGAGCCATTCGCATGACCCAGCTGACCCGCCGCCGCTTGCTTGCCGCTCTGGCCGCCGCCCCCATCCTGACCCCCGCGATGCGCGCCTCGGCGCAAGAGGCCGGGCTGATTACCGGGAATGTCTGTCTCGTGCAGCGCGAGACGACCGAAGGGCCGTTCTACGTCGATCCCGGCCTTGTGCGCGCGGACATCACCGAAGGCCGCCTCGGCGTGCCGATGTCCTTGCGGATGCAGGTCGTCGATGCGGGGTGCAGGCCGATCGAGGGCGCCCGCGTCGATGTCTGGCATTGCGATGCAGAGGGCCTGTATTCCGGCGTGCGGGCGCCCAACGGCAACACCACCGGAGAGACTTTCCTGCGCGGCACACAAATGACCGATGCCAGCGGTGTCGCCGCCTTTCGGACGATCTATCCCGGCTGGTATCGAGGCCGAACGCCGCATATCCACTATATCGTGTTTCTGGGCGGCCAGAGCGCCCTGACCAGCCAGCTGTTCTTTCCTGACTGCGTAAGTGAAACCGTCTACGGAAACGCTGCCGCCTACGCGGCGCGGGGCGCGGCGGACACGCCGAACGGCGCGGACGGCATCGCCCGGCGCGCGGGAGAGGCCGCTGTCGCCAACGTGGGCGGCTCGACCGCCGGGCTGGACGCGGCGCTGGTGGTCGGCATCGCGTGACCGCAGGGCTTGACGCAGCGGGATGGCTTTGGTTGCCTTGACCGCATGAGCTTCTCGGACGCCGTTGCCCAACTCGGCACCCCGATCCGCCTTTGGGTGCTGTGGCTATCGATCATGATGATCGCGGCGCCTGTGCTGCTGGCAATCTGGCGCGAGACACGGCGCATTGCAGTCATAACCGGATGCGCCACGGTCCTGATCATAGCCGGGATGCAGGTGCTATATTCTGCGGTCGGGATGGTCCGGCTGCTGGGCATCGTGCATGTCGTGATCTGGGGGCCGTTGTTCGTCTGGCTGGCGCTGCGCCTGCGCCGGGGTGGCATCCGTCCAGCGCCACGGTCGGTGCTGCTGCTGTTTCTGGCGACGATCGGGGTGTCGCTGGTCTTCGACATCGCCGACGTCTTGCGCTGGATCGCCGGTGAGCGGGCGCCAATGGTTCCTGCAGCTTGAGGGCAGCAGCAGCGAGATAGACGTTGCCTTACGCTGTAGGGCGGGACTTGTCCCGCCCCCTCGGCGACGGCGTCACCCCGCCCCGCAAGCCGATCACGAATGGATCGGGCCGTCGCCGCAAGCCAGCGCCGCCTCGCGCACCGCTTCCGAGAAGGTTGGGTGCGCGTGGCAGGTGCGGGCCAGATCCTCGGCCGCCGCGCCGAATTCCATCGCCACGCAAATCTCGTGGATCAGGTCGCCCGCATAGGGGCCGATGATGTGCGCGCCAAGGATGCGGTCGCTGTCCTTGTCGGCGAGTATCTTCACGAACCCGTCGCCCGCGAAATACGCCTTGGCGCGGCCATTGCCCATGAAGCTGAACTTGCCCGCCTTGTAGGCGCGTCCGTCCTTCTTGAGCAGTTCCTCGGTCGCGCCGACCGATGCGACCTCGGGCCAAGTGTAGATCACCGACGGGATCACGTCATAGTTCACATGGCCCTTCTGGCCCGCGATGGTCTCGGCCACCGCCATGCCCTCGTCCTCGGCCTTGTGGGCCAGCATCGGGCCGGAAATGCAGTCGCCGATGGCATAGACGCCGTCGACGCTGGTCTTCCAGTGGGCGTCGGTCTTGATGACGCCGCGATCCGTCATCTCGACGCCCAGATCCTGCGCGCCCAAGCCGTCGTGGAACGCGCGGCGGCCCGTGGCGACCAGCACGACATCGGCGTCCAGCACCTGTTCGCTGTCGTCCTTCTTCAGCTTGTAGGTGACTTTCGCCTTGGTCTTGAGCTTTTCGACGCCCTGCACGGCGGCACCCATCACGAACTCCAGCCCCTGCTTTTTCAGGAGCTTCTGGAACTGCTTGGACACCTCGACATCCATCGTCGGCGTGATCTGGTCGAGGTACTCGATCACCGTCACCTCGGACCCCAGACGGCGATAGACCGATCCCATCTCAAGCCCGATGACGCCCGCGCCGATCACGATCATCTTTTTCGGGATCTTGCCCAGCGCCAGCGCGCCGGTCGATGACACCACGATTTCTTCGTCGATCTCGACGCCCGGAATGCTGGACGGCTCCGACCCGGTTGCGATGACGATGTTCTTTGCCTCGTGCACCTCGTCGCCGACCTTGACCTTGCCCGCCTCAGGGATCGACCCCCAGCCTTTCAGCCAGTCGACCTTGTTCTTCTTGAACAGGAACTCGATGCCCTTGGTGTTCTGGCCGATGACGTCGTCCTTGTAGGCCAGCATCTGCGTCCAGTCGACCGAGGGCGATTTGCCCTTGAGGCCCATCTTGGCGAAATTCTCTTCCGCCTCGTGCAGTTGGTGGCTGGCGTGCAGAAGCGCCTTGGACGGGATGCAGCCGATGTTGAGGCAGGTGCCGCCCAGCGTCTCGCGCCCCTCGACGCAGGCGGTCTTGAGGCCCAGCTGCGCGCAGCGGATGGCGCAGACATAGCCGCCGGGGCCGCTGCCGATTACGATCACGTCATAGCTTGCCATGTGGTCTCTCCGGTCTGTCGGGCGGGGTGGGGGGCTTTGCCCCTCTGGGCCTTCGGCCCATGCACCCCAGAGTATTTCTGCCAAGAAGAAGGCGCGGCGTGGTTACGAACTTCCTAGCGCGCGGGGGCGGCGGGGTCCATCAAATGAGGGCGGCAAAGATCATCAGAATGGACGAAGCGAAGCCGACCAGCCAGATGTAGCTGCGCCACGGCACCCAGCCGAAGGCATAGGCGGGCACGTAGAGGATGCGCGCGGCGAGGTAGGTCCAGGCCATCGCGGCGGTGAAGGCGGACTGCTGGTCGCCCAGCGTCACGACCACCACAGCGAGGGTGAACAGGATCAGCCCTTCGAAATGGTTGTTGAGCGCGCGGAAAAGCCGCCCGGTGCGCGGGCTGACCTGATCCATCAGCGGCTTGTCCATCCGCTGCGGATCGCGGGGCGACAGCGTCTTGCCGGTGCCAAGCTCGAGGTTCGCGGGCACCGACATCAGGACGTATTGCACGGCCTGCAAGAGGCCGGCGAGGGCGAGGGCGGTGAGTTCGGGGGTCATGGGCGAAAGTGTCCACTTGCGTTCGTCTTGCGGGGTGGCGGGACAAGTCCCGCCCTACAGAGGCAACCCCGACCGCTGCGGCAGTTTGTAGGGCGGGATTTATCCCGCCCCACCGCATCACAAATCCATCAGCAACCGACGCGGGTCTTCCAGCGCCTCTTTCACCCGGACAAGGAACGTCACCGCGCCTTTGCCGTCGACGATCCGGTGGTCATAGGACAGCGCCAGATACATCATCGGGCGGATCACCACCTGGCCACCGATGGCCATCGGGCGGTCCTGGATCTTGTGCATGCCAAGGATGCCCGACTGCGGCGGGTTCAGGATCGGCGAGGACATCAGCGAGCCGTAGACGCCGCCGTTCGAGATCGTGAAGGTGCCGCCCTGCATCTCGGCCATCGACAGCTTGCCGTCGCGCGCCTTGACGCCCAGCTCGTTGATCCGCTTCTCGATCGCGGCGAACGACATCTGGTCGGCGTCGCGGACCACCGGAACGACAAGGCCGTTCGGGGTGCCGACGGCGATGCCCATGTGGACGAAGTTCTTGTAGACGACATCGGTGCCGTCAATCTCGGCGTTGACCTCGGGGACTTCGTTCAGGGCGTGGCAGCAGGCCTTGGTGAAGAACGACATGAAGCCCAGCTTCACGCCGTGCTTCTTTTCGAACAGGTCCTTGTATTCCTTGCGCAGCTCCATCACCGCCGTCATGTCCACCTCGTTGTAGGTGGTCAGCATCGCGGCGTTGTTCTGCGCGTCCTTGAGGCGGCGGGCGATGGTCTGGCGCAGGCGGGTCATCTTGACCCGTTCCTCGCGGCCCGCATCGTCGGCGGCGACGGGCGCGCGCGGCGCGGGTTTCGGCGCCGCGGCCTGCTTGGGTTGCGACAGCGCCTTCATCACGTCGTCCTTCATGACGCGGCCATCGCGGCCGGTGCCGGTGACATCGTCCCGGCTGAGGTTGTTCTCGGCCATCAGCTTTTTCGCCGACGGTGCGTCTTCGGTGTCCTTGCCGCTGGCCGGGGCCGTCTGATTGACCGCTTCGGTGGTGGCCGCCGAACCTTCGGGGGCGGGCGTGGGCTGAGCGCCTGCGCCGGTGGTCAGCGTCGCCAGCTTGCCGCCCGCCTGCACCGTCTCGCCTTCCTGCGCAAGGATCTCGCCCAGAACGCCAGCGGCAGGGGCGGGCACCTCGACCGACACCTTGTCGGTCTCCAGCTCGCACAGCATCTCGTCCTGTTCGACCGCGTCGCCGGGTTTCTTGAACCAGGTGGACACCGTCGCCTCCGACACGCTTTCGCCAAGCGTGGGCACCATGACGTCGATGGTCTTGCCGCTGCCTGCATCGTCCTTGGGCTTGCTGCTGCCCGCGTCGTCCTTGGTGGCCTTGCCGGGGGTCTCGGTAGCGCGCTCGCGGATCTCGGTCGAGGCGCCAGCGTGCCCGGCATCGGCTATCACCGCCAAAAGCGCGTCGACGCCGACAGTCTCGCCCTCTTTCGCGACGATCTCGTCCAGCTTGCCCTCGGCGGGCGAGGGGACCTCGACCGTGACCTTGTCGGTCTCCAGCTCGCACAGCATTTCGTCCACCGCGACGCTGTCACCGGGTTTCTTGAACCAGGTGGCCACGGTCGCCTCGGTGACGCTTTCGCCCAGGGTGGGCACACGGACTTCGGTGCTCATCGGTACGTTATCCTTCCAATCCGAGCGCGGCATTCACCAGCGCTGCCTGCTGTGCCTTGTGATTCGATGCCAGGCCGGTGGCGGGCGAGGCGCTCGCGTTGCGGCCTGTATAGATGGGACGGGTGTTCTTGGCCTTGATCCGGCCGAGCACCCATTCAAGGTTCGGTTCGATGAACGACCAGGCGCCCTGGTTCTTGGGCTCTTCCTGGCACCAGATCATCTCGGCGCCCTTGAAGCGTTCCAGTTCCTTGACCAGCGACAGGGCCGGGAACGGATAGAACTGTTCGAGACGCAGGAGATACACGTCGTCGAGCCCTTCGGCGTCGCGCTTTTCCAGAAGGTCGTAGTAGACCTTGCCGGAACACATCACGACGCGCTTGATCTTGTCGTCGCCCTTGAGCGTCAGGTCCGAATTGCCCTTTTGCGCGTCGTCCCAGAGGACACGGTGGAAGGACGATCCGGTGATGAAATCCTCGGTCTGCGAGATCGCCATCTTGTGGCGCAGCAGCGACTTCGGCGTCATCAGCACCAGCGGCTTGCGATAGCTGCGGTGGATCTGGCGGCGCAGGATGTGGAAGTAGTTGGCGGGCGTCGAGCAGTTGGCGACGATCCAGTTGTCTTCGGCGCACATCTGCAGGAACCGTTCCAGCCGCGCCGACGAGTGTTCCGGCCCCTGACCTTCATAGCCGTGCGGCAGCAGCATCACGAGGCCGGACATCCGCAGCCACTTGCGCTCGCCCGACGAGATGAACTGGTCGAACATGATCTGCGCGCCGTTGGCGAAGTCGCCGAACTGGGCTTCCCACATCACCAGCGCGTTCGGCTCGGCCAGTGAATAGCCGTATTCGAAGCCGAGGACCGCGTATTCCGAGAGCATCGAGTCGATGACCTCGTAGCGCGCCTGCCCCTCGCGGATGTTGTTGAGCGGGTAATACCGCTCCTCGGTTTCCTGGTCGATCAGCGCGGAATGGCGCTGCGAAAAGGTGCCGCGTCCCGAATCCTGGCCTGCAAGGCGCACCGGATACCCCTCGGTCAGAAGCGAGCCGAATGCCAGCGCCTCGGCGGTGGCCCAGTCATAGCCACGTCCGGTCTCGAACATCTCTCGCTTGGCATCCAGCAGGCGGCCGACGGTGCGGTGCATGTTGAAGTTTTCGGGCGACTTGCTCAGCGCCGTTCCGACCTGCTTGAGCGTGTCTTCCGAGATCGCGGTCTCGCCGCGCTGATATTCCTCGCCCTCGCGGTCAAGATGCGACCAGCGGCCATCCAGCCAGTCGGCCTTGTTGGGCTTGTAGTCCTTGCCGGCCTCGAACTCTTCGTTGAGCATCGCCTGGAACGACGCCTTCATGTCCTCGATCTCGCCCTCGGGGATCAGGCCGTCCTTCACCAGCCGCTCGGTATACAGCTGAAGCGTGGTCTTCTGCTTCTTGATGCGGTTGTACATCGCCGGGTTGGTGAACATGGGCTCGTCGCCCTCGTTGTGACCAAAGCGCCGGTAGCAGAAGATGTCGATAACCGCGTCCTTGTGGAACTTCTGCCGGAATTCGGTCGCCACCTTGGCGGCGTGCACGACGGCCTCGGGATCATCGCCGTTGACGTGGAAGATCGGCGCCTCGACCATCAGCGCGATGTCCGTCGGATAGGGCGACGAGCGCGAGAAATGCGGCGCCGTGGTAAAGCCGATCTGGTTGTTCACGATCAGGTGGATCGTGCCGCCGGTGCGGTGCCCGACAAGTCCCGACAGACCGAAGCATTCCGCAACGACGCCCTGGCCCGCAAACGCCGCGTCGCCGTGCAGGAGCACCGGCAGGACCGCCGTGCGCTCGGTGTCGTTCAACTGGAACTGCTTGGCGCGCGCCTTGCCCAGAACGACCGGGTTCACCGCTTCCAGGTGCGAGGGGTTGGCGGTCAGCGACAAGTGGACGGTATTGCCGTCGAATTCCCGGTCGCTGGAGGCGCCGAGGTGATATTTCACGTCGCCCGAACCGTCGACATCCTCGGGCTTGAAGCTGCCGCCCTGGAACTCGTTGAAGATCGCGCGGTAGGGCTTGTTCATCACGTTGGCCAGCACCGACAGGCGGCCTCGGTGCGGCATCCCGAAGATGACCTCTTTCACCCCCAGCGCGCCGCCGCGCTTGATGATCTGTTCCATCGCGGGGATCAGCGCCTCGCCGCCGTCGAGACCGAAGCGCTTGGTACCCATGTACTTGACGTGCAGGAACTTCTCGAAACCCTCGGCCTCGACCAGCTTGTTCAGGATCGCCTTGCGGCCTCTCTGGGTAAAGCTGATCTCCTTGCCGTAGCCTTCGATCCGCTCTTTCAGCCAGCTTGCCTGCTCGGGGTCCGAGATGTGCATGTACTGCAGCGCGAAGGTGCCGCAATAGGTGCGCTTCACGATATCCAGGATCTGCCGCATCGACGCGATCTGAAGACCCAGCACGTTGTCGATGAAGATCGGCCGGTCCATGTCGGCCTCGGTGAAGCCGTAGGATTTCGGGTCCAGCTCGGGCTGGTCGGTCTCGCTGTTGCGCATGCCCAGCGGGTCAAGCTGCGCCGCCAGATGACCCCGGATCCGGTAGGCGCGGATCAGCATGATCGCGCGGATCGAATCGAGCACGGCCTGCTTGACCGCATCCTCGGAGACCTGCGCGCCAACGTCCTGCGCCTTGGCCTTGATCTTGTCGCCCGCCGCCTTCGCATCGCGTGCGGGATCGGCTGCCCATTGCCCGTCCAGCGCTGCCGTCAGCTCGTCGTTCGGGATCGGCGGCCAGTCGGTGCGCGCCCAGGACGGGCCCGCCGCCTCGGACTTCACCGCGCCTTCGTCATCCCCCAGCGTGCGAAAGAACTCTTGCCAGGCGTCGTCCACCGCAGACGGATCGTTCGCCCAGCGCGCGTAAAGCTGGTCGAGATAGGCCGCGTTGTGCCCCTGCATGAAGCTGGAAGCGTGGAAGACGTCGTTGGAAGACTGGTCGGTCATGGCGTTACCTCAACAGGGTTGGGACCGTAGGCGTTCGGGCCGGGCTCTGTCGGGCGGGTCAGCCACCAGATCACGAGCAACGGGGAAATCAGGAAGACGAGCCCGCCAAGAGCCAGCATCACGGCGGCAAAGCCGCCGACCGCCTCGCCGGACAGGATCGGGTCAAGCGCGCCGATCAGGCTGGCAAAGGTGCCAAGCCCGATGATCACGATGAGCGGATAGAGCAGGTAAAGGCCGGAGCGCCCGCTGTCGTGCATCCGGCGCCAGCCCGCAGAGATCGACGGAACAAGCGTGCCAAGGCCGAACAGCAGCGACACCGGGCCGCTTGATCCTGCCGCGGCGCCATAGGTGCCATCGTCAAGCTGCCCGACCGCGACATCGGCCGAGCCGAACAATACCCCGTCAAGGATGCCTGCGGCGGCGCTGCCAAGGAACACGAACAGCACGAACCACCAGTATTCCGACCGCCGGGCACGTCCCGAAAAGGCGAAATACTTGGCGAAACAGGTGCGGACCGCGTTGGTAAAGCTCATGTCCGCACCCCGGCCCGGAACGGGCAGGCGCAAAGCACCGCGGCGGGCCGCCCAAGGGGCGCCCGCCGTTGGTGGATGCTATGCGGCGCAAGAGGCATGTGCGTCAGCCGATCGCCTTGAGCACGGCTTCGCCCAGCGTGGCGGGGCTGTCGGCGACGACGATCCCGGCGGATTTCATCGCCTCGATCTTCGATTCCGCGTCGCCCTTGCCGCCCGCGACGATGGCGCCCGCGTGGCCCATGCGGCGGCCGGGCGGTGCGGTGCGGCCCGCGATGAAACCGGCGGTCGGCTTCCAGCGGCCAGCCTTGCGCTCGTCCGCAAGAAACTGCGCGGCGTCTTCCTCGGCGTTGCCGCCGATCTCGCCGATCATGATGATCGACTGCGTCTCGGGGTCGGCCAGGAACATCTCGAGCACGTCGATATGCTCGGTGCCCTTGATCGGGTCGCCGCCGATGCCGACAGCGGTGGACTGGCCCAGCCCGCTGTCCGAGGTCTGCTTGACCGCCTCGTAGGTCAGCGTGCCGGAACGCGACACCACGCCGACGCTGCCGCGCTTGTGGATGTGGCCGGGCATGATGCCGATCTTGCAGGCGCCGGGGGTGATGACACCGGGGCAGTTCGGACCGATGAGCCGGGTCTTCGACCCTTCCAGCGCGCGCTTGACGCGCATCATGTCGAGCACCGGGATACCTTCGGTGATGCAGATCACCAGCGGGATTTCCGCGTCGATGGCTTCCAGGATCGAGTCGGCGGCGAACGGCGGCGGCACGTAGATCACGGACGCGTTCGCGCCGGTGACCTGCACCGCCTCGTGGCAGCTGTCGAACACCGGCAGGTCAAGGTGCGTCTGGCCGCCCTTGCCGGGCGTGACGCCGCCGACCATCTGCGTGCCGTAGGCGATCGCCTGTTCGGTGTGAAAGGTGCCTTGCGAGCCGGTGAGGCCCTGGCAGATCACCTTGGTGTTTTCGTCTACGAGTACGGCCATCGGGGCCTCCTTCGTGGGGCGGGCCCGGCCCGCCAGTGTCGTTCGGGAAGGCGGGACAAGTCCCGCCCTACATTCAGCCCTTGACCGCTTTCACGATCTTCTCGGCGCCGTCCTTGAGGTCGGCGGCGGCAATGACGTTCAGGCCGGAGGATTCGATGATCTCCTTGCCCTTCTCGACGTTGGTGCCTTCAAGACGCACGACCAGCGGCACCTGAAGCCCGACTTCCTTGACCGCGGCGATCACGCCCTCGGCGATGACGTCGCAGCGCATGATGCCGCCGAAGATGTTGACGAGAATGCCCTTCACCTGCGGATCGGAGGTGATGATCTTGAACGCCTCGGTCACCTTTTCCTTCGTGGCGCCACCGCCCACATCGAGGAAGTTTGCAGGCTCCGCGCCATACAGCTTGATGATGTCCATCGTCGCCATCGCAAGGCCCGCGCCGTTGACCATGCAGCCGATCTCGCCGTCCAGCGCGATGTAGTTGAGGTCGTATTTGGAGGCGGCGAGTTCCTTGGCGTCTTCCTCGGTCTCGTCGCGCAGGCTGGCGATATCGGCGTGGCGGTAGATCGCGTTGCCGTCAAAGCTGACCTTGGCATCCAGCACCTTGAGAGAACCCGCGTCGGTGATGATGAGCGGGTTGATCTCGAGCATCTCCATGTCCTTCTCGATGAAGGCCTTGTAGAGGATGCCCATCAGGCCGACGCATTCCTTGACCTGCTTGCCGGTCAGACCCAGCGCAAAGGCGACGCGGCGACCGTGGAACGCCTGATATCCGGTGGCGGGATCGACGCTGAACGACAGGATCTTCTCGGGGGTCGACGCGGCGACCTCCTCGATGTCCATGCCGCCCTCGGTCGAGCAGACGAACGAGATGCGGCTGGTCTGGCGGTCCACCAGAAGCGCGAGATACAGCTCGCGCTCGATGTCCGAGCCATCCTCGATGTAGATGCGGTTGACCTGCTTGCCCGCCGGTCCGGTCTGGTGCGTCACCAGCGTGCGGCCCAGCATCTTCTTGGCGTGCTCGGCAGCCTCTTCGACCGACTTGGCAAGGCGCACACCGCCCTTTTCGCCCGCGTCAGCCTCTTTGAAGTGGCCCTTGCCGCGGCCGCCTGCGTGGATCTGCGCCTTGACGACCCAAAGCGGGCCGTCCATCTCGCCCGCTGCCGTTTTCGCCTCTTCGGCCCTGAAAACGACGCGGCCATCGCTGACCGGCGCGCCGTAGTCGCGCAGAAGCGCCTTGGCCTGATATTCGTGGATGTTCATCGCACTGTCCCGTGTCTTATGACTGGTCGCGCGTCTGATGGCACAGGGGACAGGGCAGTTTGAAGGAATATTCCGGGCGTTGGCGCTATCTGGCCGGTTTTTCGGCGCTTTGTGATCACACGTTGAAATCTAGTGATCACAAATCAGTCCGGCTTCGCCCGCGACTCGCCCCGCAGCGGGTCAAGGGGTGATGTATTCCGGCCGCGTCGCCTCGGTCTCGTCCAGCCGCAAGTGACTGAAGCGCTGGAAACCGCCAATCCGGTCGGCCCGCGCATCGACGAATTCGAACTGGTCATAGAACCTGTCCAGACCGTAATCCTGCAGTGTGACATCGGCCCAGTCGGCGACGATCTGGTCATAGGCCTTGGACAACGACTTGTCGGACGGCTTGAGGCCGGACAGCAGCACCAGCCCGGAGGGCTGACAATCCAGAACGTCGATCTGCATCTTGGGGCGGTACTGGCGCAGGATGGGCAGGATCTTCCACACGTCGCCGGTCCAGGCCCGTGACGGCAGATTGTCCAGATCGCGCGTCGTCATCGCATGATCGAACGGAATGCAGTCGTGCAGCGCGATGATCCCGTCCGCGCGCGAATGCGCCTCGGTGTTGATGATGTCGCGCAGCAGAAACTCGAACAGGTGCATCCCGTCGAGAAACGAGAACGACAGCTTGGCCTTGATCGCCTTGAGGAACCCCGACGCGAAGAAATCGTCGCTGGTCTGCTGAAAGACGTGCAGCGCGGGCTTTTGCGTGATGACGTTCTGGTCGACCTGGAAATAGGGATCGACGGCGATGGTCTTGGACCGCGATCCGGCAAAGGTGTTGCCCTTGCGGCAGCCGATTTCGAGATACCAGTCAAATGGTGCGCCCTGGTGCAGCGATTTCAGGTAACGCGCATAGATCATGCCCGCCGCCGGCCGAAAGCCGGACTCTACCGGAAGTGTCTGTGCCATTGCCTGCGCCTTGTGTGATCTGCTCGCGCGCAGGATGCCACGCGCCGCGCCGGGCGGCCAAGGCAAAACACAGCAAAATGGCCCGCGCGGGGATCCGCACGGGCCACTTGAGTCTTTTCGGGAACGGATTGCCGATCAGGCGAGGGTGCTGTCGATGCCCTTGCACGCCTCGACAAGGCCCTTCACCGCGTCAACCGACTTGTCGAACATCGCCTGTTCGTCCTTGCCAAGCTTGATGTCCACGATGCGCTCGACGCCGCCAGCGCCGATCACGGTCGGCACGCCGACATACATGCCCTTGAGGCCAAGTGCGCCATCGACATAGGCCGCGCAGGGCAGAAGCCGCTTCTGATCCTTCAGATACGCTTCTGCCATCTCGATGGCCGAGGTCGCGGGCGCGTAGAACGCGGAACCGGTCTTGAGCAGGCCGACGATCTCGGCGCCGCCGTCGCGGGTGCGCTGCACGATCGCGTCCAGCTTGTCCTGCGTCGTCCAGCCCATCTCGACCAGATCGGGCAGGGGGATGCCGCCGACGGTCGAGTAGCGGGTCAGCGGAACCATGGTGTCGCCGTGACCGCCCAGAACGAAGGCGGTGACATCCTTCATGGACACGTTGAATTCCAGCGACAGGAAATGGCGGAAGCGCGCAGAGTCGAGAACGCCCGCCATGCCGCAGACCTTTTCGTGCGGCAGGCCCGAGAATTCGCGCAGCGCCCAGACCATCGCATCGAGCGGGTTGGTGATGCAGATGACAAAGGCGTCCGGCGCGTGCTGGGCGATGCCCTCGCCCACGGACTTCATGACCTTGAGGTTGATGCCCAGAAGATCGTCGCGGCTCATGCCGGGCTTGCGCGGCACGCCTGCGGTGACGATGCACACGTCCGCGCCTGCGATGTCGGCGTAATCGTTCGTGCCCTTCATCGCCGCGTCGAAACCCTCGGAGGGGCCGGATTCAGCGATGTCGAGCGCCTTGCCCTGCGGGACGCCTTCGGCGATGTCGAAGAGGACGACGTCGCCCAGCTCCTTCATTGCCGCAAGGTGGGCAAGCGTGCCCCCGATTTGTCCCGACCCGATAAGGGCGATCTTCGGTCTGGCCATGGTTGTCTCCGGTCAGCGTGGTCGTTGGGCCGGTTCCGTAGCCAAAGGCATGCCCGCGCGCAAGGTGATCGGCACACCGCGCGCTGCCGCCTGACCGGTTTCCTTGGCGTGCGGCGTCGGATAAAGCGTTCTGAGGTCTGGGTTTCCCGAAAGATGCACCGCGATGGAGCTTGATGCCTTCTTTTTCGCCATGGCGATCCCGGCGGTGCTGTTCGCGGGGGTGTCCAAGGGCGGGTTCGGGTCCGGCGCTTCGTTTGCCGCAACGCCGTTCCTGGCGCTGATTCTGGGGCCGGGCGAGGCGCTGGGCCTTATGCTGCCGCTCTTGATGCTCATGGATATGGGCGCGCTAAGGCCGTTCTGGAAGCAGTGGCACTGGCCTTCGGCGCGCGCGCTGCTTATCGGCAGCGTTCCGGGGGTCGTGCTGGGGGTCGCTTTGTGGAAGGTCGCGAACCCGGACGTGTTCCGCCTGCTGATCGGGGTGATCGCGCTGGGCTTCGTCGGCTGGCAGGTCGCGCAAAAGCGCGGATGGATCAGGCCGGCCAAGCGCAAGATGCGCCCGCTCGCCGGCTATATCGCCGGGGCAACAGCGGGCTTCACCAGCTTCATCAGCCACGCGGGCGGACCGCCCGCTGCCGTCTACCTGTTGTCACAGCGCCTGTCCAAGACCGAGTTCCAGGCCACCACCGTGCTGCTGTTCTGGATCCTCAACTGGTTGAAGTTCGTGCCCTTCGCCTTCCTGGGCATCTTCACGCGCGAGACCTTCACGGCAAACCTGTTCCTCGCCCCCGTCGCCTTTGCGGGCGTCTGGCTGGGGGTCTGGGCGCACCGTGCGATTTCGGAGCGCTGGTTCTTCGGGGTGACCTACATCTTCCTGACCCTCGCCGGGGCCAAGCTGATCTGGGACGCGCTGACCTGAAGCCGGATCAGGTATCCTCGGACGCGGGTTGCAGCGTCTCGTTCAGGTGTTCGAACGCTTGTCCCGAGGCGACAAGGCATGTCAGGCCGCTGGGCAGGGTGACGGTGATCGTCCAGGTTCCGGTCTCGGCCGAGGCGAACACCTCTATCACGGCGTTGTTCTGGCCAAGCCCGATGGACTGGCGCGTCTCGCCATAGCTGCCGGACAGACGGTCGAGCACGCTGTCGCGGTCGGCGCAGGTGCGGTTCCCGGTCTGGGCGGCGGCGGGCAGGGCGGCAAGGGCCAGCAAGAGGGCAAGGGCGGTGCGGCGCATGGTCAAGGCTCCTGATCGGGCAATGACCAAAGCCTGCGCCGCAACTCTTCCGATATGGTTAATGCCGCGACCGCACCGCTTTCTCTGCATTGCGGCGAAACTGGGGTTGCGGTTTGGTGCGTGGATGTGATCCTTCACGCAACAAAATTGCGAGGTGTTGGAATCATGGCGCTCACGACTCGGCCCTTCCGTTCGGTCCTGTATATCCCCGGCTCGAAAGAGCGGGCGCTCGACAAGGCCCGGACCCTGCCGGTCGACGCGATCATCTTCGACCTGGAGGATGCCGTGGCGGTGGACGAGAAGAAGGCCGCGCGCGAGATGCTGGCGCACACCCTTCGGACCGCCGACTATGGGCCGCGCACCCGGATCGTGCGGATCAACGGCCTTGATACCGCCTGGGGGTCCGAGGATCTGGCAGCGCTTGCAGGGGCCGGGGCCGATGCGATCCTCTTGCCCAAGGTCGGCAGCCCGTCCGATCTTGACGTGGCTGGAACGCTGGCCCCCGATCAGCCGCTTTGGGCGATGATGGAAACGCCCAAGGGCATCCTGAACGCAGCCGAGATCGCCGCGCATCCCCGGTTGCAGGGCATGGTGATGGGGACAAACGACCTGGCCAAGGACCTGCGCAGCCGCAGCCGTGCCGCGCTGACGACCTCGCTGCAACTGTGCCTTCTCGCCGCCCGCGCCCATGGCCTTGTGATCGTCGACGGGGTCTACAACGCCTTCAAGGACGAGGACGGCCTGCGCGCGGAATGCGCCGAGGGCCGCGGCTTGGGCTTTGACGGCAAGACGCTGATCCACCCCGCGCAGATCGCCGCCGCGAACGAGGTCTTTGCCCCGTCCGAGGCCGAGATCGACCTCGCGCGGCGCCAGATCGCCGCCTATGATGAGGCGAGCGCGGCGGGGCAGGGTGTCGCGGTGGTGGACGGCGCCATCGTCGAGAACTTGCACGTCGCCACTGCGCGCGCCACGCTTGCGCAGGCCGATGCCATCGCCGAATTGGAGCGCGCGACATGATCCTTCTTCTTCTGGGGCTTTTCCTGTGGGTGGATGCCCACCTGTTCAAGCGCTTGCTTCCGGGGCCGCGCGCGATGCTGACGCAGGTGCTGGGCGACGCGTCCAAGGCGGTGTTCGCCGTGATCCTTCTGGGGTCGGTGGTGCTGATGGTGCTGGGCTATAGCAATGCCGAAATCGTGCCGGTCTACGACCCGCCGAGCTGGGGCGCGCATCTCAACAACCTGCTGATGATCTTCGCCATCGCCCTGTTCGGCCTTGGATCGTCGAAAAGCCGCCTGCGCGGCAAGCTGCGCCATCCGCAACTGACCGGCTTCATCACCTGGGGCGTCGCGCATCTTCTGGTGAACGGCGATCTTGCCTCGATCGTGCTGTGGGGCGTTCTGATCGTCTGGGCTGTGGTCGAGATGGTGTTGATCAACGCGCAGACACCGCGCCCCGCGCCATTCACCGGCGGCAGCGTCAAGGGCGATGTGCGTCTTCTGGCAATCACGCTGGTGCTCTACGGCATCATCGCCGCCATCCACACATGGCTTGGCTACTATCCGTTCCCGGGGTGATCCGATGAAAGCCTACCGCCTGCTGACCGAGGACGACACCTCGGCCTTCTGTCACAAGGTCACGCTGGCCCTGTCCAGGGGTTGGGAGCTCTACGGCGATCCGGCCTATGCCTTCGATCAGTCCACCGGCAAGATGCGCTGCGCTCAGGCCGTGACCAAGGACGTCGATGCCGACTATGACCCGGACATGAAGCTGGGCCAGCTGTGATGTCAAAGACCAACGCTGGGCGCTTCTTCGAGGACTACGCCGTTGGGCAGGTGATCCGCCACGCCGTGCCGCGCACCGTCAAGATGGGCGAGCGTGCGCTCTATCACATGCTCTACCCTGCGCGTCACGCACTGCATTCGTCGGATGCCTTCGCGCAGTCCTGCGGCTTGCCGTTCAGCCCGCTCGACGATCTGGTGACGTTCCATGTCGTGTTCGGCAAGACGGTGCCTGACGTGTCGCTGAACGCGGTGGCCAACCTCGGCTATGCGGATGGCCGCTGGCGGCTGCCGGTCTGGCCGGGGGACACGCTGCGGTCCGAGTCGGAGGTGATCGGGGTCAAGCAGAACTCGAACGGCAAATCCGGTGTCGTCTGGGTGCGCACGACGGGCCTCAACCAGCATGACGAGACGGTCATGGACTATGTCCGCTGGGTGATGGTCCGCAAACGCGACCCGAATGCGCCCGCGCCGGATACTGTGGTGCCGGACCTGCCCGACGTGGTCGATCCCGGCACGCTGGTGATCCCGAAGGGCCTCGATTTCACGCGCTACGATTTCACCCTCGCCGGAGAGCCGCACCGCTGCGGCGATTACGCGGTGGGCGAGATCATCGACCATGTTGACGGCGTGACGATCGAGGAAGCCGAGCACATGCTGGCCACGCGGCTTTGGCAGAACACCGCCAAGGTGCATTTCGACGCCACCCACCGCGAGGATGGCAAGCGGCTGATCTACGGCGGGCACGTCATTTCGCTGGCGCGGGCGCTGTCGTTCAACGGCCTCGCCAACGCGCAGCTTATGGTCGGGCTGAATGGCGGGGCACATGCCAACCCGTGCTTTGCGGGCGACACGGTGCGGGCGTGGTCCGAGGTTCTGGACACGTCCGAAACCGATGCGCCGGGCGTCGGCGCGCTGCGGCTTCGGCTGGTGGCGACCAAGGGCGCGGCAGGCGCTCTGCGCGGACTGGATGGCAAGTATCTGCCCGACGTTCTGCTCGATCTGGACTACTGGGCGCTGATTCCGCGCTGATCTCTGTGGGTATCGCGCACATTTCACTTGATTGCAGCGCAAGGAGTCCGCTTCCTTCCTTGCATGTTCAAGTCGCTGTTCTTCGTTGCCATGCTGATCGCCGCTGCGAATGCGCCGCGCGACGCTGAAGAAGAGTCGCTCCCGCCCGAGATTGAAGCCTTCATCACGTCGAACCTGATCTCGGTCCTTTATCACGAGCTTGGGCATGCCGTGATCGACCTCGAGAACCTGCCGATCTTCGGACAGGAAGAGGACGCCGCCGATGTGCTCTCGACCCTCCTGGTGCATGACCTGTTCACCGAGGACAGCGCGGTTTCGATCACCTATCACGCCGCAGAGGCCTATCTGGGCGAGGACAAGGCGAACGAACAGGACGGCGGCGAAGAAGCGTTCTGGGACGTCCACGGCAGCAACAAGCAACGCTATTTCAACATGATCTGCCTGTTCTATGGCGCCAACCCGGACGAACGCGACGATGTGGCGGACGATCTCGGTCTGCCGGAACGGCGCGCGGAAACCTGCCCGGAAGAGTTCGACCTTGCCAACGCAAGCTGGGGGCCGGTCCTTGACCGGATGCGCGCACGCGGGCCGGGCGACACCTTGCGTTTCGTCGACAACGCGGGCGCCGACGTGTTCAGCCGACTGACCGCGCGGGTGATCGAGAAGGAAGTCGCGGACCTCAACGCCGATCTGTCGTTCGAGTCGCCGGTCGTCGTGCGCGTCGAAGCCTGCGGCACGGCGAATGCATTCTACGATCCTTCGGATTCCTCGATCATCATGTGCACCGAATTCACCGAATACTACGCAGCCATCCGAAACGAGTGAGTCGCGCCGCGCTCTGTGATCACACCCGCTTTTTCTGCGATCACAAAATCCGGATATTCAGGCGCCTGCTTCAATAAACCACCCCGTTAGCGCCCCCATCCGCGTGACAGTCCCGCAAATCTTGCTATCACACGGGGTGAAATCCCCTCTCGGGCAAAGGAAGGATGACGCATGGCGGACGTGAACCGGGGCAATCGCCCCCTCTCTCCCTTCATGATCGGGCCGTATTACAAGCCGCAGATGACCTCGATGACCTCGATCTTCGTGCGTCTCACCGGCAACGCGATGCTGGTGGCGGGCATCCTGATCGTCTGGTGGTTCCTCGCGGCGTCCTACGGCCCCGAATATTTCGCCACCGCCGACTGGGTGCTGACCTCGTGGATCGGCGACATCGTCCTGACCCTGTCGCTCTGGGCGCTGTGGTTTCACACGCTGGGCGGCATCCGGCACCTGATCTGGGACACCGGCCGGGGGCTAGACCTGAAAAGCGCCTATACCATGGGCTACATCATGATCGGCGGCTCCTTCGTGCTGACGATCCTGACCCTGCTGTTCATCTGAAGGAGCCCGGCACATGGCTTACATGACAGACCGCAAGCGCGCCGTCGGCCTTGGTTCGGCGAAATCGGGAACCGAGCATTTCTGGGCGATGACCAAAAGCTCTTATGCCCTCGTCGTGCTGATCCCGCTGTTCGTCTTCACCTTCGGCCCGATGCTGGGCGAGCCGCATGATGCGGTCGCCGCCTATTTCGCGCGCCCCTTCCCGGCGCTGGTAGCGGCTCTGACGATCGTCGTCAGCTTCATGCACTTCAAGAGCGGTGTTCAGGTGCTGATCGAGGACTACGTTGGCGGCTACATGCGTCACATCCTCATCATCGCGATGACCTGCATTTCCTACGCCGCGGCGGCGACGGGCGTTCTGGCGCTCGCCCGTCTTGCACTCTGATCCAAGGGGCTGAGAATGGCTGCTTACGAATACGAAACGCACAATTATGATGTCGTCGTGGTCGGTGCCGGCGGCTCGGGCCTGCGCGCCACGCTTGGCATGGCCGAGCAAGGGCTCAAGACCGCCTGCGTGACCAAGGTGTTCCCGACCCGGTCGCACACTGTCGCCGCGCAAGGCGGCATCGCCGCCAGCCTTGGCAACATGGGCCCCGACAACTGGCAGTGGCACATGTACGACACCGTCAAGGGGTCGGACTGGCTGGGCGACACCGACGCGATGGAATACCTCGCGCGTGAGGCGCCCAAGGCGGTGTACGAGCTGGAGCATTACGGCGTTCCGTTCAGCCGCACCGAGGACGGCAAGATCTACCAGCGCCCGTTCGGCGGCCACACGACGCAATTCGGCGAAGGCCCGCCCGTGCAGCGCACCTGCGCCGCCGCCGACCGGACCGGCCACGCGATCCTGCACACGCTCTATGGCCAGTCGCTCAAGAACAACGCGGAATTCTTCATCGAGTATTTCGCCATCGACCTCATCATGTCGGAAGATGGGCAGTGCCAGGGCGTCGTTGCGTGGAAGCTGGACGATGGCACGATCCACGTTTTCAACGCCAAGATGACCGTTCTGGCCACGGGCGGTTACGGGCGCGCGTATTTCTCGGCGACCTCGGCGCACACCTGCACCGGCGACGGCGGCGGCATGGTGGCGCGCGCTGGCCTGCCGCTTCAGGACATGGAATTCGTCCAGTTCCACCCGACCGGCATCTATGGCGCGGGCTGCCTTATCACCGAGGGTGCACGCGGCGAGGGCGGATATCTGACCAACGCGGAGGGCGAGCGGTTCATGGAACGCTACGCGCCCACCTACAAGGATCTCGCGTCGCGGGACGTGGTCAGCCGCTGCATGACGATGGAAATCCGCGAAGGCCGCGGCGTGGGCGACAAGAAGGATCACATCCACCTTCACCTCAGCCACCTGCCGCCCGAGGCGCTGCACCTGCGCCTGCCCGGCATCTCTGAATCGGCGCGCATCTTTGCCGGTGTCGACGTGACCAAGGAACCGATCCCGGTGCTGCCGACCGTGCACTACAACATGGGCGGCATCCCCACGAACTATTGGGGCGAGGTTCTGAACCCGACCAAGGACGATCCCGACCGCGTGTCGCCCGGCCTGATGGCCGTGGGCGAGGCGGGCTGTGCATCGGTTCATGGTGCGAACCGGCTTGGATCGAACTCGCTGATCGACCTCGTGGTCTTTGGCCGCGCCGCTGCGATCCGCGCGGGCGAGATCGTCGATGCCAATGCCGCCAATCCGCGCCTGAACCAGGCGTCGGTGGACAAGGCACTGGCGCGTTTCGACGATCTGCGCCACGCCAAGGGCGCGATCCCGACGGCAGAGCTGCGCGATGAGATGCAGCAGACCATGCAGTCGGACGCAGCCGTGTTCCGCACCGACAAGACCCTCGCCGAGGGCGTGGACAAGATGTATGGCGTCGCCCGCAAGATGGAGGACATCAGCGTCACCGACCGCTCGATGATCTGGAACAGCGACCTGATGGAAACGCTGGAACTGACCAACCTGATGCCGAACGCGCTGGCCACCATCGTTTCGGCAGAGGCGCGCAAGGAAAGCCGCGGCGCCCATGCGCAAGAGGATCACCCCGACCGCAATGACGAAGAATGGCGCAAGCACACGCTTGCCTGGGTCAACGGCAAGGTCGATCTCGACTATCGCCCGGTGCACCTGAACCCGCTTCTGGGCCACAACGAGGGCGGCATCGACCTGAAAAAGATCGCGCCCAAAGCGCGGGTCTATTGATCCGCGCCGTGGTCCTGTCGCTTGCGACCCTCGCGGCCTGCACGCCCCAGCCGATGACGCTGGAGCGGGCCGAACGGCTGTGCCGTGAGGAACTGCCATTGGCCGACGGTTTTGCCGGAACGGTCGGCGTGGGCGTCGGCAACACCGGCGCGCGGGCGCGGGGCGGGATCACCGTGACCAACGCTGTGCTGAACCCGCAAAGCCCGTCCGAGTTCATGGCCGACTGCGTCGCGCGGCAGATGGAAAACCGCCCCGCGCCGACGACGTTCGGCGTCACGCTGGGGACGGGCTGATGGCGGACGCAGTGATGCCATTGCCGCGGCCCGAGAGCTTCGGGTTCAAGGTGGCTCGGCGGGTCCTCTGGGCCTCGCTTTATGTGCCGGTGCTGCGCGATGTCGTCGCGCGGGCCTGGCCTCCCGTCACCGTGACCCACCAGGGCGCCCGGTTCCGCGTCTTTGCTGGGCGCAACCATCAGGACCGCACGCTCTGGTCGACGGGTCGCTTCGTCGAATGCCGCTCGGTCGCCGCCATGTGCGATGCAGTGCGCGGCAAGCGCTGCCTGATCGTCGACATC
Organism: Anianabacter salinae; assembly: GCF_019061145.1. Lineage (GTDB taxonomy): Bacteria > Pseudomonadota > Alphaproteobacteria > Rhodobacterales > Rhodobacteraceae > Anianibacter > Anianibacter salinarum. The sequence goes on along the minus strand of NZ_JAHQZS010000004.1, from coordinate 21,158 downwards.
GGTGCCAACAGCGGCATCTACACCGTCATGCTGGCCCGTTCCGCGGGCGAGGGATCGCAGGTGCTCGCCATCGAGCCGAACCCTGTGTTGCAACGCCAGTTGCGCGAGAACATCGTGCTCAACGACCTTGAGGCCCGCGTCACTGTTCACGGCGTGGCCCTTGGCGACCACGAAGGCACTGCGACGCTGCACACCTACGCCATCAACCTTGGCCAAAGCTCGCTGCGCACCGATCGCGCGGGCAAGCGGGAAATCACCGTGCCGCTGCGCCCGCTGGCAACGCTCATGCCACCGCGCGGCGACTTTGAGCGTATCGTGATGAAGATCGACGTGGAGGGCGTGGAAGACCGCGTGCTTCTGCCGTTCTTCGACACGGCGACGGACGACCAGCTGCCCGATACCTTGCTGATCGAGACGGCGCACGGCAACGACTGGAACCCCGCCCTGATGGCCCGGATCGACGCGCTGGGCTACCGCCCGCGTTTCACCGCCGAGGGCAACACGCTTTACGACCGCGACCGCGCTGCGGGACCGGACACACCGACGGAAAGGACTGCAACGGTCTGACCCACCCGGTCACGCCCAATCAGGCAGAGGACAAACCATGGTTCAATTCACCCTTCCCAAGAACTCCAAGGTGCAGACCGGCAAGACCTGGCCGAAGCCCGAGGGCGCCAAGAACGTCCGCAAGTTCAAGATCTACCGTTGGGACCCCGACACCGGGGACAACCCGCGCGTCGATACGTATTTCGTCGATCTCGACACCTGTGGGCCGATGATTCTGGACGCTCTCATCAAGATCAAGAACGAGATCGACCCGACGCTGACCTTCCGCCGCTCTTGCCGCGAAGGCATCTGCGGCTCTTGCGCGATGAACATCGACGGCACCAACACGCTCGCCTGTCTCAAGGGCATGGACGAGGTGCGCGGCGACGTCAGCATCTACCCGCTGCCGCACATGCCCGTGGTCAAGGACCTGATCCCTGACCTGACGCATTTCTACGCGCAGCACGCGTCGATCATGCCGTGGCTGGAAACCAAGACTCAGCGCCCGGAACGCGAATGGCGTCAGTCCATCGAGGACCGCGAAAAGCTCGATGGTCTCTATGAATGCGTGATGTGTGCGTCCTGCTCCACGGCCTGCCCGTCCTACTGGTGGAACGGCGACAAGTATCTTGGCCCGGCGGCGCTGCTGCATGCCTATCGCTGGATCATCGACAGCCGCGACGAGGCAACGGGCGAGCGGCTGGACGACCTTGAAGACCCCTTCAAGCTGTATCGCTGCCACACGATCATGAACTGCGCCAAGACCTGCCCCAAGGGTCTGAACCCGGCCAAGGCGATTGCCGAGATCAAGAAGATGATGGTCGAACGGGTGGTGTAAGCTACGTTCGACTTACAGGGTAAGGCCGCCGGTGATCCCGGCGGCCTTTTGCGTTCAGCAGTAGCGTTCGACCCCGACGATCTGCTTGTCGGAATACCGGTCGCCGTGCGCGAAACCCGGCGGCAGCAGGCGGGCGATCTCGGCCAACTGGTCGGCGCCAAGCTTGATGCGTCCGGCTTCCGCGTTCTGGTGCAGGTGATCCGCTGTGCGCGTGCCCGGAATCGCGATGATGTGCTCGCCCTGCGCCAGCACCCATGCGTTGGCCATCGTTGCGGGGGCCATGCCCTGATCGCGCGCATAGTCGATGAACGGCCGGATCGCGGCGCAGTTCGCGCTGAAGTTCGGCTCGAGGAACCGGGGACTGGCGCGGCGAAAGTCCCTGTCGCCAAAGCTCGCGGGATCAGGAAACCGGTCCACGAACATTCCCCGCCCCAGAGACGAGAAGGCGACGAAGGCGGTCCCAAGGTCTTCGCAAGCCTGCAAGAGCCCCAGTTCCGGCTGCCGCGACCACAGCGAGTATTCGCTTTGCACCGCCGCCACCGGATGCACCGCCGCCGCCCGCCGCAGGGATGCAGGCGCGATCTCGGAATAGCCGATGCCGCCGATCTTGCCCTCGTCCACGAAGCGCGCAAGCGTGCCGGTCACGTCCTCGATGGGAATGCGCTGATCGCGGCGGTGGATGTAGTAAAGGTCGACGTGATCGACGCCCAGGCGGGTCAGCGACCCCTCAAGCTGGCTGCGCAGCCGGTCAGGGGAGTTGTCGAAGTGCCGTTCCGGTTCCAGCACGATGCCGCCCTTGGTGGCGATGGAAAAGCTGCCCGACGTGGTCTTGAGGAACCGCCCCATGATCTCCTCGGACACGCCGTTGCCATAGATCAGCGCGGTGTCGAGATGGGTGATGCCCTCGTCGATGCAGGCGGCTAGCGTGCGGTGCGCCTCGGCCTCGGTGGTGGCGCCGTAAAAGCCTGCGAAGGACATGCAGCCAAGCCCTATGGCCGACACCTGTGGCCCGTGTGTTCCAAGCGGTCTGAGTTTCATTGGCGCCTTCCTGTTGCGGGATAGAACGCGCACCTTCGGGGGATGCAGGGACGGGGTCAACGGCAGGGCGGCCAAGATCGCCATTGAACCGGCGGACCGGTGCCCGCACAGTCGGCGCAACATGCCGCGCAGAGGATGCCATGGCCCGCAGTTCTGGATCACGTTTCTTCATCGTCGGGCTGCTTGCCCTTCTGATGTTCATTCCGCTGTTCTTCGCCGGTGAGGTCATCGACAGCCGCGCCGATTATTCGCAGCAGGCGGTGCGGGACGTGGGCCGTGACTGGGGCGGCGTGCAAAGCCTGGCCGGGCCCTATCTTGTTCTGCCGGTCGAAGGTCCGGTGACGCGGCAGGAACGTCGCGAGACCACCGATCCGGTCACGGGCGAGGTGCGCGTCGAGACGGTCGAGGTCACGGAAACCGGCCGCAAGGCGCCGGTCCATGTCTTCCCGGACCGGTTCGAGGCCGATGTCACCACCACCACCGAAGAGCGCCGCCGCGGCATCTTTGTCGTGCCGGTCTACGCCGCCGATATAACCGTCGGCACGACGTTCGATCTGTCCGATGTCGAGACACAACTGATCGAGGACGAGACGATCCAGTGGGACCGCGCCTATTGGCAGCTTGGCCTTGGATCAAACCGCGCGCTGCGCGGCGACACGGTGCTGACGGCGGATGGCACGCCGCTGGCGCTGGAACCGGTGCCGGGCGACAGCGACACGGGCGGTATCTTTGCCGCCACCGGCGATCCGCGCGCGGTGGACCGCTTTGATCTGGCGATGTCGTCGAACGGCGCCGAGTCGTTCTATGTCGCTCCGGTGGGCCGCACCTCGGCGGTGACGATGGTGAGCGATTGGCCGCATCCCAGCTTTTCCGGCGCCTTTCTGCCAGACGGGTCCGAGATCACCGAGGACGGGTTCACCGCGACATGGACGATCCCGCATCTTGCACGCAACCTGCCGCAGGTCTCGCGCGACAGCTATGAATACGCGGCGCGCGAGGCCGCATTCGGGGTCGAGTTCTTCCAGCCCAACGATTTCTATCAAAAGGCCTACCGCGCCGCGCGCTATGGCATCCTGTTCATCGCGCTGACGTTTCTCACCGTCCTGCTGATCGAGAATCGGCAGGAGAAACCCGCGCACCCGGTGCAATACATCCTCATCGGCCTGTCCCAATCGACCTTCGTCTTGCTGATGGTCGCCTATGCCGAACAGATCGGGTTCGGCGCCGCCTATGCGCTGGCCAGTGGCGCGACGATTGCCCTTATCACGATGTTCGGGGTCCTGAGCCTCAAGCTGGGGCGACGCGCCTGGGTGCTGTGCGCCATGCTGATCCTGGTCTACGCGGTGCTGTACCTGATCCTGCGGTCTGCGGATTATGCGCTGCTGGCGGGCTCGACGCTGGCCTTCATCGCCATAGCTGCCACCATGTATGCGACGCGCAACGAGGATTGGTATGCAGGCGCAGAGGGCAAGGGCCTGTTCGGCCGCAAGAAGGAGACACCCGCCGAGGGCACGGCAGGCTAGGACGTGATCCTTGTCATCGGCCTTGTCACCGCCTTCGTGCTGCTGATGATCTTCGGCAACCGAAGCACCCGGCCCTGCCGTTGGCGCGAGGCGCGCAGCCGCGCCGAAGACGGGGCGATGTTCTACCGCTGCGCCGCCTGCGGGGCAGAGACGCTGAACCGGGGAGGGCTGCCCAAGGTCTGCCTCGATCCGACGAAAGGCACGCCATGACCGAACCCGCCGACGCCGCCGCCCGCCGCGCCATTGCGCCGGTGATATGCTATCCGGTCGAGACGCTGCCGGTGCCGCCGATGGAAACCTACCGCAGCGCCCGTGCAGGGGCGACCAGGACGGGCGAAGTGCTTGTGCCCCCGCGTGAGGCGGCGTGTTTCCGGGTTCCGGCCGGGCATTTCTTTCGCATCGTCAGCGTGGACGGTCCGCAAGTCGGGGACCTGAACCTTTGGGCGGCGGATGACCTGTCGGAACGCTTCTACTCGGGCAAGACCCGCGCCCTGCACGGAACGCACGTTACGGTCGGCGACCGGCTTTGGTCATGCTTTCCGCATCTGCGCCCGATGGCCACGATCACCGAGGACACGCTGGGCTGGTATGGCATCGACGAGCATGGCGGGTCGGTCCATGACGTGATCGGCACCCGGTGCGATCCCTATACCCACCGCCTGCTGTCGGGGGGCGACTATCACCACTGTTGCCATTCCAACCTGACCCGCGCGCTGGCCGCCGAACTGGGTATGCCCCGCACAGAGGCTGAGCCGCATGTGCACGACGTGCTCAACGTCTTCATGTGCACCGGGTTCACCCGCGACACCGGACAGTACTTCATGAAGGCGTCCCCGGTGCGGCCCGGCGATTTCATCGAGGTCTTCGCCGAGATCGACCTGCTGGGGTGCCTCAGTGCCTGCCCGGGCGGCGACTGTTCGTCAGAGCATTCCAGCGACACCGCCGCCTGTCATCCCCTGCTGGTCGAGGTGTTCGCCCCGGCACCGGGCGCGCTGGACGGCTGGCACCCGCCCCCGCGCAACGCCTATTCCCGCTCGCACGGCGCTTGAGCGGTCAGGCGAACGCCGCCCGCAACGCGATCTCGACCATGTCGCCAAAACTGCGCTCGCGGTCCTCGGATGGCAGAGCCTCGTGCGTCAAGAGGTGGTCCGACACCGTCAGCACCGACAACGCCCTGACGTTGTAGCGGGCCGCAAGGATGTAAAGCTCCGCCGTCTCCATCTCGACGGCCAGCACGCCGTGGCGGGTCATCTGCTCGTTGAGGTCGGGGCGCTCGTCGTAGAAGGTATCGGAGGAATAGATGCCGCCCACATGGGTGGTCACGCCCTTGGCCGCCGACGCCATTGCCGCCGCCGCCAGAAGCGACCAGTCGGCAGCGGGCGCGAAGTTCAACTCGCGGAACATGCCCGAGGACGGCGTCGAGACGGTCGAGGCGGTCATGGCAAGGATCACGTCGCGCACCTTCACCGTCTCTTGCATCGCGCCGCAGGATCCGATGCGGATGAGCGTCGTCGCGCCGTAGTCGCGGATCAACTCGTTCGCATAGATCGACAGCGACGGCATCCCCATGCCCGAGCCCTGGATCGTCACCCGGTGTCCATTCCAGGTGCCGGTGAACCCCAGCATCCCGCGCACCTCGTTCACGCACACCGCGCCGTCGAGGAACGTCTCTGCCGCCCACCGCGCGCGGTAGGGATCGCCCGGCATCAGGACGGTGTCCGCGATATCTTCCGGCTTCGCGCCGATATGGATGGTCATGGTGCTGCTCCGCCTCTGTCGCCGGATCAGCCTAGCTGGAATTCAGCGGGGGTCCACAGTCACTCTGCCGCCACCGCCTGCGGGTCCACCAATGCGACGATGTCGAACATGATGCGGTTCAGCTCGAAATCCTTGGGCGTATAGACCCGCGCGACGCCCATGCCGCGCAGGCGTTCGGCGTCGGCCTCGGGAATGATCCCGCCCACCACGACGGGAATGCGGTCCAGCCCCTCGGCGCGCAGACGGTCCATCAGGTCGGCGACCAGCGGCACATGACTGCCCGACAGGATCGACAGGCCGATCACATGCGCCTCGTCCGCGCGGGCCGCCGCGATGATCTCGGCGGGGGGCAGGCGGATGCCCTCATAGGCGATGTCCATGCCGCAGTCGCGCGCTCGGGCGGCGATCTGCTCGGCGCCGTTGGAATGACCGTCGAGACCGGGCTTGCCGACAAGGAACTTGAGCCTGCGCCCCAGACGGTCCGACACCGCATCGACGGCAGCGCGGATCTCGTCCAGCCCCTCGGTCCGGTTCGACGGATTGCGCGACACGCCCGTGGGCGCGCGGTACTGGCCAAAGGCCTGCCGCACCATCTCGCCCCATTCGCCGGTGGTGGCTCCTGCCTTGGCGGCAGCGATCGAGGCGGGCATGATGTTCTCGCCCGAGGCGGCGGCGGCCCGCAGCGTCTTCAGTGCTTCTTGCACGGCGGTTTCGTCGCGGTCCGCACGCCACGCCTCAAGCCGCCCGATCTGTTCGGCCTCGGTCTCGGGATCGACCGTCATGATCGCCTCTGGTCCAGAGGTCAGCGGCGACGGCTCGCCGCCCTGGTAGCGGTTGACCCCGACCACCACGGTTTCGCCCGCCTCGATCCGCGCGATGCGGTCGGCGTTGGCCTCGACCAGACGCGATTTCATGTAGCCGATGGCCTTCACCGCGCCGCCCATTCCGTCGATGGTCGCCAGCTCTGCAAGCGCGCCCTCTTTCAGCGCGGCCACCTTGCCATCGACCACCGGGTTGCCGTCGAACAGATCATCATATTCCAGAAGATCGGTCTCGAAGGCGAGGATCTGCTGCATCCGCAGTGACCACTGCTGGTCCCACGGGCGCGGCAGGCCAAGCGCCTCGTTCCAGGCAGGCAGTTGAACGGCACGCGCGCGCGCGTTCTTCGACAGTGTGACCGCCAGCATCTCGATCAGGATGCGGTAGACGTTGTTCTCGGGCTGCTGCTCGGTCAGTCCAAGGCTGTTCACCTGCACGCCGTAGCGGAACCGGCGGAATTTCTCATCCGTCACGCCATAGCGGTCGCGGCAAATCTCGTCCCACAGCTCGACGAAGGCGCGCATCTTGCACATCTCGGTGACGAACTTGATGCCCGCGTTCACGAAAAAGCTGATCCGCCCGACCATGCCGGGGAAATCCGCAGGGTCCACCTTGCCGCGCAGATCGTCCAGCACCGCCGTCGCGGTGGCCAGGGCAAAGGCCAGCTCCTGCTCGGGCGTCGCGCCCGCCTCCTGCAGATGGTAGGAACACACGTTCATCGGGTTCCATTTCGGCAGATGCTGGCGCGTATAGGCCGCGACATCGGTGATCATCCGCAAGGACGGCTCGGGCGGGCAGATGTAGGTGCCGCGCGACAGGTATTCCTTGATGATGTCGTTCTGCACGGTGCCTTGCAGCGCTGACACATCCGCGCCCTGTTCCTCGGCCACCGCGACATACAGCGCCAGCAGCCAGGGTGCCGTCGCGTTGATCGTCATCGAGGTGTTCATCTCGTCCAGCGGGATCGCATCGAACAGTGCGCGCATGTCGCCAAGATGGCAGATCGGCACGCCGACCTTGCCGACCTCGCCGCGCGCCAGTTCGTGGTCGCTGTCGTAGCCCGTTTGCGTCGGCAGGTCGAAAGCCACCGAAAGCCCGGTCTGCCCCTTGGCAAGGTTGCCTCGATACAGAGCGTTGGAGGCAGCGGCGGTAGAATGGCCCGCGTAGGTGCGGAACAGCCAGGGCCTGTCCTTCGGGGTCTGGGTCATCGGTGCCTCGTGCGTGGATGAGGTAACTTTATTGCGTCTCAGAGGCATCTAAGGACATATCCTGACGCTGTCAATTCGCCGCACTGCAGAATCATCGGTGCAGACAGCGCGTGTCTTCTTATCTTTGGTCTTCAAATACCTCCGGGGGTGTGGGGGCAGAGCCCCCACGCGGGTCGCCGCGCGTCAGCGCGGCGAAACCGCTCCATTTACCGCGGGTCACAAACCTGCCACTTCCTTGGGCATGTTTCAGACCGTCGCGGTCCCTGTCTGGCTTCTGACCCTTATCCTCGCATTCGCGGCGGTGACGTTCGCGTCGCATTTCCTGTTCCCGTCGGTGCGCTGGTTCTTCCGCCGCCGCGCGGAACGACTGGTGGCAGAGCTCAACAAGCGGCTCGATCGCCCGATCCAGCCGTTCAAGCTCTTGCGCCGCTACGACACGATCCAGCGGCTGATCTATGATCCCAAGGTGATCGAGGCGGTTGCCGACCATGCCCGCAAGGAAGGCATCCCCGAGAACGTCGCCTTCGAGCGGGCCCGCGACTACGCGCGCGAGATCGTGCCGCGCTTCTCGCCGTCGTCGTATTTCGGCTTTGCCACCCGGGCCACGCGCTGGCTGTCCGAGGCGCTTTATGACGTCGAGGTGGACCAGGGCGATCCCGAGGCTTTCACGGCCATCGACCGGGACGCGACGATCATCTTCGTGATGAACCACCGCTCGAACATGGACTACGTCCTTGTCACCTACCTGGCCGCGCGGCACTCTGCACTGTCCTACGCGGTCGGCGAATGGGCGCGGATCTGGCCCTTGTCGTCGCTGATCCGGTCGATGGGCGCGTTCTTCATCCGGCGCCGCTCGCGCAATGCGCTCTACCGCCGGGTTCTGGCGCGCTATGTCCAGATGGCGACCCGGGGCGGCGTGACCCAGGCGATCTTTCCAGAGGGCGGGCTGTCGCTGACGGGCCGGGTCGAGCCGCCGAAGCTTGGCCTTCTGTCCTACATCCTCGACGACTTCGATCCAGAGGCGGGGCGCGACGTGGTGTTCGTGCCGGTGGCGCTGAACTACGACCGGGTGCTCGAGGACCGCGTCCTGATCGAGGCGGCGGGCACCGGGGAACGCCGGTTCCGCGCGTCGATCCCGCAGGCCATCGCCTTTGCCGCCCGCTTCTTCTGGCGGCGCCTGATCGGGCGAGGGCGACGCTTCGGGCGCGCAGGGGTTGCCTACGGGACGCCCGTTTCTCTTGTCGTGCTGACCCGCCGGGGCCTGCAGTCGCCCGAGGCCGTCGGCGAGGTGCTGATGGATGCGATCCGCGCCCGTGTGCCGGTCCTTCCGGTTCCGCTGGTCGCGCAGGCGCTGCTTGCAGAGGATGGCACCGCGACAGAGGAAACGATCGCCGTGCGGATCACGGACATGATCGCCGGGCGCGACCTTGCAGCCGAGACGCCAGAGACGCTGGCCCGCGCCGGACTGGCGACCCTGCGCACCCGCAGGCTTCTGCGGCACACGGACGGACGCTTTGAAGTCGCGCCGGATCAATCCGAAGTGCTGGCCTTCTATGCCCGCTCGATTGCGCACCGGACTGGCCTTGCGGGCACAGCCGAAAAACTCACCAAGACATAAAATTACAAAAACGTCACGTCAGGCATTGCAAAGTTGCGCAGGGGATTTTATTTCTCTGCAAGCGCATCGGCGATTCTGCGGTGCGGCACGTTCTGCGAGGCTTGGAGGCGATGATGGCTCTCGATACGACCCCCGGCGTTCTGTCCTATGACGCGCCCGAGAAAGAGCTTTACGAGATCGGCGAATTGCCCCCGATGGGCTATGTGCCGAGCAAGATGTATGCGTGGGCGATCCGGCGCGAACGGCACGGCGAACCCGACCAGGCGTTCCAGGTGGAAACCGTCGACGTGCCGCGCCCTGACAGCCACGAGGTTCTGGTGCTCGTGATGGCGGCAGGCGTGAACTACAACGGCGTCTGGGCCGGCCTCGGCATCCCGATCTCGCCCTTCGACGTGCACAAGGCCGACTATCACATCGCCGGGTCGGATGCGTCCGGGATCGTCTGGGCCGTGGGTGACAAGGTCAAGCGCTGGAAAGTGGGTGACGAGGTGGTGATCCACTGCAACCAGGATGACGGCGACGACGAGGAATGTAACGGCGGCGATCCGATGTTCTCGGGCAGCCAACGCATCTGGGGCTACGAGACGCCGGATGGCAGCTTTGCCCAGTTCACCTGCGTGCAGGCGCAGCAACTCATGCCGCGCCCCAAGCACCTGACATGGGAAGAGTCGGCCTGCTACACGCTGACCCTCGCCACCGCCTACCGGATGCTGTTCGGGCATGAGCCGCATGACCTGAAACCCGGCCAGAACGTGCTGGTCTGGGGCGCGTCGGGTGGCCTTGGCTCTTACGCGATCCAGCTTATCAATACGGCGGGCGCCAATGCCATCGGCGTGATTTCCGACGAGGACAAGCGTGACTTCGTGATGTCGCTGGGCGCCAAGGGCGTCATCAACCGCAAGGATTTCAACTGCTGGGGCCAGATGCCCACGGTCAACACCCCCGAATACAAGGAGTGGATGTCCGAGGCGCGCAAGTTCGGCAAGGCCGTCTGGGAGGTCACCGGCAAGGGCGTCAACGTCGACATGGTGTTCGAACATCCCGGCGAGTCGACGATGCCGGTGTCCGTCTTCATCGTTAAGAAGGGCGGCATGGTCGTGATCTGCGCGGGCACCACGGGCTACAACCTGACGATGGACGCGCGCTATCTGTGGATGAACCAGAAGCGGGTGCAAGGCTCGCACTTCGCGCACCTGAAACAGGCTGCGGCGGCGAACAAGCTGATGGTCGAGCGGCGGCTCGATCCCTGCATGTCCGAGGTGTTCCCGTGGGATCAGATCCCGGATGCGCATATCAAGATGCGCCGGAACGAGCACAAGCCGGGCAACATGGCCGTTCTCGTGCAAGCGCCCAAGACCGGCCTGCGCACGCTGGAAGACGCGCTAGAGGCCGGCCCACGCCGCTAGGCTGTCTCAAGCCGCTCATTTTGAAAGCCCGGCCGATTCGTCGCGCCGGGCTTCATTGTTTCTTGAGCTTTGCCAATCATTGCCTTGTCAGGAGGCTGCCCAGGCACGCCTCGCCATTTCGGGGGAGTTGAAATCTGCGAATGGCGCCGGAATTCGCATGCATGCTATGGTTGTATTAATATCCTGTTAACCTTTCAAACCGGAGACTGGCCCTTGTCGAACGACTGGATCATCGACGTGCTCGCGGATCTTCGCAGCTACGCGCGCCAGAACGGCTTGCCGTCTCTGGCTCTGCATCTGGACGATGCCGCGCTGGTTGCCGCTGCCGAGATCGCGACCTCGGAACGAAAGGCGCCACACCTGGCGATCGTGAATGCAGGGCAGACTGGAACGGTTTCTGCAAGACCTGGGCGCTGCGCGCGATCTTGACGGCCTCACGGCGGCGGTTCGGACGCTGCGGGACATATTCGGCGTCGATCACGTCGTCTATCATTCGGTCAACGCGGCGGGCGGGCAGTACGCGGCGCTGACCTATTCCGACGAATGGGTCCGCCGCTATATCGACCTTGACTACGCGCGGATCGACCCGGTGGTGCAGGGGTGCTTCAAACGCTTCAACCCGGTCGACTGGAAGCGGCTTGACTGGTCCGGCAAGGCGCAGCGTGCCTTTCTGGCGGAAGCCATTGCGCACGGTGTCGGACGGCAGGGTTTTTCAGTGCCGATCCGCGGGCCGAATGGCCAGTTCGCGCTGTTCACCGTGTCCGACAACCGCAGCGACGAGGACTGGGCCGCCTATACCGAAGCACATGTGCGCGACCTTATCCTTGTGGCGCATTACGTGAATCAGAAGGCGCTGGAGATCGAGCGCGGCACCGACGCGGTGGCCATGCGCGCGCTCAGCCCGCGCGAGATCGACGCGCTGACCCTGATCGCGATGGGCTACAGCCGGGGGCAGGCGGCCGAGAGCCTGTCCATTTCCGAGCATACGTTGCGCGTCTACATCGAAAGCGCGCGCTTCAAGCTGGGCGCGATGAACACCACCCATGCCGTGGCCCGTGCGATGTCGTCCGGAATGCTGGTGATCTGACCCCTGCGGCATCGCGCTGCGCCGCCGCGCCGCGTTAACCTCGCCCGGCTACTCCCCCGTGCTCTGCCTTGGGGGAAGCACGCATGATCCATTACCTGTCCGGCGACGATCTGCCTTGTCATGCCGATCTGGTCAGCCAGATGTTCCGCGACCGTGCCACGCAGTTCCGGGGGCGCCTTGGCTGGGATGTCACGGTCGACGCAGCCGGGCAGGAGCGTGACGTCTATGACGATGAGGGTCCGCTCTATGTGATCTGTGAGGACGCAGGCCACCATGCCGCGTCGATGCGGTTCCTGCCGACCACCGGACGCACCATGGTGAACGATCATTTCGCTGATCTCACAGGCGGGCCGGTCGTCTCGCCGCTGATCTGGGAATGCACGCGGTTCTGCCTTGCCCCGGATGCCCCGCGCCATGTCACCGCTGCGCTCTTGCTCGGTGCGCTCGATCTGGGCCTGCGATCGGGGCTGACGGATGCGGTCGGCGTGTTCGACATGGCGATGATCCGGGTCTATCGCCGCCTTGGCTGGCCGCCGACGCTGATCGGCGAGAGGGGCGGGATCGGTGTCGGGCTGTGGGCCTTTGACGGGCGGTTCCGGGCCGGACTTGAGAGACGCGCAAAGGCAAACTGCGCGACGGCCTGACCCGCCTGCCTCAGCCGTCTGCCCTAGCCGTCTGCCCTAGCCGTCTGGCGCGCCCTCGCCGTGGCGGCTAGGGTGCGCGCATGCAGACCGCAATCGCCACCTTTTCCGACGACCAGGCCGAAGCCTTTGACCGCGTCACCGAGATGCTGCGGGGGCACGGCGTCGATCTGGACGAAGGCATCCTGACCCCGATGACCGAGGGCAAGGCGGGCGTCATGGCCATTGTCGGCAAGGCCGGGTCCGGCAAGACGATGCTTCTGGGGCAGCTTTACCGTGCCCTGCGCGAGGCCGGGGTCGAAATCGTCAGCGGCGACTACGAGGGCCGCCGCCGCAAGGACCGGCGCACGCTGGCGATCCTTGCACCGACGAACAAGGCGGCGAGCGTGCTGCGCAATCGCGGCGTTCCCGCGACGACGATCCACCGCATCCTCTACACCCCCGTCTACGATCCCGAATACGAGAAGATCGCCGAGTGGCTTGCGGGCAATGGCGAGCGTCCATCGGTCGAGGGGCTGACCGATGCCGCGCTCGACCGTGCGCATGCCTATTACCAGACGAACCCGTCGATCCCGGGTGCGCTGGCGACAGCGGGCTTGCGGGGATCGGATTTCATCAAGGGCTGGAAGCGGCGCGAGGACCCTCTCGACATCGGCTTTGTCGACGAATCCTCGATGCTGGACCAGAAGCAGTTCGACGACCTGCGCGAGATTTTCCCGGCCTTGCTGCTGTTCGGCGATCCGGCACAGCTTGCGCCCGTTGGACAGTCCGGCGAGATGGTGTTCGAGACGCTGGGGGGCAATCGCAAGCTGACGCTCGACCGCGTGCATCGGCAAGCGGCGGACAGCCCGATCCTTGATCTTGCCCATGCCTTGCAGGACCCCGCCGTGGGCTTCGAGGAGTTCGAGGCGATGGTCAGCGAAGCCGCCCGCCGCGACGACCGCGTCGTGATGGCCAGCCGGGTCGAGGCCGAACTCATGGCGCGGTCCCCCGTGCTGGTCTGGCGCAACGCGACACGCATCCGGCTGATCCAGGCGTTCCGGGCCGCCTACAACGCGCCTGCGGATGAATTGCTGCCGGGCGAGCCGCTGATCTGCGACGGGATCGAATTGCCCCTGAAGCACCGCAAAAAGCGCATCGACCTCGAGGCGCGCGGCCTGATCAAGGGCGCGCAGGTGGTCTACCTTGGCCCCGGCAAGAAGCCCGGATTCTCTCGGCTGCACGTCATCGGCGCCGAAGATCCCCGGCTGTCCGCCGCGTCCATCGTCAAGATCGAGTTCCCCGACGAGGAGGAACCGTTCCTGCCCTTCGCGGCCCGCATGGGCGCGGTGTTCCTGCACGGCGCGGCGGTGACGATCCACAAGGCGCAAGGCTCGCAGTGGAGCGATGTGCAGGTCTTTGCCCCCGACATCTGGGCGGCGTCGCGCGCAGGGCGGATCGAGGCGGGGCAACCGTTGTGGAAACGGCTGGCCTATGTGGCGATCACCCGCGCCGAGACGCGCCTGCACTGGGTGATGCGCAACCGGCTCGCCCGCCCGACCGCCCCCTTGGGCGTGGATGATCTTCAGGTCGCCGCGCCGGTGCTGGAACTGCAACCCGAGACGGAGGACGAGGTATGAGCGGAACGATCCTGATTACCGGCGCATCGAGCGGCATCGGCCGCGCGGCTGCCGAGACGTTCCTCAAGGGTGGCTGGGTCGTCGGCCTGCTGGCCCGCAGGCGCGAGCCGCTGGAGGAGATCGCGCTGGCACATGGTCCCGCCGCGCTGGTTCTGCCCGCCGATGTGACCGACCCCGCCGCCGTAGAGAACGCGGTCGCGCGTCTTGTCGCCAAGGGCGGGCGACTGGACGTCCTGTTCAACAACGCGGGCATGTTCGGCGCGCCCGCAAGCATCGACGAGGTGGCGCTGGACGACTGGCACCAGATCTTGAACGTGAACCTCAACGGGATGTTCTACGCGGCGCGCGCGGCCTTTGCGCAGATGCGGCGGCAGGACCCGGTCGGCGGACGCATCATCAACAACGGCTCGATTTCCGCCCATGTCCCGCGCGAGGGGGCGGTGGGCTACACCGTCACCAAGCACGCGATCACCGGTCTGACCCGTCAGCTGTCACTGGACGGGCGGCCCCATGACATTGCCTGCGGACAGATCGACATTGGCAACGCGCGCACGCCGCTGCTGGATAACCTGATCGAGAAGGCCGCGAAAGACGGCACGCCGCCGCCCCCCTACATGGAGGTGGAACCTGCGGCGGATGCGGTCTGGCAGATGGCCAACCTGCCGCTGTCGGCGAACGTCCAGTTCATGACGATCATGGCGACCAAGATGCCCTATATCGGGCGCGGCTGAGCCTGCGGTCAGCTGCGCAGGATCCGGAACACGGCTGATGCCGCCCAGCCCGCGCCGACGGCGATCACCAGCGACAACAGCCCGTAGATCAACGGCTGCTCGTGGGCGAGCGAGAACAGCCAGCGTTCCAGCCCCGCCTTGCGCACGCCGATCACCGTCTCGTAGGCGTCGATGACGCCCCGGTCGCGGGTCAGGAAGATGCGCACGCGGTAGTTGCCCTCGGTCAGGTTGGCGGGCAGCGCGACCGAGGTGTTGAACAGCGTCTGCTCGCGCAGGGTGATCGCGCCTTCGAGCAGCTGGTAGAGATCGTCCTTTTCGCGGATGCGGATCAGCGCCTCGGTGAAGGTTTCGCTGTCGGCAATGGTGGCGGGCGCGCCGACCGACCGGATCGCGCGCGGGATGCTGATGCTGTGGCGCAGGTCCTCGGTGCTGGACAGCACGTCGCCCAAGGGGTCCGTGGTGGCGACGGCATAGAAGGACGGTGCCGCGTCGACCTCGACCGCATCAGTGTTGATCCAGATGCCGGCCACCCGCGACTTGCGGCGCACCGTGACCTGCCGCTTGGGCCCCTCGATGGTCACGATCACGTCCAGTTCAGCCGCGTCCGGCACCGGAGACTCGCGTTTGACCGCACCGAAGATCAGGATTTCCGAGCCGTCAAAGTTCGTCGTGATCGACACCCGGTTCTGGCTCAGGCCCGCCACGACCTGCTCGGCCGCCGCCGAAAGCGCGGACAGGCACAGCAGTAGAGGGATCAGCACCATCCGCATCATGGCGCCGCACTCGCGATGGAATAAAGCTCGTTTGGCTGGATCAGCAGGTCCAGCAACAGCTTGAAGCAGACGGCCAGCACCAGCACCGCCAGCGCGATGCGGATCTGTTCGGCCTTCATGCGCACGCCGATCCGGGTGCCAAGCTGCGCGCCGATCACGCTGCCCACCAGCAACAGGATCGCAAGCGGCAGATCGACGCTGTAGTTCGTCGTGGCGTGCATCAGCGTGGTGAAGCCCGCGACAAAGATGATCTGGAACAGCGAGGTTCCCACGACGACCTTGGTCGGCATCCCGAGGATGTAGATCATCGCGGGCAGCATGATGAACCCGCCGCCAACGCCCATGATCGCGGCAAGGATGCCCACCAGCAGCCCCACAAGGATCGGCGGGATCACCGAGATATACAGGCCCGACGTGCGGAACTTCATCTTCAGCGGCCAGGTGTGCACCCAGAGGTGTTTCTTGCGCGGTGCGACCACGCCGCCTCTGCGCCGCGCCTTGCGCATCGACGACAGGCTTTCAAAGAACATCAGCCCGCCGATGATGCCCAGAAACACCACGTAGAACAGCGTCACCAGCAGATCGACCTGACCAAGCGTCCGCATCAGCGCAAAGACCTGAACCCCCAGCGCAGAGCCGACAAGGCCGCCCGACAGCAGCACCAGCCCCATCCTTAGATCGACCGTCTTGCGCTTGAGATGCGCCATGACGCCCGACACGCTGGACGCCACGATCTGGGTGGATTGGGTGCCCACGGCCACGGCGGGCGGAATGCCGATGAAGAACAAGAGCGGCGTCAGAAGAAACCCGCCGCCCACGCCGAACATGCCCGACAGCACACCCACCAAGCCGCCGAGCCCCAGGATGAGGAAGGCGTTGACCGACACCTCGGCTATGGGAAGGTAAATTTGCATGGGCCCCGCAACGGATTGGCGGACGCCGTCAGAAGACAGCCTTCGCGGGGCGGTGTCAAACGACTGGCCGGAAAAGGCAAGGGCTCAGAGTGCGGACAGCACCCGGCGCAGGATCTTTTCCAGTTTCGCGGCGCCTAGAGGTGCCATTGCCTTGGTATGGTCGTGGCTGATCGCTTCGTCGCTCATCCCGGCGGCCATGTTGGTGATGGTCGAGACCGCCGCCACCCGCAGGCCAAGGAATCGGGCAAGGATCACCTCGGGCACCGTCGACATGCCGACAGCATCGGCGCCAAGGGTGCGGATCGCGCGGATCTCGGCCGGGGTTTCGAAGGATGGGCCGGAATACCAGGCATAGACGCCGTCCTTCAGGTCGATGCCCTCGGCGGCGGCCGCCTGTGTGATCGCGCTGCGGATCGCAGGATCATAGGCATCCTTCATCGGCACGAACCGCGCGTCCGACGGCTCGCCGATCAGCGGGTTGAGGCCGGAAAAGTTGATGTGATCCGACAAGAGCATCAGATCGCCCGGCGGGATGTCTTCGCGCATCGACCCGGCGGCATTGGTCAGGAACAGCGTGTCCGCGCCAAGCGCGCTCAACACTTCGAGCGGCAGGCGCATCGCGTCGCCCCGGCCGGATTCGTAGTAGTGCGCACGCCCGCCGAACACCGCGACGCGGCAGCCTTCCAGATCGCCGATCACCAGCTTTGGATTGTGGCCCGAGACGCCTGCATGGGGAAACCCCGGCAGGTCGGCATAGTCGATGGACACGCCGTCCACCGCATCCGCCAGATGCCCAAGCCCGGACCCCAGCACCAGACCCGCGCGCACCGGCGCATCGCCCGCGCGGGCACGGATCAGCGCGGCCAGTTCGTCAGCGTTCCTTGACATAGGGCTGCCCCCCTGCGCGGGGCGGGATCGCCTTGCCGACGAACCCCGCAAGGATCACCACGGTCAGGATGTAGGGCAGCGCCTGCATGAACTGCGTGGGCACGTTGACGCCCAGAAGGTCGATGTTCTGGAACCGGTTGCCGATTGCTTCCAGCAGGCCGAACAGCAAGCAGGCGAACAGCACCGGCACCGGGCGCCATTTGGCGAAGATCAGCGCCGCGAGCGCGATGAACCCGCGTCCAGCGCTCATCTCCTTGACGAAGCCCGCAGCCAGACCCGTGGCAAGATACGCGCCCGCGATGCCGCACAGCACGCCCGCGATCATCACGGCGGCGAACCGCATCTTGGCGACCGAAACACCGGCGGTGTCCACGGATTCGGGGTTCTCGCCGACCGCCCGCAGGCGCAGGCCGAACCGCGTGCGGAACAGCACCCACCATGTCAGCGCGACGGTGACGAGGCCCACGTAGACCAGCACGGAATGCCCCGACAGGACGGTGGCATAGAACGGCCCCACGATCGGCACCGCCGACAGCGTTTCGGCGAAGGGCAGGGTCATCTCCTGAAAGCGGCCAGAGCCTTCAAGCTGCGGCGTTCGGCCGCCGAGCCCGAACCACGCCTCTCCGATCACCACGGTCGTGCCCGAGGCGAGGAAGTTGATCGCGACGCCTGAAATCAGCTGGTTCCCCTGGAACGTGATCGAGGCCAGCCCGTGGATCAGCGACAGCACAACCGACGCCGCGATGCCGCCCGCCAGCCCCATCCAGACCGAACCGGTGAACGCCGCGACCGACGCAGAGAAGAAGGCGGCCGCCAGCATCTTGCCTTCGAGCCCGATGTCGATGATGCCCGAGCGTTCCGAGAAAAGCCCGGCCAGCGCCGCGAACAACAGCGGCGTCGCAAGGCGCAGCGTCGAATCGAGGATTTGCAGGATCGTCGTCAGGTCCATGATGTCCTCACTCTGCCGCGGTGGTGGGCTGCGGTTTCGGCTTGCGCCGGGCTCGCGCGTTGAAGAACGTCTCGACCGGATTGCGCACCATGTTGTCGAGAGCGCCGGTGAACAGGATCACCAGCGCCTGAATGACAAGGATCATCTCGCGGCTGATCGCGGGCTTCTCGAACTCCAGCTCGCCGCCGCCCTGATACAGCATCCCGAACAACAGCCCCGCCAGGAACACGCCAGCCGGGTGCGAGCGGCCCATCAGCGCCACCGCGATGCCGACGAAACCCGCGCCCTGCACGCTGTCGATCACCAGCCGCTCTGCCTCGCCCATGACGGCGTTGACACCCATCATGCCCGCAAGACCGCCCGAGATCAGCATCGCCCACATGACCGTCTTCACCGGCGAGATGCCCGCGTAGACGGCTGCCGGTTCCGAGTGGCCAAGCGCGCGGATCTCATAGCCAAGCCGTGTGCGCCAGATCAGCGCCCAGACCGCCACGCAGGCCGCGATGGCAAGGAAGAACGAGATGTTCAGCGGCGCAGAGCGCGAGAATGACAGGCCGACCCAGCCCGCCATGTCATGGGCCGACGGCAGCCGCGCACCTTCGGGGAAGCGCCCCGTCTCGGGCGCCATGCTGCCCGGTTCCTTCAGGACGTTCACCAGAAGGTAGACCAAGAGCGCCGAGGCGATGAAGTTGAACATGATCGTCGTGATGACGATGTGGCTGCCGCGTTTCGCTTGCAGGTAGGCCGGGATCGCCGCCCAGGCGGCGCCGAACAGCGCCGAGCCGATCACCGCAACCGGCAGCGCGATCAGCCAGTGCGGCCAGGGCAGGGCGATGCACACCAGCGCGACGCCAAGCCCGCCGATGGCCGCCTGACCCTCGCCGCCGATGTTGAACAGCTTGGCCTGGAACGCCACCGCCACGGCGAGGCCAGTGAAGATGAAGTTGGTCGCGTAATACAGCGTATATCCCCAGCCATAGCTGGACCCGACAGCGCCGTTGACCATGATCGCCATGGCTTCGAGCGGGTTCTCTCCGATGTAAAGGACGACCAGCCCCGACACGATCAGCGCCAGCACGAGGTTGATCGCGGGGATCAGCGCGATGTCGACCCATTTGGGTGTCTTGTTCATTCCGCGGCCCCCTTGGCGGCCTTGTCCAGATTGGCCTCGACCTGTTCCGGCGTGGCGTGAGCGTCGGTGATCCCGGCCATCAGAAGGCCAAGCTCGCGCTCGTTCGTCTCGGACGGCAGGCGCTCCCCCATGATCCGGCCATCGAACATCACGGCGATACGGTCCGACAGCGACATGATCTCGTCCAGCTCGACCGAGACAAGGATCACCGCCTTGCCCTCATCGCGCAGCGCGACGATCTGCTGGTGAATGAACTCGATCGCGCCGATGTCGACGCCGCGCGTCGGCTGGCCGACCAGCAGAAGGTCAGGGTTACGCGTGATCTCGCGGGCCAACACGATCTTTTGCTGATTGCCGCCAGAAAAGCTCTTGGCGGTCAGGTTGCAGTTCGGCGGGCGCACGTCGAAGCGTTCGATCTGCCGCTCGGTTTCCTGGCGGATGGCCACGTTGTCCATGAACAGGCGGCTCTTTTGGTATTTCGGGTCGTGGTGATAGCCGAAGGCCATGTTTTCCCAGGCGAAGTAGTCCATGATAAGGCCTTCACGCTGGCGGTCTTCGGGAACATGCGCGATGCCCCGGCGGCGCCGCGACTGCCCGTCCGATGACTTGCCCGTCAGGTCGATTTCCTCGCCGTTCACACGCACGATGCCCTCGCCCTTCATCGTGCCGCCCAGCACGTTCAGAAGCTCGGACTGGCCGTTTCCGGCAACGCCTGCGATGCCCAGGATCTCGCCCGCGCGCACCATCAGGTCGATGCCCTTCACCCGCTCCACGCCGTCCTCGTCGCGGACGCGCAGGTTCTGCACCTCGACCACGGTCTGTTTCGGTTGCGCCGGCGTCTTGTCGACCTGCAACAGCACCTTGCGCCCGACCATCAGTTCGGCCAGCTGCTCGGGCGAGGTTTCGGCGGTCTTGACCGTCGCCGTCATCTCGCCGCGCCGCATCACGCTTACGGTGTCCGTGATCTCCATGATCTCGCGCAGCTTGTGCGTGATGAGGATGATCGTCTTGCCCTCGCGCTTGAGCCCTTCGAGGATGCGGAACAGGTGGTCCGCCTCGGCAGGCGTCAGAACGCCCGTCGGCTCGTCGAGGATCAGGATGTCCGCCTCGCGGTAGAGCGCCTTGAGGATTTCCACGCGCTGAAGGTGGCCGACCGACAGGTTCTCGACCGTCTCGTCGGGATCGACGTTCAGCCCGTATTCCTCGGCCAGCTGCTTCAACAGCCCGCGCGCCTTGGCCTTGGACGGCTTCAGGAGCGCCCCATCCTCGGCGCCTAGAATGACGTTCTCAAGCACCGTGAAATTTTGCACCAGCTTGAAATGCTGGAAAACCATCCCGATTCCGGCGCGGATCGCGGCCTGGCTGTCGGGGATCTCGGTCTGTTTGCCGTTGATCCAGATCTCGCCCGCATCGGCCTTGTAGAAGCCGTAGAGGATCGACATCAGCGTGGACTTGCCCGCGCCGTTCTCGCCGATGATCCCGTGGATCGTGCCCGGCATGACGCGAATGGCGATGTCCTTGTTCGCTTGAACCGGACCGAAGGCTTTCGAGATGCCTTTTAGTTCAATGGCAGGGGGGGGCGGCCCCCGCCGCCCCCCCCCTGGCCCCCCCGCGGGGCCTTTTGAGAAAAAAGCCCGGCCGCTGCCGCCCGGGGGGGGGGGCTGGTCCCC
>NZ_JAHQZS010000003.1 GCF_019061145.1 Anianabacter salinae | reverse complement strand
CATGGGGGCTTTGCCCCCAAACCCCCGCAGCATTTGGGGGCCCCCCCCCCCCCCCCCCCCGGCCCCTGGGGGCCAAAAAGGGGGGGGGGGGGGCGGGCGGGGGGGGGGGCGGCGGGCGGGCGCGGCGGGGGCGGGGGGGGGGGGGGGGGGGTTTCCCCCCCCCTGCGCCTTCGGCGCATTCCCCCCCAGAGGTATTTGTGGACCAAAGATGCAGGGCGCGCGCCATGGCGGCGATTGACGGACTGCCGCCCCTGAGGGACGTGATCGCGGCCCATGACTTGCGCGCGAAGAAGGCACTGGGGCAGAACTTCCTGCTGGACCTGAACCTGACCGCCAAGATCGCGCGGCAGGCGGGCGATCTGTCGGGCTGCGATGTGCTCGAGGTCGGCCCCGGCCCCGGCGGGCTGACCCGGGGGCTGCTGGCCGAGGGCGCGCGCAGGGTGCTGGCGGTCGAGAAGGACGCGCGCTGCCTGCCCGCGCTGGCCGAGATTGCGGCGGCCTATCCCGGGCGGCTGGAGGTGATCGAGGGCGATGCGCTGGCGCTCGACCCGCTGGCGCATCTGACGCCGCCGATCCGGATCGTCGCCAACCTGCCCTACAACGTGGGAACGGAGTTGCTGGTGCGTTGGCTGACGCCCGCGGTCTGGCCGCCGGTCTGGGACAGCCTGACACTGATGTTCCAGCGCGAGGTGGCCGAGCGGATCGTGGCGCGCCCCGGGTCCAAGGCATATGGGCGGCTGGCGATCCTGGCGCAATGGCGCTGCGAGGCGCGGATCGTGATGGACCTGCCGCCCGAGGCATTCACGCCGCCGCCGAAGATCCGCTCTGCGGTGGTGCATCTGGTGGCGCGGGCCGAGCCGCTGTATCCCGCCGATGCCGCCGTCCTCAGCCGGGTGGTGGCCGCCGCTTTCAACCAGCGCCGCAAGATGCTGCGGGCCAGCCTTAAGGGCGTGGCGCCCGGGATGGAGGCACTGCTGGAAGAGGTCGGGATCGCGCCGACATCGCGCGCCGAGGAGCTGTCGGTCGAGGCGTTTTGCGCGCTGGCGCGCCGTGTCGCCACGGCGCGCTAGGGATTATTCCGCCGCCTCGGACGATCCGTCGCCGCTGCCTTGCGGCGCGTCCGCACCGCTGGCTGCGCGCGGCTTGCGCGGGCGGCGGGGCTTGGGCTTGTCGGCCTTCATCTCGGGTGTCTCGACAAGGCCGCTGTCCCGGGTCTCGCCGTCCTCGTCGCTGGCCACGAATTCGAGAGGCTCGGGCTTCTTGCGGCGGCGCGGTCGGTCGGCCTGATCGGGCTGCGGCTGGCGCGGCTGATCGCCGGACTGGCTGTCGGGCCGACTGTCTGAGCGGTCATCCTGCTGGCGGTTGTCTTGTTGGCGGTTTTCCTGCTGGCGGTCGTTCTGGGAACGATCGTCACGCTGGCGGTTGTCGTGCTGGCGGTCGTTGCGCTGTCCGCCGTCGTCGCCGCGCTGGTCGCCCCGCCCATCTTGCCGGTTGTCTTGACGCCCATCCTGACGCCCATCTTGACGGTTGTCCTGGCGCCCATCCTGACGGTTGTCTTGACGTCCATCCTGGCGGTTGTCCTGGCGTCCATCCTGGCGGTCGTTGCCGTCGTTGCCTTGCTGTCCGCCGTTCTGGTCCTGCTGGTCGCGGCGCTGGTCCTGTTCGCGCTGCGCCTCGGCCAGCATCCGCAGGTAGTGTTCGGCGTGCTGCTGAAAGTTCTCGGCTGCGACGCGGTCGTTGCTGAGCTGCGCATCGCGGGCAAGCTGGTTGTACTTTTCAATGATCTGCTGGGGGGTGCCGCGCACCTTGCCCTCGGGGCCCGAGGAGTCGAAAACGCGGTTGACGACGTTCCCCATGGACCGACTGCGGTTCTGCTTTGACCGCGAACGTGACTTCGAAGATCTCATAAACTCTCGGTTCCAGCCAATATTAGGCGTTCGTGCCTGTGCGTTGGGACCTGTCGCTTTGTGGAAAACGGCGCGAAAACAGGTCTCTCTTGTCCGGCTTGTCGACCCGGCGAGGGCGGACCCTCAGCCAAGGTGTGCCTCGACTAACCACGCAGGTTTCGCGCTGACAAGCGAAAAATAGGCATGTTTCGCGGCTTTGGCGCGATATTGCGCGATTGTCACGGGTTTTGGTGCCGTTGTGCGGGCGCGCGGCCCAGAACCACGCGGTCCTTGCCATTGAGATCAGGCCGGACCTCGACCATTTCAAGACCCGCTGACGTGAAGAGACCGCAGACGGCCTGCCCTTGCCCGTGGCCGATCTCGACCAGCAGCCAGCCTTGCGGCGTCAGGTGGCCCCGCGCCCGGGCGGCGATGATGCGGTAGGCTGCCAGACCATCGCCGCCGGGTGTCAGGGCCAGACGCGGCTCGAACGCAAGTTCGGGGGCAAGTGTCTGCATCTCGGCGCCGGAGATATAGGGCGGGTTCGACACGATCAGATCGAACGGGCCGGTGACGCCGTTCCACCAGTCGGATTTCAGGAACGCCGCGCGGCCCCGAAGCCCCAGCGCCTCGGCGTTGCCCCTTGCGACGGAAAGGGCGGCGGCGGAGACATCCGTGCCGGTGCCGGTCGCCCCCCCGCGCTCGGCCAGCAGAGACAGCAGGATCGCGCCCGATCCGGTGCCGAGGTCCAGCACGCTGCGCCACTCAAGGTCCAGCGCCGCCGCAACCAGCGTTTCGGTGTCGGGACGCGGATCGAGCACGTCAGGGGTCACGTGGAAGCTGTGGCGCCAGAACTGGCGGGTTCCGGTGATGTGGCTGACCGGCTCGCGCGCGGCGCGGCGGGTGATGGCAGCCGCATAGGCGGCGGCCTCGTCCGGGGTCAGGCTGTCGGGGACGGCGCGTCCTGTGACATGGGCCAGAAGGCGCCGCGCGTCGGTGGCGGGGTCGGGCACGCCTGCTGCTGCCAGTCGGGCCCGCGCGGCTGCAATTGCGGCAGCGGCGTCCGTCACGCCCCCATCTCGGCCAGCAGCGTCGCCTGATCGTCCGAGATCAGCGCGTCGATGATGTCGTCGAGATCGCCCTGCATCACCTGGTCGAGCTTGTAGAGCGTCAGGTTGATGCGGTGGTCGGTCATCCGGCCCTGCGGGAAGTTGTAGGTGCGGATGCGCTCGGACCGGTCGCCGCTGCCGACCTGGGACTTGCGGGCAGAGGCGCGTTCGCCGTCGGCGCGGGCACGCTCGGCCTCGAACAGCTTGGCGCGCAGCACGCCCATCGCGATCTCGCGGTTGCGGTGCTGGGACTTTTCCGACGAGGTGACGACGATGCCCGACGGGATATGCGTGATGCGCACCGCCGAATCGGTCGTGTTGACGTGCTGGCCGCCCGCGCCCGAAGACCGCATGGTGTCGATGCGGATGTCGCCCGCGTCGATCTTCACGTCGACCTCCTGTGCTTCGGGCAGGACAGCGACCGTCGCGGCGGAGGTGTGGATGCGCCCGCCGCTTTCGGTTTCGGGCACGCGCTGGACACGGTGGACGCCGGATTCGTATTTCATCCGCGCGAACACTCCCTCGCCTTTCACGCTGACAACGGCCTCGCGCACGCCGCCAAGCTCGGATTCGGCCAGTTCGATGATCTCGGTGCGCCAGCCCTTCGTCTCGGCATAGCGCTGATACATCCGCAGAAGATCGCCTGCGAACAGCGCCGCCTCCTCGCCGCCCGTGCCGGGACGGATCTCGACGATGGCGGGGCGGGCATCGGCGGAATCCTTGGGCAGAAGCGCGATCTGCAGCGCCTTCTCGACCTCGGTCAGGCGCCTTCGAAGGGTCGGCAGTTCCTCTTCGGCGAGCGCGCGCATCTCGGGGTCGGACAGCATCGCCTCGGCCTCGTCGATCTGGTCCGTCAGCGCCTGCCAGTCCTCGATGATGGCTACGATGGGCCGCAGGTCGGCATATTCGCGCCCGAGCGCCGCGATGTCGCCCGTGCCGGAGGACATCCGCGCCTGCACGTATTCGAACCGCTCGGTGATGCTGTGAAGTTTTTCTCTGGGGATCATGGGCGCGGTTTTGCCGAAAGCCCCGGCGCGGTCAAGGGTGACAGGCATCGCGGCGCGTGCCATGCTGAATGGATGATCCGCGCGGCAGCCCTTGCCCTGCCCGTCTGCGTCCTGGCCGCGTCCGCGTCGGCCGAGACGAAGCCCGGGCTCTACAGCCCCCTTCCGGGGATCGAGTATTATTGCCGCGACCGGGACGGCGGGCGCCGTGAGATCGGCGAGGTGATGTGCATCACCGCCTCGTGCCAGACCTGGACCGCACGCTGCGAGATGGGGGCGAACAACAACCTCGCGATGTGGCGCAAGTTGCAGGACGGCTGCCCTGGCGCGTCAGCCCTGCCCCTTGAGGATCGCATCGAGGCGCTCAAGCACGCGCTCTGAACGGGCGCGGTTCACGCCCATGTCGCTCTTGCCGAAGCGCAGGCGCGAATAGAGCCACAGCCCCGTGCCACCCTCAACCGCGGCGGCCTTGACGGTGATGTAGTCGGGAAATCCCATCAGGCGCGAGCGGGCGATGTAGGTCACTTGCCCCTCCTCTGCCGAGCCCGCCAGCCGGGTGATGCGCGGCTCTGCCCGCAAGGCGGCATCGAAGGCATTCAGCAGTTCGGCAGGGCTGGCCGCGCGCAGCGGGTTGCCGGGATCGCCGGGCTTCAGCCGCACACCGCCGTCTCCGGGATCGGGCGCGGCACCGGGATCGACGTGCCAGCGCGCGGGATCGGACGGCGCGGCGCGCACCCAGACGAGGGCGGCGGCGAGAACCAGAAGCACGAGAAGCAGGGCGAATTTCATGTCACATCCTTCGGGCCGGGCTGAGGGTGGAGGGGGCTGGAGGGGCGCTGCCCCTCCAGACCTCCCCGGAGTATTTGCAGACCAAAGATGGGACGATCAGCCTGCCTGACCAGTGCGGCGCGCCAATGCGACGAGGCACAGGATGGCTTGCGCCACATGCGCGCCCGCGATGGCGGTGGCGCCGGTGGTGTCGAAGGGAGGCGAGACCTCGACCACGTCGCCGCCCTTGATGTTCAGACCCTTGAGGCCCTGCAGCATCGCCTCGGCCTGCCATGTCGTCAGCCCGCCCCAGACCGGCGTGCCGGTGCCGGGCGCAAAGGCCGGGTCGAGCGCGTCGATGTCGAAGGTCAGGTAGGCGGGCGCGTCGCCGACGATCTCGCGGATGCGGGCGACGATGGCGCCCGGCCCGTCGCGGTGGACCTGCGGGGCGTCAAGGATGGTGAAGCCGTGGGTGTCAGGGTTGGTGGTGCGGATGCCGACCTGCACCGATTTCGCCGGGTCGATCAGGCCGGTCCTGGCGGCCTTGTAGAACATCGTGCCATGGTCGATGCGCGTCAGGTCGTCGTCGGTCCAGGTGTCGGAATGGGCGTCGAAGTGGATCAGCGCAAGCGGGCCGTGTTTCGCGGCATGGGCCTTGAGGCAGGGATAAGAGATGTAGTGATCGCCGCCGATGGCGATGGCCGCCGCGCCCGCGTCGAGGATGCCCGCGATATGGGCGGTCAGGGTGTCGGGGAAGTCGGACACCTTGGCATAGTCGAAGGCCAGATCGCCGTAGTCGACGATGTCGAACTCCTCGAGCGGCTCGAACCCCCAGCCATAGGGCGGATCGACCGACAGAAGCGCCGAGGCTTCGCGCACCGCGCGGGGACCAAGCCGGGTGCCGGGGCGGTTCGTCACCGCCTGGTCGAACGGAACGCCGGTCACCGCGATGTCCACGCCCGTGAGGTCCTTGGTGTAGCGGCGGCGCAGGAAGGAGGTGGCCCCGGCAAAGGTATTCTCGAACGAATAGCCGCGGTTGCGGTCGGCGGTGAAGGCACGGTCGATGTGGCGTTTGGCGTCTTCAAGGGCCATCAGGCATGCTCCAGCGGTTGGGCGGTCTCGACGAGGCGGGCGAAGAACGACGCGCCCAGCGGTGCGACGGCGTCGTTGAAGTCGAATTTCGGGTGGTGCACGAAGGGCCCCGGCCCGGTGCCGAGGAACAGGTAGGCACCGGGGCGCTGGTTCAGCATATAGCTGAAATCCTCGGCGCCCATCTCGCGGCTGGCGGTGTCGTTGACGCCGTCGGTGCCCGCGACCTCGCGCGCGACGCGGGCGGCAAAGGCGGTCTTGCCGGGCTCGTTGACGGTGGCCGGATAGCCGGTCTCGTAGAGATAATCGGTGGTCACGCCGTAGGCGGCAGCCGTGCCGTCCACGACCTCGCGCAGGCGGCGTTGCACCATCGCCTGAACCGCGGGATCGAAGGTGCGTACCGTGCCCGAGAACCGCGCGGCATCGGGGATCACGTTGTTCGCCGTCCCTGCGTGCACCTGCGTCACCGAGATCACCAGATCGTCCAGCGCATAGTGGTTGCGGCTGAGGATGGTCTGGATCGACTGGATCATCGCAATAGCGGCGATCAGCGGATCGACACATTCATGCGGAAACGCGCCGTGTCCGCCCTTGCCCTTGACCGTGACGTAGAACTCATCGACCGCCGCCATGATCGGCCCCGGCGTGGTGATGAATTGTCCCTCGGGCATCTCGGGGCCGCAATGCAGGGCATAGATTTCGGCAATGTCGAACCGGTCCATCACACCCTCTTGCACCATCACCTCGCCGCCGCCGCCGTCTTCCTCGGCGGGCTGAAAGATCAGCGCCACACGGCCCCGAAAGTTCCGCGTCTCGGCAAGGTAGCGCGCGGCGCCCAGCAGCATCGTGGTGTGCCCGTCGTGGCCGCAGGCGTGCATTACGCCGGGGCGGGTGCTGGCATGGGCCGCGCCGGTGTCCTCGGGGATCGGCAGCGCATCCATGTCGGCGCGCAGGCCGATGGTCGGCCCGTCGCCCTGCCCTTCGATGATCGCCACAAGGCCGCTGGTGGCGATGCCTTCGTGAATATCGGTGATCCCGAAGCTGCGCAGCTTGTCCGCGACGAACCCCGCCGTCTCGTGGCAGGCGAATCCAAGCTCGGGGTGGCGGTGCAGGTGCTGGCGCCATTCGGTCATGTCGTCGGCGAATGAGGCGATGCGGTTCAGGACGGGCATGGGGTTGGCCTTGGTCGAGGGCGATGGAATAACGGGGCCACCTTCCGTGATGGCAAAGGCTCTCGCAATGACCAATTCCTCGGACGACCTTGTGCACGATCCCGATGGCGGCTTGCCGCGCCTTCTGGAGATCATGCGCCGCCTGCGCGACCCTGAAACGGGGTGCCCCTGGGACATCGAGCAGGATTTCGCCAGCATCGCGCCCTACACCATCGAGGAGGCCTACGAGGTCGCGGACGCCATCGAGCGGCAGGCGTGGGACGAGTTGGAGGGCGAGCTTGGTGATCTGCTGTTGCAGACGGTCTATCACACCGCCATCGGAGAGGAGCGCGGGCTGTTCAGCTTTCAGTCCGTGACGAAGGCGATCGCCGACAAGATGGTGGCGCGGCACCCGCATGTCTTCGGCGACGAGAGCCGCGACAAGACGCCTGAGCAGCAGACCGCCGACTGGGAGACGATCAAGGCGGCAGAGCGCGCGGGGCGCGACAGGGGCGGCGTTCTGGACGACGTGGCGGTCGGGCTTCCGGCTTTGCTGCGCGCGATGAAGCTGCAGAAGCGCGCGGCGCGCGTGGGATTCGACTGGCCCGAGACGACGCAGGTTCTGGACAAGATCGTCGAGGAATCACGCGAGTTGGTCGAAGCGAAAGAACGCCTGGGCGCTGCCGAGATCGAGGAGGAGATGGGCGACCTTTTGTTCGTTATGGCTAATCTTTCGCGGCACCTCGGTGTCGATCCCGAAGCGGCATTGCGAGGAGCGAATGCCAAATTTACCCGCCGTTTCCGAAGTATAGAAGCCGATCTTGCAGCGATCGGAAAACGGCCTGAAGAGTCTGGCTTACGCGAAATGGACAAGCTTTGGGACAAGGCCAAGGCTGCGGAAAAGGCGCGCAAGGCCGGCACGGATTAATCCGAGTGTTCCAATCAGATATTGACCCGACAAAAACACTCGGGTTTAACGGCGGCATCTGCAACTGACATCCAACAGGAGAGTCACCATGTTTCTGCGTGCAACGCTTCTTGCATCTGCCGCCATGATCGCCGCCCCCGCGCTGGCCGACGTCAACGTCTACACCACGCGCCAGCCGGAACTGATCCAGCCCGTCGTCGATGCCTTCACCGATGAGACCGGCATCGCGGTGAACCTCGCCTTCATCGAGGACGGCATCGTCGAGCGCCTGCGCGCCGAGGGCGACCGCTCGCCCGCCGATCTGGTGATGACCGTCGACATCGCGAACCTCAAGCAGATCGTGGACGCCGATGTGGTGCAGCCCGTGGACAGCGACGCGCTGACCCAGGCGATTCCCGAAAACCTGCGCGATCCCGATGGACTTTGGTTCGGCCTGACCACCCGCGCCCGCATCGTCTATGCCTCGAAAGAGCGCGTGGCGGACGGTGAAGTGACCACCTACGAAGACCTCGCGACCGACAAGTGGCAGGGCCGCATCTGCACCCGCCCCGGCACGCACAACTACAACCTCGCGCTGCTGTCCGCCGTCATCGCGCACCACGGCGAAGAGGCCGCGCGCGAATGGGCCGCCGGTCTCAAGGACAACCTCGCGCGCACGCCGCAGGGCAATGATCGCGCGCAGGTCCGGGCGATCTGGGCGGGCGAATGCGACATCTCGCTCGGCAATACGTATTACATGGGCCTGATGCTGCAGGACCCCGAGCAGACGGAATGGGCGAATTCGGTCCGCATCGTGTTCCCCGAATTCGAAGACGGCGGCACCCACGTCAACGTCTCTGGCGTCGCCATGACCAAGGCCGCGCCGAACCGCGAAGAGGCGCTGCAGTTCATGGAATTCCTGGCGTCGCCGACGGCACAGGAAATCTATGCCGAGGAGAACAACGAATACCCCGTCCTGCCCAGCGCGAACGCGAGCGATTTGGTGGCAAGCTGGGGCGAGTTCACCCCCGATGACGTCGATCTGAGCGAGTTGGCCAGCCACCGCGCCGCCGCCTTGCGGATCATGGAAGAAGTCAACTACGACGGCTGATCGCCAGCCGCCGCTTGCCTTGACGGGCGGCTTCTGAAACCTCTGAGCGCGGCGGGTTCCCCCGCCGCGTTTTTCGTCGAAAGGGGCCCCTCATGGCGCGCAAGATCATCATCGACACCGACCCCGGACAGGATGACGCTGTGGCGATCCTGCTGGCGCTCGCATCGGACGAGCTGGAGATTCTGGGCATCACGGCGGTCGCCGGGAACGTCCCGCTTGACCTGACCTCCAAGAACGCGCGGATCGTCTGCGAATTGGCTGGGCGCAGCGATGTGAAGGTCTTCGCGGGATGCGACAGGCCGATGGGGCGCGATCTGGTGACGGCCGAACATGTGCACGGCAAGACCGGCCTCGACGGCATCGAACTGCCCGATCCGGTGATGCAGATGGCAGACGGGCACGGCGTCGATTTCATCATCGACACGCTGCGCGCACAGCCCGCCGGATCAGTCACCTTGTGCCCGCTCGGGCCGCTGACCAACATCGGCACAGCATTTCAGCGCGCACCGGACATTGTTGGAAAAGTGCAAGGTATTGTCTTGATGGGTGGCGCTTATTTCGAGGTTGGAAACATCACTCCTGCGGCGGAGTTCAACATATATGTCGATCCGGAAGCCGCTGATATCGTTTTTAAGTCAGGCGTTCCACTGGTCGTGATGCCGCTTGACGTGACGCACAAGGCGCTGACCACTCGGGAAAGGGTCGAAAGGTTCCGAAAGATCAACCGTGTCGGCGAAGCGGTGGCAAGCTGGACCGAGTTCTTCGAACGCTTCGACAAGGAGAAGTACGGCAGCGAAGGCGCGCCGCTGCATGACCCCACGGTGATCGCCTACCTGCTGAAACCCGAACTGTTCAGCGGTCGGCACATCAACGTCGAGATCGAAACGCAGTCGCCCCTTACCCGCGGAATGACCGTCGCTGACTGGTGGCGCGTCACGGGCCGTGCGCCCAACGCGATGTTCATAGGCGATCTGGATGCGGACGGTTTTTTCGGCCTTCTGGCGGACCGGATTGCACGTCTGTGACCAGCACCCCCTCGAAAATGCCAGTGGTTGCCCCCACGTTGGGTGGCATGGATACGCGACCCCTCTTTGGCTTCGACAACAGCTATGCCGCGCTGCCGGACCGGTTCCATGCCCGGCTGAGCCCGACGCCCGTAAGGGCGCCGGACCTGATCGCGCTGAACGACGATCTGGCGCGCGAGCTGGGGCTTGATCCTGCGCAACTGCGCAGCCCCGAAGGCATCGCCGTGCTGGCAGGCAACACCTTGCCGGACGGCGCCGATCCGCTGGCGCAGGCTTATGCCGGGCACCAGTTCGGCGGCTGGGTGCCGCAGCTTGGCGACGGGCGCGCGATCCTTCTGGGCGAGGTGATCGACACCCACGGCCAGCGCCGCGACGTCCAGCTTAAAGGCTCCGGCCCCACCCCGTTCAGCCGCATGGGTGACGGGCGCGCGTGGCTTGGTCCGGTGCTGCGCGAATACATCGTGTCAGAGGCGATGCATGCGCTTGGCATCCCGACGACCCGCGCGCTGGCCGCCGTTGCCACCGGAGAGCCGGTGCTGCGCGAAACCGTCCTGCCCGGTGCGGTTCTGACGCGGGTCGCGTCCAGCCATATCCGCGTCGGGACGTTCCAGTTCTTTGCCGCGCGGCAGGACATCGAGGCGCTGCGCATGCTGGCGGACCACGTCATCGCCCGGCATTACCCCGATGCCGAGACGCCGCTCGACCTGCTGCACGCCGTCATCGACCGGCAGGCGCGGCTGGTGGCGCAGTGGATGGGCGTCGGCTTTATTCACGGGGTGATGAATACCGACAACTGCCATGTCGGCGGCGAGACGATCGACTATGGCCCCTGCGCGTTCATGGACGCCTACCACCCGGAGACCGTGTTCTCGTCCATCGACCGCTTTGGGCGCTATGCCTATGCGCGCCAGCCCGAGATCGCGGCGTGGAACCTGGCACAGTTCGCAAGCTGCCTGGTGCCGCTGATCGACGAGGATGCAGACCGCGCCGTCGCCGCCGCGCAGAAGGCAATCGACGGCTTCGGCGACCTGTATGCTGCCGCGTGGCTGAACGTGTTCCGCGCCAAGATCGGGCTCACCGCCACTGAAGACGGCGACGCAGACCTGATCCAGCGGCTCCTGACGCTGATGGCCGAGGCCGAGGCCGATTTCACCAACACGTTCCGCGCGCTTGGTGAGGGCGTGACGCGCAAAGAATTCATAAATCCCGCCGGGTTCGACGACTGGGAAAAGGACTGGACGGACAGGCTGGCCCGCGACGGGCGCGGCGCAGAGGCACAGGCCGCGACGATGCGCGCCGCGAACCCCGCCCTGATCCCCCGCAATCACCGTGTGGAAGAGGTCATCACAGCCGCCGTCGGCGGTGATCTGGCCCCGTTCCACCGCCTGACCGCCGCGCTGGCGCGTCCCTTCGATCCAGAACCGGAGGCGCGCGATCTTGCGCGGCCGCCCGATCCGGGGGAACGTGTCACCGCGACATTTTGCGGAACGTGACGCATGTCAATCCGGGCGACCACACGTCACGGGGGCTTGCGCTGCGCTTTGAAATTCCTGAAATGTCGTGTCTCGGTCGCATCTCGGCGCGCTGTCCGGCCAGCCTGACAGAGCGTTCGCAAAGGAGGGCAGGATGCTCGCACCCCCGCATCCCCGCGAAGCAGAACGAATTGCCGCCTTGCGCAGCCTGTCGATCCTCGACACGCCGCCCGAGCAGTCGTTCGACGACATCACCGATTTCGCGTCACGGGTCTGCGGCACGCCGATTTCCCTGATAACCTTCGTCGACAGCGACCGGCAGTGGTTCAAGTCGGCCTGCGGGATTGGCGACCGCGACCCGGAAACCCCGCGAGAGGATGCGATCTGCGATCACGCCATGGCGCAGGGCGACTATCTTGAAATCCCGGACACCACGAAAGACCCGCGCACGGCGGACAATTCGCTGGTCACGCCCGTGGACGGCGTGCGGTTCTACGCGGGCGCAGTGCTGCGGACATCCGAGGGCATGCCGGTCGGTTCGGTCTGCGTGCTCGACACCCGGCCGCGGGAACTGGACACGTTCCAACGCGAGACGCTGCTTTTTCTGGCCAAGCAGGTGATGGCGCAGATCGGGTTGCGCAAGGCGCTGGAACAGGAGACCGCGCTGCGCGGCGAGATCGACCACCGGGTGAAGAACTCGCTCCAGACCGTCGCCTCGATCCTGCGGGTGCAGCGCGCGACCGTTCACAGCGAGGAAGCGCGCGAGGCGATTTCGGCGGCAGAGCGGCGGATCAAGACGATCTCGCTGATGCACAACGAACTGTATTCGACGGAAAGCTACCAGGCGCTGGAACTGCGCGGCTTCATCGGGCGGCTGTGCGGGCTGCTGCGGGCGACGCTACCCGACGGCATCACGCTCAACTCTGCGATCGACCCGGTGGATGTGCCCTCGGGCAAGGCCAAGGCGATCGCCATGATAATCGGCGAATTCATCGCCAATTCGTCAAAGCATGCTTTCGACGAGGGGGCGACCGGGGTGATTACCGTCGAAGGCCGGGCAACGGACAACGGCTATGACCTCTTGATGCATGACAACGGACGTGGGATGACCTCTGATCCTGCGGCAAGCACGGGGCTTGGCCAGCGGATCATCGCAGCGTCCGTCGATCAGCTGGGCGGCGAGTTTCACTATGGCGCGCCGCCGGACGGCGGCTGCGGGTCCTGCCTTCACATCAGCTTTGTGCCGGTGCTGCGTCCTGTCGAGGACGCCGCGCTGGCCGGTTGATCAGCACGATCCCCACCGCGACCAGAGCAAGGGCGACGAGGATCGCGGGCGTGATCGTCTCGTTCAGCAACAGCCAGCCCAGCAGCACGGCGAGAACAGGCGACAGGAAGCTGAACGAAGCGACACCCGATGCCGGATAGATCGTCAGAAGCCAGAACCAGAACAGGAACCCCGCGGACACGATCACCGCCGACTGGAACGCCAGCCCCCACAGGTGGATCGGCGCAAGATCGCGGATCAGCGGGCCAAAGAACAGCGCCGCGACTAGAAGCACCGGCGCCGACAGGACCAGTTGCCACAAGAGCTGCATTTCGGGACGCACCGACGACAGCCGTGTGCCGCGCACCAACAGGGCCGTGCCCGCCCAGAGAACCGCCGCACCCAGCGCCATGATGTCGCCCGCAAGGCTTGCCTCGCCGCTGTCGGGACGGATGCCGATCGCCACGACGACCCCGGCCATCGCGGCGGCCAGTCCCAGCATCTTGCGCATGGTCAGGGCGTCGCCCGGCAGCAGGAAATGCGCGCCGATGGTCAGCCAGACGGGCATGGAATAGAACAGGATCGCGCTGCGCGACACGGTCGTGAGGTCAAGCGCGAGGAACAACAGCAGGAACTCGCCGCTGAAGAACAGGGCGGCCAGGATGCCGGGCACGACGGTGCCCTTCGGCGCGGACAGGGGGATGCCCCGCAGCCGCATCCAGCCATAGAGGCAGATCGCGCCCAGCGCCGACCGCAGCCCCGCGAAGAACGCCGGTTGAAGCCCGTCGTTCACGACCTTGATGACCACCTGGTTGAACGCCAGAAGCATCGCGAACGACACCAGAGAGAGTGCTCCGAAGGCGTCGATCCTGTCCTTGCGGTCCATCCGGGACTCTCCCTTTGGTTGCGGTGTCTTGAATTCGGTCCTGCGGCGCCCTTAAACCGCCCAACTTGTTTGGCCAAGGTTAACGGACGCCTCGGGATGGGTGTTATGCCCAATCCCCGGACCAAGCAATTGCAGGAGCCACAGATGCCGCACCCGGACAGTCTTTCCGTCCACGCGAATCCGGTCGAGGGGACCGGATTCCGCAAGCTGCCGCAGTCCGGCACCGGGCCATTGCCGCATACCGAAGAGGATGAGGTGCGCACGCTGGAAGTCGCGCGCGTCGTTCTGTTCACCTCGGCCATCGCGTCGATGATCGGGATCGTCTGCTACGTCATCCTTGGCTAACAGGACGCCGCCCAGAGGGAAGTGCCGGGCATTGCCAGCCTGACGGGCCTCGGCCATAGTCTTGGGTAAGCCCCCAAGGCGAAGGCCCCCGCGATGATGAAACACCCCGAACAGGAGGGGCGGTCCTATGCCGCGCCGCCCGATGGCAGTCAGGTCCGGCACACATCGGACGGACGGTCTGTCGTGGTTCCGTTATGGCTGCTGGTGGCCCTGTCGGCGGGAATGTCGGTCAAGCTGGTCGCGGTGCTGGCCTATGTCGCGGTGCGGTCGGCGTGACAGACTCCCCTTTGCCTGCCGACCTGCATCCTGCCGGAAACCTGCGCGGCATCGTCCTGATGGTGCTGGCGATGGCAGGCTTCGCGCTTGAGGACATGGCGATCAAGATGCTGTCGGCGACCCTGCCCAGCGGCCAGATCCTGGTGTCGATCGGGCTTGGCGGCAGCGTCGTCTTTCTTGCCTCTCTCAAGCCGAGCGACCGCCGCATGATGCGCCATGTCTGGCGCCATCCGAACGTCATGCTGCGCAACTGCGCCGAGTTGATCGGGACGATGGCCTTTGTCACCGTGCTGGCGCTGGCGGCACTGGCGCCCGCGTCGGCGATCATCCAGGCCAACCCGCTGATCGTGACGGCGGGGGCGGTTCTGGTCTTTGGCGAGAAGGTCGGCCTGCACCGCTGGGGCGCGGTGATCGTCGGCCTGTTCGGTGTCGTGCTTATCATTCGACCCTGGGCGTCCGATTTCGACCCTGCGCTGTTGCTGGCGGTCGTGGCGATGCTGGCACTGGCGACGCGTGACCTGGCAACCCGCCGCGTCCCGCGCGAAATCCCCGACCGGGTGCTGGCGACCTTTGCCTTCATGGCCGTCGTGCCCGCCGGTCTGGCGTTGATGCTGGCCGGTGTCGGCGGCGCGCCGTCCTGGCCGAGTGTGCGCGAATGGCTGTGGCTGGGCTTTGGCGTGGGGTTCGGGATGCTGGCCTACTGGGCGATCACCGCGTCTCTGCGCGCGGGCGAGATGTCGGTGATTGCGTCATTCCGCTACAGCCGCATCGTGTTCGCCACGCTGATCGCCCTGTTCGTGTTCGGCGAGCGACCGGACCCGCTGGTCTGGGCCGGGATGGCCATCGTCATCGCCTCGGGGCTTTATACGCTGATGCGGGAACGCCGCGCCCTTGAGAAGCGAGGGGCAACGCGCTAACCCGGCGACAACGCATCCCAGCCGG
This sequence comes from Anianabacter salinae, assembly GCF_019061145.1. GTDB lineage: Bacteria > Pseudomonadota > Alphaproteobacteria > Rhodobacterales > Rhodobacteraceae > Anianibacter > Anianibacter salinarum. The sequence goes on along the minus strand of NZ_JAHQZS010000003.1, from coordinate 468,730 downwards.
AGCCTTCAGCGCCATGAGCACCATCATCGACATCCTCGCCCGCGAGATCCTAGACAGCCGCGGCAATCCGACCGTCGAGGTCGACGTGATCCTTGAAGACGGCAGCATGGGCCGCGCCGCCGTGCCCTCGGGCGCCTCGACCGGCGCGCACGAAGCGGTGGAACGCCGCGACGGCGACAAGGCGCGCTACAAGGGCAAAGGCGTGCTGGATGCGGTCGGGGCCGTCATGGGTGAGATCGCAGAGGCGCTGGTCGGCAGCGACGCGACCGAACAGGAAGCCATCGACGCCGCGATGATCGAACTCGACGGCACCGACAACAAGGGACGGCTGGGCGCGAACGCGATCCTTGGCGTGTCGCTCGCCTGCGCCAAGGCGGCGGCAGAGTTTACCACGCAGCCGCTGTTCCGCTATGTCGGCGGCACCTCGGCGCGCACCCTGCCGGTGCCAATGATGAACATCATCAACGGCGGCGAACATGCCGACAACCCCATCGACATCCAGGAATTCATGATCATGCCGGTCGCTGCGGACAACATCCGCGAAGCCGTGCGCATGGGGTCCGAAATCTTCCACACGCTCAAGAAGGAGCTGTCGGACGCGGGCCTCTCGACCGGCATCGGCGACGAGGGCGGCTTTGCGCCGAACCTGTCATCGACCCGTGACGCGCTGGATTTCATCCTGCGCTCGATCGAGAAGGCGGGCTATGCGCCGGGGCAGGACATCTTCCTCGCCATGGATTGCGCCGCGACCGAATACTACAAGGGCGGCAAGTACGAGATGGCAGGCGAATCCGCCTCACTGTCGTCCGAGGAAAACGTCGCCTATCTGGCCAAGTTGGCCGCTGACTATCCGATCATCAGCATCGAGGACGGCATGTCCGAAGATGACTGGGACGGCTGGAAGATGCTGACCGACGAGATTGGCGGCAAGGTGCAGCTTGTCGGCGACGATCTGTTCGTGACCAACCCGCGCCGTCTGGCCGAGGGCATCGAAAAGGGCGTCGCCAACTCGATGCTGGTCAAGGTGAACCAGATCGGCACGCTGTCGGAAACGCTGCGCGCCGTCGAGATGGCGCACCGCGCGCGCTATACCAACGTGATGAGCCACCGCTCGGGCGAGACCGAGGACGCGACCATCGCTGACCTCGCCGTTGCCACGAACTGCGGACAGATCAAGACCGGCTCGCTGGCGCGCTCGGACCGGCTGGCGAAATACAACCAGCTGATCCGGATCGAAGAGATGCTTGGCGAATCCGCCGTCTACGCGGGCCGTTCGATCCTGCGCTGATCGTGGGCCTGCGCGGGCCTGCCGGGGCCTGAACGGGCCGCACCCCGGGCGGGTGCGGCCTTGCCGCCACGGCGCGCCAAGGCGCGTCAGTCCGCGCCGATGACGCCCTGCACTTCCTCGGCGTCCTCGATGGCGGTGCGTGACATCCGGGTGACGACGTAGAATTCGTCGTCGTCCGGGTTCTGCACCAGCCGCAGATCGTCCAGCGGCACCAGCACCTCGTTGTCTCCGATGCCGAGGAAACCGCCCACATCGACGGTCACGCCCTGCACCTGCCCCGACTGGCTGATAATCAGGTCCTCGACCTCTCCGATGTCGGCCCAGTCGGCGGTGATCGGGCCGAACGGCTCGTTCGATTCCCACAGGTCGGCGTTGTAGGCGTCGCCAAGCGAATAGACGCGGGCGTCCTCGATCGACTCGGCGGCGATCATCGACATGGCAGCAGAGCCAGTGCCGGACGGGGCCGCCTCGGACATCTCGGCGGCGTCGCCCGACGCCGAGCTGTCGCCGGTCGCTTCGGTCTGGGCGATGGCGGGCGCTGCGGTCAGCAGCAGGATGGAGAGGAAACTCGTTCCACGCATTTCAGGAAATCCTTTGTTGCGATTGTATGCGTCGCCAACGACCCGCAGGCATCGCAGGTTCCGGACGATCCGCCTTGCCGTCCTGCCCCGGACCGCCCACTGTGGCGCCATGACGCGCGCGGTATCGCCCAAGGCCCTGATCTTCGACGTTTTCGGCACCTGTGTGGATTGGCGCGGGTCGGTGGCCCGCGTCGTGGCGCAGCATCTGCCGGGCGTTGATGCCGTCGCCTTCGCAGAGGCCTGGCGCGGCGAGTATCAGCCCGCGATGGCCCGCATCCGGGACGGCGCGCGCGGCTATGTCCCGCTGGACGATCTGCACCTTGAGAACCTCGAACGGGTCGCCAGCCGCTTTGGCGCCATGCCCGCCGACCCCGGCACGTTGAACCGCGCCTGGGAACAGCTCGATCCCTGGCCGGATGTCGTCGGCGGCCTGATGCGGATGCGCGGTGCGGCCATCGTCGCGCCCTGCTCGAACGGGTCCATCGCGCTGATGACGCGGCTGGCGCGCCACGCCCGCCTGCCGTGGGATTGCATCCTCGGCGCGGACCTTGCGCAGGGCTACAAGCCCAGCCCTTCGGTCTACCTGGCCTCTTGCGCCGCGCTGCGGCTGGACCCGCCACAGGTGATGATGGTCGCGGCGCACAATGACGATCTGCACGCCGCCCGCGCACTTGGCCTGCGCACCGCCTTTGTGCCGCGCCCCACCGAATACGGCCCCGGCCAGACCACCGACCTTGGGCCGGACGGCGACTGGGACGTCATCGCCGACGATTTCAACGACCTAGCGGAGCGCCTGACATGACCGCCGACGACATCATCGCGACCCTCGGGCTGACGCCCCATCCCGAAGGCGGCTGGTATGCCCAGACATGGCGCGCCGATGCCGCAGAGGGGACGCGCGCCAGCGGGACGGCGATCTATTTCCTGCTGAAATCGGGCGAGCGCAGCCATTGGCACCGCGTCGATGCGGCCGAATGCTGGCATTTCTACGCGGGCGCCGCCCTGACGCTGTCGATGGCCACGTCCGAGGACGGCCCCGCGCAGCATCACCGCCTTGGCCCCGTGCTGGCTGCGGGAGAGCGTCCGCAACTTGTGGTGCCGACCGGCTGGTGGCAGGCCGCCGAGACCACCGGAGACTTCACGCTGGTCGGCTGCACGGTCTCGCCGGGATTCGAGTTCGCCGGGTTCGAGCTTGCGCCCGAAGGCTTCGCGATCCCCGGCTAGACCGTTTCGGGCCGGGTAAAGACGCCGCCGCCGATCGCCGCCGCGACGCCGGTGGTGCGCGAACAGCTTGTCGGCAAACCGCGCGCGACCCGCACGGCGAGATAGGCAAAGGCCTGTGCCTCGATCATGTCGCCGTCCAGCCCCGCCGCCTCGACGGGCTGCACCCGGCAGCCCGCGCGGGCGGCCAGCCCCTCCATGATGACGCTGTTCTTGCGCCCGCCCCCGGTGACCAGCAGCCGCCTTGGCGGTTCGGGGCAATGCCGCAACCCGTCCAGCACCGACGCGACGACGGCTTCGGTCAGCGTTGCGGCGGCATCGGCGTCCCCCAGCGCGGATACCGCGTCGATCAGCGCCGGAAACCCGTTCCGGTCCAGAGACTTTGGCGGCATCCGCAAGAAATACGGATCGTCCAGGAACGCCGCGATGATCCCGCCGTCCACGGTCCCCGACCGCGCCAGCGCGCCGCCTTCGTCAAAGGCCAGCCCGCGCCGCGATGCGACCAGATCGTCGATCGGCGCGTTCGCCGGGCCGGTGTCGAAGGCGACACATGCCTTCTCGGGGCGCGGGATGCGCGGGTCGGTCCAGGTCAGGTTGCCGACGCCGCCGAGGTTCAGGAACGCCACCGGCGCCTGCGCCCCGATCCGGCGGGCCAGCGCATGATGATAGAACGGCGCCAGCGGCGCGCCCTGCCCGCCCAGCCGCACGTCAGCGTCGCGGAACTGCCAGACCACCGGCAGCCCCAGCGCCTCGGAGATCAGGCTGCCGTCGCCCGCCTGATGGGTGCGCCGATTAGCGGGATCGTGGGCCAGCGTCTGGCCGTGAAACCCGACGATCTCGGCGCCTTGAAAGCGCGCAAGGATCTCGGCATGGGCGATCTCGATCACCTCGGCCGCCTCGGCCACCCCCGCCTCTCCCGGCCAGCGTCCCAGCGCCGCGCGCAGCACCGCGCGTTCGGATGCCGAATAGGGTCGGTAGTCGGACGGCCCGAAGGCCAGCACGTCGTGCCCGTCGGTGTGGATCATCGCCGCGTCCACCCCGTCGAGCGATGTGCCCGACATCGTTCCAAGAGCCCAGATCGCCCCGTCCCGCTTCATGTCTTTCCCTCGGTCCACCCCGGCGCTATAGACGCACGCGCAGCCATGATTGGACCGAAGGCCGATGACTTACCACCCGAAATCAGACTTCCTCTCCGTGGTGATCGAGCGCGGCTTTCTCGCCGATTGCACCGACTACCAGGGACTGGACGAGGCCCTGATCGCAGGCGTGGTTCCGGCCTATATCGGCTATGACGCGACGGCGGCCTCGCTGCATGTCGGGCACCTTCTGAACGTGATGCTGCTGCGCTGGCTGCAAAAGACCGGGCACAAGCCGATCACCCTGATGGGCGGCGGCACCACCAAGGTCGGCGATCCGTCGTTCCGCGCCGACGAGCGCCCGCTGCTGACGCCCGCCCAGATCGACGCCAACATCGACGGGATGAAGCAGGTCTTCGCCAAGTACCTCACCTACGGCGACGGCGCCAGCGATGCGCTGATGCTGAACAACGCCGAATGGCTGGACGGACTAAACTACCTCGATTTCCTGCGCGACATCGGGCGGCATTTCTCGGTCAACCGGATGCTGTCCTTCGAGAGCGTGAAATCCCGCCTCGACCGCGAACAGTCGCTGTCGTTCCTCGAATTCAACTACATGATCCTGCAGGCTTACGATTTCCTCGAACTGAACCGACGCTACGGCTGCCTGTTGCAGATGGGCGGATCGGACCAGTGGGGTAACATCGTCAACGGCATCGACCTGACGCGCCGGGTGCTCGACCACGACATCCACGGGCTGACGACACCGCTGCTGACCACGTCCGACGGGCGCAAGATGGGCAAGTCGCAGGGCGGCGCGATCTGGCTCAACGGCGACATGCTGAGCCCCTACGCGTTCTGGCAATTCTGGCGCAACACCACCGACGCCGACGTGGGCCGGTTCCTCAAGCTCTACACCGAGATGCCGGTCGATGAATGCAACCGCCTCGGCGCGCTCGGCGGCGCCGAGATCAACGATGCCAAGATCGTGCTCGCGAATGCCGTCACGACCCTGTGCCACGGCGCAGAAGCGGCCACCGCCGCCGAGGCGACCGCGCGCGAGGTGTTCGAGAAGGGCGGCGTCGGCGACGACCTTCCGACCCTGGCGCTGACAGCGGCAGAGATCGGCGCGGGCATATCCATCGTGCAGTTGATCGTGCGCGCCGGTCTGGCGAGCACCGGCAAGGAGGCCAAGCGCCTCATCGCCGACAACGGGGCGCGGATGAACGATGCGCCGCTTACGGATGCGGGGCTGGTCCTTGGCGCCGCCGACCTGTCCGACCCGGTCAAGCTGTCGGCGGGCAAGAAACGCCACGCGCTGGTGACGCTGGCGGGCTGAGCCGCCTCAGCGGTCGTGCATGCCCTTGCCTTGCAGGATGCGCGCCCGGTGCCTGTAGATCCGCGCCCTCCGGGTCTCGGGCTGCTTGCCGCCCGAGATGTGGATCGCGTAGCCCCGCTGCCGCCCCGGTGTCAGCGCCGCGAACGCGCCCGCCAGTGCGACGTCCGTGTCGAACGCCTCGACCAGTTCGCGGGGAAGCGCGATGTCGTCTTTCGGCAGATCGACCCGCGCGCCCTGCGCCTCCAAGGCGACCGCTTGCGCAACGAGGGCGCGCAGCGCGTCCTCCGCCTGGTCGATCTCGGCCAGCGAGGTCACCCGAAACACGCGCGCTGATCGCGAGTTGGGTCCCGCAGGCGTCAGAACACCGTGCGGATCGCTCAGCAGCACGCCCTTGAAAAAGCCAAGGCCCACTGCGTCGTTGAACCCGTGCAGGATGCAGATGTTGCCGCCATGGGCGACATAACAGGGCTGGCGCCACTTCCAGACCTCTACCAGCGGGCAGGACAGCAGAACCCCGCGCAACCGGCGCAGCTCGTCCCGCCAGGGGCCATCCTCATCGAACCAGGCTTCGATGCGTGCATCTTGCAAAATGCGACCCTCCCATCTTTGGTCTCAAAATACCTCTGGGGGGTGAATTGGCCGAAGGCCAAGAGGGGGGCAAAGCCCCCCTTCCCCCCGCGACGCCGAAGGCGGCGCAAAACCTCCGCGTGGACGCCGAAGGCGGCGCAATACATCAGCATGAACGCCGAAAACAGTGCAAATCCTCGGCGCAGGCGTGCCCGCCCTACCGCAGCATCCAGGTCCCGTCCGGGTGGAAGGCATGAAAGGCGAAGGCGAACATGATGTCATGCGCCACGTCGCGCCCCGAAGCATCCTTGACCCGGATGTTGCCGACCTCGCGCCCGGCGGCGATCTCGCGGGTGTCGAGGGCCGAGGCTTGCCCCGCCTCCCAGGTGATCGTCACGCCCGCCTCGGTGATCGCGCCCGCTTCGGACAGCCGTGTCAGCGGCCAGGCACGGGCGCCCACGCGCACCACGCGGGCGAGCGGCTCGATCCCGTGCGGCGGGGTCTCGCCGCTATAGAGGAACGGCCGCGAAGATCCGTCATAACCGACATAGGGGTTCGCGCCGTAGCTGCGCGGAAACGCCGGCTGGTCCATCACCAGACCGTTCGGGTTGCGCGTGCGGAACGCCTCCCAGCTTTCCATCCAGGCGGGCAGTTGCGTCAGCTCGGTGCCGGTCAACTCGCCGACGATGCCCTCGCCGACCGCTTGCTGCCACCAGCTTTCGGTCTGCCGGTCGTACATAATCATGTCCGAATTGCGCAGCTTGCCCGAGACACCGAAATCCAGCACCCGGCCAGCCGCGCGGCGGTCGAACACCATGCCGGTGTTGCACAAGGGGCAGAAAGTGACGGCCACGGGCACGCCGCCGACCGTGTCGTTCACGATCTCATGCCAGGTGAGATAGCGGATCGGGTAGGCGCGCGGCGTCTGCCCGTCGATCTCGACCGTCATCACCGGCTCACGCTCGGCGATGCGGGATTCCTCGGACACGGCGATGAAGGAGGGATCGTCGATCGCCGGGATGCCGTCCTTGGGCGGGCCGCCAGACAGGATTTCGCGCCAGTCGTCGATGGCCGTGGTGGAGAAATCGGTGTCCGGCCATTCGTTCCGCCAGATCTCGGGGTTCGCGGCGGCGGGACCGGACAGGAGCACGACAGCTGTGGCAAGCGTGGCGGCAAGGCGTCTCATGGGCATCTCCCCTGGCATCACATGCCGCGAAGTCTGCCAGCGACGGGGGCCGCGCGCCAGCCGCAAGGGTCTGGCGCGCAGCCACCTTTCCGTAGGGTCACTCTATGACGGTGACCGTCTGCATCCGGTCCGGCTCGCCGATGACCGCGCCGTTCGGGGGCTCGCCGAGCTTGATCTCGTCCAGCACCTCAAGGCCGCCTGTCACCTGCCCGACGACGGTATAGTCGCCGTTCAGGAAATATCCCGGCTCGAACATGATGAAGAACTGCGAGTTGGCGCTGTCGGGCGACGCCGCGCGCGCCATGCCGACGACACCGCGATCGAACGGCAGGTCCGAGAACTCGGCCGGAAGGTCCGGCAAATCGGAACTGCCCGACCCGGCGCGGCGCAGGTCGCTGCCCTCGCGTCCGTGTTCCACATCGCCGGTCTGGGCCATGAAGCCCTCGATCACGCGGTGGAAATAGACGCCGTCATAGGCGCCCTGTTCTGCCAGCGTGGTGATGCGTTCGGCGTGCCGAGGTGCCACGTCCTCGAACAGGTCGATCGTGATCGTACCCGTTGCCTCGCCCGCCACCTCGATCTCGATGCCGCTCGCCAGCGCGGGGCTGGAGACAAAAGCCAGAAGGACCGCAAGCCTACGCATCTGCGGCCACCTTCATGCTGATCATCTGGTCGGGCTTCGCGGGCGGCTCGCCCCGCGTGATCGCATCGACATGCTCCATCCCCGAGATCACGCGGCCATAGACCGTGTATTGACCGTTCAGGAAATGGTTGTCGCTGAAGTTGATGAAGAACTGCGAGTTGGCGCTGTTGGGGTTGGACGAGCGCGCCGCCCCGATGGTGCCCCGGTCATGCGGCAGCTTGGAGAATTCTGCCGGAACATCGGGCTTGTCCGACCCGCCGGTGCCCGCGCGGCGCAGGTTGAAGTCGCCGGTGGCGTTGCCGTGCTCGACATCGCCGGTCTGGGCCATGAAGCCGTCGATCACGCGGTGGAACACGACGCCGTCGTATTTGCCTTCGCGCACCAGCTCCTTCATCCGCTCGACATGCTTCGGCGCCACGTCGGGCAAGAGTTCGATGGTGACGGTTCCGTCCTTCAGTTCCAGCAGGATGGTGTTCTCGGGGTCCTTGATCTCGGCCATGTATCTCTCCTTGGTCGCGTTGCGCGGCACCCTAGACGCGGGACCGGGGAAAGGGAACGGGTCAGCGGCTCTGCGGTTGACCTTGCATCCCGTTTCGGGTGCAAAGTGCCGAAGACCCGCCCAAAGGAGAGCCGCAATGGCCTGGAAGACCCTCGACGACATGGACCTCAAGGGTCGTCTCGTGCTCGTCCGCGTGGACATCAACGTGCCGGTCGAGAACGGAGTGGTCACCGACGCGACGCGGATCGAAAAGATCGTGCCGACCGTGACGGACATCCTGGCCAAAGGCGGCAAGCCGGTGCTTCTGGCGCATTTTGGCCGCCCCAAGGGGCAGGAAGTGCCCGAGATGTCGCTGAGACCGCTGGTTCCGGCCCTGACCGAGGCCTTGGGCGTGCCGGTTAAGTTCGCGGGCGCCACCATCGGCGGCGAAGCCAAGACCGCCGTGTCCGAGTTGCAGGAGGGCGAAGTCCTGCTGCTGGAGAACACGCGCTTCGATCCGGGCGAGGAAAAGAACGACGCGATGTTCGCCGCGTCGCTCGCCGCGCTTGGCGAGATCTATTGCAACGATGCGTTCTCGGCGGCGCACCGCGCCCATGCCTCGACCGAGGCGCTGGCGAAACTGCTGCCGTCCTGCGCGGGCCGCCTGATGGAGGCGGAGCTCAAGGCGCTGGAGGCGGCGCTTGGCACGCCCGACCGCCCGGTGGCGGCCGTCGTCGGCGGCGCGAAGGTATCGACCAAGATCGACCTGTTGTCGAACCTCGTGCGCAAGGTCGACTATCTGGTCATCGGCGGCGGGATGGCGAACACGTTTCTTCTGGCGCAGGGCCACGAGATCGGCACCTCGCTGGCGGAACGCGAGATGACCGACACCGCGCTTGATATCCTCGCCCGCGCGGGCGAGGCGGGATGCGAGATCGTGCTGCCCGTGGACGTGGTCGCCGCCACCGCGTTCAAGGCGCAGGCGCCGCATGTCACCGTGGCGGCGGATGCCTGCCCTGCGGACCACATGATCCTCGACGCCGGACCGGGCAGCGTGGCGCGCATCGCCGAGGTGTTCGAGGCCAGCAAGACGCTGATCTGGAACGGACCGCTTGGCGCGTTCGAGATCGCGCCCTTCGATGCCGCCACCAATGCCGCCGCCGCCAAGGCGGCCGAACTGACCGAAGCGGGCGCGCTGGTGTCCGTCGCGGGCGGGGGCGACACCGTGTCGGCGCTGAACCGCGCGGACGCTGCGGACCGGTTCACCTACATTTCCACGGCCGGCGGCGCGTTCCTCGAATGGATGGAAGGCAAGACATTGCCCGGGGTCGCCGCACTCGGCGCTTGATTTGAAGACGACGACACAGTCCTAATCGGTGCAGTTGCCCGCCGCACCGAAAGGACATGTCATGTTCCGCCGCCCGATTCTCGCCGCCTGCGCGGCAATGCTTCCTGCCAGCGCCATCGCGCAGGACCGCCCCGGCCTTCTGGATCTGATCACACCCGACCGGATCATCCGCACCATCATGCAGTCCGGCATCATGACGCTGCGCACCCAGATGGATGTGAAATACGGCGACATGAGCGTCGATTTCGCCGCCGGACGCCTTGTGCTGACCGACGTGCAGGTCTGGCCCCTGCCCGACTGGGACGATGGCGGCGACTGCCTGGTCGAGATCGACCGGCTGACCATCCGCACCGCCGCGCTGGACGAGGTCGACCGGCTGCGGATCAAGGTGCAGACCGCGGGCGCCTCGATGCCGCCCGCCTGCCTGCCCGAAGAGGCACGCGAAGGGTTCGGGATGCTGGGGCTGGAACGGCTGGTGCTGCCGCGCCTCGCGCTCGACATCGACTATGACATTCCGTCCTCGGCGGCGGACATGGTGCTGTATGCCACCGTGCAGGACGTCGCCTCGGCCGAGTTGTCGGTGAACACCACCTATGTCTGGGCCGACGCGCGCGACAACCCGGACGAACCTGCGCCGGTCGTGTTCCTCGACCGAGCCACCCTCAGCGTCGAGAACCTTGGAGGATGGGAGACGCTGAAGGGCCTGTTGCCGCCGCCGCTGTCCGATCCGGGATCGGCGCCGCTGATGATCGAGGGGATGCTTGGCGGCATGATGATCGATTCGAACGGCGCAGCGGGCGATCTGTCCGAGGCGCAGGCGACGTTCCTTGCGTCCGTCAAAGAGGCCTGGCCCGCGTTCCTGAGCAATCCCGAGCGGCTGGTCCTCGAGACGTCGATCGACGGCGACACCTATATCGACTTCGAGGCGCTGGAAGCCTCGCCGCTGGCCGCGTTCGACACGCTCCGGCCAGTTCTCGGCGTCGCTCCGGCAGCGCATGCGGATGTCTTGCCGACCGCGCTACTGACGGCAGCGCTGAACGAGGCCGACATGTCGCCCGAGGATCGCCGCCGCGCAGGGCTTGCGCTGGTCACGGGAACCGGCGCGCCGCGCGACATCGGCCTTGGCGTGGCGCTGCTGGCGCCGCTGGCAGAGGACGGTGACGGCGAAGCGGCGCTGGTCGCGGCCGAAGGGCTTGCCACGCGCGATCCGCAGGCCGCCTACCGGCTTGCGCTGATCGCGGGCGCTGCGGAACAGGCGGGCGCCACGGCGCTCCTCGACCGGCTCGAGCGCGAGATCGGCCTGGCCGCCGCGCTGGACCTGCAGGCCGAGGCGGGCGGGCTGGACCAGCCCACCGCCGAGGATCTTGGCCTGTCCTATGTCGTGCGCGACCGCGCGGCGCAGCAGTTCTCGGGGAACGGCGCGACGCGCAACTACGCGGGCGCGTTGATGTGGGCGACCATCGGCGCCGCCGCGGGCGACGCCGAAGCTGCCTCGATCCTGTCCGAGATCGACGCGCGCATGGCCTGGGAGGACGGCAAGGCCCGCACCGCCTGGGACGCGGCCGAAGCGGCAGCCAGCCGCGCCGCGACCGAGGCCTGGCTGAACGCAGACATGCCCGCGCGGCTGGGGTCGCGATAGCCAGGCGGCGTTAGCGCGAACGGGGTTGGCCCCGCCTTCGGGCGGGGCTAGACCCGGCGTGACACCCGTACATCCGCGAAGGAGCACCCAGCGATGAAGGCCACCCGCACCGTCCAGAAGATCCTGTCGAACTACGAGAGCGAGACGCCCGGCGTGAAGGGCAAGCTGTGCCAGATGCTGATGGCGGGCAAGCTGGGCGGCACCGGCAAGATGATCATCCTTCCCGTCGACCAGGGGTTCGAGCATGGCCCGGCGCGCAGTTTCGCGCCGAACCCGGACGGCTATGATCCGCATTACCACTACCAGCTTGCCATCGACGCGGGCCTGAACGCCTATGCCGCGCCGCTGGGACCGCTCGAGGCGGGCGCCGATACCTTCGCGGGGCAGATCCCGACGATCCTCAAGGTGAACTCGGCCAACTCGCTGATGTCGGACACGGCAGGCAAGAACCAGGCGGTGACGGCCTCGGTGGACGATGCGCTGCGGCTCGGGTGCGCCGCCATCGGCTTCACGATCTACCCCGGTTCGGACATGGCTCTCGACATGTTCGAAGAGATCGTCGAGATGCGCCGCGAGGCAGCGGCCTGCGGCATCGCCACGGTGATCTGGTCCTATCCGCGCGGCGAGGCGGTCACCAAGGACGGCGAGACCGCCATCGACATCGCAGCCTACGCCGCCCATATCGCGGCGCTGCTGGGCGCGCATGTCATCAAGGTGAAGCTGTCGACCGACCACCTGATGTTGCCCGAGGCGAAAAAGGTCTACGAGGCCGAGAAGATCGACATCTCGACCCAGGCCGCGCGAGTGGCCGATTGCGTGCGCTCGTCTTTCAACGGCCGGCGGATCATCGTGTTCTCGGGCGGATCGAAAAAGGGTGCGGACGCGGTCTATGACGACGCGCGCGCGATCCGCGACGGCGGCGGCAACGGCTCGATCATCGGGCGCAACTCGTTCCAGCGCCCGCGCGCCGAGGCGCTCGACATGCTGGGCAAGCTGGTCGACATCTACAAGGGCAAGGCCTGAGGGGTTTCGCCTGACGGCGACCCGGCTGGGGGGCTCTGCCCCCCAGACCCCCCGGAGGTATTTGTGGACCAAAGATGGTAATAGAGTGCTTGATGCCATCTTTGGTCGGCAAATACTCCGGGGTGAATTGGCCGAAGGCCAAGAGGGGCAGCGCCCCTCTCCCTCAGCTTGCCAGGGACACCCGGCGCAGGATGGCGGCGGGGTCGTAGCCGGTGGCGGTTCCGGTGATCTGGCCGCGCTGTGGATCTAGGCGGCAGGCGGCATAGGCCTCGGCGATGTCATGCGGGGCGGTTTCGGCCAGGGTGGCGGCGGTCAGCAGCGTCGCGATGCGTTCGGCGAAGGCGCGGGCCTCGGCCTCGGGGGGCAGTCCGGGCCAGCGGGTGCGGCTGTCGCTGAGCGCCGAGTCATAGGCCGGGTGCACACCGCGCGCGGCGTCGAGGACGGCATCGAGCGCGGCAGCCGCGGCGGGGTCACGCTCCAGCGTGCGCAGAATGTCGAGGCAGATGACATTGCCCGAGCCCTCCCAGATCGAATTGAGCGGCGCCTCGCGGTAGAGCATCGGCAGGGGGGTATCCTCGACATAGCCCATGCCGCCCAGTGCCTCCATCGCCTCGTAGATGGCATTCGGTGCGCGCTTGTTGGACAGGAACTTGGCCAGCGCGACGGCGATGCGGGCGAAGGCGCGGGCCTCGGACGCCGTGCTGTCAAAGGCACGCGCCACGCGCAGGCCCAGCGCCAGCGCCCCCTCGGCGTCAAGGGCAAGCTCTGACAGGACGGCGCGCATCAGCGGCTGGTCGATCAGGCGCTTCTGGAAGGCGCTGCGCCCTTCCGCCCACCACACCGCTTCGGCCAGCGCGGCGCGCATCAGGCCTGCGGGGGCCATCGCGGTGTCAAGCCGGGTGTGGTGGACCATCTCGATGATCGTGCGCACGCCCGCGCCCTCGTTGCCCAGCCGCCAGGCGACCGCATCGTGATACTCGATCTCGGCCGAGGCATTGGCGCGGTTGCCAAGCTTGTCCTTGAGCCGCATCAGGTGGATCCCGTTGCGCCGCCCGTCGAGCCAGCGCGGCACCAGAAAACAGGTCAGCCCCTCGTCCGCCTGCGCCAGCGTCAGGAACCCGTCCGACATCGGCGCCGAGCAGAACCACTTGTGGCCGTTCAGGATGTAGAGGTCTCCGTCGCGCTGCGCAGTCGTGGTGTTGGCGCGCACGTCCGAGCCGCCCTGTTTCTCGGTCATCGCCATGCCGAGCGTCGCGCCCGTCTTGTCGGCGACATGGGCGACGGCGGGATCGTAGCGGCGCGACACCAGTTTCGGCCGCCATACCTTTGCGACAGCAGGGTTCGCCGCCAGCGCGGGCACGGCGGCATAGGTCATCGTCATCGGGCAGCAGACGCCGGGTTCGACCTGGCTCATCAGGTAGACCATCGCGGCATGGGTGACATGGCCCCCGGCGGCCTTGCCTTCCCAGGCGATGGCCGAATACCCAGCGCCGATGCCGGTCTCCATCAGGCGGTGATAGCTTGGGCTGAACGCGACCTCGTCGAGGCGGCGGCCCGCACGGTCGAACGCGCGCAATTCGGGCGGATGGCGGTTCGCCTCGCGCCCGGCCTCGATCATCGCGCGGTCCGACAGGCGGGCGGCAAGGTCGGACAGCGGCTTGATCTGGCCGTGGTTCGCGGCGACGGCGCCGCGCAGGGCAGCGTCGTCGTTCCACAGATCGACGGGGCGCGGCCCGGGCTGGTTCGTGACCTCGTGCGTGGACAGGGCGGATGTGGGACGCGAGGGGCGCATGGGCGACTCCTTTGTGCGCGACGGTAACGCCGCAGGGCGGTGCGCTTCCAGCGGTGAATCATCCGTTCACATGATCCCGCCGATATGGCATGCTGTGCATAGTCCGTCCGGTGAACGAGACGGCACGACGAGGCACGAGCGTTCCATGACCCGATCCAAGCCCGCTTACGGGGCCCTGATCTATTTCGCCATCGCCTTCGGGCTGGGCGCGTATTTCACCTTTGCCAGCGTGCAGGGGGAACAGGGCCTGTTCCGCCGCATCCAGATCGAGGCCGAGGCCGAGGCGCTACGCGCCGAGAAGACCGCGCTCGAGGCCGAGGTCGCCGTGATGCGCAACCGCACGCGCCGACTGTCCGACAGTTATCTCGACCTCGACCTTCTGGACGAGCAGGCGCGCGACGTGCTGGGACTGCTGCGCCCGGGCGAAATCGTCATCCGCTGACCTGACGTCAAGGGTTTCGCAGACTGCATGGCCGGGTCCCGCCCGGCGATGGCGAAACCCGCTTGGGCATTTGACCGCACCCGTGCTAGGAGATAGTTCAACGCTAAACTATTTTCTCACGGCTCTGGAGGAGACGGTCACATGGCCACGCGCAAGAGCACCAAGGCACCCGATGCAGGACACGGGGCGACCAAGGACGAGCTGCTTCACTACTACCGCGAAATGCTGCTGATCCGGCGTTTCGAGGAAAAGGCGGGCCAGCTTTACGGCATGGGCCTGATCGGCGGCTTCTGCCACCTCTACATCGGGCAGGAGGCGGTCGTCGTCGGCCTGCAATCGGTGGCCGAAGAAGGTGACAACGTCATCACCACATACCGCGATCATGGCCACATGCTGGCCTGCGGGATGGACCCCAAGGGCGTGATGGCCGAACTGACCGGGCGCATCGACGGCTATTCCAAGGGGAAAGGCGGCTCGATGCACATGTTCTCCAAGGACAAGCGGTTCTACGGCGGGCACGGCATCGTCGGCGCCAACGTGCCGCTGGGCGCGGGGATCGCCTTTGCCGACAAGTACAAGGGCAACGACCGCGTGACGTTCACCTACTTCGGGGACGGGGCGGCGAACCAGGGCCAGGTCTATGAGGCCTATAACATGGCGGAACTCTGGGATCTGCCGGTGATCTTCGTGATCGAGAACAACCAGTATGCCATGGGCACATCCGTCAAGCGCGCCACCAAGTCCAATTCGCTGTGGGAACGCGGTGCGGCCTACGGGATCGAGGGCGAGGAAGTCGACGGCATGGACGTGCTGGCCGTGCGCGCCGCGGGCGCCAAGGCCGTCGCGCACTGCCGCGCGGGCAAGGGGCCGTACATCCTTGAAGTCATGACCTACCGCTACCGCGGGCATTCGATGTCGGACCCGGCGAAATACCGCACCCGCGACGAGGTGCAGAAGATGCGCGAAGAGCGCGACGCGATCGAACAGGTCCGCAAGCGCCTGATCGAGGCGGGCGCGCAAGAGGATGACCTCAAGGCGATCGACAAGGAGATAAAGGACGTGGTCAACGCCTCGGCCGAGTACGCCAAGGACAGCCCCGAGCCGCCGGTGGACGAGCTGTACACCGATATCTACGCCGCAGAAGTGCCGCAGGACGCGTAAGGGAGACAACTTACATGGCAACCGAAATTCTGATGCCCGCGCTGTCCCCCACGATGGAGGAAGGCACGCTTGCGAAATGGCTGGTCAAAGAGGGCGACACCGTGTCGTCCGGCGACATCCTGGCCGAGATCGAGACCGACAAGGCGACGATGGAATTCGAGGCCGTCGATGAAGGCATCGTCGGCAAGATCCTGATCGCCGAAGGCACCGAGGGTGTGAAGGTGAACACGCCCATCGCCGTCATGGTCGAGGAAGGCGAGGACGCCGACGCCGCTGCAAGCGAGGCCAAGGCCGAGCCTGCTCCGAAGGCCGACGCGCCCGCCGAGGAGGCCCCGAAAGCACCCGCCGAGCCGAGGTCGGCGCCTAAATCGGCCTCTCCCGACTGGCCCGAAGGCACCAAGATGAAAGAGCAGACCGTGCGCGAGGCGTTGCGGGATGCCATGGCCGAGGAAATGCGCCGCGACGACGCGGTCTTTGTCATGGGCGAGGAAGTCGCCGAGTACCAGGGCGCCTACAAGATCACCCAAGGTCTGCTGGACGAGTTCGGCGCGCGCCGGGTCGTGGACACGCCGATCACCGAGCACGGCTTTGCCGGCATCGGCGTCGGCGCGTCGTGGAACGGTCTGCGCCCCATCGTCGAGTTCATGACCTTCAACTTCGCGATGCAGGCCATCGACCATATCATCAACTCGGCCGCCAAGACACTGTATATGTCGGGCGGTCAGATGGGGTCGCCCATCGTGTTCCGGGGTCCGAACGGGGCCGCAGCCCGCGTCGGCGCCCAGCACAGCCAGGACTACGCGGCGTGGTATGCCTCGATCCCCGGCCTCAAGGTCGTGCAGCCCTATTCGGCGGCTGACGCCAAGGGCCTCTTGAAATCCGCGATCCGCGATCCCAACCCGGTCGTGTTCCTTGAGAACGAGATCCTCTATGGCCGCACCTTCGAAGTGCCGGACATCGACGATTTCACCATCCCCTTCGGCAAGGCCAAGATCTGGCGGAAGGGCAGCGACGTGACCATCGTATCCTGGAGCATTGGCATGACCTATGCGCTGGAGGCGGCAGACGCGCTGGCCAAGGACGGCATCGAGGCCGAGGTCATCGACCTGCGCACCCTGCGCCCCATCGACTATGCCACCGTCATCGAGAGCGTGAAGAAGACCAACCGCTGCGTCACCGTGGAAGAGGGTTTCCCCGTCGCGTCAATGTCGAACCACATCGCCGCGCATATCATGACCGAGGCGTTCGATTACCTTGACGCGCCGGTCCTGTCCTGCACCGGCAAGGACGTGCCCATGCCTTATGCCGCGAACCTTGAAAAGCTGGCGCTGACGACCACCAAAGAGGTCATCGACGCCGTCAAAGCCGTCACCTACCGCTAAGGAGAGCGCGCGATGCCCACGGAAATCCTGATGCCCGCGCTGTCCCCCACGATGGAGGAGGGCACGCTGGCGAAATGGCTGGTCAAGGAAGGCGACACCGTTTCGGCGGGCGACCTTCTGGCCGAAATCGAAACCGACAAGGCGACGATGGAATTCGAGGCCGTCGACGAAGGCACCATCGGCAAGCTGCTGATCGCCGAGGGCAGCGAAGGCGTGAAGGTCAACACGCCGATCGCCGTGCTGCTGGAGGAAGGCGAAAGTGCCGACGACATCGGCGCGCCGTCCGCCCCGAAATCGGAACCCGCGTCGTCCAACGTCGAACCCGCCTCCGCGTCCGAGGCAACCGCCCCGCAGGCGGGCTATGGCCGGGGCGGGGCGCCTGCGCAGGTCGAGGCGTCAGATACCCCTGCCCCCGCCGCGCCCACCGATGCCGACGGCAACCGCGTCTTCGCCTCTCCGCTCGCGCGCCGCATCGCCAAGGATCGCGGCGTGGACCTTGCCTCGCTCAAGGGGTCAGGCCCCAAGGGCCGCGTCGTCAAGGCCGACGTTCTGAACGCCAAGGCGTCGGACGCGCCCGCAAAGGCGGACGCGCCCAAGGCCGAGACCCCCGCCAAGGCCGCAGAGGCGATGCCCACCGGCATGAGCGCCGCGCAGGTCATCAAGATGTACGAGGGCCGCGACTATGCCGAGGTCAAGCTGGACGGGATGCGCAAGACCATCGCGGGCCGTCTGACCGAGGCCAAGCAGACCATTCCGCACTTCTACCTCCGCCGCGACATCCATCTTGACGCGCTACTGAAGTTCCGGGGCACGCTCAACAAGCAGCTGGAAGCGCGCGGCGTGAAGCTGTCGGTCAACGACTTCATCATCAAGGCCTGCGCGCTGGCGCTGCAACAGGTGCCGGATGCGAATGCGGTGTGGGCGGGCGACCGGATGCTCAAGCTCAAGCCATCGGACGTGGCCGTCGCCGTCGCCATCGAGGGCGGGCTGTTCACGCCGGTGCTGAAGGACGCCGAGATGAAGTCGCTGTCCGCGCTGTCCGCCGAGATGAAAGACCTCGCCGCCCGCGCCCGCGACCGCAAACTCGCGCCGCACGAATACCAGGGCGGCAGCTTTGCGATCTCGAACCTTGGAATGTTCGGCATCGACAACTTCGACGCGGTCATCAACCCGCCCCACGGCGCGATCCTTGCGGTGGGCGCGGGCGTGAAGAAACCGGTGGTCGGGGAAGATGGCGAACTGGCCGTCGCCACGGTGATGAGCGTGACGTTGTCGGTCGATCACAGGGTGATCGACGGCGCCCTTGGCGCGCAGCTTCTGGCGGCAATCAAGGAGAACCTCGAGAACCCGCTGGGGATGCTGGCGTAGACCTTCCGTCCAGCCAAACGCAAAAGGCGGCCCATCGGGCCGCCTTTTTCAATGTCGCACCAAAGCCGCGCTCAGTCCTCCCCGCGCAGCCCCACGCTCACCAGGTGGTCCATGGTGATCGACGGCTGCGAACAGCCCGCCTCGCCCACGATCCGGGCGGGCACGCCTGCCACGGTCTTCTTCGGCGGCACCTCTTCCAGCACCACCGACCCGGCGGCCACGCGCGAGCAGTTGCCGATGCGGATATTGCCCAGCACCTTGGCGCCCGCCCCGATCAGCACGCCGTCGCCGATCTTGGGATGGCGGTCGTCGTCTTCCTTGCCGGTGCCGCCCAGCGTCACCGAATGCAGCATCGACACGTTGTCGCCCACCACCGCCGTTTCGCCGATGACGATGGAATGCGCGTGGTCGATCATGATGCCCTTGCCGATGCGGGCGTTGGGATGGATGTCGACGCCAAAGATTTCGGATGCCCGCATCTGGTAGAAATACGCCAGATCCCTGCGCCCCTCGGTCCACAGCCAGTGCCCGATGCGGTAGGCCTGAACCGCCTGGAACCCCTTGAAGTACAACAAGGGCTGCATCAGCCGGTGGCAGGCAGGATCTCGGTCGTAGATGGCGACCAGATCGGCGCGCGCCGCTGCGCCCAAGGACGGGTCTGCCGCATAGGCGCTGTCGCAGATCTCGCGCAGGATCTGTTCGGGCATCTCGCCCGAGGCCAACTTGAACGACACCCGATGCGCCAGCGCCGCCTCGAGCGAGCGGTGGTGCAGGATGCTCATATGGATAAGGCCGCCCATCAGCGGATCGGCCGCGATGGCCGCTTCGGCCTCGCCGCAGATGCGGTCCCAGACAGGGTCCAGTTCCGCCAGTTTCTTGCGCGTTTCAGCCATCGCCGGTCTCCAAATCCTTGCGATTTTCTACTACAAATAGGGTTCGCTGACAAAGCGCAATGCCGAGAGGGCAGATTTGAAACACGGGAGACCATGACGAGGAGCGGCGCGTCCGGATCGAGGCAAGGCCACCTCGACGTCCGACGCTGGATCGGGCCACAACTCACAGCCCGGGTGGGTTGCCGATCGCAATGCCACCGCGACGGGCCAGCGCCGTGAACACCAATGCCAGGCAATCGCAGTAGTCGGCGTCGTCCAGGTGCGGCTCTGGCCCTGGGCGGCGCGCAAGGGCGGCAGCCATCAGGCTGCCGTCGCCCCACAAGGGATGCAGCCGCCCCTGCGCGCGGCGAAACCGGTCCGCCGCTTCGGTCTGACGCAGGAGCCGCACCAGAAGCGCCGCGCGCAAGCTGCCCGGCACGCCCTTCAGGACCCGCGCGGCGGCGACAACGTCGCCGTGCATCACCGGGCGCATCGCTCAGGCGGGCACGGACGGCACATAGTATTGCACCCGCACCAAAAGCCGCCCCCCGGCAATCGTTCCGCTGTCGGGCGAGAACCGCACCGGACGCTCGGAACTGGCGCGCGCCGGCCAGCTTGGCGTGGCCACGATCTCGGTGCCCGCAGCCGTGTCAAACCCCCAGCCGAACCAGTACACATCGGTGTCATGCCCGACGGACAAGGTATTGAGCGTGCCGGTGACCTCTTCGATCACCCGCGCGCCAACGCCGAACATCACCGAGTTGGCAGGGAACCGGAAGGTGGTGTCGCTATAGGCGCCGGGGGCCAGGATATGCTCGAATTCCGTCGTGGTTATCGCGCCCAAAGGCATCGCCGCGCCCTCCGCTATCCAGTCCGTCCCATCAAACCGTACCGCCCGCGCGTCCGCCGCGTGCCAGGCGCTCCACCCGGCCCGGGGCGAGACGAACACCCAGGCGCCCGACAGCCGCAGCGCAAGCCTGCCCTCCTGTCCGGCCCAGAGCCCCGACGCCCCGCTTGTGACAGCGTGCACATCGCCCTCGGCAGGGTCGGCGGGCGGATCGGGACGCTCCGATACGATCCGAAGATTGGCCAAGGCATCAAGGCGCGTCAGCGCCTCGTTCACCGTGACGTGCTTCTGCGCCTGCGACGGCGCCAGAAGCGGAAGCTGGAATTGAGCGGTTTCAGACATGGAAGGTCATCCTTCTTGTAGGTCCGGGACCGAACCGGTCCGAAATCTGGGCAACGCTGAGCGTCAGGGCGCCCGCCACCCCGTCGGCGCTGATATCCGCGGAAGTGTAGGTCCAGCGCGGCGCGTCCAGGACAGCCTCGCGCAGGGTCACCCCGCCTTGTTCGATGCGCAGGGCATAGGCTTCGCGATCCTCGCCCAGCGGCACCTCGTAAGAGGCCCAGCTGTCGCCGTCGATGCGGGTGCGCCGCAGCCATGTGATATCCACCCCGCCATCCGCCCGCTGCACGGCGCGAAGATGTGCAGGCGTGTAGGGGCGTAGTCCGACACCGTCGAAGGCCGCCGAAAGCTCGGAATAGGCCGGATGGTCATACCCCAGCCGCGCCGGACCGATGCGGTAGCGCCGCGCAATGCCCCTGTCCGCCGCCGCCAGCCCGATCTGCCGCACCGCGCCATCCAGAAGCACGAAGCGGCTCCCGGCCGACCAGACATCGGGCATCACGCCATCCGTGCCAGCCTGCCCGCGCAGCCGCAGCGACAGATCGAAGGTGTGCGGCGCGACAAGCTCTGCATCGGCGAACTGGAAGACTTCCCACGCGCCTTGCCCGTCGCCGATCGCCGCGACATTGGCGCCGTTCAGCACCTCGTCCAGCCCCGCCGACGCCAGCGCCCCGCTGAACAGCCGCACCCGCAGCGCAGGCCCCCGGTCGAACAGTCCCGCCTCTGCCCGCGCCAGCGCCGTTTCCGTCACGCCCATGGTGGCCGCCGCGTCCAGCACGGTATCGAGCGCAAAGCTCTCTCCCCCGGCCGAAGCCATCACCGCCACCTGTCCCGGCCAGACCTCTGCGGTGGCCGCGATATGCGGGGCGTGCGCCACCTCGTCACCGCGCAGAAGCGGCAGATCGAGGAACAGCACCTGCACCGGCTGAGGGGCGGCAAAGGTGACCGGCACAGGCGTCTCCTCCAGCAGCGCAGGGGCGTCATGCGCCGCCGCGTCCACCCGCACCGCCTCGACGGTCTGCGCTTCGGCGCGTTCCACCCTGTCGATCCGGTAGCTGACAGGCCCCGCGTCCGAGGGCAGCGACACGATGTCCCCCGCGCCGATCCCGAAGGCCGACGGCGGCAGCGCAAAGCGCGCGCTGCTGCGGGCGATCCGGGCCTCTGCCAGCCAGCGCTCCACGATGCGCCGTGCCTCGGCCCGCGTCAGGACCAGCGGCACCTCGGTCTGCGCGACCGCGTGGCTGGACTCGTCGGGCAGAACCGCCTCTTCCGAGCGGGCGTTGAACGCGCCGTCCGCCTCGGCAAAGACCAGCCGCAACCGGCCCGCCAGCTCGGCCTCGGGCGCGCGCGTCAGCTCCAGCACGCCGTCTGTCTTCGGCACCTCGACCAGCCGCTCGGTGTCGATCACGGCATCGACACCTCCCCCGCGCGAGCGCAGGCGGAGCACCCCATCCCGCTCGACGGCATCAAAGCCAAAGGCCAGCATCAAAGGCTGCAGCGCGGCGCGCACGGTGCCGGGATCGCTGACGGTATAGCCGCGCACCAGCCCGTAGAGCCGCGCGGTATCAAGCCCGTCCAGCCCCGCCTCATTCGCCAGTTCCGCCACCAGCCCGTCCAGCGCGCGCGCCACGGACCGCCCGTTCAGCCAATGGCCGCGCAAGTAGTTGTCGCCGTCCGACCACAGCGCAAGATTGCCGGGAAACTGCGGAAAGGGCCGCGCGTCCCAGGCCCAGACATGGGTGCGCGCGACGTCGATCATCGCCCCGCCATAGACATCGGATACGGGGTTCTTCGCAGGATCGCTCCAGTAGTCACAGATCGCCCGCAGCGCCTGAATCTGCATCAGGTCGTCGCGCTGACCGTTCGAATACAGCGGAAGCCCCGATTCCGATGACTTGGGATCTAGAAACCGGTTCGGCTGGTTCGCGCCCTTGTCGATCGCGGCGCACCCGATCTCGGTGAACCAGATCGGCTTGCTGCCCGGAACCCACGCCGTCGGCGTCTCCTGCCGCACCCAGCCGCGCCTCTCGTGGTGTGCATTCGACCACCAGCCGCGCACATCCTTGTAGCGCCAGACCCACGGCTCGTCATATCCGCCATCGGTGATCGGCGTGCGGTCCTGCAGGTCGCGCGCGGCGTCGCTGGCATAGTACCAGTCGAACCCCTCACCGCCCTCGATGTTGGCCTGCAGATAGCCAAGGTCGTAGATCGACTCCCAGCCCGCGTCGGCGTGGTCCGGCGTGTCCCGCCAATCGGCAAGCGGCATGTAGTTGTCGATGCCGATGAAATCGATGTTCGGATCGGACCACAGCGGATCGAGGTGGAAATACACGTTCCCTGACCCGTCCTGCGGCTGATAGCCGAAATACTCCGACCAGTCGGCGGCGTATCCGATCTTTACGTCCGGCCCGAGGATCGCGCGCACATCCGCCGCCAGTGCACGCAGCGCCGCCACCGCCGGAAAGCTGTCCCCCGCCCCGCGGATCTGCGTCAGCCCGCGCATCTCCGAGCCGATGCAGAACGCCGTGACCCCGCCCGCAACGGCGCACAAGTGCGCCTGATGCAGGATGAAGCGGCGATAGGACCACTCGGCAGGGCCGGAATAGGCCACACCGTGAGCCGTCGCCGCAAAGTGCCCCGGGACCGCGCTTCCGAAGAACGCCGCCACCTCGGCCTCTGCCGCCGCCGTGCCGTCGCTGCTGCCCGCCTGCCCGGGCGCCTTGCCCGTGGTGATCCGTCCCCGCCACGGCAAGGCCGCCTGTTCGCCGCCGCCATAAGGATCGGCCAGAGCGTTGCCTGCCAGTTGGTCCATCAGGATGAACGGATAGAACACCGCGCCCTTGCCCCGCGCCGAGATCGCACGAAGCGCCTCGATCACCGCCCTGTCCGTCGGCGTGCCGCCATAGACCGGCTTGCCGTCGATGCGCGGCACCTCCTGCGCTCCGGCGCGCGCCAGCCCCGATACCGACCACGGCATCACGTCACCGTCCGCGTCGTGGTGCTCGACCTTGGGCTGAATGGTGCACTGCCCTGCGCGCAGGTCGCTGCCGAACCATGACACCACCAGCGACACCGATCCGCAATTCGGCAACTCTGCCGTCAACGCATCCAGCGACACCGAGATGTCGGTGCGCAGCGCCGAGGCATTCAGGTTCGCCGCCTGCCGCAGTCCATACCCATGATCGTAGTAGACTGGCGTCGTCGCCAGCGCGTATTCCCCCGTCCCCGGGATCAGCGCGACGCCGCGTACCGCATGGGACAGCTCCGCCACGCCGCCCGCCTGCTCGGGAGCAGGGCGCAGAACCTCGAAACTGAACTGCGGCACACGGTTGCCGAACCGCTCCAGCATCAGGTCCTCAAACACCACATAGGCGATCCCGCGATAGGCCGGGGCCTGCCCCGCCCCCTGCACCGCCTCGATCTTGGGATCGGGCAACTGGTCCTCAGCGCCGGTGTAGACGCGGGCGCCGATCTCCTCGGGGTCGATCTCCTGCCCGTCGGCCCAGAGGCGCCCGATCCCGGCAATCGGCCCCTCGCACACCGCCACGGCAAGGCTGACTGAATAGGCATAGCGCGTTGTCGTCACGGTGTTGCGCGGCCCGCCGCCTTTGCCTCCGCCGCCCGTGGTCTGGGTGGTGGTCGAGGCATGCTCGCGGAACCGCGTGGCCCAGATCACCTGCCCGCCCAGCCGCACCCGGCCATAGGCCCGCGCGATCGGCGCGCCCTCGCTGGCGCCGTTGATGCGAAACCGCTCGATCCGGCCGGTCTCCACCGCCTCCGATCCGCCGCCCATCACCTGCTGGTCGATCCAGCGCCCCAGCGTCGCCCCGACGGCGCGGCCCAGAACCGCCGTCGACAGCCCCAGGACCGACCCGCCAAGCGCCGAGCCAAGCGCGCCGCCGACAGCGGAAAGAACGATGGTCGCCATCACAGGCTCCTTTCAGGAAAGCTGAACCGCGCCGCGATCCGCCGCGCCCAGGCCGCCGACAGCGGGCTTTCGATGACACCGTGCCCCGAGTAGCTGTGAATGAACGCAGCGCCCGCGCCGATGTCCGAGGCGATCCCCAGATGTCTGGCGACCGCGCCCGTCCGCATGCGGAACAGCAGCAAGTCCCCGGCGCCCGCCTCGCCTGCCCCGCGCTCAGCCAGATGCCGCCGCGCCGCCTGCCACAACCGTTCCTCGCCCGAGACCTCGCTCCAGTCCCAGCCATAGACAGGCACCGCCTCGGGCTCGCGCCCATAGACCCCGCGCCAGACGCCCCGCAACAAGCCAAGGCAATCCGCGCCCGCCCCAAGGGCCGAGGCCTGGTGCAGATACGGCGTGCCGATCCAGCGCCGCGCCTCGGCGACCACTTCAGATGCGATTGCGGTCATTGAATCAGCGCGCCCCCGTCCATCGCACCGCTGCCCGGATAGGACATCAGCCAGTCGTCCCCGGGAATGTGCGGGAAGCCGCGAAAGTTCAGGAAATTGCCGAACTTGGCGCGGCAGGTCTCGGCGCGCTTGTCGCATCCTGCGATCAGACGTACCCGCGCGCCGGTCTCGATCGGGGCCGGAACCGGCTGCCACAGCCGCACCGCTCGCGCCCCGTCCTCGAGCACATCCGATTTGATCATGCCGAAGATCCCATAGGCTTCGCCGTCCAGAACCTCAAAGCTGCCACGCTCGAACCAGCCACTCGCAAAACTCTCTGCGCCGGACAGGGTGAACAGGCTTCTCCCGCTCTGCGCGGTGACGACCGCCTCGACCGACACGGAGGGATCGCCAATGTCGACCCTGCACGCCGCATCACCCAGCACCGCCGAACACGCCGCCTGGAACACCCGCCCGACAGGCCGGTTCAGCACCTCGGTCAACCCGCGCAATTCGGCGTGGAACGCCCCGCCGCCACGCCGGATCTCACCGATGGTGCCGCGAAACTGCACCTGCCGCTGCTTGGGATCGGCCCAGTTGACCAGAAGCGCAAGCACCTCGGCGCCGTCAAAGCGCCCCGCCTCGATATCCGCCTCGGTGATGGCAAGGTCCGACAGCGCGCCGACCGCCTCGGAGTTGTCCACCGACAACCCGGTCGAGGATTGCAGCACCCCCGCCGACATGCCCGTATCCGCGCGATATCGCAGCCCGTCGATCACCAGATCGCCGTCATGGTCGGTAAAGCCGTGCACCGTCCCGTCGCGCCGCGTGACCCGCCAGCAGCGGCACACGCTCGTGTCGCCGCTGCCCAGATGAAATTCGAACCCGCCTTCCATGCTCACAGCCTCACTTCGACGATGGGCACGTTCGGCGTGTCGCCCGCCTGAAAACTGGCTACGCTGGTCTGTATGAGGTCGGTGTCGAACCGCACCGGAACGTCGAACTCGAACCCCGCGGTCACCGCGACGCCCACGTCCGGCGGCTCGTCCAGCACGACCTCACCCGTCAACGCGTCGAAGGCAAAGGCGTCCGGCGGCAGCTCCTGGTCGTGCACACCGATGCGCAGACTGCCGTCCACCGGCTTCAGGATCGGGCGTTCATAGGACACTCCGCCCGAAACGTAGGTCTTCACCAGGGCAAACCGCAGCGTCTCGCCGTCGCCAGTCCCGATCCGCTGGTCGAACGCCCCCACGGCGCGCGACGCGGGGCCGGATTTGTAATCCGACCAGTCCTTCCAGCGGAACCCGTGCAGCCGCCCGCCCCGCGCCTCGAAGAACGCGATCAGCGCCTCCAGATCGTCGAGCGAGCGCATCGCGACCCCGGCATCATAACGCCGCCGCGAATGCGCCCAGGGCGTGTTGCGCTCCTCGAACCCGTTCGCCAGCGTCACGATCTCCGTGCGCCGCTCCGGCCCGCCGGTCGAGCCGAAACTCAGGTTCGCGGGAAACCGCACCTCGTGAAACGCCATGACCTAGCCCCTTCTCAACGGTTGCGCTGGCCGCGCTGGATCGCGCGGCCCATCTCGGCGGCGATCTGCGAGTGCGAGCGCCGAAATCCCTCGACATCGGGCGTCGAGACGTTGACCTGAACGCTGACGGCCCGCCTGCCACCTTGCTGCGCGACCCCCAGCCGTCCATCCGCGCCACGGGCGAGCGGCAGGATCGCCTCGGGTCCCGCCTCTCCCATCAAGCCCGTGGCGCCCCGCATCGGAAAACTGGTCGGCGTGCTCACCACACCGCCCTTGGCAAAGGGCATCACCCGCCCCTGGCTGAAGGCAGCCCCGTCCGCAAAGGGCAGCACCCCTTGCACCAGCCCTTCGACTCCGCGTGCCAGCAATCCGCCGAAATGCGACGTCACCGGCCGGATCGCCGCCGAATACGCCGCATCCGCCATCGACTTTGCGACACCCGCCAGCGCGTCCGAAAGCTTCATCCCGTCGAACACCAGCCCGTCGAAGGCGCGGCGCAGCCCGCGCCCGATCCCGCCCGACAGCACGTTCACCTCGCGGTTCGCGCCCGCGACCGTCGCCTGCATCTCGCGCAAGCTCCCGTCAAAGGCGGCCACCAACGCCGATGCGCCGCCAAGCGTGCCTTCCAGCGCGGCGGCATGGTCATCCAGCCGGTCCCAGTCATCCATCCGCTTGCCCTTTCCGGTCGGGATACGCCCGCACCAATTCCTCAAGCCGCGCGCGTGTCAGCGGCGGCGCGCCCGCGTCCACGCCCAGCATCAGGCGCAATTCCGCAGGCGTAAGCGCCCAGAACTCGGCGGGCCGCAGCCGCAGACCCAGAAGCCCCGCGCGCATCAGCCCCGCCCAGTCGATCGCGCTCACTCCGCCGCTCCGAAGGCGCGCACCAGAAGCGCACCCGCCGCCTGCGCTGCCGCCACCGGCCCGCCCTCGATCTCTGCTGACAAGAGGTCGGCAGATGTGCCGCGCCAGCCGCCACCCCGCAGCCCCGCCACGATCAGCGCCAGCACATCACGCGCTGCCACCTCGCCGCGTTCGAACCGCTCGACCAGCACCACCAGCGACCCCGCGCCCAGCTCCGCTTCCAGCTCGGCCAGCGCCCCCAGCGTCAGCTTGGCAAGGTGCCGCTCGCCGTCCACGACCAGCGCCACCTCGCCCGCGTGCGGGTTCGCCATGGATCAGGCCGCCACGAACTGCAGCGCACCCGCCGAAGCCATCGACAGCTCGTAGGTCGCCTCGCCGTCATGCGCGCCTGCGTATTCGATCGAGGTGATCTGGAACGGCCCGTCGACGATGCCGAAGTCGGGGATCACCACCTGAAAGCGCGGCACCACGCCGTCAAAGAAGATCTGCCGCGCGCGCTCGTCCGTCACCTCGTCGCGGAACACGCCCGATCCGCTGATCGACGCGCTGCGCACGCCAGCGCCCGCCAGCAACTCGCGCCATCCGCCCTGGCTTTCGAGACTGGTGATGTCCACGCTCTCGGCGTTGAAACTCACCCGCGTGGCACGCAGCCCCGCAAAGGTCTCGAACGTGCCGTCGCCGGTCATGTCGATCTTGATCAGTAGGTCCTTGCCGTTCTGGGCAGCCATGTCCGTCCCTCCAGATGAAGTGTTCAGTCTTCCACGCGGGCACGGAACCGCAGCTCGATCCGGCGGATCGTGCCCGCCTCCTCGCGCCGAGCCCGCGCCGAAACAAAGCGCAAGCCCACCAGCCGCCCCCGCGTCAGCGTCAGGTCCGCATCCGACAGCGCGTCCGACACCGCCCCCGCGACAGCCTTCGCCGCCTGGAACCCGTCGGCTTCCGTCACCACGCTGACCGCAAAGTCATGGTCCGCGCCGCGCCCCGTCTTGTCCGAGCGGTCGCGCACGACCTCTGGGCCAAGGCTGACATAGAGCGAGGGCAGAACCCCCGGCGGCATCGCATCGTAGACATGCGCGCCCACCAAGGCGGCCAGCGCCGTGTCGCCGACCAGCTGGCCATAGACCGCCGCCTGAAGCGCGGCTGAAACGCCATAGCTCATGCCGCAACCTCCTCACGGGCGGTGCACACCAGGTATCTCTGGTGCCCGTCCGCCTCGGCCACGGCGAGGATGCGGAACACCCGTGCCCCCTCGCGCAGCCGTTGCCCCGCACGCGGCCGCGACGGCGCGCCCACCGGCGCCGCCCGGCAGGTCAGACGATGCGTCACCTGCCCCACGGCCAGCCCCGCCACGTCGCCGCCGCGCCCGGCGCCGGGCCGTACCCCGACCCAGACCGTGCCCAGCGCCTGCCAGCCTTCAGAGAAGCCTCCCGCGCCATCGGGCAGTTGCACGCGGTCCTCCAGCACCATCGGGCGGTTCAGCACCGGCGCCGTCATCGCCCGCCCTCACCGAACAACCGCACCGTGCGGTAGCGGTCGATCAGCAGCGACACGGTGAACGGGATACCGTCCTCACCCGGCGCGCTGCCCCGGTTTTCGTAGAAATGCGCCGCCAGCGTCAGCACCGCTTGCCCCAGGTCGGGCGGCAGATCGTCGAACGACGCGCCGTAGCCCGCCTCGAACGTGATCTCCACCGACCCGCCCATCGGCACCAGCGGAAGGTGCAGCCCCGCCGACACCAGCCGCGGCCTCTGCCCGTCCGGTTCCAGCCGATAGCGCGACGGATCGACGACGCTTGCCGCACCGTGCCGGTCCAGCAGCCGAACCTCGGTCACGCTGCGGATCGGTGCGACCGGCAGTGCCTGCCGCCCGAAATCCCGCCATCCCGCCAGCGTCCAGACGAACCCCCGCGCAATCAGGATCTTGCCCGTCCGCGCCTCGACGGCCGCCAGTGCCGCCCGCAGATGCCGCTCCAGCAGGTCGTCCTGCAACGCGTCATCGGCAAACCCTGATCCCAGCCGCAAGTGATCGCGGAACTGCGCCACCGGCAGGGCGCCCGGCGGCACCGACGTTTCTTCAACCAACATCATCACGTCTCTCCAACCCATGGCCCTTCCGCCTGCAGCGGGCGCGCACCGCCCCGTCGCTCGCACGGAGGGGAGCAGCTGGACGACGGACCATTCCGGCACCCGCCCGCCGGAACCGGGCCATCACGGCCCGGCCCCATCGCAGCCCGAAGATCAGACCGCGAATTTCAGCAGCTTGATCGCCGCGAAGTCGCTGACATCGCCGCCGACGCGCTTGGTCGCGTAGAACAGCACGTGCGGCTTGGCCGAGAACGGATCGCGCAGAATGCGAAGATCCGGGCGCTCCGCGATGGTGTATCCCGCGCGGAAGTCGCCGAAAGCGATTGCGGGTGCCCAGCTTGCGATATCCGGCATGTCCTCTGCCACCAGCACCGGGTAGCCCAGCAGACGCGCAGGCTCGCCCGCCGCCAGGCCGTCGGTCCAGATGAACCGCCCTTCGCCGTCCTTCAGTTTGCGCACAGCCCCGGCGGTCTTGGAGTTCATCACGAAGGATGCGTTGGCGCGGTAGGGCGCGCCCAGCGCATAGACCAGCTCGATCAACACGTCGCCGCCGCCCTGCGCCGGGAAATCGCCGTCGACACCCGACTTGACGTGCCCCAGCTCGCCCCAGACTTCGGTGCCCGCCTCGGCGCTCGGGTAGGTCAGCATGCCCTTGGGCTTGTCGATGCCGTCGCCCGAGATGAACGCCGCCGCCTCGGTGCGCGCGAACTTCTCGGCGATGCGTCCCGCCAGCCAGCCCTCGATGTCGAAGGCGCTGTCATCCAGCAGCCGCTGCGACGCCTTCGGCATCGCCGACAACTCGTGCAGCGGGATCGACACGCGCTCGATCTGCGCCGCCCCGGTCTCCGTCTGGCTGCCGGTCTCCGACGCCCAGCCCGCGCCGGTATCGCCCAGGTCGACCAGCACGTCATAGCTTGACGCCTCGACGTTCACGACGCTGGCCACCTGCCGCAGCGACGCCGTCGCCGACAGCACCGCCTTTACCGTGTCCGAGGTCTGCGGATCGACCAGATAGCCGCCCTCGCCCGCCACCGCGCTGTTCAGCGCCTTGCCCTCAAGCTCAAGGCCCCGCAGCCCGTCGTCGTCGCCCGACCGCACATAGGCCTCAAAGGCCTTCTGATGCGGCGCCTCAAGGGTCGCGGCTCCGGCAAGGGCCGGACGGCCGCGGCTGATGGTTTTCCGATCCAGCATGGTCAGTCGCTCTTCCTGTTTGGTCAGCCTGTCAGTCACCGCGCCCTGAAACCCCTTCAGGTCGCGCACGAAATCGGTCAGCGCGGTCTTCACCTCTGCTGCCGCCGTCGTCTCGTCGCCGGGCACATCTTCCCCGGCCCAAGCCTTCGCCTCGGTCATCGCACTCTCCTCGTTGTCCTTGATCTCAGACCGTCCGCAGACCGCGCCCTGCCTCGCGCAGCGCCCCCGCCAGACCGCGCAACAGCGCCTCGGCGGTATCCGCCGCCTTCGACGCGACCCGCGCCTCGGCCAGCATCGGGAAGGTCACCAGCGACACCTCCCACAGCTCGACCTCGTCCAGCCGCCGCACGCCGCCCGCATCCTTGGTGGCGCGCACCGTGCGATAGCCGATCGACAGCCCGTCGATGGCCCCCGCCGCGATCAGCGCCGCCGCTTCGCGGCCCCGCGCCACATCCGTCAGGATACGTCCCTTGACGAACAGGCCGCGCGCGTCCTCGCGCACCTCGTCCCAGACCCCGATGGGTTCGCGCGGGTCGTGCTGCCACAGCATCTTCACCGCGCCGCCCCGCTCGGCCAGCCGCGCCAGCGACCGCCCGTAAGCGCCCGCCGCCACCACGTCGCCGCCCTGGTCCCTGGTTCCGAACAGCGATGCATACCCTGCGATCACCGTCCCGTCCGTGACCTGCACCGCGTCGCCCAGCCGCGCGAACTTGCGTTCCGGCGCGCCGACCCAAGCCTCATTCATCGCCGATCTCCACCTTGGGCAGGCCCAGCAGCGCCCGCTTTTCCGCTTCGCTCAGGAAGTCCGCAGCGCCCACGCGCCGCCACACCTGGTCGCGCTCCGCCGCCAGCGCGGGCACCTGGTCAAGGTCCGGGCGCAGGCACACCCGTTCCCCCGCGAAGCCCGACAGCCATTCGGCCACCGCCCCCGTCACCCGCGTCGCCAGCGGCAACACCGTCAGGCGATAGAACGCCCGGTGCGCCTCCTGGTAATTCGAATAGGTCGCCTCGCCGGGTATCCCCAGCAGCATCGGAGGCACTCCGAAGGCCACCGCGATCTCGCGCGCCGCCGCCTCCTTGGTCTGCCGGAACTCCATGTCCGAGGGCGAGAACCCCATCGGCTTCCAGTCCAGCCCGCCCTCCAGCAGCATCGGCCGCCCGGCGTTCCGAGCGCCCTGGTGATAGCTTTCCATCTCTTGCTGCAGCCGCTCGAACTGGTCGGGCGACAACGCGCCCTGCCCGTCCGCCCCCCGGTAGATGATCGCCCCCGACGGACGCGCCGCATTGTCCAGCAGCGCCTTCGACCAGCGCGACGCCGCGTTGTGCACCTCGACCGCGCTCGCCGCCGCCTGCATCGGAGAGAACCCGTAGTGATCGTCCTGCGGATGGAAGCTCTTGACGTGGCACACCGGCGAGACGCCATCACCCACCGCAAAGCGGTGCCGCTTGGCCGCGACGGCATAGTCATACGCCACCGGCCAGCCGTCCGCCCCCGGCACGACGCTCATCCGGTCCGAGCGCAGCACATGCAGCTCTTCCGGCACGCCGTCTGCGCCGCCGACCGCCTCGACATAGCCGCTGCCCGACAGCAAAAGCTGCCCGTAGAGCGCCTCGAACAATTCCGCCCGGCCCTGCGCCGGATTTGGCCGCGCGATCAGGTCCAGCACCGGGTGCATCTCGAACCGCCGCGCGCCGTCCTCGCAGACCAGTGGCAGCGCCGCCGCCGCCTCTGCGATCAGCTTGACCGCGCGAAACCCCACCGGGTTCCCCGCAAAGCCCGCCCGCGTCAGCGACGCTGTATCCCGCGCGCCCCAGACCGCACGCCCGCCCGTGCCCCAGGCGACGACCCGCCCCGTGGCCGAGGCCTTGCGCTCGGGCGCCGCCGCCTCTGACCTGTCGTTCCGGAACAATCCGAACACCATCCGCACTTCTCCTGATCCCTCTCGGGGCAGGCCGCGAAAGGCCCGCCCCATCGGCGTCAGATGCGGTTATCCATGATCCCCCTGAAAACCCTCCTACCCCACCGCGCGGCCCCGGCCCGCTACCGCAACACCCCCCTTTCTTCTTTGTCCAAATACGCAGCTCTCATCCCAGCGCCCGGATCTGAGGTCGTCGCCACTCCGCCGCCGGACCAAGGATCAACTCCTGCACGGCCCAGACCAGCGCATCCACCCGGTCGGGCGATCCTTGCCCGCGGTAGCCTTGCGCCGTCATCCGGCACATCTCGTCCTCAAGCGCGCCCAGTCCCCGCACATGCGCAACCCGCCCCTGCTCGTAAAGCGCGGCCACCGGCTCGGCCCGCGCCGCCTTGCCGCGCGCCGCCCGCACCGCGCGGTAGGCCACCACCGGGTCCAGCTGCCGCACCACCGCCTCGACCAGATCGCCGCCCTGATTCACCTCGGCCACCAGCCGCTCCGCCCCATGCCGCTCCATCGCCTCCAACGCCGCGCGCGCCCATTCCAGCGGCGAGACGCCCTGCACCGACGCATCCTCCAGCACCACCGCACGCCAGTCCTGCGGCGGCCCCTCCGTCACCGCGCCGACCACCACGATCCCGCAGGCGTCCGAGCGTCCGTGCCCCGTCACCGGCGGATCGACCGCCACGACGATCCGCGACAGCACAGGCGCCCGCTCGATCCGGCACGCCTCCAGCCGCGCCGACGTCCACAGCGCGCCCTCCACGTCGTCCAGCAACACCCCGTCCAGTTCTTGCCGCCCAAGCCGCGTGCCGCCATAGCGCGCGCGCACTTCCTCAAGAAAGCTCTCCGCCAGATAGGCCCGGTTCGCCTCGGTCGGCGCGTGGCTCATGACCGTCGACGGCAGCGCCAGCAGCCGCTTCAGGACATCGACGTTGCGCGGCGTCGTCGTCACCACCGCCTGCGGGCGATCCCCCAGCCGCAACGCGAATTGCAGCATGTCCCAGGTTTCCCCCGCCTTGCGCCACTTCGCCAGCTCGTCGCACCACGCCGCGTCGAACTGGGGCCCCCGCAACGCCTCTGGCTCATGCGCCGAGAACACCTGCGCCACCGCCCCGTTCGGCCAGACCAGCCGTTTCCGCGTCGCCTCCCACTTCGGCATCCGGTCCTTGGGTGAACAGGCCAGGATGCCGGACGGCCCGAACACCATCACCTCGCGCACCTGCGCAATCGTCTCGCCCACCAGCGCCACACAGTGCGCCTTCCCCGGATCGCGCGGCCCCGCGCCCTCGACCATGCCGCGCACCCATTCCGCGCCCGCGCGGGTCTTGCCCGCCCCGCGCCCGCCAAGGATCACCCAGGACCGCCAGTCACCGCCGGGCGGCAGCTGGTGCGGAAGCGCCCAGAACTCGAACAGAAAAGGGAGGGCCAAAAGCCCTCCCTCCGTCAGTCCGCCAAGGAACGCCTCAGTCCGCTCCGGCCCGCCGGAGGCGATCCAGGCGGCCCCCGATCTCGGCCCGGGCGGCCTCGAGATCGAGGGCGTATCCGCCTTCGATCCCGTCTTCCCTTGCAAGTGCGTCATCGACCTTCGCTCCTTCGCTGACCACATTGTTGAGCGCCTTCGAGAGTCCCGTGACCGCGCCTGTCACATCGCCGGGTGTCACCACCTCGCCCGCTTCCATCCGCTCGATCAGGGCATCCAGCGATCCTGACAGGCGGTTGAGGTTCTTCGCGGCGATCTGCAGCCTCCTGCGCCTGTCACAGGTTTTTCGTCTGGCCTTCTTCGTTGCCATTTTGGTGCCTCTCTCCTGCTGCCCGCACGAGAAACGAAAACGGGCGGTCCCGGGTCACCCCGGGCCGCCCGCCCACGTCTTCCAGCTTGTCCAGACCAGTACGCGCAACCGTGCGCAAAGTCAAGAAAACAAGCGTTTCCAGTTAGTTACATCACCGCGCTTTACTGGTTCGCCTCCAGCGCCCGATAGGCCGCGACATTGCGGTTATGCTCGTCCAGCGTCTCCGCGAAATTGTGCCCGTCGCGCGGGTCCAGCGTCTTGGCGACAAAGAACACATAGTCCGTCTCATCGGGGTTCACGGCCGCCTCGATGCTCGCCAAGCCCGGGTTGGCAATCGGCGTCGGCGGCAAGCCGTTGATGACATAGGTGTTATACGGCGTCTCGGCACGCAACTCGCTCTGGCGAATGCCGCGCCCCAGCACACCCTGCCCATTGGTGATGCCGTAAATCACCGTCGGGTCGGTCTGCAGCCGCATCCCCTGCTCCAGCCGGTTGACGAAGACGCTCGCCACCAGCCCGCGCTCGTCTGCACCGCCGGTCTCTTTCTCGATCAACGAGGCGAGGATCAGCGCCTCCTCTGGCGTCTCGATCGGCAGCCCGTCGTCGCGGTTGCGCCAGGCCTCGTCCAGCCGCGCTGTCTGGCGCTCCTGCATCTGGTCCAGCAGCGTCTGCCGCTGCGCTCCCACGCGCACCTCGTAGCTGTCGGGCGCAAGCGCCCCCTCGGCCGGGACCGCCGCGATCTCGCCCTCCAGCACGTCGACGGCCTTCAGCCCCTCGACCACCTGCCAACTCGTCACGCCCTCGGCCACCGCGATCCGGTAGCGGGTATCCTGCCGCTGCCGCATTTCGGTGAACAGCTCCGGCGCCTCGCCTTCGCCCGGCGAGAACTCCGCGCGCTCGACATAGCGGTTCGACGCCGGGTCAAGCTCGCGCACCTGCACGCTGCTGGCCGTCACGCCGATCCGGTAGACGATCTCGGTGCCGCAGGTCGACTGACCCCCGACCGTGACCAGGTCGACGATCTCTTCCATCGACGCCCCCGCCGGAACAAGGAAACTCCCCGCCT
Organism: Anianabacter salinae; assembly: GCF_019061145.1. Taxonomy (GTDB): domain Bacteria; phylum Pseudomonadota; class Alphaproteobacteria; order Rhodobacterales; family Rhodobacteraceae; genus Anianibacter; species Anianibacter salinarum. The sequence goes on along the minus strand of NZ_JAHQZS010000003.1, from coordinate 433,346 downwards.
TCAACTGGTCCGCCTTGTCGGAATAATCCGCCCCCACGCGGAAGATGCGGCCGTTCGAAACCGCGCCCCGCTCGGCCAACTCGCTCGACACCGCCGTCAGGTTCGACCCCGGCGCGACCCGCAGGCAGATCGCCTCATCCAGCGGTCCGGCGCTGGTGTACTGGCTCTGCGCCCAAGCCACGAAAGCCCCCGCCCCGATCATCAGGACAATCAGCAATGTCAGGGTGTTGGAGGCAACGGACCGCCACATCAGGGCTTCACCTTCCCGATGACCAGAGACGCATTGGTGCCGCCAAAGCCAAAGCTGTTCGACAGGGCGACGTCGATCTTGCGTTCCCGCTTGGCGTTCGGCGCAAGGTCCAGCCTCGGCGTCACGGCGGGATTGTCGAGATTGATCGTCGGCGGGGCGACCTGATCGCGCAGCGCCAGCACGCAGAAGATCGCCTCGACCGATCCAGCGGCCCCAAGAAGATGCCCGATCGAAGATTTCGTCGACGACATCGTCGCCGTGTCCGCCGCATCCCCCAGCAACCGCTCGACCGCTGCCAGCTCGATGGTATCCGCCATCGTCGAGGTGCCATGCGCGTTGATGTAGTCGATATCCGACGGCTCCAGCCCGGCGCGTGCCAGGGCGGCCTTCATCGCGCGGAAGCCGCCGTCGCCATCCTCTGCCGGGGCCGTGATGTGATAGGCGTCGCCCGACAGGCCATAGCCCAGCACCTCGGCATAGATCTTCGCGCCGCGCGCCTTGGCGTGCTCGTATTCCTCAAGCACGACGATCCCGGCGCCCTCGCCCATCACGAACCCGTCGCGGTCCGCGTCGTAGGGCCGGCTGGCCGTCTTCGGATCGTCCGCGCGCTTGGTCGACAGCGCCTTGCAGGCGTTGAAGCCCGCGATCCCGATTTCCGAGATCGACGCCTCGCAGCCGCCCGCGACCATCACTTCTGCATCTCCCCACTGGATCAGCCGCGCCGCATCCCCGATGGCGTGCGCGCCGGTGGAACAGGCCGTCACGACCGCATGGTTCGGCCCCTTGAAGCCGTACTTGATCGACACCTGCCCCGACACGAGGTTGATAAGCGCGCTCGGGATAAAGAATGGCGACACCCGGCGCGGACCCTTTTCCTTGATCAGCACAGCCGTCTCGGCAATCGTGTTCAGCCCGCCGATCCCCGACCCGATCATCACGCCGGTGCGCTCGCGGTCCTCATCGGTCTCGGGCATCCAGCCCGAATCCCGCACCGCCTGGATCGCCGCCGCCATGCCGTACATGATGAACGTATCGACCTTGCGCTGTTCCTTGGGCTCCATCCAGTCGTCCGGGTTGAACGTCCCGTCCGACCCGTCGCCGCGTGGAACCTCGCAGGCATACGTCGTGGCCACCCGCGACGGGTCGAAGGATTTGATCCGGTCCGCACCGGACTCGCCGTCCAGAAGACGCTTCCAGCTTTCCTCGACCCCGCATGCCAGCGGAGTTACCAGACCCAGACCCGTGATCACCACTCGACGCATCGACACGCCCTTTCTTGTTCCAGATGTTGCGTCCAATTACCCCGGCGCGGGGGAAAGTCGCAAGGGCGCGGCAGCCAATCGGCGGCAGCACGCGGTCACAATCCGCCCAGCCCGGGCGCCGGAAAACGAAAACGGCGCCCGAAAGGGGCGCCGCACGTTTGTCCGATCTCTCGGAGGAAGGCGCTTATTGCGCTTCCTTGATGTATTTGACGGCATCACCAAAGGTCTGGATCGTTTCCGCCGCGTCGTCCGGGATCTCGATGCCGAACTCTTCTTCGAACGCCATCACAAGCTCGACCGTGTCGAGGCTGTCCGCGCCGAGATCGTCGATGAACGACGCCGACTCGGTCACTTTTTCCTCTTCAACGCCCAGGTGCTCGACGACAATCTTTTTGACGCGATCTGCGATGTCGCTCATATCCGTTCCTCACAGTTCTTCGGGGTCCGTTCCCGTATTTCCTTGCCCCCTCAGGGGCGGCTCAGGTTCCGCGGCTGGCACGGAACATGCCCGACGCGAAAACGCGCCCCCGGCAAGATGGGCCGCCTATAGCACATCGCACGGGGGGCGCAAACGCTTTCGCAAGCGCCCTCAAAGCATCGCCATTCCGCCGTTGACGTGCAGCGTGGCCCCGGTGACGTAACCGGCCTCGGCACTGGACAGATAGGCGACGGCACTGGCGATTTCCACCGGATCGCCCATGCGACCGGCAGGGATCTGCGTCAGGATCTTTCCCTTCTGGTCGTCGTTCAGCTTCTCGGTCATCGCGGTGGCGATGAACCCCGGCGCGACGCAGTTGACGGTGATCCCGCGGCTTGCGACCTCGTAGGCCAGCGACTTCGACGCACCGACCAGCCCGGCCTTGGCGGCAGCATAGTTCACCTGCCCCGGATTGCCGGTCGCCCCCACCACCGATGTGATGTTCACGATCCGCCCGAACCGCGCCTTCATCATCCCGCGCAGAACCCCGCGCATCAGCCGGATTGAGGACACGAGGTTCACGTCGATCACCGACTGGATTTCCTCATCCGACATCCGCATGAAGATGTTGTCGCGCGTGATCCCGGCGTTGTTCACCAGAATGTCGACCGCGCCCATCGCCTCGACCGCCTGCTTGGGCAACGCCTCGACCGCATCGGCGTCCGACAGGTTGCACGGCAACACATGCGCCTGCTCGCCCAATTCCGCCGCCAGCGCCTCCAACGGTTCGACCCGCGTGCCGGACAGACCCACCGTCGCCCCCATGCCGTGAAGCGCCGAGGCGATCGCCCCACCGATCCCCCCCGACGCCCCGGTGATCAGCGCGCATTTTCCCGTCAGGTCGAACATGGTCGTCTCCTTAAAGCCCGTTGCGGACAGCTACCCGATGCCCGCGCTCCTATTCAATGGCCTAGAACGGTCGCGGCTATACCTCATGAACGCCAAAATCCCCTGTAATCAGGAATGGTGCCCCTGCGGCATGGTTGTGGAAGGCAAAGCTCGTGGCGAAGTTCATTTCCGTAGAGACACAGTTCACTGCACAACCGTCCTTTCTGGACAGTCTGCTACCTGCAGGTCTCAGTGGCGAGACGCGCAACTTGATCGTCGCATGCTTCGTGTTTGGCGCATTTCTTATTCTCACAAGTGCGCTCTTCGCACCCGCCAGAAGACGCAGCGGAGGACCACGCCGAACGTCTTCGTCAGCGTCGCGCCGCCCAAACCGTCACTGGCGCCCGACCGTGATCTACCCGTCGGCCATCTCCGACAAGGACAGGCAACGTATGGAACACCGTGCAAAGGCAATGGCCATCGTGGACGCTGTTGATTTCAGAACGCAGCCCCTGATGAACAAATCCGAGTATCGCCAGTTCAGCGCCATCGAACGGCGTGTATGCGACCTCAAGGCCGGCTACCGCGTCATGGCTCAGGTGTCCCTTGCCGAAATCATGCGTCCCGTCTCGAACGACGAGCGCGCCGCCAAGGCCGCAATCTGGGAGCTGAACACGCGCCGCATCGACTTTGCAGTCATTGACGGCGCCGGTCACCTGGCGGTCGCGGTCGAGTATCAAGGACACGGACATTACCAAGGCGGTGCCTTTGCCCGTGATGCAATCAAGCGTGAAGTCATCCGCAAGTCCGGGGCCGAATGGATGGAGATCGAGGCGGATGCGTCTCCCGATGCATCTGCCAACGCCATCGTTGCCCGTCTCAGGCGCCGAGGCTCTCCACGGCAGCCCTGACCTCGTCCGGCGTGCCGATGTTGCGCACCGCGATCTCGCGGTCGATCCGGCGGACCATGCCCGACAGCGCCTTGCCCGCCCCGATCTCCCAGGTCTCGGTCACGCCTTCGCCCGCCATCCAGGCCACAGACTCGCGCCAGCGGACCGAGCCCGTCACCTGTTCCACCAGCAAGGCCCGGATGTCCGCGGGCGTGTCCACGGCAGCGGCCCGCACGTTCGCCACCACCGGCACCTTCGGCGCTGCGATCGTCACGCCGTCCAACGCCTCTGCCATCGCCCGCGCGGCAGGCTCCATCAGTGCACAGTGGAACGGCGCGCTCACCGGCAGAAGGATCGCGCGCTTGGCGCCCCGCGCCTTGGCGATCTCGACCGCCCGCTCGACCGCTGCCTTGTGCCCCGAGACCACCACTTGTGCGGGGTCGTTGTCGTTGGCCGCCTGGCACACATCGCCCTCTGCCGCCTCACGCGCCACCGCTTCCGCCGTCTCGAAGTCCAGGCCCAGCAGCGCCGCCATCGCGCCAACACCGACCGGCACCGCCTCCTGCATCGCCTGACCGCGCAGCCGCAGCAGGCGCGCCGTGTCAGCGAGCGAGATCGCGCCCGCCGCGCACAGCGCCGAATACTCGCCCAGCGAATGCCCCGCCACGAACCCCGCCGCCGTCACCTCGATGCCCTCCGCTTCCAGCGCGCGCATCGCCGCCATCGACGTGGCCATCAGCGCGGGCTGCGCATTGCGGGTCAGGGTCAGATCGTCCGCCTCGCCGTCCCAGATCAGCGCCGACAACGCCTCGCCCAAAGCCTCATCGACCTCGTCGAACACAGCCTTCGCCGCTGGATAGGCGTCGGCCAGCGCCCGGCCCATGCCGATGGTCTGCGCTCCCTGTCCGGGAAAAATGAATGCACGGGTCATGTCGGCTCCTCCTCGCGTGGCGTGTCAGAGCGGATAACGCGCAGTGCCCGGCGGCGCAATCGCGCGCGGGGCACCTGCTTTCGTCAAGCAGAGATTTCGGACGGGCCCAGCGGCGGAAACACCGGCCGCGCCTGCGTGCGCGGCTGCCGATAGGACGCCATGCGCTGCTCGATCGGGGTCAGGTCGTGCGACAGCCTGTCATGCAGCGCCAGCAGCGACGCCTCGTCCCCCGTGGCGATCAGCACCGGCACGCCGCCCTGCTTGCGCCGCAGCTTGAGAGCCTGCCGCACCCCCGGATCACGCGGATGCTCCATCACCAGATCGCCGATCTCGCCAAAGGGGATGTGCTGGCACTCCTGATCCTTGGTGTCGCCGCAGCGAGCCCCGACGCGCAGCGTCTCGCGTGCAAGATCGACCTGAACGATATGGCCGACGCCGACCTGCCGCAGCATCAGCCGCCAGAACGCAAAGGCCACAGCCAGCCACAGCAGCACGAAACCCGGCACCAGCGCCGCACTAGTCACGCTCGACAAAAGGGCAAGCCAGGCGCCCAGCATGACCAGCCAGGACGCATAGAACAGCGCCAGAAAGATCGCCCGCCCCGACAGCAGGTAGTGACGGGGGATCTGCTTGCCCGTCTCGATCGTGTAGCCCCAGTAGGTCTCGCGCACCGACAAGTTGGTCGGGGCGGACAGGCGGGCGAGAACGGACTGGGCAAAACGGATCATGGGAACGGAACCTCGGTCATTGGGGGCAGCGGTGTTCCTCCCATATGTGCTGCCGGAACGTGGCAAGTTTCGGGCCGGTTCCGCGCGATATCGCGGAACTTCCAAGACGGACCCGGATCATGACCCCGCACAATGTCCCGGCAACATGGCCCTGCAGCATGCCCTTGCATCATCGCTTGCATCGGCGAGGTCGCCCTGTATAAGGCCGCATCCTTCCGTATACCCCTTGACCAGCGTGACCTCTCGCGGGCGGCCGGCGGAAGGCCAAACGGCCATGCCCTGTGAAGTGCGCTTGAAAAAGATGGAGAGACCATGCCGCTTTACGAGCATGTGTTCATTTCGCGTCAGGACTTGTCCAACACGCAAGCCGAAGGCCTCATCGAACATTTCAGCACCATCCTCGCGGACAACGGCGGCAAGGTCGTCGAGCACGAGTATTGGGGCGTCAAGACGATGGCCTACAAGATCAACAAGAACCGCAAAGGCCATTACGCCTTCCTCAAGACCGACGCGCCCGCGCCGGCCGTGCAGGAAATGGAGCGTCTGATGCGCCTCCACGACGATGTCATGCGCGTCATGACAATCGCGGTGGACGCCCACGAGGAAGGCCCCTCGGTCCAGATGCAGAAGCGCGACGAGCGTGATCGTGGTGACCGCCCTGATCGTGGCGACCGTCCCGACCGCGGCGATCGCCGTCGCTGATCCAGAGAAAAAGGAGCTAAACCATGGCAGCTAAACCATTTTTCCGCCGCCGCAAGGTCTGCCCGTTCTCCGGCGACAATGCACCCAAGATCGACTACAAGGACACCCGCCTTCTGCAGCGCTACATCTCTGAGCGTGGCAAGATCGTGCCGTCCCGTATCACCGCAGTATCGGCAAAGAAGCAGCGTGAACTCGCCCGCGCGATCAAGCGCGCCCGCTTCCTCGCCCTTCTGCCCTACGCCGTGAAGTAAGGAGACAGGCACATGCAAGTCATTCTTCTCGAACGTGTCGCCAAGCTTGGCCAGATGGGCGAAGTGGTGAACGTCAAGGAAGGCTACGCGCGCAATTTCCTGCTTCCGCAGAAAAAGGCGCTCCGGGCTTCCAAGGACAACATCAAGGCCTTCGAATCGCAGAAGGCGCAGCTCGAAGCCCAGAACCTCGAAACCCGCAAGGAGGCCGAGGCGCTTGGCAAACAGCTGGACGGCCAGCAGTATATCGTGATTCGGTCCGCATCGGACTCGGGCGCGCTTTACGGCTCCGTCTCGACCCGTGACGTGTCGGACGTGGTCAGCGAAGGCGGTATCACCATCGACCGCCGCCAGGTCATCCAGCCCCAGCCGATCAAGGAACTGGGTCTGCACGAGATGACCATCCGCCTTCACCCCGAAGTCGAGGTGACGGTCGAGATCAACGTCGCACGCTCGCCCGAAGAGGCCGAACTTCAGGCATCGGGCAAGTCGATCCAGCAACTCGCGGCCGAGGAAGAAGCGCAAGCCGAATTCGAGATCGCGGAACTGTTCGACGACATCGGCTCGGCCGGCATGGACGACGATGGCGACGACCAGCGCCCGTCGCGGTCAAACACCGACGACGACGACGCCTGATCGTTTCCGCAACCGGACGACGAAAACAGGGGCCGCATCCGAAAGGATGCGGCCCCTTGACGTTCGACCAGGCCTAACTTGCCAGAAGAATTGCCTCGCGCCGCTTGATCGAGGGGCGCGCAGCGCCAAAGGCCTCGCGCTCCTGCCCACCGCAAAGCTGCGGGAACAGCGCCAGGATCTCGGCCCGCTGCGCCGCGCCCATCGCCCCGACGCTGTAGGTGCCGGGGTGGAAGCTTTCCGACCACATACCGTCACTCAGAACGATCTCGTGGCGGTCGAACAGGATATGCACATACGTCACCTCCGGCACCTCATCGCGCGCCACGCCCCGCGTGACTCCGCACAGAAAATCGGCCGGGGCGAACATCTCGCCTTCCTCGAAATAGACACCGCATCTGCGGTCGGTCAGCAGCACCCGGTGCTGCGGCGACAGATGCATGTCGCGCGACGGAACGTTCTCGCCAAAGGCGCCCCGCGCGATCCGCACCGGCCTCAGTCGGGGCGAAGTGGCCAACTCACGGGCAGTCACCGCACGCCGTCCGGCCCAGCGCACCACCTGAAAGCCGTTGTCGCGGGTCAGCACCCTGTCCCCCGCAACGATGTCCTCGATCGGCTTTTCCCCGGTGATCGTGGTCACACGGGTTCCCGGCGTGAAGCAGGGCACGAAACTGCCATAGCCGGTGCCGCCCGTGATGCTGCCGCCGGTCTTCTGATAGCGCGCCCCGTCGACCAGAACCGCATTGGTGCCAAAGCCCCAGACGTTCTGCGTGACACCGCCCTGGCTGAACACCCACAGCGTGATCGGCGCGCCGACGGGGTTGCCGAGGTCGTCGATCTGCTGAAGCGTGTGGAAGCTCTCGGATTCGACGGTCTGGCCATTCGCCACCATGCCCTTGCCATTCACGATGACATGGTTGGCCGCGTTGTCGTCCTCGAAGGTGTTCGAGCTTCCGCCGGTATCGTTCAGTGAGATGCGGCTGCCCTGCCCCGCCGTATAGCGAAAGATCGTGCCGTTCGGCGTATCGCTCTCGTTGATGATCGCCGATCCCGGCGCCAGCGAGGGCGAAGTGCCGTCGACGACAAGCGCCTGGTTGTCGAATGCAAAGAATTCACGGATCGCCACGGCATGTCCCCCTGCGGTTCATTCGCTGAACCCAAGGACTGGATAGCGACACAATCAGGCGCCAACGGGGTTAAAGCACGAAAATTGAAAGATGTTTTTGCGTCGCGCGAACATGCCTACCAGTCAGAACAAGCGGGCACGGTGGCAGAAATCGGACGCCGTGACGTGCCATCCCCAGCGCGGATGACCTGTTCGTCGATGCGGGCGCAAACGGCAACGGTGTTCAGCTAGAAGACAGCCGGCACGACCTGGCGGGCAGGTCTGAAGGCAACGCCGCCAGCGCCGGCAAGGGCGGGAAACAACTCAACCAGTTCGGCGCGCTGCGCGCCGGTCATCCGCGCGATGAGGGCAGAGTTCGGCCGGAACGACTCGCTCCAGACCCCATCGGCCAGAACGATCTCGTGCTGTTCGAACAGGATATGCACATAGGTCACGGCATCGGCCCGTTCGGTCCGAATGCCAGGCGCGCCCACGCGGGCGAGAGCGTCTCCAAGCCGCTCTTCCCCGCAAGCCTCGGACCCCTTGCACAGCAGCCCGTGACTGGGCGAGACGCGCATGTCACGGCTCGGAACCCCCTCGCCCAGGCTGTCCTTGGCGATCACCACGGGCAAGAGATCCGGCTCGGCCGCCAGCTTGCGCTTGCCGATCCGCCGCCGCCCGACCCAAAGGACGGGCTGGAATCCGTTGTCACGGGTCAACAGGCGCTCGCCCGGCTGCACGTCTTCGACGGGCTTCGGGCCTCGCGCGGTGGCGATGATACTGCCGACGGTGAAGCAGGGCACGCCGGGATTATTGTCCGCCCCCTGCGCCGCATCAGAGACGTTGGCCAGATCAGCCAGATCGGGCGCCCCGGATGTCGCGCCGGATGTCGAGCAGGATCTGTCCGCCGTCCATCCGCCAGGTTCGAAACTCATGTCCATCCCCGCACTCCCCGCAGTTTCCCCTAGGGCAAGAGTAGTCGCACGCGAATATGGACTGGATACGGACAGCTCGCGGCGAGATCGCGGCAGCCTTGCCTTTCCAGCGCCGCAAGAGTGAACAGGCACCGACGAAAAAAGGCCGCCCCGGAGGGCGGCCTTTGTGTCATCCGTCAGGCGGAACCGATCACTCCTCGTCGAGCTTCTCGACCTCGGCCTGCAACTCGTCCTTGGACACTTCCTTCTCGGTCAGCGTCGCCTCTTCAAAGATGTGGTCTACGACCTTGTCCTCGAAGATCGGCGCCTGAAGCTGCTGGCGCATCTGGGCGTTCTGCTGGACGAACTCGAAGAACTGGCGCTCTTGGCCCGGATACTGGCGCGCCTGGTTCATCACCGCCTGCGTCATCTCGGCGTCAGTCACCTGAACCTCTTTCACCCGGCCGATCTCGGCCAGAAGAAGCCCCAGCTTCACGCGGCGTTCGGCCAGCGTCTTGTGTTCGTCCGTCGGCTCGACATGCGCGTGGTCGTGGCCCTGAACCTCGGGGTTCTCTTCGTGCCACAGCTGGTGCGCGATCTGGCTAGCCTCGGCATCGACCAGCGACGGCGGCAGATCAAAACTGACCGCCCCGTCCAGCTTGTCGAGCAAGCGGCGCTTCATCACCGCGCGCGCGGCCCCGGCGTATTCCGCTTCAAGACGCTCGCGAATCTGGCCCTTGAGCGCATCGAGGCTCTCGGCACCGTATTTCTTGGCCAGCTCGTCGTCGATCTCGGCCGCTTTCGGCGCCTTGACGGCCTTCACGGTGCAGTCGAACGTCGCTTCCTTGCCGGCAAGATGGCTTGCGCCGTATTCCTCGGGGAACGACACCGTCACGGTCACGTCATCGCCCGTCTTGGCACCCACAAGCTGCTCTTCGAAGCCGGGGATGAAGGAATTCGAGCCCAGCGTCAGCGGATAATCCTCGGCCGCACCGCCCTCGAATGCCTCGCCGTCGACCTTGCCGACAAAGTCGATCACGATCTGGTCGCCGTCTTCCGCCGCAGCGCCCTCTGCGCGGTCGTCAAAGGATTGGGCGTTCTCGGCCAGACCCTTGAGCGCATCGTCGACTGCAGTCTCATCCGCCTTGACCACCAGCTTTTCCAGCGTGATCGAGGAGGCGTCGAATTCCGGGATCTCCGGCAGCGCCTCGTAGGTCATATCGACCTCGACGTCATCGCCCTCTTTCCAGTCCTCGTTGGTCATCTTGACCTCGGGCTGCATCGCGGGGCGGTCGCCGGTCTGCTCGAAATGCTCGGACATCGCGCCGTCCACGGCTTCCTGCATCGCCTCGCCCAGCAGCTTCTGGCCGAACTGCTTTTTCAGCAGCGCCATCGGCACCTTGCCCTTGCGAAAGCCCTTCATGTCGATCTCGGGCTGCGCTTCGGCCAGCTTTTCATTGACCTTCGCGTCAAGCTCGCTGGCGGTGACCGTGATATGGTAGCCGCGCTTCAGACCGTCGTTGAGGGTCTCGGTGACCTGCATGGGATTCCTCACAATACATAAGGGGGCGGCCCAGCCGCCCTCCGGGAGATTTGCGCTTTACTAGAGGGGGCAAAACGGGGGATCAACCCTGATTCGCCGGGCGAACAGGCGCCCGCGACGGGCTGGTGCGGGTGAAGGGACTCGAACCCCCACGCCAAAGGCGCCAGAACCTAAATCTGGTGCGTCTACCAATTCCGCCACACCCGCATCGCCGCACCGCTTAGCAAACCGCGCGCGCGGGGGCGAGGGGGATTTCGCGCCGCCGGGGCGGATCAGTCCGCGATCAGCCCGCGCATCACCTGCGGCAGCATCTCGGGAAGGTCCTCGGCGATCAGCCCGGGGCCGAAGGCGCGGGCGGCGGCGCGGTGCACGAAGGCGCCGGTCGCCGCAGCCTCGAACGGCGCGCCGCCGCGTGCCAGCAGCCCGGTGATGATCCCTGCCAGCACATCGCCGCTGCCCGCCGTCGCCAGCCAGGGCGCGCCCTGCCCGTATCCGCCGGACATCACGGCCGCGCGGCCGCCCGGCGCCGCGATCACCGTGTCCGGCCCTTTCAGCAGGACCACCGCCCCGGCCCGACTGGCCGCGGCGCGCGCCATGTCCACCTTGGACAGCGTGCTGTCGCGGGCGAGGTCCGGGAACACCCGCGCGAATTCGCCCATATGCGGGGTCAGCACCGCCCCGGCGCAGCCTTCAAGGGCGGCGAAAAGATCACCGGGCGCCTCAGCGAAGGCCGTCAGTGCGTCCGCGTCAAGCACGAGTGCCCGCCCCGGCCCGGCCGCTGCCCGCACCAGCGCCGCCGCGCGGTCCACGCCCAGCCCCGGCCCCACGCACAGCGCGTTCAGCCGCGTATCCTGCACCAGATCGCTCAGCGCCTTGGCCGTTCCTGCCTCGGCCAACATGATCGCCGTCGTTTGCGCTGCGCATTCCGGCAGCGCGCCCTTCGGCGCCGCCAGCGTCACCAGCCCCGCCCCGATGCGCAGGGCCCCGCGCGCAGCCAACCGCGCCGCGCCGGTGCGAAAGGCGGGCCCCGCGACGATCACGGCATGTCCGCTGTCGTACTTGTGCCCGGCCCCGGCCTTGCCCAGCGCCAGGAGCGGGCCGTCCAGCAGCTGCGCCGCCTCAGGGCAATCGCGCCCGTCCAGCCCGATGCTCGCCACCTCGAGGCGCCCCGACAGCTCTGGCCCCCGCGCCAGATGATGCCCCAGCTTGGCGGCATGAAACGTCACCGTCAGGTCGGCGCCGGTCACGGTCACGCCATCTTCGGCCAGCATCCGGCCACTGTCGGCGTCCAGCCCCGACAGGCAGTCCACCGCGACCAGACGCGCCCGCGCGCCGCCGCGCGCCAGCGCCGCCTCGCGCGCCGCCAGCACCTCTGCCCCCACCCTGCGGGACAAACCGGTGCCGAACAGCGCATCGACCACGACGTCGGCCGCCTCGCCCTGCCCTGCGTCCGTCAGCGCGCCCACCGGGCCATCCCACAGCGCCCGCATCATGGCGGCGTCACCGTCAAGGCGCGCGGGATCGCCAAGGCCAAACACCTCGACCCGCCAGCCAAGATCGCCCAGCCGCCGCGCGATCACATATCCGTCGCCGCCGTTGTTGCCGGGCCCACACAGAACGACCGCCCTCGCCCGGCCAAGGTCCGGCCAGGTGCGCCGCATCGCCGTGACCATGCCGCGCCCCGCGCGCTCCATCATCTGCGCGCCCGTCGCCTCACCGCATTCCATCGCCGCAGCCTCGATGGCGCGCATTTGGGCGGATGTCAGAAGATCGGTCATCATCCTCGCCTGTTCCGTTTGCAAACCGCCGCCGAATGGATCAGTTTGCACAAAATTCGGGCAACTCCCGAGATTCCGTCCGAGACGATTTCCCCGCGCCCCGTTCACGAATTGTGGGCCGCGCGCGGAAATGGTCTCTCACCCAACGAATACGTCATCGCCTGAGGAGTCGACACGCAATGAAAAAGATCGAGGCGATCATCAAGCCGTTCAAGCTCGATGAAGTTAAGGAAGCGCTGCAGGAAATCGGTGTGCAGGGTCTTTCGGTGATCGAGGTCAAGGGCTTCGGCCGTCAGAAGGGCCATACCGAACTGTATCGCGGCGCCGAATACGTCGTCGACTTCCTGCCCAAGGTGAAGATCGAGGTGGTGCTGTCCGACGATCTGGTCGACCGCGCCATCGAGGCGATCATCGCCGCCGCCAAGACCGACAAGATCGGCGACGGCAAGATCTTCGTGTCGCCTGTCGAACAGGCGATCCGCATCCGCACCGGCGAAGCGGGCGAAGAGGCGCTCTGACGCGCCCGCCGCCGCCCATCTGAAACCACACAACGCCCGCCCGAGCGGGACAGGACAGCAAAGGACCATGCACCGATGAGCAAAGCTGACGTCGTTAAGACGATCAAGGACGAAGACATCGAGTATGTCGACATCCGTTTCACCGACCCGCGCGGCAAGCTTCAGCACGTCACCCTGATGTCCGATCAGGTCGACGAGGATTTTCTCGAGGAAGGCTTCATGTTCGACGGCTCGTCGATCGCGGGCTGGAAGTCGATCGACCAGTCCGACATGAAGCTTATCCCGGATCCCGACTCGATCTACGTCGATCCCTTCTATGCCGAAAAGACCCTGTGCATTCACTGCACCGTGGTCGAACCCGATACCGGCGAGCCCTACAACCGCGACCCGCGCGGCACCGCGCAGCTGGCAGAGGCCTACCTGAAGTCCTCGGGCATCGGCGACACGTCCTATTTCGGCCCCGAAGCGGAATTCTTCCTGTTCGATGACGTCCGCTACCAGGTCGGCATCAACAAGGTGTCCTATCAGGTCGACGCGCTCGACGCGTCCTGGAACAGCGACACCGAATACGAGATGGGCAACACCGGCCACCGTCCCGGCGTCAAGGGCGGCTATTTCCCGGTGAACCCGGTCGACGATGCGCAGGACATCCGCGGCGAGATGCTGTCGACGATGAAGCGCATGGGCATGAAGGTCGACAAGCACCACCACGAGGTGGCGTCGTGCCAGCACGAGCTTGGCCTGATCTTCGGCACGCTGACCAAGCAGGCCGACGAGATTCAGAAATACAAGTACGTCATCCACAACGTCGCGCAAGCCTATGGCAAGTCGGCGACGTTCATGCCCAAGCCCATCGCGGGCGACAACGGCACCGGGATGCACGTCAACATGTCGATCTGGAAGGACGGCAAGCCTCTGTTCGCGGGCGACCAGTATGCCGACCTGTCGCAAGAGGCGCTGTGGTACATCGGCGGTATCCTCAAGCACGCCAAGGCGCTCAACGCCTTCACCAACCCGTCGACCAACTCGTACAAGCGCCTGATCCCGGGATTCGAAGCCCCCGTTCTGCGCGCCTACTCGGCCCGCAACCGGTCGGGCTGCGTGCGCATTCCGTGGTCGGAATCGCCCAAGGCCAAGCGCGTTGAAGCGCGTTTCCCGGATCCGTCGGCGAACCCCTACCTGTGCTTCGCCGCGCTTCTGATGGCCGGTCTCGACGGCATCAAGAACAAGATCGACCCGGGCCCCGCGATGGACAAGGATCTCTACGATCTGCCGCCCGAGGAACTGGCCGACATCCCGACCGTCTGCGCCTCGCTCCGCGAAGCGCTGGACGAGCTGGAAAAGGACCACGAGTTCCTTCTGGCGGGCGACGTGTTCACGCGCGACCAGATCGAGGGCTACATGGCGCTCAAGTGGGAAGAGATCTACGCCTACGAGCACACGCCGCACCCGATCGAGTTCAAGATGTACTACAGCTGCTGATCAAACCGGCAGAACAGACAGCAAAGGGCGCCCTCGGGCGCCCTTTTCAGTTTGCCGCGCCGGATTTCCTGTGGCCTGACGCCGCGGGCGTGTTAGCCTTCGTGCGGGGATGACACGGGAAGGCAGATGTTCACGCAGGGGTTTCTGACCAGCGCACCCGAAGCACTGCGCGCCTCGCTCAAGACGCTGGCGAACGAGGTTCGGCTTGCCGAGAACGAGGTTCTGTTCGAGCAAGGCGACGAGGGCGACGCGCTTTATTCCGTGATCTCGGGCACGCTGGAAATCAGCGTCCTGTCCGAAGAAGGCAAGAAACTCACGCTCGACATCATGCGGGAAGGGTCGGTCCTCGGCGAGATTTCCCTGTTCGATCCGGGCGAGCGCACCGCGACCGTCACCGCGACCGAACCGACGCGGCTCTACCGCATCCGCAATCCCGATCTGACCGCTGCGATCCGGCGCGAACCGGACATCGCGCTGGGGCTGATCCGTCTGGCGGGCCAGCGGATGCGCTGGATGAACGCGCAGATGTCAGACCAGGTGTTCCTGCCGATGCCCACCCGGCTGGCGCGGCGCCTGCTGTATCTGACACAGCACGGCACCAACCGCCTGTCGATGAGCCAGGCCGAGGTCGCCGAATTCACCGGCGCCACTCGCGAAGCGGTGTCGCGCGTGCTGAACGACTGGAAGGCGGCCGGGGTCATCGAAGTGTCCCGCGGCGGCCTTGCCATCCTCGACCGCGAGGCGCTCGAGACGCTTGCCGAGACCGGCGGCGTCTGACCGCTCCACCCGCTTAACGCGAAATTCAGAAAGAAAGGTCTTCTGTGATCCCGTTCACAGAGGACAGGGGGCGAATCTGTCAGACATGATCCCAGAAGATGAGCTGCCACTCATTGGAAAGGAAACTGACATGGACCGCTCTGCTGAACGCACTGCCCCGTTCAAGCCGACCACTCCGCGTCGCTCGACGATCGCGCATTGGCCCAGCCCGGACGAACGCGCGTTGTTCGACACCATCGAACGGATCGACATCTATCGTGGCAATCGCCGCCCGCATGGCCTGAACCTCGCAAGGGTCACGGGCTACGGTATCGATCTGGTCGTCGCTCTGGCCGTGTCGCTTGGCACATTCGGCGCCGGAGTGGGCATGGCCCACGCCCTGACGTCGCTGCCGCTGTAAAGGAACACCGCACCGCAGTTACCCGGGGACCTGGACCTCCCCAATTACCCATGCTGAGCCCGCCCCCGACTCTCTTCATGCGGGCACGCTCCTCCCGAGGCGTATCGGCGACCCGCTTTCCCCAGGCCGCGCCGACAGCATGGACCCAGCCGACCCAGACGCCAAAGGTGCTGGCGTGACGACGGGCCGGTCAGGAGAAGGCGCGCGATCTCCCCGATCGCGCGCCTTTCTTCGTCTCTGGGGGTCACCGCGCCGCCGGTCACGGCCCCCCTGTTGCCCCGCCAAATCCCCGAAACGACCCGCCGCGGGCCACAATTTAGCCGGGAATTCGCGGTTTCCTTGCAATTGAAAACCAATGGACCCGGCACAATGACACTGCCTGCACACAAGACGGAAGCGATGCTGCTGTTCGAACACCGCCCGATGGTCGTGTTCGAGGAAGTCCGCGCCGCCTTGTCCGAGGCTCTGGAACCGTTGGACCTGCACTTCCATTCGATCCCCTGCCCCAGCGCGCGCCGCGCGGTCTACAGCGCGGGTCTTTTGCACATCACCCTCTCGATCGAGGACAAGCCCCTTGGCCCGTCGCGCATGTCGGCGGCCCTGTCGGCGCCTCTGACCCGGATCAAGGGCTTCAACTATACCGCAGCCGTCGCCCGTCACCGCGATGTCGTCCGGATCGAGGTCTGCGATGGCGCCGCGCCGGGCAAACCGGCCGAACAGCCGGTCTCCGAGGTGCTCAAGCTGATCGCGTTGCACCGGACGGTGCTGCTGATCGCGGAACGCGCCCGCGCGTCGCTGCTCTACTGGCCGCAGTCCGAAACGCTTCTGTCGGCGGACGAGCTGGACAGCACCGCGACCACGGCGTTCCCCGCAGCGCTTGCGATCCGCCCCGAACCGGGCCGCGTCGTCTTTGCCAATGGCACGTCCGCTGACGTGCTGCACGCTGGCGGCGCCGAGAACCTGATCGGCCACACGCTGATGGTCGAACGCCCGCGCAGTGGTCTGCCCCTGTCAGAGGCGCTGTCCGCGCTGGCGGACGTCCTGAGCAGAATGGTGCTCTCCACGATCGGGCCGGGCGCCGTCAAGGAGGTCGATCTTGGCCCCGACTGGCGCCTTCTGGTCGAACGCAAGTCGCTGGAGGACGGCAGCATTGCCTTTCTGGGACGCTTCGACAGGCTGACCGCCGAGCCCGAGGCGCCTGCTGCGTCCTACGCCGCGCGCGACACCGGCCCCAGCCCCGAGGATATCGCCGCCGTCGCCGACGCCGTCGCCTTCATCGCAGACCCGGCGCCCGCGCCCGAGCCCGCCGCGCCCCAACCGATGGAAGAGGACGCGCCAGCGCCGATGCTCGCCCGCCATGATCCCCGCCGCCCGCTGGCGTTCGGCCTTCCCGTGCCGGTGATGTCAGCCGAGGACACGCAAGAGGAAGACCTCTTCGACGCCACCCTGTCGAACGAACAGCTGATCGCCATGGAGCTGGCCACGCGCCGCAGCCATGCCATGCGGTCCTACGCGCTGTGCGGCTGCATCGCCGTCATCACGCCGATCCCCGCCGCCGCGATCTTCCTGTGGAACCTGGTGCGGGGTCCGAACCTCTATGTCACGCTCGCCGCCTTCGGCGCGGTGGTCGCTCTGTTCATGGCCTCGCCGCATTTCGGCTTTGAGAGCCACATCCTGCTCAGCGGTATCGCCCGCGCAGCAGCCGCGACCAACATCTGATCCTTGCGCGCCCTGGGGAGGGTCCGAGGGGCTGTGCCAGGCGCACAGCCCCTCGTTTTCTGTCAGCTCGCCCCGCCACATCCTTGCCGGAAAGTGACCCGAGGGAACCATAAACCACCCCACAACGGCCTCAGTCTTTCCTTTTGCGCCTGCGATCCTTGATCATCGGACAAGAGTGGGGGTTGAAACCATGACTGACGCAAAGACCGAAGAGACGGTTCTGTTCTTCGCAACGACGGACGACATAGACCTG
This sequence comes from Anianabacter salinae, assembly GCF_019061145.1. Classification (GTDB taxonomy): domain Bacteria; phylum Pseudomonadota; class Alphaproteobacteria; order Rhodobacterales; family Rhodobacteraceae; genus Anianibacter; species Anianibacter salinarum. The sequence continues at coordinate 415,907 of NZ_JAHQZS010000003.1, read as the reverse complement.
ACCAATGCGGCAGAGCGGTTCGTCGAGATCGCGGGCGCGCTTGGCGCCGATCCCGACAGCGCGCAAATGGTCGGCCCGCTTGATCTCGTGATCACCGGGCCTGGCATCCAGATCACCATGTCGATCTGCGACACGCCGCTGGCAACGCAGGATTTCCTCAAGGGCAGCCGCCCCGAAGCCCCTGAACAGGACGACGACGATGTCTTTACCGCCATCGCCCTGCACGAGGCTGCCATCGTGCTGCGGTTTCGCGGCGAAGGCGAAGGGCATCTCGAGGCGCTGGCGCGCCTGACGGCCTGCCTTATCGGGCGGATGCCCGTAGCCGCGATCTACTGCGTCTCGTCGGCTGTCGCCTTTGCCCCGCGCGAATTCCTGTCGGCTCGCGCCAGCAGCGAACCGGTGCGCCCGCGCCGCGTCATGGCACGGCAACTGACCCGCGCGCCGCGTCCGGCCCCGGCCCGCGTGCGCGCGCAACTGCCCGAGGTCGCCGCCTCTGTCGATGTCCTCGCCGCAGCGATGCGCGAGGCACAGGCAGACGCGCAGATGGCCGCGCAAACGGGCGAAACCGATATGGTTCAGGCCTCGAAAGGCGCAGGCCGCCTTGCGCAGGTCGCGAGCCTGGCCTCGTCACTGCCGATCTTGCGGATTTTCTCGCAAGGCGCCCACGCAAGCTGATAGACTGAAGCGGGCGGGCAGAAGACCGGCCCGCCCGCAGGGACACACGCGATGACCGAGACGCCCGCTTCGGCAGAGGCAACCCTTCTGTATTCGGACCCCCTTGGCGTCGAGCTGTCGAGCCTTGTCGAAGGTCTGGATGCCTGTCTTGCGCAGTTCGACCAGCCGATTCTCGAAACCCGCTTCGTGCGCGAGGAATACCTGATCCTATATTGCCCGGATGTGCAGGTGCTGGCAGCACGCTGCCCGGTGCCGCTTGACCTTGACCAGTTCGAGGGCGTGACCCGCCCCGACGGCGACAACGACATGGACCACGCCGTTCTGTCGATGCTCGAGGATCACGCGGAAAGCCTGACGGTCATCGTCACTGTCGCGCCCGAACATGGTGCACGGACCAGCCGCGCGGACCGGCTGGAGATCTGCTGCGAGGTCGCCGACCTTCTGGCCGAGGAAACGCACGCCGACCTCGTGTTCTGGTGCGATACCGACACGCTGTTCACCGCAGACGAATTCGCCCGCGCCAACCTGTCATTCGATGACAACGTGTTCTCGCCGCCCTTGCTCGTCGCGGCCCCCAGAGCGGTCGAACGCTAAAGCCAGGGTTCGGGCCGCAGCCGCCGCAGCACCTCGATCTCGTGCTCGCGCAGGGCAAGGCGCTGGACGACGAAGGTGTGGATCGCAAACACCACCGCGCCACTGACAGGAAGCCGTATCAGGCTTTGCCGTTCCGACCGGATGAACGGCGCCGCCTCCGACGGGCGCGGGCGGCGCGCCTCCTCGCGCTGCGGCGTGAACAGCGCCGCCGTGTCGTAGGGCAGCACGTTCACCCGCCACAGCGGCTGGCCCGCGCGAATGCCGTCGAACAGGCGCTGCACCCGCCGTGCGACATCCTCGTCATAAACCCGCACCGGCGTATGAATGCCGGTCAGTGGGCGGCCGATCTTCTGCGCCAATGTCCAGCTTGACGGAAAGCACAGCACCGCCGCCGTCAGGACATGCTCGTCCCCTTGCGCCTCCATCAGGCACAGGTCCTCCTGCACCAGCCGCGCCAGCGAGCCGAGCGGGTCCTCTCGGTGGATCGCCACCTCGACCCCGTCGGGCCGCGTGACCCGCTCCGAGGCGACGGCGAAATCGGGACGGCGGCCAAGGTCCTCCAGCACGACCTCCAGCAATTCGGCGCAGGCAGGCTCTGACCCCGGCAGCGCGGCGATCACCTTGTCGCGCGCTTCGGCCACCAGCCGCTCGCGCTCGGCCATCTGCGCGGCAAAGGCATCGTCGACAATCAGCCACTCGCCGTCGCGCACCGGCTGGATGCCCGGCAGACGGCCAAGGCGGGGATCGCCCCACAAGCCCTCGGGCAGGCGGGATTGCAGAATCTGTGTCATGGACCGCACGCTAGCGCCAAGTTCAGGCGCGGGGAAGTCACGCGCGGCGATACTCCGAGCGCAGGACATAGTCCTTGTGCGGCCCCGTCACGCGCCATTCCGCACGCCAGTCCGGCCAGCCGATGAAGTCATAGCGCACGCGGTAGACATCGGGGGCACAGTCATGCTCTGCCGCAGGCGACGGCCCCGCGCCGATCAGGTGAAAGAACCGCCCGTCCGCGAAATACACCTCGATCCCCGCCGCGCCCTGCCGCCACAGATAGCGCCGCTGCGCGCGCATCGCCGGACGGTCCGGCGCCTGTAGCAGCCCGTCCTCGATATAGGTGAACCCTGCGGCATCGGGCACGAATTGCGCCGTCCCGGCAAAGGTCAATGTCTCGCCTGCCCGCGCATCCTCGATGCGGCGCGACAGCGCCCAGTCTCCGGCAAAGGCATCGATGTTCGGTCGTTCCATGTCCCCGGCATCGCCCGGATCTGAGCGCAGGACAAGCCCCTAGCCCAGCGCGATCTGCGCCGCGATGGCCCCGGCATAGATCAGCAACAGCAGCAGGCTCTCGGTGCCGATCCGCAGCGGCCCGCCGCGTTCACGCACGATCAGCCCGATCATCAGGACCGCCGTCATCACCAGCCCGATCGCCAGCCAGAACAGATCCGCGGTCTGGATCGCATGATAGATCGACCCGTCCCTATAGCCGAAATCCGACAGGCTCAAGAACAGCGTGTCGAAGGTGTTGCCGCCGATGATCCCGCCCACGGCCAGTTGGAACGCGCCCCGGCGCACCGCCGCCACGGTCGTGACCAGCTCCGGCATCGACGTGACCACCGCTGTCATCAACGCGCCGACGATGGTCTGCGAAAGGCCGAACCGCGCAGCCATCTGGCCGCCGGTCTGCGCAATGACGTAGCCAGCCACCGCCAGCACCGCCATCATCACGGCAAAGCCGCCAACCAGCCGCCAGGCCGCGCCGCTGTGCTGTGCCTCGTCGGGCGTATCCTCTTGCGTGTCGCCGGTCGAGACAGGCCGCCACATAGGGTTCTCGCGGACGCGGTGGGTCACGTAGACCCCCGATGCGTAGATCACCAACATGGCCACCGACACCGGGTGCACGCCCCACACCGACCATTCCGGCAAGGTGTAGGCCACCAGCGGCACCGACAGCAGCAGGAACAACAACGCCCCCTGCACGACGTTCGCGATCTCGGCCGAGGTGTGTTCAAGGTTCGCGCGCCGGTACATCAGGTCAGCCACCGCCAGGAACGCCGTCTGCGCCGCGATCCCGCCGATCCCGTTGGCAAAGGCCAGCGACGCCTGCCCCTCCAGCGCGGATGTCACCGACACCACCGTCCCCGACAGCGATGTCGACGCGCCAAGCAGGACGCCCCCCACCAGCGCCTCGCCCAGCCCGGTGCGATCCGCGATGCGGTCGGCGAGCCCGGTCATGCGGGTGCCGAGGATCAGGACAACCAGCGCGGCGGCGGCGAAGGCGGCGACAAGGGCGGGCGTGGACAGCGCAGCGAACATGACGCGACAACGCGGGGGCAGGCGCAACGGGTTCCCAAGGCAGGCACAGCGACACGACACATATCTCACCTTGGCGCGACACTCTGTTACGGCCCCTTGAGGCGATCCCGAAAGCCGGTCACCGTCGCCGCAGCGTTGAAAAGGACCCCGCCATGCCGATGGAGAAAGTCACGTTCACCGGGCACAGCGGCGCCGATCTGGCCGCCCGGCTCGACCTGCCCGAGGGGCCGCATCTGGCGACCGCGCTGTTTGCGCATTGCTTTACCTGCGGCAAGGACATCGCGGCGGCGCGGCGGATCGCGGGGCGGTTGGCGGCGATGGGCATCGCGGTCTTGCGCTTCGACTTCACCGGCCTTGGCCATTCGGGCGGCGAGTTCGCCAACACCACCTTCACCTCGAACGCGGGCGACCTGCGGGCGGCGGCCGAGTGGCTGGCGGGGCGCGGCATGGCGCCGTCGCTGATGATCGGCCATTCGCTCGGCGGCGCGGCGGTGCTGGCGGCGGCGCCCGACATCGCCTCGGTGCGGGCGGTGGTGACGCTGGGCGCGCCGTTCGATCCCGGCCATGTCACCCACCAGTTCGGCGCCGCGCTGGACGAGATCGCCGAGAAGGGCAGCGCCGAGGTGACGCTGGCCGGGCGTCCATTCACCATCAGGCAGGACTTTGTCGAGGATACGCGCGCGGCCAACCTGACCCGCGCGCTGGGACGGCTGCACGCCGCGCTTCTGGTGATGCATGCGCCGCGCGATGCGACCGTCGGGATCGACAACGCCGCGCAGATCTTCACCGCCGCAAAACACCCCAAGAGCTTTGTCACCCTCGACGGCGCCGATCACCTGATTTCGGACGCAGGAGACGCCGAATACGCTGCCGAGGTGATCGCCGCCTGGTCCGCGCGCTACCTGTCGCTCGACCCGCCCGCCGCGCCTGCGGACGCGCCCGAGGGCGTCGTGCGCGTGTCCGAGGCCGCGCCGGACGGCTTTCTGCAGGACATCCAGAACGGCCCGCACCACCACATCCTCGCGGACGAGCCTGTGGCCTATGGCGGCACCAACCGCGGCCTGACCCCCTATGGCCTTGTCTCGGCGGGGCTTGGCGCCTGCACGTCGATGACGATCCGCATGTATGCCCGCCGCAAGGGCTGGCCGCTGACCCATGTCCGCGTCGATGTCTGCCACGACAAGACCCATGCCGAAGACGCCGCCACCCCGGCGGACGCAAAGGTGGACCGCTTCAGCAGGGTCATCACGCTGGAGGGCGACCTCGACGACGCCCAGCGCGCCAAGCTTCTCGAGATCGCCGACAAGTGCCCCGTCCACCGCACGCTGGAACGGTCGAAAGAGGTGGTCACGCGGCTGTCGGAGTGAAGGGCGCTCATACCTCTGGCCAGCGCGCTCCGATCCCCGTAAAGGCAAAGCCATGACCGACAGCCTGCCGCCTTGCCCCGACTGTGCCAGCGCCTTCACCTACCGGATGGACGCGCTTCTGGTCTGTCCCGAATGCGCGCATGAATGGTCGTCGGACGCATCCACCGACACCGAGGGCGCCGTGCGCGACAGCGTCGGCAACGTGCTGGCAGATGGGGACACCGTAACGGTCATCAAGGACCTCAAGCTCAAGGGCACGTCGCAGGTGGTCAAGGTCGGCACCAAGGTGCGCGGCATCCGGCTGGTGGCGGGCGACCATGACATCGACTGCAAGATCCCCGGCGTCGGCCAGATCGGCCTGAAATCGCAGTTCGTCAAGAAGGTGTCCGAGTAGCGACTGGTTCGCTGTCATTCCAGGCACGGCAAACCCGCCAGGGTTGGACTCCGCCCCTGCCCCGCAGTAAGACCGCCCTCGTTCCGCCCACAACGAAGGCCCGCCGATGATCCCGCGCTATTCCCGCCCGCAGATGGTCTCTATCTGGGAGCCCGCCACCAAGTTCCGCATCTGGTTCGAGATCGAGGCGCATGCCTGCGACGCGATGGCCGATCTGGGCGTGATCCCGCGCGAGAATGCGCAGGCCGTGTGGAAGGCGCAGGATGTCGAATTCGACGTCGCGCGCATCGACGAGATCGAGGCGGTCACCAAGCACGATGTCATCGCCTTTCTCACCCATCTGTCCGAGATCGTCGGCAGCGATGCCGCGCGCTTCGTGCATCAGGGGATGACCTCGTCGGACGTGCTCGACACCACGCTGAACATCCAGCTGACCCGCGCCGCCGACATCCTGCTGGCGGACATGGACGCACTTCTGGCGGCCCTCAAGCGGCGCGCGCTTGAACACAAGGACACCGTCCGCATCGGGCGCAGCCACGGCATCCACGCCGAACCCACCACGATGGGCCTGACCTTTGCGCGCTTCTACGCCGAGATGGACCGCAACCGCGCCCGTCTTGCCGCCGCACGGGCGGAAATCGCCACCGGCGCGATCAGCGGCGCGGTCGGCACCTTCGCCAACATCGACCCGCGCGTCGAGGAACACGTCTGCGCCAAGCTGGGCCTCACGCCCGAGCCGATCAGCACGCAGGTGATCCCCCGCGACCGCCACGCGATGTTCTTTGCCACGCTCGGCGTGATCGCCAGCAGCATCGAAAACGTCGCCACCGAAGTGCGCCACATGCAGCGCACCGAGGTTCTGGAGGCCGAGGAATTCTTCTCGGCGGGCCAGAAAGGTTCGTCCGCGATGCCGCACAAGCGCAATCCGGTGCTGACCGAGAACCTGACGGGGCTGGCGCGGCTGGTGCGGTCCGCCGTGGTCCCGGCGCTGGAGAACGTGGCGCTCTGGCATGAACGCGACATCTCGCATTCCTCGGTCGAGCGGGGCATCGGCCCCGACGCCACCGTGACGCTGGATTTCGCCCTGCACCGGCTGACGCAGGTGATCGACAAGCTGGTGATCTACCCCGACACGATGCTGGCCAACCTGCACAAGTTCCGCGGCCTCGTGATGAGCCAGCGGGTGCTTTTGGCGCTGACGCAGGCGGGGGTCAGCCGCGAGGACGCCTATGCGCTGGTCCAGCGCAACGCGATGAAGGTCTGGGAACAGGGCAAGGACTTCAAGACCGAGCTTCTGGCCGACGCCGACGTGACGAAGGCGCTGACGCCCGCCGAGATCGAGGAGAAGTTCGACCTCGGCTACCACACGAAACACGTCGACACGATCTTTGCGCGGGTGTTCGGGACGGACTGACCTGCCCGCAAATCGGGCAGACGGGCGCGCGTTCCGGCCGGGGCGCGCGTTTCGTTTTGGGCGGTGCTCGCCGCTGTGCTAGACTTAGGGGCATGCGACAAACGAGGTGTCCCATGTTCAAGGTCTTCCTGTCCGCCGTCTTCGTCACCGCCGCGCCGCTCGCGGCCTTCGCACAGTGCAGCAGCGGCCACGTCACCGCGCAATCCTGTGCCGAGGGTCAGATGTGGGACGCGCCAAGCGCCTCTTGCGTCCCGATCACCAGCTGATCCGGGACGCCACCGTTCCGAAATCGGAAACGATCTGTTTCCACACGCGCCGGGCGCGCCGCGCTGCGGCCATGCTACCGTCGCGTCAACCACAATGTCCGGGGGGTTCACCATGTTCCGCATCGCCACCATCGCGCTGATTCTCAGCGCCGCGTCCGTCACCACTGTCGCCGCATCCGAATGCCCCTACCGCGAACCCGCGATGGGCGCGCAAACCTGCCCGGCGAACAGCCACTACGACACCAGCTACAAGCGCTGCATCGTCGGCTGACATTTGCGTGTTGAGGCGCTCTGGCCGCGTGACGCCCGCAGGCATCACGCTACGTCAAAGGGATCGTTCAACACGGGAGACTGACATGCTTCGCCCCTTCCTTCTCGCGCTCGGCATCGCCGCAGCAGGCCCTGCCCTCGCCGTCGGCTCTGGCGACAGTTCCGCGCCCGCGCCGACGCCGACAACCACAGAGTGCACCGACGGTCAGGTTTACGACAGCGAATCGCAGACCTGCGTCGATGCCGAAAGCAACCTGCTGGACGACGACGAGCGCTATGGCGCGGTGCGTGAACTCGCCTACGCCGGACAGCTGGAAAATGCCCAGCGCGTGCTTGCGACCATGTCGGACCAGCGCGCCGACCGCGTGCTGACCTACTGGGGCTTCACCCACCGCAAGCTGGGCAACGCCGATCTTGGCATGGTCTATTATCGTCAAGCCATCGACACCAACCCGGGCAATCTGCTGGTGCGCTCCTACATGGGTCAGCACCTTGCCGAGACCGGCGCCATCGCCGCGGCCCGCGTGCAACTGATGGAAATAAGGGCGCGCGGCGGCGAAGGCACATGGCCCGAAGCGGCGCTGGCAAGCGCGATCGAGACAGGGCGTGGCTATAGCTATTAAGGCCGTTAAAGCTCGAACGATAGCAATGCGTTAACCGGTGTCTGCCACGGTCCCCGAGCCATGGCAGACACCGATGTATCGTTCCCCCCCGGGCAGGTCCGCCCTGCGCCCCTGTCCCGCAGGCGCAAGGCCGCGATCATCGTTCGGCTCGCACTGGCCGAGGGGATCGCGCTGCGCCTTGACCGGCTTCCCCCCGACCTGCAGGCGGCCCTGACGCGGGAAATGGCGGCGCTGCGCACGGTGGACCGGGCGACACTGGATGCCGCCATTGCCGATTTCACCGCCGATCTGGAAAGCCTCGGGCTGGCCTTTCCCTCTGGCCTTGACGGCGCTCTGGCGCTCTTGGGCGATGCGCTCGGGGCAGAGGCCGGGGATCGCCTGCGCCTCGTCCTTGGTGCAGCCGCCCCCGACCCTTGGGTGCGCCTGTCCGACCTGCCCTCTGCCACCCTCGCCGCCGCGCTGACCGACGAATCAACCGAAGTTGCCGCGATCGTGCTGTCCAAGCTGAAGGTGTCGCGCGCCGCCGACCTTCTGGGTCAGTTGCCCGGACCGATCGCGCGCAGGATGACGCTGGCGATGGCACGGCTTGGCCCGGTGTCCCCCGATACCGTGGCCCGCGTCGGCCGCGCGCTGGCCGACCGGCTGGACGCCGCGCCGAGCGGCGCCTTTCGCGGCGCGCCGGAACAACGGGTCGGCAGCGTTCTCAACGCCGCCACCTCCGCTACGCGCAACGACCTTCTGGGCGCCCTCACCTCCGAGGATTCGGTGCTGGGCGATGCCGTGCGCCGCGCAATCTTCACCTTCGCGCATATCCCCGCCCGCATCGACGCGCGCGAAGTGCCCAAGATCACCCGCGCGGTCGAGGGCGCGGCGCTGACCCGCGCACTGGCCGCCGCAACCCTTGGCGCCGAGGCCGAGGCGCGCGATTTCATCCTTGCGAACATGTCAGGCCGCATGGCGCAGCAGCTCCGCGACGAGATCGACAGCGCCCTCGCCCTGCCCCCTGCCGAGGGCGAGGCAGCCATGGCCGAGGTCACCGCCGCCATCCGCGCGCTGGAAGAACGCGGTGAAATCCGTCTCTTGCCGGTCGCGGATTGACGCATCCCCCGTGGACACCGGCGCAGAGCCCCCCTAGCCTGCCGACATGACGGATGGACGCAGATGGCATGATATGGGCGGGCAGGATGCCGGCCCGGTCCCGCAGGCAGGGCATGACTTCGCGCTTTGGGAAAAGCGCGTCGATGCGCTGATGATCCTTGGCAGCCAGGCGGGGCACTTCACCGTCGACGGCTTGCGCCGCGCGCTCGAGGACATGGGCGAGGATGCCTTTGAGACGATGACCTACTACGAACGCTGGATCGCCGCGATCAACCAGAACCTGATCGAGGCGGGCGTCTATTCGATCGAGGAACTTGGCCGCAAGATGGAAGAGGTGCAGGCGCGCGCCACCACCTACGGCGAGGCTGCGGGTGGCTGAACGGGTGCGCATCCGGTCGATGATGCCGCCCGGCCATGTCCGCGCGCCGGCCTACCTGCGCGGCAAGACCGGCGTGATCGAGCGCCCGCTCGGCATCTTCGCCAACCCCGAGAAACTGGCCTATCGCCTGCCCGCCGAGAAACGCCCGCTCTACCGCGTGCGGTTCACCATGGCCGAGTTGTGGGGCGACGCGGCGGAACGCCCCGCGGATACGCTCGACGCCGAAATCTATGCCCACTGGCTGGAACCGCTGGAGGATTGATGCCCCACGATCATCCCGAACACCATCACGAGGGGATGTCGCCCTCGGGCCACCCGTACCGCGCCGACGACGACACCGCCCTGTCCTACTGGCAGGCGATGGAGATCGCGGTGCGCGAGCTGCTGATCGAGAAAGGCGAGACCAGCGCCGAAGCCGTGCAGCGCCAGATCGACGCGATGGATTCGCGCAGCCCCGCAAACGGCGCCGCCGTCATTGCCCGCGCCTGGGCCGATCCGGCCTTCAAGGCGCGCCTGCTGGACAACGCGGGCGACGCCAGCCGCGAGATGGGCTTCGACATCGGCCCGATGCACCTGATCGCGGTCGAGAATACGCCCGCCGTGCACAACGTCATCGTCTGCACCCTGTGCTCGTGCTATCCGCGCAACCTTCTGGGATTGCCGCCCGACTGGTACAAGTCGCGCGCCTACCGCTCTCGCACCGTGCGTGAACCCCGCGCGGTGCTGTCGGAATTCGGCCTGGACCTGCCGGATGACGTGACCCTGCGCGTCCACGATTCGACCGCCGACATGCGCTATATCGTGCTGCCTGCGCAGCCGCCGGGCACCGACGGCTGGCCCGAGGATCGCCTTGCCGCCCTTGTAACCCGCGATTCGATGATCGGCACAGGGCTGCCCAAGGCCCCTGCGTGACGGGATGAGCGCATTCTCCCGCCTCGGGGACAACTCCCGGGGCATTCTGCTGATGATCGCCGCGATCGTGTCCTTCTCGGTGATGGACGCCCTGGCCAAGATGGTCTCCTTGCGCACCGACACCATGATGGCGCTCTGGGCGCGCTATCTGGGGCAGACGGTGATCGTCGCCCTGATCGTGATGCCAAAGCTGCCCGGCGTTCTGCGCACCAGCTACCCCGGCCTCCAGGCGTTGCGCTCGGTGTTCCTTCTGTCGGCGACGACATGCTTCTTCTTCGGCATCAGCTTTATCGGGCTGGCCGAGGCGACGGCGATCATCGACCTGAACCCGGTGCTGACGACGCTGGGCGCAGCGTTGATCCTGAAAGAAAAATTCGGCCCGCGCCGCGCCATCGGTGTCGCCGTGGCGCTGATCGGCGCGCTCATCATCATCCGCCCCGGCACGGCAGTGTTCTCGCCCTATGCCATCCTGCCGCTTGGCGCCGCGATCTGCTTTTCCGCCTACACGCTGACCACCCGCTTCGTGGGCCGGGACGAGGACGCGTGGACGTCGCTGCTGTATACCGCGCTGTTCGGCGCGGTCATCCTGTCGGTGCTGATCCCGCGCTTCTGGGTCACGCCCGATCCCCTCTCGGCGGTGCTGATGGTCATCATCGGGGCCATTGGCGCGGGAGGGCAGCTCTTGATGATCCGCGCGCTGATGACCGCCGAGGCGAGCATCGTCGCGCCCTTCGGATATGTCGGGCTTTTGTTCGCGACGCTCTGGGGGTTTCTGCTGTTCGGCGAGGTGCCGGACAGCATGACAGCCATAGGCGGCAGCCTGATCGTCGCGGCGGGGGTCTATGTCTGGTGGCGTGAAAGCCGGGTCAAGGCGATCCCGCCTGCGCGTCCGGTCAGCGCAACCGTGCCGCGCCCAGAATAGCGCCGTTCCCCGAGGCCTGCACCAAAGCGACCACCGGCTCTGGCCCCTCGATCGGGATCTCCAGCCACAGCGGCTCCATCCCGTCCCACTGGGCCACCACACGCCAGTCGGTGACGATGTTGTGGTAGGTGATCGTCTTTCCGGCGTTCTCGCCACGCTCGATCTCGACGGTCTGCGACGGCAGGTAGCGCACAAGCTGGACAATCATCGTCCCGGCGCCGCCCTCTGGCGCTTCGGCGCGGATCACGGCGTTGCCGTCCACGCGCGACAGCGCCAACTCGACCTTTTCCGGCGTCTCCTGATGGGTGTCGATGAAATCGGCCAGCATCATGGGTTTGTAGCCGACCACGTTGTCGACACCGCCGACGATCATCTGCGGCGTATAGATGGTGCGGTGCCCGGCTGCGCGGGCATAGGCCTTTTGCCGGGCGGTATAGGCCGGATCGGCAAAGACGTCCTTCCAGCCGATGTAGTCCCAGTAGTCGACGTGCAGCGACAGCGGGATCACGTCGTCCCGGTTGGCAAGCTGCGCCAGAAGCTCGTCAGCGGGCGGGCAGGACGAACAGCCCTGCGAGGTATAGAGTTCGACAACGACCGGATGCTCGTCCCCAACGGCGACGCCGGGGATCAATCCTGCCGCGAACAGCCCTGCCGCGATGACGTTCTTCATTCTGGGTTCCCGCCTTGTTGCCCCGCCAGACCTAGTCGACACCCTGAACACCCGCCAATCAAGCTTTGGCGAGAAAACGGTAACACCGGCGCACGCCAGTGTGCCCGCTTTTCTGTGCACAATCGTATACAATTGGTGAGTTCACCCTTGATGCCAAGGGGCAACCGGCTATACGTCAGGGCAAATTCACCCCTTCGCCATTGATGGAGGCCCCGCGATGCCCATTACCGTCGGACAGGACACGTCCAGCACGCGCAAGACGCTCAAGGCCGGCGGCAAGACCGTCGCCTACTACTCGATCCCCGCCGCGCAAGAGGCTGGGCTTGGCGATTTCTCGAAACTGCCGATCGCTCTCAAGGTCGTGCTCGAGAACATGCTGCGCTTCGAGGACGGCAAGACCGTCACAACGGACGACATCAAGGCCTTCGCGACATGGGCGCAGCAGGGCGGCAAGAACCCGCGCGAGATCGCCTATCGCCCGGCCCGCGTGCTGATGCAGGACTTCACCGGCGTTCCGGCGGTGGTCGACCTTGCCGCGATGCGCGACGGGATCAAGGCACTGGGCGGCGATCCGCAAAAGATCAACCCGCTGAACCCCGTGGATCTGGTCATCGACCACTCGGTGATGATCGACGAATTCGGCAACCCGCGCGCGTTCCAGATGAACGTCGACCGCGAATACGAGCGCAACATCGAGCGCTACGAGTTCCTGAAATGGGGTCAGGGCGCGTTCGACAACTTCCGCGTCGTCCCGCCCGGCACCGGCATCTGCCACCAGGTGAACCTTGAATACCTGGCAAAAACCGTCTGGACCGACGCCGACCAAAACGGCGAACAGGTCGCCTACCCCGACACGCTGGTTGGCACCGACAGCCACACCACCATGGTGAACGGCGCGGCGGTGCTGGGTTGGGGCGTCGGCGGGATCGAGGCCGAGGCCGCGATGCTGGGCCAGCCGATTTCCATGCTGATCCCCGAAGTGATCGGCTTCAAGCTGACCGGCGCGATGACCGAAGGCACCACCGCCACCGACCTCGTGCTGAAGGTCGTGCAGATGCTGCGCGCCAAGGGCGTCGTCGGCAAGTTCGTGGAATTCTACGGCGACGGGCTGGACAACGTGCCGCTCGCCGATCGCGCGACCATCGGCAACATGGCCCCCGAATACGGCGCGACCTGCGGCTTCTTCCTGATCGACGACGTGACCCTGCGCTATCTCGAACAGACCGGCCGCGACGAAGACGTGATCGCGCTGGTCGAGGCTTATGCCAAGGCCAACGGCATGTGGCGCGAACCCGGCTACGAGCCGGTCTATACCGACACGCTGGAACTCGACATGACCACCGTCGTTCCCGCAATCTCCGGCCCCAAGCGTCCACAGGACCACATCGACCTCGACAAGGCGGCGGACGCGTTCCACGCCTACATCAAGGGCCAGCGCGACGCCAAGGACGGCAGCGAGAACGCCGAGGTTCGTTGGGAAGGTGAAGGCGGCATGCCCGAACCGACCGAGATTCCGGGCGACACCGGCAGCCACAAGCGCGGCTTCGTCCAGATGACCGACATCGACGGCGACCGTGAGACGTTCCAGCTGCACGACGGGTCCATCGTGATCGCCTCGATCACCTCCTGCACCAACACGTCGAACCCCTACGTGATGATCGGCGCAGGGCTTGTCGCCCGCAAGGCGCGCGAGCTGGGCCTTGACCGCAAGCCCTGGGTCAAGACCTCCCTCGCGCCCGGATCACAGGTGGTTTCCGCCTATCTTGAGGCCGCCGGTCTTCAGGACGACCTTGACGCCATCGGCTTCAACCTTGTCGGCTACGGCTGCACCACCTGCATCGGCAACTCGGGCCCGCTCGCGCCCGAGATTTCCAAGTGCATCAACGAGAACGACCTGATCGGCGTATCGGTGCTTTCGGGCAACCGCAACTTCGAAGGCCGCATCAGCCCCGACGTGCGCGCCAACTACCTTGCCTCGCCGCCGCTGGTGGTCGCCTACGCGCTGATCGGCGACATGAACGTCGACATCACCACCGCATCGCTCGGCAAGGGCAAGGACGGGCAGAATGTCTACCTCAAGGACATCTGGCCGTCGCAGGCCGAAATCGCCGAACTGGTCGAGCGCACCGTGACCCGCGCCTCGTTCCAGGAGAAATACGCCGACGTGTTCAAGGGCGACGACAAGTGGCGCTCGGTCGAGACAACTGATAGCGAGACCTACAACTGGCCGCCGACCTCGACCTACGTGCAAAACCCGCCCTACTTCCAGGGGATGAGCCCCGAGAAGGGCGAGATCACCAACATCGAAGGCGCGCGCGTTCTGGCGATCCTGGGCGACATGGTCACCACCGACCACATCTCGCCTGCCGGGTCTTTCAAGGAAACCACGCCTGCGGGCGAGTATCTGGTGAACCATCAGGTGCCTGTGCGCGAATTCAACTCGTACGGGTCGCGGCGCGGCAACCACGAGGTGATGATGCGCGGCACCTTCGCCAACATCCGCATCAAGAACGAGATGCTGGACGGCGTCGAAGGCGGCTATACCGTCGGCCCGGACGGGCAGCAGGCGTCGATCTTCGATGCCGCGATGGCGCATCAGGAAAACGGCACCCCGCTGGTGATCTTCGCGGGCGAGCAATACGGTGCAGGGTCGTCGCGCGACTGGGCGGCCAAGGGCACCGCGCTTCTGGGCGTGAAGGCGGTCATCGCTGAATCGTTCGAGCGTATCCACCGCTCGAACCTCGTCGGCATGGGCGTGATCCCGTTCGAGTTCACCGGCGGAGACAGCCGGTCCTCGCTGGGGATCAAGGGCGACGAGACCGTGTCGATCTCGGGCCTCGACGCCGTCAAGCCCGGCGACATCGTGCCCTGCACCATCGCCTTTGCGGACGGGTCGGAAAAGACCATCGACATCAAGTGCCGGATCGATACCGCCATCGAGGTGGAATACATCGAACACGGCGGCGTGCTGCACTACGTGCTGCGCAACCTCGCCAAGGCGGCGTAGGAGCAAACGCCCGAACCGGAACGACAAGGGGCCGCGCTGAACTGCGCGGCCCTTTCGCGTTTTCCCGTCGCTGGCCAGCCAAGGGCTTTTGAAAACCTGATTCCCGACCGCGTCGGGAATGTGCCGGATTGATCGCGCGGTGCGTACAAACACCGGCGGCAAGCGCGGTTTGTGCATCGAAAATCGCGAAACGCACTGTTTCCTGCGAGCCTCGGCGCAGATGCTTCATACCGGCCCGATACCGGACTGGAGGAAGTTGATGTCTGTTGCCATTCGTGCTGTCGCAAGACAGCTTTTCGTGAGTGCACCTGTTATGGAACTGGGCTTCTTCGTCCTGATGATCCTTGCGCTGAGCGCGTCCGGCTAAGCCGGCACACCCCTATTCGCCGGATGACCTTGCCGCCGCAATTGCCGGGCGGATCTTGCCTTCAAGCGTGCGCTGGGTGATCGGCCCGGCAAAGCGCAGGATCACGGTGCCGTCACCGTCGATCACGTAGGTCTCGGGCACACCGTAAAGGCCCCAATCGAGAGCCGTGCGCCCGCCCTCGTCCGCGCCGAGCGCGGCGTAGGGGTTGCCAAGATCGGCAAGGAACGCCAGCGCCTTGTCCGCGTCGTCCTTGTAATTGATGCCGTAGATCGGAATCCCCTCGTCCGCGAGCGCCTCGAGGTTGGGATGCTCGGCCCGGCAGGGCGCACACCAGCTTGCCCAGTAGTTCACCAGCTTCACCCCGCCGCCGCGCAGCGCCTCGTCGGTGAAGGGCGCGCTGTCGCCAAGCTGCACCAGATCGACCGGCGGCGCGGCGCGGCCCTCGACGGCGGACGGAAGGCTGTCGGGATCGTCGCGGTACATGCCGACGTAGAAGGTTGCCGCGAGCGCAGCGAACACCAGCGGCGGCGCGATCATCAAGGGGGAAAGCCTAGCCATTGCGCGCAGCCTTTCGGGCTTCCGCCTCGGCCAGACGCGCGCGCGAGCGCACCGCGCCGCGCCACGAGGCCAGCGCGATGACCGCCAGCAGCGCAAGGCTGACGCCATAGGCCGACAGCACCGTTCCGGCGTATTTTCCCAGATCAAGCATCATCCCAGACGCTCCCTCAATTCGATGGCGTGCAGGCGCCGCAGCCTGATTTCGGTGCGGGTGCGGATCAGCACCAGCGCGACGAACAGCGCCACGAACCCCGCGATGCACACCAGAAGCGGCAGGTAGAAGACGTCGGCCACGTTTTCCTCGGCATCCATCGACAGCGACGCGCCCTGGTGCAGGCCCTGGTTCCAGAAGTTCACAGCGTAGCGGCTGAGGAACGCGAACACCGAGCCGACGATGCACAGCACGCTGGTCAGGTCAGCGGCGGTGTCGGGGCTGTCCACCGCCTCCCAAAGGGCGATGTAGCCGAGGTAGAACAGGAACAGGATCAGGAACGAGGTCAGGCGCGGATCCCACGCCCACCAGGTGCCCCACATCGGCTGGCCCCAGATCGCCCCGGTGAACAGCGCGATCAGCGTCATCGTGACGCCCACAGGCGCCGCCGCCTTGGCCGCCAGCGCCGAGACATGGTGGCGCCGGATCAGCCAGATCAGCGAGGCGACCAGCATCATCGCCCAGGCATTGATCGCCATCAGCGCGGCGGGAACATGCAGGTAGATGATCTTGACGGTCGAGCCTTGCCGGAAATCGTCGGGCGTGAAGAAGAAGCCCCAGACCAGCCCGGTCACCAGCGCAAGCGCGGCCAACCCGGTGACCCAGGGCAGCACGGCATCCGTGGTCGCCATGAACTTCTTGGGGTTGGCATATTCCCAGATCGACATGTGCTCGTGTCCTTTGCGCCAGAGTGTTTCCAGATACCGGACCGGACGGCAAGACGGAGGTGGTCAAATCGTCGCCAGTCGGGTGGCCGCGGCGCCTTTGGCCCGTGGCTGGGGGACGCTGTCCCCCAGACCCCCTGGAGGTATTTGAAGACCAAAGATGGGGCAGGCTCAGCGAAGGTTGACGCGCAGCGCGGCGGCGGCGGCGAAGGGCAGGAGCGCCAGCGCGCCAAGGGTGACGGCGGCCATCAGCGCGAGCGGGGTTGTGGCGGAGAGGCCCTGCTGTCCGCGCGTCACCGCCTCGGCGCCGAAGATCAGCGTCGGGATATAGAGCGGCAGGACCAGCAGCGACAGCAGCAGCCCGCCGCGTTTCAACCCGACCGTCAGCGCGGCACCAAACGCGCCGATCATCGACAGCGCGGGTGTGCCGAGCGCCAGCGAGATCACCAGCCAGACGGCGCCGGGGCCGGAGAGGTTCAGAAGGACGCCGAGGACGGGCGCGGCGAGGGTCAGCGGAAGGCCGGTCGTGACCCAATGCGCCGCCGCCTTGACCGCGACCACGCCTTCAAGCGGGATCGGCGCGGTCGCCAGCAGATCGAGCGAGCCATCCTCGAAGTCGAGCTGGAACAGGCGGTCGAGCGACAGGAGGCAGGACAGGAGCGCGCCGAGCCACAGGATGCCGGGGGCGATGGCGGCAAGCTGCCCGGTGTCCGAGCCGACGCCGAAGGGCACCAGCGTCACCACGATCAGGAAGAAGGCCAGACCAAGGCCGAAGCCGCCGCCTGCCCTTGTGGCCAGCGCGAGGTCGCGGCGGAACAGGCGGATCACAGGAACGCCTCGTCGAAGTCGTCGAAGTCGCCGCCCGCGTCCGCGCGCGCCGCGCTGCGGAACGGCGTCACGTCGAGCACCCGCGCGTCAAGGCCAAGGTCGATATGAGTGGCGATGATCGCGGCGCCGCCGCCGTCCAGATGCGCGCGCACCGCCGCGGCGAAGAGGCCGACAGAGGCGGTGTCGAGCGAGACGGTGGGCTCGTCGAGCGCCCAGACGGGACGTCCGGTCACCAGCAGCCGCGCCAGGCCGAGGCGGCGCTTTTGCCCTGCCGACAGCGCCCCCGCCGCGCGGGTTTGCAGGGCGCCGAGGTCGAAGGCGTCCAGTGCGGGGGCGATGTCGCCGGTGCCGTATATGCCCGCCCAGAAGGCCAGGTTCTCGGCCACGCTCAGCGTCGCCTTGAGCCCGTCGGCATGGGCACCGTAGGCGATGCCGCCCTCGGGGGCGTCGATCCGGCCCGTGAGTGGCGGCTGCAGCCCCGCGATCGTGCGCAGGAGCGTCGTCTTGCCCGATCCGTTCGGGCCGCGCAGCACCAGCGCCTCGCCGGCGGCGAGGGTGAAGGACACCCCCGACAGCACCGGAAGGCCGCCGCGCGTGCAGGTGAGATCATGAACCGTCAGCATCGCTTCGCCATAGCGGATGCGCGCGGGCCGGGGAAGGTCACACCGGCAACAGCGCTACTCCGACGCGGCGCCCCTCGCCCAGAAGCACGTTGTAGGTGCGCGCGGCGGGACCGGAGGCCATCGTCTCGACCCCGAGACCGGTGGCCTCGAGCCGGTCGCGCAGGGCGCGCGGGATATGCGCAGGCTCTGCCCCGGTGCCGATGAACAAAACGTCCACCTCGCCGACCGCGGCCAATAGCGGATCCGCGTCGGCCATGCCGCCCCAGGGGGTGACGCCGGTGGGCAGGATCACGACCGCGCCCTCGTGCACCGTGCCGCCGACGCGGAAAAAGCCGGGGCCGTAGCCGTCGACCGGCAGCGAGCCGGAAAAGGTGACTTCGTTGAGGCGCATGGCGCGTCTCCTATCCGTGAAAGACCGGCAGCCCGGCCAGACCGGCGGCACCGATCAGGCCATAGGCTCCCCACCGATATAGGCCAGTACGGGCGGGATTGAACAGGCGCGCCCCGGTCCAGGTTCCCAGCGCATAAGGGCCAAGCAGGATCGCGCCGAGCCAGAGCGCACGCGGCGGCGCAAGGCCCTGCAGCCAGAGCTGCGGCACGAAGCTGAGCGAGGTCAGCGTCAGGAACACGGCGAGGTTGCCGCGCGTGGTGGCAACCGGCTGGCCGGGGCTGGCGAGGTTGAACAGGATCACCGGCGGGCCGTTGAGGCCGGTGGCGCCGCCCGTGATGCCCGCCAATGCGCCGACGCCAAGCCGCAGCGGCAGCCCGCCCCGCAAGGGCAGGCGCCAGCCCGACACCAGCGCCGCCAGCGTGGCGAGCGTCAGAAGGCAGACAGCGGTGCGGATCGCGTCTTCGGGGGCCAGGCGCAAGGCAGCGACGCCAAGCGGCGTGGCCACGAGGCAGGCGGCGATCATCAGCAGGGTGCCGCGCCGGTCCGCCGCGCGCCAGGCGCCCGGCACCACGGTGACCAGAGAGGCCAGCGCCGACAGCGCAAAGGCTGCGACGGCAAGCGCGGGTGCGATGAAGATGGTGGCCAGCGGCATGAACACCAGCGCCGAGCCGAAGCCTGCAAAGCCGTAGACCAGCCCCGCGACCAGCGAGGCGGCGCAGACCCAGATCAGCCCCGGCTCTGACAGAGCCAGAGCCAGCCCCTCAGGCATTCGGAGTGCCGAAATTCGTGCCTGCGCCTTCGTCGGGCTTCGACCAGTCGCGCTTGGTGCCCAGCATCAGGACGATATTCTTGGCGACGTAGACCGACGAATAGGTGCCCACGACGATGCCCCAGGTGATCGCGAAGACGAAGCCGCGGATCACGTCGCCGCCCAGCACCAGAAGCGCGATCAGCGCGATCAACGTGGTGCCCGAAGTCATCACGGTGCGCGACAGGGTCTCGTTCACCGACAGGTTCATCACTTCTTGCAGCGGCTTCTTCTTGTACTTGATCAGGTTCTCGCGCACCCGGTCAAAGATCACCACGGTGTCGTTGATCGAATAGCCGACGATGGTCAGCAGCGCCGCGATGGTCGCAAGATCGAACCGGATCTGGAACAGCGAGAACAGCCCGATCGTCAGCAGCACGTCGTGGAACAGTGCCACCACCGCGCCGATCGAGAACTGCCATTCAAAGCGCAGCCAGATGTAGAACATGATCGCGACCAGCGCGGCGGCGACGGCAAGGACCGCCGCCTGCACCAATTCGCCCGACACCTTTGGACCGACGGATTCCACCGACGGGAAGGTGATCGACGGGTCGACCTGCTGCAGCGCCGCCTCGACGGCGTTCACCGTCTCGGCGGTCACGCTTTCCTCGCCGTCCTGCGCCTGGATGCGGACCATGGCGACATTCTCGTCCGCGCCGAAGGACGGATCGAACACCTCGGTGATCGACACATCGCCAAGGTTCAGCGGCTGCAGCGCGGCGCGGTAGGCGCCGACATCGACGGCTTGCGTCGATTCCGTGCGGATCGTCGTGCCCCCCTGGAAGTCGATGCCGAAGTTGAGGCCGACCGAAAGCCAGACGACCAGCGACAGCACCATCGCCACCATCGACGCGCCGAAGGTCGTCTTCCGCCAGCGGAAGAAATCGTAGTTGGTCTCTTGCGGGACAAGACGCAGGCGCATGGCTTATACCTCGATGGTCTTGGGACGGCGGCGTTCGAACCAGAACACGATCAAGAGGCGCGTCACGAAGATCGCCGTGAAGATCGAGGTCAGGATGCCGACGCCCAGCGTGATGGCAAAGCCGCGCACCGGGCCGGAGCCCATCAGGAACAGGATCGTCGCCGTGATGAAGGTGGTGATGTTGGCGTCCACGATGGCCGATTGCGCACGCTCGTAGCCAAGCTCGATGGCGCGGGCCGGGCCGCGCGCGGTCTTGAGCTCTTCGCGGATCCGCTCGAACACCAGCACATTGGCATCGACCGCCATGCCGATGGTCAGCACGATCCCCGCGATGCCTGGCAGCGTCAGCGTGGCGCCGATGGCCGACAGGATGCCGAAGATCATCGCCACGTTCAGCATCAGCGCGACGTTGGCAAGGATGCCGAACCAGCCATAGCTGAGCGCCATGAACAGCAGCACCGCGATGCCCGCGACGATGCAGGCGATGCGGCCCGCCTCGATGGAATCCTGTCCCAGCTCGGGGCCGATGGTGCGTTCTTCAAGGAACGTCATTTCCGCAGGCAGCGCACCTGCGCGCAGCAGCACGGCAAGCTGGGTCGAGTCCTCGACCGTGAAGTTGCCGGTGATCTGGCCCGATCCGCCAGGGATCGCCTCGCGGATGACGGGGGCCGAGATGACTTCTTCGTCCAGCACGATGGCGAAGGGATTGCCGACGTTCTCGGCGGTGTATTGCCCGAAGGCGCGCGCGCCCGAGGGGCCGAAGCGGAACGTGACGGACGGGCGGCCGTTCTGGTCAAAGGCGGGCTGCGCGTCGGTCAGGTCCTCGCCGGTGACGACGGGCGAGCGTTCGAGGATGTAGAACACCCCCTCCTCGTCCAGCGACGGGTGGATGATGTTGCCGGGTCCTGCGTCCGCCTCGGCACTGGCGGCCTGGCCGACGACCGGCAGGAACGTCAGCTGCGCCGTCGTGCCGATCAGCGCCTTCAACTCCTCGGCCGATCCGATGCCGGGCACCTGGATCAGGATACGGTCCTCGCCCTGACGCTGGATCGTCGGTTCGCGCGTGCCGACCTCGTCGATACGGCGGCGGATGATCTCCAGCGACTGGCGCATGGTGCGGTCGTCGGTCGCCGCGCGCTCGGCCTCGGACAGCTGCACCGTGATCGTGTCGCCCGACCCCGACACGTCCAGCGTCGATTGCGTGCCGCCCGTCAGCGTGCCCACCGGCTGCGACAGCGCGCGCACGGTCTCCAGCGCGGCGGCCATGCCGCCTGCCTGCGAGATCCGCACCCGCAGCGTGCCGTCCTCGGTGTCGACGCGGCGGATCGTGCCGACCTCGTCGCGCACCTCGCGCAGCGCGTCGCGCACGTCGGGCCACAGCGAATCCAGCCGCGCCGCGTAGACCTGATCGACCTGCACCTCGGCCAGAAGATGCGCGCCGCCGCGCAGATCGAGGCCCAGGTTCACCAGCGACGACGGCAGGACATCGGGCCATGCGGACGCTGCCGCCTCGCGCTCGGGCGTGGCGCCCGCGGCTTCAATGGCGGCCGCGGCGTCGTTATGCGCCTCGACCCGGCTGTAGAACGCGTTGGGCATCGCATAGAGCACGCCCAGCAGGACGACCCCCAGGATCACCACGCGCTTCCAGAGCGGGATTTGCAGCATGTCTGTCTGGCCTTCTTGGAACGGACCTTGGCGGTCCGGGGCTTGGAACGAACCTGGGCGGTCCGGGGGCTTGGAACGGACCGATGCGGCCCGGGGCTTGGATCGGACCGATCCGGTCCGGTGGCGCCTATTTCTCGGCGGGTTCGGTCTTGGACAGGACCTGCGCGACCGTCGATTTCACGACGCGCACGCGGACGTTCTCGGCGATCTCGACTTCCAACTCGCCGTCTTCCTTGACCTTGGACACCTTGCCGATGATGCCGCCTTGGGTGACGACCTGATCGCCCCGGCGCAGCGCCTCGACCATCTTCTGGTGATCCTTCACCTTCTTCTGCTGCGGACGGATCAGCAGGAAATACATGATCGCGAAGATCAGGATCAGCGGAACGAAGCTGGTGAAGGCCCCGGCCGCGCCACCGGCGGCCTGTGCGTAGGCGGGAGTTACGAACATCGATTGGTCCTTGTCGTTGAAGGCCGCGAAACAGCCCATCCGGAATTGCGCCGGAACCTATGCGCTGGGACGGGTCGGCGCAAGGCGGGGCGGTGCGGAATACAGAGTGGGGGAGGGCAGCGGCGGCAACACACGCCTTGGCAGAGTGCGGGCGGTGGGGGATAGTCGGGCGCGGGAAGCGGGGAGCGTGCTGCAATGAATCCTTTGTTCGGAGTAGTGCCTTGGCCGCTTGCCGTCATGGCCGCAGCGTTGCTTGCCGCCGTGACGGCGCTCCTTCTCGCCAGCGCCAAGGCCGAGGGACCGCGCCCGCGCGACGCGCTCGACCGCTTTGCGGAACGGTTCGGGGCCGAGGGCTGGCCGCGCCTCGTCAAATGGCTGATCGCCGGTATCTGGTGCCTGATCGTCGTGACGCTTCTGTGCGGCGCGCTGTTCCTCTTCAGCGTGATCCTGTTCCGCCAGTTCGAGGACGGCGAGGATGCCGCTACGAAACTGGGCGCGACGATCTTCAGCTTCACCGCCTCGGTCGCGGCCCTTGGCGCGGCGGTCGCCTTTCCCTTCACGCTGGTGCGGCTGCACTACAACAGGCGGCAGGTGCTCACGGCAGAGGAATCGCTGTTCAACGAAAAGATCAACGCGGCCGCAACGGACCTTGCCGCGCGGCGGCAGGTGACGCGGGTCATCGGCGAGGGTGAGGAACAGAAGGTCCTGACGGAATGGGAAGACGATGTCGTCACCCGTGCCGCTGCTATCGACCGGCTGGAAGGGCTGGTCGAGGAAAACCATGACGCCGGGGACCGTGTGGCGCGTCTGCTGTCGATCTATGTGCGGGAGTTGTCGAGACAGAAAGACTTGGAACCGAAAAGCCACCCTAGACAAGATTGGTGGCAACGCGTGGATGCCGGGGAAGACCCGGAGACTGTCGCGAAAGACCTGTTCGAGAACCCCGAGGATAACACGACCGAGGCGCTGCAGGAGTGGGCACGCCATTTGGAACCGATACGATCTGATATGGAAAAGGCGGTTCAGACCCTCGGACGACTGCAAGAGATCACCGAGCGAATTCTACCGATCGACCTGCGCCGCGCCAACCTGCAGGGCTTCGATCTAGGGCAGCTTGACTATGAGATGGGGCTATTCAGCGCGGCGCGTATGGAGGGGACGAAGCTCAACGGGGCGCGGCTGGACGGAGCATTTTTGAACGAGGCGCGGATGGATGGCGCGACCCTGATCAACGCACGGATAGAGCGCGCGAACCTAAAGGGCGCACGAATGGAGGGGGCGATCCTCAGCGGGGCGAAGATGGAAGGTGCGTTCCTAGTGGAAGCGCGGTTGGAGAGGGCATTTCTCCACGAGGCCAGGATGGATGGGGCCAATCTTCGCGAGGCACGGATGGATTGGGCATTCCTCTACCAAGCTAATATGGAGGGAGCCGACTTGTTTGGGGCGGGAATCGAAGGGGCGGATCTCAGCTTGGCTAGATTGAAGGGGGCTGACCTCCGACGAGTGCGTTTCGATCAAAACACAAACTTCATTGCTACTTTCATCCAATATGCGGCGATCAAATCGACCAACTTCGGGAGGGCCAATCTTAATCAGGAACAGGTCAACTCAACATTTGGTGACGGTGATCCGAGTACGAAGCTGCCACAGGGTATCGAACGACCAGCGCACTGGCCCAAGGATGACCTCGCACTACACGGCGACTTCCTCGGCGCTTGGCGCGAATGGCAACGCGCCCAGGGCTACATCCCCTACGACGAACGCTGACCCGCCGTTGACCGCCCCCCGCCCCTCGCCTATCCCTCGGCGCGAGTGACACCAAGGGGCCGACCCATGCACGACATCCGCCTGATCCGCGAGGCGCCCGGCGTCTTCGACGCCGCCCTGACCCGCCGGGGGGATGCGGCGATGTCGCAGGCGATCCTCGCCATCGACGCCGCCCGGCGCGAAAAGATCGCGGCCTCCGAGGCGGCGCTGGCGGACCGCAACGCGGCCTCGAAAGAGGTAGGCGCGGCCAAGGCGCGCGGGGATGACGCCGAATTCGAGCGCCTGCGCGCGCTGGTGGCCGAGAAAAAGGCCGAGATCGCCCGGCTGGAGGAGGAAGCCCGCGCCGAGGACGCCCGCCTGCGCGACCTCATGCTGACGATCCCCAACCTGCCCTACGATGACGTGCCGGACGGCGCGGACGAGACGGGCAACGTCGAGATCAAGCGCTGGGGCACCCCGCGCGATTTCCCGTTCCAGCCCAAGGAACATTACCAGCTTGCCGCCGCAGGGGGCCTCGACTTCGAGACCGCCGCCAAGCTGTCGGGCGCGCGCTTTGTCGTGCTGCGGGGCGCGATGGCGCGGGTCCACCGGGCGCTGGCGCAGTTCATGCTCGACACCCATGTCACCGAGAATGGCCTCGCCGAGACGATCACCCCCGTGCTGGTGCGCGACGAGGCGATGCTGGGCACCGGGCAGCTGCCGAAGTTCTCGGAAGACAGCTATCAGACGACCAACGGCTGGTGGCTGATCCCGACCTCCGAGGTGACGCTGACCAACACCGTCGCGGGCGAGATGCTGGACGCGGGCGCCCTGCCCCTGCGGCTGTGTGCGCACACCAACTGCTTTCGCTCCGAAGCGGGCAGCGCGGGCAAGGACACCGCGGGGATGCTGCGCCAGCACCAGTTCGAGAAGGTCGAGATGGTGACGATCTGCGCGCCCGCGACGTCGGACGACGAGCACAAACGGATGCTGGGCTGTGCCGAGGGGATTCTGGAACGACTGAACATCCCCTACCGCACGGTCGAGCTGTGCACCGGCGACATGGGTTTCGGCGCGCGGCGGACCTTTGACATCGAGGCGTGGCTGCCCGGCCAGAACACCTACCGCGAGATCAGCTCCGTCTCGACCTGCGGTGATTTCCAGGCCCGGCGGATGAACGCACGGGTGCGCGATGAAGGCGGCAAGCCGCAGTTCGTGCATACGCTGAACGGCTCGGGCCTTGCGGTCGGGCGCTGCCTGATCGCGGTGCTGGAGAACGGGCAGGAGGAAGACGGCAGCGTGACCCTGCCCGAGGTCCTCGCGCCCTACCTGCGCGGCGCGACCCGCATCACGGCGACAGGCGCGCTGGAATGACCGCCGACGGCGCCCGGATGCGCGCGATCCTGCTGGTCGCCGCCACGCTGGCCTTCGTGGTCTCTCCCTATGCCTCGGGCAGCTTCGGCGGGTTCGATCCGAACGCCTTTCCGATCCCGCAGGACGACCCGCCGGTGCAGCCCGCAGGCTATGCCTTTGCCATCTGGGGCGTCATCTACCTGTGGCTGGTGGTGCATGCGGTCTTCGGCCTTGTGAAGCGCGATGCGGATGCGGCCTGGGACCGGGTGCGCTGGCCGATGATCGCGTCGCTGGCGCTTGGCGCGCCATGGATCGCGGTGGCGCAGACCTCGCCCCTGGCGGCAACGGCGCTGATCTGGGCGATGCTGGTCCCGGCGCTCATTGCCGTGGCGCGGCTCGATCACGGCCGCGATCCCTGGCTACTGGCCGCGCCCATCGGGCTCTACGCCGGGTGGCTGACGGCGGCGTCCTGCGTTTCGGTGGCGCTGGTCGGCGCGGGCTGGGGGATCGTGCTGGGCGAACGGGGCTGGGCCTGGGTCGGGCTGGCGCTGGCGCTTGTGATCGGCGCGGCGATGATCCGCCGGGTTCGTGCGCCGCTGACATTTGCGCTGGCCGCTGCCTGGGCGTTGGTAGGTGTCATGGTGCAGAACCTCGGCACCGTCTTGCCGCTGGCGATCGGTGCGGCGGCGGGCGCTGTGGCGCTTCTGGCGCTTTGGGCAACGCGGCCCGCGCCACGGAATTGACGCAAGGGCGTGGCAAGAGGATACTGGCCGAAACACGACCCCGAGCAGGACACGCCATGACCGCAGGACAGGCGGGCGCAGATGCGCCGCACATCGCCTATGACGAGGTGATCGAGACGCGCGGCATCTCGGTGCCCTTCGTGCCCGCGATCATCACCCCGAACATCGAACGCCCGATGCGCAACAACCGCTACGAGGCGGGCGAGTGCATGCACCTGCAGGACATCCTGCGCCCCAATGACCGGGTGCTGGACCTTGGTGCGGGGGTCGGACTTGTCAGCTCCATCGCCGCGCGCTGTGTGCCCGACGGCGAGGTGATGGCGGTCGAGGCCAATCCGCAGATGCTGCCCCTGATCCGCGAGACCTATCGCATCAACGGCATCGGAAATTCCACGCTCGTCAATGCCATCGCCGCGCCAAAGGGGTCGACCGGCACCGCGCCGTTCTATGTGCGCGGCGATTTCTGGGCCTCGTCGATGGAGCCCGACTCGCGCCCATACGTGCAGAAGGCCGAAGTGCCGATGCTGGATGTCGCGGCCGCGGTCGAGGACTTCAAGCCTACGGTCATCTGCTGCGACATCGAGGGCGGCGAATTGGGGCTGTTCGACGGGGTCGATCTGTCGAGCGTCCGGCAGATCATCGTAGAGCTGCACCCAAAGGTCTATGGCCCCGAAGGCAAGGCCAACGTGATCGCCACGATCCAGCGGCAGGGCCTTGCACAGCGGGCCGAGGAAAAGCCCGGCTCGGTGCGCGTGTTCGAACGCCTCGCCGCCCCGGCCAACGCCGCCCGGAAAACCGACGCCGAATGGCCGCCGCGCACCCCCCGCATCCTTGCCGCGACCTGCATGAAGGACGAAGGGCCGTTCATCCTGGAATGGGTGGCCTGGCACAAGGCGATGGGGCTGACCGACCTTTACGTCTTCACCAACGACTGCTCGGACGGGTCGGACGCGCTGCTGGACCGGCTGGCCGAGATGGGCGAGCTGGTGCACCTGCCGAACCCCGCGCTCATCACCGACAGCGGATACTTCCAGCCGATGGCGCTGGCCTACATGGAACAGTTCCGCGCCTTCCGCGAGGCGGATTTCTTCATCTCGTTCGACGTCGACGAATTCTTCAACGTGCGCGTCGGCGACGGCAGTTTCGGCGCGCTGTTCGATGCCGTGCCGCGCTTCGACGTGCTGTCCGCCTGCGAGATCAACCACGGATCGAACGCGCAGGAACACTATGAACCGGGCTGGGTGACAGAGCAGTTTCCCCGCCACAGCACCGAGGCGCCGGGCCGCTGGAAGGCCCGCGCTGGCGTGAAAAGCATCGTCCGCGTGTCAGAGCGCCTGCAGAAGATCCGCAACCACCGCCCCGACCTTGTGGGCGGCATCGACACCCCGATCTGGCTGGACGGATCGGGCGGCCCGTTGCCGGAACTGATCGAGGATTCGGGCGAGAACGGCTGCGATTGCCGGGGCCGGTTCAACCTGGTGTCGCTGGACCACTACCCGCTGCGCTCGCTCGACAGCTACCTGGTCAAGATGTTCCGCGGCGACGTGGTGGTGAAGGGCAAGCGCGTCAGCGAACGCTACTGGCGCCAGCGCAACCGCAATGAATGGCTGTCGTCCGACATGGCCCCCGGCATCGCACGGGCCAAAGGCTATCACGCCACGTTCGAGGCCGACGCCGAATTGATGCGCCTGCACCGCGCCTGCTGCGAGGCCCATGCCGAACGGATCGAGATGCTGAACCGGCTGCCCGACTTCAAGGAACGCCGCGACTGGATCCTGCGCGAAAGCTTTGAGCCGGTAGAGCCGATCGAGGCGATGCAGGCCGCCGAATAGGCGGCCCGGATCAGTCCTTGAACGACGGCTTGTCCAGATGCTTGCGCAGCCGTGACGGCGTCGATTTCTTGCGCCCCTTGAACGGGTTGGCGGACGATTGCGAGCGCATCGTCAGCCGGATCGGCGTGCCCGGCATGTCGAAGCTTTCGCGCAGACCGTTCACCAGATAGCGGCGATAGCTTTCGGGCAGATCGTCGGGCAGCGAGCACATCGCGACAAAGGCCGGCGGGCGCGTTTTCACCTGCGTCATGTAGCGGATGCGGATGCGGCGGCCGCCCGGCGCAGGCGGCGGGTGCGCTTCAAGCATTCCGGCCAGCCAGCGGTTCAGCCGCGCGGTGGAAATCCGGCGGTTCCAGACCTCGTAGGCCTTCATCACCGCGTCGTGCAGCCGGTCCATGCCCCGGCCCGTCTTGGCCGACACGGTGACCAGCGGCGCGCCGCGCAGTTGCGGCAACAGCCGCTCGAACGTCTCTTTCAGGACGCGCAGCTTGTCCTGCTTCTCGTCTTCCAGATCCCACTTGTTCACGGCGATGATGACGGCGCGGCCTTCGCGCTCGGCCAGATCGGCGATGCGCAAGTCTTGCTGCTCGAAGGGAATCGCGGCGTCCAGCAGCACCACCACGACCTCGGCAAACTTGACCGCGCGCAGACCGTCCGCGACCGACAGCTTTTCCAGCTTTTCCTGCACGCGCGCCTTCTTGCGCATGCCCGCAGTGTCGAAGATGCGCGTGGGCGTGCCGTTCCAATCCATCTTGAGCGAGATCGCATCGCGGGTGATACCAGCCTCTGGCCCGGTCAGAAGTCTGTCCTCGCCCACCAGCTTGTTGATGAGCGTGGATTTCCCGGCGTTCGGGCGGCCCACGACGGCAATCTGCAAAGGCTTCTTGTCGGTGGGCATCGGCAGGCCGTTCGGGCTTTCGCCGTCCTCGTCCACATCGACGTCCAGTTGCGGCGTGTTCTCCTCGAACGCGGCCTCGTCGGCGGCATCGACCAGCGGGGTCAGCACTTCCAGAAGCTCCGACATGCCCTCGCCATGCTCGGCGGACAGGCGGATCGGTTCTCCCAAGCCCAGCGAGAAAGCTTCCAGCAGGCCGGATTCGCCCGCGCGGCCCTCGGCCTTGTTGGCGGCAAGGATCACATGCGCGCTCTTGCGGCGCAGGATCTCGGCGAAGATTTCATCCACGGGCGTCACGCCGACGCGGGCGTCGATGACGAACAGACAGGCATCCGCCATCTCGACCGCGCGCTCGGTCAGGCGGCGCATGCGGCCCTGAAGGCTGTCGTCGGTGGCATCCTCAAGACCCGCCGAATCGATCACGGTAAAGCGCAGATCGCCCAGCCGCGCGTCGCCTTCGCGCAGGTCGCGCGTCACGCCGGGCTGGTCATCAACCAGCGCCAGACGCTTGCCGACAAGGCGGTTGAACAGGGTGGACTTGCCCACGTTGGGGCGGCCCACGATGGCGAGGGTAAAGCTCATTTCAGCCAACTCATGCGGATCAAGCGGCCCGCATACACGTCTTTGCGCCTAGCGGAAAGCGTGAAGCTGCCCGTTGCGCGACACGACATAAAGCGTGCGGTTGACCACGGCCATGCTGGACGCCGCGCCGCCCGGCAGTTCCGTCGTGCCGACAAGCTGGCCACTCTCGGGCGAGAACGACCGGATCAGCCCGTCGTCCGATGCCACCAGAAGCCGCCCGCCCGCAAGAACGGGGCCGTAATGCGCAAAGATGTCCTCGCGGCGCTTGGCCCGCTCGCGGCGGTAATAGGGCAGCTCTGCCCCCCAGATGCGCGCGCCGGTCGCGGCGTCGAGGCGCAACAGCTCGTTGCGGTCCGAGATCAGGAACACCGATCCGCCCGACACCCAGACCGGGCCATAGGCGCCTTCGTTCGCGGTCCAGATGCGTTCGCCCGACCCAAGGCCCAGCGCCACGGCGCGGCCCGACTGGTTGCCGGTGTAGATCACGTCGTCCACCACAACCGGATCGGCGACGATGTCGGTGATGTTGGCATAGGCGCGCCCTGCCCGGTCGCCCGAAATCTGGTTGCCCCAGATCCGCACGCCGCCCTGCCGAAGCGCGGTCACCAGCTCGCCGCTAGAGAATGGAAAGACCGCGTAGGTATCGGTTACGGCAGGACCGGACCCGCCTTCGAAACCAGTGACCGACGGGGTGCCCTGAAGCGTCCAGCGGATACGGCCGTTCTGCGCATCAAGCGCCCAGGCCTTGTTGTCGCGGCTGACCGTATAGACCAGCCCGTCAAAGACCGTCGGCGCCGAAGTCGCCGGGGCGCCCAGATCCTGCTGCCACTTCTCGGCGCCGCTGCGGGCGTCCAGCGCGGTCAGCGTGCCGAAGCCCGATGTGACATAAAGCGTGGAGCCGTCGACAGCCATGCCGCCGCCGGTCGAATCGCGGTCGCTTTCACCTTCGGGAACAAGGCTGCGCGCCCAGAAACGTTCGCCGTTCGCGGATGTCGCCACCACGCCGGCGCTCGAATCGAGCGTGTAGACGATGCCGCCCGCCACGACGGGATCGGCAGAGATGCGGGCGCGGCGGCTGTTGCCCGCACCGATGTCTGCAGACCACACGCGGGTCAGCTGCGTGCCTAGCGCGGGATGATCGACACGGTGCACGCGCGAGCCGTTCTCGTGGGTCCATTCGGACAGAACCGTCTGCGCGGGCATCGCAAAGGCGCGGTCCACTTCTGCGGCCTCGGGCGCAAGATTGTCCGGCACACGGTCAGATCGCACGTCGATCCGCTCGCCCGGAAGGATCACCTCACGGTCGCCGCAGGCCGCAAGCAGGGCCAGCCCGGCTACAAGCCCCATGTTCCTGAAGATGTTCGTGGCCCGGTTCATGGACGCGCGCCCCCCTGTTGTCTTTCGGGTGTATGGTCCGAAGATATCGCGGTTTTCCCCGGAAGTCATGGTCAAGAGGCAGACAGATCGCCACCCAGGGCGACAATCAACTGCGAGGCCCGGCGACGCAAGCCCGCGCTGACCCCTTCCTCGTCCAGGATGGCACGCAGGCGGGATATCGCTGCGTCCGTGTCGCCCTGTTCGGCCTCGGCCAGTGCGATCTGTTCGCCCGCCAGCAGCGCATAGGGCGCGCCTGGTGCGGTCAGCGGACCCAGCATCTCGATCCGCGCTTCGGGCGTCAGGCTGCCGGACAGCAGGATGGCGCGCTTGAGGATCGCAAGTTCGCGGTAGTGGTCCGGTAGGTCCGGGGTGTTCGCCATCGCCTGAAGGGCATCCGCCGCTTCCTCGGTCCCGCCTGCATCCAGCGCGGCGGCCGATTGCATCAGCCCGGCGATGGCGCGGGCGCCGGGATCATCGGACGGGATGGCGTCCAGCGCCTCGACGCGCGCCTCGGCCTCTTCGAGTTCCAGCGCCGACAGGATCGCGTCGCCCGTCGCCTGCGCCGCCGCGCGTTCTTGTGCGGCGCGCCATTCGCTGTAGGCGGCGCCGCCGACAAGCAGCACGACGGCCAGCACGGCAATCCAGCCATACTCGCGGATATAGCCGTAGAGCCGGTCACGCCGGACTTCGTCGTTGACTTCCTCGATGAAGCTGTCGCTATCGCTCACGCGCGTGTCTCCCGTGCGGCATCGCCTGTTTCCCGGGGGTCTAACCGATCCCGGCTGCAAGGAAAAGCGGCACGAATCTGACCCAAGGGAAGTCCTGTTGCGCTGCGTTGCAGAAAAGACTAATCTGAACCGAACGGTTTAGCGTATGAACCCATACCCACTTGCGCCGACACGACGCCAGAGTTTTGCGGACCGGGCGGCACGGGGCGGGCAGGAACGAACTTCGAGGCCTTGATGAAACTCTTTCCAATCCTGACCGCCATTCTGGTCATCGGTTCACTGTACATGCTCGTGTTCGAGCGTCAGGCGCTTCTGGCCTTCGCGGCAGGTGAGCCCGTTTCACAAAGCGGCGCGGACGAGGCCGCCGAAGACGCGGACGCGTCCTCTGCCGTGCGCGTGGTTGCCGTATCGTCCAAGGCCGCGCCCATCGAGCAAGCGGTGCTGGTGCGCGGCCGGACCGAGGCGGCGCGGCAGGTCGACGTCAAGGCCGAGACCAGCGGCCAGGTCGTGTCGGACCCGCTGCGCAAGGGCGCATTCGTGACCACAGGCGATATCCTGTGCGAACTTGACCCCGGCACGCGGCAGGTCAGCCTTGCCGATGCCGAGGCGCGGTTGGCCGAGGCGCGGTCGCGCGTGCCCGAAGCGCAAGCGCGTCTTGAAGAGGCCCGCGCGCAGGTGCCCGCCGCCGAAGCTGGCGTGATCGAGGCCAAGTCGCGTCTGCGCGAAGCCGAGATCAACAACAACGCCGCCACCTCGCTCAGTGCTGACGGCTTCGCGTCGCAATCTCGCGTCGCCGCGACCGAGGCTGCCGTTGAAAGCGCGCGCGCCGCGGTGCAAACGGCCAATTCGCGGCTGGAAAGCGCCAAGGCGGGCGTGGCGTCTGCCAAGGCGGGCGTCGAGAACGCGCAGGCCGGTATCCAGTCTGCCGAGGCCGCCGTCGCCTCTGCCGAAAAAGAGATCGAGCGCCTAACGATCCGCGCGCCGTTCGACGGCCTGCTGGAATCGGACGCCGCCGAATTGGGTGCGCTGCTGCAGCCGGGCATGTCCTGCGCCACGGTGATACAGCTGTCGCCGATCAAGCTGGTCGGCTTTGTCCCCGAAACCGAGGTCGACCGCGTGGAACTGGATGCGCAGGCAGGCGCCCGCCTTGCCAGCGGCAGCGACGTGCTGGGCAAGGTCACGTTCCTGTCGCGCTCCGCCGATCCGCAGACCCGCACCTTCCGCGTCGAGGTCACCGTGCCGAACGACGATCTGTCGATCCGCGACGGGCAGACCGTGGAAATCCTGATTCGCACCGAAGGCCAGGATGCACATATCGTGCCGCAATCTGCCCTCACGCTTGATGACAACGGCACGCTTGGCATTCGGGCGGTCGAGGACACCAACCATGTCGTGTTCCTGCCGGTGGGCGTGCTGCGCGATGCGACGGACGGCATCTATGTATCCGGCCTGCCCGCATCGGTCGACGTGATCGTCGTCGGGCAGGAATACGTCAGCGAAGGCGTCGCCGTGAACCCCACCTATCGTGAGGCATCCGAATGACCGGCATCGTGAAATGGGCGGGCGACAGCGCCCGCATGATCATCGCGCTGATCGTGCTGTCCCTGTCCGTGGGCGCCTACAGTTATGTCAGCCTTCCCAAGGAGGGCGAGCCGGATATCGAGATCCCGGCGCTGTTCGTGTCGGTGCCGTTCCCCGGCATCTCGGCCGAGGATTCAGAAACGCTTCTGGTCAAGCCGATGGAAACCGAGTTGTCCGATCTGGACGGGCTGAAGACGATGACCTCGACCGCCGCCGAAGGCTATGCGGGCGTCGCGCTGGAATTCGAATTCGGCTGGGACAAGACCAAGATCATGGCCGATGTCCGCGACGCCATGAGCAACGCCGAGGCCAGCTTTCCCTCGGGCGCCGAGCAGTATTCGATCAACGAGATCAACTTTTCCGAATTCCCCATCGTCATCGTGAA
This sequence comes from Anianabacter salinae, assembly GCF_019061145.1. GTDB lineage: Bacteria > Pseudomonadota > Alphaproteobacteria > Rhodobacterales > Rhodobacteraceae > Anianibacter > Anianibacter salinarum. The sequence continues at coordinate 382,292 of NZ_JAHQZS010000003.1, read as the reverse complement.
CCTGTCCGGCCCTGTGCCGGAACGCACGCTGCTGCGTGTCGCCAAGGACCTGCAGGACCGCCTTGAAGGGCTGGAGCCGGTGCTGGAGGCCGCCATCGCAGGCTCGCGCGACGAGATGCTCGAGGTCGTGATCGACCCGCTGCGGCTGGAAGCCTACAACGTGACCGCGGGCGAGTTGATCAACGTCGTGCGCAACAACAACCAGTTGATCGCCGCGGGCGAGGTCGAGACCGAGAACGGCGCGTTCAGCGTCAAGATCCCGTCCTCGTTCGACGAACAGCAGGACATCTACGAATTGCCGGTCAAGGTGAACGGCGACCGCGTGGTGACCTTGGGCGAACTCGCAGACATCCGCCTGACGTTCGAGGACCGCGTCGGCACCGCACGCTTCAACGGTGACGCGACGATCGCGCTGCAGGTGGTCAAGCGCAAGGGCTACAACCTGATCGACACCGCGGCGCTGGTGCGCGCAGAGGTGGCCGAAGCGCAGGTGTCCTGGCCACAAGAGCTTCAGGCCGCCGTCAATGTCGGCACCTCGAACGACCAAAGCTTCACCGTCGCCTCGATGGTCAGCCAGCTTGAGGGATCGGTCCTGACCGCCATCGCGCTGGTGATGATCGTGGTGCTGGCGGCACTTGGCACCCGGTCCGCGCTCCTGGTCGGCTTCGCGATCCCGACGTCGTTCCTGCTGTGCTTCGTGTTCCTCGCGGCGATGGGCGTCACGGTGTCGAACATCGTGATGTTCGGCCTGATCCTGGCCGTGGGGATGCTGGTCGACGGGGCCATCGTCGTCGTGGAATACGCCGACAAGCGCATCCAGGAAGGCTCTGGCCCGATGACCGCCTATGTCGAGGCGGCGCAGCGGATGTTCTGGCCGATCGTGTCCTCCACCGCGACGACGCTGTGCGCGTTCCTGCCGATGCTGTTCTGGCCGGGCGTGCCGGGGCAGTTCATGGGGATGCTGCCGGTCACGCTGATCTTCGTGCTGTCGGCGTCGCTGATCGTGGCGCTGATCTTCCTTCCCGTCATGGGCGGCGTCGCAGGCCGGTTGAGCCGCACGTTCGAACGCGCGTCAACCGCGCTCAAGCGCAGCGTTCCGTGGTGGGCCCTGCGCGCGGCGCTGGTGATCCCCTCCGCCTACATGGTCTTCGTCGGCGCGATGCAGCTTCTGAACCCCGGCTATGTCTTCGGCGGCACGCAGTCGCCCATGCCCGGTGCCATCGCCTGGCTGCCCGGCGCTGTGCTGTTCCTTGGCGGTGCCGTGCTCACCTCGGTCACACTTGGCGCAGCCAAGATCGAGCGCAAGCCGCGCCGGATCAAGGCGGGTCACGGCCGTACGCCGTTCGGCTATTTCATCCGCTTCATCGTCGGCAATCCGATCATGCCGATCGTGACCATCGCGGCAGTGATCGGCTTCGTGATCTCGACCTTCACCTACTTCGGCCAGAACAACTACGGCGTCGAGTTCTTCGTCGAAAGCGAACCCGAGCAGGCACTTGTCTACGTCAAGGCGCGCGGCAACCTGTCGCTTGCGGAAAAGGACGCGCTGGTGCGCGAGGTCGAGGCGGCCGTGCTGTCGACCCAAGGCGTCGAAAGCGCGTTCTCCTTCGCGGGCGACGGCGGGCTGAATTCCAACACCGGCGGCGCCGAGGGCCCCAAGGACGCCATCGGGCAGGTCCAGATGGAACTGGTGCGATGGGAGGATCGCCCGCGCGTGACCAACGAAATCCGGCTGTTCGGCATCCTGCCCTTCGAAGACACCGAGATCGATCCCGCCTATGACGGCGACGCCGTTCTGGCGCGGCTCGAGGAAAAGCTGGCCACGATCCCCGGCATCCAGACCGAGATCCTGAACCTTGCGATGGGGCCTGCCTCGCCCAAGCCGGTGGCGCTGCGCGTCAAAGGCGAGAACTGGAACGATCTTCTGACCGCGACCGCCACCGCGCGCGGCTATTTCGACCAGATGCCGGGCCTTGCCGACGTGGACGACACCCGCCCCCTGCCCGGCATCGACTGGCAGATCGATGTCGATGTCGAGGCGGCGGGCCGCTACGGCGCGGATGTGGCGACGGTCGGCGGCATGGTGCAGCTTGTCACCCGTGGCCTGCTTCTTGACACCATGCGCGTCGACACCTCGGACGAGGAAATCGACATCCGCGTGCGGTTTCCCGAAGACGACCGCGTCCTCTCGACGCTCGACAGCCTGAAACTGCGCACGGCGGACGGTCTGGTGCCGCTGTCCAACTTCGTCACCCGCTCGCCGGTGCAGAAGCTGGGCGAGATCAACCGCGTCGACCAGGAGCGTTATTTCGACATCAAGGCCGCCGTCGCCGAACGCATGTCCATCGTCAGCGGACCGGACGGCGCCACTCTGGGTATCGTTCAGGCCCTTGAGGACGGCAGCACCGCCGCGCCCGCCGTGCGGGATACCGACGGCGCCGGTTACCGCGTGATCGAGGCCGCAGACCGCGCCGCGCTGATCGACGCCGTGGCATCCGGCGAGGCAAGCCTGTCGCCGCTGAATGCCAACGAGCGCATTGCGGCGCTGACGACCTGGCTTGAAACCGAGAAACCGCTGCCCGCCGGGGTCGACTGGGAATGGACCGGCGACCAGGAGGACCAGGCCGAAAGCCAGGCCTTCCTGCAAACCGCCTTTGCAGGCGCGCTTGGCCTGATGTTCATCATCCTGCTGGCGCAGTTCAACTCGGTCTACAACGCCGTGCTGGTGCTTCTGGCGGTGGTGCTGTCCACTGCGGGCGTGCTGATCGGGATGCTGGTGATGCAGCAACCGTTCTCGATCATCATGACGGGCACCGGGATCGTCGCGCTGGCAGGGATCGTGGTGAACAACAACATTGTCCTGATCGACACCTACCAGGAATATTCCAGCTACATGCCCCGGCGCGAGGCGATCATCCGCACCGCCGAGGATCGCATTCGCCCGGTGCTTCTGACCACGATCACCACGATGGCGGGGCTTGCGCCGATGATGTTCGGCCTGTCGCTCGATTTCATCGGCGGCGGCTATGCGATCGACTCGCCGACGTCGCTCTGGTGGAAGCAGCTTGCGACCGCCGTGGTGTTCGGCCTTGGCATCGCAACGGTCCTTACGCTGGTCTTCACGCCGTCGATGCTGGCGGTCCGGGTCTGGTTCAACACCTACGTTCTGGCCCTGTCACGGCTGCTGGGGCGGCTGTCTTTCGGACGCGGCAGCAAGGCCGCCGAGGACTGGGCGCTGCGCCGCGCCGCCCGCAAGGTGAAATCCCCGACGATCCTGTGGGACACCGAACAGGCGCCGTCGCCGCCGCACGGAGAGCCCATGGCGCCCGCCCTGCGCGCCGCCGAATGACAAAAGGCCCCGGAGAGCGATCTCCGGGGCCTTTGCAATGGTGCGCTGCCAAGGCAGGTTACTGAACGCGCTGCCAGTCCTGCGCCGAGCACAGAAGCCCACCCGCGATGCATCCCGACAGCTTGAGGGCGTCGCCCTGCAGTTCCATCTTGCCGGTGTAGATCTTGTCGTTCGACGGGCGCCAGACCTTGCCCGCATACTTGCCGCCGCCCTGCGGCACCATGTTGATGACCATGACCTTGCCCTTGTTCGGCGACTCGTATTCACCCGAGGCGTTGAATGTGCGGTGGATCGTGCCGCACAGCTTGTCGCCGCAGGGCGTCATCGCGACATGCGCATAGGCACCGTCATCGACCTCGGTCTTCCAGATGCCCTCGACCGGATCGGCGGCGAAGGCGGGCGATGCCAGCCCGAGGGCCAGCGCCAGAACGCTTGCAAACTTCATCATGGGTCTCCTCCCTTGAGATGGCCCGCATCATCGCGCCCTGCCCCCCGCCGCATCAAGTGCGACCTTGCGTCATGACCTGCATGCACCGCCCACTGGCGCCCTCCGCCCGCCCGTGGCAAGACGGCGCCCGACACTGACAGGACGGAGCCCGCCATGATCCTCTACCCCGCCATCGACCTCAAGGATGGCCAGTGCGTCCGGCTTTTGAAAGGCGACATGGACAAGGCCACCGTATTTGGCGACGACCCTGCCGCGCAGGCCCTGTCGTTCCAGGAGGCGGGCTGCGAATGGCTGCATCTCGTCGACCTGAACGGCGCTTTCGCTGGTCAACCGGTGAACGCGGCAGCGGTCGAGGCGATCCTCGCGCGCGTCTCTGTCCCCTGCCAGCTGGGCGGCGGCATCCGCGACATGGACACGATCGGCATGTGGCTGGACAAGGGGCTCGCCCGCGTGATCCTCGGCACCGTGGCGGTCGAGAACCCCGATCTGGTGATCGAGGCGGCGCGCGCCTTCCCTGGCAAGGTGGCGGTGGGCCTCGATGCGCGGCAAGGGCGCGTGGCCACCCGCGGCTGGGCGGAAGAGACGGACATGATGGTCACCGATCTGGCGAGGCGTTTCGAGGACGCCGGCATCGCCGCGATCATCTACACCGACATCGACCGCGACGGCGCGATGGGTGGCCCGAACGTGCACGCCACCGAGGAACTGGCGCGCGCCGTGTCGGTGCCGGTGATCGCCTCAGGCGGCGTGTCGTCGATGGGCGATCTGATCGCGCTGAAGCAGACCGGCGTCATCGCGGGCGCGATCTCGGGCCGCGCGCTTTATGACGGGGCGCTCGACCTGCGTGCGGCGCTAGCCGCGCTGGCGGCGTGAGCCTGGCGCGCGCCTCTTTCCAAGACCCGCGCTATACCGTAACCCCATCGCCATGCTGAAGACCCGCATCATTCCCTGCCTCGACGTCGCCAATGGCCGCACCGTCAAGGGCGTCAATTTCGTCGACCTGATCGACGCGGGCGATCCCGTCGAACAGGCCCGCGCCTATGACGCCGCGGGCGCGGACGAGTTGTGCTTTCTCGACATCGCCGCCACCCACGAAAATCGCGGCACGATGCATGACCTCGTCACCCGCACGGCGGAACAGTGCTTCATGCCGCTGACCATCGGCGGCGGCGTGAGGACCGTGGACGACGTGCGCGCCCTGCTGCTTGCGGGGGCCGACAAGGTCAGCTTCAACTCCGCCGCCGTCGCCGACCCCGACGTCGTGGCGCGCGCCGCCGACCGCTTCGGCAGCCAGTGCATCGTGGTGGCCATCGACGCCAAGACCGTCAGACCACCTGCGCCCCTCCAGGGCGACCCCGGCAAGTGGGAGATCTTCACCCACGGCGGGCGCCGCGCCACCGGCATCGACGCCGTCGCCTTCGCCCGCACGGTCACCGCCAAGGGCGCCGGTGAAATCCTGCTCACCTCGATGGACCGCGACGGCACGCGCGCGGGCTTCAACATCCCGCTCACCCGCGCCATCTCGAACGCCGTGCCGGTCCCTGTCATCGCCTCGGGCGGCGTCGGCACGCTCGACCACCTTGTCGAGGGCGTCACCGAAGGCGGCGCCAGTGCGGTGCTCGCCGCCTCGGTCTTCCACTTCGGCGACTACACCATCGCCGAGGCCAAGGCGCACATGGCCGCCGCAGGCATTCCCGTAAGGCTCTGATGATGCACACGCTCGACCGCCTCGCCGCCACCATCGCCGCCCGCAAGGGCGCCGATCCCGACAGCAGCTGGACCGCGCGCCTGCTCGCCAAGGGCCCGCAGAAAGCCGCCGAGAAATTCGGCGAGGAAGCCATCGAGGCGATCGTCGCCGCCGTGGCGGGCGACAAGGCGCAACTGACCGCCGAGGCCGCCGACGTTCTCTATCACCTGCTGGTGATGCTCGCCGCCCGCGACGTGGCCCTCGCGGATGTGCTGGCAGAACTCGACCGCCGCGAAGGCACTTCAGGCATCGACGAAAAGGCCGCCCGGAAAGGCTGACCCGCACGCACGCGCCTCGCATCTTTGGTCTGAAAATACCTCCGGGGGGTGAATTGGCCGAAGGCCAAGAGGGGGGCAGCGCCCCCCTTCCCCCCGCGACGCCAAACTGAAAGCATCGACGCCAAAGGCGGCGCAAGACCTACAGCTTCGACGAGATGATCCCGGTGTTGAACCCGCCCATCCGCAGCTCTCCGAACAGGCGCTGGTATTCGATCTTGGGGCAGCGGTTCTGGATCACCGTCACGCCGCGCGCCTCGGCCATCGCGGCGGCCTCGGAATTCTCGACCCCGATCTGCATCCAGACCGTCGACAGGTTGGGAAACACCTCCAGCGCCTCCTCCACCACCGGGGGCACATGCTCGGACCGGCGGAAGATGTCCACCATGTCCACCGCTTCGGGGTCCGGCACCTGCCCCAGCGACGCGCGGATTTCGCGGCCGAACAGGCGGGTTCCGGCATGACCGGGATTGACCGGGTGCACCACGAAGCCCTTGAGCGTCAGATAGCGCGCCACATAATAGCTTGGCCGCACCGGATTGATCGACACGCCGACGCAGGCAATGGTCCGCGTCCGCGTCAGGACCTCCCTGAGATGGGCATCCGAATAGCTCATGGCCTGCCTTCTATCACCGCCACGAAAAGAAAAAAGCGCCCAAGGTGAACCTTGGGCGCCAGTCACGGAACGAGGGACAGTGAAGTGAAGCGCGGGTGTTCCGAACCCGCGTCCATGTGTGAGAAATAGGTAACACGGCGCCGCTTTAAAGGCCGCGTCATGAAAACGTGATTGAAAAACACAATTCGACCATATTTCCGCGCGCAGGCCCCGGTCGCAGTCAGTCGAAGATATCCTCGATGACGTCAAAGGCCTCCGACAGGAACCGCTTCATCGGCGACTTGCGCTTCTTCTTGCGCTTGTCTCCCGTCGACTTTCGCGGCTCCGGTTTCGGCTTGCCGCCCCGGACCCGGCTGGGCCGCACCAATTCATGGTCGTCCGGTCGCTGCGACACCGGGCGCAGGGCCTTCATGTCATGCAGCGGCGCGCCGCAAGCCGAACAGGCCAGCTCGTGCCGGGTCTGCCCCGTCAGCACCAGCGCGGCGCGGGTGCCGCAATAGCAGCAAGTGGCGATCTTGGTTCCGTGCGGCATCTGTCCCCGTCGCTGTCAGCGTGTCCCCGCAGCATATAGGGACACCGCCGCCGCATTCGAGACGTTGAGCGATCCGAATTGTCCCGCAAAGGGGATGCGGACCAGAGTGTCGCAGGTCTCGCGCGTGCGCTCGCGCAGGCCGGGGCCCTCGGCGCCCAGCACCAGCCCGACAGGCGCATCGCCCGCCTGCCCCAGCCCTTCGGCCAAGGTTGCGGTCGCTTCGCCGTCGAGGCCCAGCAGGTGAAACCCCATCTCGCGCAGCGTCTCCATCGCGTTCGCAAGGTTGGGCACCCGCAGATAGGGCTGCCGCTCCAGCGCGCCGCTCGCAGTCTTGGCCAGCGCGCCGGTCTCGGGCGCCGCATGCCGCTTCGGCGCGATCACCGCGCGCGCACCGAACACCTCGGCCGAGCGGAGGATGGCACCCACGTTGTGCGGATCGGTCACCCGGTCCAGCAGCACCACCGTCGCCCTCGGCCCCGCATCGGCCAGCGCGTCCACCCCGCCCCAGTCCAGCGGCCGAACCTCGAGCGCGGCGCCCTGGTGCACCGAGCCTGGATCGAGCGGCGCGGTGAACTTGCGCGGATCGACAATCTCGGGCTCCGGCCCGCCCGCCGCCAGCGCCTCGCCCAGACGGTCGGCGGCGTTCTTGGTGACGATCAGCCGCAGCTTCTCGCGCCGGGGGTTCACCAGCGCATCGCGCACCGCGTGCAAGCCGAACAGCCAGACGGTTTCCGCCGCCTCGGCCCGCCGCGCCTGCTCTTTCTCGATGATCCATTTCGGTTTTTTCATGGCGTCTGCCTTGCCCTGTCGGCCTGTGGCCCGCAAGGGATTTTCCGGTTGACGGGCCAGAGGGGCGGCATTAATCAGCCCCTCACGATGGGCGACGGGCTGCAAGGTGCGGCAGCGGACTGTAACTCCGCCGGGGAGACCCACGCCAGGTTCGATTCCTGGGTCGCCCACCATTTTCCCCAAGATGACCGCGCGCGGCAGCCATTCAGACGCAGTCTTCCAGCAGACCGGCGACCGGCTCGAACGGGGCGCAGATGATGCCGCCCCACTGGAACCCGCTGACCCCATTCGGAAGCTGGATGCGGAACCAGGTGTAGCCGTCCATCACGATGCCGGTATCCTGCAGCAGGACGATCTCTGTCTCATAGGCGACCGACCCGACATCCGAGAACTGCGTACCCGGCCCCGCCCGCAGGTTGCCGCCCATCGCCAAGGCACGCTTGGGAAACGCGTCCGTCGCGGCGCCCGAGGGAACCGGCGCCCCCGCGACTTTTTCAAAGGTCTCGCACGGCACCTCGAACCCGTTGTCGGTCAGGGTTGCCGCAGCCCCCTTGCCGCGCAATTCGAGCGCGCCGCCGACATAGCGGAACCCAGATCCCGTCACGGCGGCCTGCATCGGCGTCACCGACGCGCCGCCACCGTTGTCCATGCCAAGCAGATAGATCGCCTGCGCGCTATCGGTGTTGGGCGACTCGATCATGACGATGTAGCTGCCATCGCCGATCCCGTCGCAAACGAACACCGCTTGCGCGGCCTGTGCGGCGTCCGCCGCGGCGACCACGGCGCCGAAACAGGCGGCAAGGGAAAGGGAAAAGCGGTGCATCGGCAGGCCTCCTGTCTGGCAAGCCCAGCCTAACCGCAGCCCGGCTCCTGCACGAAGCGTTTTCCGCCCCCGCGGCGATCAGTCGATCAGCGCGCCCGCACGGTCAAAGCGCGCCGACGCCTCGCTGCCATCCTCGAAGGTCAGGCGCACGGTCACCGTGTCGACCGATCCCAGGGGCTGCGCGACGAAAGGCAGATGCCCCTCGAGCGTCATCGCGTTGGGCGGCGTGCGGCCCTCGTGACACGGCTCCGCCGCATAGGACTGCGCCTTGCCGTCATTCACCGAATAGTCGATGCGGGACAGCCCGCAGCGGTAGACTTCGATATGGGTGAAATAGATCAGGTCCTGCCCGTCCCATTCACGCACGGCGATCCAGTTCGCCCGCGTCATCTCGAGGATCGGTTTCACAGACATTCCTTCGAACTGGGCGGCGGCGGACCCGGCGCCGAGGGTCAGCGGCAGGCAAAGGGCAAGGCTCAGAACACGCATCTTCAGGCTCCTCAAGTGACGGCTTGGACTATCGGGAACGGCCCACACCGCCTATACTGCCTCAAAACACGGGCACAGGCAGCACCTTCTCATGTCAGCGGCAAATCCCTTCAACGTCGCCATCGTCGCGCAGGGCGGTCGGCTGACCTACGAGGCGGTGCTCTTCGCCGCGTCGCTGCGCCATTCCGACCCCGGCTTTACGGGCCGCCTGATCGTGCTGGAACCCCAGCCGGGCCCCCGCTGGAAAGACGATCCACGGATCCAGAACGACGACGCCCGCGCGCTTCTGACCGGCGAATTCGGTGCCGAGATCGTCCCCTTCGAGACCCGCGAATTCGGCACGTCCTACCCGAACGGCAACAAGATCGAAGGCCTCGCCGCGCTGCCGACGGGCGAGCCCTTCGTTTTCTTCGACACCGATACCCTGATCACCGGGGCGCTGTCCGAGGTGCCCTTCGACTTCGCGCGCCCCTGCGCGTCGCTGCGCCGCGAAGGCACATGGCCGCAGATCGAACTCTACGGCCCCGGCTACCACGCGACATGGAAAGCGCTCTACGACCGCTTCGACCTCGACATCGGCCCGACCATCGACAATGCCCAACCCGAGGAATACTGGGCGCGGTTCATGTATTTCAACGCCGGCTGGTTCTTCCACGAAGACCCGCAGGCCTTTGGACAGCGGTTTCTCGACTACGCCAGGTCCGTGCGCGACGACCCGCCGGAAGAACTGGTGTGCCAGGAACTCTACCCCTGGCTCGACCAGATCGTGCTTCCGCTGGTGATCCATTCCTTCGGCGGGGCACGCCGCACGATCCCCGAAGGCACCCTCGATGGCAGCGTCAGCTGCCACTACCGGATGTTCCCCCTGCTCTACGCCCGCGAAAGCGACCGCGTTGTCGAGGTTCTCGAGGCGATCACCCAGCCCAACAAGGTCAAGAAGATCGTCAAACAGCACGAACCGATCAAGCGCTTCGTGTTCCAGAAACGCGGCGAGAAGGTGCGCGCCCTCTTCGACCGGTCCAGCCTGCCGACCCGCGAGCAGGTGATCCGCAACCGAATCAAGTCCGAGAATCTCTGGATGCGCTGACCGGCAGACGCCGTGCCGGGGGAACGCCCCTTGCGGGCATCGAGCCCGCTACGGTACGTGCGAGCCGTTCCCTCTCGCACTCTCCCGAGTATTTCGGGACCAAAGATGCAAGGGCGGCACCCCTGGTCATCTTTGGTCTGCAAATACCTCCGGGGGGAGTCGCGCGGCACGCGCGGCGGGGGGCAGAGCCCCCCTGCCCCGGGCGCAAAGCGAAGCGGCGCGCCCGGAGCAAGGCTTGCGCCGCAGGCGCACATTTGTTTCAGGCCGCGAAGACGCCGGACATCTCGGCATAGCCCTTGACCTCGATCGGGTTGCCCGACGGATCGCGGAAGAACATCGTCCATTGCTCTCCCGGCTGGCCTTCGAAACGCACCTGAGGCGGGATCACCCATGGCGTGTTCGCCGCCTCAAGCCGGTCGCGCAGGGTCTTCCAGTCCGCCAGCGGCAGGACCAGTCCGAGATGCGGCATCGGCACCATGTGGTCGCCGACCTTGCCGGTGTCCGCGGTCGCGAAGGGCTCTCCGCGGTGCAGCGAAATCTGGTGGCCGAAGAAATCGAAATCCACCCAGGTTTCGGTCGAGCGACCCTCGGCGCAGCCGAGGGTGCCGCCGTAGAAGGCGCGGGCCTGATCGAGGTCGCGCACGTGATAGGCCAGATGGAACGGATGCGGCACGGGCGGTCTCCTGCTGCTTGTAAAACCGCTTCGGGATCGCTCAAATGCCGTGTGTGCGCAAGGTGAATGAGGTCACGATGTTCCGGCTCGCCGTTCTTCTCGCTGTCCTTGCCGCGGCGCTTCCCCTGCCTGCCTCGGCCTTCCTGCCGGGCAGCCGCGCCGAGATCGGCCTCAGTTTCGCGCCCGTCGTGAAAGAGGCGGCCCCGGCGGTGGTCAACATCTACGCGCGGCGCATCGTCGCCGAACGGCTGTCGCCCTTCGCGAGCGATCCGTTCTTTTCGGGGGTGTTCGGCCCGCCGCGCACGGTCGAGCGCGTGCAGAACTCGCTTGGCTCGGGCGTCATCGTCGATCCGGGCGGGATCGTGGTGTCGAATTTCCACGTCGTCGGCGGCGCAACGGACATCCGCGTGGTGCTGAGTGATCGGCGCGAGTTCGACGGCAGCGTCATCCTTGCAGACGAGGACAGCGACCTGGCCGTGATCCGGCTGTCCGGCGCGTCGGACCTGCCCGCGCTCGACTTCGCCGATTCGGATGCGGCCGAGGTGGGCGACCTGGTGCTGGCCATCGGCAATCCCTTTGGCGTCGGGCAGACGGTGTCGTCGGGGATCGTTTCCGGGCTGGCGCGGTCGGGCGGCAACATCGGCGGTCGTTATGGCTATTTCATCCAGACCGACGCGCCGATCAATCCGGGCAATTCCGGAGGCGCGCTGGTGGACATGCGCGGCGCTCTTCTGGGGATCAACACCTCGATCCTGACCCGCTCGGGCGGATCGAACGGCATCGGCTTTGCGATCCCGGCCAATCTTGTCGCGCAGTACGTGGCGCAAGCGCAGGCCGGCCGGACCGAGATCGCGCGTCCCTGGGCAGGCGTCGCGGTGCAGCCGGTGGATGCGGCGATGGCAGGCACGCTGGGACTGTCGCCGCCGCAAGGGGTGATCGTGGCGGACGCGCATCCGCGCAGCCCGTTCCTGGCCGCAGGGATCGAGCCTGGCGACGTGATCCTGACCCTCGGGGGCCAGCCGGTCGAGGCGGAGGCAGAGCTGACCTTTCGCATGACGACCCTTGGCGTCGGGACAGAGGCCGAGGTGACGTATCTGCGCGGCGGGCGGCGGCGCACGGCCACTGTGACGCTGGCGGCAGCGCCCGAGGATCCGCCGCGCGACGAGATCCGTATCGAGACCCGCAGCTCGCTGGGCGGGCTCGCCATCGCCACGATCAACCCCGCCGTGATCGCGCAAACCGGCCTGCCGCTGGGCGCGGTCGGCGTCGTCGTGACGCAGGTGAGCGCCTTTGCGCAGCGCACGGGCCTGCGCCCTGGCGACATCCTGCGCCAGATCAACGGCCAGCCCGTCGAGACCAGCCGCGATGTGGCGCGCATCGCTCAGGCGATGCCGCGCACCTGGGAAATCCTGTTCGAGCGGGACGGGCGGCAGTCTCTTTTGCGGCTGCGCGACCGCTAACCGGCCAGCAGCGCCCGCGCGGCGCCGCGTGCCTCGTCGGTGACGGTGTCGCCCGCGACCATGCGCGCGATCTCGTCCACGCGCTCGCCTGCGCCCAGCGGCGTCACAGTCGAGGTGGTCACGTCGCCCTGCACGCGCTTTTCGACGCGCCAGTGATGCGCCCCGCGCGCGGCGACCTGCGGCGAGTGAGTGACGACCAGCACCTGCCCCTTGTCCGCCAGCCCTTGCAGGCGCCGCCCCACGGCATCCGCCGTCGCGCCGCCGACGCCGCGGTCAATTTCGTCGAAGATCATCGTCAGGCCGCTGGTGCCTTCCGTCAGGCAGACTTTGAGCGCCAGAAGGAAGCGCGACAGCTCGCCCCCGGACGCGATCTTGTTGAGCGGGCCAGCGGGTGCGCCGGGGTTCGTCGCGACGGTGAAGGCGACCGCGTCCTGCCCGTCGGGGCCTGGATCGGCGGGTTCGATCACCGTGCGGAACACCGCGCGCTCCATCTTGAGCGGCGCCAGTTCCTCGGCCATCGCGCCATCGAGGCTGCCAGCGGCCACGCGCCGCGCGTCCGACAGGGCGCCCGCCGCCGCGCCATAGCGCACCTCGGCTTCTCCCACAGCGCGCGAAAGATCGCGCAGGTTGCCCTCGCCGCCGTCCACGCGGGACAGGCGGCCGCGCAACTCGTCGGCGAAGGCGGGCAGATCGTCGGGCATAACGCCGTGCTTGCGCGACAGGCCGCGGATGGCAAACAGGCGTTCCTCGGCAGCTTCCAGATCCGCAGGGTTGAAGTCCAGCGCGCCTATGGTGTCCGACACGCCTTGCTCAGCGTTGGCCAGTTCCTCGATCGCGCGTCCCAGCGCGGCGATGGGGGCGTCCAGCCTGCCGCCTGCATGTTCCGCCACGCCTTCCAGCCAGCGCACCGCGTCGGTCAACATCGCCTCGGCGCCCTCGCTGCCAAGGGCGGCGTGGGCGCGCGCGATGTCCTCGCCGATCTTCTCGGCCGACTGCATCATGCGGCGCTTGGCATCCAGCGCCTCTTCCTCGCCCGGCTCGGGCGCCAGCTTGTCGAGTTCCGCGACCGCGTGGCGCAGGAAGTCCTCGTCGGCGCGCAGCTTGTCCAGCGCCGCCTCGGCCTCGGACAAGCGCTTGCGCGCAGCCGACAGGTCGCGCCAGGCGCCGCGTACCTCGGCCAGCATGTCCGCCGTGCCTGCGTAGTCGTCCAGAAGCGTGCGGTGCCCGCGCGGGTTCAAAAGGCCCCGGTCGTCCTGCTGGCCGTGCAGTTCCACCAGAACGTCGGACAGTTGCCGCAGCACCTCGCCGGTGGTGCGGCGGTCGTTGACCCAGGCGGTCTTGCGCCCGTCGGGGGTGTTGATGCGGCGCAGGATCACCTCGTCACCCTCATCAGGCAGGCCCGCCTCGGCCAGCACCTCATGTGCGGCATGGCCGGGGGTCAGCGCGAAGACCGCCGTCACCTCGCCCTGCTCGGCGCCCGCGCGGACCAGTTCGGCGCGGCCGCGCCAACCCAGCACGAAGCCCAGCGAATCAAGCAGGATGGACTTGCCCGCCCCGGTCTCACCGGTCAGCACGTTGAGGCCCGGCCGGAACTCAAGCTCCAGCCGGTCGATAATCAACATGTCGCGGATTTCAAGCGTGCGCAGCATGCCCGTGATCTACATCAGGTGCGCGCCGTGCGCACCCCATCAAAGCCACTGGCCGCGCACTGTCTGGCGATACACTGCCCGCAGCCAGCTGTCGCCCGCAACCTCGGCCCGCAAGCCGCGCCCGGTCAGAAGCGCAAAGCCGTCCTCGTACCACTCCGACGACTGGAAGTTGTAGCCCAGGATCGCGCCCGCCGTCTGTGCCTCGTTCGTCAGGCCCAGCGACAGATACGCCTCGATCAGGCGATACAGCGCCTCGGGCGTGTGGGTGGTGGTCTGGAATTCCTCGACCACGACGCGGAATCGGCTGATGCCAGACGTGTAATGCTGGCGCTTGAGATAGTAGCGCCCGATCTCCATTTCCTTCGCCGCGAGATGGTCGAAGGCCAGGTCGAACTTCAGCACGGCGGACTTGGCATAGGGGCTGTCGGGATAGCGCTCGATCACGGTGCGCAAGGCCTGCAGCGCCTGAAAGGTCACGCCCTGGTCGCGGCCCACGTCATCGACCTGGTCGTAATAGCTGAGCGCCAGAAGATACTGCGCATAGGCCGCATCTTCATCCGCCGGATAAAAGTCGATGTAGCGCTGCGCCGCGCTGCGGCTGGCCTCGTAGTTCTTGTCTTCGTGATAGGCGAAGGCCTGCATGATGAGCGCGCGCTTGGCGAGTTCGGAATACGGATACAGCCGCTCGACCTCGGCGAAATACTGCGCCGCGTCCTCGGGGTCGTCGCGGCCCTCAAGCTCGTATTCGCCCAGCTCGTAGATCTGTTCGGCGGACAGCTTTTCCACGTCGGGTGCGTTGTCGCCTCCGCCACCGCAAGCTGCCAGCAGCAGAACGAGGCTCGCTGTCGCGGCGCCCCTGATCTTGGTGCGGGAAATCTCAACCGTCATCCGTGCGGCCCCCATCCTCTTCGGCAGCCCAGAAGCGGCTGCCGCCTTGGTCGTTGATCTAGCACGAAAGAACGTCCGGCAAAAAGCCCCAACGACGTGATCGGTCGCTTACGCCGCGCGGGCGAGAACCGGAACGTCCGTCGGCTTGACCCCCATGCCCGGAAGCCGCCGCGCCAGCGTGTCCGACACGTCTTCCATGCGGGTTGCCCCGTGGGTGGCGAACAGCGCGTGCAGCAGCTTGTTGGACAGCGCATGGCCAGCCTTGTAGCCGGTGTAGAGCCCCAGGATCGGCGCCCCGGCCAACGCGATGTCGCCCAGCGCGTCCAGCATCTTGTGGCGCACCGGCTCGTCCTTGTGGCGCATCCCGCCGGGGTTCAGCACCCGCCCGCCATCGACGACCAGCGCGTTGTCCAGCGATCCGCCAAGGGCAAGCCCGTTGGCGCGCAGCATCTCGACATCCGACAGGCGCCCGAAGGTGCGGCAATCGCACAGTTCGCGCACGAAGGCGCCATTCGCCATGTCCAGACGCTTGTGCTGCTTGCCGATCACTGCATCGGGAAAGTCGATCTGGAATTCGATCTCGAAGCCTTCGGCGGGTTCCAGACGCGCAAAGGCGTCGCCCTGCCGGACCTCGACGGTATCGGTGATGCGCAGGATTCGCACTGGCGCGCCCAGCTTGCGCAGCCCGCGCGACACGATGCCCTGCACGAAGGGCGCGGCAGATCCATCGAGGATCGGCAGTTCCGGCCCATCGATCTCGATCACGGCGTTATGAACGCCGCATCCGGCAATCGCGGCCATGATGTGCTCGATCGTGGAAACGGTCACGCCGTCGGCGTTCGCCACGCGGGTGCAGCGTTCGGTCTGCTCGACCGCATCCCAGCGCGCAGCGACATAACTGTCGGCGGTGCTGACATCGGTGCGGCGGAACCAGATTCCCTGCTCGGCGGGCGCCGGACGGATCGTCGCGCGCACCTGCTTGCCAGAGTGAAGCCCGATCCCCTTGAAGCTGATCGGAGATTTGATCGTTGTCTGCAAACCTGTCCCCTTTGCGGGTTTCCCCCGCGCCGGTGCCCAACTCCCCAGCCCGCACCGTTGAAGAGGATTAAATGCTCATTAGCGTAACCATTTGCAATCTTGCATGTTCCCCCTGCCAAGCATGGGCGGGAAATTGCCGACTGTGGCAGGATCGCCGCGCTAAGGCCTGATAAGACATGGAAAAGCCCGCGAAAACGCGGGCCTTTCAGGATCGTCCAGATGGTGTGCCTGGATCAGTTGGCCTGACGGCGCAGGAAGGCGGGAATCTCGATCCGGTCCTGTTCGGGATCGTTCTCGCCCTCGTCGTCATAATATTGCGTCTGCGGCTGCTGCGGCGCGGCCCTGCGCATCTGCGGCTGTTCGGCGCGCGGTGCGGGACGTTCGGCATGCGCCTCTGCCTGCCCGCCCGTCATCCGGCCGATCAGCGAATTGATGCCGAAGCGCGGCTTGTCGGCCTGCGGCTCGGGTGCGGCGGCGCGTTCGGGGCGGCCCGGACGGCGCGGCGTTTTCTGAACGGCGGCCTGCAGCCGGGCAAGCGCCTCGGGGGTCGGCGTTCCGGCCTTGGGCGCGACGAACGCAGCGCGCGGCTCTTCGCGCGGGATCTCGTCGTAGCGGTCGTCATAGCGATCCGCAGGGAAACTGTCCTCGCGGTGATGCTCTACCCGGGATTCGGGCGCCGGGCGATAGACCGGCGGCGGCAGATCCTGCGGCGCGTCGCGGTAGGACGCGGTCTCCCGCACCGGATCAGGCGCGCGGTAGCTGTCGAACAGCGACGGCTCTTCCGCCGGCTCGGTGAATTGCGGCTCGTGGTAGGCGCGCTCTTGCTGCACCGGCTCGCGGTAGGCGGGCTGGCGCGGCTCTTCGTGGTGGACCTGCGCGGCCTCGATCCGCTCTTCGACCACTTCGGTCGGTTGCAGCGGCTCGGCCAGGCGGCGACGCGGAACGGGAACCTCAAGGCTCATGTCCGACGCGTCGATGCCGGTGGCAACGACGCTGACGCGCATCACGCCTTCCATCGACACATCGAGGGTCGAGCCGACGATGATGTTCGCCTCGGGGTCGACCTCCTCGCGGATGCGGTTGGCCGCCTCGTCGAGTTCGAACAGGGTCAGGTCGTGGCCGCCGGTGATGTTGATAAGAACGCCGCGCGCGCCGCGCAGGCTGATCTCGTCCAGCAGCGGGTTCGCGATGGCCTTCTCTGCGGCCTGGATCGCACGATCCTCGCCCTCGGCCTCGCCGGTGCCCATCATCGCCTTGCCCATCTCGTCCATCACCGCGCGCACGTCGGCAAAGTCGAGATTGATGAGGCCGGGCCGCACCATCAGGTCGGTGACGCCCTTGACGCCCTGGTAGAGCACATCGTCCGCCATCGAAAACGCCTCGGTGAAGGTCGTCTTCTCGTTGGCAAGGCGAAACAGGTTCTGGTTCGGAATGATGATCAGCGTGTCGACCATCTTTTGCAGCGCCTCGACGCCTTCCTCGGCCTGGCGCATCCGCTTCGCGCCCTCGAACTGGAAGGGTTTGGTCACGACGCCGACGGTCAGCACACCCAATTCGCGGGCGGCCTGCGCGATGATCGGCGCGGCGCCGGTGCCGGTGCCCCCGCCCATGCCCGCCGTGATGAAGCACATGTGTGCGCCCGCAAGGTGGTCGACGATCTCTTCGATCGTTTCCTCAGCGGCAGCGGCGCCGACCGAGGGGCGCGCGCCTGCGCCAAGCCCTTCGGTGACTTTCACGCCGATCTGGATGCGCGACGGGGCAAGCGATTGCTGCAGCGCCTGCGCGTCGGTGTTGGCGACGACAAAGTCGACCCCGTCCAGTTCCTTCTGGATCATGTTGTTGACGGCGTTCCCGCCTGCACCACCGACACCGAACACGGTGATCCGCGGCTTGAGCTCTTCCCGCTCGGGCATCCTGAGATTCAGTGTCATGATCGTCCGCCTGCTCTGTTTTTTCCGGCCACTTCGGACCGTTCACTGCCTGCTTTGCAAATACACTACCGCGACTTGCGACTCACGTCACGCCTAAATCACGATTTCGCCACAAAATATGTGGCACTTTCCTTGGTCTTACGCGGGATTTCGCCGGTTTGCATAGATGTGGGGCCTACCAGTTGTCGCGGAACCACCGGATCGCGCGTTTCAGGGACCGCGCCGGGTAACGGTCTGACGGCACTTCGAAATCCCACCATTCATCCTGCGGATGCGCGGCGAACAGCGTCAGGCCAACAGCCCCTGCAAAGGCGGCGCCGGTGGCGGCTTGGGGCAGGCCCTGAACCCGCATGGGGCGGCCGATACGGACCCTCTGACCCAGGATTTTTGGCGCAAGTCCGTCCAGCCCGGGGATCAGGCTGGCACCGCCGGTCAATACGATCTGCTGGCTTGGCAGGTGCTCGAACCCGGCTGCATCCAGCCGGGCGCGCACCTCTTCCAGGATTTCCTCGACACGCGGGCGCATGATCCCGATCAGCTCGGACCGGGTGACGGTGCGGCGGTCCCGCTCCCAGTCGCCGGTCTCGCCGCCGACCTCGATGATCTCGCGGTCGTCCATCCCGGTGGCGACGACGCCGCCGTAAAAGGTCTTGATCCGCTCGGCCGTCGCCAGAGGCACCTGCAAGCCCTTCGAGATGTCGGACGTGACGTGATCCCCGCCCATCCGCACAGAGTCGGCGTAGATCATGTGCTTCTTGATGAAGATCGACAGGCCCGTCGCGCCGCCGCCCATGTCGATGCAGGCCGCGCCCAGTTCCTGCTCGTCCTCGACGAGGCTGGCGATGCCCGCGACATAGGCCGAGGATGCGATCCCGGCGAGTTCCAGATCGCACCGTTTGATGCAGTAGAGCAGATGCTGGATCGCGGTGGTGTCCACCGTCAGCATATGCATGTCGCAGGCCAGCCGCCCCCCGACCTGCCCGCGTGGATCGTCCAGCCCCGAGCGGTGATCGAGCGCAAAGTTCACCGGCTGGGCGTGCAACACCTCGCGCTCGTCGCCGTAGTCGGGCATCTCGCAGGCCGACAGCACGCGGCCCACGTCCTGATCCTGAACGATACCGTCCTGCAGGTCGATCTCGCCCGCCAGCCCATAGCTGCGCGGATTGCCCCCCGCGAAACAGGCGATCACATGATCGACGCGAACATTCGCCATCTTCTGCGCGGCCTGCACGGCGGTGCGGATCGCGCGCTCTGTCTCTTGCATCGCGCTGATCTCACCATAGCGCACCCCGCGAGATCGGGTCGTCGCCGCACCGATCACCCGGAACGACGACTGCCCCGCCAAGGACCGGATGCCGTCGCTCTCGCGGAACACCTCTGGCCCGTCAAAGCGCAGGATCAGGCAGGCGATCTTGGACGTGCCGACATCAAGGATTGCCACAAGCCCGCGCTGCATCGCGGCCTTGCGCATGTTCCGCATCGTCCGCTGGGTCTGGTAGAGGTCGGTCATCTGGCTTCGGCTCCAACGGAAAGCGCCCTGAGGTGCCGCAACTCTTCAAGGGCGGGTTCGGTCAGCCGCAGCGTCGGGCGATGCGGCAGGCGCATGTCGATGGCCACGATGGCGCGGGCAAAGATGTCCTGCGCCTGGTCGATGGCGATGACCTGCTCCAGCGCGCGCACCGGTGCGGCCTCGGGCAGAAGGATGCGCTGGTCTTCATCAAGGATGACGTCCCAGCGCCGTTCCCCAACCCGCAGCAGGCCGCGGATGCGCGGGGCCAGCGGACCGGCGGCGGCGTAGACGCGCAGCGCCTCGGCGGCGGCGACGTCCGCACCGTCGCCCGCCACCAGCGGCAGGTCGGGCCGGTCGATCCGGCTGGCCAGAGCGCCGACGCGGCGGCCTTCCGCGTCGATCGTTTCGAGCATCTCGCGCGAGCGCCAGACCAGCTTTGGCTTGCGCTCCACCACATCGACCTGAAGGATGCCGCCCGAACGGATGCGCACGCGCACCTCGGCGACGGCATCCAGCGTCGCGACCCGTTCGCGCAAACCCGGCAGATCGAGGTCGAAGCTGGACATCGGAAAGTCGATGTTCGTCACCTCGGCGATGTCCTGCGACAACTCCTCGGACGCGCCGTCGATCGCCATGCGCTCGACCTTGAACTCGGGACGTTCCGCGACCGACTGGCGCACGTTCTCGATGACGTCGTGGATCGAATCCTTGGTGGCGGGATTGGACAGGTAGCTGGCGGCGAGGAAGACGATCAGAAACGTCGGCAGCCCGGTGCGGATCAGTGACCGGAACAGCGGCGTTAGCCAGATGCGCTGCGCCCGGTAGGCCAGGCGCGACGGCGCGGGATCGCGGCGGGGTGCGCTTAGCGGTCGCATGACGCATCCTCCACCAGCCAGGCGCACAGCTTGCCGAAACTGATCCCGACATGCTGCCCCTGTTCGGGCGTCAGCGAGGTCGGCGTCATCCCCGGCTGGGTGTTCGTTTCCAGCAGGATCAGGCCCGCCAGCCCCTTGGCGGCATCCCAGCGGAAATCGGTCCGGCTGATGCCCCGGCAGCCAAGCGCCTTGTGCGCGCGCAGCGCGTAGTCGAGGCAGGCGTCAAAGATGTCCTGCGGCACCTCGGCGGGCAGCACATGCCGCGAGCCGCCGGGCTTGTATTTCGCGTCGTAGTCATACCAGCCGTCGGTCAGGATATCGGTCACGGTCATCGCAACGTCGCCCATCACGGTGGTCGTCAACTCGCGCCCCGGCGCAAAGCGTTCGACCATGACGATCTCGGGCATGTCTTCGGACAGCTGCGGCGGCGCGTTCGCCGCCTCATGCACCAGGTAGACGCCGACGGACGAGCCTTCGTTGTAGGGTTTCACGACATAGGGCGGCGGCAAGACGTGCCGCGCCATCACCTCGGCCTTGCAGGCAAGACGGCTTTCGACCACGGGCAGACCGGCGGCGCGGTAGGCGGCCTTGGTCCGTTCCTTGTCCATCGCCAGCGCAGAGGCTAAAACGCCGGAATGGGTATACGGGATCTTCATCCATTCGAGGATGCCCTGCACGCAGCCATCCTCGCCCCAGCGTCCGTGCAATGCGTTGAAGACGACATCGGGCGCCAGCGCGCGCAGGCGTTCAGGGAGATCGGGGCCAGCATCGACCTCGATCACCTCGTATCCCTCGGACCGGAGGGCGGTCGCGCATTCGCGCCCTGTGGACAGCGACACCTCTCGTTCGGACGAGGGCCCGCCCATCAAAACCGCCACGGTCGGGAGTGTCCTGCTCGACCTCTCCGCCACCTGTGCCTCGTGTTGCCGGGTCGTTTCTTGCCCGGTCGCTTTTGTCGTTATGTGCGGGCCGGTTCGCCGACCCTGATTACTTCCCACTCTAGCTGAATGCCGGCGGTTTGGAACACCCTTTTTCGCACCTCCTCGCCCAGCGATTCGAGATCATGGGCGGAGGCGGTTCCGGTGTTGGTCAGGAAGTTGGGGTGCTTTTCCGACATCTGCGCGCCGCCCAGGCGGTGGCCCCGCAGCCCGGCGTCGTCGATCAGCTTCCACGCCTTGAGATCATGAGTGTCATCCGCGCGCCCCGTCGACGAGAACCCGGCGGGGTTGCGGAACGTCGATCCGGCAGTGCGGTCCTTGGTGGGCTGCGTCGCGTCGCGCCGTGCAAGCTGGTCTTGCATTTTTCCTGCAAGGGTGGCGGGGTCGCCTTCGGGGCCTCGCAGCGTGGCGGAGGTCAGGATCACGCCTTCGGGGACGGACGCGTGGCGGTAGGAAAAAGACAAGTCACCCTCCGTCAGGGTGATCTTGCGCCCCGCCCGGTCGATCCCGGTTGCAGAGACGAAAACATCTGCGATGTAAGTGCCATAGCAGCCCGCGTTCATGCAGACCGCACCGCCGATGGCGCCGGGGATGGTGCGCAGGAATGTCAGATCCGTACCAGCTTCGGCCGCCTTGCGCGCGACATGAGCATCCAGCGCCGCCGCCCCTGCCGTGACGGTCTGTCCGTCGATGTCGATTGCATTGAACCCACGTCCCAGCCGGATCACCACACCCCGGATGCCGCCGTCCCGCACGATCAGGTTCGACCCAACGCCGATGGGAAACACCGGGATTTCGGGATCGAGCGCCGCAAGGAACTGGCTCAGGTCCTCCGCGTCCGCAGGCTGGAACAGCCAGTCCGCAGGCCCGCCGACGCGCAGCCACGTCAGCTCTGCCAGCGGCTTGGCCTGTGTCAGCGTGCCCCGGACGGGGGGGAGGTCGAACGTCATCGTCAATCCGTCTTCGGCCCAGTCACCTTCGGCCCAGTCACCTGCCGCTTGATCCAGAGCGCGAAGTAATACGCCGGCCAGCGCAGGATCGACACGCCCGCCGCCATCACGATCAGGCCGATCCACGGGCCGTGCTGGTAGGTGACATAGCCCACGATGGGGATGCCGACCACGATCAGTGCATAGGCTTGCGGCCAGTGGTGGCGCTTGGACGGAAGCATGGCGATCAGGTTGGCGGCCAGCGCCCAGAGGCATGCAAGGGTCAGCGACAGGGTCATCGGCGCAGCTCCTCGGGGATATGGGTGGGCAGACCAAGCGCACGGCGCACGAGGTAGATCAGCGGATTGCGGAACAGCGACAGCACCGCCAGCGTGCAGCCCGCCGTCACCCAGATGCCGTGCGCGGCGGCGATCCAGACCAGGAGCACCGGCGCCGCGATCAGCAGCATCAGGCCGGGGATCATCTGCGCCCGCATCGGCAACAACGCCACGATAGTCGAGGCAAGCGCCCAGAGGCAGGCGGCGATCAGCGGCGCGCTCATTCCGCCAGCTTCCCCGGCAGCGCGTTGGCCCAGGCACTGATCGTGCCCGCGCCAAGGCAGACGACGATGTCGCCCGGTTTCGCCTCGGCCCGGACCAGCGCGGTCAGCGCGTCCTGATCGGCGATGGCATGGGCGTTGCGGTGGCCGTGGCGGGTCAGGCCCTTGACCAGATCATCGCGCGACGCGCCGGGGATCGGGTCTTCGCCCGCGCCATAGACATCCGCGATGCCGACGACATCGGCGTCGTGGAAACAGCCGCAGAACTCCTCGAACAGCGAGGACAGGCGGGTGTAGCGGTGCGGCTGGTGCACGGCGATGACGCGGCCGGTGGAGGACTGGCGCGCGGCGCGCAGGACGGCGGCGATTTCCACCGGGTGATGGCCGTAGTCGTCGATGACCGGCACGCCGTTCCATTCGCCGACCTTCGTGAAGCGTCGGTTGACGCCCCCGAAGGCCGCAAGCGCGGCGCGGATCTGGTCACGCGTCATGCCAAGATGGCGGGCGACGGCGACGGCGGACAGCGCGTTCGACACGTTGTGATCGCCCGGCATCGGCAGGGTGCAGCCCTCGATCACCGCGCCCTCGGCCTGCAGCGCGATGTCGAAATGCGCGACGCCCGCCTCATAGCGCAGGTTCACAGCGCGCACGTCGGCCTGCGCGTTGAAGCCGAAGGTGACGACGCGGCGGTCGGTGATCCGGCCCACCAGCGCCTGCACCTCGGGGTGATCGGTGCAGCAGACGGCAAGGCCGTAGAACGGGATGTTCGACACGAACTGGTAAAAGCCGTCCTTGAGCGTCTCGAAGTCGCCCCAGTGCTCCATATGCTCGGGGTCGATGTTGGTGACGATGGCGATGGTCGCGGGCAGTCGGTTGAAGGTGCCATCGCTCTCGTCGGCCTCGACCACCATCCAGTCGCCCTGCCCCATCCGGGCGTTCGAGCCGTAGGCGTGGATGATGCCGCCGTTGATGACCGTGGGGTCAATCCCGCCCGCATCCAGCAGCGTGGCGACCATCGTGGTCGTGGTCGTCTTGCCGTGGGTGCCCGCGACGGCGATGTTGGATTTCAGGCGCATCAACTCGGCCAGCATCTCGGCCCGGCGCACCACCGGCAGGCCCCGGCTGCGCGCGGCCTCAAGCTCGGGGTTGCCGGGCTTGATCGCGGACGAGATGACGACGACCTCGGCATGGCCCAGGTTCCCGGCGGACTGTCCGATCATCACGGTGGCGCCAAGGCTCTCCAGCCGGTCGGTGATCTTCGACGCCTTCAGGTCGGACCCCTGAACGCTGTAACCGTGGTTCAGCAGCACCTCGGCGATGCCCGACATGCCGATGCCGCCGATGCCGACAAAGTGGATCGGGCCAAGCTGCGTCGGAAGTTTCGTGGCGGCGTTCATCGCGTGTCCCCTGAACCTGTCGAAAATCTCGTGCTTCATGCCCGGTCTTGTGCCTCCTTGCCAGTGCCCGCCAGGGCCTGCACCATGTCCGCGAGATCCGACGCGGCGTCGGGTTTGCCGCAGGACAGCGCCGCGTTGGCCATCTGCGCCGCGCCCCGCGGATTGCCCAGGACGCTTTCGATCTGCTCGGTCAGCGCCTCGGGCGTCGCCTTGCGCTCTGGCAGGCGGATCGCGCCGCCCGCATCGACCAGCGCCTGAGCGTTCGCGGTCTGGTGGTCTTCGGTCGCAGCGGCAAAGGGGATCAGGATGGCGGGACGCCCGATCACCGAGATGTCGGCGACCGACGAGGCGCCTGCGCGGCTGATGACAAGCTGCGCCTCGGCCATGCGGCGCGGCACGTCGGAAAAGAACGGCTCGACCTCGGCGTCGATGCCTGCCTGCGCGTAGAACTGCGCGACACGCTCGATATCCTCGGGGCGGGCCTGATGGGCGATGCGCAGATGGCGCAGGATCTCGGCGGGCAGCGCCGCGATGGCGGGCGGCACCGCGTCCGACATCACCCGCGCGCCCTGGCTGCCGCCGATGACCAGCACCGACATCGGATAGTCGCCGGGCGGAATGTAGGGCGCACCGGCCTTGTCATGGACCAGCGCGCGCACGGGGTTGCCGGTATGGATCGCCTCGACCCCGCCGGGCAGGTGTTTCGTCGGCCAAGTGCCGCAAGCGATGGCGTGAACGCGGCCGCCGAACAGCCGGTTCACACGGCCCAGAACGCCGTTCTGTTCATGGATCATGCGCGGGATGCGCAGGGCGACGGCGGCGGACAGCGCGGGAATGGTCGGATAGCCGCCAAAGCCCACCACCACGTCGGGGCGGTCGCGCAGAAAGCGCCAGCTTGCCGACAGCGCGCCGCCAGCGATGCGCAGCGGCACCCCCGCCTTCGCAACAATTCCGCCGCGCGCGAAGGTGGCCGAGGACACCTGCTCGACCTCGACCGAATGCGGAAAGCCCCCCGTGTAGCGCGCGCCGCGTGCGTCGGTGGTCAGGGTGACGCGCCAACCGCGCCGCAACATGATCTCGGCCAGAGATTGCGCCGGGAACATGTGGCCCCCGGTGCCGCCGGCGGCGATGACAAGACGCGGCTTGCGGGCCATCAGGGGCGTCTCCGTTTCAGCAGGATATCCGCCATTTCACCCTGCGGCCGGGTGCGGGTAAAGGCCAGAAGCGCCCCCACCATCAGCCCCGCCGCGATAAGTGACGACCCGCCGTAGCTGACAAAGGGCAGCGTCATGCCCTTGGCGGGCAAGAGCCGCACCGCGACGCCCATGTTGATGATCGCCTGGATGCCGAACATGCAGGCGATGCCGGTGCCCGCCAGCCGGATGAAGGGGTCCCGCTCGCGTCCGAGGCGATAGAGCGCCCGCAAGGTGATGAGCGCGTAGAGCGCGATGATGACCAGCACCAGAACCAGCCCGTATTCCTCGGCCGCGACGGCGATGATGAAATCGGTATGGGCATCGGGCAGCGACCATTTCACTTCGCCCCCGCCGACACCGACACCGAAGAACCCGCCTTCCTGGATGGCGTTGGTCGCGTATCCGATCTGCGTGCGGGGGTCGATCTCGGCGGAGAGGAAGCCATCGATGCGGCGGGCGAAATGCTCGGACCCTTCATAGGCGAAGATGCCCGCGATCACGACGGCGCCCGCCATGCCCATCAGCAACAGGAACGGCGCCCCGGCGACGAAATACATCACGCCCCAGCCAAAGATGATGAGGCAGGCCTGGCCGAAATCCGGCTGCATGGCGAGAAAGAAGGCGGTGACGATGGCGATGCCGAACGAGAACACCCGCCCCGGGGGGCCGTTGATCTCTTGCGCGGCGGCCATCAGCCAGGCGCAGATGACGATGAACCCGGGCTTGAGGAACTCGGAGGGCTGGACGCTGGCGAAACCGAAGGAATACCAGCGCACCGCGCCCTTGCCGAAATCCGTGCCGAACACCGGCAAAAGGGCGATCGCCGCGAAGGCTGCGAAGAAGCCCAGGATGCCGATGCGGCGCACCGTCTCGGGTTTCTGCATCGACACGAAGATCATCGTGGCGATGGCCAGCACGCCGAAGAACGCCTGCCGTTCGACATAGTAGAACGGTGACAGGCCGTTTCGGTCGGCCAGCGGCGGCGAGGCGGCAAGCCCCAGCAGGATGCCGATGCCGAACAGGATCAGGATGGCGGACATCGACCATTTGTCGATGGTGCGCCACCAGCGGGGGAGGATGGGTTCGCCTTCCCGAACGGGAATCGACCCAAAGACCATCTCGGTCATGGAATGCCTGCCTCGTGCCTTGCTCGTCGCCCGGTTTTCCGGGTCTGGCTTTCAGCGTAGCGCAAAGCAGCGCTTTGGGCCAGAGCTTTGGCACGGCGGCGGCGGGCAGAGTTTCAGCGAAACTCTGCGTGCAAATCCTCGGCGAGGATTTGGCCTGCCAGAAATGCGAAAGGCCCCGCGCTGGCTGCGCAGGGCCTTGTCTGTCAGCGTCCGGCAGCGATCAGATCGCGATCACGTCCAGCGGAGGGAAGCCGTTGAACCCGACCGACGAGTAGGTCGAGGTGTAGGCGCCGCAGTTGCGGATGATGATCCGGTCGCCCGAGGTCAGGCCAAGGGGCAATTGCACGGGCCGCTTTTCGTACAGCACGTCGGCGCTGTCGCAGGACGGACCGGCCAGGATGCAGGCACCGGTCGACTCATGATCGCGGTCAGTGATGAACTGGTAGCGGATCGCCTCGTCGATGGTTTCGGCCAGCCCCGAGAACTTGCCGATGTCGAGATAGACCCAGCGGTGCATCTCGGTCTCGGATTTGCGCGACACCAGCATCACCTCGGCGGCGATCATGCCGCATTCCGCGACAAGTCCGCGGCCCGGCTCTGCCATGACGTGGGGGACGTGGCCGAAACGTTCGGTCACAAGCTCCATCACGCGGGCAGCGTAGGTGGTGGGGTGGTCGATCGCCTCGCCGTAGAACGCCGGGAAACCGCCGCCGATGTTCAGAAGCGTCAGGTCGAAGCCTGCCGCCTTGGCGTCGTGCCAGACCTGCGCGATCTGGTCGAGCGTGGCAGTCCACATCTCGGCGCGGCGGGTCTGCGATCCGACGTGGAACGAGAAACCGACCGGCGACAGCCCAAGGTCACGCGCCATTGCCAGCAGCGACAGCGCCTTGTCGCGGGCGCAGCCGAACTTGCGCGACAGCGGCCAGTCGGCCTCGGACGCGTCGACGATCAGGCGGATGTAGACTTGCGCGCCGGGGGCGTTGGCGGCGATCTTCTCAAGCTCTTCCTCGGCGTCTGCCGCGAACAGCGTTACACCGGCGTGCCACGCGAAAGCGATGTCGGAGGCGCGCTTGATGGTGTTGCCAAAGGACACGGTCGAGGGATCGGCGCCAAGCGACAGGCACAACTCGATCTCGCCGCGCGAGGCCGCATCGAAATGCGAGCCGAGGCCGACAAGCGTCTCGATGATCGCACGGTGCGGGTTCGCCTTGACGGCATAGTGGATGTTGGCGTGGCCAAGGCCAGCATCGAGCGCACGATACTCACGCGCGACGACGTCGGTGTCGATCACCAGCGTCGGACGGTCGAATTCATGGGCACGGATGAAGGTCTCGACACGCGAGGGGAATGCGACGACGGCGTCGCCGACGACGTCGGTTACGAAAGCGTTCATGGTCATCTCCAATAGACCCGGCCATAATGGGGACACGCCCGCATGAGACCGCTCAGTTCCAAGGGAGACGTTACCGTCGCTGCGTAACCGCGTGGGGGTTGAATTGCCCACCTCGCCAGAGGCGCGTGCGTTGGCGTCTTGCGGGGGCATCTAGGGCCATGACTTCTGTGTTGCAAGCGATTTTTTTCATGTTTTTTTCGGGGTCTGGCGGCCATGCATGCGGCGCGGCACCCGTGGTGCCTGCTCAGGCCCGTCCGAAGGTGTTGTGTAACATTGGGTTTAAGGTCGTAACTAAGCGTTTGATACCGGAAGAGGGCGGCAGTCCCGGGCCTATCCGGGACCGTCTTTCATTGTTTTTCGGGTCCGGATGGCGTGTAGCGTCCTTCGTTTCGACGCCACCAGAAGTGAATTGTGGAGCGTGAAACACGCCTTTGAACGGGGTATTCAACGGCCACGGCTTCGGCGATCTCCTGAAACGTCATACGGTCGATGCGTGCAAGCACGAAGGCGCGAAGCTCCGGGTCGGCATCGAGCTTGGGCATTCGGCCTGGACGGTGGGCGCGACGGTGCTCTGTCACCGGGTAGGCCTCGGGCGGCAGTTCATCTGCGACGTACGTATCGAGGTGATCAAGCGCACTGCCAAGAGCTTTCGCCGCCCGTATGAGTGCGGCGTCCGCTTTCGCGCGCAGATCGTGCGAGGTGCGAAGTTCCGCCATGACAGTGCGAAGCAGGTCGCGTGGGTCGAAGGCCATCGGTTGCCCCTTGGTTGATGCCGGTAGCAGGCACGACGGCGAACATGGACAGAAACCGCCACCTCACCTGCTACCAGCGCGCCGGGCCTGGACTCCCGGCGGTCTCGTTACCCCAGCACCTTCTCGACCGGCAGGCCAAGGGTGCGGGCGATCTGTTCGGCGTCTCCGCCTTGCCCATGGGCTGCGCTCCGGCGCGGCAGCTTTTGTGCATGGGTCTCGAACAGGTGGGCGAACACGGGGACCGCGCTGGCGATGAAGCCGTCGAACGCCTCGGGGTCGCGCGTGCAAAGTGCCACCGCCCAATCCCGCATGGCGGGCGAGAGATAGCCCGCGTCCATGGCCTCACCGACCTTCACTTCGGCGCGCTCTTCGTTCATGGAGACCGCCGTCTGACCCTGTGCGCGCATCAATTCGCGAACAACGTGCATTGGCACGTAGGCGGCTGGGTCTGGCGTGGCCAGCCGGTTGATCGCGACGATCATTTCTTCGGGGGTTGCCTCGGCATTCAGGCCGAGCGCCTCGGCCACGGCCGCCGTCCTGGTGTCATCGGTTTCGTCGGTCATCGGGATGTTCTCGCTTGCCAGGGCCTTGAGGTTGAGGTTGGGACGGTGAACGAGGCTCGCGCCGATCAGGCGGACAACGCGGCGGTCCTGCCGGTGGATCAGCACCGGCGAAAGGTAGCGGTACTCACGCTCGCCGATCATGTTCGCGGCCTTCGCCGTCCACTTCACATGCCCCCAGATCGCGCCGTCGCGGACTTCGAGCCGGTCGATCCATCCGGCGGCCGGGATTGGTCCAACGGAGCGCGGTCCGTCCACCTGGTGTTCATAGTCGATTGGAAGTTCGCCGCCCGAGCCCATGGAAGTCGCGGCCACGTCGGCGGGATTGTCCACCACGAAGACACGGCCGTCGCGCCCGCGCACCACGCCGGTGGGCAAGAGCTCGACCCAATCGGGTGCGCCGTGCGCCTCGGGCAATTCTGCCGTCGCGCAGATGGACCGAGTGCCGCCCGCGTCCGTCATGCAAGGTCCGGCGAGACGATGATCTCGGCCGTTCCCTGCCAGACGTTCGGCCCGCCCTGGTCGCCGCGATCCGCAAGGACGATGCGCCGTGCATCGGCTTCGAGCGACGGCGGAACCACCAGCATGTTCGGACGGAGGCCGAGAAGGCGGCCCTGGTCGCCGCGGAACCCCATCATCGCCGCCCGTGCGGCTCCGTAGGTCGCCTCGGTCAGACCACTCTTTCCCATGTAGGCCATCTGCCAGAGGCCATAGCCCGCGTTCACCCGCGCTCGGACCCCATACAGGTATTCGTCCTTCATGAAGACGTGCGTGTCGGTCGGCGCATTGATGAACTGGAACTCGTAGTCCTCGCGCTTCTGCCAGATCAGCGGCTTGATCTGGCGGGAGGTGTCGAGAAGATACCAGGGCGTCTCGGTGCCCGCTGGATCGTCGATGTTCGAAACCGTGACGGCATCCCCGTCCTCGTCAACCGAAGGGTGATCGGTATCGAAGAAATACTGACCGTCGAAGCAGAGCGTCGTTGCGCCGATCTTCAGGAGTGCGAACAGGAGCTCGTCGGGATGAACCTTCGCCTGGTGGCCCATCTCGGCGAACATCGGTTTGAAGACGCCATAACGGTCGTCGGCAAAGTCTTCGCGACTGATCCCGAGCGTGCTTTCGAACTTCTTGTTGGTGATCGTGAAGCCATGAGCCTTGATGTCGCGAACCACGCGATCTCCGACCCATTCGCGCAGCTTCGGGAACTGCCCAAGCCAGCCATAGGCTTCGTCGCGCGCGGTGCTGGGAACCACCATCGCGATCTTGTCCCAGTACGCCGCGCCGGACGCGAAGGCATCGTTGAAGGTGCTCCTGAAGCCATTGAAGGCGTGGGCAAGGTTGCCGTCGTTGATGATCATTTTGGCTGTCCTTTTGAGGTGTCTGCCGAGGTGTCCAGGAGCCCGAGCTCCGAGAGAATTGCCTTGCGCCTTGTCACGGTGCGTGAGTTCAGTCCTTGCGACTTGGCGATCTGAGAGACGGTCTGACCCTGGCGAAGCCCCTTGAGGATCGCGAAGCAAGAGCGCGCCATCGCAGAGGTGGGACCAAGCGGAACCTGATAGCTGCCCCATCCGATAGTCTGGCGCAGACATTCGCCCGCCCGCTCTTCGGGGGATGAAGGGGGCTTGGCCGGGGGCTTTGATGGGACATGAAACTCCGCCCCGCCCGTCGCCTGAAGAAAGGCGATAAGGTCTTCGTGGCCAAGCGCGCTTTCCAGCTCCGACAGCACGTCTGAGACGGGCAAGCCCATCTCGCGCATCTGCGCGCATGTCGGATAGTCGGAGCTGTCAAAATTCGCCAGGGTCATGACGACAGAGCTACAGATACCCTGACACCTTTCCGACCTAGCAAGTTTACCAGGCGAGGTCCGGCATCGGGACCGCCCGAGTGGTGCGCCGCACAGCGCGGCGCTGGATGCGAACCCGCACCGCGACGGTGCCACCCCCGTGAATTCCAAGCAAGGCCCTTTAATGGGTGTTTAACGGCGCTCTGCGCATGGGTTCTGGGTCAGCCCGTTGCCAAGACTTGCATCCGGCGCTATCTGAGCATCGTGCGCCCGAACCACTTGCGGGGTACCTGCGACCATGTGCAGTCGAGGGAGGCACCCGTCCCTCCGGGCGCACGTCGAACAAAAAGGGCGGCGCATCCAAGCGCCGCCCTTTGAGTTTCTCCAGGGCCACAGTCAGGCAGCGCGGCGCTTCATCGCCTTCAAGGCGGTGATTGCCTTCTGGGCATCTCCCTTCCGCAGGAAGCGCAGGCTTGAAACCTTCCATGAGCGCAGGAGCCATTTGTTGAGCTCTTCGTCTCCGGCCTTGCCGCGTGTGTATTCGTGCCAGAGCGCCCGGATCAGTTCGAGTTGCGCGAAGCTCGCCATGCCCGGCCGGTCGCCGTAGTCCGCACCACGCCGGGTGAGCGGCTCGAAACCGAGATATTCGAAGAACCCCATCAGCGCATTCAAGCCGTCCCGGTCAAGTTCGGTCGAGCTCGTCACCCCGGCGATATGGACAAGCGCGGCGCGATACATCGCGTCATTCAAGCCGAGCTTGTTCTTTGCCACATGCAACAGGGCTATCTGGTTTCGGCTAAGGGGCATGATGGATCGCCTCCCTGAGTGTCACGACGAAAGCATCGAGGCGCCTGCCTTCCACGTCCAAGGCGTTCTTGAAGCCTCGTTCCAGGAGCGCGAGGAATGGCCCGATGTCGGTGTTGTCGGGCACCAGTTCCGCAAGCGAGCCCATCACGCTTTCAGCATGGCTGAGCAGATACAGCGTCTCTTCAATGGCATCCTGAATCTCTATCGCCTCTTCCTTGGCAATGGATACGAAGCCGGGCGGCACGGCGCTCTCCTTTTCAACACGCGCGGAGCTCATTGGAGTTTTCCTGTCTGCATCGGGGGGGTTTCTTCGAGATGGGTAAGGAAGGCGAGAATGTGCGCCACCTCATCTTCGGCCCTTGTCGCCGCCTTGAGGTGTGGCTCAAGCTCGGCTGCGGCAGCGCCGGAGGGATCACGCTCCTTCATCTGCTGCAGAAACCGCAACTGCGCTGCCAGATAAGCTTGGAGCCCTTCGCCATGGGCAATCAGCCGGGCGCGCGCGCCCGGCTGCCCCAGCGCAAAAAGAGCGACCCGTCCCTCGATCTCGCTGGCTTCAAGGTCCAGCCGAAGTCCTAACGTGACAGTCATTCTCTGCCTCCCATCATGCGGATTGAGAATGCCAAGTGATCCGCGTTCACGTCCTGCCCCTTCTGGCTGGCGCGAATGAATGCCTGCCGTGCGGCCTTGTGCGCCGCGCGCAAGCTCCCGTGATCTTCACCGAATGCCTGAACCATAGCGCGCATCTTGTTCGCGTTTTCGCCTTCGCCGGGGAACACCGCATGGGCGAACGCCTCGTGCTCGTCCTTGCTGGGGCGCGGCAACCGGATGTTGTGGGTGATCCTGTCCCACAATGGTTTCAGGTTAACCCGGTCCTGCCGGGTGCCGTTGCTCAGGAACTGGTCGTTCCCGACCATGACAAGCCCGAAGGCAGGGCACCAGGGGTCGCCAAGCCGGGCAAGTTCGCCGCGATCCCAAAGGCCGCGAAGCTGGGCGATGATGGGCGCGGCGAGGTCCTGCGCTTCGTCAACGATCACGACAGACCGTGGGCCATAATCCCGGAAGGGAAAGCCGCAGATCATGTCAAAGGCAAGTTCCAGCCCTTCGGCGCTGGACACACCTTCGCGCCCGTGGAGCGCCCGCAGGAACTCGGCAATCTTGCCCTGCACCGCACCCGTGGCGGCAAGGTGTGTGACCTTCGCGCCGTCCGCTGCGAACTCGTCAATGACCTTGCGCAAGGCAAAGCTCTTGCCGATACCGACGGGCCCGCGCATGACGGCAAGGCCCGCGCCGTCGAGCACGTCGCCGATGACCAAGCGCATCGTTGCGCACACGGCGGTGTCGATGGTAGGAATCTCTGGTAGCTCTGTCATTTGTAATCCTCTGACAGGGTTGCGTTTTGAATGGCCGGTGGGGTTCGACGCCAAATCATTTCCCACCGGTCATTCGGCTTGCTTCGCCATCGCCATTGGCTTGGCGAAGAAGGTCTTCCAGGAACGCGCGCTTGGCCGCGTCATCGTCCCCAGTGCTGTCCGTCGCGGTCTGTTCCGAAAGCCGAACTATGGTCCCAGGCCCGGCCACGAGCGGCGTGCGATCGACGCGCTTCAGGATCTCCGTTGCCGGGTCGATCGAGGGATCGATATCGGCCTTAAGTTCCCGGATTGCTTGAGCTTGAAGCTTTCGGCGGCGGTTGCCTTCAACGGCGCCGTCGCGGTCAAGCGGGTGATACTGGGTGTCAGCCCTGGCAGCGCCCTTGAACGCGCCGTTGTGCACCACGAAGACCTGGTTAGCGCCGCTGCGCAGTGGGATGCGGATATCGATACGATCCCCCGCACCCATCTTTGCGGTTTCGTCGTTCTGATAGAACGTGCCCTTGAACCGGAACCGGCCTTGAATGATCTGCCGGTCATCTCGCTTGCTGAAGGCGAAGTCGAACGCGTCATCGTCCATCGTGACTGCCTCGAACCCGGCGTCGATGGCATCCTGCATGGCCTGCCTTGGCGACTTGCCCCGAAGCCGCCCGTCTTGCGGTGTATCATTATAGGCGGCGACCATGTCGATGACAGCTTGAACAAGGTCTTCAACGGTGCCTGAAAAGCCCTTTACAGGCTTGCCAACAGCATGGGTTTTCTTGTTCGTCCGGTCGCCGCCGATCCACCCTGGCAGGTGCTTGAAATAGCCCTGCTCCAGCTTGGAAAATGCGCCTTCGATCAACCCCTTGGCAGGTCCGTTATAGGGTGTCGCCTTAACGCATCCATCATGCTGGTGAAGCACATCCACCGCATCTGGTATTTCGAGCATCGCAGTGGCGACGGAGCCATATTCCGACCCGTTGTCCAAATAGAGAGTGCGCGGCACACCCGCTGCTGGGTTGCACACCATGTTGTAGAGCGCATCGGCCACATCGGTTGCGCGGATGCCGTTGCCCTTGCCCAGCACCGCGACCGTTACCCACATGTGATGCGTGCAGTCATCCATCCATGCGATCAGCCGCAGACGCAGTTGTCCGTTCCCTTCGGGCGCGCGCATATAGATGTCGATGGGGTGCACGTCACCATAGACCACTTCCATGGGCCACGCGCACCGCCCGCGCGACGTGCGCGGCAAGTCCTTGTCGAAGTGGTTCTTGTTGTCCAAGTCATGACGCGCTACCCGGCGCTTGTCCTTGAACCGCAGCACAAATCTCGTATTGAGGCGGCATATCGTTTCCAGCTTTCGCGGCCCGATCTGTGATCCCGCTTCCCGGCACAGGTCTACCAGTTCGCGCGATGCGAGCCCGCCGACCTTCGACATGGACACGGCCTTCGCGATCAGGCTCTTGGCGTAGGTTTCGAGCCGCGCGGCCACCGCCGCACGTGCCGCCTCATCAAGATCGATCCCGGCATCCCATGCCCGCGTAACCTGCACCCGGCGCTTTCCAGGGTTGCCGTTGG
Source organism: Anianabacter salinae (assembly GCF_019061145.1). Lineage (GTDB taxonomy): Bacteria > Pseudomonadota > Alphaproteobacteria > Rhodobacterales > Rhodobacteraceae > Anianibacter > Anianibacter salinarum. Next base: position 347,742 of record NZ_JAHQZS010000003.1, on the reverse strand, counting down.
GCTTGGGCAACAGACCTGGAAGACCCTTGCTGTCATACTCCAAGACCCAGCGTTGCAGCGTCTTGAAGTCCACCCTGTGCGCCGCTTCAAGCTTCCGGAGCGTTTCCCCACGGGCACGCGACCCTTTCGACGTGCCCAGGGCCGGGCGGATGATGTTCAGACGCCGCTGTTGTTCCTTGACGCGCCACGGTTCCACGCTTGACCGACCCGCGACCGGCGCGGTCGCGGCAGCGTCGTCCCGCAGCGCCTGCAAAGGCGGATGCTTGGTCAGCAGTCCAGGCGACAACTGAGACAGATCAACCGCATAGGCGCAACCTGCCGCTCCGCCCCGCTGGCCTTCAAGCGGCACAACGGGCAGGGGTTCGCCGTGCCACAGCTTGCCTTGAGCGGCATTCGAAAAGGCTCGTCTAACCGTTCTTTCAGGAACGGACGTAGCATGTGCGAATGCGGTCACCGAAAGAAGCTTCACTGGGCAGCTTCCTTGAGACCAAGATCCACGGCAATTTTGTGCGCCTGCCCGTAATACCCCTTGTTGTGACCCGAAAGGACCGCGCGAACAGACCGTTCCGGATACCCGTTCCGCTTAGCCCATTCCTTAATGGTAAGCCCTTTGCGGCGCAGCTCATCACGAGCAATGTCAAGCTTCGTTGGCACAACTGAACTCCCTGTGCTACGCTACACAAGCGACACGTTATGCACACATTACACGCGATACACAAATGACACAAGAAGAAGATGCTAAGTTAATGGGCAGGCGCATACGCGCGCTTCGAGGGAACCGAACGCAGGCCGATTTTGCTGAACTTGTAGGGGTCACTCGTTCGGCGCTTGCGAACTATGAGACAGGGCGCACTGTCCCGAGCCGTTTCGTGGTCATGAAGATGGCAAGTGCTCTTGGCGTAGCGCCGTCGGCAATTTCAGCGGGACAGACTGACTCTTTTGAAGAGCTTGCGCTGATACTAGGCGCAAAGAGCGCAATCAATGGCATGAATGACCTTACCAACGATGAAAAGGCAGTAATTAGATGCCTGCGCGCATGTGAAGGCGAAATTATCAAAAATATTGCGAAAGAGATACTTAAAGCACTTCAAGAGAAAAAATTCGAGAGGTCGCTTCTTGATAATTTAACATTTCCGGACGATTATATAGCAATAAATGCAATTGCAAGTGAAGCAAGGGGCTTTGAAAGAGGCATTACAGTAAAGTCGCTCCAATCCATGATGGAGCGCCTTGGAGAAGCGTCAGGCATCGCCGACGACGACACGGATTGATCGGATAGTGGCCGCAAAACAGGCCGCAATCCGCAACCACCGCGCACGCGAAAGCAGATAATGTAGAGAAATCAGGAACTTGCGCGCGCCGTTGAAGGTCTGTCGATTGCGGAACTTCCCGCCATCGAAACTTTCCAATAAATTACAAAGCCTTAGCCGAAATTTGCCGCGTGCACGGTATCAAACCATAGGTAAAATCGCGCCGCGTCCGGTATCAAACGATAAGTCGCGCGTCAAAGGGCCCAACGCCTTGTGAAGCACCCCCCTGTCACCCTATGTCTTGTGTCAACAACGGACCAAGACAGGTGAGACATGCGCGATTTTCCGACCCCCGTCCTCGATGCGAACTCCGGGGCCAGCGCCGGTGGCGGCAAGGATCTTGGGCCGCTTCCCGATTGGGATCTCAGCGATCTCTACCCCGCCGAGGACGCGCCCGAGCTGAAGCGCGACATGGACTGGCTGGAAGCCGAGTGCGCGAAATTCGCCGCCGATTACGCGGGCAAGCTGGCAGACCTCGACGCCGCCGCGATGCTGACCTGCATCAAGCGCTACGAGAAGATCGACGTCATCGCCGGGCGGATCATGTCCTTCGCCGGGCTGCGCTACTACCAGAACACCACTGATTCCGGCCGCGCCAAGTTCATGTCGGACTGCCAGGACAAGATCACGACCTACACCACGGCGCTGGTATTCTTCTCGCTCGAATTCAACCGCATCCCCGATGACGCCTACGAGGCGCTGTTCGGCACCGGCGATCTGGCGCGCTACAAGCCGGTGTTCGACCGGATGCGGTCGATGCGGCCCTATCAGCTGTCGGACGAGCTGGAAAAGTTCCTGCATGACCAGTCGGTCGTCGGCGCATCAGCTTGGAACAAACTGTTCGACGAGACGATGGCCGGGCTGGAATTCGAGGTGGACGGCGAGACCCACGGGATCGAGGGCACGCTGAACTACCTGACCGACCACGACCGCGCCAAGCGCGAGGCGGCGGCGCACGAGCTGGCGCGGGTGTTCCGGTCACGGCTGCCGCTGTTTTCGCGGGTGCACAACACGCTGGCCAAGGAAAAGGACATCGAGGACCGCTGGCGCGGAATGCCGACGCCGCAGACCGGCCGCCACCTTGCCAACCACGTCGAGCCCGAGGTGGTCGAGGCGCTGCGCAACGCCGTTGTCGCCGCCTACCCCAAGCTGTCGCACCGCTACTATGAACTGAAACGCAAGTGGCTGGGGCTGGATGTGCTGCAGGTCTGGGACCGCAACGCGCCCCTGCCGATGGACGCGCCCAAGACGGTCGATTGGGACACCGCGCGCGGCATGGTGATGGACGCCTATGCGGGCTTTGACCCCAAGATGGCCGATCTGGCCGCGCCGTTCTTCGACAAGGGCTGGATCGACGCAGGCGTAAAGCCCGGCAAGGCCCCCGGTGCCTTCGCGCACCCGACCGTGACCGAGGTGCACCCGTATGTGATGCTCAACTACCTGGGCAAACCGCGCGACGTGATGACGCTGGCGCATGAGCTTGGCCACGGCGTGCACCAGGTGCTGGCCGCCGGTCAGGGCGAGTTGTTGTCGTCCACGCCCCTCACGCTGGCCGAAACGGCAAGCGTGTTCGGCGAGATGCTGACCTTCCGCAAGCTGCTGGAGAACGCCAAGGACGACGCCGAGAGGAAGGTGCTTCTGGCGGGCAAGGTCGAGGACATGATAAACACGGTCGTGCGCCAGATCGCGTTCTACGATTTCGAGTGCAAGCTGCACGCCGAACGCCAGAAGGGTGAGTTGACCCCCGACGACATCAACGCCCTGTGGATGAGCGTTCAGGCCCAAAGCCTCGGCCCGGCGTTCGAGTACATGGACGGGTATGAAACCTTCTGGGCCTACATCCCGCACTTCGTCCACTCGCCGTTCTACGTCTACGCCTATGCCTTCGGCGACGGCCTCGTGAACGCGCTTTATGCGGTCTACGAAGAGGGCGGCGCGGATTTCCAGGACAAGTATTTCGACATGCTGAAAGCGGGCGGATCGAAGCACCACAAAGAGCTTCTGGCGCCCTTCGGTCTGGACGCGTCGGACCCGAAGTTCTGGGACAAGGGCCTGTCGATGATCTCGGGCATGATCGACGAGCTGGAGGCGATGGAGGGGTGAGCGTCACGCTCTCTCCCCTGCCCGCCGGGCGGCTGGACCTGATCGCGCACCTGACCTTGCCGGCCGAGCAGCATGTGTTTTCCGATCCCCCTGCCGCCGCGATGCGCGCGGCGACGGGGCGGCGGGACGGGCACATGATCCTGCAGGGCGGCGAAACCGTCGGCTTCTTCGCCATCGACCCGGACTATCCGCAGGCGCATGACTTTGCCGAGGCGGGGACCATCGGGCTGCGGATGTTCTCGGTCAGTGGCCAGCATCAGGGGCAAGGCATCGCCACCGCCGCCTGCAAGGCGCTGCGCGATTATCTGCACCAGCACTACCCGGACGCGGCGGCGGTCTACCTGACCGTGAACCACCGCAACCCCGGCGCGCGGGGCTGTTACCTCAGGGGCGGGTTCGAGATGACGGGCGCGGACTACCTCGGCGGCGGCGCCGGTCCGCAGCACATCATGCGGCTGGCGCTGGCGCCGGTGGCGGCGGGGTAAACCCGCCGCCGGGCAGCCCTCACGCCGGGTTCGCCGCCGTGAACACCATGTCGATCATCGCCTGCGTGCCCCTCGCATTTTCCAGCGTCCAGGGATAGGCCGCCCCGTCCCGCACGGAACGGCAGAAGTTTTCGACCTGCAGGACATAGTGGTTCGCCGCCGGGAAGCGTTCGGTCGTCACCGCGCTTCCGGTGCCCGCGCCGTGGACATTGCTGTGCAATTCCACGCGCGCCTCGCCAAACACCATCGGGTTGAACGGCGCGGTCAGCCGTATCGCGCCCTCGTCCCCGTAAAAGGTCATGTCCTGCGCGGGTGCCATCCGCATCGAGTTGACGAAACTCGCGCGGAAGCCCTGAAACTCGGCGGTGACATGGGCGAAGACATCGACGCCATTTTCCCAGACGACGTTGGCGTTCGCGATGCGCTGCGGCTCGGCCCCGGTCAGCCAGCGGGTCGCGCCATAGGTATAGACGCCGATGTCGGGGATGCCGCCGCCGCCGGTTTCCGGCCGGTTGCGGATGTTGCCCGTATCGGCGCGGTTGTCATACCCGAACACCCCGTCCACGAACATCAGCTTGCCGATGGCGCCCTCGTCATACAGCGCCTTGGCGCGCTGCCACTGGGGGTGGTGCACGATCATGTAGGCCTCGGCGGCGATCAGCCCGGCCTTGTCGCGCAGGGCGATCAGGTCGTCGATCTCGGGCGCGGCCAAGGCGATGGGCTTTTCGCACAGCACATGCTTGCCCGCGCGCAGCGCCTTTGTCGCCCATTCGACATGCAGGTGATTGGGCAACGGGATATAGACCGCGTCGATGCTGTCGTCGGCCAGAAGCGCGTCGTAGTCCTGATACACCGCGATCCCCGGCGCAAAGGCCTGGAACGGCGCGGCCTTGTCGGCCGAGGATGTGGCCAGCGCCGCGAATTCCGCACCGCGCGCAGCGTGAATGGCAGGCGCCATCTGCCCCAGCGCAAACTTGGCCGCGCCGAGAATTCCCCAGCGGACAGGGTCGGTCATGTCTTGTCTCCTTCGCATGCTCGCGCGGACTGTGTGCGCGTGCTGCGATAGGGTCAACCGTGCGGCAGACTATCTAGCAGGCGAACGCAGTCAGGAAGGACAGGACATCATGCAGAAACTACAGGTTCAGGGCGTGCACCACATCACGCTGACCGGCGCGGACCGGCAGACCTCGATCGACTTCTGGGAGGGCGTGCTGGGGATGCCGTTCATCTTCGACCAGCCCAACCTCGATGACCCCGACGAGGGGCATCTGTATTTCGATCCCGGCGACGGACGGCTTATCACGATCTTCACCAACGAGACGCGCAAGGCCGTGCACAGCCGCACGCCGATGGACCCCGGCTGCGTACATCACATCGCCTTCAACGTCAGCCGTGCGACGCACATGCAGATCATCAAGCGGCTTGATGCGCGCGGCATCGCCCATTCCGGCCTCAAGGACCGGGGCTTCATGGATTCGATCTATTTCAAGGACCCGCTGGGTCTGCTGATCGAGCTGGCCTGCTACAAGTTCGAACCGCCGGTGGGCTGCACCCATGCCGACGTGATGATCGGCGCACATCGCAAACGCGTGGCAGCAGGGGATCGCAACATCCTCGAGGTGCATCTGGCCGACGCCATCGAGGATCTGGTGACGGCACGGCAGCAATCGCTGTCCACGGATCGCGGGCCGAAGAACCCGTATTCCTGATGTCCCTTGCGGGCGCGCCGGTGGTAGTAATGCGACAACCAGCCAAGGACACCCACCATGCGCCCGCTTCTTACGCTTGCCCTCGCCTTGGGCCTTGCCCTGCCTGCCCGCGCGGCACCGCTTGACCCTTTGCGCGACGACATCGACGGCAGCGCCGCGCAGGTGATCCTGATCTGGACGCCCGAGGGGACCGAAACGTTGGCCACCGGCCCCTTGCGCCCCGGCGGGCGCCAGACCGTCGCCAGCGATCGCTTTCTTCTGGCCTCTGTCACCAAGCCCTTCGTCGCCGCCGCCCTCCTGCGGCTGGAAGGCGCGGGACGGATCGACCTTGATGCACCCGCTGCACCGCTTTTGCCTCTTGATGTCGTCTCGGGTCTTGGCGGGCTGAACGGCGTCACCACCGCGCAGATGCTTGCCATGACAAGCGGCGTGCCGGATTATCTGGACGATGCCTTCACCGAGGCGTGGATCGCGCGCCCGGACGGCTGGACGATCCTTGAGGCCCTGGAATTCGCCTATGGCGAGCCATCCGAGTTCGCGCCGGGGACGGGATACGACTATTCCAACACCAACTACCTTCTGGCGCAGCTGGTCCTTGAGCGGATCACCGGCCAGACGATGGACGACGCGTTGCGCGCCTTGGTGCTGGCACCTGTCGGCGCAGATCGCAGCGGCGTCATTGGCCTAGCGCCGCCGCGACCAGAGGATGCCGCGGGGATATCAGAGGGCCGGGACGTCAGCGCGCTCTATGCCTTTCCTGGCTTTGGCGATGGTGGGCTGGTCGCCCCGGCCGAGGACGTGGCCGCCACGTTCCGCGCGCTGTTCATCGACCGCAGCGTGTTGCCGCCGGTACAACTGGCGCGGATGCTGCAGGACCCGGTCGGCGAGGGGTATGGCATGGGCATAGATGTGTCGGACGAGCCGGGATATGGCACGGTCCTTAGCCATGCGGGCGGCGATCTGGGATACTCGACCTTCGCGATGGCGCTGCCCGAACTACCCGCCGTCGCCGTCCTCCTGCGCGGGGATGAGGACGCCGACGTGGACCTGTTGTGGGAGGCGCTGGACCTCGTACTGGACCAGTAGCCTCAGGCGCTTTCCATCGAACCCTTTTCACGGGCCAGTTCCTGCATCCGCTGTTGCAGCTTCTCGAAGGCGCGCACCTCGATCTGGCGGATGCGTTCGCGGCTGACATCATACTGGCCGGACAGGTCTTCCAGCGTGATCGGCTGGTCCTGCAGACGCCGCTGGACAAGAATGTCCTTCTCACGGTCGTTCAGCACCTCCATCGCTTCGGCCATCAGTTCGCGGCGGAAGGTCAGTTCGTCCTTCTCCTCGTACTGCATCGCCTGGTCGGCGTCGGTATCCTCAAGCCAGTCCTGCCATTCGGTCGCGCTGTCGCTGTCGGACCCGATCATCGCGTTCAGCGAAGCATCGCCCCCCGACATGCGGCGGTTCATCGAGATCACCTCGTCCTCGGTCACGCCAAGGTCGGTGGCGATGCGCGCCACGTTCTCGGGGCGCATGTCGCCCTCTTCCAGCGCGCCGATGCGGGCCTTGGCCTTGCGTAGGTTGAAGAACAGCTTTTTCTGCGCGCTGGTGGTGCCCAGCTTCACAAGGCTCCAGGACCGCAGGATGTATTCCTGGATCGAGGCACGAATCCACCACATCGCATAGGTCGCAAGGCGGAAGCCGCGTTCGGGATCAAAGCGCTTGACCGCCTGCATCAGGCCGACGTTCGCCTCGGAGATGACTTCGGCCTGTGGCAGGCCGTAGCCGCGATACCCCATCGCGATCTTGGCCGCGAGACGCAGGTGAGAGGTGACAAGCTTGTGCGCAGCGCCGGTGTCCTCGTGGTCCACCCAGCGCTTGGCCAGCATGTATTCCTCTTCCGGTTCAAGCATCGGAAACTTCCGGATTTCCTGCAGGTACCGGTTCAGCCCCTGTTCCGGCGACGGTGCCGGAAGATTTCCATAATTTGCCATATCGCCCCTTCTCCGCCCCGATGTTAACGGGGTGAACATGATGTAGAGAGTGCCGCGTCCCCGTTCAAGGTTGCGCTAACGTCATTTCCCTAACGCAGCATGAAGCCGCATCCGTCGCCGCGAAAGTGGTGACATCTGGTCTCACACGCTCGTGTCACCGTGGAAACGTGTGCCAGCGACGCAAGTTCCGCCACGACCGCGCGCGCAACTGTCGCAGCCCATGCATGAATGCATGACAAAGATACGGATTCAGGGAATTCGCGCGGGGAAATGCATGGGTTATGACCCGCCATCCCAACCTTTCCCGGAGACGCGACATGCCTGCACACAGATCTTTCCCTTCAACAGCCACCGGCCCCGTGCGCCTGACCGGCGCGGCCTATCTTGTCATCATCCTGTGCGGCGTCTGGGCCGAAGGCTTCGCGCGCGCCGGGCTGTTCTTTCCCGGCGATCCGGATGCCACGGCCCGGGCGGTGCTGGACAATCTGCCAGTGTTCCGTGCCAGCCTGCTGGCCGACGCCGTGATGGCGACTGCGGACATCACCGTGGCGCTGTTGTTCTTTCGATTGCTGCGCCCGCACGGCGAAGGCCTTGCACTTGCCGCGATGGTGTTCCGCCTGATGCAGGCCGGGTTGATCGGCGCCAGCCTGATCCTGCTGGCCGGTGTCCCCGTTGCCGCGCCGGACGCCCCCGACACCGCGCAGACGCTGTTCGCGATGCACGGCACCGGATACGAAGTCGGGCTGATCTTCTTCGGGATCAACTCACTTTTCATGATGGTGCTTCTGGCGCGCGCCGGTGTTCCGCGCCTGATTGCCTACGGCATCGGCGCGTCGGGGCTGGTGTATCTGGCGGGCAGCCTGCTGCGGTTGATTGCACCGCACCTGCATACCGCGATCGAACCGGCCTACCTTGTCCCGCTGCTTGCCGAGACCGCGCTGTGCCTGTGGCTGCTGATCCGGGGCCGGTTCTAGCTCAGCGCGTCCAGAAGCGCCTGCATGTCGGGGGGCATCGGCGCATCGAAGCTCAGCGCCTCGCCGGTGCCGGGGTGCACGAAACCCAGCGTCGCGGCATGCAGCGCCTGCCGCCGGAACTCGGCCACGGCGGCGATCCCCTCGGCCGAGAACGCCCGGTCCGACAGCTTGCGCCGCCCGCCATAGACCGGATCACCGACCAGCCCGTGCCCGGCATGGGCCATGTGCACCCGGATCTGGTGGGTGCGCCCGGTTTCCAGCCGGCATTCCAGCAGCGCCAGCGCGGACGGCGCGCCAAAGCGGTCCAGCACGCGGGCACGGGTGATCGCGTGCCGCCCGCCCTGGAACATCACCGCCTGCTTCTGGCGGTCGGTCTTGTGGCGCGCCAGCTGCGTGGTGATCTTGATGACGCCGGACGGCTCGAACGACACGCCGCGCACGCCCTTGAGACGCGGGTCGGTCTGTTCGGGCACGCCGTAGCAGACCGCGAGATAGCTGCGCTCGGCGCTGTGGTCCTCGAACTGGGCCGCAAGCCCGTGATGGGCCCGGTCGGTCTTGGCGGCGACCAGCAGTCCGCTGGTGTCCTTGTCGATGCGGTGCACGATGCCGGGGCGCTTTTCGCCGCCCACGCCCGACAGCGTGTCGCCGCAATGGGCCATCAGCGCATTGACCAGCGTGCCGACAGGCGTGCCCGGCGCGGGGTGCACGACCATGCCGGGCGCCTTGTTCACGACGATCAGGTCGTCGTCCTCGAACACCACGTCCAGCGGGATCGCTTCGGGCAGCGTCTCGGTCTCGGTCGCCTCGGGAACGTCGATCAGATACACCTCGCCTTCGGTCACGCGGGCCTTCTGATCGGTCACGGCAGCCCCGTCCCGCGTCACCGCCCCGCCCGCGATCAGCCGCGACAGGCGCGACCGGCTGAGCGCCGCCGCCTCTGGAACGTAGAGCGCCAATGCCTTATCGAGCCGGTCAGGCGGGTTTTCCCCGATCTCGACGAAAAGGCGCTGGGACATGGACGACACTCCTAAGGATCAGGGCTGGCACCCGAACTTGAGGTTCTTGCGTATCCTTGTCACCGTGCTGACCGCAACGATGATCGGCGGAATGCTGGTGCTGATCGTGTTGTTCCTGACGCGGTTTCCGTCCGGGACCCAGGCCGCACCGCTGCCGGACCAGATCACCTTGCCTGACGGCGTGCAGGCCCTGTCGGTCACCTACGGGCCGGGCTGGTATCTTGTCACCACCACCGGCGATGAGGCGCTGGTCTATGACGCGGCCACCGGAACCTTGCGCCAGCGGATCGCGCTGGACACCGCAGACTAGCCGCGCCGCCTGTCAGCCCGCGCTGCCGACGATGTGCTGATCGCGCAGCCGGGTGAAGAAGCCGGTGATCTCCTCCGGTGTCGCCCGTTCGGCGGCACCTGCGTCGATGTCTTCGGGCGACCAGATCCACGTAACAGCCGGATCATGCAGCATCGCCCATTCGCCGAACATCCGTCCCGTGACGGTCTCCGCGACGTGCAGCGTCACCTCGACATGGCGGTCGTCACGCTTGATCCGCTCGAGCGCGTCGCACACCTTGTCCTCGGGGCCTTCCAGAAGCTGAAGATAGATGTCGTTCCGGCAGATCAGCGCCCCGGTGATGCCGTCGCGGTCGTTCAGGCGCCGCGCATCCAGAAGGATCCCGCTGAGGATCGCCGTGTCGAACCCGAAGGGGCGCGAGGAATAGATCGCTCTGAACACGCTCATTCGATTGATATCTCCTGTGGGCCGGTGTGGGCATGTGTGGGCCCGTGCGACCCCTATGGCTCAGCTTAGGCCATTGCCGCGCCCGCACCAGCGACAACTTCAGATCGATGCGGTTTCAAGCTGTCTGATGGTACCGCCTCCCTGGCTTGAACAGGGGACCTCTGGGTCCACAATCCAGCGCTCTAACCAACTGAGCTAAGGCGGCACTGGCGGGCGGGATAGCGCCCGGTCCGGGCATGGTCGATGCAGGCCCGCAACTCCTGATCCCTTCGCGCAACGATGGCGCGCCACCCACCTCGTCGCGCGATATCGACCTGAGGCCTCCCCGGTTTCACGGGCTGAGGTACTTTCGACCATTCCAGCAGACAGAATTTTCTTGACGTCCGGACCGCGCGAGATGGCTTATTTCCCATGGCAGCTTGTGCGTCCTCCAGCGAGGCCGGCCTGACGCTTAAGAAATGTGAGGGCTTCTTGCGAGCCACGATGCACAATTCGATCCTTTGGGCAGCGGTCCTCGTTTTGACCGCCCTGAATGCCAGCGCCGCTCAGGCGTGCCTCTCGCTGCGCAACCAGGCGCATGGCGTCGCCGAGTTGTACAACGGCTGCGGGACCTTCGTGGTCGTCCTATACAATGACCAACTCAACTGCCGATCCCGTGCGCAACAGAGATATCCCTGCGAAGTCCCACACGGCATCAAGCCGGGTCGGATCGGGTCCCTCAGCGCAACCGGAACCGTGAACTGGAGCTTTTGCAAGGCCCCGCCGGGCAGGTTCGACACAACGATCCGGGAAACCCCCGGCGGTCAGACGACCTGTAGCACGATTTCAGCCGCGGCTCCGCAAGGCTCGACCGGTGCGACAAGGGCAATGACCGCAGCCGATCTTCAGTCCCGAATTGCGGGTCACCGTTTCTACTTTCAGATTGATGGCGAGACCACGGTAAAGATGGCGCGCTTCCATGCCAACGGAGTGATAGTAACAGGGGTCAACAATCAACCGACCGACGAGGGACGCTGGTGGATCAATGGAAATGCGATCTGCAGCCAGTATCGCAGCAGCAACAACGGACAGGCGATCTGTAGCACCTACTATGACCTCGGCGGCGGGCGTTTCAAAAGCTCTCGCGGAGCCACGCTGTGGTACCGCTAGTGACCCGATTGATGCCGAGACGTTCACGCGCCTGTGATCGCCTGGAGAAAAGCTAGGCCATCCTTGTTACGAGATAACTCCGAGACAAATGTCCGGAGCCAGAAGTTTGTTCTGCGGTGGACGATCGATTTGATGGTACCGCCTCCCTGGCTTGAACAGGGGACCTCTGGATCCACAATCCAGCGCTCTAACCAACTGAGCTAAGGCGGCACTGGCGGGCGGGATAGCGCCCTGCCCCTGCGAATGCAAGACCCTCAGAGCGCAAGTTCCCAGCTTTGTTCGACCACCGGCACGCCGAACGACACCTTGGCCGTCGATGCGGTCAGAACGAAGCCGCGCGCCGCGTAGAGCGCGCAGGCGGCCCGGTGCGACGCGTGGGTCCACAGCACCAGCTTGCGAAAGCCCTGGGCGCGCGCATGGTCGATGCAGGCCTCCAGCAACCTGCGACCAAGCCCCTGCCCACGCGCCTCGGGTTCCAGCAGGAACAGCCGCAGTTTGGCCGTCTCGTCGTCCTGCCGCACGCAGAACACCGACCCCAGCCGCTGCCCGTCCCGCACCGCGATCCAGGCCCGTTCCTGCGGGCGGCGGTTGCGGATGAAGTCGGCAAGGATCTCGGCCACCAGCGCCTCGAAGCTCTGGTCAAAGCCTTCGTCGCGGGCATACAGCTCGGCGTGGCGCTGGATCAACCAGCCCGCATCGCCCGTCTCAAGGTCGCGCAGCAGGATGTCGGGCAAGGCGCCCGCCGCAAAGTCGGTCATGGCCTTCCCCTTGTGCAGGCGGGTATGACCGTCTAACTCACCTCGGCAAACGTCAAGGGGTCTGACATGAGCATCAACAAGCAAAGCGACGTCTCGGCCAATCTGCAGATCGGCCCGACGACCGAAGGCATGGTGCGCATCTATGTCGAGGCGGATGGCGGCATCGACCTGCCCTTGGATTTCGATCCGGAAGAGGCCGAGGAAATCGCCGAGGAAATCCGCGCCGCCGCCGCGATCGCGCGCAAGATGCCGGCGCGCAAGTAGGGCGGCCTACGCCAACCCGTCCCACACGGCGCCGTCCGGATCGCGCGCCGCCTGCCAGCGCAGCGCGGCGTGGCGGGCGAATTTCTGCACCATCACCTTGCGGCGCGGCGCGGCCAGCTTGTGCTCGGGCGCCATGCGCAGGATCTCGGCGTCATAGGCATCGGCAATGATAAGCCCGGTCCCGTCCGGCAACAGGTCGACCGGAAAGGCATCGTCGACCGCCCAGAAATATCGGTCGCACCATTCAAGATAGCCCTGCCATTTGCCGTCCGACATGAAATCGGCGCGGCTCGACTTGCACTCGACCACCCAGATCTCGCCCTTCGGCCCAAGCGCCATCACATCGACCCGCAAGCCCGGCGCTGGGGTCAGTTCCTCGACCGTAACGAAGTCATGGCTGAGAAGGTGGCGGCACACCCCCCGCGCCAGAAGCTGGCCGGGACGGGGCTGCGGACGTGACAGGTCATCGGGCATGAGGCAAAGATGAACAATACGTGAACAAAATGCAAGCCCCGCGCGCGGCCGCTGTCGCGTGCCCCCTTGCCGGACGTCCCCGCGCGGCTTAGGTAGCGGGGTGGCGGGCACTGCCCTTCCCGTGACGAGGTCAAATTCCAGTGGCCTTAATCACTCTCGAGGGAGCTGGCTCTGGCGAGGTCCTGGCTTCGTTACCTGGCGCCCACCTGTTCACACAGGCTCTCGGGAATTAGTTGCCTCAACGTTAGTGGTGGTCCCGCCGCACCTCCACACCGCTGTCCACACGCACCGGAACGGGCACGCCCAGCCGGGAACCGCCATTGCGCGGGGGGCCTTCGCGCTCGGCCATGGACATCACCGCGATGCCGAACTGCACGCCCGAGAACACGATTCCGTTGAACAGCCACACTAGGCCGACCGCGAGCGGGCCATCGGCGCTGCGCGCCACGAGCGATCCAAGCCCGGCGACATCCAGCACCAGAAGCGCGGCGACAAACAGCGCCGACACCCCGAATCCGGTCAAGGTCTGCCGAAGGTAGAGTCTCACGAGATCCGGCATCGGTTTTCCCCTTTCTGCTGACATTAGTGTGAGCGGGAAGGCCGCCAAGGCGTTATTTCCCGGGTGGCGGGGAACCGCCCGGCCGCAGGGCCCTTTCCTTGGAAGCGGCGCGCGGCGATACCATGTTCCCACGAATGCCCCGGGGGAGAGTGCCATGTCCGACGACACCAGACTGACGCGCGAAGAGGCGCAAGGCGTGCGCTATGCGCAAGAGCTCGAGGGTCATCTCGGCTGGCTCGACAGCTTCACCTCGGCCGCGCTGGCGGTGCTGGCGGTCGCGTCGGGCATCTACACATACCTCGGCGTCTCGTCGCTGCTGGACGACACCGGCGCGCTGTCGGTGTTCGCTGCGATGGCCTATTCCATCGCGGTTTCGGTCGGCATCTTCGTGTTCTGGTCCTACCTGATGCGCCTGTTCCCCGCGGTCCGTACGGCGGGCGCACGGATGGGCCTTGCGGCGACGATGGCGCTGGGATCGCTGGCGATCATCGCGATGTCATCCTGGCTGAACGCCGCCGCCCTGGCGGGTTCGGCAGCGGTGGAACAGCACCTTGCGCGCACCGTACAGGACTATCAGGGCTCGCTGGAGCGTGCCCATACCATCGCCGTGACAGCGCAGGGGCTTGAACGCGACGTCGCCCGCGTGCGCCAGGGGTTCGAGGACCTGTCGGAGCAGGAGGCGACCGGCAACCTGTCGGGCCTTGCGGGGCGCGGCGCGGTGTTCCGCGTGCTCCGCCAGAAGTCCGAGGAATTGGCCGCGCTCGAGGCCCAGATCGCGGCGCAAGGCCCCGCCGTCGAGACCGCCTTTGACGAGGGCAACGCGATCCTCAGCCGGATGCGGTCGCTGACGGTGGAACCCGGCCCGGTCGAGGCGCGCTCTGTCGCGTTCTCCGAGGAAACCGTGCGCCTCGCCGGGATCATCACCGAGTTGCGCCAGTTGTCCGTCGCACCCCTTGTCGACCGCGCCGCCGCTGACCTCTCGGCCTCGGTGATCCTGCCGGAGTTCAGCGGCCAGTCCGATATCCGCGCGGCGCAGGACGCCACGCTCGCCTCGGTGCTCGAGGCGCTGTCCGCCCGCGCCGCCACGCTGCAATCCGCCGCGCAGGACGTGATGGCGATGGAGGCGCCGCAGGACATCACCTATACGCCGATCTCCGCGGCGGATGCGGTGATCCTCTATGCGCGCAACTTCGTGCCCAGCTGGGCGGGCGCCATCGCCATCGACCTGCTGCCGGCGGTCCTTGTCTTCATCGTCGCGATCACCCAGGCTGCGATCCGGTCCGGGCGCGGCCATGTCGGGCCCGAGAACACGCTGACGATGGCGGAACTGCGCGCCGCCCTGACCGCAATCCGTGATGTCGAGGCGGCGCTGGGACACGAGCCGAAACACCTCGATAGCGGCGCCGCAAGCCCCGCCAGTGTCGCCAAGCTGAAGGCCGCAGGCGATGGCGATCGCTGACCGCATCAGCGCGGGAGGCGCGATCAAGGCGATCCTCGCGGTGCAGCTCGGCATCGCCGCGATCCTCGTGGCGGGCGATGTCGGCAGCCTGTTGCCGCGTCTTGTCCCCGGCCCCGATGCGCCGCGCCTGACCGAAACCGTGCGCCCCGGCGACCAGACCCGCCGCTACGATCCCGCCGATCGGCCCACCCTGCCCGCGGACCCGTCCCGCACCGGCGTGCCCGCCAGCCGCGAGATGCCGTCGCGGCTGCAGTTCGACGGCGGTGCGGCAGAGGGATTCGAGATATGGGGCCAGATCGCGCCCGGCGATGCCGAGCGCTTCACGGACTGGCTGGCGCTGCAAGAGGAAGTCACGGCGCTGCGGCTGGACAGCCCGGGCGGATCAGTAGCCGACGCGCTGACAATCGGCCGCGCGATCCGCGAGGCGGGCATCGCAACGGAGCTTGTCGCCGGGGCGGTCTGCCTGTCCGCCTGCCCCTACATCCTGTCGGGGGGCGCCGTGCGCCGCGTCGCTCCGGACGCATTTGTCGGCGTGCACCAGCATTATTTCGGAGAGAGCACCGTGCTTCCCGCCTTCATGGCAGTGGAAAGCATCCAGCGCGGCCAGGCCGAGGTTGTGGAGTATCTCGATGACATGGGCATCGACCTGCGCCTGATGCGCCATTCCCTCGCCACGCCTCCCGGCGAGATCTACATTCTCGTCCAGGACGAATTGCGCGACTACGGCATCGTCACGCCAGAGGCTTAATGCACTTGCCGGTGATCCGGGGGAACGCCGCTTGCGGGCATTGAGCCCGCTACTCGGCGTGCGAGACGTTCCCTCTCGCGCTCTCCCGAGTATTTCGCGACCAAAGATGGAAAAGGCGCCGCGCTGATCATCTTTGGTCCGGAAATACCTCTGGGGGGTCCGGGGGGCAAAGCCCCCCGGCTCGGTCCCCGCGCGAAGCGCGGGGAAACCGGTTCAGAACGCCTCGGGCCGCATCTCTCGCGCCATGTGGTCGAGCACGGCGTTCACGAATTTCGGCTCGCGCCCGTCGGGGAAGAACGCCTTGGCCACGTCCACGAATTCCGAGATCACCACCTTTGGCGGCGCTTCGCCGTCGCGCAGCTCGGCGCCCGCGGCGCGGAACAGCGCCCGCAGCGTCGGGTCGATACGGGCGATCGGCCATTTCTCGACCAAGGCGCGGTCCGTAGCCTGGTCGATAGTGCCCTGCCAGTTCACGGCCGAGCCCACGAGCCTGCGGAACAGGTCGAGGTCACCTTCGGCGTATTCGTCGTCGCCGTAGCGCGCGCCGAGGCGGTGATCCTCGAACTCGCGCAGGACCGCGTCGGCCGATTGGCCCGAATGCTCCATCTGGAACAGCGCCTGCACGGCGTAAAGCCGCGCGGCAGAGCGCATCTGGCGCGATGTGGGGGCCTTGGTGTCAGTCATGCGGTGGTCGGTCCTTCGGGATCACCCGCGATCTGGTAGGTCTCTGACGGCTTGAAGCCGACGCCGCGGGTCTGGCGGCCCCATTTGCGCGACAGCGCGACCAGATGCAAGGCCGCCGCCGCCGCGCCGCCACCCTTGTCCTGATCGCCGGGCGCGGCGCGCACCACTGCCTGATCGCGGGTCTCGACCGTCAGGATGCCATTGCCGATGGCGCAGCCCTGCAGCCCCAGCAGCGTGAGCGCGCGGCTGCTGTCGTTGCACACCGTCTCGTAATGCGTCGTCTCGCCGCGGATCACACAGCCAAGCGCGACATAGGCGTCGAAGTTCGACAACCGGTGCGCCAGCGCGATGGCGGAGGGGATTTCCAGCGCGCCCGGCACTTCGACCGTCTCATGCGAAGCGCCCGCCGCCTCTAGCGTTGCCACCGCACCCGCGATCAGGTCGTCGGCGATGTCGCGGTAATAGGGCGCGACCACGATCAGCGCCTTTACCGGGCGGTCGAAGGCGGGCAGCGGCAGGGTGTAGTGCGTCTCGGTTCCGGCCATGGCGGTCACTCCAGCGGGATCTTGCGGGTGCCGACGATCGACAGGCCGTAGCCTTCGAGGCCCACGACCTTGGGCGTCGGCGAGTTGGTCAGCAGGATCAGTTCGGACAGCCCCAGCGAGGACAGGATCTGAGCACCCAGCCCGTATTGCCGCAGGATCTGCGGCGACACGCTGTCATCGGACACCATCTTGGAATGGGTATCGCGCAGCAGCACCAGAACGCCGCGCCCTTCCTCGGCGATCAGGCGCATCGCCGCGCCGAATTCGCCCGTTCGGCCCGCCGGGCCAAGACCGACGACATCCATCAGGGGGTCCATCGCGTGCATCCGCACCGTCACCGGCCCGCCGCCGTCGACATCGCCCTTGATCAGCACGATGTGTTCCGAGCCGTGGGTTTCGTCGGTGTAGATGCGCAGTGTCCAGTCGCCGCCGAACTCGCTGGTGATGGTGCGTTCTGTGGTGATCTTCACAAGGTTGTCGTGGCGGCGGCGGTAGGCGATCAGGTCGCTGATCGTGCCGATCTTCAGCCCGTGGCGCTGCGCGAAGGCCACGAGATCGGGCAGGCGCGCCATCTCGCCGTCTTCCTTCATGATCTCGCAGATCACGCCCGCGGGGTTCAGCCCCGCCAGCCGCGAGATGTCGACCGCCGCCTCGGTATGGCCCGCGCGCACCAGCACGCCGCCCTCTTTCGCGCGCAGCGGAAAGACGTGTCCGGGGGTGGCGATGTCCTGCGCGCCCTTGGTGGGGTCGATCGCCACCGACACGGTGCGCGCGCGGTCATGGGCCGAGATGCCGGTCGTCACGCCCTCGCGCGCCTCGATGGACACGGTGAACGCGGTCTCGTGGCGCGAGGAGTTCTGCGAGGCCATCAGCGGCAGGCCCAGAGCGTCGATGCGATGGCCCGGCAGCGACAGGCAGATCAGCCCGCGCCCGTGGGTCGCCATGAAGTTGATCGCATCGGGCGTCGCCATCTGCGCGGGGATGACAAGATCACCCTCGTTCTCGCGGTCCTCGTGATCGACGAGGATGAACATCCGGCCGTTGCGCGCGTCCTCGATGATCTCCTCGACCGACGAGATCGCGTCGGACCAGTCGCGCTCGACCGGGCCGGGGTCTTCATAGGCGCTCGACGTGGCCTCGTTCATGCGGAGTCTCCTTGGAAATAGCGGTCCGAGGGCAGAAAGCCCCCAAGGCGTGCGGCGGTGCACCAGTCGCGTTCCAGCGCGGTGTCCCCGATGACGACGATTCCGTCCGCCGGGATGCCGCGGGTCAGCGTCTCGATCCGGGTGCGGGCGGCGCGCCATGTGTCGGCAAGACCGGGCGCGCGGTCGGCGCGCTCGATCAGGCCGTCGGTGGCGGCAATCAGGCGTTCGGGCGGCAGCGGCGGCTGGACCAGCGCAAGGCGTCCGCAGGCGTGGATGGCGTGCAGACGCGCGGCGCGGCCGGTCGCGGGGCGGCCATCGCGGGCGACGCGCAGGGCGTTTGACGAGAACAGGAAGGCGATGACATCGCGGCCCGTCGAGGCGCGCAGGCTGGCATAGCTGCGGTAGTCGAGGCCAAGCTCCTTGGCTCGCGTCACCCGCAGGCGAATGACCTCGAGCGGAAGTTTCGGCAGCAACTCGGCGCGGGCCCGTTGCCACGCATGGCGCCGCCAAGCCGTGCCCCCCTCCAGCGTGGGGCCGTTGTTGTGGCCAAGGCCCGCCATCATGCCCAGTCCTGCAGCCGCGCGACGTAGCGCGCCAGCGTGTCGATCTCGAGGTTGATCGCGTCGCCGACCTTCACCCTGCCCCATGTCGTCGCCGTCTGGGTGTGCGGGATGAAGTTGATGCCGAAATCGCGTCCCTCGACCTCGTTCACGGTCAGCGACGTGCCATTGAGAGCGACCGATCCCTTCGGCGCGATGAAGCGCGCCAGCGCCTCGGGCGCGCGGAATATCACGCGGGTGCTGTCACCGTCGGGGGTCACGCCGATCACCTCGGCCACGCCGTCGATGTGACCCGACACGATGTGCCCGCCCAGCTCGTCCCCGACCTTCAGCGCGCGTTCGAGGTTGAGCCGCGTGCCCGCCGCCCAGCCCATCGCGCCGATGTTCGTCTTCGACACCGTTTCGGCCGAAATCTCCACGTCGAACCACGGGCGCGGCGCTTCGCCCAATGCGATCACCGTCAGGCAGACACCGTCGCAGGCGATGGAGGCGCCGATGTCGATGCCGCCGATGTCATAACCGGTGCCGATGCGCGCGCGCAGGTCGCCGCGTTTCTCGGTTTCCAGAACTTCGCCGATATCGGTGATGATGCCTGTGAACATGGGCAATCCTTGCGTTTCGCCTGACCTAGCCCCGCCCAGGGCCTTGCGCAAGTCTGGGGACATGCTGCGAGGTCGCGCGGCGTCTGTGCGCCGTTGCCCTAATCATGCCGCATTGACGTTGCGTAATGAGCCGGGCTGCGTCGCATTTCCGGCGCGTCAGCGGCATATTGCCGAACTATGGGGCTGGGTATGAACGATCCGTCGAACAGGCAATTTCTGTTCCTGCAGGGGCCACATGGCCCGTTCTTCTATCGCCTGAGCCGGATGCTCCGGGCGGCGGGGGCAACGGTCTGGCGCGTGGGCTTCAACGCGGGAGACGCGGCATTCTGGCCCGACCGGTCGAGCTATATCGCCTATGCAGGTGCTCCAGCCGATTGGCCCGCGCGCTTTGCCGATCTGGTGCGGGACAAGGCCATCACCGACATCGTGCTCTACGGCGACACCCGCGCCGTGCATGCAGACGCCATCGAGGCGGCGCGTTCGCTTGGTCTTGCCATCCACGTCTTTGAAGAAGGCTATCTGCGCCCCTATTGGGTGACGTACGAACGCGGCGGATCGAACGGCAATTCGCGGCTGATGGATCTGTCCGTCACGCAGATGCGCGAGACGCTGGCACAGGCGCAACTCGACATCCCCGAGGCACCCGCCCATTGGGGCGACATGCGCCAACACATCTGGTACGGTGCGGTCTATCACGGCTTCCTGATGCTGGCGAACCGCCGCTACCGGCAGTTTCGCGGCCATCGCACGCTGAGCGTCCGGCAGGAGTTCCGCCTTTACCTGCGCCGCCTGCTGCTGATGCCGCTTTTGTGGATCGACCGGGTCGCCGCGACGTGGCGGATCAAGTCCGAAGGCTTTCCATATCATCTGGCGCTGCTGCAACTGGAACACGACGCCAGCTTTCAGGCGCACAGCCCGTTCACCCGGATGACCGAATTCCTGGAACTGGTGATTGACGGCTTCGCGCGCGGCGCGGCGCGGCATCATCACCTGATCTTCAAGGCCCACCCTCTTGAGGACGGGCGCGCGCCGATCCGGCGCGACATCCGGCGCATCGCAGCCGAAAAGGGCGTCGCGGACCGCGTGCATTTCGTGCGCGGCGGCAAGCTGGCGCAGCTTCTCGATCATGCCCGCAGCGCGGTCACGGTGAACTCGACAGCGGCGCAGCAGGCGCTGTGGCGCGGACTTCCGCTCAGGGTGTTCGGCGCGGCGGTCTATGCCAAGCCCGAGTTCGTTTCGGTCCAGACACTGCCCGAGTTTTTCGCCCGCCCGACCCGGCCCGACAACGCCGCCTACCGCGACTATCGCCATTTCCTGCTGGAGACATCGCAGATCTCGGGCGGGTTCTATTCGGCGCGCGGTCGGCGGCAACTGCTGCGGCAAGTGGTCGACCTGATGCTGGCGGTCGACGATCCCTATGACGCGCTGCGGCGGGGCACAGCGGCTCCAAGGCAACAGTTGCGCGTGGTGAAGTGAGGCGCCCCGAAATTGCCCGCTAGCCTTTTTCGCGGGATTTCGATACCTTGCAAAGAAAAATTGAGGCAGAACTCCCGAAACGAGGAGACCGAGCAGTGAAAATCCAGTCATCGCGATGGGCGAGGACGCTAGCCGTGTTTCTGCTTGTGGCAACCGCCGCAAGTTGTGGGCTTCCGCGTTCCGGGCCCACGAAGCGCGAAATCTACTCCGGCTCGGTGCAGCGCGAGGGCGATTCGTTCGTCGTCACAGTGAACGACCGCGTGACCCGCGCCACCGCCGTGATCCCCGCCTTCGGCTTCAGCCAGGCGTTCCTGGGCGCGGGCGTGCTGGGATCTGACACGATCCGTCCGGGCGACACCCTTGGCCTGACGATCTACGAGAACGTCGACGATGGCCTTCTGGCCAGCCAGGGCGTCAACGCCACCGTGCTGGACGAGGTGCAGGTCGACGGCGCGGGCTTCATCTTCGTGCCTTACGCGGGCCGCATCCGCGCGGCGGGCAACTCGCCCGACGAAATCCGCCGTCTCATCACTGAACGGCTGGCTGAACAGACTCCCGATCCGCAAGTCCTTGTGCGCCGCCTTGCTGGCGACGGCTCGACCGTGTCCGTCTCTGGCGCTGTCGGCGGCCAGGGGATCTACGCCATCGAACGCCCGACCCGCACGCTGTCGGCGATGCTGGCCCGCGCGGGCGGTGTGGTGGTCGATCCCTCCATTGCGCAAGTGCAGATTTCCCGCGGCGCGCGTCAGGAAACCGTCTGGTATCAGGATCTCTACGAGCATCCGCAATTCGACATCGCCCTGCGCGGCGGCGACCGCATCCTTGTCAAGGAAGACAGCCGGTCCTTCACCGCGCTGGGTGCAACCGGAACGCAGAACCGCGTGCCGTTCGAGACCCAGACGATCAGCGCCATCGAGGCCATCGCCCAGGTCGGCGGCCTGAACTCCAACGCGGCCGATCCCACCGGCGTGTTCGTCTTCCGCAACGAGCCGCCCGAGATCGCCAACCAGGTGCTCGCCCGCACCGATCTGCAGGGCGCGCAGCGCATGGTCTATGTGCTGGACCTGACCGAGCCCAACGGCGTGTTCCTGGCCCGCGACTTCGTGATCCGCGACGGCGACACCGTCTATGTCACCGAAGCGCCGTTCACCCAGTTCTCCAAGGTGTTGTCGGCCGTGACCGGCACGCTGTCCGCGGCCGGGAACGTGTCGAACATCGCGCAGTAGGCCGGATGGTCGATCCCGAAGGACCACAGGCCGGGGCGGAAACGCCTCGGCCTTTGTTCGTCTACAGCGGCGGCTTCCTGACGCAAGCGCGCGTGCGCCGCATCCTGCGGCTGGCAGGCTGGCAGGTGACGCTGGGCGCCCCGCCCGAAGGCGGCTGGGTCGGCGTCTGGGGGCAAAGCCCCACGGCAGGGCGGGGCGAGGCCGTGGCCGACCGGCGCGGCGCGCAGGTGCTGCGGGTCGAGGACGCCTTTTTGCGGTCCGTCCATCCGGGGCGCACGGGCGGGCGCCCTGCCCTTGGCCTGACGCTCGACAGCACGGGCGTGCATTTCGACGGGCGCGCGCCGTCCGATCTGGAAACCCTGCTGGCCACGCATCCGCTGGACGACACGCCGCTTCTGGACCGCGCCCGCGCCGGGATCGACTGGCTGCGCAGTGCGCACCTGTCGAAATACACCGCCTTCGATCCCGCCGCCCCGGTGCCGGATGCGCCCTACGTGCTGGTAATCGACCAGACGCGCGGCGATGCATCCGTTACTGCATCCGGCGCGACCGACGCGATGTTCCGCGAGATGCTGGTCGAGGCGCAGGCCGATCACCCCGGATTGCCGGTGCTGGTCAAGGTCCACCCCGAGACGGCGGCGGGAAAGCGCGAGGGGCATTTCGGCCCCGACGATCAGACGGGCCGTGTGCGGCTGATCTCTGATGCCGTCTCGCCCTGGGCGCTGCTGGAAGGCGCGGTCGCGGTCTACACCGTGTCCTCGCAATTGGGGTTCGAGGCGATCCTCGCCGGGCACCGCCCCCGCGTCTGGGGTCAGCCGTTCTATGCCGGGTGGGGCCTGACCGAGGACACCAACCCACCGCACCGCCGCACCCGCCGCCTGACCCGCGCACAACTGTTCGCAGGGGCGATGCTGCTCTATCCGAAATGGTACGATCCCTGCATGGACCGGCTCTGCGACTTCGAGACCGCGACCGCCCAGTTGCAGGCCGAGACGCGGGCCTGGCGCGAGGATCGGCGCGGCCACGTCGCCTCAGGTATGCGCCTTTGGAAGCGGAAACCGCTACGGAAATTCCTTGGAACCGAGGGCGCGCTCACGTTCACCGATCCTGTGGACAAGGCTGGGGATCAAGCCGCCGCCACGGGCCGCGATCTGGTGGTCTGGGCGGGCAAGCTGACGGGCGACTTTCACCGATCGGACATTCGCGTGATCCGGGCCGAGGACGGGTTCCTGCGCTCTCGCGGGCTCGGCGCCCGGCTGGTGCCGCCGCTGTCGCTGGCGCTGGATGACCTCGGGATCTACTACGACCCGACCCGCGAAAGCAGGCTGGAACGAATGGTGGCCGAAGCTGCCGATCTGCCGCCTGCGCGGCTGGATTGGGCGCACCGTCTGATCGCGCGGATCATCGACACCGGCGTGACAAAATACAACATCGGCGGGGTGTTGCCCGATCTGCCGCAAGGTCACCGCATCCTTGTGCCCGGCCAGGTCGAGGATGATGCGTCGATCCGGCTCGGCTGTTCGGACGTGACCACGAACGCCGGGCTGCTGGCGCAGGTGCGCGCGGAGAACCCAGGCGCGGTGCTGATCTGGAAGCCGCATCCAGACGTCGAGGCGGGACTGCGAAGCGGCGGCGCGCCTGACGAAACACTGGCCGATGTCGTCGTGCGCCAGGGCGATCCCGTGGCCCTGATCGGTGCTGTGGATGAAGTCTGGACGCTGACCTCTCTCTTGGGGTTCGAGGCGCTGATCCGGGGCAAAACCGTCACCTGCCTTGGCACGCCGTTCTATGCCGGGTGGGGCCTGACGCGCGATCTTGGCCGGGTGCCTGCGCGGCGGCAGGCAAGGCCCTCGCTGGCGGCGCTGGTTCACGCCGCACTGATCGATTATCCGCGCTACCGCGACCCTGTCACCGGCCTGCCGACCACGCCCGAGGTGATCGTGGAGCGGCTGGCGACGGGCGACATCCCCGCACCCGGCACGGCGACGCGACTTGTGTCAAAGCTGCAGGGTCTGCTTGCCAGTCAAAGCTGGCTCTGGCGCTAGACCGCGCGCCAGCGGTGCATCGCGTCGCCGCCCGCCCGCCGCGTCTCGACCAGCCGAAACCGGGGCGCCTCGGCCAGCCGGTCGACGCCCAGCGCGCTGATCGACGGTTGACCTTCCGCCCCGAGCGCAACGCCTGCGGTAAAGCCGACCAACTCGTCCACCAGCCCTGCGGCCAGCAAGGACGCGGCCAGTGATCCGCCGCCTTCGCAGAACACCCGGGTCAGGCCCGCCTCGGCCATCGCGGCCAGCGCCGCCGCGGGGTCGATCTGCCGCCCGCCGCCCGTCGGCACGTCGATCAGCCGCGCACCCGCGCCTTGCCAGTGATCCCGAACATCGGGATCGACGCCGCTGCCGTGGCACAGCCAGACCGGCACCTCGCGCGCCGTGGCGTGCAGGGCCCGCGCCCCGGCCAGATCCAGCCTGCGCGACCAGACGACCCGCACCGGCTGATGCGCCACGCCAAGACCGCGCACGGTCAGCGCCGGGTCATCCGCGCGTGCCGTGCCGCCGCCGACCAGGACCGCGTCATTCCGGGCCCGTTCCAGATGCACCAGTCGACGCGCCTCGGGCCCGGTGATCCAGCGGCTCTCCCCCGTCGCCGTGGCGATCCGTCCGTCGAAACTGGCGGCCAGCTTGAGCGTCACCCAAGGCCGCCCCCGCGACACGCGCGACAGGAACCCTGCCTGAAGCGCGCGCGCCTCATCCTCCAGCACGCCGGTCAAAACCTTGATGCCCGCGTCGCGCAGCATCTCCAGCCCGCGTCCGTTTACGCGGCTGTCGGGATCGCCCAAGGCCACCACGACACGCGCCACGCCGGCCTCCGCCAGTGCCGATGCACAGGGCGGGGTCTGGCCGTGGTGGGAACAGGGTTCCAGCGTGACATAGGCGGTTGCACCGCGCGCCGCGTCACCGGCTGCGGCAAGCGCTACGGCTTCGGCATGGGGGCGCCCGCCAGCTTGTGTCCAGCCGCGCCCGACGACGCGGTCGCCTTGGATCAGAACGCAGCCAACCGCGGGGTTCGGCCAGACCCGGCCCAGCCCCCGCGCCGCCAACGCAAGCGCGTGGCGCATGTGCCGCGCGTGGTCGTCCGTCACACGTCTTCTGGGGGCGTGTGCGGACGCAGCTCACTGACGAACTTGTCGAAGTCGTCGGCGGCCTGGAAGTTCTTGTAAACGCTGGCAAAGCGGACGTAAGCCACGGTGTCGATCCGGGCGAGGCTTTCCATCACGATTTCGCCGATGACCTTGGACGGGATATCCGTCTCGCCCATCGATTCAAGCCGCCGCACGATGCCGGAAATCATCTGGTCGACACGCTCCGGCTCGACCGGGCGTTTCTGCATCGAGATGCGCACCGAACGCTCCAGCTTGTCGCGGTCGAAATCCTCGCGGCGCCCGTTCGTCTTGATGACGACAAGGTCGCGCAACTGCACGCGTTCATAGGTGGTGAACCGGCCTCCGCAGGCGGGGCAGAACCGGCGCCGCCGGATGGCGACGTGATCCTCGGCAGGACGGGAGTCCTTGACCTGCGTGTCGATATTTCCGCAAAACGGGCAACGCATCCGCTCTCCCTCGGTCCCTGTCCCAGTCTGTCCACAGGCACTATAGGGAACCCGCGACCCGTTGGGTAGTGAGGAAATCACGCCCCCACATGATGCGCGGACCCTATTGCAAACCTGCCGCGTTGAGCGCGTGACACAAGACAAGCATGGGAACCCCAAAGGCATGACCAAGACACTTTTCATCACCGGAGCCTCCAGCGGGATCGGCGCGGCCACGGCACGGGCGGCAGCCGCGAACGGCTGGAACGTCGCCCTGTTCGCGCGGTCGCAAGACAAGATCGAGGCGCTAGCGGCAGAGCTTGGCGAGGGCGCGCTGGCGCTGCCGGGCGACGTCACGCGGCTGGACGATCTGGAAAAGGCGGTGGCCGCGACGACCGAAGCCTTTGGCGGGCTCGATGCCGCGTTTGCCAACGCCGGCAAGGGCCTCGACACCCCCGGCACGGTGGAAGGCGACCCCGAGGAATGGCGCAGGCTGGTCGATATCAACATCATGGGCGTGCTTTATACCGCGCGCGCCGCGCTGCCTGCGCTGAAGACGGCCAAGGGACATCTGGTGATGACCGGCTCCGCGGCGGGCCGGCGGCACATCCCCGGCTCGATCTACGGCGCGACGAAATGGTTCGTCCACGGCTACGCAGGCAACATGGCCGACGAGATGCGCGACTGGGGCGGGCGCTGCACCGTCATCGCGCCCGGCATGGTCGACACCGCCTTCTTCGACGAGGCCAAGCCCGACAAGCTGCACCCCGATGACGTGGCGGATGCGGTCCTGCACGCGCTGAACGCCGATCCCCGCAACGGCGTGCGCGAGATTTTTCTGATGCCGCAATCCTGAATCAGCAGCGCCGGGCCGGGGGCACGTTGGTAGGAAGAGTGACCTTCGTGATCGATTCCGGCTCAGACCGACAGATGTGCCGCCACCCGCCGCAGATGCGGGTGGCGGCGATGTTCGAACAGGTAGATCCCCTGCCATGTGCCAAGCGCCATGCGCCCGGCGGCCACGGGGATCGACAGGCTGACCGGCATCATCGCGGCCTTGATATGGGCAGGCATGTCGTCTGGCCCCTCGGCGCGGTGAGCCAGATACGCCATCGCCGGATCGTCGGCAGGCGGAACAAGGCGACCGAAAAAGGCGCCCAGGTCGCGCTGCACGTCGGGATCGGCGTTCTCCTGGATCAGCAGAGAGCACGAGGTGTGGCGCACGAACAGAGTCAGAAGCCCGTCTTGCGCGGGCAGCCAGCGCGCCACGTCCTGCGTGAACTCGGCAAGGCCCGCGCCCTGCGTCTGGATGCGGAATTCTGTCTGCATGTCCGCAAGGATGGCGCAAGCCGTGCGTCACCGCAACGGGGCTAGCAGCTGCGCGCGCCCTCGACCATCGCACCGGGCACGCACATGTTGCCGCCCCAGTGGTAGCCACTGACGCCCGCGTGATCCACGAAGAACCACCGGAAATTGTCCATCTCGACGCCGGTGTCCATCATCACCTGGATGCCGCTGTCCTCGGCCGTCACCAAGAGAACAGCACTGTTCGGATCGGGCTGCTCGAAGATCGTGGCGCCGAACGACAGCCCTGCGGTGTCGATCATCACGGGGTCGGCGGGACGCGAGGCGGCATCAGTGGTGGTCAACTCGCAGCCGATGGTGGTGCGGTTTCCGTCCCCGTCGCTGGCCACGTTGCCGTTGGCGGTGGCACCGATCACGCCCGCCGAAAGGTCATGGCTAAAGGTGATGTTGACGCTGGAACTGGCGAAGGACATCGGATCGGACGGCTCTGCCATCAACACGAAGTGAGCCGTGTTCTCACTACCATCCGCCAATTCGCCGACTTGATCGGCCAGGTCGCCTTCGGTCCCGCTTGCCACGTCGAGGTTGGACGTCGGATAGCGGTCGACATCGACAAAGCCGGGATCGTCGGGGGCGAAGTTGACCGTGTAGCTGTAGGCGCCGTCGCTGACGCAGCTGTAGACATACACCTCGCCGTCGCTGGCGGCCGCCATCTGCGGAAGGGCGGCACAGGCCGCCAACGCGATCGCACTTGTCGCACGCATGATATCGTCACCTTTCAAATGGCGGAACGGGCAGGCCCGTCCACGGAATCGCTCAAGGTGAATGAACCCCGAAAACGCGGCAACATTGCGGAATCGGTCGTTCAATCCGGCGGCGGTGCGGCCAAACGCGAAACGGCGGCCCGGATGAGGGGCCGCCGTTTCTGGGTGGTGGACAGTGAGGCCGATCTCAATAGTGAAAGCGGCACTGAATGATCTGCAAGGCGTCGGGTGTCACACGGTAGACCAGTCGATGTTCACGGTCGATCCGGCGCGACCAGTACCCGGCAAGGCTGGCCCTCAGCGGCTCGGGCTTACCGGTGCCCTCGAACGGATGGCGCTGGCATTCCTTGATGAGCGCGACGATGCGCTGCGCCAGTTTTTGGTCCTGCCCCTGCCAATACAGGAATTGCTCCCACGCCTCGGCGGTGAACGTGACGTTCATTCGCCCGCAGGCGCGTCGAACTCGTCCATCGTCGGTGTGACGATCCGGCCCGCCTCGACCTGTTCGAGCGACCGCGCCAACGACTCCCGGTTGGCCTTGGTCGACATCAGATAGGCGGTTTCGTCGAGCGAATCGTAATCCTCGACCGAGATCATCAGCACCGGCCTTCCATTGGCGCGGGTCACCAGCAGCGGCTCATGGTCCTCGTTCACCTTGTCCATAAGAGCGGACAGGTTCTTGCGCAGATCGGTGGAGGTGGTGTGCTTCATGAATATGAGTGTACGCGATTGCGTACAGAAAAGCAAGCGAGTGAAGCTCTACGAAACAGATCGACAAGCCCGATAAGGCGGGACAAGTCCCGCCTTATCGTCACGCATTGGCAGCGTATCCGCCTGCCCTACTGATCCAGGAAACTCCGCAGCTTCCTCGACCGGCTCGGGTGCTTGAGCTTGCGCAGCGCCTTCGCCTCGATCTGGCGGATGCGTTCGCGAGTGACGCTGAACTGCTGGCCGACTTCTTCCAGCGTGTGGTCGGTGTTCATGCCGATGCCAAAGCGCATCCGCAGAACCCGCTCCTCGCGCGGGGTGAGGCTGGCCAGAACCCGCGTCGTCGTTTCCTTCAGGTTCTCCTGAATGGCGGAATCCAGCGGCAGGACGGCGTTCTTGTCCTCGATGAAATCGCCAAGCTGGCTGTCTTCCTCGTCGCCGATGGGCGTTTCCAGCGAAATCGGTTCCTTGGCGATCTTCATCACCTTGCGAACCTTTTCCAGCGGCATCTGCAGCTTTTCGGCCAGTTCCTCGGGCGTGGGTTCGCGGCCGATCTCGTGCAGCATCTGGCGGCCGGTGCGCACCAGCTTGTTGATCGTCTCGATCATGTGGACCGGGATGCGGATCGTGCGCGCCTGATCGGCAATGGAGCGGGTGATCGCCTGCCGGATCCACCACGTCGCGTAGGTCGAGAACTTGTAGCCGCGCCGATACTCGAACTTGTCCACGGCCTTCATCAGGCCGATGTTGCCTTCCTGGATAAGGTCAAGGAACTGCAGACCCCGGTTGGTGTATTTCTTGGCAATCGAGATCACGAGGCGCAGGTTCGCCTCGACCATTTCCTTCTTCGCCTGCCGCGCCTCTTTCTCGCCCTTCTGGACCTGCTGGACGATGCGGCGGAATTCGCTGATGTCGACGCCGACATACTGGCCGACCTGAGCCATGTCCGAGCGCAGTTCCTCGACCTTGTCGCGCGAGCGTTCAAGGAAAGCCGCCCAGCCGCGCCCCGGCTTTTCGGCCATCCGGTCAAGCCAGTTCGGATCAAGCTCTGCGCCCCGGTATTCGTCGACGAATTCGCGGCGGTTGATGCGAGCCTGGTCAGCCAGCTTCACCATCGAGCTGTCGATCGACATGATCCGGCGGTTGATGCCGTAAAGCTGGTCGATCAGCGCCTCGATGCGGTTGTTGTGCAGGTGCAATTCGTTCACCAGCACCACGATTTCCGAGCGCAGCGACTGGTAGGCGTCTTCTTCCTTCTGGCTGAACGATCCGTCCTCGTTCAGCGTCGCCGACATCCGCAGGTCCTGCATTTCGGACAGGTGGACATAGTCGTTCGCGATGCGTTCGAGAATTTCCAGCACGCGCGGTTTCAGCGCGGCCTCCATCGCGGCAAGCGACATGTTCGCCTGCTCGTCATCCTCGTCGTCGTCATCGCTGCGGATCGGGTTGCCGTCGGCGTCGTATTCCGGCTGTTCGCCGCTCTCTTCAGACTTCGGCTTGGGCTCTGCCGCGCCCTCGAGCCCGGCGACGACCGGCTCGGCGACACCGTCCTCGTCATCGCCTTCGACGCCGCGGCCGAACGTGGCCTCAAGGTCGATCACATCGCGCAGAAGGATGTCCTCGGACAAAAGCTCGTCCCGCCAGATCGTGATCGCCTGGAAGGTCAGCGGGCTTTCGCACAGGCCCGCGATCATCGTGTTGCGGCCCGCCTCGATCCGCTTGGCGATGGCGATCTCGCCCTCGCGGCTCAGCAGTTCGACCGATCCCATCTCGCGCAGGTACATGCGCACCGGATCGTCGGTGCGATCGAGCTTTTCGGTCTCGGAGGACGACACCGTGACTTCGCGGCTGGACGAGGCTTCGACCACGTCGGTCGAGCCCTTGTCGTCGTCGTCGGCCTCGTCGTCCTCGATCACGTTGATGCCCATCTCGGACAGCATCGACATGACGTCCTCGATCTGCTCGGAAGACACCTGTTCCGGGGGCAGGACCTGGTTCAGCTGGTCATAGGTGATGTACCCACGCTCTTTTGCCTCGGCGATCATCTTCTTGACCGCGGTCTGGCTCATGTCGAGCATGACCTCTGAATCCTGATCGTCCGGCTTGCGGTCGTCAGTGGTGTCTTTGGCTGCCATGCGGCACTCCTTCACGAAGCAAAGGGAATCGGGCTTTCCGAATCATACCGGGCGAATCGGCGATTCGCACTCCGTTTACCCTGATTTCTTTGCGAATTCCTCACCCTGTGAGTCAATTAGGCCGCTTTGTGCCTTTGCCAAAGGCAATCTGGCCGAGAAGTGATTCGAACGCGGACTTCTCGTCACGGCTTATGAGGGCCCCGTTCGGTCCGATTTCGTATTCGGTGCGGTCTTCGGTCTGACTTTTCAGAGCCTTGTTCCTTGCGTCTGCCGCCTGTCGCAGCCGGTGGGTCAGCCCCTCGTCGGCGCCGGCCCCCATGTCCTCGACAGCTTCGGCGATTTCCCGTTCAAGCCCGCCCAGCGCCTTCAGCTTGGCAAGCTCCTCTGCGATGCACTGCGCCACGATATCCGAACCGCAGCCCGGACGCATTGCCGGAATGATGCCGAGATGGCGCGCCGAGAGAAGCTTTTCAAGGGCGTCTTCACCCACGTCACGCGCGATGCGGTCCGCCAGCGTTTCTGGATCGGCATCCGCGTTGCGCAGGATCGCGGCGCGCAGCCGTTCGGCATCGGGGTCAATGGCGGTCATGCCCTCCAGATCGCCCTCGAAGCGCAACAGATGCTCGGGGTGCGCCACCAGCATCGCCAGGATCACCTGTTCGCGCAGGCGCCGCTCGGACGCGGCATCCGCCACCAGCGGTGACAGGCGCGCCTCGGCGGTCGGACCCTCGGGCGCCTTCCACATGCGCGGGCCCCGGCCCTGACCGCGCGCACCTTG
This sequence comes from Anianabacter salinae, assembly GCF_019061145.1. Lineage (GTDB taxonomy): Bacteria > Pseudomonadota > Alphaproteobacteria > Rhodobacterales > Rhodobacteraceae > Anianibacter > Anianibacter salinarum. The sequence goes on along the minus strand of NZ_JAHQZS010000003.1, from coordinate 316,500 downwards.
CGGCCCCCCAGGACGCGCGGCGGGACGGAAGAAGTCCCATTTCAGGCGCTTGATCTCTTCGCCGTAGTGGCGTTGCAGCGTCTGGTCGCCGATCTTGCGGATGCTGTCCCACAGCGCACGGTCCAACGCCGCCTTGCGCTCGGGGCTGTCAAAGCTCTTGCCCGCCGTCTCGCGCCGCCACAGCACGCGGACCAGCGGCTCTGCTGCCTCGACCAGCTTGCGCATCGCCTGCGGCCCGCCGCTGCGGGTCAGGTCGTCGGGGTCCTGCCCCGGCGGCATCAGGCAGAACCGCAGCGACCGTTCCGCCGAGAGCTGCGGCAGCGCAAGGTCCATCATCTTCTCCGCCGCGCGCTGGCCCGCGGTGTCACCGTCGAGCGTCACGACAGGCTCGCGGTCGATCCGCCACAGAAGCTGCAACTGGTCCTCGGTCACGGCAGTGCCCAGCGGCGCCACGGCGGCGCGAAACCCCGCCTCGGACAGCGCGATCACGTCCATGTAGCCCTCGGCCACCAGAAGCGGGCCGTCCTTGCCCGCCGCCGCGCGGGCGTTCTGGATGTTGTAGAGCGTGCGGCCCTTGTGAAAGAGCGGCGTCTCGGGCGAGTTGATGTACTTCGCCTGATCGTTCGGATCGAGCGCGCGGGCACCAAAGGCGATCGCCCGGCCCCGCGCATCGCGGATCGGGAACATCACCCGGTTGCGAAAGGTGTCATAGGGCGCGCGGCCCTTGTCGGATGTGCGCGCAAGACCCAGCGTCACCTGATCGTCCACCGCCACGCCCTTGCCGGTCAGATGCTCGCGCAGCGCTTCCCAGCCGTTCGGGGCATACCCAAGCTCCCAACGGTCGATCACGTCCTCCGGCAGACCCCGCCCAGCCAGATAGTCACGCGCCGCCGATCCGGCCCCGGTCCGAAGCTGCAGGCGATAGAACTGGACCGCCTGTTCCATGATCCCGTGCAGCTTTTCAAAGCGGTCCTGTTTTTGCCGCGCCTCGGGATCGGGCGCGGGCATCTGCATCCCCGCCTCACGCGCCAGCACCTCGACCGCCTCCATGAACTCCATGTTGTCGATCTGGCGCAGGAAAGCGATGGCGTCGCCCTTCGCCTGGCACCCGAAGCAATAGTAGAAGCCCTTGCGGTCATCGACGTGGAAGCTGGCGGTCTTCTCGGAATGGAACGGACACGGCGCCCACCAGTCGCCCTTGGCCTGGTTCGACTTGCGCAGGTCCCACGTCACGCGGCGCCCGACGATCTGCGACAGGCTCGTGCGGGTCTGGATCTCGTCGAGAAAGCCGGGCGGAAGACTCATGGTCGCCAGTGTCCGCCCCCCAAGCCCTCGGTGCAAGGGCCGCTGCCGCCCGCCCGCATCACGTTTCTGGGGATAACTTCAGGTCAGGCGCAGGCGCGCCGCGCGGCTTTCCATCGCTTCCGTGATCTCGTGCACTGCCGTCTTCGCCATCGAGCGGAAGACGAGGATCAGATACGCGTCATCTTCCACCCGCGTGATCGACGCCTGCATGTGGCCCAGAAGCGTGCGCGCGGTCGCGCCCTCGGCAAAGCTGGACGGGCGCAGGTCAAGCGGTGTCAGCCGCGCCAGAACGTCCCGCGCGCCCGCACCGTCCAGCCGCAAGGTGCACCAGGCATCGGACTGGTCCGTCACCGCCGCCCCGTCCAGCGCCGCGACCGGCGGCCCCATCACCAGCACATGCCGCACCCCGAACCAGACCACCCGCGCGCCGCCGCGCCCCGTCGTCGTCGCGCCCGGCCCCGGCAGGCTGGCGCCCGTCGCCGCCTTGAGCGCCGCGCCGATGTCCGCGCCGCCCAGCGCCGCCACGGAGGTTAGGCCGCCGGGGTCCACCTCGGACAGCCGCACCCCCGCTACCTCGACCGGCAGCAGCCCCTCGGCGGGCGTCTTTGCGATCAACCTAGCCACGCATCCGCCCTCCGCCTGCATCGAAGACTTGCGGCGCCACGACCTCGCACAGGGTCTGGACCGAGCGCAGGTGATCGACCATCCGCACCGTCTCGCCCAGCCGCGCGCGCCCGCCCTTCAGGAACGCCAGCCCAAGATAGGATTGCAGCGTTGGCGAATACCCGGCGCTGGTCACATAGCCTTGGGAATTCTCGCGCACCGCCTCTGCCCCTGCCTCGAACAGATGCGCCCCCGCCAGCAGTTGCTTCACCGCACCCACAGGCCGCAGGCCCACAAGCTGCTCGCGGTCGTCGGCCAGCAGCCCCGGACGCGCCGCCCCAGCCTTGCCGATGAAATCGCCCTCGGATTTCAGCATTCCCTGCATCCCAAGATCGAAGGCCGTGGTGCGCCCGTGGAGTTCGGCATGGGTCAGGAAGCCTTTTTCGATCCGCAGGACGTTCAGCGCTTCCATCCCGTAGGGACCGCCGCCCAGCATCTCGGCCTGTGCGACCAAGAGCCGCCACAGGCTTTCGCCATAGCGCGCCGGGACAGCGATCTCATACCCGCGCTCGCCAGAGAACGAGATGCGGAACAGCCGCCCCGCGACACCTGCCACGGGCACCGCGCCGCAGGACATGAACGGCCACTCCGCATCCGTGATCTCGGCATCCGTGACAGCGTTCACCAGCTCCAGCGCGCGCGGCCCGGCGACGGCGAATTGCGCCCATTGCTCGGTGACCGACATCAGCGAGACATCAAGATCAGGCCGCAGCACCTGTGCGACGAAGTCGAGGTGCTGCATCACCTGCCCCGCCGCTGCCGTGGTGGTGGTGATAAGGTAGTGACCGTCGTTCAACCGCGCCGCGGTCCCGTCGTCCATGACGTGACCGTCTTCGCGCAGCATCAGCCCATAGCGCACGCGCCCCGGCTTCAGTGTCGACATTCGCCCGGTATAGACGAAATCGAGGAACCTGCCCGCATCCCGCCCCTGCACGTCGATCTTGCCCAGCGTCGACACATCGGTGACGCCGACCGCCTGCCGCACCATCCCGACTTCCCGATCGCTAGCCTCGCGCCATGTCGCCTCGCCGGGGGCGGGGAAATACGACGGCCGATACCACAGCCCCGCCTCGATCATCGGCGCGCCGCGCTGCCGGGCCGCGCTGTCCGAGGTGGTGAAGCGCTGCGGCGCGAACCCGTCGCCCAGCGCCCCGGCCCCCATCGCGGCGATGGACACGGGCGTATAGGGCGGGCGGAACGTCGTCGTCCCCGTCGCCGGGATCGACCGCCCCGTCGCATCCGCCAAAACCGCCAGAGCGGTGACGTTCGACGTCTTGCCCTGGTCGGTCGCCATGCCTTGCGTGGTGTAGCGCTTCATGTGCTCGACCGAGCGGAAATTCTCCTGCGCGGCCAACGCGACGTCCTTGGTCGTCACGTCGTTCTGCAGATCGAGCCAGGCGCGCCCCTTGGCCTGCACCTGCCAGAAGGCGTCGATCCCGCCCACCTCTGCCACAGCCTCGGGCAGCGACACCGCCTTCGTGCGTCGCCCCAGCGCCTTCAGCGCCGCCTTGCCCGCGCGCAGACCATCGGCAAGACACCCTGCGGTGTCCATCACCCCCGCCGCAGCCCCCGCCGCCTCAAGCCCCGGCACCGCGCCGGGCAAGGGGACAAAGGCCGCGATGGCCTCGTTCCACACCGGCCGCGCGCCCATATGGCTGGTCAGGTGCAGCGCCGGGTTCCAGCCGCCAGACACCGCAAGGCAATCCGCCTCGATCCAGATCTCACGCCCCGCGCCGCGCACCTGCACCGCCTCCAGCCCCAGCCGCCCGCGCGTCGCCGCGACCACCGCCCCGGCATGGACCGGCCAGGGCGCATCGCGCGGCACCTCGGGCCGCGAATCCACCACCGCAGCCACCCGCACGCCCGCCGCGTGCAGGTCCTGCACCGTGCGGTGCGCATCGTCGTTGTTGGCGAACACCACCACCCGCTTGCCCGCCGCGACGCCATAGCGGTGCAGATAGCCGCGCACCGCCCCCGCCAGCATCACGCCGGGCCTGTCGTTGCCGGGATGCGCGATGGGCCGCTCGATGGCGCCCGCCGCCAGCACCGCCCGCCGCGCCACGATCCGCCAGAAACACTCGCGCGGCGCATCGCCGTCCGGCAGGTGCAGCGCCACCCGCTCCAGCGCGCCATAGGTCCCGTGATCGTAGGCGCCTGTCACCGTGGTGCGCGGCATCAGCCGCACGTTCGGCAGCGCGGCCAGTTCCGCCAGAACCTCGTCGGCCCAAAGCGTGCCCGGCAGCCCGCCGACCTCCTCGTCCTCCAAGAGCATCCGCCCGCCCATCCGCGCGCCCTCGTCCGCAAGGATCACCTCCGCGCCCGACCGCGCCGCCACCAACGCCGCCATCAGCCCCGCAGGCCCCGCGCCGATCACCAGAAGATCGCAGTGGGCAAAGGCTTTCTCGTACCGCGCCGCGTCGCGTGCCCCCGACAAGGCCCCCAGCCCCGCCGCGCGGCGAATCACCGGCTCGAACAGCCGTTCCCATAGCCGGTGCGGCCCCATGAAGGTCTTGTAGTAGAAGCCCGCCCCAAGGAACGGCGACAGCAGATCGTTGACCTCCAGCGCATCCCATTTGAGCGAGGGCCAGGCATTCTGCGACCGCGCCTCCAGCCCCGCGAACACCTCCTGCACCGTCGCCCGCACGTTCGGCGTATCCCCCACCGTCATCAGCGCCGACGGCTCCTCCGATCCGCAGGTGAACACCCCGCGCGGACGGTGATACTTGAACGACCGCCCCATCAGCCGCATGCCGCCCGCCAGAAGCGCCGAGGCCAGCGTATCGCCCGCGAAGCCCTCATGACCCTGCCCGTCAAAGGAAAACCGCACCGGGCGCGCGCGGTCCACCAGCCCATACCCCTCGACGCGCATCACAGCCCCTCCGCCGCCAGCCGGGCACCGTCCACCGCATGGGTCACGGTATCGCGTTCCACCACCAGCCAGGCGCCGCAGCCGCCGCCATGATACCAAAGGTCCCGCACAGCCCCCGCAGGGTTGTCCCGCAGATGCAAGTAGTCGTCCCAGCGGTCGATGCCCGCGCCCTCGCCGGGCCGCGCAAGCGCAGCCCCGCGATAGGTGAACTCGCGGATGTCACGGTCGCCGCAGCATGGACAGGGCAGCCTCATCGCGTCCCCCCATCTTTGGCCCTGAAATACTCCGGAGAGCCCGAGAGGCAGCGCCTCTCGGACGCGCCGAGGGGGCTCGATGCCCCCGAGGCGCGTTCCCCCGCGCCGCGATATGCCATGCCGCGCTCCATCAATGCAGGTTGTGCTGGCTGCCGGTGCCTTCTTCGTCCATCAGCCCGGCCCCGCTGCGGAACCGGTCCAGCCGGAACCGTGCGGCAGGGGCATGATGCCGGTCCGTGGCGATCAGATGCGCAAAGGAAAACCCCGATCCCGGCACCGCCTTGAACCCGCCATAGCACCAGCCCGCATCCAGATAGAGCCCGTCCACAGGGGTCTTGTCGATGATCGGCGATCCGTCGGGGGTCATGTCCATGATCCCGCCCCAGGATCGCAGCACGCGGGCGCGTCCGATCACCGGCATCAGCGTCATCGCCGCCTCCATCACATGCTCCTTCATCGGCAGGTTCCCCCGCGCGGCGTAGGAGGCGTAGAAATCAAGATCGCCGCCGAACACGAGGCCGCCCTTGTCGGACTGGCTGATATAGAAATGCCCCATCCCGAAGCTCACCACGTGGTCGATCACCGGCTTCAGCCCCTCGGTGACGAAGGCCTGCAAGACATGGGATTCGATGGGCAGCCGCATCCCCGCCATCGCCGCCACCTGTCCCGACCGTCCTGCGACGACGATGCCGACCTTGCTGGCCCGGATCGCGCCGCGCGTGGTCTGCACGCCGGTGACGCGCCCGCCCGAGATGTCGATCCCCGTCACCTCGCAGTTCTGGATCAGGTCCACGCCCCGGCTGTCCGCCCCGCGCGCATAGCCCCAGGCCACGGCGTCGTGCCGCGCTGTGCCGCCGCGCGGGTGCAGAAGACCGCCGTAGATCGGGAAGCGCACGTTGTCGAAATCGAGATACGGCAGATGTCTGCGCACGCCCTCGCGGTCGAGCAGCACCGCGTCGTCGCCCTGGTTGATCATCGCGTTGCCGCGCCGGGCGAAGGCGTCGCGCTGGCCGTCCGAGTGGAACAGGTTAATCAGCCCACGCTGCGAATGCATCACGTTGTAGTTCAGGTCGCTCTCCAGCCCTTCCCACATCTTCAGCGAATGGGAATAGAACTCGGAATTGCCGGGCAGGAAGTAGTTGGCGCGCACGATGGTGGTGTTCCGCCCCACGTTGCCGCCGCCGATAAAACCCTTCTCCAGCACCGCGATGTTGCGAAGCCCGTGTTCCTTGGCGAGGTAATAGGCCGTCGACAGGCCATGCCCGCCGCCGCCGATGATGACGATGTCGTACTCGTCCTTCGGCACGGGGTCGCGCCAGACGGGTTTCCAGCCCCTGTTGCCGGTCAGGCCCTGTTTCAGGATCTCAAAGGCGGAGTAGCGCAAGGAAGGGCCCCTTGGACGGTGATGCGGTCGCACAGACCTTAACCTGACCCCCCGCCGGATCCGCAAGGTGTTCGCGACAGCGGCAGGGTCGAAAACGTCAGGGGGCCGGTCCCCATTTCATGGCACGGCGCCTTCGGCGGCGCGGCGCTCTGCCAGCGTCAGGACGCGCGGTTCGGCGACCGGTCTGCCGCCATCGTCCCGAAACGGACCACCGCCCTGTCCGGACAACCGCGCGCGCAGATGCCGCAGCAGGACCGCCGCGCCCGCGCGGGCGACACCATAGCCCTTGCGGCCAAGCGGCGGGTCCGCCTGATCGACTGCGTTCAGGCAGATCACCGGCCCCAGCCGGTCCTTGCCCTCCGCGATCAGAGACTGGGGCACGCCGGCAAACCGCAGCCCCGGACTGAACAGCGTGTTGGCCACCGGCGTCCGGCAACAGGCGGTATGCCAGCGCAACAAACCTTTGGGACCAAGGCGCAGGGCGGCCAGATGCTCGGCCCCTGTGTCGATCGTAATGCGGTCGGGCGTGGTCTGGAACAGCGCGGTGCCGCCATGGTCATCGAGCACAACGTTTGCCACATCGTCCCCGAGATGGCGCGCATAGGCGCGGCAATCCTTGCAGTAGCACACCAGCCGCGATCCGCGTGCAGGGTCCAGCCGACCCGTCAGCGCGCCGCACCGGCAGCGCAGCGCGAGGCCGGTCGCAGCTCCCGTCATGGCCCCCGTCACAGCACCCGTCACAGCCCCTTGGCCCGGTAGCTGGAGACCACCCGCTCGATTGCGACGATATAGGCCGCGACGCGCAGGTCCGGCACGCCCTTGCGGCCATGCCAGACCGCGCGCATCGCCTGGTAGGCGCTGCGCATGGTGTCGTCGAGACCCGAGCGCACCAGTTCCAATTCGTCCGCGCCGCGAAGGTAGCGTTCCTTGAAGCCGGGCGACAGCGTCCAGCCCAGTTCCTTGTCGCGCGACAGGCGTTCGAGTTCGTTCACGATCAGCTGGTGGCGCGACTCTTCCTGGCGCCGCTGCATCCGGCCAAAGCGGATGTGGGACAGGTTCTTGACCCACTCGAAATACGACACCGTCACCCCGCCCGCGTTTGCGTAAAGATCGGGGATGATGACGGTGCCCTTGTCGCGCAGGATCTCGTCGGCGCCCGCCGTCACCGGGCCGTTCGCCGCCTCGATGATAAGCGCCGCCTTGATCCGCGCGGCGTTCTCACGGGTAATCACCCCTTCCATCGCGGCGGGAATGAGGATGTCGCAGTCGGTTTCAAGCGCACGGCGTCCGTCGGGGTGGAAGGTGCCGCTCGGATAGCCCGTCAGACCGCCATGCGCGGCGATCCAGGACTTGACCGCCTCGACGTCCAGCCCCGCCTCGGACGACACCGCGCCATCATGCTCGATGATGCAGGTGACGCGCGCGCCGTCCTCCAGGGACAGGAACTTCGCCGCGTGATAGCCGACGTTGCCAAGGCCCTGCACCACGACGCGCTTGCCGTCCAGCGTGCCGGTCAGCCCCGCCTTCGCCACATCCTCGGGATAGCGAAAGAATTCCTGCAACGCGTATTGCACGCCCCGTCCCGTCGCCTCGACCCGGCCCGCGATGCCGCCCGCGTGGACCGGCTTGCCGGTGACGCAGGCGCTGGCGTTGATGTCGGTGGTGTTCATGCGCTTGTACTGGTCTGCCATCCACGCCATCTCGCGCTCGGACGTGCCCATGTCGGGGGCGGGCACGTTCTGGGCGGGGTTGATGAGGTCGCGCTTGGCCAGCTCGTAGGTGAAGCGGCGGGTAATCAGTTCCAGCTCGTGCTCTTCATACTGGCGGGGATCGATGCACAGACCACCCTTGGCGCCGCCGAACGGTGTTTCGACCAGCGCGCATTTGTAGGTCATCAGCGCTGCCAGCGCCTCGACCTCGTCCTGGTTCACCCCCAGCGAATAGCGGATGCCGCCCTTGGCCGGCTCCATGTGTTCGGAATGCACCGAACGGTAGCCGGTGAATGTCGTGATCTGGCCACGCAGGCGCACGCCGAATCGCACGGTGTAGGTCGAGTTGCAGACCCTGATCTTTTCTTCCAGGCCCGGCGGCAGATCGAGAAGCGCCGAAGCGCGGTTGAACATCAGGTCGACCGAGTCGCGAAAGCTCGGCTCCGGCAGGTCGTGGCGCGTCATTCTTCAGATCCTCTTGCGGGGCACGGGATAACGGCACTCGACCAGATTTTGGGCAAGATGGAAACTCTTGAGCGCCTTGGGGCCGGGCAAAGCCCGCGCCTGAGGCATGGCTGGCGGGCAAAGCCGCGCCATTTCCCCTTCGCCGTCAGATTTTCGCCCCGTTTCTCCTTTGAGTTGTAGCGCGGGAAAAGACGGCACTGTGATCCGGAGCACAGACAAGCCCGCCAACCCGGTCCATCCTGCCACAAGGCATGACGGGTCATCCCGACGCTTCGGCGTGGACTTGCCCCCGTTCCGGCGACAGTCCTTGCCGCTTTGGGTGACTGTCCGGAAACCCCGGAACCGGGCGCCGCAATTTCCCCAATATCAGCCCCCGCTCGACACAATCACGCCCGAAATCACCCGCATCGTTAAGGGTAATCGGCGATCCACCGGTCGCTTGAGTCGTATTTTCAGGACGTTGCCATGAACCGTGATTTGCCGAGTTCCAAGCCAGGTCTTCCCCGTGATCGCGTTGCGCGATTTGTGCGTGAGGAAGACGGCACCTTCATCATCCTCGCGGTGGTGATGCTTGCCGGCGCGCTGTTGATCGGAGGTCTGGCACTCGAAGTGATGCGCGCCGAAACGGCCCGCGTCCGCATTCAGGAAACCGCCGACCGCGCGGCACTGGCCGCGGCTTCCTCTACCCAGGACCGCAACGAATTGTCGGTGGTGCAGGACTACTTTGCCCGCGCCGGTCTCAGCGACAAGCTGGGCACGGTCGTCGTGACCCCCAACGTGGGCGGCGCCGAAGTTCAGGTGAACGCCTCGGACGTGCTCAGCTCTTCGATGCTGGGTGCCATCGGCATCGAAAGCTGGACCGCGACGGCCCATGCCACCGCCATCGAGGCGATCAACAAGGTCGAGATTTCGCTGGTGCTCGACGTGTCGGGCTCGATGGGTGACAACAACCGCCTTCAGAACCTCAAATCCTCGGCCAAGGACTTCGTGAACAAGGTGTTCCGCGAATCCACCGATGACGGCGTGACCGTCAGCGTTATCCCGTATTCGTCGCAGGTCAGCCTGCCGCGCGTGATGGCGGACGAGTTCAACATCAACCGGCGCCACGACCAGTCGTCCTGCGTCGATTTCACGGCAGCAGATTTCGAAAGCCGCGCCATCGTGCCGACGCAGTCGCTGGTGCAGACCGGCCATTTCGACCCCTACTCCAACTACCAGAACGGCCGTAACCTCAACTACGAGATCTGCTCCAGCCGGTCCGAAAACGAGATCCTGCCATTCTCGGGCGATCCCGACGAGATAAACGCGGCCATCGACGCCCTGCGCGCCAACGGCAACACCTCGATCGACCTTGGCATGAAGTGGGGCGTCGCCCTCGTTGACCCCGCTGCAAAGCCGGTGCTTTCCGGCCTTGTCAGCAACGGCATCGTCGAATCCAAGTTCTCGGACCGCCCCTTCGGCTACGATGATCCCAACGCGATGAAGATCGTGGTGCTGATGACCGACGGGATGAACACGGACCAGCACACGCTGAAGTCGTCCTACACCACGCAGCGCAGCGATTTCTGGATGGACGTCGACAGCAAGCGCCTGTCGCTTGAATCGACACCCAAGTACAACACCTGGTTCATGTGCAGCCTCAACAGCTACAGCGGGTATTCCACCACGGTCAGCCGTGGCACGCGCTACTGCCGAACCACGAATTCAACGCGCTACAAGACGCTCTATTTCGCGCCGCACAACCGCTACTGGTACGACATGCCCTACGGCGAGACCGGCGGTATCGGGATCGACGGAACCGACGCGATCAAGCTGACCTGGGATCAGCTTTGGTCAGAAAGCACGGTCGATTACGTCGCCTACATGCGGTACCTCGCCTCGGAAAACGCGAACGACTACTACAACAACCGTTCGGCCCCGATCGCCTACGTCGACGCGAACGAGAAGAACCAGCGCCTGATCGACTCTTGCGACGCGGCCCGCGCCGAGAACATCCTGGTGTTCACCATCGCGTTCGAGGCGCCGGACATCATGGTCGCCGACCCCGACCGGCCCGGCCAGCAGATGCCGATCCTGACGCGCTGCGCCACCCACGACTCCTACGCCCACGATGTCGAGGGCCTGGATATCGGCTACGCCTTCAACGCCGTCGCCAGCTCGATCAACACGCTGAGGTTGACCAAATGATCCGTGCCATCGTTCACAAGTTCCTGCGGCGTGAAGACGCCTTCACGTCGATCCAGTTCGTGTTTCTCTTGCCGCTCGTCACCCTCGTCATGGGCCTGACGATCGAGGCGGGGGTTCTGGCCACCCGGCAGGTGATGCTGGACCGCGCACTGGCCGAGGCGTCCCGGACGCTCAAGCTGCGCTCGGGCCTTCTGCCCAGCCAGGCGGCCTTGATCCAGCAGGTGTGCGACACGGCGGTCGTCTTCCCGGACTGCACCAATTCCCTGACGGTCGAGGTCGCCCCGATCGACACCGTCGCCTGGGACATCGGCGCGGAATACATCGAGTGCATCGACCTTGACGATCCGGGCTTCGTGCCTGCCAACGAATTCCGCGGAGGGTCCGACAACACCCTGGTGATGCTGCGCATCTGCGCGACGTTCGAGCCGTTGTTCCCCTATGTTGGCCTTGGCGCCAAGCTTCGCCGCACCGGCGAGCGCGACTACACGATCGCCTCTGCCATCGCCTATGTGAACGAGCCACGCTGATGACCATGTCCAACATCACATCCCGCCTGCGCAGCTTCGCCCGCGACGAGGACGGCTTTCACGCCTTCGAGGCGCTGATCTCGGTCCCGCTGATCCTGAGCACGATCATCGGCCTGTTCTCGGTCACGGACGCTTATCGCAGCATCCATCAGAACGTGGTGTCGACCTACGCCATCGGCGACATCCTCAGCCGCGAGCCGGACGAGGTGTCACCGGATTTCCTGGATGGGTTGAACGAGCTGCACACGCTGATGACCCGCGCCCAGACCGACACCTCGCTGCGGATCACGGTCTTGCACTACAACTACGTGCGCAACCGCTACGAGGTCGAATGGTCCTACGCCAAGGGCGGCGACAAGGTGAAGCGGACCACCGCGACACTGACTGACGCGCTTGGCAAGATCCCGACGCTGTCCGAAGGCGAAAGCGTCACCCTTGTCGAGACGTGGATGGTGTTCCATCCGATCAGCAACTTCATGATCGGCAGCTATGAATTCTACGACGCCGCCGTGACGCGCCCGCGCTATTCCTCGACCCTGGCCTGGACCGGCGCGATGGAAGACAGCCAGCAGCATTCCAATGACGACGACGAGGACGATTACGATCCCTGGGGCCAGCCGCGTTGCAGCTGGTGGGGCTGCTGGTAATCACATCCCGACGCGTGTGCGCTCGGTGATCGCATCGGCCATCGCCCGTGCCATCGCGGGCGGCACAAGGCCGCCGACGCCCAGCCGCGTTCCCATCCGCCACCACAGGCCCGGTGCCCAGCGCGCCGGGCCTGGCACTTTCAAAAGCAGGACAAACCCGCCAGAGGGCTTGAAGGCAAAGGCGCCGCGCTCGATCCGCTCGATGTCCTGCAGGCGGCACAGGATGTCGCCGCCACTGGTGCGCAGCGTGTCCTCGGTCAATTCCAGAGACACCGATGTCGCCTGCCAGCCCAGCGCCGCCACGATCACCAGCGCGGCGCCCGCCGATGCCATGACTGCGCGCGCCAGTCCCGGCATGTCCGGCGTATCCATGGCGACAAAGACCAGCGACGCCGCCAGCGCCGTCAGCATCCCCAGCCCCAGCACCCGGCGCGGGATCGTGGGGTCGAGGCGCGCCAGCACCCGGTCGGTCATGCCCCCACCGCACGGCGGGCCATGTCGCAATAGATTCGTTCCACCCGCTCGCGGCTCAATCGCCCGCCCTCCCGATACCAGGTCGTCACGCCGGTCAGCATCGCGATCAGCGCGAAAGTCGCAAGCCGCGTGTCAGGCACCTTGAAACATCCTGCCGCGACACCGTCCGACAGGATACGTTCAAGCTTGTCCTCGTAGCGGCGGCGCAAGCCTTCGATCACCACGAAGTTCGCAGGCTCGAGGTTGCGCAGTTCCATGTAGGACACGAACACCGCCTCGGTTCGTTCGAGGTTGAACCCGATATGCACCCGCGTGAAGGCCTCGAGCCTCTCCAGCGGGTCCTTCGGCTTGTCTGCCGCATCCCAGGCCGCCTGCAGGGTTTCCAGATGCTCACGCATCATCTCGAACAGCAGGGCCTGCTTGTCGGGGGTATAGAGATACAGCGCGCCCGCCTGCACCCCGACCTCGGCCGCGATCTGGCGCATCGAGACGGCGGCATAGCCATGCCGGGCGAACAGGGTCAGAGCCGCAGCGCGAATGCGCGGCCCGGTGGTTTCAGCGTGAGAGCCGGTCTTGCGTGCCATGCCGCCTGATTATCTGAACAGGCGTTCAGTTCAAACCATTGCTTGTGCGACGGCGTTGGCCTGCTGTAAACTCGCCACAACCGAGCCGGAGACACCGATGAAATCCCTGCCGCTCTTCGCAGTCACCGGATGCCTTGCCCTTGCGGGCTGTGGCGGATTTCCCGATCTTGACGATCGCTTTACCGATCGCGGCACCGGGTATCCGGCGCTGGAACCCATCGACCCGCTTCTGGCCGAACGGTCGATCGCGCGCATTCCGGACGGCACCGCCGACGGACTGGCCGCACGGCGTGACGCCCTGCTGGCGCGGTCATCCTACATCGACACCACCGGGCTCTCTGCTGCAGAACGCGACCGGCTTGATGCCGCCCGGGATCGCCAGATCGCACTGGTTCCGCAATCCCGGATCGACGCGGACACCCTTGCCGCGCGCGGCGATGCGCTGCGCGCCCGGTCCGAGACCGCGCTCGAGGCGCGCAATTCGGTGCTGATGCGCGACGCGGGCAGCGCCATAGCCGAAGCCGAAGGCGCCGAGGAGACACTGGCCGAACGCACCGCCGCGCTGCGCGCCCACCGCGACCGCATCCAGGACGGCGATCAGCGTGCGGCCGTCGCGCTGTCTGACCTGACCGCGCTTGGCGAGGACCCGACCGCCGAAGAGCTGGAGCGCATCGCAGAGTTGCGTGCCCGCGCCGAGGAACTGCGCCGCCGCGCCCAACAGCGGCAGTCACAGACCAACTGACCGCACATGGCGCGCGCCGCGCCCGTTGCACCCCCGTCCCCAAGCGGCTAACAGGCGCAAAGTTTTGTGCCTGATGACGGAGAGCCGCCCATGACCACCCCCCTGCGCCTTGGCATTGCGGGTCTCGGCACCGTGGGTGCCGGTGTCGTCAAGATCGTCCAGCGCCGCGCCGATCTTCTGGCCGAGCGCACCGGACGCAGCATCACGATCAGCGCCGTATCGGCCCGCACCCGCGACAAGGATCGCGGCGTGCGCCTGAACGACTACGCTTGGGAAGACGATCCCGTGACGCTGGCCCGCCGCGACGACATCGACGTCTTCGTCGAGTTGATGGGCGGGTCGGACGGCCCGGCCAAGGCCGCGACCGAAGCCGCCATCGCCGCAGGCAAGGATGTCGTGACCGCCAACAAGGCGATGCTCGCCATCCACGGGCAGGCGCTGGCCGAAGCCGCCGAGGCGGCGAACCGGGTGATCCGCTTCGAGGCTGCCGTCGCGGGGGGCATCCCTTGCGTCAAGGCGCTGACCGAGGGGCTGGCCGGCAACGAGGTGCAGCGCGTGATGGGCGTGATGAACGGCACCTGCAACTACATCCTGACCCGGATGGAGAGCGCAGGCCTCACCTATGACGAGGTGTTCGACGAGGCCAACGCGCTTGGCTACCTCGAGGCCGACCCGGCGCTGGATGTCGGCGGCATCGACGCGGGCCACAAGCTGGCGCTTCTGTCCTCCATCGCCTTCGGCACCCGCGTCGATTTCGGCGCGGTCGAGCTGGAGGGGATCGAGCGCATCACCATCACCGACATCGAACAGGCCCGCGACATGGGTTACCGGATCAAGCTGCTGGGGGTCGCGCAGATGACCGGGCGCGGGCTGGAACAGCGCATGTCGCCCTGCCTTGTGCCCGCCTTCTCGCCGCTGGGCACGCTTGAGGGGCCGACGAACATGGTCGTCCTCGAAGGCGACGCGGCGGGGCAGATCGTGCTTCAGGGCGCGGGCGCGGGCGAAGGCCCGACCGCCAGCGCGGTGATGTCCGACGTTCTGGACATCGCGCGCGGCATCCGGGTGTCGACCTTCGGCAAGCCTGCCTCGGCGCTGGTCACGGCGACCGCGGCGCAGGCCAGTGTGCCCGCACCGTTCTATCTGCGGATGAACCTTCTCGACAAGCCGGGCGCGCTGGCCAAGGTGGCGACCGTGCTGGGCGAGAACGGCATCTCGATCGACCGGATGCGGCAATACCAGCACGACCAGGCAACCGCCCCGGTTCTGATCGTCACGCACAAGACCCCGCGCCACGCGCTCGATGCTGCGCTGACCGCGATGTCCGGCACCGGCGTCGTCGAAGGCGATCCTGTGGCGATCCGCATCGAGGCGGTCTGAACCCGGCCCCTGAACATGGCCCCTGACCATCGCCCGCACAGCTTGTGTCACGCCGTCTTTGCGGGGTAGCTGTAGCGGTGCGCGCAGGGTTGGATACAGGATTTAGAAAAATGGCTGAAAAGATCGAATTTCACGACCGGATGCTGTCGCTGGGCCTCGCCCGGGTGTCAGAGGCGGCGGCGCTTGCATCTGCCGAACTGGTCGGGCGCGGCGACGAAAAGGCCGCCGATCAGGCCGCCGTGAACGCGATGCGCAACCAATTGAATCTTCTCGACATTCGCGGCACGGTGGTGATCGGCGAGGGCGAGCGCGACGAGGCGCCGATGCTCTACATCGGCGAAGAGGTCGGCAACGGCAAGGGCCCCGAGGTGGACATCGCGCTTGACCCGCTGGAAGGCACCACGCTGACCGCCAAGGACATGCCGAACGCGCTGACTGTGATCGCGATGGCACCGCGCGGCACGCTGCTGCACGCCCCCGACGTCTACATGGACAAGCTGGCGGTCGGTCCGGGCTATCCCGATGACGTGGTTTCGCTCGACATGAGCCCGTCCGAGCGGGTCACGGCGCTGGCCCGCGCGCGGGGCTGTGCCGCAGCGGACATCACCGTCTGCGTGCTGGAGCGTCCGCGCCACGAGGACATGATTGCAGAGTTGCGCGCCACCGGCGCGGCGATCCGGCTTATCACCGACGGCGACGTTGCGGGCGTGATCCACTGCGCCGAGGCCGACATCACCGGCATCGACATGTACATGGGATCGGGCGGCGCGCCCGAGGGCGTGCTGGCCGCGTCGGCGCTCAAATGCATGGGCGGGCAGATGTGGGGGCGGCTACTGTTCCGCAACGACGACGAGCGCGGGCGCGCCGACAAGGCCGGGATCACCGATCTCGACCGCATCTATGCCCGCGACGACATGGTGACGTCTCACGTCATCTTCTCGGCCTCGGGCGTCACTGACGGGTCCATCGTTTCGGGGATCAAGCGCACGCCAACGCATCTGACCATCGAGACGGTGCTGATGCGGTCCAAGACCGGATCGGTCCGGCGGATGATCTACCGCAACCCGCGAAAGTAAGGGGGCACATGACCGAGGCCTTTCTGGGCGTCACCACCTCGCTTACGGGGCGCCGCTGGGTCGGCCCTTCGGCCGATCACGACCGGCTGGCCCAGGCGATGGTGCAGACGACCCAATTGCCCGAGGCGCTGTGCCGGACGCTGGTGCGGCGCGGTGTGACGGCAGAGGACGCCGCCGGGTTCCTCGCCCCTGCCCTGCGCGACCTCTTGCCAGACCCGCTGTCCCTGCGCGACATGGGCGCCGCCGCCACGCGGTTCCTGGCAGCCCTGAAAGCGCGCGAGCGGATCGCCGTCTTTGCCGACTACGACGTTGACGGCGGCACCTCTGCCGCCCTGCTGCTGACATGGCTGCGCGACATGGGCCACCGCGCGACGCTGTATATCCCCGACCGCATCGACGAGGGCTATGGCCCGAACGAGCCCGCCATGGCGGCGCTCGCTCGCGATCACGACCTGATCGTCTGCGTCGACTGCGGAACCCTGTCGCATGGTCCCATCGCCGCGGCGAAGGGCGCGGATGTCATCGTGCTCGACCACCACCTTGGCGCCGAGACGCTGCCGGACGCGCTTGCCGTGGTGAACCCCAACCGGCAGGACGAGGACGGCGCGCTTGGGCATCTCTGCGCCGCCGCCGTGGTGTTCCTGATGCTGGTCGAGATCACCCGGCAGATGCGGGCCGAAGGCATGCGCGGGCCCGACCTGATGCGCGCGCTCGATCTGGTGGCGCTGGCGACGGTGGCCGATGTCGCGCCGCTGACCGGGGTGAACCGCGCGCTGGTGCGCACCGGCTTGCAGGTGATGGCGCGGCGCGAGCGTGTGGGCCTGACCGCGCTGTGCGACATCGCCCGACAGAACGGACCGCCGACGCCCTATCACCTTGGCTTCCTTCTGGGTCCGCGCGTCAACGCAGGCGGGCGGATCGGCAAGGCGGATCTGGGCGCGCGCCTGCTGTCCACTCTCGATCCGCACGAGGCTGCGGCGCTGGCCGAGCAGCTTGATACGCTTAACACCGAGCGGCGCGAGATCGAGGCGCGTGTGCGCGAGCAGGCGATGGAACAGGCCGAGGCGCGCGGGCTGGACGGCCCGCTGGTCTGGGCGGCGGGCGAGGGCTGGCATCCCGGCGTCGTCGGCATCGTCGCCGCCCGCCTGAAGGAGGCGACGAACCGCCCCGCCATCGTGATCGGGCTGGAAGGCGACGAGGGCAAGGGATCGGGCCGCTCGGTCTCGGGCATCGACCTTGGCGCGCAGATCCACCGGCTGGCCGCTGAAGGACTGCTCATCAAGGGCGGCGGACACAAGATGGCGGCGGGCCTAACGGTGGCCCGGGACAAGCTGGAACCGGCGATGGAGCGGCTGGGCGAATTGCTGGACAAGCAGGGCGCAGGCAGCCTTGGCCCGCGCGATCTGACGCTGGACGGCCTTCTGATGACGGGCGCCGCCACGGTCGAGCTGATCGAGGCCGTGGAACAGGCAGGACCCTTCGGCGCCAGTGCCCCCGCCCCGCGCTTTGCCTTTGCCGACCAGCGCATCGCCATGGCCAAACGCGTGGGCGACCAGCACCTCAAGATCAGCTTTTCGGACGGTATCGGGCCAAAGATCGACGCCATCGCCTTCGGCGCCTTCGACACCGCGCTTGGCCCCCGGCTCGAGGCACATGGCGGCGCCCGGTTCCACCTTGCCGGACGGCTGGAAATCAACGACTGGGGCGGCAGATTGCGCCCGCAACTTCGCCTCGAGGACGCCGCCGAAGCGGGATGAAAACGATTGCGGAAATGCGGAAAAATCCGCTTGCCACGCCCCGGCGTAGACAATAGATACCGCCCCACACCGGCTTTGGCCCGTTCGTCTATCGGTTAGGACGCCAGGTTTTCAACCTGGAAAGAGGGGTTCGACTCCCCTACGGGCTGCCACTTACGGTCTTATTTTCAATCATTTCACTCATTTGGCTGCGCGACCGGTTCGGGCCCGCCTTGTACCCCGGCATCGCGCGACCTTGACGGTCCGGTGCGCTACCATGGCATCCCCCTTGTCAACCTGATCGGCTTGATCGCCAACACCTGCGCGAAGGCCTCGTGTCGCTACGCCTCTGACCCGCTACGGTGAGGTTTTCGGCGGACGCCCTGCGCGCCGCTCACGAGAAACTGGTCACTTGCCCCGGGGCGCGCCGCGCTGGCGGTGCCGCTGCGCCCTGCATGACAGCTATTTGGCAATCGCGCGTAACGCCCGGGCAGAGCCGTGGTTCCCTCCCCCTCGCTCAAACTTTTTTGGAAACCTATCGCTCAAGTCTCTGTTCAAGAGGCGTCGGGCGGACGGCCGCGCGGGACCGATGCGTGATCGGAGGCGCGGCTGGAGGCCCGACCAGAACAATTTGACCCGCCAAGGGAGGGAGCCAAGTGGAAAACGCCACGTTCGACCTGAGCTGGATCGACTACGCCATTGTCGTGGTCTACTTCATAGGGGTGATCGGCCACGGGCTGTATGTCTCGCGCAAGCTCGAAGGCGGGTCCGAGAACTACTTTCTCGCCGGGCGCAGTCTGCCCTGGTATCTCATCGGCTTCTCGCTCTTTGCCTCGAACATGTCGGGGTCCAGCTTTGTCGGGCTGATGGGCGGGGCCTATGACAACGGCGTCGTCATCTTCAACTACGAATGGACTGCGACGCTGGTCCTGATCCTGTTCGCGATCTTCATCCTGCCCTCGTTCCTGCGGGCAAGGATCTCGACGGTGCCGATGTTCCTCGAGGAACGCTATGACGTCCGCTCGCGCCGGGCGTTCTCGCTGTTCACCATCCTTGCCATCATGTTCATCGACACCGCGGGCGCGCTTTATGCGGGCGGGCTGGTGATCTCGAACGTCACGGGCCTATTGAACCTGTGGACGGCGGTCGCGGTGCTTGCCCTGGTGGCGGGGATCTACACCATCCTTGGCGGGCTGTCGGCGGTGGTCGTCACCGACACGGTGCAGGCGATCCTTCTGATCGTGGCCGCCGCGGTGCTGTTCTGGCTGGGCCTGAACGAGATCGGCGGCTGGCAAGAGCTGTTCGTGGACGTGCCCGAGGAAAAGACCAAGCTGATCCTGCCGGCCGATGACGACTTTCTGCCCTGGACCGGGCTGTGGGGCGTTGTCCTTCTGGGGTTCTACTACTGGTCGATCAACCAGTTCGTCGTGCAGCGCACCCTTGGCGCCAAGGACCTCAAGGAGGGGCAGGTCGGCGCCCTGTTCGCCGGTTTCCTCAAGCTGCCGAACCTGTTCCTGATGATCCTGCCGGGGCTGATCGCGCTCAAGCTTTATCCCGATCTTGAAACGCCGGACCTCGCGTTCCCGACCCTCGCGTTCGAGCTGATGCCCATCGGCGTGCGCGGCCTGATCCTGGCGGCGCTGATCGCCGCGATCATGTCCTCGCTCGACTCGGCGCTCAACTCGGCCTCGACGCTTGTGGTCAAGGACTTCGTGGAGCCGATCTGGAAGATCGACGAGGACCGGCAGGTCTGGCTGGGGCGCGTCGTGACCGGGCTCGTCATGGTGTTCGGCGCGATCTATGCGCCGTCGATCGCCAGCTTCGAAAGCCTGTTCGAGTATTTCCAGTCGTCGCTATCCTACGTCATCCCGACCATCGTCGTGGTGTTCATCCTGGGACTGTTCGTGCCCTGGCTGAACGGCAACGGCGCCTTCTGGACCATCCTCATCGGCCTGATCGTCGGGGTTCCCCTGTTCATCTTCAAGGAAGTCACCGGCCTGTGGGAGACGTGGGGCCTGCCTGCGATCCACTATACGGTGATGTCGTCGCTCATGATGTTCCTCGGCATCGCGGTCCATTTCGGCATCTCGGCGATGACCCGGCAGGACACGAGCGAGGACGTTCGCAACCTTGTCTGGTCGCGCAGCGAATCCGCCAAGGTCTTTACCCGCTGGGAAAGCCCGTTGTGGAAGGACCGCACGCTATGGGCGGGCGTTCTGATCGTCGCGACGGCAGGGTTCGTGATCTGGTTCGCCTGAGGCCATGGACACCCCGGCACGCATCCTGGAAAGCGCGCTGACCGCTCTTGGCGCCGGACCCGACTGGATCGGGTCCGGCGTCATCCTGCTGGCCGCGCTGATCCTGGCGCTGGCGCTGCACACGGCGCTGTTCCGGGCGACTCGCGGCTGGGCCGACACCGACGGCGGCGTTGCGGGTTCGATGCTGCGCAACGCGCGCAGGCCGACGCGGCTGGCGTTTGTTCTTGCGGCCCTCGTCATCGTGGTGCCGCGGCTCGACTTTTCGTGGCGCTGGCAGGGCTGGCTGGCCCATCTGTTCCTGATCCTGCTGATCGTGCTGATCGGCTGGACGGCGATCCTGCTGACCCGCACCTTCAGCGACCGCGCGATCCGCAGGCACCGGATGGATACCGAGGACAACCTGACGGCGCGCAAGTTCATCACGCAGATCCGTGTCCTGCGGCGCAGCGCGACGATCCTTCTGGGGATCATCACCGTGGCGGCGGTGATGCTGACCTTTGATGCGGTGCAGGAATACGGGCTCAGCCTGTTCGCGTCCGCAGGGGCGGCGGGCCTGATCCTGGGGCTGGCCGCGCGCCCCGTGCTGGCGAACCTGATCGCGGGCATCCAGATCGCCATAACCCAACCGATCCAGCTGGAGGACGTGGTGATCGTCGACGGCGAATGGGGCTGGATCGAAGAGATCTTTGCCACCTACGTCGTCGTGCGCATCTGGGACTGGCGGCGCATGGTGGTGCCGCTCAGCTTCTTCATCGAACAGCCGTTCCAGAACTGGACGCGCGAAAGCGCGTCCATCATCGGGTCGGTGTTCTGGTATCTCGACTATACCGTGCCGGTCGGTCAGGTGCGCGAAAAGCTGGAAGAAATCGTGCGCGAGTCGCCCCACTGGGACGGCAACGTCATCAACCTGCAGGTCACAGACACCGACAAGGACACCATCGCCCTGCGCGGGTTGATGAGCGCGCGCACCTCGCCGCAGGCTTGGGATCTGCGCTGCGAGGTGCGCGAAAAGCTGATCGCCTGGTTGCAGGACACCTATCCCGAAGCCTTGCCGCGTCTGCGCGGCGAGCTGGTGCAACAACCCGCGAACCTTTCCGGCGCGGCGGCTGCAACGCGCTGACTCACGGCGCCCGAGAAAGGAGTATGGCCAATGGCCGATCCGCATCAGACCCGAACGCTTGCCCTGCTGGGCGCAGCGCATGGGCACCTGCCCGACCATCTGCGCCAGATCGAGGCGCAGGGCTGACGGATCGGCCATGTCCATGACCGCGACCCTGCCCGCAGGGACCGGCTGTGCGGCGATCTGGACGCCCGCCCCCTCAATGATCTGGACACGCTCGCCGGGCTGGATGTGGCTGGCGCCGTGGTCTGCAGCGAGACCGTGCACCACGAGGCCGACATTCCCGCAGCGCTGGCCGCAGGGGTGCCGGTCTTCTCGGAAAAGCCGCTTGCCGGAAGCGCCCGCGCCGCGCACTGCCTTGCCGAACAGGCCGAGGAGAGCGGCGTGCTCCTGCACACCGGCTACTTCTTGCGCACGATCCCGGCGCTGCAAACGGCGCGGGACTGGATCACCCGGGGCCGCCTTGGCGTGGTGACTGAGGCGCGGATGCGGTTCAGCCATGACGGGGGCTATGCCGACTGGCTGGACCTCGACTGCTGGATGACCGATCCAGGCCGTGCCTGCTACGACGGCTTTGTCGATGAGGCGGTGCATGTGATCGACGCGCTGAACTGGATGATTGGGCCGGTGCACGCAGGCCATGCCGTGACCGGCAACGCGCTTGGCTGGCCGGTGGACGACCACGGCGCCGCCCTGCTGCATCTGGCCAACGGTGCAATCGGTCTTGTCGAAGCGGGCTGGACCGACACTCGGATGCGGCTGGAGCTGGACGTCGTCGGCGCTACTGCCGCGATCTCGCTGCGGGACGGCGAGATGACCCTGACGCCCCGCGGGGCCAGCGCACCGGCGGAGAGGCTGCGCCTCGACCCGCTGGATGCGGGCACCGGCATCCTTCCGTTTCTCGACGCGCTGGACGGGCGGCGCGCGCCCGCGCTGGTGCCCGCTGCCGAGGCCGCCCGCGTCAACGCGGTGCTGGACGATCTTGGCCTGCGCCTGACCTGAGCAACTGAAAGGACCTCACGGATGGACTATGGACTGAACGGAAAGACCGCGCTGATCACCGGCGGCGCCTCGGGCATCGGCAAGGCCACGGCCGAGGTGTTGCTGCGCGAGGGCGCGCAAGTGCTGCTGGTGGACCTCAAGGGCGACGAGGTGGCAAAGGCCGCGCGCGAGCTTGGCGACGGCGCGCAGGCCCTTCAGGCGGACCTGCGCGATCCCAAGCAGGTCAAGGGGTTGGCCGCGACCACCGAGGAGCGCTTTACCATTCCAGACATCGTGGTCTGCGCGGCGGGCGTCACCGGCGCCAAGGGTCTTCCGCTGGCCATGTCCGACGCCGACTGGCACGAGGCGTGGGAGACGGACTTCATGTCGGTCGTCCGCACGCTGCGCGTGTTCCAGCCCGTGATGGAGGATCGCGGCTGGGGCCGTGTCGTGATCCTGTGCTCCGAGAACGCCATGCAGCCGTATTCCGACGAGGCGGTCTACAATGTCGCCAAGGCGGGGCTTCTGAACTTTGCCAAGGGGCTGAGCGGCGTCGCCGCGCGGCGCGGCGTGCTGGTCAACTGCGTCTCGCCCGCGTTCATCGAAACCCCGATGACCGACGAGATGATGGACAAGAAGGCCGACAGCGACGGCACCAGCCGCGACGAGGCCATCGGCGACTTCCTGAAGACTGACCGCCCCTATCTGGCGCTGGACCGGCGCGGCAAGCCCGGCGAAGTCGCCGCCACCATCGCCTTCTTGTGTTCCGAGCAGGCCAGTTTCGTGGTCGGCGCGAACTACCGGGTCGACGGCGGATCGGTCGCGGGGATCGCGCTGTAAGGCGGCTGCGCCTTCACGCAAGGCCCGCCTGCACGCTGCGCCGCGCGTGCTGCGCGACCATGCCAAGGATACGCTCGACCGAAGGCGGAAATTCGTCGCCTGCGCGCGTGACGATTCCGTAAGGCGCGACGACCATGTCCTCGGCCACTGTCAGGCGATCCAGACGCGCGCCGAGAGAACCGCTTTCGACGAAGAAATCCACCATCGAGCGGGCCAGCGGCGCGATGGCGTTGGTCTCGTTTATCATCGCCAGCGTGAACAGACTGGATGTCGTGCTGAGGATGCGTTTCGGCAGGGCATGGCCACGCGCAAGGATATAGGTCTCTGCGGTGCGCCGCAGCAGGCCACCGGGCGGCTGCGTGACCCAGTCGAATTTCAGGCACGCCTCAAGCGTCTGGGGGTCCTGCCGCGTCACCGGGTGATCCTTGCGCACCACCAGCGCGATGGGCTCCGGGCCGATCATGCTGATGGCGAAGGGCCGGGTGTCGGCGCCGTCCGGGATGCGTCCGATGTAAAAATCCAGATCTCGGCCAAGCAGCGCCTCGGCCAGTTTGTCCGAGGTATCCACCTGCACCGACATTTCCAGGTCGGGAAAGGCCAGCCGCGTCTCGCGGATCACCGGCAGCAGGATTTCCAGCGACGGGCCGGTGACCGTTCCCGCCCGCACCAGACCGCGCACACCGCCGATCATCTGGCGGATGCGGTCGTTGGCAAGGTCCAGCCCGTGCAGCGTCGCCTTGGCCTGTACGGCCAGCAAGTGCCCTGCCTCGGTCAGTTCGACGCCGCGCGCGTGGCGGGTGTAGAGCGGTGTTCCTACAAGGTCCTCCAACTGCGTCAGCAGGCGCGAGGCGGCGGGCTGGCTCATCCCGACATGCTGGGCGGCCGCGCCGATCTGGCCCACCTCGCGAAGTGTCGCCAGAAGCCGAAGCTGCGCGAACTTGAGCCCGCTGCGGATCAATGTGTCGGGGCCAGCGTGGTCCATTTAAAATGACAATTTCGGTATATTACGGGCGCTGTTTCGAATTTGACCGATATGGGTTGCGGAGGCAAGGTCTGCCGCAGACTTCGCGCCGGTCCTGTAGAGGAGGGCTTGCGGCGCGGAGTGAACATCGCAGGCGCGTTGTCTGCACTTTGGGAGGATACCATGAATTTCACCAGACGCGCTCTTGGCGCGACGGCGCTCGCCGCGATTCTCGTCACCCCTGCCTTTGCACAGGACAAGGGCACCATCGGGATCGCGATGCCCACCAAATCCTCGGCCCGCTGGATTTCCGACGGCAACAGCATGGTCCAGCAGTTCGAGGCAGCGGGCTATGCCACCGATCTGCAATACGCAGAAGACGACATCCCCAACCAGCTGGCCCAGATCGAGAACATGATTACCAAGGGCGTCGACGCGCTGGTGATCGCGGCCATTGACGGAACCACGCTGACCAACGTGCTGGCCAATGCCGCAGCACTCGACATCCCCGTTGTCGCCTATGACCGCCTGATCCGCGACTCCGGCGACGTGAGCTATTACGCCACCTTCGACAACTTCAAGGTCGGCGTGCAGCAGGCGACCAATCTCGTGAACGGCCTCGAAGAACGCTTTGGCGACGCAGAGACTTGGAACGTCGAGCTGTTCGGCGGCTCGCCCGACGACAACAACGCTTACTTCTTCTACAACGGCGGCATGAGCGTGCTTCAGCCGCTGATCGACAGCGGCAAGGTCAACGTCGTGTCGGGCCAGATGGGCATGGATACCGTCGGCACGCTGCGCTGGGACGGGTCGGTCGCACAGTCGCGGATGGATAACCTTCTGTCGGCGAACTACACCGAACAGGACATCCACGGCGTGTTGTCGCCCTATGACGGGTTGTCCATCGGCATCATCTCGTCGCTGCGCGGCGTGGGCTATGGTTCGGGCGACAAGGCGATGCCCATCGTCACCGGCCAGGATGCGGAGGTCCCGTCGGTCAAGGCGATCCTGCGCGGCGATCAGTATTCGACCATCTTCAAGGACACCCGCAACCTTGCGGGCGTGACCGTGGGCATGGTCGACGCGCTTCTGCAGGGCGGCGAGCCCGAGATCAACGACACCTCGACCTACGACAACGGCGTCAAGGTCGTTCCGTCCTACCTGCTGGAACCGCAGCCGGTGACGGCGGCGAACTGGGACGAGGTTCTGATCGGCAGCGGCTATTACACCCGCGACCAGATCGAGTGATCTCCCGAGCGGGCGCGCAGCCTTCCCTGCGTGCCCCAACTGCCCCGGGCCGCTTGTGCCCGGGGTCTTTCCACCCGGAGTCCGCCCCATGTCCACCATTCTTGAAATGCGCGGGATCACGAAGGAATTTCCCGGCGTCAAGGCGCTCGACAACGTCAACATGAAGGTCGCCGAGGGCGAGATTCATGCGCTTGTCGGCGAGAACGGCGCGGGCAAGTCCACGCTGATGAAGGTGCTGTCGGGCGTCTATCCACACGGCAGCTACGACGGCGACATCATGTTCGACGGCGCCGTGCGGCAGTATCGCAACATCTCGGACAGCGAGGCCGACGGCGTCATCATCATCCATCAGGAACTGGCGCTTATCCCGCTTCTGTCGGTGGCCGAGAACATCTTTCTGGGCAACGAGCGGGCGCGCGGCGGCATCATCGACTGGCACGAGACCGAGGCGCGCGCCGCCGAACTTCTGGCGCGGGTCGGGTTGGCGGAAAGCCCCAAGACGCTGGTGGACGATCTGGGCCTTGGCAAACAACAACTGATCGAGATCGCCAAGGCGCTGTCCAAGGACGTGCGCCTTCTGATCCTGGACGAGCCGACATCGTCGCTGAACGAGACCGACAGCCAGAAGCTTCTGGACCTGCTGCTGGATTTCAAGCGGCGCGGCATCACCTCGATCCTGATTTCCCACAAGCTGAACGAGATTTCCCGCGTCGCCGACACGATCACCGTGCTGCGCGACGGCGCGACTGTATCGCGGCTGGATTGCAGCGCGGGCATCTCGGAAGACGACATCATCCGCGACATGGTGGGCCGCTCGCTCGACGACCGCTATCCGGCACGCGAGACAGCCAACCTTGGCGACATCGCGCTCGATGTGCGTGGCTGGACGGTGCACCACCCGCTGCACGCAGAGCGCAAGGTCGTGGACAACGTCAGCTTTCACGTCCGCCGGGGCGAGGTGCTGGGCATCGCCGGGCTGATGGGCGCGGGCCGCACCGAACTGGCGATGAGCCTGTTCGGGCGCAGCTATGGCCGCGACATCTCGGGCGAGGCGCTGGTGAACGGCCAGGCGGTCGATCTGTCCACCCCGCGCGCCGCGATCAACGCCGGGCTGGCCTATGCCACCGAAGACCGCAAGACCTATGGCCTTGTGCTGGACGACACGATCCGGCGCAACGTGCCGCTGGCGCGGCTCGATGCCGTTGCCGATGGCTGGGTCGTCAACCGCAGGCGTGAGGGCGAAGTCGCCGAGACCTACCGCAAGCGGCTGAACATCCGGTCGTCCTCGATCGAGCAGGAGACCGTGAACCTGTCGGGCGGCAACCAGCAGAAGGTCGTGCTGTCGAAATGGCTGTTCGCCGATCCCGACATCCTGATCCTCGACGAGCCCACGCGCGGCATCGACGTCGGCGCGAAATTCGAAATCTACACCGTGATCCGTGATCTCGCCCGCGCCGGAAAAGCCATCGTGGTGATCTCGTCCGAGATGCCCGAGCTTCTGGGCATCACCGATCGCCTTTATGTCATGAACGAGGGCCGGATGGTGGGCGAAATGCCGACCGCCGAGGCCAGCCAGGAGAAGATCATGGCCCGCATCATCAAGACCGGGGAAGCCGCATGACCCAGACCACCACCGATCCGACCCCCGCCGAGGCGCCCCGGCGCAAACCGCAGGGTGCGCTGACCTTCCTGCGTGGACACCTGCGCGAGTACGGCATCCTGTTCGCGCTGATCGCGATCATGGCGTTCTTCCAGATCGCCACGGGCGGCATCCTCTTGAAGCCGGTGAACCTGACCAACCTGATCCTGCAGAACTCGTATATCGTCATCATGGCGATCGGGATGCTCTTGGTGATCGTGGCCGGGCACATCGACCTTTCGGTCGGCTCCGTGCTGGGCTTTGTCGGCGCGCTGGCCGCCGTGATGATCGTGAACTGGGGTATCCCCTACCCCATCGCCGCCGTCGTCTGCCTGATCGCAGGCGCCATCATCGGCATGGCGCAGGGGTTCTGGATCGCCTATTTCCGCATCCCATCCTTCATCGTGACACTGGCCGGGATGCTGGTGTTCAAGGGGCTGACCCTGTGGCTTCTGGCCGGTCAATCGGTCGGGCCGTTCCCGCCCACGTTCCAGCTGATCTCGTCGGGGTTCATCGCCGATCCCTTCGGCATGGATGGCTTCAACCTTCTGTCCCTTCTGATCGGGGTGGCGGTGGCCAGCGCGCTGGTGCTGATGGCCGTGCGCGGCCGCCAGCGCGAGGCGCGCACCGGCGTTCCGTCCGAGCCGTTCTCGTTCTTCGCCGCGCGCACCGCGCTGATCTTTGTCGGGATCATCTACATGACCTGGCTGATGGCCGATTTCCGGGGCCTGCCGAACGTGTTCATCGTCATGGCGCTGCTGATCGCGATCTATTCCTTCATCACCAGCCGCACCACCATCGGCCGCCGGATCTACGCCATCGGCGGCAACGAAAAGGCGGCGACGCTGTCGGGCATCAACTCCAAACGCCTGACGTTCTTCACCTTCGCCAACATGGGGATGCTTGCGGCGCTGGCGGGCCTTGTGTTCGCCGCGCGGCTGAACACGGCGACGCCCAAGGCGGGCGCCACGTTCGAGCTGGACGTGATCGCCGCGGTCTTCATCGGCGGCGCGTCGATGTCGGGCGGTGTCGGCACGGTCGTCGGCGCGGTGGTCGGCGCCTTCATCATGGGTGTGATGAACAACGGCATGTCGATCCTCGGCATCGGCATCGACTGGCAACAGGTCATCAAGGGGCTGGTGCTGCTGGCCGCGGTGATCTTCGACGTTCTCAACAAGAAAAAAGGGTGACTGGAATGCTTCTGTCGCAATACCGAAAGACCGACGGGCGCATTCAGGTCGTCGCCCGTGACGGCACCGAGGCCTACGAGGTCGGGACCGACCGCGCGATCTACGATCTGGCGATGCACTGCGCCGCCGAAGGCATCGGGCTGAAAGAGCATGTGCTTGGCCTTGGCCTTGCCGGGGCGGTCGATCTGCCACGCCTCTATGACGAGGGACGCCTTTTGCCGCCGCTGCTGCATCCCGATCCGGCGCACCTGCACCTGACCGGAACCGGGCTGACACATCTGGGCAGCGCCTCGACCCGCGCGTCGATGCACGCCAAGGCCACGGGCGACGAGACGGATTCGATGAAGATGTTCCGCATGGGCGTCGAAGGCGGCAAGCCCGCGAACGGCGCGGCGGGCGTGCAGCCCGAATGGTTCTACAAGGGCAGCGGCACCGCGCTTGTCGCCCCCGGCGCGGCGCTTACCTCTCCGGGCTTTGCCGAGGACGGCGGAGAGGAACCCGAGATCGCGGGGCTTTACGTCATCGCCCCCGATGGCGCCCCGGTGCGGGTCGGCTTTGCGCTGGCCAACGAGTTTTCCGACCACGTCATGGAGCGGCGCAATTATCTCTACCTTGCGCATTCCAAGCTGCGCCCCTGCGCGGTCGGCCCCGAGGTGCTGATTGGGGTTCTGCCCGAACACGTCGAAGGCACCAGCCGCATCCGGCGCGGCAACGAGGTTATCTTTGAAAAGCCGTTCCTGTCCGGTGAGGCGAACATGTCGCACGCGATCGCCAACCTGGAGCACCATCATTTCAAGTATGACCTGTTCCGGCAGCCCGGCGACGTTCACATCCACATGTTCGGCACCGCCACCCTGTCCTTTGCCGACGGCATCGCGGCGCGGACAGGCGACATGTTCGAGATCGAGGTGCCCGAATTCGGCCTGCCCCTGAGAAACACGCTCGAACAGATCGACGCCCCGCGCCCCGAGCCCCGCACCGCAATCCGCGCCCTGTGAGTTACCCATGAGTTTCGTTCCCGCCGAATGGCCCCGCAAGCTGCGCTCGCAAGAGTGGTATGGCGGCACCAGCCGCGACAACATCTACCACCGGGGCTGGCTGAAGAATCAGGGCTATCCGCACGACCTGTTCGACGGTCGCCCGGTGATCGGCATCCTGAACACCTGGTCCGACCTGACCCCGTGCAACGGCCACCTGCGCGAGTTGGCGGAAAAGGTGAAGGCGGGCATCTGGGAGGCGGGCGGTTTCCCCGTCGAGGTGCCGGTGTTCTCGGCCTCCGAGAACACCTTCCGCCCCACGGCGATGATGTATCGCAACCTTGCCGCGATGGCGGTGGAAGAGGTCATGCGCGCCCAGCCCATCGACGGCGCGGTGCTGCTGGTGGGCTGCGACAAGACCACGCCCAGCCTGATGATGGGCGCGGCCTCGACCGATATCCCGTCCATCGTCGTGACCGGCGGGCCGATGCTGAACGGCTGGTTCCGGGGCGAACGGGTCGGGTCGGGCACGGCGCTGTGGCAGATGTCCGAGGACATCAAGGCCGGAAAGATGACGCAAGACGAATTCCTCGAGGCCGAGCAGGCGATGAGCCGGTCGTCAGGCACCTGCAACACGATGGGCACCGCAAGCACCATGGCCAGCATGGCCGAGGCGCTTGGCATGGCGCTGTCGGGCAACGCCGCGATCCCCGCGGTGGATGCCCGCCGCCGGGTGATGGCGCAACTGTCGGGCCGCCGCATCGTGCAGATGGTCAAGGACGACCTGAAACCGTCCGACATCCTGGCCCGCGCCGCCTTTGAAAACGCGATCCGCGTGAACGGCGCCATCGGCGGATCGACCAACGCGGTGCTGCATGTGCTGGCGCTGGCGGGCCGCGTCGGGGTCGATCTGACCCTCGACGACTGGGACCGGCTGGGCCGCGACGTGCCGACCGTGGTGAACCTGATGCCGTCGGGCAAATACCTGATGGAGGAGTTCTTTTACGCGGGCGGCCTGCCCGTTGTCCTGAAACGGCTGGGCGAGGCCGGGATGCTGCACCGCGATGCGCTGACCGTCTCGGGCGGCGCGATCTGGGACGAGGTGAAGGACGCCGTGAACTGGAACGAGGACGTGATCCGCCCCGCCGACAAGGCGCTGACGGCCTCTGGCGGCATCGCGGTCCTGCGCGGCAACCTTGCGCCGATGGGCGCGGTTCTCAAGCCGTCCGCCGCGACGCCCGCACTGATGACCCACAGGGGCCGCGCCGTCGTGTTCGAGGACATCGACGACTACAAGGCCCGGATCGCCGACGACGCGCTCGACATTGACGAGACCTGCGTGATGGTTCTCAAGAACTGCGGGCCCAAGGGCTATCCCGGCATGTCAGAAGTCGGAAACATGGGCCTGCCGCCCAAGGTGCTGAAGAAGGGCATCACCGACATGGTCCGCATCTCGGACGCGCGCATGTCAGGCACCGCCTATGGCACGGTGATCCTGCACACCGCGCCCGAAGCGGCGGTTGGCGGCCCGCTGGCCGTGGTCCGCGACGGCGACATGATCGAACTGGACGTCGCCGCGCGGCGCCTGCATCTGGATATCTCCGACGCGGAACTGGCCGAGCGGCTGGCGGCATGGACACCGCAAACCGAACCGCCCGCGTCGGGCTATGCGCGGATGTTCCATGACCACGTCGAAGGCGCAGACAGCGGCGCGGATTTCGATTTCCTCAAAGGATGCCGTGGAAACGAGGTGCCCCGTGACAGTCACTGACATCGCCATCGTCGGCGTCGGCAAGATTGCCCGCGACCAGCATATTCCTGCCATCGCCGCCGACCCCGCCTTTCGCCTTGCCGCGACCGTGTCCCGGTCAGGCGGGGTCGACGGGGTCGAGAATTTCGACACGCTGACCGCCCTTCTTGCAGCGCGCCCCGACATCCGCGCGGTGTCGCTGTGCATGCCGCCCGCCGTGCGCTACGCCGCCGCATCGCAAGCCATCGCGGCAGGCCGCGACGTGATGCTTGAAAAGCCCCCCGGCGCGACACTGGCCGAGGTTCACGCGCTGCAGGATGCCGCCCGCACGGCAGGCGTCACGATCCACGCCACATGGCATTCACGGCATGCGAATGGCGTTGCCGCCGCAAAGGAATGGCTTTCGGGCAAGAAGATCACGTCGGTGCGGATCGACTGGAAGGAAGACGTGCGCAAATGGCATCCGGGCCAGGCGTGGATCTGGCAGCCGGGCGGGCTTGGGGTGTTCGATCCCGGCATCAACGCGCTGTCGATCCTGACCGAGATAATGCCCCATCCGCTGCACCTGACGGCTGCGACCCTGTCGGTCCCGTCCAACTGCGCGACGCCCATCGCCGCCGATCTGGACTTTGCCGGGCCGGATGGCCTTACCGTCGCGGCCGTGTTCGACTGGCGGCTAGAAAGCGGTGAGATCTGGCAGATAGCCGTCGAGACCGAGAGCGGCCGGCTGGACCTGACCGAGGGCGGCGCACGACTGTTCCTTGGCGGCACCGAACAACCGGTGGATGGCCCCGGCGAATACCCCGCGCTCTACCGGCGTTTTGGCGATCTGATCGCCGCGCGCGCCTCGGACATGGACCTGCGCCCGCTGGTCCATGTCGCCGACGCCTTCATGCTTGGCCGCCACGTTGCGGTCGACCCTTTCCACGACTGACCCGCAGGAGACACCATGACCGAACTGACCGGACGCCATCTTATCGCAGGCGAATGGGCCGAGGGCGGCTCACCGTTCCAGTCCGATCCCGTGACAGGCCCGGCCCTGACAGTCCTTTCGGGCGTCAAGGCCGAAGTCGATGCCGCCATGACTGCCGCTGAAGCGGCCTTCGAAACCTACGGCTGGACCACGCGCGACGAGCGCGCCGCGTTCCTCGAGGCCATTGCCGACGAGATCGAAGCGCGCGGCGACTCGCTGACCGCCATGGGCAGCGCCGAGACCGGCCTGCCCGAAGGTCGGCTTGAGGGCGAGCGGGGCCGCACCACCGGCCAGCTGCGCCTGTTCGCCAGTCATATCCGCGACGGTGCCTATCTTGACCGGCGCCATGACGCTGCCTTGCCCGACCGCCAGCCCCTGCCGCGCCCCGATCTCAGGTCGGTGCAGCGCCCAATCGGGCCGGTCGGCATCTTCGGCGCGTCGAACTTCCCGCTGGCGTTCTCGACGGCGGGCGGCGACACGGCGGCGGCGCTCGCTGCTGGCTGCCCGGTGGTCTACAAGGGTCACCCCGGCCATCCCGGCACCGGCGAAATCGTCGCGGACGCGATCCGCGCCGCAATCGAGAAAACCGGCATGCCGAAGGGCGTCTTCGCGCTGATCCAGTCCAACACCAACGCGGCCGGCGAGGCGCTGGTGACGCATCCGCTGACCCGCGCGGTGGGCTTCACCGGATCGTTCCGGGGTGGCAAGGCGCTGTTCGATCTGGCGATGTCCCGGCCCGAGCCGATCCCGTTCTTCGGCGAGCTTGGCTCGATCAACCCGATCTTCGTGCTTCCTGCCGCGGCAGAGGCCCGCGCCGGCGCCATCGGCACGGCCTGGGCCGGATCGCTTACGATGGGCGTGGGGCAGTTCTGCACCAACCCTGGCGTGCTGATCGTCGAGGACACGGCGGCGGATGCACTGTTGGACGCGGCAGAGGCGGCGCTGGCAGCGGTCGCGCCGCAGCCGATGCTTACCACCGGCGGAGCCAAGGGCTATCGCGGCGGCGTGGACCGGCTGGCTGGGATGGACGCGGTGCGCACGCGGCTGCGCCACGACTGCGACGGGCGCAAGGGCGCGCCCGCGCTGTTTGACGTGACGGGGGACGACTGGCTGGCGAATGCCGATCTGGCCGATGAAGTGTTCGGCCCCTCTGGCATCGTGATCCGCGTCTCCGGCCCGGGCCAGATGCGGGACATCGCCCGCGCGCTGCATGGCCAGTTGACCGCCACGCTGCAGATGGACGACGGCGATCTGGACGTCGCGCGCCCCCTGATGCCGCTTCTTGAGCGCAAGGTCGGGCGCATCCTCGTCAACGGCTATCCCACCGGCGTCGAAGTTGCGGATGCGATGGTGCATGGCGGCCCCTACCCGGCCTCGACCAACTTTGGCGCGACCAGCGTGGGCACGATGGCGATCCGCCGCTTCCTGCGGCCCGTCTGCTATCAGAACATGCCCGACGCGCTGTTGCCGTTCGACCTGCGGGGATAGCGATGGACGCCGAGGTCTTTGACAGCCGAATCTGCGAACTGGGCGAAGGCCCGCTGTGGCACCCGGGGCGCGGGCAGGCCTTCTGGTTCGACATCCTCGGCAAGCGGATGCTGTCGCGGGACGGGGACCAGCCGCTTGATTGGGGCTTTGACGGCCATGTCTCGGCGGCGGGATGGGTGGACAAGGATACCCTTCTGATCGCCAGCGAAACCGCGCTGTCGCTGTTCGACATCGCCAGCGGCAAGGTGTCCGAGGTCGTGCCTCTGGAGGCGGACAACCCCGCCACCCGGTCGAACGACGGGCGCGCCGACCGGCAGGGCGGGTTCTGGATCGGGACGATGGGCAAGAAGGCCGAGACGGGCGCAGGCGCGATCTATCGCTATCACAGCGGTAAGATGGAACGGCTGATGACCGGCATCACGATCCCCAACGCGATCTGCTTCGCGCCGGACGGGCGGCTGGCCTATTACGCCGACACCCCCGCACAGGTGGTCATGGCACAGCCGCTTGACGCCGAAGGCTGGCCGACAGGCGCACCGCGGGTGTTCCTTGACCTTGCCGCGCAAGACCTGTCGCCGGACGGCGCTGTGGTCGATGCCGAGGGCTGCGTCTGGCTTGCTCTGTGGGGGGCGGGGCGCGTGTCGCGCTACGGGCCAGACGGCGGGCTTCTGGATAGCATCGCCATCCCGGCGGCGCAGTCCACCTGCCCGTGCTTCATCGGTGCAGCGCTGGACACACTTATGGTCACCACGGGACGCGAGAGGCTGGTGTCACCACACGACGGCGAAGGCGCGACCTATTTCGCGAAGGTGCCGGTGCGCGGCCTGCCAGAGCCGAAAGTGCGGATCAGCCGCGAGGCATCTGGTCACTGAAGCGCGACGCGCGGTCCGCGATCTCGTCCAGTCCATAGCCCGGCTTGAACAGCGCAGACCCGATACCGAAGGCATCGGCGCCCGCCGCGCGGTAGGGCGCCATGGTGTCCGGCGTGATGCCCCCCACCACCGCGACGATGGCGGTCTTCGGCAGCACCGCGCGCATCGCCGAGATGGCTTGGGGCGGGATCATCTCGGCCGGGAAGAACTTGAGCATCGCCGCGCCAAGGCTGAGCGCCGCGAAGGCCTCGGTCGGGGTGGCGACGCCGGGGCACCACAGCATCCCGCGTTCGGTGGCGGCGCGGCCCACGGCGGGGTCCATGTTCGGCGCCACGATCAACCGCCCGCCCGCGCCTGCGACGGCCTCGACATCCTCTGCCGTCAGCACGGTGCCCGCGCCGATCAGGGCATTGTCGCCGTGCCGTTCCACGATCCGTTCGATGGAGGTGAGCGGCGCGGGCGAGTTGAGCGGCACCTCGATGATCCGCAGCCCCGCATCGACCAGCACATCGGCCACGGGCGCGGCCTTGTCCGGGTCCAGCCCGCGCAGGATGGCGATCAGCGGGTTCACGGCCAGCGCGGCCCTCAGGTCGGTCATGGCAGCAGCCCCGCAGTTCTGGCGATGTGGAAATGGCCCATGGCGACGGTGTCCTCGGGCAGGGTCGAGGAGTCAATTCCCGCCAGACCCAGCGCGGTGACATAGCGGGCGGCCAGCGCATCACCGCCGATCACGACGACCGTTCTGGCCCTCGTCTCGCGCTGCATCTGCCCGGCGATCTCGGAGCCGATCAGAACCCCCGACAGGTAGTCCGCGACGCCGCCTTCCGCGATCTGCCCGAACAGCGGCAGGGTGCGCGCGTGGAACAGGGCGTGCAGCAGGCCCCTGCCCTCGGCCAGCCCCGCCCGCACCCCGCGCGCAAAGTCGTCGGGGCTGGGGGGGCCGTCCTCGATCATCCTGCCGAGGATCGAATGCGCCTTGAGGACGGCGAACACCTCGCCGGTCATGTGGGTCGCGTGGGACAGGATGCGCCCGCCGCCAAGCTCGATCCATTTGCTGTGGGTGCCGGGCAGGATGATCGACGCGTCGGTCAGCCCCAGGACTGCCGCGCCGATCGCCTGCGTCTCCTCGCCCCGGATCACGTCCGGCGCATCGACCGAAGCGGTGCGCGCGCCGGTGACAAGGTGGATCACGGCGCCGCCGGGGGTCTTTAGCGGCACCAGCGCAGCGGCCAGATCGTCAAGGCCCAGCGGCATGGTCAGATACGGCGTCTCGTTCCAACCGCTGCGGCTGGTAATCATGCCCGACGCGAGGACCGGCAGTCGCCTGTCGTCCCAGCGCGAAAGGATGCCCTGCGCCACCGCGCCGAAATTCCCGTGCGGGACGTTCAGGATGCCCTCGCCCGTTGCCATCCGGTCGATCACGCGGCCCTCCGCGCCGATCAGGTAGGCCCGCAGCGAGGACGTGCCCCAATCGATCCCGATCAGCGCTGGCCGGTTACCGTCTTGTGTGCCTGTCATACCGTTCCGGTCCCGCCGCCTTGCCTGCAACGGCGCCATACTAATGTCAGCGCAAGGCAATCCCCAGTCCGATTTCAGCGCACGAACAGGGATCACCCGGAGGAAATCGCGGTATACGCCCGGCGCGCGCCCTGATATTCACATCCTGGAATATCAAAGGGAGCCCATCATGTATCGCCGCCAATTCCTGACCCGGTCCATGGCCGCCGCCGGAAGCCTTGTCGCCGCACCGACCTTCGCCATCGCAGAGCTTGCGATGGGCGACGCCACCCTCACGACGGTCAGCGACGGCACGCTTCTGTTGCCGCGCAGCTTTACCCTTGCCGGGTTGCCCGAGGCCGAGGCGGGCCGGATTCTTGAAGCGAATGGCGTGACCGGCGATCAGCTGACGCCGCCCTGCAACGTCACGCTTTACCGCGACGGCACCAACACGGTCCTGTTCGATGTCGGCTCTGGCGACACCTTCATGCCGACGGCGGGCACGCTGCTGGACAGCCTCGATGCCATTGGCGTCACCGCCGACGACATCACCCATGTCGTGTTCACCCATGGCCATCCCGATCACCTGTGGGGACTGCTGGACGACTTCGGCGACATCGCCTTTGCCAATGCCGCCTTTCACATGGGCCAGGCGGAATGGGACTACTGGACCAACCCCGAGACGGTGAACACCATCGACGCCGAGCGGCAGGCCTTTGCCGTAGGCGCGGCCCGGCGACTGGAGGCTTTGGCGGACCAGATCGCCCTGTTCGATGGCGGCGACACGGTGCTGCCGGGCATCGAGGCGGTCGCCACCTACGGCCACACGCCGGGGCACATGTCCTTTGCGCTGGACGCGGGCGGGCAGCAGGCCTTCATCATCGGCGATGCCATCGGCAACCACCATGTGTCTTTCGCCCACCCCGAATGGCAGATCGGAAGCGATCAGGACCCCGCGACCGGCGCCGCCACGCGGACGGCGCTGATGGACCGGCTGGCGGTTGACGACACGACAGTCGTTGGCTTTCACCTGCCCGAGGGCGGGATTGGCCGCGTCGAGCGGTCGGGCGACGGATACCGCTTCGCCCCGCTCGACGGCTGACCTTGTCGCGGGCGGCGCGTCAGCGCGTGCCGCCCGCCTCTTCCACGATGCCGGTCAGCAGCGACCGGACCGGCGACATCGTATCGTCGGGGTAGGCACGGTGCCCGATCATCACCTCGCCCTGTGCCTCGGTCACGAAAATCCCGTAGGGGCAGTGCTGAATGTTCATGGGATCGGCTTCCATCACCTCGCGCGAGGTGACGGCGGAGCAGAAGAGATAAATCTCGGCCTGATCGAAAATCGTCTCGGCGCTGCCGACATCCGCGCCGGTGCGGTTCAGCATCTCGCCGACATGGCTGGTGAAGTCGATGACCAGACCCTGCCCGATGATCGCGTTCTCAAGCGCGAATGTCGCGTCGTCGAAACTGCCGTCGAAGGCGTAGGTGACGGGCTCTTCCGCGATGGCGGCTGTGGCTGTGGCGGAAAGAGCTGCAAAGGCAAGGGCGAACAGTCGGTTCATGGGGTGTCTCCTCTACTGATGGCCGGATGATAGCGGAACGGAAAAGCCCGGCCCTGACATGGGTCAAGGCCGGGCGGATCACTTGCTACGAAACGCCTGTCAGCCGAACATGTCGGCGGTGATACCCGAGTACCAGCCTTCGGATTCCTGATAGGTCGCCTCGCGCAGCGCAGCGTCCTCGCCGGTCTGGCTGACGAAGCTGCCGGTCGAGGCGATCTTCTCCTCGGTCGGCTCGTAGCTGGCGCCGA
This sequence comes from Anianabacter salinae, assembly GCF_019061145.1. Lineage (GTDB taxonomy): Bacteria > Pseudomonadota > Alphaproteobacteria > Rhodobacterales > Rhodobacteraceae > Anianibacter > Anianibacter salinarum. The sequence goes on along the minus strand of NZ_JAHQZS010000003.1, from coordinate 278,897 downwards.
CCTTGACGCCGTCGTTCTCGGCGATCAGGGACCAGCAGGTGTTCGAGTACTTGGCCGGGAACACCTGGCTGCCGGTCAGCGCGCCGCGGATCGACATGGCCGCGACCTTGGCCTGACTGTTGGCCGAGAAGCCGGACTTGGGCATGTCGCCCTGCGCCGAGGCATCGCCAAGAACGTGGATGTTCTCGTCCATCTTCGAGGTCATGTCGCCGGGATTGACCGGCGCCCAGTTGCCATCGGTCACGCCCGCGACGGCAGCGATGTGGCCCGCCTTCATCGCCGGGATGACGTTGACGACATCCGCGTTGATGACTTCCCCGTCGATATCAACGGTCATCGCCGCCGGATCGACGGTGACGTTTCCGCCACCGAAATCGGGGCCGATCCGGGTTATCATGCCCGAGTAGTGCTTTTGCCAGCCTTCCTCGAACAGGCCCTGCTTGGAGAAGTTTTCCTTGGGGTCGGCGATGATGATCTTGGCGGTCGGGTTGTTCTGGCTGAGATACCAGGCGACCATCGACACCCGCTCGTACGGGCCGGGCGGGCAGCGGTAGGGGTTCGGCGGGGCGACCATGACAAAAGTGCCGCCCTCGGGCATCGCTTCAAGCTGCGCCTTCAGAAGCTGGGTTTGCGAGCCGCCCTTGTAGGCGTGCGGCATGGCGTTCTGCGCCGACACGTCCCAGCCCGCAACCGAGCCTGCGACAAAGTCGATGCCGGGCGACAGGACCAGACGGTCGTAGGGCAGGCTGTCCCCGCTTGCCAGCGTCACGGTTTTGGCATCGCGGTCCACGCCGACGGCGTAGTCATGCACCACGTTGACGCCGTAGTCGGAGGCAAGCGTGCCATAGCTGTGGCCAAGATCGTCGTACTGCTTGAAGCCGCCCAGATACAGGTTCGAGAAGAAGCAGGTGTAATAGGTCCGCGTCGGCTCGATCAGCGTGACGTCGATGGCGCCGTCGCTGTCCTTGGCGATGTAGCGGGCTGCGGTCGCACCGCCTGCGCCGCCGCCGATCACGACGACCTTCGGCTTGCCGCCGTGGGCTGCCGCATAAAGCCGGGGCGCTGCAAGAACCGCTGCGGCCATCGCAGATGTTCCCAGGAACGCGCGTCTGTTGAATGTCATGGTCGTCCTCCCTTCGTGGTGCGCCCAGATTATTCCAGGGTCGCAAAATATGCGGCGAGCGCCGCAATCTCTTCGTTCGACAGGCGTCCGGCCATCATGTTCATGACGGGATGCTCGCGCGCCTTGGTCTTGTAGGCGTGCATGGCGATGACAAAATCGTCCTCTGGCCAGGCAATGATTGACGGAATGCCGCTGTCCTGGCCATCGACCCGGTGGCAAGTCTGGCATTCGCTCGCGAGGTATTCGCCATACGCTGGATCGCCCTGGATCTCGAGGATCGCGGGGTCGAGGTCATGGCTGACCGCGCGGGCGGTCGGATCGGATTCGGGGATGTTCGCGGGCGAGGCAGAGAAGTCACGCATGTAGGCGATCAGGTCTGCGCGGTCCTGGGCGTCGGCCATACCGCGATAACTCATGCGCGTGCCGGGGACGATTGCCTTGGGATTCTCCAGAAAACTGCCGAGCGTGTCGATGTGCCATTCGAGGCCCTTGGACCCGGCGCGTTCGAACGCCTTGGAGTAGCGGAAGCCTTCGACCGACCCGGCGGTGCGGCCGAACACACCGTTCAGATGAGGCCCGACGCGGTTGGTCGCATCTGGCCCGATCTGGTGACAGCTCTGGCACTGGCGGAACAATGCTTCGCCCCGCTCTGCATCGCCGATTTCTTCCGCCGCCGTGGCCACCTGCGCAAGGCAGGCCACCACGGCGACGAGGGAGAAACGGGCAAGAAGGGTCATGTCACTCTCCGCTGTCGAAGGTCTTCAGATAGGCCAGAACGGCGTCGGTGTCCTGGTCGTCGCGAAAGCCCGCAAAGGACATCTTGGTGCCGCTCATGTACTCGCGCGGCTTGGCCAGAAACTCGGCCAGCGACGCCTCGTCCCAGACCCGGCCCGCGTCACGGGCTTCCTGGAAGACGCCGGAATACTTGAACCCCTCGATGCCGCCCATGGTGCGCCCGAACAGATCGTTCAGATGCGGGCCGGTGCGGTTCTTGGCGCCGTCTCCAACCTGGTGACAGGACGAGCATTTGCGGAACACCGTCTCGCCCGCCGCCACAAGGGCCGGATCGGGGCCGACCGCGTCCTGCGCAGGCGCCTCGGCGATGGCGGTTTCGGCCTCGGCCGGGGCTGCGGTCTCGGCAGGCGCCGCGGCAACCGTCTCTGCCGCCACTTCGTCGCCTTCCACGTCGGGGGTCACGTCCAGCACGGTGGCGCGCATGGTGATCTCGACCGAGGTCTTGCACGCCTCCATGCACGGCTCTGCGCGCCACAGCGGATACTCCGTCTCGGGCCGGTCATCGACGATGAAACCGCCCGCGTTGGGCATCTCGACCTCGAGGAAGTTCTCGTTCGACAAGACGAAATCGTCCTCCACCAGAAAGTTGGAATAGAGGATATACGCGGTGATCGCGTATGTCTCGTCCGGCGTCAGGATCTGCGCGTTGCCGAACGGCATCGAGCGGTGGACATAGTCATAGACCGTCGACAGGTAGGGCCAGTACGACCCGACGGTCTTGACCGGATCGTCATTGGCTAGGCTGCCGTCGCCGCCTGCCAGCTTGGGCCAGTTGCCCGCGCCTTCTGCAAATTCGCCGTGGCACGCCGCGCAGTTGTCAGAGAACAGCGTCTCGCCATCCGCGACCGACCCGGACCCGACCGGCAGGCCGCGCCCGTCGGGCATCACCTTGACGTCCCAGGCGCGCACCTCGTCCTCGGTCGCCGGACGGCCAAGGCCGAAGCCGCCGTCCCGCGCGGGCGCCGCGGACGCAAGCTGCACCGGCGCACTTGCCTGGTCCGTTGTCGCCTGGGTCTCCGTATCGGCGACGGCGGCGGACACGATCTCGCCGCGCGCCGGGGCGGGCATGTCCGTCACAAGCTGGTCGGCGAGGAAATAGGCAGAGCCGAGAACGGCCGCCGCGCCCGTTGCGGTGGGTGCGAAAAGCTTAAGAAACTTCGACATTCTCTGCCTCTCCGTTTGCCTTGACGTGCCAGGTCTGGATGCAGTTGTTGTGATAGACCGAGTTCAGGCCGCGCACCTCGCGCAGCTGTGCCTTGGTCGGCTGGACATACCCGGTCTCGTCGATGGCGCGCGATTGCAGCAGCATCTCCTCGCCGGTCCAGTCGGTGTCGAGATAGAAGCGGGTCAGCGCCATGGCCGTCCCGGGCGCCGCCAGCCGCGCGGTTTCCCACGTCATGCCGCCGTCCTTGGACACATCCACACGGGTGATCCGACCGTGACCCGACCATGCCAGCCCGGTGATGACCAGGGGTCCGGGCCCGTGGGTGATCGGCGCCTGCGGGCTGGGCGAGGTGACGACCGACTTGGCGTCCATCACCCAGGTCCACTTGCGCGCGGTGCCATCGGCCAGCGTGTCGGTATACTTCGACGTCTCCTCGCGGCTTTCGACGGCGGCGTCGGTGACTTCGATGCGGCGCAGCCACTTCACCCACATGTTGCCTTCCCAGCCCGGCACGATCAGCCGCACCGGATAACCGTGCTCCTTGCGCAGCGCCTCGCCGTTGGCCTTGAAGGCGACAAGGCAGTCGTCCAGCGCCTTTTCCATCGGGATCGAGCGACCATTCGACGACGCATCCGCGCCCTCGACATAGACCCACTTGCCGCTGTGATCGCCGTTCACGTCATACCCGGCCTCGGCCAGCAGCGTGCGCAGCGGCACGCCGGAATATTCCATGTTGTGGATCATGCCGTGGGTGAACTGCACGCCGTTCAGCTGCGCGCCCGCCCATTCCATGCCGGTGTTGGCCGCGCATTCGCAGAAATAGACGTGGTTCTCGCGCGGGAAGCGTTCCAGATCGGCATAGTCGAACACCATCGGCGCGCCGACCATTCCATTGACCATCAGCCGGTAGTCCGCCTTGGCCAGTTCGATCGCACCGGAATGGTGACGCTCGAACGCGCAGCCCTGCGGCGTGATCGTGCCGTCAAGCGCATGGATCGGCGTGAAGTTGATCGACGAGATCGGATCGGCGGTCAGCCACGGCACGTTGCGCCGGATCACGTCATCCTCAAAGCGGATCGGCAGGCCGTAGGGCGTTTCGTCGACGCCGTCGCCGAACTCCTGCGCCCAGGGCTGTTTCTCCAGGATCAGCGGATCACCTTCGGCATGGGCGACACCGGCGGCCAGTGCCCCGGTTCCCATCGCTGCGGCCGAGCCCAGAAAGGCGCGGCGCGATGTGGTTGGTCCCTTCGGATCGCTCATTCTCACTCCTCCTTCGGACGCGCAGGGTCAGGCGTTGACCACCTGCACGCTGTCATTCTCATTGACGGTGACGGTGCCCTTGCGGGCGATGTAGCTTTCCACCACGTCCCAAATCTGCGGGCCTTCGGTGCCCTCGTTGACGCTGGCCCAGCCCGCGACGACGTAGCTGCGCGCCGGGTCGATGGCCTCGCCGGTGGCGCGCAGCGTCATCTCGCTGATGCGCTCGCCCTGCGGCTTGGTCACGTCGATGCGGTAGCCAAGTCCGCCGGTGCGGACCATGTCGCCGCCCTGCTGGTAGTAGGGATCGGGGTTGAAGATGTTGTCGGCCACGTCTTCCATGACGACCTTGAGGAACTCGCCGGTCATCTCGGTGCGGTAGGCGGCGCCGTAGGTCATCGAGGTGACGTTCCAGATATCCTCGCGGGTGATGTCTCCGGGGATCAGGCTTGGCCCCCAACGCACGCCGGGCGACAGGGCAATCTCGGCCTCGCGCTCTTCCAGCAGGGCGTCGCAGATCAGGTCGTCCCACGATCCGTTGACGTTGCCGCGCCGGTAGAGAACGCTGTCGGTCTGGCCGATCACCTCGGCCAGCGTGTCGGCGTAGGGCGCGCGTTCCGCCTCGATCGCCGCCGTCACCACCGGGTCCGGCGCGATCACGTCCGAGAAGATCGGGATCAGCTTGTGGCGGAAGCCCATCATGCGGCCGTTCTGGATGTCCAGATCGACGCGGCTGACGAACTTGCCGTTGGACCCCGAGGCGACGATGATCGTCTCGCCGACCAGCACAGGCTCGGGCAGCGCGTCATGGGTGTGGCCCGACAGGATCACGTCGATGCCGGTGACGATGGACGCCATCTTTTTATCGACGTCAAAGCCGTTGTGCGACAGGCAGACGACCACGTCGGCGCCCTGCGCGCGCACCTCGTCGACCATCGCCTGCATGTTCTCGTCGCGGATGCCGAAGCTGTATTCGGGGAACATCCAGCCGGGGTTGGCGATGGGCATGTAGGGAAACGCCTGCCCGATCACGGCGACGTTCAGGCCGCCGCGCTCGAAGAACTGGTAGGGCTTGAACATCTCGGCCGGCTCGTCCCACTCGGCGTCAAAGATGTTCTGGCCGAGCGCGGCAAAGGGCAATCCCTCGACGATCTCGTGCACGCGGTCCGATCCCAGCGTGAACTCCCAGTGAAAGGTCATCGCGTCCGGCTTCAGCGCGTTCATCACGTTGACCATGTCCTGCCCCTGCGTCTGGTAGCAGGTGTAGGAGCCGTGCCAGGTGTCGCCGCCGTCCAGCAGGATCGCTTCGGGACGGTCGGCGCGGATCGCGTTGACGACCGTGGACACGCGGTCGAGACCGCCCATCCGGCCATAGCTGCGCGCCAACGCCTCGAAGTCGCCCGAGGACAGGGCATAGTGCGACGGGCTGCCGTCGGCGATGCCGTAGAACTTGCGGAAGTCGGCGCCGGTCAGGTGCGGCACCTGCCCCCGGTTGCCGCCGACACCGATGTTCACCGATGGCTCGCGGAACAGGATCGGGACCATCTGCGCATGGATGTCGGTGATGTGGATCAGGGTCAGGTTGCCGAAGGTGTCGAAATTCAACAGATCGTCCTGCGTCAGCGCCTGCTGGGCGGCAAGGCGGGACCAGTTGCCGAACCCCGAGGCGCTGTAGAGGGCGCTGGTGGCCATGGCCGCTTGCAGAAAATCACGACGCGAGATCATCCCCGGCATCCTTTCGTCCATTGATCTTATTTATTCGCATCAGTGAATGCAACTGTTGTGAAAACGCCCGCGCCGGGAGGTCCCGGGCGGGCGCTGGTCTTAGTTGCGGACGGACGGGCCTTCGACGGACAGACCGTTGCCGCGCGAGGCGACGTAAAGCTCGAGCGCGATGAACTCGTCGCTGCCGGGCGCAAAGGTCTCGGCCATCGTGTCGCGGATGCACCCCTTGAAGCGGTCATGCGCCGCGTTCAGCTTGGTGTTCTTGAGACGATAGGTCGGGAAGCCGTTGATCTGGCCCTGGCTCAGGTGGTCAGCGCGGATCATCATGCCATAGCTGTTCTCATGGCAATTCGCGCAGGACTGTTCCAGAAGACCGTAGCGGGTGTAGTAGATTTCCTTGCCCGCTTCCCAGGCCGACTGGGCCGGACCGTCGATCGCCACGTCCACCGGAACGCCGCGCGACACCGATGCCAGCAGCGCAACCATGTTGGTCATGCCGCCGCTGGTGTAGCCCCACGCCTCGGCGCCCATGCGGGTTTCGCGGCAGTCGTTGATCTGCATCTCCAGCGTGCGAACCTCGCCCGCCTCTTCGTTCCACTTGGGATACACGGCCTTCACGCCGCGCATCTCGGTGGCATCGCCGTGGCAAGACGCGCAGCTTTCGCCAGCCGAGCCATCGACGGCCTGCCAGACTTCTTCCGCAGCGGCGACGCCCAGCATGCCGGGGTTGTCGAAGTCGTCCATCTGCATGGCCTGGGTGCCGTCACCGCGGAACCGCCAGCCGGAATAGATCGTGCTGATCCCGTCAAGATGCGCAGGCGCGGCGGTTTCGGTCACGATCTCGATATCGCCGTTGATGACCAGCGAATCCTCATCGGGGTCCGCCATCGCCGGAACGGCAAGGCCTGCCACGATCGCGAGTGCGGCGACCAGCGAGCGGCCAGGAGCGTAAGCTCTCTTCATTCGTTTTCCTCCCTGTGAAGGCGTCGCCAGTGGACCCGGCGACGCAGCTCTCGCGTGTCGTCAGGCGACGCTGATCGACTGGGTGTCGGTGTAGACCGAGCCGTCGTCGTCGTACCAGGTGAAGGTGAATTCACCCGATTCCGGTACGGTGGCCGAGAACTCGACATAGGGGTTGGTCGAGATCGCGGGCTCGAGGGTCATGTCGATCACGTTCTCGCCGTTGAAGTCGACGACGAAGCGATTGATGATCGAACGCGGGATCGGGTTGCCGCTGGAGTCCTTGCGCTGGCCGGATTCCATCGGGTGCGAGATCAGCGTCTTGATGACGATGGCCTCGCCGGCCGAAGCGGACTTCGGCACTTTCACGCGGGGTTTTACGTTGTCTGCCATGATCTTGGTGTCCTTGTCCTGAGCCTTAGCCGCCGCAGCCGCCGATGGTGACCTTCACTTCCTTGCGGTCGCTGACGAAGCTGCCGTCGGCCATCTTGGCAACGGCGACCACGTCCTGCGTTCCGGCAAGGCGGATACGGGTCGAGGCGGACTGCGAGGCCGCGAGCGGGCCGAAGTTGAACGTCGCCACAGCCGGGGTCGGGTTCCCTGCAGCAAATACGGCGATCGAGACCGCACCGGGTGCGGACACTTCGATCGGAACCGTGTTGCCGTTCTCGGCGATCTCGGGCGCGGTCAGCGTGATGCCGCCAGAGCCAGGCTCTGCCCCGCCGGTGAACTCGGCGATATTGTCCTCGACGGCGGCAAAGGCGCGGAAGGGCAGAAAGGCTGCAACCGCGGCGCCAAGGCCTGTGAGGATCGACTGGCGTCGTGTGAAATTCATGTCATTCTCTCCTGTCTCGGTAGCCTACATGTCCTTGAGGGTCATGAGGTAGGCAACCACATCTTCGACTTGCTGGGCCGTCAGAAGCGGAGCAACCTCCCCCTCTGCGGCCTTGCCGGTGAACTTGTTGCCCGGACGGATGAAGCCTTCGGTCTTGTAGAACGACGGCATCATCGAGTCGGGGAACATGATCTTTGCGTTCGTCACGATCCCGCGCAGCTCAGCCTCGGACCAGCGATCGGCGACGCCGTCGAGGATCGGGCCGATTTCGCCCTGGAAGGCATATTCGGGAAGATCGGTGACCTGGTGGCAGGCAACGCAGTTGCCCGACCCCTTGTTCATCAGGATCCGGCCCGCTGCCGGATCACCGGGCTGACCGGACAGCGACATCTCGACCGCACCGTCGGTGAAGGCGACCGCAGTCGGTGCGATGGCGTTGCCGTGGCTTTCGGCGTTCGCGGCGGACGCCGCGCAAACCGCAAGGGCAACGATAAGCTGCGATGTTTTCATAGATCCTCCCTGATCCCTTATTTTCGGTATACGGTAGCGCACCGTTCGACCCGGACGCAACATTAAATTCATTAACTTGAATTTTGAAATATGTTGCGCCGCAGCATTCCTCGGTCGGTTCTCAGTCGGTGCCGCCCTGTTCCAGCATGCGGGCGTGATACTTCTGAAAGTTCTCGTCTCCGTCATAACCATGCTCCAGCACCCATGCCAGCAGGTTCCGCGTGGTGCCGGGACCAAAGGCACCGGGCATCACCGCAACGGCAGCGTCCTCGGCGGTCACGCCTTCGGGCACCTCTTCGGGGAAGAACATCAGCGTCGGAGTGAACATCACCCCCCAGCGGCGGATCGCATCCTTTTCAGACATCGATTCGCCGTCGAAATCGGTGATCTCGACATCGCCGAACATGTTGATCTGCACGACGAAGTAGTTGTCATTCAGCAGCGCCGAGATGTCGTCGCGCGGATAGACCTCTTCGTGCATCTTCGTGCAGTAGATGCAGCCGCGCTGCTCGATCATCACCAGCAGGCGCTTTCCCTCGGCATTGGCCTCGGCGAGATCCTCGCGCAGGTCCTTGAAGGTGTCGTGCATCCACTCGGTCTTGTGCAGGCCGTCGTCGCCGATTGTCACGGCCGCCGCCGTTCCGGCCCAGATCACGGCCAGAAGCGTCATCAGAACACGTTTCATCTCAATCCTCCCGTTCAGCCAATCGTCGGCCATATCGTCAGCATCGCGTTGGCGATCCAGTTGACCATGTTTGTCGCAATCAGGATGCCGAACACCACCAGAAGCGCGCCCATCGCCTTTTCGATCTTGCCCAGGTGGCGACGGAACCCGCGCATCCAGCGCAGGAACGGCCCGATGAAGAAGGCGGCCAGCACGAAGGGCGCCGTCATCCCCACCGCATAGGCCAGCAAAAGCCGCATCCCCTCGCCCACCGAATCCTGACCGCCTGCCATGAACAGGATCGCCGCCAGCACCGGCCCAACGCAAGGCGTCCAGCCAAAGGCGAAGGCAAGCCCGATCACGTAGGCGCCCAGGAGCGACGTCTTGGACGTGTCGCCCGCGTTGGTGTTGAACTGACGGTAGAGAATGCCGATGCGGATCACGCCAAGGAAATGCAGGCCCATCGCGATGATGATCGCCGCCGCGATCCACCGCAGGATGCCGAACCAGTCGCGCAGCACCTGGCCAAAAGCGGTCGCCGTGGCCCCCAGCGCGACAAAGATCGTCGCCACGCCAAGCGCAAAGAAGATTGACGCCAGAACCGCACGGTTGCGCGTTCCCGCCGGAATCTCTGATCCGTCCTGCAATGACTGGACACTGGCTCCTGCAAGGTAGGACAGGTAGAAGGGGACGATAGGCAGGACGCAGGGCGACAGGAAGGACAGAAGCCCCGCAAGCAAGGCCCCTGCGAGCGTAACATCGAACATGGCCCCTCCCTCGGCTTGCCCGGAATACATAAACACATTATGATTGGCGAATATGGTAGGTCAATCGACATTCCTTTCCGCACTCAGACTGGGCTTGGCAGCACTCGCGCTTCAGGCCTCGGCCTTGTGCGCGCAGGCGGAAACCCGGCTTCTGATGGCCGAAGAAGCGGGCTGCATGTGGTGCGCCCGCTGGAACGCCGAAGTCGCGCCAGAATATCCGCTGACCGCCGAGGGACAGGCCGCGCCGCTCTTGCGGGTGGATATCCACGATCCCCTGCCGGACGGCATCACGCTAGATACACGCTTGCATTACACGCCGACCTTCGTCTTGATTCGCGACGGACAGGAATTAGCTCGCATCGAGGGGTATCCGGGGGAAGATTTCTTCTGGGGGCTGCTTCAGCGGATGCTCGATGACGCTGGGATCGACCATGACCAGGCCGGATGACGCAATGGACGGAAATGATCGCCTGACGGACGACGCGATGGACCACGCCGAGGGCGTGCCGTTCCTGTCGCTGCCGCGCATCACCGCAGACATGTGCGACGACGACATGGACCGGATGATGACGAACGCCCAGCGCGCGTCGAACTTCCTCAAGGCGATCAGCCATGAAGGCCGGTTGATGATCCTGTGCCACCTCGCCTCGGGCGAGAAATCCGTGACCGAGTTGGAAGACTTGCTGTCGGCCCGTCAGGCTGCCGTCTCGCAGCAACTGGCTCGCCTGCGTCTCGAAGGGCTGGTCACGCCGCGCCGTGATGGCAAGGCGATCTACTATTCCTTGACGGACGACCGCCCCGCGCGGATCATCGACGTTGTCTATGACCTGTTCTGCAGGCCGGACGCGCCGGAGGACAAACAACACAAATAACTCCGGCGCCTTGGGAAGGGAGCCTTGGGATGCTGGATCTTTTCGGAGAGCCATTGATGGTGGCCGTGATCGGCTTCGGCGGCGGTCTGTTGCTGGGTCTTGCTGCGCGGCTGGGGCGGTTCTGTTCGCTTGGCGCGATCGAGGATGCGCTTTACGGCGGTGACACCCGCCGGTTGCGGATGTGGGGCGTGGCCATCGGCACTGCGGTGCTGCTGACCTTCGCGGCGGCGGCAGCGGGCTGGGCGTCGCTTGACCGCTCGGTCTATCTGGGAACCGCGTGGAACCCGGTGGCAGGCATCCTTGGCGGCCTGTTGTTCGGCTATGGTATGGCGCTGGCGGGAAACTGCGGCTTCGGCGCGCTGGCGCGGGTCGGCGGCGGCGATTTCCGGTCCTTCGTGATCGTCCTTGTGATGGGATTGTCCGCCTATGCGGTGCTGTCCGGCCCGTTTGCCGCGCTGCGGGTCTGGGCCTTCCCCGGCTATGCCCTCACCGGCACCGCGCCCGGCATCGCGCATCATCTGGCAAGCTTTGCCGGGGTGCCTGTCGTGGCCACCGGCATCCTGATCGGCGGGGCGATCCTGGCGTTTTCGCTGGCCGACCGGCGCTTTGCCTCCACACGCGGCATGGTGTTCTGGTCGGTTGTCGTCGGCGTGGCGATCGTGTCGGGCTGGGTCGGCACGACCTGGGTGGCGACCAACGGGTTCGACGGGCTGCCGGTGGTGTCGCACACCTTCGCAGCGCCGCTTGGGGATTCCATGCTGTACCTGATGACCGCGTCCGGCCGCAGCGTCAGCTTTGGCGTCGGGTCGGTGGCGGGGGTGCTGGCAGGCGCCTTCGCGGGCAGTCTTGTGAAAGGACATTTCCGTTGGGAAGCCTGCGAGGACCCGCGCGAATTGCGCCGCCAGATCATCGGCGCGGCGCTGATGGGCGTCGGCGCGGTGCTGGCGCTCGGCTGCACCGTGGGTCAGGGGTTGTCGGCGTTCTCGGTGCTGGCACTGTCCGCTCCGGTCACCGTCCTGGCAATTTTCGCGGGCGCGGCGCTTGGCCTGCGGCAGTTGATAACCGGGCTGATGCCCGCAGAATGATCGGTGTCCCCGGCGGCATCGCTGCCGCCGGGGAAGTGGATCAGGCGGCGTCGAAACGGTCGGCGTCCATCACCTTGACCCAGGCCTTCACGAAGTCCGCCACGAACTTCTTCTCGGCGTCGCTGGCGGCATAGACCTCGACCAGCGCGCGCAGCTGCGAGTTCGAGCCGAACACCAGATCGACCCGCGTGCCGGTCCATTTGACCGCGCCGGTGTCGCGATCCTTGGCCTCGTAGACGCCGTCCTCGCCGTCCTTGGCGGCCCACTTGATGCCCATGTCCATCAGGTTGACGAAGACGTCGTTCGTCAGCTGGCCAGGGCGGTCCGTGAACACCCCGTGCTGCGATCCGCCATAGGTGGCGCCCAGCGCACGCATACCGCCGACAAGCACCGTCATCTCGGGCGCGGTCAGCGTCAGAAGCTGCGCCTTGTCGATCAGAAGCTGCTCGGTCGGCAGGGTGTAGTCGGTCTTGAGGTAGTTGCGGAAGCCATCCGCCATCGGTTCGAGCACGTCGAAGGATTCCGCGTCGGTCTGCTCAGCGGTGGCGTCGGTGCGGCCCGGGGTGAACGGCACTTCGATGTCGTGGCCCGCGTCCTTCGCCGCCTTTTCGACCGCAGCCGAGCCGCCCAGCACGATCAGATCGGCCAGCGACACGCGCTTGCCGCCGGATTGCTTGCCGTTGAAGTCCGACTGGATGCCTTCCAGCACGCCCAGCACCTTCTTCAGCTGCTCGGGCTGGTTGACCTCCCACCCGGCCTGCGGGGCAAGGCGGATGCGCGCACCGTTGGCGCCGCCGCGCTTGTCCGACCCGCGGAACGTCGAGGCAGAGGACCATGCGGTGTAGACGAGTTCCTGCACGGTCAGGCCGCTGTCGAGCAGCTGTGCCTTCAGAGCATTCACATCGGCGGAGTCGATCAGGTCATGATCGCGCGCCGGGATCGGGTCCTGCCAGATCAGGTCTTCCGCAGGCACTTCCGGTCCAAGATACCGCGTCTTGGGGCCCATGTCGCGGTGGGTCAGCTTGAACCACGCGCGGGCGAAGGCGTCGGCGAACTGGTCGGGGTTCTCGTGGAACCGGCGCGAGATCTTCTCATAGGCCGGATCGACGCGCATCGCCATGTCGGCGGTGGTCATCATGGTGATCTGCTTGCCGGACGCGTCATGGGCCTTGGGCGCCATGTCTTCCTCGCGCACGTCCTTGGGCTGCCACTGCCACGCGCCTGCGGGGCTCTTGGTCAGCTCCCACTCGTAGCCGAACAGCATGTCGAAGTAGCCGTTGTCCCACTTGACCGGGTTCGGCGTCCAGGCGCCCTCGATCCCCGAGGTGATGGTGTCGTCGCCGTTGCCGATACCGTGGCCCGACATCCAGCCAAGCCCCTGCTCGACGATGTCCGCGCCCTCGGGTTCCGCCTGCACCAGCGATGCGTCGCCCGCGCCGTGGCACTTGCCGAAGGTGTGGCCGCCAGCCGTCAGCGCGACGGTTTCCTCGTCGTTCATCGCCATGCGGGCAAAGGTCTCGCGGATATCATGCGCCGAGGCTGCGGGGTCAGGGCGACCGTCGGGGCCTTCGGGATTCACGTAGATCAGGCCCATCTGCACGGCGGCCAGCGGGTTCTCAAGCTCGCGCTCGCCCGAGTAGCGGCTGCCGGGCTTGTCGGAGGTGGCGAGCCACTCTTCCTCGGTGCCCCAGTAGATGTCTTCCTCGGGTTCCCAGATGTCCTCGCGTCCGCCGCCGAAGCCAAACGTCTTGCCGCCCATCGACTCGATGGCGACGTTGCCCGCCATAATCAACAGGTCCGCCCAGGACAGCGCGCGCCCGTACTTCTGCTTGATCGGCCACAGAAGGCGCCGCGCCTTGTCGAGGTTGGCGTTGTCCGGCCAGGAGTTCAGCGGCGCAAAGCGCTGCGAGCCCGAGGACGAGCCACCGCGCCCGTCGCCGGTGCGGTAGGTGCCCGCCGAGTGCCACGCCATGCGGATGAAGAACGGCCCGTAGTGGCCATAGTCCGCAGGCCACCACGCCTGGCTGTCCGTCATCAGCGCATGCAGGTCCTGCTTTACGCCGTCATAGTTCAGGGTGTTGAACGCATCGGCATAGTCAAAGCCTTCGTCCATCGGATCACCCAGCGGCGAATTCTGATGCAGGATCTTAAGGTTAAGCTGGTTCGGCCACCATTCGCGGTTGCTCCGCGCACGGTTGGTGGCGTGCATCACGGGGCACTTGGCGACGTCGTTTCCGTCCATGGTTCTCTCCCATACAGAGGTATCGAGTGGATTGCGCGGGCGGCTCCGCGCCGCGCCTTGCCCTGCATATGGGGACGAAGCGTCGCAGATTCCGCCATTGAGAGGCGGTTTAGCGTAGAATTAGAATTTGTTTAAGTTGCAATTATTGATAATTGTGATTTGAAATACTTATCACGATGACATCGGACACTTGGGCCGCGGTCAGACCTCGGGCGATGCAAGCTGGCGGCGAGCCGCAGTCAGACCTGCAAGTGCAAGGTCTTGACTGCGCGCGCTGCGCGGCGCGGCGCCCTGATCTGCCAGCGCGGCGCCGTAAGCCTCTGCCAACGCGCCCTCGCCCGCAACAACGACCGTCTGACCCAGCCAATACGGCCGCGCGGCCGCCAGTTCCGCCCCGATCAAGGCCCCCGAAATCCGCGCCTGAACCGCCGCTGGGGCAAGCGCATCGAGGTCGGCCTCTGCCCGCACCGCGCTCAGCATCGACGCCAGACCGGCGGGACGCGACATCGCCTCGGCAAGCGCCGCCGTGAAGGCGTCCCGGTCGTCGTTCTGCTGGTTCATGTCCGTGCCAAGCATCTCCAGCATCTCGCCGGTCATGAACGTGGCAAAACTCACCACCTCGCCCGCGCTCAGCCGGGCCCAGACCGTCGAGGCCGCGCCGCACAGGCACAGCACGCCGTCGAACCCCGGCGCTACGGCGAAAAGCCCCGCGATGACCGTCTCGCCGCCGCGCATCACCGCCCGCGGCTGCCGCTGCGCAAGTCCCGGCAGAACGCGCAGGTCGAGGCGCGGATCGGGTGTCGGCACGCGCGCAGCCTCAGCGATCCCCGGCGCAGCGCAGGGCACCGTGCGCAACGGCGCAGCGCCTTCCAGTCCGCAGGCGATCACCGGCACGGGATCGATCCGGTCCGCCAGAGACATGCCCGCAACAAGAGGCAGAAGACGCGCCGCGACATCGTCAGGTGTCACCGGCTGCGCGGCTTCCTGCAGGACATGCCGATCCAGCACCGAGCCGTCCGCCGCCATCAGCCAGACCCCAAGCGCACCCTCGCAGCACCAGACGCCGATCCAGTCCAGCCTAGCCATCGGCGGCACCGATGAGCCTGGTCCAGCCACGACGCAAGACAGGCCCGCGACGGGCACTGGCGATGGGTGTCAGAACACGCTCTGTCATCTCGTTTCCCGCTGGTGACGGGCGCGGTGTAGCCGATCCTGCCCGCCCCGACCACACCCCTGCAGAAATGGGGGGATGACCAATTCACCGGAATTCAAAGAATCCGGATCGAGAAGACAGTCCTGTTTGCTTCTGGGCTTTGCACGTCGATATTCCAGTTGCAGGCTTCGCAAATACGTTTGACGATCGCCAGACCAAGACCCAACCCGAACGAGCCTTCCTCGGCCGCATTTCTGGCACGGTAGAAGGGGCGGAAAATCTTCTCCTTCTCTTCTTGCGAAATGCCGGCGCCATTGTTGCCTACGCGCAATTCACCCTGTCGGAACGTCAGGTCAATCTGCCCACCTCGGGCACCGTGACGTATGGCATTGCGCAGCAGGTTCGACACAACCGTTGCCAATGCTTCACGTGGCACCTCAACTGGAGTCGGATCACAGTGCCCCAATACGATGAAAACCTCCCGCGCTTCAGCCTCCGCGGCGTGCAACGAAATGACTTCCGCAAATAACTTTGCAATCTCTACGCGGGACCTGATGCCATAATCTCCATCACGCGCCAGCAACACGAAACTTTCAATGGTTTCGCTCATGTGATCAAGGGCAGCAATCATTCTTATCAAGCGACGTTCGTTTCGCACCTCAAGATTGGGGTTGCCGACGATTACTTCACAACCCGACCGAACAACCGTGATCGGCGTGCGTAGTTCATGTGCTACGTTCGCGATGAACTCTCTCGAGCGCTCATCGGGATCGTAGAGCAAGCGCACATATTCAGTATATGTCAGCGCCAAGGTAGAGGTACTGGCACCTTGCGACTGGAACGCTTCGCGCGCGGCATGCGACATTTGTCTCCCAATCCGTCGCCGCACCATGGGATCATAGCGCAATAGAAATCCGGCCCACCAAGGAGCAAGCGCCACGGTCGCCGCCACGAGGACCAACGCGGTTCCTCCAAGCAGGCGCAACAAGGTAGCGCGCTGTTCCAAATGCGGTGCCGAAGCATACAATACGATACTTCGCCTTCCCTCTGTCATCGGCCTTACGACTGCGTGAATAGTGCCTTCAGGGCGTTGCAAAAGGTGGTGACCGACAGGTAAGGCCGCGATATCGGGTGGTGGGACTTCGGCCAAAGGGTCGCGTCGTGGCAGAACCCAAGCCACTCCCAGGATTGTATCGATCCCGCCGCTCGTCAGAGCGGGCGCCAACGTATTGGCTCGTGCCTCAGCTTTTCGGAACTCGAAGGAACGTTCGGCCTGCAGGGTGACGAGATAAGCCGCAATAACCGAGACGAGAACCGCGAAGACAACGAAAATTGTCAGCTGGGTCGCCAGCTGGAGTTTCGGGATCGAGGTTGCTTTGACAAACATCAGGGAACAGCGCTACCGGCGTCCAAAAACTCGGGCGACAGCCGGTAGCCTATGCCATGAAGCGTTTGAATTGCGACCGGCAGGCTGTCCGAGTGCAAGGCTCGTCGCAGGGTCGACATATGGGCACGCACTGCCTCGGACCGCATTTCATCATTGCCCCAGACGATCCGTTCAATCTCGGCACGACCGAAAGTTCTCTGCGGCTGTTTGAGAAAAGCCAGCAGGATCTGAAGACTTTTGGGTTGCAAGACCACTTCGCTGCCTTGCAACCAGACCGTCTGGGAAAGGGGATCATAGCTTATTGGGCCTGCAGCCAGCGGCTGCAGAACCACCGCTCCACCGCGTCTGTTTACCAAAGCCTTCAGACGCGCCAGCACTTCTTCCATGGCAAATGGCTTTGCAAGATAGTCGTCCGCTCCGGCTTCGAACCCTTGGACCTTGTCCTTTACAGAATCTAGCGCAGTCAACATGAGGATCGGCACATCGACATGCCGATCCTTCCGCAGCACTCGACACACATCCATACCCGAAAGCCGGGGAAGAAGTAGATCAAGGACAACGGCGTCGAACTCCTCAGCAGCCAGCATTCCAAGCGCTGCATAGCCATCCTGCACCCACTCAACCTCGTTGCCCGCACCTTCCAGGTAATCATAAAGATTACCCGCGATGTCTTCATTATCCTCAACGATCAGAATGCGCATGCCACAACACTCACCTTCAGAGGGGGTACGTCAACGAAAAGCTGATCAGCGCATGAAAGAGGCTTCAACAACAGGGACAAGCAAGGGCAAGGCAAACAGATCCGGAAATACTCCAACCAGTAATGTCATGATGGCACAGACAACCAATGGCCACAGCATTCGCCCATCCACTTCCGTACCGAGGCGAACAGGCGGAAGCCGCGACAGCCTAGCACTCCGCTCTCCAGTCCACCCCATGAAAATCGCAAGCGCTCTCAGGTAGTAGGCAGCAGACAGCATGCTGGACAAGATCAACGCCGCTAGGGCGACCATGCTTCCGGCATCCTGCGCCCCGGCAAAGAGATACCATTTGGAAATGAAGCCGGCCGTCAACGGCAGTCCGATCATGCTGAACGCGCCGATCGCGAAGGCCAGTACCGTCAGCGGCATCTCCCGAGCCAGTCCAGCCATCTCAGACACGTATTTCTTGTGGGTCGCGACGTAGATTGCCCCAGCGCAGAGGAATAGCGTGATCTTCGACAAACCGTGATTGAGGATGTGCAACATCCCGCCCATCGCCCCATCTGGGTTCGCAAGAGACGCACCCAGTACAATATAGGCCAGTTGGCCGATGGTCGAAAACGCAAGCAGGGCCTTTAGATTATCCAGCCTTAACGCATAAAGCGACGCCGCAACGACCGTGAAAGAGGCCAACCAAATTCCAATCTGGTCCAGCCCCAGGCTAGTCAGCACCGGTGCGCCGAAGACATCACTGAGTATGCGTAGTACACCGTACGCCCCTGCGTTCACCACCGCCACCGCATGCAAGAGTGCCGACACCGGAACAGGCGCCACCATCGCCCCGGGCAACCATCCGTGCAACGGCATGATTGCGACTTTCGCGCTGCCTGCCAGGAACAGAACAAAAGCAAGGGTCAGCATCCCGCGATGGGTCTCGGTGTCCAAATCTGCGAACAGCCCGCCCTGCACAAAGCTGAGCGACCCGGCAAGATGCCAAGTCAACCCGATCGCCGGCAGAAGGAACGCAATGGACGTACCCAGATGATAAGCTAAGTAGCGCCGCCCTCCGGCATGTGCCTCGTCCGTGTCATCATGCGTGACAAGAAAATAGGTTGCGACCGTCATTGCCTCGTAAAACAGATAGAGCGAGACAAGGTTTGCGGCAAAGGCCACGCCGACGGTGAAAGTGATGGTCAAAGCAAAAAGCGCCTGGAACCGGCTTTGGTTGCCCGACTTCAGAATATCGAGGTAACCGAAAGAATAAATTGCCGTCACCAGCCACAGTATCGACGCGATCAGGGCGAAGGTGAGACCAAGTCCATCAACCCGAAACGCAAGGCCAGCGCCGGGCAGCAGCGTCGAGATCTCCAAAGTCAAAACCTGACCGTCCAGAACGGCGGGAACCATGTAGAGTAACACCAGCGTCTGACATACCGCCGCAACAAGAACCGCCGTATTGCGCATTCGCACTGAGGCGTGGAAAGCTCCTACGCCGACCAGCCCGGCAAGAGAGGAGAAGATAGCGAGAATCGGGGCTAGGGAAACGGCACTCATGTCAATGCTCTCCGTTGCAAGGGAAGGATTGGGCGATGTCTGGGCGCGTTGAACGCGAAGAAGAACTGTTCACGACGCGTCCTCCGACATGTTCGCACGCTCCATTTCCACGGCATTGGTGAGCTCGGGCGTTTTCCCGTTCTTCTCTGCGACACGCACGGTCTGGCGTTGAATCTCCGCCGCGACACTGGCGCGGGTCATGCCTTCAGGCAGACTCGGGAACAGCCCGAGCACAACGACTGCGAGTATCATCCCTGCGCCAACCAAGGCTTCGGGACCACGCAAATCGCCGATACCGACAACCCGTCCGGGAACAGGACCCAGAAAGCCGCGCTGATACGCAGTGAAGAAATACCCAGCCCCCAGCAATACGCCTGTGACCGCGATCAGGCCGAAAGCCCAGCCTGCCTCAAAGACACCCTTCAATGACAGTATCTCGCCTGCGAAACCGCTCGTGCCTGGAACCCCGATCAGGGCCAGCCCGGAGACGAAGACGACCGCTGTCAACCGTGGTGCCTTGGCGATCAAACCACCCATTGCGCGCAGGTCCGATGTTCCAAGGCGCCGCTCGATGAACCCGACACATATTGCGAGGGCCGCCGTTGCAATACCGGCGTTCAGCATCATCAAGATTGCGCCACGCCAGCCGTCCTCGGTGCCCGAGAACACGGCCGCCGTCATCAACCCCACATGCCCGATAGACGAAAAGACCAGCAGGCTGCGCAGATCGCAACGCGTAAGCGCGATCAGCCCGGCATAGACCACGGCAACCACTTCCAACCCTATGATCCAAGGTGCGAAACTCAAGGAGGCATCCGGCGTGAGCGGCAGAACGAACCGCAGAAACCCATAGGTTCCTAGTTTCACGCCAAGCAACCAAGCCATGATTGAGACCGGTGCCGAAGCCACGCTTGACCCTAGCCACAGATGCAGAGGTAGCGCTGGGGCCTTCAGCCCGAACCCAAAGACCAGAAAGGCAAAGACCACCAGTTCCGTGCCCTGCGGCAGACCGGCAGCGGCCAGATGATCAATATTGAAGGAAAGGACGCCGGTCGTTTCCTCCGCAGAACCGCCTGCCAGCACCAGACCCGCCATGATCGGTAGCGACCCGAGCAGCATGAATATCATGTAGCGCCGCGCTGCGCCTGCCGGGTCATCCGCGCGGCCTCCCAACTTGATCAGGAAATACCCCGGAACAAGGGCAACCTCGAAGAAGACGAAGAACAACATCGCATCTGCAGCGGCAAAACATCCAAGCGTCGACGACAGGAGGACCAGCAGATTTACATTCACCCATCGCCCACCTCCCTTAGGAAAGCAAAGCATCAGCGCCACGAATAGAAAGGCCGTCATCGGCAGAAAAAGAATGCTGATACCATCCACGCCAACTGCATAGTCCACACCCAGACCGGGCAGCCACGCCACGCGTTCCAGCATCTGATATCCAGAGAAATCGGACCGGAATACCAAGACCGCCAGAACCGAAAGAAGTGCAGACAGTGATGCACCGGTGACCGCCCATAGGCGCGCGGTTCGGGGATTTGGCGTCACGGCAGACAGGATGGCGGTCAGCAAGGGCAGAAAGATCATGAAGGAGAGGATGGGAAATCCAGGGGTCTCCAGAAAGGTCAAGTCCTGCATCAATCAGCTCCTTCAGTTGGCGTCGGTGGTGTTGTGGGATTGATGGAAAGCGCTGGGCAAGACTTGGGTCACTGCAGAGTGTTCCCTGATGGGTTGCCGCGCCGAAATGGCTTCGACTGTGGGCCTTGCAAGAGCGATGAAAGGGCCCGTGTTCAGGCCAACCAGCAACACAACAGCGGCCAACGATCCTGCGATCAGGCGTTCGCCGCCTCGAAGGTCACTGAATCCCGAGCCGTCCTGACCCGGGCGGGCCGGTTCCATAAAGGCGCGCATGAAGAAGCGTAGCAGATAGGCAGCGGTCAACACGGTGGACGCCGCAACAGCCAGGGCCAGCGACCAATGTGTCTTGACGGCCCCGATGACAACAAGGTGCTCGCCGTTAAAACCGGACGTCCCCGGCATACCGACCGCAGCCATGGCAGTCAGCAGGAACACTCCTGCGAGCCATGGTGCGCTGGACAGCAGATCGCCCAGATGTCTTACGTCGGGGGATGCGACACGTTCGGCGATGAAAGAACCAAAGACATACAGTCCCGCAACCGCCATCCCGATGGTAAGCATCTGCAGCAGCCCACCCTCAATCCCGTAAACATTAAATGAAAACAGGCCGATCACGATAACCCCCATGTGGGCAATGCTGGCATAGCCAAGCAGCCGACGCAGATCTGTCTGGATCAAAGCCATGAGCCCGCCATAAACCGCGCCGATTGCGCCGAGGACCGCGATGATCCAGCCATATT
Source organism: Anianabacter salinae (assembly GCF_019061145.1). Lineage (GTDB taxonomy): Bacteria > Pseudomonadota > Alphaproteobacteria > Rhodobacterales > Rhodobacteraceae > Anianibacter > Anianibacter salinarum. Next base: position 257,721 of record NZ_JAHQZS010000003.1, on the reverse strand, counting down.
CGGCGGTTGCGTCCGGCAGCGGCGCTATGACGAAGCGGAGGAAACCGTAGGTGCCGATTTTCAAGCCGACTAGGAAGACACCCAGTCCCATGGCCGGACCCGCGTTCAAAACCTGCGGCAGCCAAGCGTGCAGCGGAAACAGCGGCGCACGGATCGCAAAAGCCAGAGATAGCAATACGAATGCACCACCCTGAACCGAAGCTGGAACAGGTGACGTCGCCATAAGCCCGTAGTGGGACCCGCCCAAGTAGCCAGCCAGCAGTTCCAGTCCAACGAGGGACAGACCCGCAGCCAGAACCATGGTAACTGCAAAGCTTCGTGCAGACCCGCCATTGCCTGACCCGGTCTCCGTTACCCGCCCAAAATACCTGAGCAGATACCAGGCTGGGAACGCCTCGGCCGACAAGCACAGCCAGAACAACCGCATGTCGGCGACGACAAAGGCCCCGGTCAAGATCGTAGACAGTGCCATGAGGGCCGCGAAGTATCGGGTCTCGCGAAGTGTGGACCGGGTCAACTTGGAGACCTCAGGCCCGGTGCGAGCGGAGTTCTGGGCCAGCTCGCACACGTCGCTCTGAATGCCCTCCCAGTGCCGTGGGCGGGTTGCCAGCAGACAGAACAGCGTCAGGATCGCGGTAAGCGGGAGGAACAGGATGCTAAGCCCGTCAATACCCAGACGGTAGAAGCCCACCGTCTCGGCAAGTTGTAGCCCAGCATGGTCGGTCCGAAATGCGATCATCACTACGACCGCTAGAAAAAGTTGCGTCAAGGCAGCGGCAATGGCGAACTTGCGCGCACCGACTGGTGACCCGCCAAACCAGAGCAAAAGGGTGGCAATCGCAGGAACCAAAAGAAGCAACGAGAGCAATGGAAAGCCTGCTTGTTCGACCGCAGTCAAAGTGGACATGTTCATGGGTTACGCTCCCGCAAGGGCCAGAAGGGCCACCAAGATGATCACGCCGACGCTGACCACAGGTCGCCCGAGCGCTCGTTCTACAGCCAACGCACTTCTGCCAAGCAATCCGGAGCTTCGGTCGAGAGTTTCTTCAAACCCTTCCGTCGCCTTCGTTTCCGCATGTCGCGCGGCCTCGGCCATTTGCATGCCGACTATTCCAGGAATTGACTCCACGGCTGCGCGTGGCGCAGCGTCAAGCCATCCGATGGTATCACCTGCCGCATTCGCAGTGCGTTCGGTCAGCAAGGGCAAGGCCTGAGCCAGACGGTGATCGGCTCGGGCAAGACGCTCTGAGAAGCGCAATACAGAGGCCATCAAGACCGACTTCAGCACAGCATCGACCCAGAACCGGTTCCGTGCCGCCCGGTGCAGCGCGCGCAGCAGGGTGTTGCCGGACAGGCCAGCCTCGGGGGATGACCGTGTGACGTGCAAGACTGAATAAACCGAGTGCAGGGCCGCGAGCGCCAGAAGAAATGCCAGAAGCGGGGCAAGCGCAGGGACCGCCAATGCCGCATTGCCTTGTGGCAACCCAAGAAACTCGCCGAACCCTGCATCCCCGGCTTCGACGGGAAGAATCTGCAAGAGCACTCCGGCCATGGCTGCGATGACAATTGTCACGGCCGCCTTGGCGGCGGGGCCCAGACGAACCCGCGCCGGCACATGTTCATGGCTGTGGTCATCGTGTCCGGTTTGGGCAGAGCGCACGGCTTTTGCCGCCATCCAGAACAGCAACGTTGTGGCCAACGCCGCAGCACCCAAAGTAACTGCAACCCGCAGCGTCAGCCCGATCTCCGTTCCGGTCATCGTCAACAGCGGCGGAGTAAGCGCCATCACAGCGGCGAAAAATAGCGCGACGCCTACATTTGCAGGGACAGGGTCCGGTACCGATTTGTCCGAGAAATCCGGCCGCCCATGCAATATGTGCAGGATCGACGGTGCCGTCAGGAACTGATAGCCGGTGTAAAAGGCGTGCGCGATGATATAGAAAATCGCCCATTCATAGGCGCCCAACCCGCAGATGACGAACATCATGCCAAGGTGCATGGCCGATGTATTCACAAGAGCGCCCTTGATGTCGTTTGCGGCCTGCGATGTCAGGGATGCGATGATCGCCGTCAGTCCGCCGAATACAGCGAGGATCGTCAGTACTGCAGGTGCCAGCTCGAACAAGGGTGACAGTCGCACGACCAGAAAGACACCCGCGCTCACCATGATTGAGCCGTAGAACAGCGTACTGGTCGGTCCAGGGCCCTCCATGGCGCGGTTCATCCAACCACCCAGTGGAAACTGTCCCGATTTTGCCATAGCTGCCACCGCAATACCCAAGGCCGCGGCAGGCGCTACCCATGGGTCTGCGGACAACAGCGCTTCGGGGAGTTCCGAAAGCCGTACGGTTCCAGCACCGATTGCCAGGATGATGATTGCAAGAATGAAGGCAGCATCGCCCAACCTATTCGTGACGAAGGCTTCCGTTGCAGCCCGGGCCGAGGCCGTCCGTTCGGTGTAATGGCCGATCAACAGGAAAGAACACAGGCCAACGCCTTCCCAGCCGAGGAACATCAGGACAAGATTGTCCGCCAGGACAAGCATCAGCATCGTCACAATGAACAACGCATAAACCAGGAAATAGCGGCTGAACCCGATTTCGTTGTGCATATAGTTTATCGAGAAACGGCAGATCAGGACCCCGAAGACCGTAACCAGCGCTGCCATCATGGCCGAGAGCGGATCAAGCCGGAAGGCGATGTCAACAGACTGACCGCCGATCTGGAACCATTCCATAACCCTGACCGTTGCAGTCTGTGGCGTAGCAAGTCGCGAAGCGAACAGGCCCACCCCACCCAATGCGGAAATCCCCGTAGCAGCCAAAGCCACCATCTGAACCTGTTTCCATCCAAGCCACCTGTCGCCGGAAAACAGGCTCGCGCCAATCGCAGCCACAGCAAGCATGGTTGGCAGAAACATCAATGCGAGAAATATGTTGTCCATCTGGTGTCCCCTTCAGTGCAAAACCGCATCCCAGCGGGCTTGCGGTTCCTTGATCCGAGCCGGCGGCAGGAAGCAGTCATGCTTGCCACGGATCCATTCATAGCTGTGGTCGACCTCGGCCAGCTCGGTCAGCGGCTTGTCCCACTGCTCGAAACCGACCCCCGGCACGAAGCGATGGAAGGTACAGGTTTCGGGGTCATGGGCGATCAGGTGGACCCATTGTCCGTTCAGCAGCTCCTGAATGCCCGGCTGGCGGCCATAGATTTCGCCCAGCACTGCAAGGGGCGCATCCACGATCAACTGAAGGCGCATCGCCTCGTGAACCTCAGTCATCTGACGTGGCAGGCCGGTGGCCAGATCACCCTCGGCTCCAGGCATCACACCGATCATGCCAACAACGTTGTGTGGCACCTTGGTGCCCGAGCCGTAACCATCGGGGTTGACGGTAGAAAAGTAATATTCAAGGTTGATCCCCGCACCAACCGGCCCGACAGCCAAGAGGATCCGTTCGAGAACGGTGCCATCCGAATCCTGCGTCGGATCGTAGGAAATAACGAAGCCACGCCTGTCAAAAAACAGCCCCTGCGTCAGCGCACGACGCCCAACAAGCGCAAAGGCATTCGTTGCATGACCCCATTCCGGGCGCACCTGGCTTAGATCCTGCGAGCGAGCCTTCACATGCGACCACGACGATTCCGTTGATGCGTCCTTGGGGGCGGACCGAAATCGGCGGCAGCGTTCGCGCGCGGCACGGCGCGAGGTTTCTTCCAGATCCTTGGCGACGACTTCCCACGCTCCGGACAGTTCGTCTGGAATGTCCTCGACATCAAAAATCAGAATGTCATCGTTGCAGGTGTTATGCTCTGCCCCGACAAGCCAGCTGTCGTCGGGGATATCGATACCTCGCGACCGCAATACCTCGCGCACGGCCGGTTCATTCGCCAGAGCCGCGAAAAGACGCGCGTTGGGCCCCCCTGCCTTGCCGCCGCACGCACCGCAATCATGCGCATTCTCGTGCGGATTGTTCACACTGAACGATCGATGGGCGCATATGACCACGATCGGTGCAAACTGGTAGGTCAGGCCCCAATTCCGCAGCTGTGCCTCGACCCGGTCGGCAGCTTCTTCGATCGAAAACCCGAAAGGGAGCGCCTCCGCATGCAGCCCCAGCCTCGCAAGAACATCCTCGGGAAGCTTGGTGTGGGTCAGCCTTGTTGCGACTTCGGGCAAATATCGCGATTGTACGTGGTCGGACACCCGCTGGTAGCCAAGCGGGGCAAACACCCGGCCGACCATTGGAACTGCGTGAAACAGTCCTGTCAGTTGCGCGGTCACATAGGCCACCAGCGGATTTCGCCTGGCCTCCCACATCACCGCTGCAAATGCATCGGAATAGACCTTTCTGCCCTGGACCAGTGGCCAGGTCGTGTCCAGGTCGCTATCACGCGGCACTTCCGCGATGCGGTGACCGGGGGTCGCAACTGCGGGGCATAGCGGCGTATGATCGTGGCCGCCCAAGGGGCTGTGTGCGATGGCAATTCCAAAGAAGCCCGCAGCGCCGAGGGTTTCGTGGTCTGGGTCAAGCTCTGCATAGTATCGGTGCAGGTTTTCTTCGCGCTCGTCGATACAGAACACCACTTGCGATCGCGGCCGCCGATCCCGGCCGTTGATCCACCGTCCGCGCCCCTTGTTCTGGGCAAGGGCGTTCAACACCTCGTCACGATAGTGCGTTTCAAAGGCTTCCAGCCAAATCCGGCTTGCCTTGCGAGAATCCACCTTGTCGATTTCGGAAAGCAGAACAGCCAAGGCGCCCGGTGCGTCGGCAAGTTGCTGCGGTGTCAGACCAAGGGCCGCACAGACGCGGGTTGCGCGATTCGAGGTCTGCGCGACATGCGCCTTTCTCTGTTCAACCGCGCTGACAAGCCATGCACGCCGCGCCAGATTGACGATCTGGCGACGCTCAACAGCGGTCGGCGGACGCATTGACAGCATGAGCGAGGCGGCTTCTGCAACGACCGGTTCCAGATCACCCCGGTGCAAGGCCAAGCGAAGCGACACTTCGGCACTGTTGCGCATGGCCCAATCCGCAAGCGCGTTCTTTTGCGGTGCTATGCCACACACTTCCTGAAGGATACGACCGACCACGGAAAGTTCAGTGAACAGACGAACCGCAAGATACTGGATCGTATCGGCGGGATGCAGCGCCTGCTTGGGGTGTCGGGGATGGATTTCCATCCAGAACATCATCCCGGCCCAGCCCCTTAGTTGTACCAGCATCCGGCCCAGAAATGGCTCCCATGCGGCTTCTGGGATACCGATCCGATCCAACATCGCGATCAACGCCTCGCCGGCATCCTCGGGCAGGGCCGAAAGTTCATCCTGCCAACCTTCGAGTGCCTCAAATCGCAACAGCTCGTCGAAGGGGGCTGCCTGCCGCCAAGCCGCAAACAGGCCCAGGTGACGATCAGGCATCCGCAACGAGGAAATGCCTTCGTCAGTAAATGCCGAAAGGTGCCTGATCATCGCGGCGTTGACCTTCTGTGCAACGTCGATACCAGTCAGCTCCCGCACCAGATCCGACAGATCACGCCCCTGGTACAATCCCTCTACCAGGTCGTTTGCCTGGTCCAAGCAATGCGCCTCGAAGATTTCAGTCGCGGTGCCGGCTGCAAGTTTGCGCGCGGCGGCACGGTGCTTTGTGTCACCCGCAACTTCTGCCAGACGGCACAACTCGGTCAGTTCGGCGTCGTCAACATAGCCGGCGACCAACGCCGTCTTCAGTCGGGATAGAGACGGCTGCTCTTCCGGGGCCACGCTCCGGATCATCGTGTTCAACAGGTCCAAACCCTGAACGTCGAGAGGGCGCAGGGTATCGAAACCAGCACCACTTCCAAACGGAGTGGCTTGATGGTCGATCATATGCGGCCCGTCGGGGTAAAGGTTCGCAAGTACAGCGGAATGCAGGGCACGTACCGCATAGCCTGCGGGCTGATCCAGGAAGCTGGCAACGATCGAATCCAGTTTGCCTTCGCAATCAAGTCGTTCGGCGGCGATTTCTGCCACCAAACGGGACTCGATGGCCAACGCCAACGCCGCCAGGTCGCCCCAACGATCAATCATCAGCGCGAGATATAAATTTGCACGAGGATAGGAAATGCCCATGTCGGAGAGGGACCGATCCGCATCGGCACCCACATTCTGGCCCGCTGCCTCGCACAGGGCCTCTTCGATCATGCCGTCGACATCAAGGCCGAAGTGGCGTCCGAGCCAGGCTCCCAATGTCAACGTCTCGCCGATTTCCTCGCGTATCGTCGCGACGGTTGCCCGGCCTTCGGCGGCCAGCCTTCGCTCCAGGACCAATTCATCTGGACCAAGCGCCAGCAAGCCACTTTCCGGATCAAAACTGTTTCTGATCGCAACCGGCGTAAGCGGCGTCACGGCTCCGTTTCGAAGGGTCGCCTTTACCAGCTCGGCCCGGGTAATCGGACGCCCGGCAACCGTCGTGACAATGGTTTCGGGGCCAAAGTCGGGTTGCATCGACAGACTGGTGTCCAGATCCACTTCGGTGATCCGGCCATCAGACAAGTCCTGGAGGAACTTCGCCTCCGGCTCGTAGCCTTCTATTCCCAGCGTCTGACGTGCCGTTTCGATACCTTCGTGAAAATGCGATGACTGCAAGCCCAAGAGCGTATTATTGTGAACAAAGGTAATGTTCATCGGTCCCTGTTCACTAAGCATATGCGCCGTGTGATGCACCGCGTGGACGAGGTGTTCCTTGCGCTTGGCTTCGGAACTCTTGGCAGAAGTCGCCGAGTTGCGGGGCTTCGCTTTGGATGATGTTGCCATGGTTACGCTCCGGTTTTTCAGGGTTGCACGGCGGGCAGCACGCCTGCGGCCAGATTGGCGATTGGTGATGGGAACAGACCGAGCAAAACCATCAGGATGGCGAGCGGCACAATCCCGGCGAGATCAAGCGCTCCAAGGTCACGCAACACGACGCCTTCGCGCTGCGACGGTGCCAGAATCAACCTTCGAAAGACCCGCAGCGAATATGCCGTTACCAACAGGATCCCGATCCCGGCGATGGCCACGGATTGACCCCAGCGCTCGTAGCCTCCCATCAAGACCTGAAACTCACCAACAAAGCCCGACAGGCCGGGCAGTCCCATCGATGCCAGCAAGGCAAGGGTCATCAGAATTGCAAAGCGGGGTGATCCACGACCGATCCCCGACGACAGGATCAGGCTGCGGCTGTGCGTCTGCGCGTAGACAACTCCGACCAATGCGAACAGCGCGGCTGTCACAAGGCCATGGCTGAACATCTGCACCGCAGCACCGCGTACCCCGATTTCTGTCATCGATCCGATGCCCAGAACGACAAAGCCCATATGGCTGACAGAGGAATAGGCTATCATCGCCTTTAGGTCGTCCTGCCGGAACGCCAGAACAGCACCATAGATGATGGTGACAAGCCCGAGGACCAACACGGCACTCCCGAACATTTGGAAGGCGCCGGGCACCATCTCGGACAGCCGGATCATACCGTAGCCACCCATTTTCAGCAGAATTCCCGACAACATGATGGAAGCTGGAACCGGTGCTTCGACATGCGCCATGGGCAGCCAGCCGTGCAACGGAACCACGGGAACCTTGACGGCCATTCCGGCAAAAACACAGATAAAGACGAAGACCTGAAGTGATGCAGGCGCGGACTGCATTGCCTCGGCGATCACAGACATCTCGAAACCATGGGCGATGCCCTGCGCAGTGGCCTCGAGATAAGCGGCCATGAGTCCGATAAGCATCACGACCGAACCCGCGAGTGTGTACAGAAAGAACGAATAGGCAGCGCGCGCGCGCCGCTGTCCGCCCCAAACACCGATGAGAAAGAACATGGGTATCAAGGCAAGTTCCCAGAAAAGGTAGAACAGGAACCAGTCCCGCGCCAGAAACACCCCCATGACCGTGGCTTCCAGCAACAAGAACCAAACAAGGAACGGGCGGTTTACCTTCCCCATAGTGCCGGGGACAGCGACCAGTGCAGCGACGCTCAACAAGGCGGTGAGCAAAGTCATCAGCGCTGTAAGCCCGTCGAGACCAATATGAAACTGGACGCCGATTTCGGTTATCCAGGCGATATTGGTGACGTATTGGACCCCAGCTCCACTTTCGATTCTCAGGGCCATGATCAGCGCTGTGGCCAGCACGACTCCGGCAGCGGCAATAGCCGTCCAAAGCGGTCCACGACCGTCGTTTCCGGCAGGTGCGAAAATGATTGCAATTGAGCCAAGGATCGGCAGGCCAAGCAATAACACGGAAGCGCCCATCACAGTCTCCATAGATCTAGATTTTCCGGCAGCACGTGCCGCGCGCCCTGGTTGGCGCGCGGCATGGTATCGTTCAGGTCAGCCAACAGCCCGCATCGCGCCGACAGGACTTTGGGCAAGAGGCCGCAGCTCATCTTTGCCGACCACATGAACACTGCCGCCGCCTCGGGCATACTCCGCTTCGAAGTCGTGAAGCTGCTCATGCACGGTGTGGTCAATGTAGCGGACCCCGGACAAGTCCAACGTCAACGCGCGGCCCTGGGGCAGTTCGTCCAGCTTGCCGCGCAAAGACAGGAAGTTCAGGAACCCGTGGGAACCCCTCAGGCGCAAGGTGATCTTCTCGCCCGTGCCAATGACCTCGGCATCGGCCGTGACGCTGCGTACACCGCGCACGGCGTTCACGATGGCGGCGACGATAAAACCGGCCGCCACTCCCGCGAGCAAGTCCTCGAAGGCGACGATCAGCGCCGTGAACACCATGTAGAAAAGCTCTTCCTTGCCAGTCTTGTAGGCGTGTACGAACTCTTTCGGATGGGCGAGACGGAAGCCGATGAACATCAGCATTCCAGCCAATGCAGCCAGCGGGATCATGTTCAGAACCACCGGCAACAGCACGACTGCCAATGCCAGAAAGACGCCGTGAAACAGGTTTGCCCATCGGGTCCGCGCACCGTTCATGATGTTGGCGGACGAGCGGACCACTTCCGCGATCATCGGCAAACCACCGACGAAAGACGAAATGATGTTCACGGTGCCGTTACCCATCAGTTCGCGGTTCATGTTAGCGCGACGCTTCCATGGGTCCATTTTCTCGATGGCCGTGGCTGTAAGCAGCGACTCCAGACTGGCGACAAAGACGTAAGTGATCACGAACTTCCAGAACAACGGGGTCGCGACTTGGCTCCAGTCCGGCGACAGATAGGCATCCGCGATGTTGGTCGGAACCGCGACGAGGTAGTCATCCTCGACACCCAGCAGCTCTGCCAGCGCGATCGCGATGACTACAACTGCGAGCGGAGCGGGCACGAACTTGGCCACTGCACCAAGCCGACCCCATAGTATCATGAGAATGAGGCTGGCCAATCCAATGGCCGCGACATTCGGCACCAGGCTTGCGATGCTTTCCGGGATGGCTTCGATCGTGTGGATCATGTGCCCGGACACTTCGACGCCAAGCGCCAGGTGAAACTGCTTGGCCATGATGATGATACCGATGCCCGCAAGCATCCCATGAACGACGTTCAGAGGAAAAAGGCTGGTCAATTTGCCAAGTTTCAGAAGACCCATGCCGATCTGAATGACGCCGCACACCACACCAACAGCAAGGGCCGCGCGGAAGCCACGCAAGAGGTCGACATCGCCCGTGGCCGGGTCAAGCCCAAGTCCATTCACTGCACCGAACACCACGGCGATCAGGCCCGCCGCTGCACCATTGATGGTCACATATGATCCGCCCAGCAACGAACCTGCGATTCCACCGATCACGGCCGTAATCACACCGGCAATCGGGGGCGCACCCGATGCAATCGCGATGCCCAGACTCAGGGGAAGCGCGATCAGGAACAAAATGAATCCGGCAGGAATGTCATATTTTGCGTTCTGAATCAGACCCGGGAGCCAATCCTTCGGAACCGCCCCCACATCGCGGGCCGCGTCTGTAGCCTGATCGGCCATGTCCTTATCCTCCACATGCGGCCGACGTCCTCCACGACGACCTGCATGCAGAGGTATGCAGGGGGCGGTATTTTTTCGCAGATGGATGTGATAAAAACGAAAGACGGCGCTTTCAGCCCAGAACGGGCACTGTTACAGCTTGGTAACTCGGCTATTTGGGGACCATTCGATCATGAACGTCAAGACGTCAGAATTGGTCATCTTCGCCTACGTTGTAAGCTTGATTGGAACGGCAGCCATTGCGTTGGGTGTGATCTTCACCACCTTGGGACACTCTGGCCTTGTGTTCATCGGCTCCGGCATCATTGCATGGATTTATGCCGGCATGGTGGCGCTTTCCGTCGCTTGCCAGAAATCACTGATCGAGTTTTTTTCATCCGTGTTGCTGTTTGGCGGACTGATGATGTTAACTTTCTAAGTGGTTTGAACGTCTCTGTTGCACAAATCTCGCGTGAGATTCATCTCATGAGTCCGGCGTGGCAGCTTGGCTTCATGAACAGACCACCAACACCGACCTACAAGTCTAGGAATTGGCTAACCTATGAGGTGCCCTTAGTTTCCTAGATGCCTGCCTGGTTCCGTTTCTGCTGCCTGATCTCGAAGTCAATGGGCGACAGCATGCCGTTGTTCGTATGCTTGCGCTTTGCGTTGTAGAACAGCTCGATGTATTGGAACACGTCTCGCCGCGCGTCGTCGCGGGTCGGGGAGGTGCGACGCCGGATACGCTCTCGCTTCAGCAGCTGGAAGAAGCTCTCGGCGACGGCGTCGTAACAGTTCCCGCGCCGGGGCAGGCCGAGGGGTCGGGGGCTCGTCCGGGGGCGGGCTCTCCACGCTGTCCAAGTGCCAATTCAAAATTGTCCGGACGCGTTCTCCGGACGCTGTCCAAGCTGTCCAGCCATCCCCCTGCCCGACCCTAGAAGATGCTCAGCACGCAGGTGCGGCGACAAGGCAACAGGAAGGCAATAGGCGTCCCCGGCAGGGGTGATGACACGCAAAGACAACGGTGGCAGGACAAATTAAGGGGCAGACAAGAGGGGCTGACCGAAGCGCCCAGAAGATTTACCCATCAAATACAACAGCTTAAAACCGTGAAATGGCGGAGACGAAGGGATTCGAACCCTCGAGACCCTTCCGGGCCTACTCCCTTAGCAGGGGAGCGCCTTCGACCACTCGGCCACGTCTCCGCCTGCCCGTCTAGCGACATGGCTGGGGCGGGGCAAGAAGAAAACCGGGCGGTCAGTCGCGGGGTGCGGCGTCCATCGGGATGCTGGTGGCGACGCGCTGCGCGAGGTCGTAGCTGAAGCGCGCGGTCAGGGCGTTGGCCAGCGCGGGGTCGCGGGCCATCAGGTTCTTGAGGGCGGCGGAGTCCCACTGCGCGAACAGGGTCCCGGGCCGCAGCGTCACCGACGCGCTGGCGACGCCGCCGTGCAAGAGGCTGATCTCACCGACAAACCCCGGCCCGCGTGCGGTATGCGCCTCGCCCGCCTTTTCCAGACCGAAGCGGTCGGCGTCGATGTAGCGCAGATGCGTGTTCGGCTGGCCTTCCTCGATGACGCGGCGGGCCTCGTCGACATAGCTCCAGCTTGCAAGGCGATTGATGCGGCGGAACTGGCCGGGGGTCAGCGTGCGGAAGGTCTCGAACAGGCGCTGGTCGCGCTTGGACATCCCAAGGGTCGAGCGTTCTCGCGCCACGACCGCGATCATCACGAGATTGACGAGGACCAGCGCCGGTGCGGTCAGGCCGGGATCGAAACTCGGCTCGCTCAGGGTCCAGGCGACGGCGGCCTGGCACAGCAGGCCAAGCCCGACGAGAACGCGCAGCGCCAGCTCGTCGCGCATGAAGAACCCGGTGGCCTGAAGCAGAAATCCAAGGCCCAGGAACCACAGAAGCGGGTCGTCGATCATCCAGCTTTCTCCCCTCGCCGTCCGGCAGAGGATCGCGGGCTCAGGCGTTGAACAGGAAATGCAGGACGTCGCCGTCCTTCACCTCGTAGGTCTTGCCCTCGACGCGCATCTTGCCGGTGTCCTTGGCGCCCTGTTCGCCGCCATTCGAGACGAAATCGTCATAGCCGATGGTCTCGGCCCGGATGAAGCCCTTTTCGAAGTCGCCGTGAATGACGCCCGCCGCCTGTGGCGCAAGCGTGCCATGCCGGATCGTCCAGGCGCGGGCCTCTTTCGGACCCACGGTGAAATAGGTCTGCAACCCAAGAAGCTCGTAGCCCGCGCGGATCAGCCGGTCGAGGCCCGCCTCGGTCAGGCCAAGCTCGGACAGGAACATCTCGGCCTCTTCGGCGTCGAGCTGGCTGATCTCTTCCTCGATCTTGGCGGAAATCACCACGCTGGCCGCGCCCTGCCGCGACGCCATCTCGGCGACGGCGGCGGAATGCGCGTTGCCCGACGCCGCCTCGTCCTCGGACACGTTGCAGACGTAGAGGATCGGTTTCGACGTCAGAAGTTGCAGCATCCCCCAGGCCTTGCGGTCCTCATCGGGCACCTCGACCGTGCGCGCGGGCTGGCCATTCTCCAGCACCGCCTGCGCCTCTTTCAAGAGGCGCTCTTGCAGCATCGCCTCCTTGTCGCCGCCGCGCACCTTGCGGACAAGGTTCTGCATCCGCTTTTCGATGGACTCCAGATCGGCCAGCATCAGCTCGGTCTCGATGGTTTCGGCATCGGCCACGGGATCGACGCGGCCTTCGACATGGGTCACGTCGCCATCCTCGAAACAGCGCAGCACATGGGCGATGGCGTCGCATTCGCGGATGTTGGCAAGGAACTGGTTGCCAAGACCCTCGCCCTTGGACGCGCCCTTCACCAGGCCCGCGATGTCGACGAAGGTCATCCGCGTCGGGATGATCGCCTTGGACTTCGCGATCTCTGCCAGCTTCATCAGGCGCGGATCGGGCACCGCGACGTCGCCGACGTTCGGCTCGATGGTGCAGAACGGAAAGTTCGCCGCCTGCGCGGCGGCGGTCCGTGTCAGCGCATTGAACAGCGTCGACTTGCCGACGTTCGGCAGACCTACGATCCCGGTCTTGAAACCCATGTCACCCTCGCATTGCTGAGACGAGGCGCGATGTATCCCCGTGCTGCCCCGCTGGCAAGGCGAAGGGCTGATCCGCCTGCGAGCACCATTGATTTCCCCCGGCGTTTTCTGCACATCGGGCGGGCACATCCCGAAAGGCCAGCCCATGACCCGCATCGACGCCAAATTCGCCGCGCTGAAGGCCGAGGGCAGGAAAGCCTTCGTCGCCTATGTCATGGCGGGCGATCCCGACGCGGAAACGTCGCTTGAGATCATCAAGGGCCTGCCGGGCGCGGGCGTCGACGTGATCGAGTTGGGCCTGCCGTTCACCGACCCGATGGCGGACGGTCCGACGATCCAGCTTGCCGGGCAGCGCGCGCTGGAAGCCGGGCAGACGTTGCAGAAGACACTTGACATGGCGGCCGAGTTCCGCCGCGGCGACGACACCACGCCGATCGTGCTGATGGGCTACTACAACCCGATCTATTCGCGCGGCGTGGACAGGTTCCTGACAGACGCCAAGGCCGCAGGGATCGACGGGCTGATCATCGTCGACCTGCCGCCCGAGGAAGACGACGAGTTGTGCATCCCGGCCCAGAAAGCGGGGCTGAACTTCATCCGTCTCGCGACGCCCACGACGGACGACAAGCGCCTGCCAAAGGTTCTCGAGAACACCAGCGGCTTTGTCTACTACGTCTCGATCACCGGCATCACCGGCTCGGCCGAGGCGCAGGCCGCCGATGTCGCGCCCGAGGTCGCGCGGATCAAGCGCGCCACCGACCTGCCAATCATCGTCGGCTTTGGCATCAAGACACCCGAGGCGGCCGAGGGGATCGCGGGCATCGCAGACGGCGCGGTCGTCGGCAGTGCCATCGTGGCGCAGATCGAACAGGGCAAGCCGGTGGCCGAGATCCTGGACTTCGTGCGCTCGCTCGCGGACGGCGCCCACCGCGCCTGATCCAGACGAAAGCGCCCCGCCACGTTGGGCGGGGCGCGGCCGATCCCGGCCTGACGGGAGAGGATCAGGCCCGGTCGTCGACCACGAAGGTCACATCGCCCTCGACCGAGATGGCGTAGGCCACGACGTCTTCCGCAGCATAGCCTTCCGCCTCAAGCTTCGACGCGATCGACTGGTGGCTCTCGATCTCGCTGCGAAGCGCGTCAAGCTGCGCCTCCTGCTGCGCGATCGCCTGTTCGACCTCGGCGGATTGCTCGCCGGCTTCGGCGTTGAGGCCCGACATCGTCACGATCTGAACCGAGGCGTCCTCGCCCAGATCGTTCAGCGCCATGGCGGCGTCGGCCCCGGCGGAGGCGGTGAGGTCCGAGATCAGGGTTTCCGTGTCCATCGCGCCGCTGCCGGACATGCCGCTGGTGGCGGCTTCGCCGGACGCATCCGCGCCGCCCTGTGCGGTCATGTCGGTGTCGACGCCGACGCCTTCGGCGCCCACGTCCGCACCCACATCGGCGCCAACGTCGGCTTCGGTGTCGGTGGACAGGCTTTGTGCCAGCGCGCCGGTCGAGACGGTGGCGGCAAGAAGTCCTGCGATCAGGCTTGTGGTCTTGGTCATGGTGTTCCTCCTTCGGAATGATGGCGCCGCTTCCGGCGCTTGAGCCAGAGCTAGGCACAGCCCGCGCCGGATCGTAGCCCCAGGCCCCCGCCGCGCCCCGGTTGCGCGGCGCCTTGCCGGACGCTTCGTCAGGCATCGGCCAAGCCCCGCCATGTTCCCGGCCTGCCGCCACGTCAGGCGGTGCGGACGATCCGCTTGCGACCGCGCCATGCGACCGACAGACTGGCGCAAAGGCAACCGGAAGGGCGGCAGCACATGACGGGCGGCATGACACAGGAACGGATCGCGGAACTGGCCGAGGCGCTGCTGGACGCGCGCGACAGCCAGCGGCAGATCGCGCCGCTGTCGGACACCGAACGCGCCTTCACGATGGAGGACGCCAAGGCGATCGGCTTGCGCATCCGGTCCTTGCGGCTGGCCACGGGCGAGGTGCCGGTGGGGCGCAAGATCGGCTTCACCAACCGCACCATCTGGGAGAAGTACAACATCACCGGCCCGGTGTGGGGCGACATCTGGGACAGCACGCTGCACCTGACGGACAGCGGCACGGCGACGGTTCCCCTGCCCCGCCTGACCGAGCCGCGCATCGAGCCCGAGATCGTCTTCGGCCTGTCCGCCCCGCCCGAGGCGGCGATGGACGATGCTGCCCTTCTGGCCTGCATCGACTGGGCCGCGCACGGGTTCGAGGTGGTGATGTCGCCTTACCCCGGCTGGCGTTTTGTCGCGCCCGACTGCATGGCCGCCTTTGGCCTGCACGGCGCGCTTTATGTCGGGCCGCGCCTGCCGCTGGCGGCGCTTGGCGACGACCCGGTCGCCGTGCTGTCAGGGCTGACCTGCGAGTTGTGGAACGGCGAGACCCGGATCGGCGAGGGGCGCGGCGCATACGTCCTTGGCGGGCCGGTGCAGGCGCTGCGGTTCCTGCTGGACGCGCTGGCCGCCGACCCCAGCCAGCCGCCGCTGCGCGCGGGTGATGTCGTTACCACGGGCACGCTGCTGGACGGGATCGAGATGCAGGCGGGCGAGCGCTGGCGCAGCGAGATCCACGGCGCTCCCTTCGAGACGCTGGACGTCACCTTTACCTGACACCTCCCGCGACATCGGTGATCGTTGCGCGGACCGCCGGGCGCGGCTAACACCGTCCGGTAGCCCGTGGGAGGACCAGCTTTGCCCGTCATCACCGAGATCGAGGACCTGCGCCGCATCTACAAGCGCCGCGTCCCCAAGATGTTCTACGACTACGCGGAATCGGGCAGCTGGACGGAACAGACCTTCCGCGAGAATTCGTCCGACTTCGACAAGCTGTACCTGCGCCAGCGTATCGCCGTGGACATGGCGGGCCGGTCCACGGCCAGCAAGATGATCGGGCAGGACGTGGCGATGCCGGTGGCCCTGGCGCCGGTGGGCCTGACGGGGATGCAATCGGCGGACGGCGAGATCAAGGCCGCCCGCGCCGCCGAGAAATTCGGCGTGCCCTACACCCTGTCCACCATGTCGATCTGTTCCATCGAGGACGTTGCGGAGCACACGTCAAAACCGTTCTGGTTTCAGGTCTACACGCTGAAAGACGATGACTTCATGAAGCGGCTATTCGCGCGGGCGAGCGATGCCAAATGCTCGGCGCTGGTCATCACGGTCGATCTTCAGATCATGGGGCAGCGCCACAAGGACATTCGCAACGGGCTGTCCGCGCCGCCCAAGTTCACCGCCGCCTCGATGATGAACCTCTCGACCAAGATCCCGTGGGGGCTTGAGATGCTGCGCACCAAGCGGCGGTTCTTCGGCAATATCGTCGGCCATGCCGCCGGGGTCGCTGATCCCTCGTCGCTGGCCAGCTGGACGAACGGCGCGTTCGATCCCTCGCTGAACTGGGAACGGATCAAGGAATTCCGCAGCTGGTGGGACGGGCCGCTGATCCTCAAGGGCATCCTCGATCCCGAGGACGCCAAACAGGCGCTGAACGTCGGTGCGGATGCCATCGTGGTGTCGAACCACGGCGGGCGGCAACTTGACGGGGCGCTGTCGTCGATCCGGATGCTGCCGCAGATCCTCGACGCGGTCGGCGACAAGATCGAGGTTCATCTCGACAGCGGCATCCGGTCGGGCCAGGACGTTCTGAAGGCGCTGGCAATGGGCGCGCACGCCACCTACATCGGCCGTGCCTATGTCTACGGGCTGGGGGCCATGGGCGAGGCGGGCGTGACCCGCGCGCTGGAAGTGATCCACAAGGAGCTGGACACCTCGATGGCCCTTTGCGGAGAGCGGTTCGTGGGCGATCTGTCACGCGACAACATGCTGATCCCGCGCGACTTCATGGGCGACTGGCTTTGAGGCCCGCGACCCGCAGCGGCACCAGCACCAGAGGCATCGCTAGAAGCAACAGCGCGATGCCGACATAGGCGGCACGCAGTCCCACGGCGGCGCTCATCCAGCCCATCAGCGGCGGGCCGATGAAGAAACCGAGGAACCCCAGCAATGCGCAGCGCGAAACGGTGATCGCGCGGCGGCCGGGCGGCGCAAGCCGTCCCGCCAGCGACAGCGCCAGCGGCGCGGTGACCGACACGCCGAGACCAAGAATGCCAAAGCCGACATAGGCCAGCCACGGCGCATGCGCGCCAGCCGCGACCAGGCTGCCGGTCGCCGACAGGACCGCCGCTACTCCGATCACCCGCATCTCGGCGCCGCGGATCGTCAGAAGATGCCCCATGAACCGCCCCGCCCCCATGGTAAAGCCCAGCACCGCAGGCCCCAGCGCGCCCTCGGCGGCGCGGCCGCCCAGCGTGCGTTCCACATGCAGCGCCGACCAGCCCTCGGTCGCGTTCTCGGCCAGAAAGCCCACCAGCGTGACGATTCCGGCCAGCACGGCGACGGTGTTGAACCCGGACCAGAACCGCGATCCCGTGCCTTCGTCGTCGGCATCGCCCGCAGGCATCCACATCGTGAC
Source organism: Anianabacter salinae (assembly GCF_019061145.1). Taxonomy (GTDB): domain Bacteria; phylum Pseudomonadota; class Alphaproteobacteria; order Rhodobacterales; family Rhodobacteraceae; genus Anianibacter; species Anianibacter salinarum. The sequence continues at coordinate 240,245 of NZ_JAHQZS010000003.1, read as the reverse complement.
CGACATCGCGGTCACGATCACGCCGACACCGACGAACACCCAGACCGGCGCCACCCCCACCTCACGCGGAAGCGCCACCGCCGCCGCACAGATGCCGTAGATCACCGAGTATCCGGCATGGTTGAGGTTCATCAGCGACCGGTTCGCCCGCGCCTCGACCGACGCGATGCGCAGGTTCGTCGCAATGTCCAGCAGGCCCGTCGCGGCCCCCGCGCACAGCACGGCGGCAGTGAACACCGGCACGCTGCCCGCCGCGCCCACCATGACGAAGGACAAAACCGAGGCCAGCGCGGCCAGCGGCTGTGTCGCGCGGCCCAGCACCTTGTCGGCGACGGGCGCCATCCACATTGCCGCGACCGCCCCCACGGCGGCGGCCAGCATAGCAAACCCGAACGCGGCGTCGCCCATGCCGAGCCCCGCCTTGATGTCGGGGATCATCGCGGCAAAGGCGCCCCAGAACAGGCCGATGGCGGACAGGGCGGGCAGCGTCTGGCGGCTGAGGGATAGATCGAGGGACAGGCGAGTCATGGCGCAGACATGACCCGGCTTTCACGCCGCCCGCAACCGGCGAAAAACCCCTTTCCAATCTGGCCTGTTCGGACTATACGCGGCGCTCTGAAAAGACGGGCATACACCCTTGGAGGATGCCCGAACCCATGAATTTAGGAGTACCCATCATGGCAGGTGAGATCCCGGATCTTCACGCCACGGTGCGCTCGGGGACAGGCAAGGGGGCCGCCCGTCAAGCACGCCGTGAAAACCTCGTACCAGGCATCGTCTACGGCGGGGGCGTCGATCCGCTTCCGATCAACCTTCCCTACAACGTGCTGATCAAGCGCCTCAAGGCGGGCCGCTTCCTTGCGACGCTGTTCAACCTCAAGGTCGACGGTCACGAAGACGTCCGCGTCATCTGCCGCAGCGTCCAGCGCGACGTGGTCAAGGACTTGCCGACGCATGTCGATTTCATGCGCCTGCGCCGCGCGTCCAAGATCAACCTCTACATCCCAGTCGAGGTTGTCGGTGAAGACACCGCGCCGGGCCTGCGCAAGGGCGGCGTTCTCACGATGGTCCGCCCCGAGGTCGAACTGATGGTCACTGCCGGTGACATTCCGGAAAAGATCATTCTGGACGTGTCCAAGATGCAGATCGGCGACACCGCGACGATCTCGATGGTGGACCTGCCCGCAGGGGCCAAGGCGACGATCGACCGCGACTTCGTGATCGCGAACATCTCGGCGCCGTCCGGCCTTGCGTCGCAGGCCAACGACGAGGACGAGGATGAGGTCGCGGCTGACGAAGTCCCCACCTCCGAGATGGGTCCGCCCGACGGCGAGCAGTCCGAGGACTGATCGCTTCGGTCACTCAGATGCGAAACGGGGCCCCGGCGGGGCCCCGTTTTGCTTTGGGGTCGGCACAATTCCTCAGGTTTCGCGCTGCTCACGCGTCTCGATGTCGAGAACGATCAGCCCCTCCACACCGCCGACTGCGCTGTCGACGATCCGCGCACCAAGCGCACGATGCTCGGGGTGCTCGGCGTAGGTCTTCAGGTCCGCCCAGGCGTCGAAGTCGATGACGAAGGCATGCATGAAGCCGCGCTCGATCTGTTCGGGGCTTTGCGAGCGTCCGCCGGTGAAGCCCCGCGCGCCCAGCAGCGTGTCCGTCAGGTCGGACAAGGCGCCGAAGATCTCTGAAATCTCTTGCTCCGCGATGTCCGGCTTGAACCGGACCAGCACCATATGCCGGATCATGACGCCGCCCCGCCCCAAAGGCTCCGCGCGCCCGTCACCGCAACTCCTGCACGGTCTCGAACAGCTCCAGCTCCGGCGGGCCCAGATAGAGGTCCTTGTTGCCGCCCGCGCCCTTGTGCGCCTCGCGGAACGCTTCGGATTTCGTCCAGTCCTGAAAATGCGCCTCGGTCTCCCATGCCGTGTGGGACGCATACAGGCGATAGCCATCCTTTTCCGGGCCCTTCAACAAGTGAAACGCCATGAAGCCCGGCACGGATTTGAGGTGGCTGTCGCGGCTGGTCCAGACCACTTCGAACGCCGCTTCCTGCCCCAGCTTCACATGAAAGCGGTTCATCGTCAGGTACATCGTGCCCTCCTCTGGCAAAATCGCGCTACCTCGGTCATGTAAGGGCCAGCCCCGCGGCTTCAAAGGAGCGATCCCATGCGGCTTTTCGTCGGCCTTGGCAATCCCGGCGCGAAATATGCGCGCAACCGGCACAACATCGGCTTCATGGCGGTGGACCGGATCGCGGCAGATCACGGGTTTGCGCCGTGGCGCGGCAAGTTCAAGGGTCAGGTGACTGAGGGGCGGCTTGGCGCAGACAAGGCGATCTTGCTCAAGCCCGAGACCTACATGAACAATTCCGGCCAGTCGGTCATCGACGCGGTGAACTTCTACAAGCTGACGGCGGACGACGTCGTCGTGTTCCATGACGAGCTGGACCTCGCCCCCGGCAAGTGCCGGGTCAAGGACGGCGGCGGACATGCGGGGCACAACGGGCTGCGATCGATCCACGCACATCTTGGCCCCGAGTATCGCCGCGTGCGGCTGGGCATCGGGCATCCCGGCCACAAGGACCTCGTGGCACACTACGTGCTGCACGATTTCCACAAGGCCGACGAGGACTGGCTGGACGACCTGATCCGGGGAATTTCCGATGGTGCGCCTGCGCTGGCGGATGGCGACGGCGGCAAGTTCATGAACGCGGTGGCGTTGCGCACCGCGCCCGCACGATCGAGCGACAAGCCGAAGGGCGAGGCGCCCGCCGCCAAGGCCGAGGCCCCGACACCAGAGCCGGAACCCGACGCCCGCTCGCCCCTGCAAAAACTGATGGACCGGTTCAAGTGAGCGTCCGCGCGGCGTTCGAGGCACAGGCCCGCGCCTGCGCCGCGCTTGGCTCTCCCTTCACCGCACGGCTCTGCACGCTGGCAGCGGACAGGCTGGACCGAGACACGGCGGTGGGCCGCATGATCCTCGACTGGCCCGGCGATCCGTCGAACATGGCCGACTCGGTGCCGCTGCGGTTCTGCGGCGTGCTGCACCGGCTGGTGCTGCGCGGCGATCCCGGGCTGGCGCCGCACTGGCCGCCGCATGACCCTGGCGACGACGCGCTGTGGGCCGCGGTGATCGCCGCGCTGGACCTGCACGCCGAGACGCTGGCCGACTGGGTGCGCTCGCCGCCGCAGACCAACGAGGTGCGCCGTGCTGCCGCGATGATCCCGGCGCTGCATCTGGTGGCGGCGGCGCACGGTCTGCCGCTTGCGCTTCATGAACTGGGGGCGAGCGCCGGGCTGAACCTGCTGGCGGACCATTTCAGCGTGCAGGCCGGGGATAGCCAGTATGGACCCGCGGACGCCGAGGTGCGGCTTGTGCCCGACTGGACCGGCAAGGCACCGCCCCCCGCCGAGCTTGTCGTGGCCTCGCGCCGGGGCGTCGATCTTCGCCCCGTGCAGGCCACCGTGACAAGCGACCGCGAAAGGCTGTTGTCCTACCTCTGGCCCGACCAGCCCGAGCGCCTTGCCCGCACCGAGGCGGCGCTGGCACTGGCAAGGCGCACCGACCTTGCCGTCGATCAGGGCGACGCGGGGGCGTGGCTGGCGAAAACCTTGCAAGGCACCGCGCGCGACGAATGCGCGGTCGTGGTCCACACCGTCGCCTGGCAGTATTTCCCCGAACCGACGCGTGCCGCAGCGCTGGCGGCAATGCACTCCTACGGCACCGACAGGCCGCTCGCCCGCATCAGCATGGAGGCGGACGGCGATCAGCGCGGCGCGGGATTGAGCCTGACGCTCTGGCCCGGCGGACGCACGCTGGCGCTGGGCCGCGCCGATTTCCACGGGCGCTGGGTGGACTGGACCGGCCCGGCTGCTATCTGAATCCGCATGACACCTGATGCATCCCTCAACGTCATAGGCGACGTTCTACTGCCCTGCTCGCTCGATCCGCTGACGGGCTTCTTCCGCAACGGCGCTTGCGACACTTGTGCCGCCGATCAGGGCAGCCACACCGTCTGCGCCGTGATGACCGAGGAATTTCTCGCCTATTCGAAATATGTCGGCAACGATTTGTCCACGCCGCGCCCCGAGTTCGGCTTTGCCGGGCTGAAACCGGGCGATCACTGGTGCCTCTGCGCGGGGCGGTTCCTGCAGGCGCACGACGAAGGCTGCGCGCCAAGCGTCAACCTTGCAGCGACACACATGCGCGCGCTGGAGATTGTCCCGATCGAGGTGCTGCAGGGTCACGCGCTGGCGTAACCCTGCGGCCCGATCAGTATTTCCCCATCTCGAAGCCGAGGTGCCGCGCGACGGTGAAGATGTCCTTGTCGCCGCGTCCGCACATGTTCATGCAGATGATGTGATCGGCAGGCAGGTCCGGCGCGATCTTGGCGACATGGGCCAGCGCGTGGCTTGGTTCCAGCGCGGGAATGATCCCTTCGGTCTCGCAGCACAGCGTGAAGGCCTCCAGCGCCTCGCGGTCGGTGATCGACACGTATTGCGCGCGGCCGATGTCGTGCAGCCAGGAATGCTCTGGCCCGATGCCGGGATAGTCGAGACCCGCCGAGATCGAATGCCCCTCAAGAATCTGCCCGTCGTCGTCCTGCAACAGATAGGTGCGGTTGCCGTGCAGCACGCCGGGGCGACCGCCGGTCAGCGAGGCGCAATGCTCCATCTTCTCGTTCACGCCGTGCCCCCCGGCCTCGACACCGATGATGCGGACTGTCGTGTCATCGAGGAACGGATAGAACAGACCCATCGCGTTCGACCCGCCCCCGATGGCGGCGATGATCGTGTCCGGCAGACGGCCCTCGGCGGCCTGCATCTGTTCCTTGGCTTCCCGTCCGATGATCGACTGGAAATCGCGCACCATCGCGGGATAAGGGTGCGGCCCCGCGACCGTGCCGATGCAGTAGAAAGTATCGCGCACGTTCGTCACCCAGTCGCGCAGCGCGTCGTTCATGGCGTCCTTGAGCGTCCCGCGCCCGGAGGTCACCGGGATCACCTCGGCGCCCAGAAGCTTCATGCGGAACACGTTGGGCGCCTGCCGCTCGACGTCATGCGCGCCCATGTAGACGACGCATTGCAGGCCGAACTTGGCGCAGACGGTGGCGGTGGCGACGCCGTGCTGCCCTGCCCCGGTCTCTGCGATGATGCGCGACTTGCCCATGCGGCGCGCCAGGATGATCTGGCCCAGCACGTTGTTGATCTTGTGCGCGCCGGTGTGGTTCAGCTCGTCGCGCTTCATGTAGACCTTGGCGCCGCCCAGACGCTCGGTCAGCCGTTCCGCAAAATACAGCGGCGAAGGGCGCCCGACGTAATGCGTCCACAGATAGTGCATCTCGTCCCAGAAGCTCTGGTCGGTCTTGGCATGCTCGTACTGGGCTTCCAGTTCCAGGATCAGCGGCATCAACGTCTCGGAGACAAAGCGCCCTCCGAAATCGCCGAAGCGGCCCTTTTCGTCGGGGCCGGTCATGAAGCTGTTGAGAATGTCGTCGGGCATGGCGCGTCTCCCTTTGGATCAGGCAGATGTAGTCCCGTGGATGGCGAGGGTAAAGCAGGCTCTCGCGAGGGCCTGAACGCAAATCCTCATCGAGGATTTGCCCGCAGACTTTCTAGGAAAGTCTGCCTCCGCGGCCTGTCAGCAGGACCACCGGCTCGGAGTTGCAGAAGATGACCAACTGGCCTGCATTCTCAAGCACGGTATATCCGCGCCGCTCGATCTCTTTCACGAAACGGGCGCGGCCCACCATGCGCTCCATGTCGCGGGTCTTGCGCCGCACGACACCGCCGTCGAGCGCGGCACGCGCGCCAAGCAGATGGCGAAACCAGTCGTCGGGGGTTTGCGGCGGGATGGCGTGGCGCGTGTAGCTCATGCGCCCGAGTGTTGTCGCGGCCTGGTAAACGGGCGGTTAAATTGCGCGCACCGCAGCGCCGAACGCGGCGATCTTCGCGGCATCCTTGATGCCCGGCGCGGCCTCGACCCCCGACGACACGTCAAGCTGCCGCGCACCGGTCAGGCGCACCGCCTCGGCGGCATTCTCGGGCGTCAACCCTCCGGCCAGCATCCACGGCACCGGCCAACGGCGCCCGGCGATCAGCCGCCAGTCAAAGGCGACACCGTTGCCGCCCGGCAGAATGGCATCCCGCGCCGGTTTTGCATCGACCAGAAGCTGGTCCGCCACCCGCGCATAGGCGTCCAGCGCGGGCAGGTCGCCCTCATCCGCGACGCCGACGGCCTTCATCACCGGCAGGCCAAAGCGCGCGCTGACTTCGGCCACGCGGTCCGGGCTTTCGCTGCCATGCAGTTGCAGGATGTCGATGCCCATGCGGTCCAGCATCTGATCCAGCATCGCGTCGGTCGGATCGACCGTCAGCGCGACCTTGGCAATACCGGCAGGGACCGCGTTGACCATCGGCACGGCATCCTCAAGCTCGAGATGCCGGGGCGATTTGGGAAAGAACACAAAGCCGACATAGCTCGCACCTGCCAGAATCGACGCCGCCACATCGGCGGACGAGGTCAGCCCGCAGATCTTGAACCGGACGTCAGACATCAGGCGCGGCGCTGGGCCGGGGCATTCTCCAGAAGCGCGATCACGTCGTCGCCGCCCTCTTCGCGCAAACCCGCCTTGCGCACCTCGCGTTCAAGTTTCTCGCGCTCGCGCCGTTCACGCGTGGCCTGAGCCCGGAACCGGTGCTCGCGCAGCCATTCCCAGACGAAACCGATGAGCAGGCCCGCGACGATGCCGCCGAAGATCGGCACGAAAAGAGGAACAGTCACACTGGGCGCAAAGCCGATCAGCGTGCCCATGTCCTGCGGCAGCAGCCACAGGGTCACAGGCGCGCTGTTGGCGAGCGCGACCACGATCAGGCAGACGGCAAGCGTGCCCAGAAAGGCGTAGCGCAGGTAACGCATAAAAAATGGTCTTTCAGTCGTTTCCGTTCATCCGGTCGCGCAGAAGCTTGCCGGTCTTGAAGAAAGGAACACATTTTTCATCGACATGCACCGATTCGCCCGTGCGCGGATTGCGGCCCGTGCGCGCATCCCGCTTCTTGACCGAGAAGGCGCCAAAGCCGCGCAACTCGACACGGTCGCCGCGCGCCATGGCATCGATGATCTCTTCGAAGATCGTGTTCACGATGCGCTCGACATCACGCTGATACAGGTGCGGGTTCTCGTCGGCGATTTTCTGGATCAGCTCAGAGCGGATCATCGCGGTCTCCCTTGTCCCTTGCTGCATCTCCGGCAGCTTTCACCTAGCGGCCATTATAGGAGAATAAATCATTCGTCCGAAACTATTTTGGAGAGGGGCGCTGTGAATTTGGCGCCCGATCGGCGGTCAATGGCGCAAAAATCGGCCATCAGGGTGACCTAGCGTCACCGAACGCCGCCAAGGAGGATCAATTTGCGAATCACCCGCTGAAACAAATGGCCCCGCCTTGGGCGGGGCCATTGGTCGTCCCAAACCGGGACTGCGTTACTTGCCGTCACCCTTGAGAGCGGCGCCGAGGATGTCGCCCAGCGACGCGCCCGAGTCGGACGAACCGTACTGCTGGACCGCCTCTTTCTCTTCGGCGATCTCGCGCGCCTTGATCGACAGACCCAGACGACGGGTCTTCATGTCGACGTTGGTCACGCGGACATCCACCTTGTCGCCGACGCCGAAACGCTCGGGGCGCTGCTCGGCCCGGTCACGCGACAGGTCGGAGCGGCGGATGAAGGACTTCATGCCTTCGTATTCCACCTCGATGCCGCCTTCTTCGATCGACGTCACGGTGACCGTGATGATCGAGCCGCGCTTCACGCCATCCGCCGCTTCGGCAAAGGGGTCGCCGTCAAGCGCCTTGACCGAAAGCGAGATGCGCTCTTTCTCGACGTCCACCTCGGTGACGACGGCCTTGACCACGTCGCCCTTGCGGAAGTCCTGGATCGCCTCTTCGCCGCGCTGGTCCCAGCTCAGGTCGGACAGGTGAACCATGCCGTCGATGTCGTTGTCGAGACCGATGAACAGACCGAATTCGGTGATGTTCTTGACCTCGCCCTCGACCTCGGTGCCGGACGGATGGGTTTCCGCAAAGACTTCCCACGGGTTGCGCATGGTCTGCTTGAGACCCAGCGACACGCGGCGCTTTGCGGTGTCGATCTCAAGGACCATGACTTCGACTTCCTGCGAAGTCGACACGATCTTGCCGGGGTGCACGTTCTTCTTGGTCCAGGACATTTCCGAGACGTGGACCAGGCCTTCGACGCCCGGCTCCAGTTCCACGAACGCACCGTAGTCGGTGATGTTCGTGACGCGGCCGGTGTGGACCGAGTCGAGCGGGAACTTGGCTTCCACGGCATCCCACGGGTCGGCCTGAAGCTGCTTCATGCCGAGCGAGATACGGTGGGTTTCCTTGTTGATCTTGATCACCTGAACCTTGACCGTCTCGCCGATGGCGAGGATCTCGGACGGGTGGTTCACGCGGCGCCACGCCATGTCGGTGACGTGCAGCAGACCGTCGACACCGCCAAGGTCCACGAACGCACCATATTCGGTGATGTTCTTGACCACGCCGTCGACCGCCTGGCCTTCGGTCAGGTTGCCGATGACCTCGGCGCGCTGTTCGGCGCGCGATTCTTCAAGAATTGCACGGCGCGAGACAACGATGTTGCCACGGCGGCGGTCCATCTTGAGGATCTGGAACGGCTGCTTGAGACCCATGAGGGGGCCTGCGTCGCGCACCGGGCGCACATCGACCTGAGAGCCGGGCAGAAACGCCACGGCGCCGCCCAGATCGACCGTGAAGCCACCCTTGACGCGGCCGAAGATCGCGCCTTCGACGCGGGCTTCGCCTGCATAGGCGGTTTCCAGACGGTCCCAGGCTTCTTCGCGGCGGGCCTTGTCACGGCTGATGACGGCTTCCCCGCGGGCGTTCTCGACACGGTCGAGGAACACCTCGACTTCGTCGCCGACGTTGATGTCGGCCGTCTCACCGGGGTTTGCGAATTCCTTGAGATCGACGCGGCCTTCCATCTTGTAGCCGACGTCGATGATGGCCTGTCCCGCTTCGACAGCGATGACTCGGCCTTTGACAACCGAACCTTCGTCCGGCGTGTCGATTTCGAGGCTTTCGTTCAAGAGGGCCTCGAATTCCTCCATGGATGTCGTGTTTGCCATGTGGCGTCGCTTTTCCTTTTTCATCATCGTTTTCTGGCCGGGCGGTTGTCTCCGCCGGTCTTGGCTTGGTCTTTTGCTCCACCGGGGCCGGATACGAAAACAATCAGGGTCGGAGAATGTCCGACCCTGCCCGAGGTGCATATCCGGACTCTGATGGCCCGTTCGACGCGCGTGTCATAGGCGATGATCCCCCGGCTGGCAAGAGGCGGCGCGGCGCGGCCCTACCCGCGCGCCTCGCCGACCAGCGCGACGGCCTTTGCCAGCGCCTCGTTTATGGTCATGTCGGTGGTGTCGAGTTCCACCGCATCCTCGGCGGCGCGGAGCGGCGCGTCGGCGCGGGTGGCGTCGCGGCGGTCGCGCTCTCTGAGGTCGGCGAGAACCGCCTCCTCGGTGGTCTGAAAACCCGCGTCGTTCAGTTCGCGGAACCGCCGCCGTGCGCGCACCGCGTCGGACGCGGTGACGAACAGCTTCACCTCGGCCTCGGGGCAGATCACCGTGCCGATGTCGCGCCCGTCCAGCACCGCGCCGCCGAGCCGCCGGGCAAAGGCGCGCTGGAAGTCCACCAGCGCGGCGCGCACCTCGGGGATGGCGGCGACCTTGCTGGCCGCCTCGGCGACCGGCGCGCTGCGCAAATCGTCGCGGTCCAGGTCCTCGGGCACCAGCGCGCGCGCCGCCTCGATCGGCAGCAAGCCATCCATGACGCGCCGCCCGGTGGCGCGGTATAGAACGCCGGTGTCGAGATGGGCAAAGCCGAAATGCGCCGCGAGCGCCTTGGAAATCGTGCCCTTGCCCGCCGCCGCAGGTCCGTCGATGGCCACCGTGAACGCGTAGTGCGTCGTCATTCCGTCACCTCCTTGCGACGCCCGACCAGCCGCGCCGCGATCAGCGCCAGGATGGTCAGGACAGCGATGCTCCCCAGCACCCATTTGCCAAGACTGGCCGTATTGGCCGACGCGATCATGGCCCCCGGCACGCTGTCCGGATCGGCCATCAGCAACGCACGCACCCGCGCGTTTTCCAGATAGTCGAACATCGCCGCAAGCAGCGGAAACACCGACAGCACCGCCCGCAGCACCGGCGAGCCAGCACCGAACAGCCGCCAGATCGCCACGGCCAGGAGCGCGCCATAGAGCAGCGGAAAGGCGTTGTCCAAGCGGTGCTGCGGCCCAAGATAAAGCGCGCGGCCCTCGGCGGTGAGCGCCGACAGGAAGGCGCGCGCCTCGTCCACGCCATACCCGAAGGGGCGCGCATCGAGCGGTGCAAGTCCGCCCGACGCGCTGGTGATCGCCGGGACCGTCCAAAGCGCCATGGCCGCATAAAGGCCCAGCGCCGCCAGCAGCAGCACCCAGAACACCACGCGGGCGCGGCTGGAACGGGCAAGGAAACGTCTCAACATGGGGGCGAGGCTAGCCGATGGCCTGCGACTTGTCAGGCCGGGATCGATGTCGTCTCGAACACGGCTCCAAGCGCGGTCATCAGCGGCTCGAACACCGGAAACGACGTGGTGATCGGGCCTGCGTCATCGACCGAGACGGGGCGCTGCGATGCCAGCCCGAGGCACAGGAACGACATCGCGATCCGGTGGTCCAGATGCGTCGCGCAGTTGGCCCCGCCCGGCACACCGCCCGGCCCCATGCCGTGCACGATCAGGGTATCCTCGTCCTCCTCGATGCGCACGCCGCAGGCCTCAAGCCCGCGCGCCATGGCGTCGATGCGGTCGCTTTCCTTCACGCGCAATTCCTTGACGCCGCGCATCACCGTCTTGCCCTGCGACAGTGCCGCGACGACCGACAGGATCGGGTATTCGTCGATCATCGACGGCGCGCGGTCGGACGGCACCTCGATGCCCTTCATGGTGCCCGAGAACCGGGCGCGCAGGTCGGCGACCGGCTCGCCGCCTTCCTCGCGCGGGTTCTCGAAGGTCAGGTCCGCGCCCATCTCGCGCAGCGTGGTGAACAGACCCGCGCGCGTGGGGTTGAGGCCGATGTTCGGCACCAGCACGTCAGAGCCTTCGACGATCAGCGCCGCGCAAACCGGGAACGCAGCCGAAGACGGATCGCGCGGCACCGCGATGGTCTGCGGGCGCAGCTCCGGCTGGCCGGTCAGGGTGATGACGCGGCCTTCGGGGCTGTCTTCGGAGGTCAGCGTCGCGCCGAACCCCGCCAGCATCCGCTCGGTATGATCGCGCGTCGCTTCCGCCTCGATCACCACGGTCTCGCCGGGAGCGTTCAGGCCCGCCAGCAGCACGGCGGATTTCACCTGCGCGGACGGCACCGGCACGGTGTAGCGCACCGGCACCGCAGCCGCCGCGCCCACCAGCGTCAGCGGCAGCCTTCCGCCCGCGCGCCCGTGCGACGTCGCGCCGAACAGCGCCAGAGGATCGGTCACGCGCCCCATCGGGCGTTTGCGCAAGGACGCATCGCCGGTGAACGTGGCGTTGATTGGCGAGGTCGCCATCGCTCCCATGATCAGCCGCACGCCGGTGCCGGAATTGCCGCAGTCGATCACGCTCTCGGGTTCGGCAAAACCGCCCACCCCGACGCCGTGCACCGACCAGTCGCCGCCGCCATGTTCCGTCACCTCGGCCCCGAACGCGCGCATGGCCTTTGCGGTGTCGATCACGTCCTGCCCTTCAAGCAGGCCGGTGATCTTCGTCTCGCCCACCGCCATCGCGCCCAGGATCAGCGACCGGTGCGAGATCGACTTGTCACCGGGCACGTCTGCGGTGCCGGTCAGCGGCCCCGCCTTGCGGGAGGTCATCGGAACAGGTGCGCCGTGGCCGGACATGGGCTTTCCTTCTGGGTGAGCGGTAACGGTGCCTCGATTATCCCGAAGGCGTGAAGGCGTCCACGGGCAATTCGGCCTCGCCGCGCCGGAAGGTCAGGTAGTGCTGCGGCCGCCCCTCGCGCACCGCCTTTTGCTCATAGCGCGTGCGCAGCCAGTCGTCCCAGGGCCTGCGCCAATCGCCGGGCCCCTCGGACAGCCATTGAAAGCCATGGCGCGGCACCTCTTTCAGCGTCTGGCGCACGTAGTCGGCAATGTCGGTGGCGACGCGGAACTCGGCCCCCGGCTTCATCGCTCGGTGCAGCGGCACCAGATGCTCGGGCGTGACGAAGCGGCGGCGGTGGTGCCTTTTCTTGGGCCAGGGGTCTGGATACAGCAGGAACGCCTTGTCGATGGACCGGGGCGGCAGCACGTCGAACAGATCGCGCACATCGCCGGGATGGATGCGGATGTTCGTCACGCCCGCATCGCGGATCTTGCCCAGCAGCATCGCCACGCCGTTGATGAACGGCTCGCAGCCGATGATGCCGACCTCGGGGTTGCGCGCGGCCTGGTGCACCATGTGCTCACCCCCACCGAACCCGATCTCCAGCCAGACCGGGCGATCCCCGAACAGCGCGCGCAGGTCCAGCGGCGCGCGGCCGGGGTTCACGTCCCAGTCGACGGGGCCGGGCGAGAGCGGTTCAAGGTCTTCCGCAAGATACCGCTGCTGGCTGCCTCGCAGGGTCTTGCCAAGGCGGCGTCCGTAGAAATTGCGCCACGGGGCGCCGGTGGGGGCGGTGTCATCACTCATGGCCCGGGCAGGTGCCAATCCCAAGGGCCAAGGTCAAGTCCCGGTGGCTTCGGGCGTGGGCGTCATGGGGGCAAAACTGTCCACGACACCGGCGGCCTGCACAGCGGCCGCGATGTCGCTGTCCGGCACGGCGGTCCAGGACACGCTGCCCGAGACGAACCCCGCCGCCTTCAGGTCACGCCCAAGCGCGGGCAGGTCCAGCACCCCCAGCGTGACACCGTGAAACTGGCGGTCGCCCTCGTCCTTGGGCTGCCAGATCGCGGACAGGCGGTTCAGCACCAGCGGCGCGCGGCCCGTGAAGCCCTCGATCTGGGTGATCGGCCCCTCGGTCCAGAAATCGCGGCGCAGGATATAGGCGACGTCCTGGTCGGAGCGCCCGACATATGCGAACAGATGCCCGGCCGAGCCATCGGCCATGACGATCTTCCACGCCGCCTTGTAGCGGGCGATCTGCGTCGGAATGTCATGGTCCTGCGGGTGGAAAACCTCATAGCCTTCCTCGGCAAGCCGCGCCTCCAGCGCCTCTTCGCCGATCAGGCCGCTTTCAAGACGGCCAAGTTTGCTGCGCGAGACATACAGACGTTCCGGCCCTTCCGGTGCGATCCCGGTGGCGAAGTGATCGCGGAACGCCGCCTTCATTTCGGGCGTGGCCGCCGAGATGCCGCCAAGGCCGAACCCCTGCCCCGGCACCACCAGTTCCTCGACGCGCATCGGTGCGCCGCTGACAACTTCGGCGCGCAGACCCGGCTGCATCAGGCTCAGGAACGCCTGCTGGAATCCGGCCAGCCCGCCCTGGTGGCGGGGACGCTTGGGGATGAAGACGACCCCCTCGACCGGAGCCTCCAGCCCCGGCAAGGCCCAAAGCCGCGCGGCGCTTTCCACCAGGAAATGTCCGAAATGCCCGAACAGCACCCCGCCCCAAAGCCAGCGGCCCGGCAGCGTCGGCATCTCGCCGTCCGGCAAGCCTGGTGTGCGCGTCATCCGGCGGTCGAAACGCCAGGTGGCCCCGTGAAAGCAAGGCGCGCCATCTGAGTGCAGCACGCCGCAGGGCTGCATGAAGCGCGGCGTCGAGGGCGGCACGACCACGGCAGGCGCGACGGTCACGATCTCGCGCGACCAGCCGTCATCGGGCCGGGGGGCGGTATTGCTGTCTGGGTCCGACACGCCGTGTCCTGTCTGTCGCTGCCTCGCCCCAAGGCTAGAAAAAAACCGCCCCCGCCTCAAGGCGCGCTTGCCGCGCAGGCCCGCGCAGGACTAGCGTCCCCGAAAAAATCGGGGGCGACGCGCAGATGATCGGCAAATACAGGTTCGGCAAGGGCGACATCGCCGCCAACATCCGCGACAGCTATGGCTTCGACGGCGACCTTCTGGACATCTTCGTGAACAACACCGGGCCGGTGGTGCACAAGTGGCACCATTACATCCCGCTCTACGACCGGTATTTCGGCGCGTTCCGGGGCACCGGGTTCAAGTTCCTGGAAATCGGCGTCGCCAAGGGCGGCTCGATGCAGATCTGGCGCAAGTTCTTCGGTGACAAGGCCACGATTTTCGGCATCGACATCGACCCCGCCTGCGCACAGTTCGACGGCAAGGCAGGACAGGTGCGCATCGGAAGCCAGGACGATCCTGCATTCCTGAAAGCCGTGGTCGAGGAAATGGGCGGCGTCGATGCTGTGCTCGACGACGGATCGCACCACATGGACCACGTCCACAAAACGCTGGAGATCCTGTTTCCGATGCTGTCCGCGCCTGGGGTCTACATGATCGAGGACATGCACACCGCCTATTGGCCGGACTATGGCGGCGGGCCGGAGGCCGCGGGCAACTTCTTTCGCACCGCGACGGGCCTGATGCATGACATGCACCACTGGTACCACGCCGCAGCGCCGCATCACCCGGCGACAAAGGGGTGGGTCGGCGGTCTGCACGTTCATGACAGCGTCGTGGTGCTGGACAAGCAGGACGTCGCGAGGCCGGTGCATTCCAGCGTCGGAGCGCGCTGAGGGGCGCAAATCCTTTCAAAGGATTTGCCCGCAATTTCTTGAAGAAATTGCGCCCCAAAACAGCGGAAAGGGGCCGCTTGGGCCCCTTTCCTTGCCAAGCAGTTGGTGCCTGCTCAGATCGCCTTTTTCAGCGCCTCTGCCAGGTCGGTGCGTTCCCACGAGAACCCGCCATCCGCCTCGGGCGGGCGGCCGAAGTGGCCATAGGCCGAGGTGCGCGCATAGATCGGGCGGTTGAGGCCCAGATGCTCGCGGATGCCGCGCGGGGTCAGGTCGATGGTCTTGCGGATCGCCTGTTCGATCGCCGCCGGATCGACTTCGCCGGTGCCGTGCGTGTCGGCATAGATCGCAAGCGGGCGCGCGACGCCGATGGCATAGGCCAGCTGGATCGTGCACTTGCCCGCCATACCCGCCGCGACGACGTTCTTGGCGAGGTAGCGCGCGACATAGGCGGCCGAACGGTCCACCTTGGTCGGGTCCTTGCCCGAGAACGCGCCGCCGCCATGCGGGGCCGCGCCGCCGTAGGTGTCGACGATGATCTTGCGGCCCGTCAGGCCCGCGTCGCCGTCCGGTCCGCCGATCACGAAGGTGCCCGTCGGGTTCACATGCCATTCGGTCGCGTCGGTGATCCATTCGGCGGGCAGCACTTCGCGGATGTAGGGCTCGACGATGGCGCGGATGTCGGCAGAGCTCTGGTGATCGTGCGCATGCTGGGTCGACAGGACGACGTTCTCGACATGCACCGGCTTGCCGTCCTCGTAGCGCAAGGACAGCTGCGACTTGGCGTCGGGGCGCAGCGTCGGCTCGGCGCCGGATTTGCGTGCCTCGGTCAGGCGGCGCAGGATCGCGTGGGCATAGTGGATCGGCGCAGGCATCAGCTCGGGCGTCTCGTCGGTGGCGAAGCCGAACATGATGCCCTGGTCCCCTGCCCCTTCCTCGCCGCGCTCGCCGGTCACGCCCTGGGCGATGTGCGCGGATTGCTCGTGCAGGTGGTTCTGGATCTCGCAGGTGTTCCAGTGGAACTTGTCCTGCTCATAGCCGATGTCGCGGATGCAGGCGCGCGCGATGTCGGGCACGCTGTTCATGAAATCCTTGAGCTTGGCCTGATCGGTCAGGCCGACCTCGCCGCCGATGACGACAAGGTTCGTCGTGGCGAATGTTTCGCAGGCGACGCGCGCCAGCGGGTCCTCGGCGATGAAGGCATCGAGGATCGCGTCCGAGATCCGGTCGCAAACCTTGTCGGGATGGCCTTCGGACACCGATTCCGAGGTGAAGATGTAATTCTTGCGTGACATGAAAAGCGCTCCATTGGGGTTTCCCTGCCACGCCAGGAAGCCGTTGTGGCAGTTGGATGACGCGGATTAGGGCCGAGACCCCGAAAGGTCAACGAAGGATGCGGAGCCGCCGCAGGAAAAGCCCGAAGGCGAAGAGTGCAAGCAACAGCATCACAGGCGTGTCACCCGTGCGGGAATAGAGCGTGGCAGCGCGCGGCGCAGGCACGGCGACGTCGATCGCGCCCGCCTGATCAAGCGGGATGCTGTCCAGCACGCGCCCCTTGGGGCCGATCACCGCAGAGACGCCGGTGTTGGCGACGCGGATCAGCGGAACCCCCTGTTCGACCGCGCGCAGACGCGCCTGCGCGAGGTGCTGATAGGGGCCCGAAACATGGCCGAACCACGCGTCGTTGGTGATCTGCACCATCACATCCGCGCGGCCCGCCACGCCGTGGATGTCCTGCGGAAACACCGCCTCGTAGCAGATCAACGGCAGGACGGCGCCCAAGGGGCCACCCTCGATCAGCCGCAGCGCGGGGCCGAAGGAATAGCCATAGCCCATGTCGGCGGTGAAGATGTCCAGCCCGATGCGTTCCATGAGCCAGGGCGCGGGGACATATTCGCCGAAGGGCACAAGGTGCACCTTGTCGTACAGTTCGGTCACGTTCGCCGTCTCGTCGAGGACGACGAGGCTGTTGTAGTAGCGCCCCGCCTCCCAGCGCTGCATGCCAAGGATCACCGGCACCCCGGCAGCCCGTGCGATCCGGTCCAGCGCGGGGCCAGCGTCGTTCAGAAGATAGGGGATCGCGGTTTCCGGCCAGATGACGATATCGGCGCCGCCCCCGGCAGTGGCGGCAAGGTAGCGTTCGAAATGTTCCGCGGCGAGGTCCGCGTCCCACTTGATGTCCTGCGGAATGTTCGGCTGCACCAGCCGCGCGACGGGTCGGCCTTCGGTCACCGGCATCGGGCGGCCAATCAGGTAGCCCGCCGCGAACACGCCTGCGACCACCGCAGCCAGCCCCGCCAGCGCCCCCCGGCGCGGCCATAGCGCAACGCCGATCGCCGTCAGCCCCAGCGTCAGCAGGGTCAGCCCCTGCGCGCCGACCAGCGAGGCAAGCTGCATCGGGGGCCAGCCGACCCAGGCATGGCCCGGCAGCGCCCAGGGAAACCCGGTGAGGATGTAGGACCGCAGCAGTTCGGCAATCGACAGCGTGACGGCCACCGCCAAGGCCCGCGCCCCGCGCGACGGGCCGCCGAGCCAGGCCGCCGCCGCAAAGGCCGCGCCCCAGAACAGCGCCAGCCCCGCCGACAGGAACACCAGCGCAAAGGGCGCCATCCAGCCGTGCCGGGCGATGTCGACAAGGAACGGCTCGACGATCCAGCTGAGCGTGAGCGCGAAATATCCCGTGCCCGCCGTCCAGCCCAGCCAGCCCGCGCGGCGCGGTGAGGCCGCCCGCCCCAATAGGACGAGCAGCGCCGCAAAGGCCGCGACGGTGGCGACCGGCAGATACACCGGTGCCTGCCCCAGCCCCGCCGCTGCCCCCACAAGCGCGGCGGTCACCCAGACCGCGCGCCCCGGCGCAGGACGGGCGAGCGCGTCAGCCGCCTTGCGGAACACGAACGCGGAGCCGCTTGATCCGGCGCGGGTCGGCATCGACCACCTCGAATTCCAGACCCTCGGGATGCGGGATCACCTCTCCGCGCGCGGGCACCCGGCCCGCAAGCATGAAGACTAGCCCGCCAAGTGTGTCGATTTCCTCTTCTTCGTCCTCGTCCACCAGCTTCAGCCCGGTCTCGGCCTCGAACTCCTCGATCGGGGTCTTGGCCTGCGCAAGGTAGGTGCCGGGCTTTTCGGTAGTGAAGTTGCGGTCTTCCTCGGTGTCGTGCTCGTCCTCGATCTCGCCGACGACCTGTTCGATCAGGTCCTCGATGGTCACAAGCCCGTCGACACCGCCGTATTCGTCGATCACCAGGGCCATGTGCATCCGCTGGCTTTGCATCTTCTGCAAGAGCACGCCGATAGGCATCGACGGCGGCGCATAGAGCAGCGGGCGCAGCATGGTCACAAGGCTGAAGTCTTCCGTCGGGCCGTTGAACCCGAATTCAAGCGCAAAATCCTTGAGGTGGATCATGCCCGTCGGGCTGTCGAGCGTGCCGTTGTAGACCGGCAGCCGGGTCATCCCGCTGTCGCGGAACACCTTGACCAGATCATCCTTGGTGATGTCCTGCGGCACCGCCACGATTTCGGCCTGCGGGATCGCCACATCCTCGACCCGCATCCGGCGCAGGTTCAGAAGCCCCAGCGCCAGTCCGTTCGTGTTGCGTCCGTTGATCCGCTCGCGGGCGGTTTCCTCGTCGGTTTCCTCGTCCGGGGCGCCGAACGCCTCCGCAATCCAGGAAAACAATCCCTTCTTCGGTCTTATGTCCTGATCGAGCGCGCCCTGCGCTGCGTCAGAAGAACCGGCGTCGCTGTCGCCCATGAGTCCTTTCCATCCTAGTTCGCCGTCCCGGCGTGGTCCGAATATGGGTTCGCAACCCCGAGACGCGCAAGTATCTCGACCTCGAGACCTTCCATAAGGGCGGCGTCGGCGTCGGTTTCGTGGTCATACCCCAGCAAGTGCAAGGTTCCATGAACGATCAGATGCGTCACATGGTCCGCAATCGGCTTGCCGGCCTGCGCGGCTTCCCGCGCACAGGTCTCGAAGGCGATGGCGATGTCGCCAAGTTCCGTGTCGCCCCCTGCACCCGGGGACGCAGGCGCCGCGCCGGGCGTATCCGGCGCGCGATCCTCGGACGGCCAGGACAGCACGTTGGTCGGCTGCGCCTTGCCCCGGAACGAGCCGTTGAGCTGCGCGATACGCTGATCGTCGCAGGCCAGCAGGCTGATTTCCCACGCGGCGGGGTCAAGCCCAAGGTGCCGCAGCGCCGCCTGTGCCGCCGTTCCCGCCACCGCGTCGATGCCATGCGCTGTCCAGCGCGGATCCTCGATGATCGTGTCGACCGTCATGGCGGGTGTCCTATGCCGCGCGGGTGCGGCGCGAAAGGCCCCATCGTGCGCACATGACGTCTGCATCTGCCGATCCCCTGCTCACCCGACGGGCGCTTCGGCTTCGTAAGCCTCGATGATCTTGGCCACGAGGTGATGCCGCACGACGTCCTTGGACGTGAAGTAGTTGAACGAGATGTCGCGGATGCCCTTGAGCAGCCGCTCGGCATCGGACAGGCCCGACGACACCCCGCGCGGCAGGTCGATCTGCGTGCGATCGCCCGTGATGACCATGCGCGACCCTTCGCCCAGGCGGGTCAGGAACATCTTCATCTGCATCGTCGTGGCGTTCTGCGCCTCGTCGAGCACGACGAAGGCATTGGCCAGCGTGCGGCCGCGCATGAAGGCCAGCGGCGCGATCTCGATCTTCTTTTCCTCGCGCAGTTTCTGCACCTGCTTGGCAGGCAGGAAATCGTTCAGCGCGTCATAGAGCGGCTGCATGTAGGGATCGACCTTTTCCTCCTGCGTGCCGGGCAGAAAGCCCAGCCGCTCGCCCGCCTCGACGGCGGGGCGGCACAGGATGATCTTGTCGACATGGCCCTCGATGAACATCGACACGCCTACGGCGACGGCCAGATAGGTCTTGCCGGTGCCCGCCGGTCCGATGCCGAATCCCATCTCGTGCTTGAACAGGTTGGCGACGTAGTTCTTCTGCGCCTCGGTGCGCGGCTCCACGGTCTTCTTGCGGGTGCGGATTTCGGTGCGCCCGCCCTGGAACATCTCGATCTGGTCGCCGTCATAGCTGCCGGTGCCCTCGCTCGAGGCGCCCATGCGAACCTCTCCGTCGATCTCTCCGGCGTCGATGCTGCGGCCCTGTTCCAGCTTGCGGTACAGCCCGCCAAGGACTTGCGCCGCGCGGTCGCGCATCTCTGCTTCGCCGTGGACGGCAAGCAGATTGCCCCTGCGGTGGATGTGTACGCTCAGCGCCTGCTCGATCTGCGCCAGGTTGCGGTCGAATTCACCGCATAGGTCAATGAGAAGCCGGTTGTCCGAGAACTCGAGTAGCGTTTCGAGGTCAGTCTCCGCCGATGGGGGCGGGGTCACTACGCTGAGGGCCAAGTAAATCTCCCTGTAGAGGATGCCACGGATACAGCGTGACGCGCCCGCGACCGCTTCGCAAGGTTGAGCACGGCAATGTCACGCAGGTGTAACGCAATCGGGCCGCGGTGGGTTTCCCACCGCGGCCCGTGCTGTGTTTCTGGGCTGTGCAAGGTCGCCGGTTCAGATCGGATCGCCGAGGCCAGAGCCCGACTTGAACGGCCCGATCGCGGTGTTCGGCGGTGCGGCGCCAGAGCAGACCGGCTTGCCGTACTTGTCGAGCCGCTGCGACAGGTAGCCTTCGATCCCGTCGTCGATGATCCAGTGGTCGCAGCCGTTCGGATCGATCCAGATGCCGGCCTTGAGCTGGCTGAGATGCTTGGAATCAAAGCCGCGATCGACGGTCTTGTCGGTCTTGTTGTCGACACATCCCGCGAGCGTGGCAGCGGCCGCGAGCAGGGCGAACCCCTTGATGACGTTCATGTACCAGTCCCCCTAGCGAATGCAGATGATCTCGACGCGGCGGTTCTGGGCCATCCCCTGCGCCGAAGAGTTGGGCGCAAGCGGAACCCGCTCGCCATAGCCGCGCACGTCGGCAATCCGCGCCCCTGTCGAGGCGGCGACCTGCGCCACCGAATTGGCGCGGTTGACCGAAAGGCGCATGTTGTATTCGTCGCTGCCACGGGCATCGGTGTGCCCGGCAATGACGTAGGACGTCGCGCGCGCGCTGCCGAAGAAGTTCTGAAGATAGGCCGCCCCCTGCTGGCTGAGCCGGAAGCTGCCCGTCTGGAAAAGAACATCCGAATTCAGCACGCCGCAGGTGTTGCCCCGGCGGCAGACCGGAATGCCCTGGCGGGTGACATGGGGTGTCATGAAGCCTTCCCAGCCGTCGTCCATGACCCAGTGCTCGCACCCGTCGGGATCGACCCAGATCGTCGGAACATAGGCCTCGCCGATGACCGTGCGATTCACCCCCTGCGCCTGAGCCCCGGCGGCGAATAGCCCGAACACGACTGCTGCGGCTGCGATACATCCGCCGAACGCGCTGCTGACCTTGCCCATCGAAATACCCTTTGCCCAGTTGCACAGCGACCCCGGATATCACCGGTCGGTCCATCTGCCTCACATGATTTGGGGCATGATAGCAAACATGGTGGTTGTGTGAAGATGTTTTCACCACATATGGCGCAATTAAGGCGGGCGTGACTTCAATGCACGGATGCGCGCTGCGGCACGGGGTGCAGCGCGCCACAAGATGTGGGGTTTGGACCGAGACGATCAGGCGGTCGCGGGAACACCGGCCAGCGAGTTGGGGCCGCTCTCGACGATGCGGACGGGCAGGATATCCCCCGCCGCCGCGCCGCTGCCGGTGACATGGACGGCGTGCAGGTATTCGGACTTGCCGACCATCTGGCCCGGCATCCGCCCCGCCTTCTCGAACAGCACCTTGACCGTGCGCCCGACCATCGCGTTCTGGATCTCGCGCTGCTGGCGGGTCAGCAGTTCCTGCAACCGGGCCAAACGATCCGACGCGGTGTCTGCATCCACGAAGGACCGCTCGGCGGCAGGCGTTCCGGGGCGCGGCGAGTATTTGAAGGAATAGCACTGGCCATAGCGCACCTGCTGCACCAGCCGCAGCGTGTCCTGAAAGTCGTCCTCCGTCTCACCGGGAAAGCCGACGATGAAGTCGCCCGACAAAAGGATATCGGGCCGCACGGCGCGGATCCGCTCGATCAGGCGCAGGTAGTCGCCGGCGGTGTGCTTGCGGTTCATCGCCTTCAGCACGCGGTCGGACCCCGACTGCACCGGAAGATGCAGGTAAGGCATCAGCTTGTCGCAATCGCCATGCGCGGCGATCAGGTCATCGCCCATGTCGTTCGGATGCGAGGTGGTGAAGCGGATGCGCTCCAGCCTGTCGATTTCGGCCAACGCCCGGATCAGCCGCGCCAGCGTCCAGTCACCGCCAGCACCCGCGCCATGATAGGCGTTGACGTTCTGGCCCAGAAGCGTGATCTCGCGCACCCCGCGTTCGACCAGCCCGCGCGCCTCGGTCAGCACACGGTCCGCCGGGCGCGACACCTCGGCCCCGCGCGTGTAGGGCACGACGCAGAAGGCGCAGAACTTGTCGCAGCCTTCCTGCACCGTCAGGAACGCCGTCGGCCCGCGCCGCGCCTTGGGGCGTGCGGCGAGGCGGTCGAATTTGTCTTCTTCGGGAAACTCGGTGTCGAGCGCGCGCGCACCGCCCGCAACGGCGGCCTCCATCGCGGGCAGGCGGTGATAGCTTTGCGGCCCGACCACCAGATCGACCAGCGGCTGGCGGCGCATGATCTCTTCGCCCTCGGCCTGCGCGACACAGCCCGCCACGCCGATCTTGAGATCGGGGCGCGCGTCCTTCAGCGGCTTCAGGCGGCCAAGCTCGGAATACACCTTTTCCGCCGCCTTCTCGCGGATGTGGCAGGTGTTCAGAAGGATCATGTCGGCGTCTTCCGCGGTGTCCGTGGTGACGTATCCCGACGCGCCCATGGCCTCGGCCATGCGTTCGCTGTCATAGACGTTCATCTGACAGCCATAGGTCTTGATATACAGCTTTTTCGGGTCCGACATTGCGCCTGTGCTCCCGTTCGCGTTCAAGGGCCGTGGCGTATCCGAGAAGCCCCTTGGGTGCAACGCTTGAAAATCCCGGGCGTGCGGTCAAACTGCGCCCCGCACTCCGTCCGAACGACCCCGAAAGACACCGCCATGCGCTACGCCAGCCTCGATGAGTTCCTGAAGACCGGCACGGCGGCCCTGGCGAAGGGGCCGGTCGCAATGGTCTTCTGCGAGGATCTGGTCGAGATCGAGAGCACCGTGCGCCACCATCTCGACGCCGGTTTCGTCGAGGTGCTGCTGTTCGCGCCGCCCACGATCGAGCTGTCGCGCCTGATCGAGGAAGAGGTGCAACGGATCGACCACGACATCGTCGTCGCCGGGGCGCTGCAGGCCGCGGTCAACCGTGTGATCGCCGCTGCCGGGGATATCTGGCTCTACTACTGCTATAACGCCGAATACCTGTACTACCCGTTCTGCGAGACGCGCAGCGTCGCCGAGATGCTCGCCTTCCACGCCGAAGAACGACGCGGAGCGATGCTGACCTATGTGATCGACCTGTACGCGTCCGACCTGTCGAAGAACCCCAACGCGGTGAACCTGCGCGACGCCTGGCTTGACCGCACGGGATACTACGCGCTGGCCCGCAAAGGCGGCCCGCACGATCACCCGATGGACCGGCAACTGGATTTCTTCGGCGGGCTGCGCTGGCGCTTTGACGAGCATATCCCGCCCGAGAAGCGCAAGATCGACCGGGTGTCGCTGTTCCGCGCCAAGCCGGGCCTGACCCTGCGCGGCAACCACACGTTTTCCGACGAGGAATACAACACCTACGCCTGCCCCTGGCACAACAACATCACCGCGACGGTCTGTTCATTCCGCACGGCCAAGGCCCTGAAGATGAACGCCGGGTCCACCTTCGACATCGGCAAGTTCAAATGGCACAACTCGACCCGCTTCGACTGGAACTCGATGCAGTTGATGAAGCTGGGGTTGATGGAGCCGGGGCAGTGGTTTTGAGTGGGGGGCGGAGCAAACCGGTCATTGAACTGAGGCAGCGAGTGCCGCACTCGCATTCAGCCTAGCAGACATCCGCCTTTAGGTTTCCCAATTCTAAACTTTCTTGAACTTATCGGGACACATTTCAGTCTATGGATATCTAAAGAAGATGAAGCATGGTTTTTCAAAAGAATTGAACGAGATTCAAGATGCCACGCTTGCAAGCGTATCAATTTCTCGAGACAGCATAGCCAAGATTTTTGAAGATCGCATTGATCGGTCAACTCTTATTGGAGCTACACTGTGGGATCTCGTCAAATACCAATCAGAACGCAGTCAGACAGTTTCCTACCTGGTCAGTTCGAACTTAATCTGGGACGCAGAGATGATCCTGCGCTCGTTCTATGAGGCCAATGTCAAGATTTGGTATCTCTGTTGTTTGCAAGGAGACGAGCGAGACGCGGCAGTCGAGGATTTCGCAAATGCATTTCGCGACGTGCAAGCCAACAAGCGCCGACTGAAGGCTAGCCTCGCTCGCACCGTAGGCGAAGCTAATGGTCGCAAGTTCGAAAGCGAAATTCTTGCGGCCTTGGAAGATGACAAAATCTTCAATTTTCATGATGGCAACAAGAAGGAGCGAAGGGACACCGAGCAACGCTGGTCGTTTTCTATCCTAGTTAGAAAACTAAAGGAAACCCCACCAGATATTCTCGACTTTTCAATGATACGTGGAATTGAGCATGCGTTTGGCCTCCAAAGTCATCTGCTGCATGCCGATGTAACAGCATTGGACCTAGTGCATGATAGACGCAATAGGCAAGCA
This sequence comes from Anianabacter salinae, assembly GCF_019061145.1. Taxonomy (GTDB): domain Bacteria; phylum Pseudomonadota; class Alphaproteobacteria; order Rhodobacterales; family Rhodobacteraceae; genus Anianibacter; species Anianibacter salinarum. Next base: position 215,736 of record NZ_JAHQZS010000003.1, on the reverse strand, counting down.
GAGGAACTTGAGGCACTCGTTGGTGCACACGTTTGCCGAATTTTCTCTGACCAAGTGGCCATATGGGCGATAACAGCAATTGCCATTTGGAAAGTCGCAGCAGCGAAGAACCCGAATGGCAAACAGATCACTGAGAGCGTGGAGCGAGTGCACAATCTGACGCGTCCATTCAGAGACCGATTTGAGGCAACTCAAAGGGACTTTTACGATACCGTCGCCTTTAGACGGGGTGGAGATGAATGAGAGGACTGATTGACTGCGTTTCAAGACTTCGCGTCACCTGGTCTTCACTCTCAGCAACAGTCGCGCCAAACTCGTTTGAACGTTCTCCGACGCAATTCTAAATTGTGTTGACTCGCGCTACGGCGAACTACCGCTCCCTCCGGCAAGTTCACGCCGATGGCCTTGATCGCGCGGCATCTTCCCATAGTTTTCCGGGTATGACAGCGTTTCCTCACCCCCCCGCCACCGCCGCCGTGGCCGTCGCCAACCCCCGGCGGCCGCTTGCCAACTTGCGATCCATCCTGCCGCGCTTTCGGGCGGCGGAGGTGTTACTGGCCGCGTGCCTTGTCTTCTCCGCTTCGGCGGTCGTCTCGGACGAGCGGCTGCAGGACTGGATCCCCGAGGTTCTGACCCTTCCCGATGACGCCGAGGTCGTCACCGACCGCGCCATCGGCTCGACCGTGCGGATGTTCTCGATCGCGACGGGCGCCGACATCGACGATCTCTTCGCCGACTGGGAAGAGCAGCTGAACAGCAACGGCTATCCCGTGACGCAAGGGGCGGACGAGCTGCTGGACCAGGCGATCGAATTCTCGGGCCCCGGTATCTCGAACGCCAAGATCCTCGTCGCCCCGGCCACCACCGGCGAGCGCAACGTGATCGAGTTCGACGCGACGCTGAACTGACGCCGCCCGGCCCCGCTCAGGGCGCGAAGACCGGCAGCACAGCCTCGGCCAAAAGCGCGTTCAGCGCGCCGAAATGCCCCTCGCTCTCGCCCGCCGGGCGGGAGGCGTCCGAGGTGGCCACGACCGTCAGGCGCAGGTCCGGTACGACCCAGATCATCTGCCCGCCATAGCCCCGCGCATAGCGAGTGTCCCATCCGGTGGGCTGAAATGCATACCAGCCATAGCCGTATTCGTGGCCCGATTCCGGGCTGCGGGTGCGGGGCGTCCAGCTTTGGGTGATCCAGTCCGTCGGGATCACCTGGGTGCCCCCCCAGAACCCGCCCTGCCGGTATGTCTCGCCCAGTTTCATCAGCGCCTCTGGCGACAGGCGCATGTCGTTGCCGCCGAGGTAGCGCCCCGAGGGGTCCTGCGTCCAGGCGGGGATCTCGATGCCCAGCGGCACGCCCAGCCGGTCGCGCGCGAGGCTTAGCAGGTTCTGCCCCGTCGCCTCCATCAGCACCGCGCCCAGCATGTGATAGCTGGCGGTGGAATAGAGCATGTCGGTGCCGGGTTCGGCGACCATCGGTTCCGACAGCGCGTCATAGATCCAGTGCGTGCCCTCGACCCAGTCGCCATAGGCCGCGCCCGACAGCCGCGTCAGGCCCGAGCGCATGGTCAGAAGATCGCCCACCGTGATCGCGCGGACACGCGGATCGGCACGGCGCGGCACCCAGCGCGCCAGGATCGGGGCGATGGGCTGATCGACGCCCGACACTTCGCCGTGCCCGATGGAAATGCCGACAAGCGCCGAGATGATGGATTTCGAGACGGACTTGATGTTCACGGGCACGTCGAGTGCGGGGCCGCGGAACGCCTGCGCCTTCAGCACCTCGCCGCCCTGCGCGACGGCAAGCGACCAAAGTTGTTCCATCTCGCCCGCCCGCGTGAAGGCGGCGGACAGGTCAGGCGTGCCTTGTGCCCTGAGCGCCGGGGCCGCGAGCGATGCGCCCAGCCCCGCCAGAATCATGCGCCGTGTCGGTGTGGTCATGGGCGCGAGCCTAGGGGGCAATCGCCGCACGGGTCGATGAAGACTCCGCGATCAGAGGTTTTCCGGCTGAGGCATGCCGAGAACGTGGTAACCGCCATCGACGTGGATGATCTCGCCGGAGGTGCAGGCGCCATAGTCGCTGGCCAGATACACCGCCGTTCCACCCACCGCGTCGAGCGTCGCGTTGGCGCGCAGCGGCGCGTTGAGGTCGGTGTGCTTGAACGTCTTGCGCGCGCCGCCGATGGCCGCGCCCGCCAGCGTCTTCATCGGGCCGGGCGAGACCGCGTTGACGCGGATGTTGTCGGGGCCAAGATCGTTCGCAAGATAGCGCACGGTGGATTCCAGCGCCGCCTTGGCCACGCCCATGACGTTGTAATACGGCGTCACCTTGTTGGACCCCTGGTAGGTCAGCGTCAGGATCGTGCCGCCGTCCGTCATCAGCGGGCGGGCCCGCCGCGCCACGTCGATCAGCGAATAGCACGAGATCGTCAGCGAATGCTTGAAGTTGTCGCGGGTGGTGTTGATGAACCGCCCGGTCAGTTCCGCCTTGTCGGAATAGGCGATGGCGTGGACCACGAAATCAAGCCGGCCCCAGGTCTGCTTCAGCGTCTCGAACGCCTCGTCCATCTTGGCGTCGTCCAGCACGTCGCAATCCACCAGAATCGACGAGCCGACGCTTTCTGCCAAAGGCTGCACGCGCTTGCCGAACGCCTCGCCCTGGTAGGTGAACGCGAGTTCCGCCCCCTCGGCGGCCATGGCCTTGGCGATGCCCCAGGCGATCGAGCGGTCGTTGGCGACGCCCATGATCAGACCGCGCTTGCCCATCATCAGATCAGCCATGGCGCGTCACCCGTCATACTTGCTGAGCAACATCGACCCGTTGGTGCCGCCAAAGCCGAAGCTGTTGGTCATCACCGTGTCGAGGCTTGCGGCCTCGACCGTCTCGGTTGCGATTTCGGAAGGATCGAGCGCGGGGTCGAGCGTCTCGACGTTGATCGACGGCGCGATGAAGTCATGCTTCATCATCAAAAGGCAGAAGATCGTCTCAAGCGCGCCCGCCGCCCCCTGCGCGTGCCCGGTCATCGACTTGGTCGAACTGATCGGCGGCGTCGTGCCCTGGCCGAAGACGCGGCGCACCGCTTCGACCTCGCCGACATCGCCCACCGGGGTCGAGGTGCCGTGCGCGTTGATATAGTTCACGCGGCGTCCCTCGGGCAGCGTGCGCAGGGCCGTGCGCATCGCCCGTTCGCCGCCCTCGCCTGACGGGGCAACCATGTCGTGCCCGTCCGAGGTGGCGCCGAAGCCGGTGATCTCGGCGTAGATCGGCGCGCCGCGCGCCTTCGCCCGCTCAAGGTCTTCCAGCACGACCATGCCGCCGCCGCCCGAGATGACAAAGCCGTCGCGCGCCACGTCGAAGGCGCGGCTGGCCCGCGCGGGATCGTCGTTGAACTTGGACGACATCGCGCCCATCGCGTCGAACAGGCACGACAGCGTCCAGTCCAGTTCCTCGCCGCCGCCCGCGAACATCACGTCCTGCTGGCCGAGCATGATCTGTTGCGCCGCCATGCCGATGCAGTGCAGCGACGTGGAACAGGCCGAGGTGATCGAGAAATTCACGCCTTTGATCTTGTAGGCGGTCGACAGGTTCGCCGACACCGTGGACGACATGCATTTCGGCACCGCGAAGGGGCCGATGCGCTTGGGCGCACCCTTTTCCAGAACGATCTGGTGCGCGTCGAACATCGCGCTCGTCGAAGGCCCGCCCGAACCGGCGATCAGGCCGGTCATCGGGTCCGACACCTCGGCCTCGGTCAACCCTGCGTCGGCGATGGCCTGCTGCATGGCGATGTAGGAATAGGCCGCGCCCGGCCCCATGAAGCGCAGTAGCCGCTTGTCGATCTGCTCGGAGACGTCGATGTCGATCGCCCCCTTAACCTGGCTGCGAAAGCCACGCTCGATGTAGTCCTCGGCCCGGACGATGCCGGACGTGCCCGCTTTCAGCGAGGCGGTGACCTCGCTCGCGGAATTGCCGATGGACGAGACGATGCCCAGTCCTGTGATGGCGACGCGGCGCATGGGGGATTCTCCTTGTCGCGGGTCAGCTCTCGGAAAGAGCGACCTTCATGTCCTTGACCTGGTAGATGGTTTCGCCGTCCGCCTCGACCCGGCCGTCGGCGACGCCCATGGTCAGGCGGCGGGTCTGCACCGCCTTGGTGAAATCGACGTAATACGTCAACATCTTGCGGTCCGGGCGCACCATGCCGGTCAGCTTGACCTCGCCCACGCCCAGCGCATAGCCGCGCCCCTGCCAGCCGCGCCAGCCCAGGTTGAAGCCGGTCAGCTGCCACAGCCCGTCAAGGCCAAGGCAGCCGGGCATGATCGGGTTGCCCGGAAAATGGCATTCGAAGAACCACAGGTCCGGCGTGATGTCGAATTCGGCCACGACATGACCCTTGCCGTGCGCGCCGCCGTCGCCCGAGATGTCGGTGATGCGGTCCATCATCAGCATCGGCGGTTCGGGAAGCTGCGCATTGCCGGGGCCGAACAATTCGCCCCGCGCGCACTTCAAAAGGTCGTCCTTGCCGAAGCTGGTCGGATAGTCTGCCATGCGGTGCGGTCTCCCGGATCGCCGTGTCCCTTGGTCCAGCAGGGTCTATCACCGCGCGGCGAGACGTGGCAAGCAGACTGCCCGCTCTGGCCCTGCAATATGGCGGACCGAACGCGGACGGTTCGGGTGACGTCGAATTATGTTTGAAATTCCCGCCCTGAACGCCCTATATGTGCAGCGATCATGGAAGATTTCGCAATGAGCACCCCATCGGAAGATCAGGTCGAACGCGGCACGCAGTGGCTGTCGCGCGCGGGCCTGCGGCCGACACGCCAGCGCGTGACGCTGGCCGCATTGCTTGTCGGGGACGGGCACAACCGGCATGTGACGGCGGAAAGCCTGTTCGCCGCGACATCGCAGTCGGGCGACAAGGTCTCGCTTGCGACCGTCTACAACACCCTGCGCGCGTTCTGCGACGCCGGGCTGATGCAGGAAGTCACGGTCGAGGGGACCAAGTCCTATTTCGATACGCGGATGGACGATCACCCGCATTTCTTCTGGGAAGACGAGGGGCGGCTGACCGACGCGCCAGCCGATCAGCTGGATATCGCGCAGTTGCCCGAGCCGCCCGAAGGCATGACCATCTCGAAGGTCGACGTGGTCATCCGCCTGCGCCGCAGCTGATCCGCAGGCCGGTGCGGGCAGGCCGGTGCGGGCTGCGCGGCGCACCGCGCAACCCGAAGACGCGTGAAGCGCGATCAGACGATCTCGACCAGTTCCACGTCGAAGACCAACGCCTTGCCCGCCAGCGGGTGATTGGCGTCAAGCGTGACCTCTGCCTCGTTCACATCCGCGACCACGACGGGAACGGTTTGCCCGTCCGGCGTCTGAAGCTGCAACTGCGTGCCGACCTCGGTCGGGATGTGGTCGGGGATCTGGTCGCGCGGCACGGTCTGGGCGCGCGCCGGGTCATGCTCTCCGTAGGCTTCCGTCGGCGGCACGGTCACCTTCTTGGTGTCGCCGGGCACCATGCCGGGCACCGCGTTGTCGAGGCCGGGAATGATCTCGCCCGATCCGACGGTGAATTCGAGCGGCTCGCGGCCCGCGCTGGAATCGAATGTGGTGCCGTCTTCCAGCGTTCCTGTGTAGTGCATGCGAACCTTGTCGCCGGCTTTGACCTGCGTCATTGGAGTCTCCTTGATGTCGGGGTGAATGAAGCGAGGCCGCCAGTCTCGGCGGGTGCCCGCGAATGCCTCCCCAAGGTAAGGGCTCATGTCCTGATGTAAACCCGGTGGGCCGGGCATCTGCGGGAAACGGCTTTTCCAGCGCCGCCCGCTCTGCCAATGTCCGGTGCGACAGGCAGGAGGACCCCATGAACATCAAGGCTTGCGTCTTTGACGCATACGGGACGCTGTTCGACGTGGCTGCCGCCGCCCGCGAGGCTGCCGCCGAGCCGGGCAACGAGGCGCTGGCCGAGGTCTGGCCGAAACTGGCCGCCGACTGGCGCCTGAAACAGCTGCAATACAGCTGGCTGCGCGCGGTGACGGGCGCGCATACGGGCTTTTGGCAGGTCACGCAGGACGGGCTGGACTGGGCGATGGAGGCTTCCGGTCTGGAGGACGCCGCGCTGCGCGAGCGGCTGCTGGCGCTTTATTTCGAGCTGTCCGCCTATCCCGAAGTGCCGGGGATGCTGGCGACCCTGAAATCCGAAGGCTTTGCCACCGCGATCCTGTCCAACGGCTCGCCCGACATGCTGGACGGTGCGGTGCAAAGCGCCGGGCTGGCCGAGTTCCTCGACGACGTGATCTCGGTCGAGGATGTGGGCGTGTTCAAGCCACATGCCTCGGTTTACCGCCTTGTGCCTGAACGGATGGGCGTCGCGGTGGACGAGGTGCTGTTCGTCTCCTCGAACGGCTGGGACGCCGCCTGCGCCAAGGGTTTCGGGTTCGTGACCGCATGGGTCAACCGCGCGGGCGAGCCTGTCGACCGCCTGCCCTGGACGCCGGACCACATCCTGACCGATCTTTCCCCCATTCCCGACCTGACCAAGGGGCTCTGATGCCGACCTATGAAAGCGCCGATGGACTGACGCTCCATTATCTCGACGAGGGAGAGGGCCGCCCGGTCCTGTGCCTGCCGGGCCTGACCCGCAATGCCAGCGATTTTGACTATCTCGCGCCCTACCTGCCCGATGTGCGCCTGATCCGCCCCGACTATCGCGGGCGCGGCAAATCCGACTGGGCCGACCCAGAGACCTACACGGTCCCGGTCGAGGCGCGCGACATCGTCAGCCTGCTGGATCACCTTGGACTGGACAGCGCCGCCGTCATCGGCACCTCGCGCGGCGGGATCATCGCGATGATGCTGGCCGCCACGTCAAAGGCGCGGCTGCAGGGCGTCTGCCTCAACGACATCGGCCCCGTGATCGACCAGGCGGGGCTGGACCGGATCTCGTCCTATGTCGGGCAGCGCCCGCGCGCCGCCACCCGCAGTGAGCTGGCCGCCGCACTGCCCGGCGCATTTCCCGATTTCGAGGGCGTGCCGGACAGTCGCTGGGCGGAAGAGGCCGCGCGCCACACCGTCGAGACAGACACCGGTCTGAACATCAACTACGACCCGCGCCTAAAGGACGCGTTCGATGTGGCCAATGCCGCCGGTCCCGTCGATCTGTGGCCCCTGTTCGACGCAATGGACGGCCTACCGCTCGCGGTGATCCGAGGCGCGAATTCGGACCTTCTGTCGCCCGCCACCGTCGAGGAAATGTGCCGCCGTCGCCCCGATCTGATCCAGGCCGAAGTGCCGGGGCGCGGGCATATTCCGTTCCTCGACGAGCCCGAGGCGATCGAGACCATCCGCTCCTGGCTGGCCGGCCTATGAACATCGAGATGATCGAGGCGGCCGCGATCCGCCTGGCCGGCAAGGTGCGGCGCACGCCGCTGCTGTCGTCGCCGTTTCTCGACCAGATCGCCGGGCGCCGCGTCTTCGTGAAACCTGAATGCCTGCAGCATACCGGATCGTTCAAGTTTCGCGGCGGCTGGTCCGCCCTGTCGGCGCTGGACCCGGACACGCGGGCGCGCGGCGTCATCGCGTATTCGTCGGGCAATCACGCGCAGGGCGTCGCCCATGCCGCGCGCGAACACGGTGTACCCGCCGTGATCGTGATGCCGTCGGACGCCCCCGCCCTCAAGATCGCCAACACCCGTGCACTCGGCGCCGAGGTGATCCTCTATGACCGCGCCCTTGAGGACCGTGACGCCATCGGCGCGGCCCTGGCCGAGGAACGCGGCCTCGTGCTGGTCAAGCCCTATGACGATCCGCAGGTGATCGCGGGTCAGGGCACGGCCGGGCTGGAAATCGCCGCCCAGGCCACCGAGTTGGGCGTCACCACCGCTGACGTGCTGGTCTGTTGCGGGGGCGGCGGACTGACCTCGGGCATCGCGCTGGCGCTGGCGGATCGCGCCCCCGGTCTGCGCGCCCGCCCGGTCGAGCCCGAGGGCTTCGACGATGTGGCGCGCTCGCTCGCCTCAGGCCGGATCGAGCGGAACGCCCGCCTGAGCGGCTCGATCTGCGACGCCATCGTCACGCCCGCGCCCGGCACCCTGACCTTCCCGATCATGCACGCCCGGTGCGGCCCCGGCATCGCCGTGCCCGACGAGGACTGCCTGCGTGCCATGGCCGCTGCCTTCCTGCGGCTCAAGATCGTGCTGGAACCCGGCGGCGCGGTCGCCCTTGCAGCGGCGCTCTATCACCCCGACGCGGTGACGGGCGACACGGTGATCGCGGTGGCCTCGGGCGGCAACGTCGACCCGGCGCTTTTTGCCGCCGCTGTGGAAAAGTACGGGGACGGAACCTGACGCAACGTCCGGTAGCATGAGGGCTGTCACCGCCACGGGATCGAGGACGGATGGGCCTGTCCGTTTCGCACATTGCGGCCCGCCGCACCAGCGCCCCTCCGCCAGGCGAGCGGGCTGAACCGGGGCCTTCCGGCTGGTGCAAGCCCTGCGCGACCTTGCCCGTTCAAGGGGGGCTTTCCAGTGGTGACGGGTGGCCATGACGCCCCCGGAAATGATGCCAATTGCGCACCGTAACCCACTGCCAGCGCGAAGGAATGTTCTCGCATCACGCCTCTCATCGGAACCTGCAATCCAAGCCCCTTGGCGCACCCGCCGCTGGCCATTACACCAGCCATCCGCCTTTCGGCCTAAACCCGCAATCCGGCTGTCCCTGCCCCGTGGCGCTGCGCAAGCAGCCGCCCGGACAGCACTGCGCGCCGCTTGCACTTTCCCCGCATCAGGGCCTGCACGCGGCCCTGTCCGGCACCCGCCTTTGGGCCTGTGGATGAAACGCGCCCGCCCCGGCCGCGTCACCCGGATCGCAATTCCGCGCGGTCCTGCCCTTGATAGTTGACAATGACAACTACCTTGCTGCAAAGATGCATGTAGGGAGAGACATTTCATGCGCACACAGGTCTGTATCATCGGCGGTGGCCCGTCGGGACTGCTTCTCAGCCAACTGCTGCACAAGGCAGGGATCGACACCGTCGTCCTCGAACGCCGCACGCGGGACTATGTGCTCAGCCGCATTCGCGCGGGAGTGCTGGAATGGGGCTCGGTCGAGTTGTTGCGCGACGCCGGGATCGGCCCGCGCATGGACGCCGAGGGCTTTCCCCATACCGGAACATACCTCGCCTTGCAGAACCGCGGCTTCCGCGTCGATTTCCACAAGACCACCGGCAAGCAGGTCATGGTCTACGGCCAGACCGAGGTGACATCGGATCTCTACAAGGCCCGCGACGCGATGGACGGCATCGTGATCCACGAAGCGGAAGGCGTCACGCCCCGCGCGCTGGACAGCACCGCGCCTTACGTGACCTACCACAAGGACGGCACCGAACGCCGCGTCGACTGCGACTTTGTCATCGGCTGCGACGGGTATCACGGCGTCTCGCGCCGTTCGATGCCTGCGAACGTGCTGAAGGAGTACGAACGGGTCTACCCCTTCGGCTGGCTCGGCATCCTGTCGGAAACGCCGCCCGTCGATCACGAGTTGATCTACGCCAACCACAGCCGCGGCTTCGCGCTCTGCTCGATGCGCAACGCCAACCTGTCGCGCTATTACGTGCAGGCCCCGGTCGATGATCCGATCGAGAAATGGACGGATGACGCGTTCTGGGACGAACTCAAACGCCGCATTCCCGAAGAGGCCGCAGATCGCCTCGTCACCGGCCCGTCGATCGAGAAATCGCTCGCTCCCTTGCGGTCCTACGTGGCCGAGCCGATGCGCTGGGGTCGCCTGCTTCTGTGCGGCGATGCCGCCCATATCGTGCCGCCCACCGGCGCCAAGGGCCTGAACCTCGCCATCGGCGACGTGAAATACGCCGCCGATGCGCTCGTCGCGCATTTCCGGCACGGCGACGACAGCGGGCTGGAACAGTATTCGCAAAAGGCGCTGGCCCGGGTCTGGGGCGCGATCCGCTTCTCGTGGTGGTTCACCACGCTGATGCACCGCTTCCCGGAACAATCCGATTTCGACCAGCGCATCCAGGAAACCGAACTGGAACAGCTTGAAGCGTCGGTTGCAGCGCAGACGGTGATGGCCGAGAACTACGTGGGGCTGCCCTACTGATCCGGCCCCGCACACCGGAGGAGACCGCCATGCAGATCGCCGAACTCAAGGACACAAATATCCATTACCGCGAGGACGGCGATCCGTCCGGCGCGCCGGTGGTCTTCGCCAATTCGCTGGGCACGGACCTGCGGCTCTGGGACCAGGTGCTCCCGCTACTGCCCAAGGGCCTGCGGATCATCCGCTACGACAAGCGCGGCCATGGCCTGTCGTCCTGCCCGCCCGCGCCCTACGCGATGGGCGCACTGGTCAGCGATCTGGAACAGCTTCTGGATCACCTGACCGTCAAGGACTGCCTGCTGGTCGGGCTGTCCATCGGCGGCATGATCGCGCAAGGGCTGGCGGTGAAACGCATGGACCTCGTGCGCGCCATGGTGATCTCGAACACCGCCGCCCGGATCGGTACGCCCGAGATGTGGCAACAACGCATCGACGGCGTCCGCGACGGCGGGATCGAGGCACTGGCCGACCCGGTGATGGAGCGGTGGTTCTCCAAATCGTTCCGCCGGACGCCCGCGCTGGAGGCGTGGCGCAACATGCTCACCCGCACCCCCGCCGAGGGCTACATCGGCTGCTCCGCTGCGATCTCGGGCACCGATTTCTACACCACCACTGCCAGCCTGACCCTGCCGACCCTCGCCATCGCCGGCTCCGAGGATGGCTCGACCCCGCCCGATCTCGTGCGCGAGACCGCCGATCTCATCAAGGGCAGCCGCTTTCACCTGATCCGCGGCGCGGGCCATCTGCCTTGCGTCGAGAACCCCGCCGAATATGCGGAAGTGCTGACGAAATTCATCAAGGACACCGGCCATGCCTGATCGCCCCCTCACCGCCCCGGCACCTGCTGCCATCTTTGGTCTCCAAATACCTCCGGGGGTCCGGGGGCAGAGCCCCCGGCCGGTCCGGTGCGCAGCACCGGAAACCGGATCGGAGCGCCGCACATGACCCGTTTCGACGATGGCATGAAGACCCGCCGCCGCGTCCTTGGCGACGCCCACGTCGACCGCGCCGAGGCGAAAAAGACCGCCTTCGACGAGCCGTTCCAGACCCTCATCACGGAATCCGCCTGGGGCTCTGTGTGGTCGCGCGACACGATCAGCCCGCGCGAACGCTCGATGCTGACCATCGCGCTGCTGGCCGCGCTGGGGAACCACGAGGAAGTCGCGATGCACATCCGCGCCACCGCCAACACCGGCGCCAGCAAGGACGACGTGATCGAGGCGCTTCTGCACGTCGCGATCTACGCGGGCGTGCCGCGCGCCAACCACGCGATCAAGATCGCGAAAGAGACCTATGCCGAAATGGAGGGACAGGACTGATGGACCACGGGCCGCTCATCCCGCGCAACCGCGCGGCGCACCCGCCTGCCTATGATGTCGATTACAAGACCGCCGTGCCGCGCAGCCCGCGCTGGCCGCTTCTTTCGATGGAATCGACCATCTCCGAGGAAACCGGCCCGACCTTCGGCCACGGCATCCTGGGCAAGCACGACAACAACCTGATCGTGAACTACACCCAAGGCGAAGGCCTCGCCGTGGGCGAGCGCATCCGCGTTCATGGCCGGGTGCTGGACGAGAATGCGCGCCCCGTGCCGAATACGCTGGTCGAAATCTGGCAGGCCAACGCCGGCGGGCGCTATCGCCACGTCAAGGACAATTACTTTGCGCCGCTCGACCCCAATTTCGGCGGCTGCGGGCGCACGATCACGGACGACAACGGGTTCTACGAGTTCTTGACGATCCGCCCGGGCGCCTATCCCTGGCCGAACCGCGCGAACGACTGGCGGCCGATGCACATCCACTTTTCGATCTTCGGCCACGCCTTCGGCCAGCGGCTCATTTCCCAGATGTATTTCCAGGGCGATCCGCTGATCGACCTGTGCCCCATCGCCGCGACGATCAAGTCGCGCAGCCAGCTCGACCGGCTGGTCGCCCCGCTCGACATGCAGGGATCGCGCCCGATGGATTACCTCGCCTACAAGTTCGACATCGTCCTGCGCGGCAACCGCCAGACGATGTTCGAGAACAAGCTGGAAGGGATGTAAGATGACACAGGAACTGACCACCCTGATGGAAACCCCGTCGCAGACCGGCGGGCCTTACGTCCATATCGGCTGTATCCCGTCCTTCACCGGCATCACCTCGATCTACCCGGTCGATCTTGGCGTCTCACCGATCGAGGACGGCGCGGCGGGCGAGATCGTCACCATCACCGGCGAGGTGATCGACGGCACTGGCTGGGCCTTGCGCGACGCGATGCTGGAAAGCTGGCAGGCGGATGCGGCGGGCCTCTATCCCGGCCAGCCCGGCGCCGATCCCAAGGTGAACGGCTTCTGCCGCTTCGCCGCCGACAAGGAGACCGGCAAGTTCACCCTGCGCACCGTCAAACCGGGCCGCACGCCGATGCGCTATGGCGGCACGCAGGCGCCGCACATCTCGGTCTGGATCGTGGCGCGCGGCATCAACATCGGCCTGTCCACCCGCATCTACTTCGAGGACGAGGACAACGACAGCGACCCGCTGCTGGCACGGATCGAACAACGCCAGCGCGTGTCCACCCTGATCGCCAGGAAAACCGGCGACGGGCAGTACACGTTCAACATCGTGCTGCAAGGCGACGGGGAAACCGTGTTCCTCGACCTGTGATGGCGCGGCTGGTCCTGATCCACGGCGCCTGCCACGGCGCCTTTTGCTGGCGCGACGTCATCGGCCCGCTGCGCGCAGCGGGCCACGATGTCGTTGCCATCGACCTGCCGGGGATGGGCGACGACCTGACACCGACAGATGGCATCGACCTGGACTCCTATGCGCAGGCGGCGCTTGCCGCATGCGCGACGCCCTCGATCCTCGTCGGCCATTCGCTGGGCGGTCTGACGATCACCGAAGCCGCCGCCACGGACGCTGCGCACATACGCGGGATCGTCTACCTCGCCGCCTGGGCGCCGAAGCCCGGCGAAAGCGGCGCGTCCCTGCGCAAGACCCACGGCTGCGAGGCACTTCAGGCAGCAACCGTGATGTCCGAAGACCGCCAGACCTTCACCTTTGCCGAGGACGCGCATGTGCCGGTGTTCTACGCAGACTGCCCGCCCGAAACGGTGGCTTTCGCCCGCAAACACATCCGCCCGCAGCCCGTGAAACCCTCACAGGCCCCGGCCAAACCCCTGCCCGCCGATCTGCCGCGCCATTACATCCGCTGCACCGAAGACCGCGCCATTCCCTATGCCGCTCAGGTCGCCATGACCGATGGCTGGCCCCCGGGCACCGTCCACGACCTGCCCACCTCGCACTCGCCCTTCTTCGCGGCGCCGGATAGGCTGGCCGCACTCCTCGACCGCATCGCGAAAGACATCCCATGACCGATACCCCCTGCATCATCTGCTGCGCCATCACCGGCTCGTTGCCCCGCAAGGAGGACAACCCCGCCGTTCCCGTCACGGTGTCCGAACAGGTCGAATCGATGCACGAGGCGTTCGAGGCGGGCGCGAGCATCTGCCACGCCCATGTCCGCAACGATGACCAGACACCGACTTCGGACCCCGACCGTTTCGCCGCCCTCAAGGAGGGCCTCGAAAAGCACTGCCCCGGCCTGATCATCCAGTTCTCGACCGGCGGGCGGTCGGGTGCCGGGCGCGAACGCGGCGGGATGCTGCCGCTGAGACCGGACATGGCATCGCTCACCGTGGGGTCGAACAACTTCCCCACCCGCGTTTATGAAAACAGCCCCGATCTGGTGGACTGGCTGGCGTCCGAGATGCTCGAATACGGCATCAAGCCCGAGATCGAGGCGTTCGACCTGTCGCACATCCACCAGGCCGCGAAGATGGCCGCCGACGGGCGGCTCAAGGGTCCGCTCTACATCCAGTTCGTCATGGGTGTGAAGAACGCGATGCCCGCCGACAAGCCGACGTTCGATTTCTACATCGAGACGGTGAAACGGCTGGCCCCCGATGCCCAGTGGTGCGCGGCGGGGATTGGCCCGAACCAGATCGTCCTGAACGAATGGTGCGTGTCGATGGGCGGCCATGCGCGGACGGGCCTTGAGGACAACATCCGCCTCGACAAGACCGCGCTCGCGCCGTCGAACGCCGCACTGGTCAAGCGCGTCACCGACCTGTGCGAGAAATACGACCGCGCCGTGGCGACGGCCCAGCAGGCAAGGCAGATCCTCGGGTTGGCAGCCGCCTGATGGCCGCCAGCGTCTTCGACAGCGCGATCTACCGCGACCTGTTCCGCGACGAAGAGACGGCAAGGCTGTTCTCGGACACCGCCGAGGTGCGCGCGATGCTGCTGGTCGAGGGCGCGCTGGCCAAGGCGCAGGGCGCGCACGGGATGATCCCCGAGACAGCGGCCAAGGCGATCCACCGCGCCAGCCTCGAGGCGCAGATCGACCCCGCGGCGCTGGCCGAGGAGACAGGCCGCAGCGCCGTCGTGGTGCCCGCGCTTGTCTCGGCCTTCCGCAAGGAAATCGGCGCGCCCGACCATGCGCAATACGCCCATTGGGGCGCCACGTCGCAGGATATCATGGACACCGGCCTGGTCCTGCGGCTACGGCAGGTGATCGCGCTTTACGAGACGCGGCTGTCCGCGCTGCTGCACGCGCTCGCCGACCAGGCCGAGCAGCATGAAGGCACGCCGATGGCCGCACGCACCTACATGCAGGTCGCCTCCCCCACCTCGTTCGGGGCAGTCGTGGCGCAGTGGGGCCGCCCGCTCCTGCGCCTGCGCGCCCGCCTGCCCGCCGTCCGGGACGCGCTTCTGACGGTCAGCCTGTCGGGCGCCGCCGGAACCCTGTCCGCGATGGGCGAGGATGGCCCGAAGGTCCGCGCCCGTCTGGCCGAGGAACTTGGCCTGTCCGATCCCGGCGCAACCTGGCACACCGAACGTGACCGGCTGACCGGCTTCGCTGCCTGGATGACCGACACCGCCACCGCGCTTGGCAAGATGGGCGAGGACCTGATCCTGCTCACCCAGTCCGGCATTGGAGAGGTCACGCTGGGACAGGGCGGCGGATCCTCGACGATGCCGCAGAAATCGAACCCGATCCAGCCGACGCTCCTGTCGGCGCTGGCGCGGCAGACCGTTGCGCTCAACAGCGCGATGCAGGGCGCCGCGATCCACCGCCAGCAGCGCGACGGCACGGCGTGGTTCACCGAATGGATGACGCTCCCGCAGATGTGCATGGGCCTCGGCACCGCGCTGACGACCGCCACCGACCTTGCCCGAACGCTCACCGCCAACACCGCCCGGATGCGGGCGGGGATCGACGACGGCACCGGCCTCATCCATGCCGAGGCGCTGTCCTTCGCGCTCGCCCGGCACATGCCCCGCCCCGAGGCGCAGGCCGAGGTCAAGGCGCTGTGCCAGCAGGTGCAGACCAGCGGCACGCCGCTGCCCGATCTTGCCGCCGCGCGCTGGCCCGATCAGGACCTGTCCGCGCTGTTCACGCCCGAGGCGAGCCTCGGCACCGCCCCGGCCGATGCGCGCGCCTTCGCCAGGGCGGCCCGCACCCCCTGACATCTTTGGTCCCCAAATACCTCCGGGGGAGTCGCGCGGCACGCGCGGCGGGGGCAGAGCCCCCTGCCCGAGGGGGCGTAGCGTAGCGAAGACCCCGAGACATGTCTCGCGCCCGCAGGGCGCACCTTGATCGCACTGAAGGCCGACACTCGGACTGCTTGCAAGGCCGGGCACACCCCGGCACTGTCCGGCGAAACGAGGGGGAGTCTCGACATCATGCCAAGCACGATCCGCGCCGCCGTCTGCCGCGACTTCGGCGCGCCGCTGACCATCGAGGACATCACCCTCGCCGATCCCGGTCCGAACGAGATCGAGGTCACACTGGCCGCCTGCGCGATCTGTCATTCCGACATCTCGCTGGCCGAAGGCGGATGGGGCGGCTACCTGCCAGCGGTCTACGGGCACGAGGCGGCTGGGCGGATCACGCGGCTGGGCGCGGGCGTGACGGCCTATGCGACAGGCGACACGGTCCTTGTCACCTTCCTGCGCAACTGCGGCACCTGTCCGTCCTGCCACGGCGGTCATCCCGCCACCTGTGAGACCGGTTTTGACCGGCTGTCGCGCTATACGGGCAAGGACGGAACGCCGCTTGAACAGGGGCTGGGGTCGGGTTGCTTTGCCGAAAAGGTGGTCGTGGACACCAGCCAGATCGTGAAGATCCCCGGCACCCTGCCGATGGCATCCGCGTCCACACTGGCTTGCGGCGTCATCACCGGCATCGGCGCGGTGGTGAATACGGCGGGCTTGCGTCCCGGCCAGTCGGCGGTGGTGATCGGCGCGGGCGGGGTCGGCCTCAACGCGATCCAGGGCGCGCGGCTGGCGGGCGCGTCGCACGTCATCGCCGTCGACATGACCGAAGGCAAGCTGGCGATGGCGCACGAGTTCGGCGCGACGGCAGGGGTGCTGGCGACCGGCGAAAAGCCCTGGCGCGACGCGATGGACATCATCGGGCGCGGCGCGGACCATGTCTTTGTCACCGTGGGCGCGATCCAGGCGTATGACACCGCAATGCGCTATCTCGCCAACCACGGCAAGATGACCATGGTGGGCATGCCGCATTCCGGCCAGACCACCAGCTATGAGCCGGTGATCGCGGCCTACACCGGGCAACAGATGCTGGGGTCCAAGATGGGCGACGTCGTGATCCAGCGCGATATTCCGTGGATGGTGGAACTCTATCAGCAGGGCCGGTTGAAGCTGGACGAGCTGGTGTCGGCGACATGGACGCTCGACCAGATCAACGAGGCTATCGCCGACACACGGGCAGGCGGCGCCAAGCGCAACGTCATCGTGTTCGAGTGACCGCATGAAGCTGGCAGACCTCGATATCATCGTTACCGCGCCCCCCGCTCCCGGCTGGGGCGGGCGCTACTGGATCCTCGTCAAACTCACGACCGACACCGGCATCACCGGCTGGGGCGAGGTCTATGCCGCCTCGGTCGGCCCGGATGCCATGCGCTCGGTGATCTCGGACGTGTTCGAGCGGCACATGGCGGGCGAGAACCCCGAGAACATCGAGTTGATGTTTCGCCGCGCCTATTCCGCCGGCTTCACCCAGCGCCCTGACCTGACGGTGATGGGCGCGTTCTCTGGGCTGGAAATCGCCTGCTGGGACATCCTCGGCAAGGACCGCGACCGCCCGGTCTGGGCGCTCTTGGGCGGGCTGATGAACGACCGCATCCGGGCCTATACCTACCTCTACCCCGAGCCGGACGACCCCGACATCGGCGGCTTCTGGAACGATGCCGACCGCACGGCCGAGGCCGCCGCGCGCGCGGTCAAGGATGGCTGGACCGCCGTCAAGATGGACCCCGCAGGCCCCTACACCATCCGCGGCGGGCACATGCCGTCGATGAGCGACATCTCGCGGTCGGTGCGGTTCTGCAGGGCCGTGCGCGCAGCGGTGGGCGACCGCGCAGACATCCTCTTTGGCACCCACGGCCAGTTCACCCCCGCAGGCGCGATCCGCATGGGGCAGGCGCTGGAGCCCTACCTGCCGCTGTGGTTCGAGGAACCGATCCCGCCGGACAATCCGCTGGATTTCGCCCGCGTCGCTGCGGCGGTGCGGATCCCGCTGGCCACCGGCGAACGCGCCACGACCCGCGCCGAATTCGCCACGCTTCTGCGTGCGGGCGGGGTCGAGATCCTGCAACCGGCACTTGGGCGCGCGGGCGGTATCTGGGAGGGCCGCAAGATCGCCGCCGTGGCCGAAGCCTTCGGCGCGCAGGTCGCGCCGCATCTCTATGCCGGACCCGTGGAATGGGCCGCGAACCTGCACCTGTCGGCAGCGATCCCGAACCTCCTGCTGGCCGAGACCATCGCCACGCCGTTCCACGACGCGCTCATCAAGGGCAGCATCCGGGTCGAGGCGGGGCATGTGCGCGCGCCGCAGGGCCCCGGGCTTGGCATCGATGTGGACGAGGCGCTGGCCCGCGCGCATCCCTACACCGGCGATGCCCTGCACCTGTCGATGCAGGAAGCCCCCTGCGACTACGCGCAGGAAAACCGCTTCGAGGGCGGCGCCCCGCCCAAGCCGTAAGACCCAAGGACAATGGCACCGGACACGCGCCGAGTGTCATGGAACTGATACAGTTGCCACATTCACGCCGCATTCTCGCGGTACGTTACTTCAGGGCAAGAGCGCAGAAAACGCCCGCCCTCGCAGGTTTTGGTGAAGTAACGAGTCCTCCCTGACTGGATGGCCGCCGCACTGGCGGTCATTTTTTTGCCGCGCCTGCGGTCAGGCAAACAGCGGGCGGTCAGGCCACCAGTGGCTGGATCAGATCGGCGCCGTGCGCGCGGTTCGAATTCACCTTCGCATCCACCCTGTGAAAGACGAAGCGGTCCTCGGGCGCCGAGCTCATCAGCGTCGCAGCGCCCTTGCCGTCCTCGCCCAGCCACAGGGCATAGTCATCCGGCGCCAGCGTCACGGGCATCCGGTGGTGGATCGCGGACATCGCGTCATTGGCCCCGGTGGTGACGATGGCGCAAGTGACCAGCCGCTCCTCGCCGCGCTCCCACAGCTGCCAGACAGCGGCAAAGGCGATGGGCGCGCCGTCTGCGGGGCGGATGTACCACGGCAGGCGGTTGCCCGCGTCGTCCTTGGTCCATTCGTAAAAGCCGGTGGCGGGCAGGATGCAGCGCCGTTCGCGGCAGGCGGCCCGGAACGCCGGTTTCTCGGCAATGGTCTCGGCCCGCGCGTTGATGAGCAACGGGCCATCCGTGAGCGTCTTGTACCAGTGCGGCAGAAATCCCCAGCGCATCGCGGTCAGGCGCCGCTGAGCGCCGTCGCTGACGACGGCATGCACCCGGTTGGTGGGGCAGATGTTGAAGTTGGGCACCGGCGGCAGGTCGTTCGCGGGCGCAGCGCCGAACAGGCGCGCCATCTCGTCGTCGGGCAGGGTCAGGACAAAGCGGCCGCACATCGGATCAGCCCCTCCGCCGCGCGATCTCGATCCTGACCTCGGTCATCGACATCTCTGTGACGATGCGCTTGCGCTCTGTGCGGTCACCCGTCTCGCGCAATTCCGCGCGCAACCGGGCCAGCTCGCGCGACAGCGACACCAATTCCGGCACCGCCCCATTCTCCTGAAGGATACGGTGCAGCACTGCGTTGTCGGGATCACTCACCTTCGGCAGGGGCTTACCTGCGCCCGGCAGGTTGTCGAAATCGCCGCGCGCCTCGGCCTCGCGGATCTTCGCAGAGATCAGGTCGATCAGGGGATGGTCCATGCGCCGAATATAGGGCGTGGCAGCGCGCAACGGAATGGGCCTTTGCGATGAACGCTGCCACCTTGCGCGGCCAAATCGTTGCAAAGGATTTGTTCCGATTTCCTGTCAGGAAATCGTCCCCCGGCGGCAGGACCGCCGGGGGAAGCTTGTCTTACTTCATGGTGATGCGGCCATCCGTATAGGGCTCATACGGGCCGTTCGCGGCCAGATACTCTGCCGTCACATCGGCCAGGTCGGGGCCGAAGTCGTAGGCGTTCATCGCATCGACGAACATCCGATAGCCGTCGCCGCCGTTGCGGACGTAGTTGTTGGAGACCACGCCATAGGTCGCGGCCGGATCGATCGGCGCGCCGTCGACCATGACATCAGACACGCGGCTGCCCGGCTCTGCCGTAGGATCGAAGGCAAAACTCATGCCCGAGACCTGCGGGAAGCGGCCAGCGCCCTCTTCGACTTGGCTGACACCGTTCTCGAGTGCCTCGACAAGCGACTCACCCGAGACCTGGAAGGTCGACAGCGTGTTCTGGAATGGCAGCACCGTCAGGACCTCGCCCATGGTGACCTCGCCCGCGTCGATGGACGCGCGCAGACCGCCGCTGTTGGCGATGGCGACCTGGATGCCCTGTCCGGCCACGCGTTCCAGCATGGCGTCGGCGACAAGGTTGCCCATCGAGCATTCCATCGCGCGGCACACCTCGCGCCCGCCTTCGATCGGCGCTGCGGTCTCGGCGACGACGCGGTTGCGGATCTCGTCGAGCGGCGCTGCGGCCTCGGCGATGCGCGCCTTGGTGGCTTCGTCCTCGGTCACCGCTGCGTCCATCAGAAGCGGCGCGCCCGAAGCTTCGGTCACGTTGCCGTCGTCGTCGAAGGTCACGTTCAACTCGCCCAGGAACTTGCCGTAAGCGTAGGCCTGAACGATCTGCACGCCGTTCACCGCGGTCGGATAGGACCCGGCCGCACCCTCCATGTCACCCAGAAGCGTGTTCGAGTGGCCGCCGACGATCACGTCGACCCCGGTGGTGTTCTCGGCAACGCGCTGGTCAACGGCAAAGCCCGAGTGCGACAGCACGATGATCTTGTTGACGCCATCGGCGGTCAGCTTGTCGACCTCGCCCTGAACGGCATCGGACGGATCGGTGAAGATCACGTTGGGACCGGGCGAGGCCAGCTCGTCGGTGTCTTGCGGGGTCAGGCCGATCAGGCCGATGCGCTCGCCGCCCTGCTCGATCACGACCGATTTCTGGATTGCACCGGCCAGCAGCGGCTCGCCGCTGACATCGGCGTTCGACATCAGGACGGGGAAGTCGACGGTATCGACGAAGCCGCGCAGAACCTCGGGGCCATCGTCGAATTCGTGGTTGCCCACGGTCATCGCGGTGTAGCCCATCTTGTTCATCATCTCGGCCGCAAGCGCGCCCTTGTAATAGGTGTAGAACAAGGTGCCCTGGAACTGGTCGCCGCCGTCCACGAGGATCCAGTTGTTCGACCGCGCCTTGGCGTCGGTGATGGCGGTGACCAGACGGGCCGAGCCGCCAAAGCACTCGCCAGCCTGGTTATCCTCTTCCGAGCAGCCCGAATCGAAGCCCGAAATCGGCTCGAACCGCGCGTGGAAGTCATTGGTGTGCAGGACGGTCAGCTGGTAGTCGGCCAGCGCCGCGCCAGAGGTCAGCGCAAGCGCTGCCGCCGAGGCGAGAAATCGTGCGAACATGGGGAGCTCCCTGTTGGTTGATGACATCACTCTGACCGCAGCGCGCGGCGCTGTCAAAGCGTCCCGGCGCTTCCGATAGGCCGCCAACGTGACAGCCCCATGAAGCGGCAGCGTCTGCCCGAAAGATGGACGCTTGACCCCCGGGGCGCGGCGGGGCATCCCGGTTTCATGCTGATCTACAAGATATTCCGGGCGGGCGAATGGGCCGCGTTCCAACAGGCCGAGGTCACCGCGGGCGCGCCCATCGACGTGACCGACGGCTTCATCCATTTCTCGACCGCTGCGCAGGCGCCCGAGACGGCCGCGAAACACTTTGCAGGTGAAGACGGGTTGTTCTGCGTCGCGGTCGACACGGGGCGCCTTGGCGATGACCTGAAATGGGAAGTCTCGCGCGGGGGGCAGGAGTTTCCGCATCTCTACCGCGAGCTGACCATGGAAGATGTTGTCTGGGTCGAGCCCATGTCGCTGGAGAACGGGGCTCACGTCTTTCCGGCGGCGATGCTGTGACAGGCGCGCGGGCCTTGGTCGTCCGGGCCCGCCGGTCGTGCGGGGCACCGCAGCGGCGGGCAAATGAGGTCGTTGGATGTCCGTGATCGAGCGTGCGGGCCTGCGCCTGCTGCGGACCGCCGATCCCGAAACCGCGCATGGGCTGGCATTGACCGCGCTGCGGGCCGGGCTGGGCCGGATGCACGGGCCAGTCACCTCGGCCCGTCTTGCCACAACGCTGGCCGGGATACCGTTGCCCAATCCGGTCGGACTTGCCGCGGGCTTCGACAAGAACGCCGTCGCGCTGGCGCCGCTGATGCGCGCGGGCTTCGGGTTTCTCGAGGTCGGCGCCGCGACACCGCGCGCGCAGCCCGGCAACCCCAGGCCGCGCCTGTTCAGGCTGACCGAGGACCGCGCCGCAATCAACCGCTTCGGGTTCAACAATGAAGGGGCGGCGGCAATCACCGCGCGCCTTGCCTCGCGCCCGGTGGGCATTCCCGTCGGCCTGAACCTTGGCGCGAACAAGGACAGCGACGACCGTGCCGCCGATTTCGCATCAGTGCTGGCGACGGCGGGGCCACACATCGACTTTGCGACCGTCAACGTCTCGTCCCCCAACACCGAACGCCTGCGCGACCTGCAAGGGGCCGCCGCCCTGCGCGCGCTGCTGGCGGGCGTGATGGAGGCGCGGGCCGCGCTGCTGCGCCCGGTGCCCGTGTTCCTCAAGATCGCGCCGGACCTGACGGACGAGGAGATCGCCGACATCGCCTCGGTCGCGGTGCGCGCGGGCGTCGATGCGATCATCGCCACCAACACCACCCTGTCCCGCGACGGGCTGAAGGGTCGGCATGCGTCCGAAAAGGGCGGCTTGTCGGGAACACCGCTGTTCCAGCGCTCGACCCGGGTGCTGGCGCGGCTGCACTGGGAAACCGGCGGCGCGGTGCCGCTGGTCGGGGTCGGCGGTGTCGGTTCGGCGCGGGACGCTTATGCCAAGCTGCGCGCGGGCGCGTCGGCGGTGCAGCTTTACACCGCGATGGTCTATGACGGATTGTCGCTGGCGGCGCGCATCGCAGAGGGGCTTGACGGCTTGATCAAGGACAGCGGTTTCGCCACAGTCGCGGATGTGGTGGGCACTGGGAGGGACGCCTGGCTATGACGACACCGACGGTGATCTGGCACAATCCGCGCTGTTCGAAATCGCGCGAGACGCTGAAACTGCTGGAGGATCAGGGCGTTGCCCCGGTCGTCCGGCTGTATCTGTCCGAGCCGCCACAGGCTGACGAGATCCGCAAGGCGCTGGACAAGCTGGGTCTGCGCCCGATTGAGCTGATGCGCCGCAAGGACGCGGCCTTCAAGGATCAGGGCTTGAGCGACACGATGGAGGACGAGTTGCTGATCGCCGCCATGGCAGCCAGCCCCGAGTTGATCGAACGCCCCATCGTGTTCCACAACGGGGCCGCAGCCCTTGGCCGTCCACCTCAATCCGTGGCGGGCCTGTTCGAATGAACGGCGCGGACTTGCACGGGGTCATCCCGTATCTGCCGACCCCGCTGACGGCGGGCGGCGACGTGGATTCCGACATGCTTGCCAGGCTCACCGATCACCTGATCGCGCAGGGCGTCCACGGCGTGACGCCGCTGGGATCGACCGGAGAATTCGCCTATCTCGATTCCGCGCAGCGTGAAGCGGTGGTGTCCTGTGTGGTCGAAGCGGCGGCGGGCCGGGTGCCGGTGATCGCGGGCGTCGCGTCGACCAACACCCACGATGCCGTCCGCCAGGCGCGGCGCTGGGAAACGCTGGGCGCAGACGGATTGCTGGCGGTGATGGAAGCGTATTTTCCCGTGCCTGACGCGGGCGTGGTCGATTACTTCACTGCCATCGCCGATGCCACGTCGCTGCCCGTGACGCTGTACACCAATCCCAATTTCCAGCGATCCGACCTGTCGATCGACGCGATAGACCGGCTGGCCGACCATCCGCGCATCGTCCACATCAAGGACGCCTCGACCAACACCGGGCGCCTTCTGACGATCCTGAACCGCTGCGGCGACCGGATCGGCGTGTTCGCCGCCTCGTCGCACATCACCACCGCCGTGATGTTGATCGGCGGTCAGGGCTGGATGGCCGGGCCGTCCTGCCTGATCCCCCGGCAAAGCGTGCGGCTGTACGATCTGTGCCGCGCGGGCGAGTGGGACAGCGCTATGGAATTGCAACGCGATGTCTGGGCGGTGAATCAGGCCTTCGCCCGCTTCAACCTTGCGGGGGCGGTCAAGGCCGGGCTCAAGCTGCAGGGCTTCGACTGCGGCAACCCCGCGCCGCCGCAGCAGCCCCTGACGGAAGCCGATGTCTCGGTGATCCGCGCCGCGCTTGAAGGGTGCGGCGCGCTGTGACCCCCTTCGCGCAGGAGCGACGCCGATGACCCAGCCGCGCTACACCGCCCTTGCAGGCACCCTGCCCGCCTCGGTTCCCTTCGTCGGCCCCGAGGCGCAGGAACGCGCGCGGGGCCGCCGCTTTGCCGCGCGCATCGGCGCAAATGAAAGCGTCTTCGGCCCCTCGCCCCGCGCCATCGCCGCGATGGAGACGGCGGCGCGCGAGGTGTGGATGTACGGCGATCCCGAAAGCCACGACCTGCGCCACGCGCTTGCCGAGCACCACGGCGTGACCCCGGCGAACATCATCGTCGGCGAGGGCATCGACGGGCTTCTGGGGTATCTCGTGCGGCTGGTGACGGAACCGGGCGACGCCATCGTGACCTCTGCGGGCGCCTATCCGACGTTCAATTACCACGTCACCGGCTTTGGCGGCGTGCTGCACATGGCCCCCTACCGCGATGACCGTGAAGACCCGGAGGCGCTGGCAGAACTGGCGCATCAGACCGGCGCAAAGCTGGTTTATCTCGCCAACCCCGACAACCCGATGGGCACCTTCCACGACGCTGCGGCCATCACCGACCTGCTGGACGCGCTGCCGGAGGGCACGCTTCTGATCCTCGACGAGGCCTATGTCGATTTCGCACCGCCGCAAGCAGTGCCGGTGCTCGCGCCGGACGATCCCCGCGTGATCCGGATGCGCACGTTCTCCAAGGCATACGGCATGGCTGGCGCGCGCGTCGGCTATGGCATCGGCGCGCCGGACCTGATCCGCAGCTTCGACAAGATCCGCAACCATTTCGGCATGGGACGGATCGCGCAGGACGGGGCGCTGGCCGCCTTGGCAGACCAGCAGTATCTGGCCGAGGTGATCGCAAACGTTGCCGAGGCGCGGGACCGGGTCGCCGCCATCGCCGCCGAAAGCGGGCTGACCTGCGTGCCGTCGGCGACCAACTTTGTCGCGGTCGACTGCGGCAGCGACGGCGCCTTTGCAAAGCGCGTGCTGGACGGCCTGATCGCCCGTGACGTCTTTGTGCGGATGCCGTTTGCCGCCCCGCAGAACCGCTGCATCCGGGTGACGGCAGGCCGCCCAGCCGATCTTGATGCCCTTGCCGAGGCGCTGCCCGGCGCGCTGGCGGACGCACGCGGCTGACTCGCTACCAGTATCGAACTTCACGCGCAGGTGACTTGCTTTCAGGGGCAGTTCCGGGGGTTCCTGACCGCACCTCAATCACGGATCAGGCCCTTGCAGATGACGCACAGATACCTTGCTGCCTTCACCCTCGTTCTGGCTGCCGCGCTGCCCCTTGGCGCGACCGGTGAAACCTCGGGCGGATCACATGCCGGGCATGACATGTCCGCCATGGCAAGCGATGTGCCGCTGGCCGAAGAATGGGCCGAGATCAACGACAAGATGCACACCGGCATGGCGATCGAGCTTTCGGGCGATGCGGATGCCGACTTCGTTCGCGGCATGATCCCGCACCACGAGGGCGCGGTCGACATGGCACGCCTCGTGCTGGACCACGGGTCCGATCCTGAGGTCCGCAATCTGGCCGAAGCCGTGATCGAGGCGCAGGAGGCTGAAATCGCATGGATGCGCGCATGGCTTGCTGAGCGCGGATACTGACCGAAGCCGCCCACACGGACAATTTTCTAGCCTGAGCGCGAATCGGTGCTAGCCTTTCCCCAGAGGTAAGCTGCCGAGGCCTCCGGATGAAGCGATACGATCTTCACGAACGCCCGCCCCTGCCCGGCACCGGCCGGGTCGAGGATTATACCACTGCGTTCCTGTGGTCCTTTGGCGCGTTGGTGTTCATCGCGCTGTTCACGATCTGGGCGGCCTTCGGGTTTCCGCTTGCGCTGGCGGCGGGCTATTTGGCCGACATCGGAATGCGCCGTTTTATCGGGCCGGACGACACCGCCTGAGGTCCCGCGCAGACCGCCGCCGCCGCGTCGAGGGCGCCGCGCCCGTGCGGGATGCCAAGCGCCTTGAGCCCTGCGTCGATCGACGCCAGCGCCCCCAGCACCATGTGGGCGTTCACATGCCCCATGTGCGCGATGCGGAAGAACCCGTGCCAGGCCGGATCGCCCGGTTCCGCCATCCCCAGCCCGATGCCCAGCGTCACGCCCGTGTTGGCGGTCAGCCAGTCGCGCAAGGCCGATCCGTGCGGCGCGCCGATCCGCACCGCCGTGACCGCATGGCTGCGCAGGGCAGCGCCGGCGATGTTCATCTCGACCGGGCCGTCCTGCCCCCAGGCCTCCAGCGCGGCCCAGACCGCGCGGGCAAGGGTGGCGTGGCGGTCCCAGACCTGATCGAGCCCTTCCTCGGCGATCATGTCCAGCGCCTCGCGCAAGGCAAAGATGTGGTGCGTCGGCGCGGTCCCTGCGAAATACTGGTAGAACTCGGACGGATTGGCGCGCGGCAGCCAGTCCCAGTAGAACGACACGCGGTCCACCTCAGCGCGGGCGGCGGCGGCCTTGTCGTTGAAGAAGACAAAGCCCAGCCCCGGCGGCGTCATCAGGCCCTTCTGGCTGGCGGCGACCATGATGTCGACGCCCCAGGCGTCCATCTCGAACCGGTCGCAGCCAAGGCAGGCGATGCAGTCCACCATCAGAAGCGCCGGGTGCCCGGTCTCGTCCAGCACGCGGCGCACGCCTTCGACGTCGTTCTTCACGGACGATGCGGTGTCGACCTGCACCAGCATCACGCTGTGGTAGCGGTGCCCGGTGTCGGCGCGCAGCACCTCGGCCAGATGGTCCAGATCGACCGGCGCGCGCTTGCCGAAATCGACGATCTCGGTCTCGATCCCCATCGACCGCGCGACCGTGCCCCAACCAAGCGCAAAGCGCCCCGTGGCCAGCACCAGAGCGGTGTCGCCAGGGCGGTGCGTGTTGGCCAGCGCCGCCTCCCACGCGCCGTGACCGTTGGCGATGTAGATCGCCACCTGCCCCTTGGTGCGCGCCACCGCCTTCAGGTCAGGGACCAGCCCCGCGACAATCTCGTGCAGCTCTCCGGTGTAGATGTTCGGCGCGGCGCGGTGCATCGCGTTCAGCACGCGGTCAGGCATCACCGAGGGGCCGGGGATGGCAAGGTAGGGACGGCCATTGGCAAGGGACATGGGGCGAACTCCGACGCGGGACCGGATGACAAAAGCGCGGCGGCGCGGCGGCGTCAATCGCGATCCCTTTCGCACAGCGTCCCGGCGCCTATATTCGAGAGGAACACGCACAAGGGGGCATCATGCCAGGCGAACGGGACGACGCGCGGACCATCCTTCGGATCAGCGGGGCCGAGCGGGTCGAGTTTCTTCAGAACCTCGTCACCAACAACCTTGGCGGGCTGTCCGGCGGGGCGGTCTATGCGGCCCTTCTGACGCCGCAGGGCAAGTACCTGGCCGACTTCTTCCTTGTCGAGCAGGGCGACGCGATCCTTCTGGACGTGCACAGCGATCTGGCGCCGGGCCTCGCGCAGCGGATGTCGATGTACAAGCTGCGCGCCGATGTCAGCATCGAGGACAGCGGATTGCGCGTGCTGCGCGGCATCGGCGATGCACCCAGGGGTGCGGTGGCCGATCCGCGTCATCCCGCGATGGGCTGGCGGCTTTATGGCGACGAGGGCGGCGCAGAACCGGCGACCGACTGGGACGCGATCCGCGTCGCGCATTGCATCCCCGAGACCGGCACCGAATTGATCCCGAACGAGACCTTCATCCTTGAGGCAGGGTTCGACCGGCTGAACGGCGTCGACTTCCGCAAGGGCTGCTATGTCGGGCAGGAGGTCACGGCGCGGATGCGTCACAAGACCGAGTTGCGCAAGGGATTCCGCACCGTCTCGATTGACGGCGAGGTGCCCCTCGGCACCGAGATCCTGTCGGACGGCAAGGCGGCGGGCACCGTTCATACGCAGTCGGGCGGCCGCGCGATCGCCTACCTGCGGTTTGACCGGATCGGCCCGGCGATGCGGGCCGCCGATGCAGCGGTTCAGGCCGAAGACACCGTCTGACAGAGCATATCGGGCAAGAGGCGCGCGCCGCATCGGAAACTGTCCGCCGATTGGCGACGGCACTGTTGAAACTGTTGCGCAAAACGCCCACTTCGGGGCGACAGAGGGTCTTCAAACCGCCCGGATCGACCGCGATAGAGGCACAGGACGACGTGAAAATTTCCCCGCAGCGGGAACATTTTCATTTGTGGCGAAATCTTGACAAAAGGTTGATCGGTCAGGGGCCGGACCTATATTTCGTCGGGACGGGGTACTGATTCCGACAAGATACGGATGCCTTGGTGACACAGCCATGATCTGTGTGCATAGGTGGCATTCCGAAGGAACAATACCGAATCGCGCGTTAGCGGTCATAGTGGCCGCCACGCCTGAAAGACAAGAGCAATAATCGAAGGACGACGACATGGTCGATTTCGTTGACGGTAACGCATTCAATTGGGAACAGGGCCAGCGTGCGCGCAAGCTGTTTGCCGCCGTGGTTCTCGCAGCCCTGGACGATGCGATTGCCGACGACAAGAAGTACGGGAACGGACCCGAGCAGATCGCCCGCTGGGCGCGGTCTCGTGACGGTCGTGAAGTGCTGTCCTGTGCAGGCATCGACCCCAACGAACGCGTTGTGAAGGGTCTGATGGAGTTCGTCTCCAAGGGCGTGCGCACGTCCGTCGCGCTGTCGCGCGAGGAAAGCGAGCGTCGCCAGGTTGCACTGCAGGCCGAAGCCGCCTGATCCCGGCTCTGCCGTACCGAATTTGCGCGCCCCTTCGTGGGCGCGCTTTTTCGTTTCGCGCGCTGGGAGCGGTCAGAAGATGAACCGCCAGATGTTCGCCGAAGCCGCCTCGGCCAGCGCCATCAAGGCGACTGCGCCGCGCATCGCCGCGCTCTTGAACCGCCACAGCATCCAGCCGCACAGCGCCAGAGACACGGCAAGTTCCAGCGGGCCGATGATGCCGCCGTAGCGGCTGCTGTCCCAATAGCTGACGGGGCTGACGAACACCCAGTCCGTCAACGGCCAGAATTGCCGCCGCGCGTCCTCGTTGTGCAGCAGGAAATCGAACACCAGGTGCAGAAGTCCCGCCCCGGCAAAGGCGATCAGCACCGGCCAGCGCCGCCACAGCGCCGCGCCAAGCAACGCGCCCCACAGCACAAAGCTGTTGTCGATGGCAAAGATCCCCTGCCACAGGTCGGAATAATACATCTCGCGGAACACCACCTCGGCGGGGATGTTCATCACCAGCATTGACCAGCCGACAAGCAGGTAAAGCGACAGGTCCGGCAAAAGCGCGCCCGCTGCGGCGGCGGCGATGACTCGCGGCTGGCCGGGCGTGCCGAAAGCGGCGACGCCGAAGATCAGGTGCGCAGGCGTGTTCATAGGCTCTTTCCCCTGCCCGGCTCTCGGGCTACCGCTGACAACTAGCGCAAAGGGGGACACATGGCGAAGGCGATCATGATCCAGGGCGCCGGGTCGAACGTCGGAAAGTCGCTGATCGTGGCGGGGCTGGCGCGGGCGCTGGTGCTGCGCGGCCATTCCGTCGCCCCGTTCAAGCCGCAGAACATGTCGAACAACGCCGCCGTGACGGTGGATGGCGGCGAGATCGGCCGCGCGCAGGCGTTGCAGGCCCGCGCGGCGCGGCGCGAACCGGTCACCGACATGAACCCCGTCCTGCTCAAGCCCGAGACCGACATCGGCGCGCAGGTGATCGTGCAGGGCCGCCGCGTCGGCACCATGAAGGCGCGCGAATACGGCAGTCGCAAGGCCGAGCTGATGCCGCAGGTTCTGGACAGCTTTCGCCGCCTTGCCGCCACAGCCGACATCGTGCTGGTCGAGGGCGCGGGCAGCCCGGCCGAGATCAACCTGCGCGCAGGCGACATCGCCAACATGGGCTTTGCCGAGGCGGCGGGCGTGCCGGTGATCCTGGTCGGAGACATCGACCGGGGCGGCGTGATCGCGCAGCTTGTCGGCACCCATGCGGTGCTGCCTGCACAAGACCGGGACCGCATCGCAGGCTTTGCGGTGAACAAGTTCCGGGGCGACGTGTCCCTGTTCGACGAGGGCGTGCGCGAGATCGCAGCGCGCACCGGTTGGCAGGCGATGGGTGTTCTGCCGTGGTTCGACGAAGCTTGGCGGCTACCGGCGGAAGACATCCTCGACCTGCGCGGGCGGCCTGGCGGCGCGCTGAAGATCGCGGTGCCGCGCCTTGGCCGGATCGCCAATTTCGACGATCTGGACCCGCTGTCAGCGGAACCCGGCGTCACCGTCGACATCGTCGAGCCGGGGCTTGCCCTGCCTGGCGATGCGGCGCTGGTGCTGATCCCCGGCTCCAAGTCCACCATCGCCGATCTGGCCGCGTTCCGCGCGAACGGCTGGGACATCGACCTTGCCGCCCATGTGCGGCGCGGCGGGCATGTGCTTGGCATCTGCGGCGGCTATCAGATGCTCGGACGCGAGGTGGCGGACCCCGAAGGGCTTGAAGGCGCGCCGGGACGACACGACGGGCTGGGGCTGTTGGATGTCACGACGGTGATGCGCCCCGAAAAGCGGCTGGCGCTGTCGCATGGGGTTCATCCCGCGTCCGGGGCCACCGTGGAAGGCTACGAGATCCATCTTGGCAGCACCGAAGGCCCAGATTGTGCGCGCGCCTGGCTGACCATCGGCGATCGTCCAGAGGGCGCGGCCAGTGCGGACGGACGGGTGCGCGGCTGCTACCTGCACGGGCTGTTCGCGTCGGACGGGTTCCGGGCCGACATGCTGCAGGAACTCGGCGCATCGTCGGGGATCGCCTATGGCGACACGGTAGAGGTGACGCTCGACGCGCTGGCCCGCCACATTGAGACGTATTTCGACGTGGACGCGCTGGTGCGGTTGGCCTTGCCCGTCAGGGTCTAGTCAGGCCCTAATCGAGGCTGCGCATCGACAGCGCGCGCTGCACTTCACGGCGCACAAGGCGCTTGACGTTGCGGGTGATGCGCTCGCCCAGAACGCCCTGCAATTCCTCGCGCACGATCTCGGCAACCAGCAGGTGCAGCGCCTCTTCATCCAGCGGCAGGTCTTCGGCCATCTCATAGGATGTGGGCCCCGCGTCCTTGCCGCGCGCCGCAAGCGGCCCTGAGGCAGCAGTCGCCGGTTCGTCCGTATCGTCGGCGTCGCCGGGGTCTTGCTCTGCGGTATCCTGCGAGAGTGGCGTGTCGTCGTCCTGCCCATCAGCCCCGGCGGATGCAGGTTCAGGCAGATCGGCTTGCGGGTCTTCCTCTGCCGCCTCGCCGTCGTCCAGCCAGCTGTCCACGTCGAAACCGACGCGCTCCGCGGTCTCGTGCGCGTCCTCTTGCGGGTCGGCCGCACCCTCGCCGCTGCCGCCCCACAAGCTGTCGGCAAGGCGGTCCACGTCAAAGGCGTTGCCCTCGAACCTTGCCTCGCCGCGCTCGTCGCCGTCACCAGAGGGGATATCCGCCAGCGCTTCGGCCAGGCTGTCCGAAAGCGACTCGGTCGCGGGATCGTCCGCCGCGACTTCGCTGCCGTCGGGCTCCCAGTCGCCCGCGGTGCGGCTGATCGCGGCCTCAAGCTCGGCGATCCGCTCTTCCAGAGTGAGGGCGCGGCGCGGCGCGGCGGCCTCGACCGGGGCGTCGTCTTGCGGCTGCGGCGCATAGAGTTCCGCCACGGCGTCGCTTTCGGCTGCGTCTTCTTCGGACTGTTCGGCAAGGGATTGCAGATCGGCGGCCTCGACGTGGGCGTCGGCGTCAGCGGCCTTGTCGGTATCGTCGTCGCGCAGCGAGGCGATCAGCGCCTCGGTCTCGTCGTCCGCGTCGTCCGCCGCCGGTTCTGCGGCTTGCGGCGCCGAACCCGTATCATCATCGGTGTCCAGCCGCGACCAGAACGCCGCCTCGACCGGGTCGGCATCGGAATCATGTGCCTTGGCATCCCCGGCGCCAAGCGCGTCCAGGAGCGCCTCGTCCTCGGCGTCGCCCTGCGGCGCGTCCGGGTCATCGAGGGCCGCATCGCCAAAGTCCGCCTCCTCGGGTGCCTGGTCGTGAAGGATGTTCGACCGCTCGGGCGCAGGCACCCGCAACGCATCGGTGAGAACCAGCTTCTCGACCGAACGCTGGCGCGGGCGCTGCCGCTCGTACGTCGAGGGATCCTCGGACACCAGACGCCTGATGGAGGATAGGACGTCTTCTATTTCAGCGTTTGTGACTGGGTCAGACATGAAGGATTCCGTGCGGGACTGCGACAAGACTACTCGCGCTGCCGCGACCATACAACATGCGCGGCAGACCCCTGCCCTAGTTGCGACCTAGGCGCTTCATCAGGCTGTCCAGACGCTCTCCCTGCGGGCTTACGGTGCCGTTCGGCGCGTTCTTGACCGCGTTGTAATAGGCGGCCGGATCATAGGTGACGATGCCGAGGTTCAGGTGATCCACCGTCAGAAGACCCATCGCCGACAGCAGCGAATAGACCGCGACATAACGATCGACCTCGGCCGAGACGCGGTTTGTGCGCGCGTCGAGAAGTTCCTGTTCCGCGTTCAGCACGTCAAGCGTCGTGCGCGCGCCAAGGCGCAATTCTTCGCGCACCCCGTCATAGGCAAGCTGCGACGACCGGACCTGCTGGTCGCTGGCCGCAAGCACCGCCTGCGACACGGCCAGCCGCGCCCAGGCGTTTCCGACGTTCTGGCGCACCTGCAGCACGGTCTGGTGCAGTGACGCGCGCGAGGCGTCGCGCCGCGCCGCCGCCTGGCGGATCGCTGCGGAAATCGACCCGCCGCTATAGATCGTCTGGTTCAACTGCACGCCCGCCGTCAGGTTCGCCGGTCCGGTCGAGGTCACACGCGCCCCGGCATTGCCGGTGATCGACGGTTTCTTCGCGGCCTCGGCGCGCAGGATATTGAACTCGGACGCCTGCACCTCGTGCTGCGCCTGCGCAATGCTGGGGTGCGTGCGTTCCGCGATGGCTTTGGCCTGATCCTCGGACGAGGCAGAGATCGGCGGGCTGGGCGGCGGACGCAAGGTTCCGGGATACTGTCCGACAGCTGCCTTGTAGGCCTCGCGCGCGATGTCGAGATCGCCCAGCGCCGCCGACAGCGATGACCGTGCGGCCGCAAGGCGCGACTCGGCGATGGCGACGTCGGTGCGCGTGACCTCGCCCACCTCGAACCGGTCACGGGCGGCGCGCAGCTGCTCGGTGATCAGGCGCACGTTGTTCTGGCGCAGCTGCACGAATTCGGACGCGCGCAGCACGTCGGTATAGGCCTGCACCGCGGTCAGCAGCACTTGCTGTTCCACCTGCAACAGGCCGTCGCGCGTCGCGAGCACGGTCTCTTTCGCGGCGTCGATGGCCAGTTGCGAGCGTCCGAAATCGAAGAGCGTGATTTCCGCCGTGATCTGGGCGGTGCTGGTCAGGGTCGAGGGCGCGGCAGTCCCCGGGATGGCGGTGAATGTCGAGCCGGCAATGAAGGCAACCACCGGCCGGAGTTGGGCCACCGCCGTTGCCACATCCTCGTCCGCGGCGCGCAACAGCGCGCGGTTCTGTTCCAGAAGATTCGAGTTGCGGTAGGCCAGCACAAGCGCATCGGCAAGGCTTTCGGCGCGCGCGGGTCCGCTCGAAAGCATCATGGCGGCCATTCCGGCGATCAGCACTGACTTGAACCTGAAGATCATCGGAATTCCCTGCAGAGTGGCGGTGTCCGCACGCGCGGTTCAGAACTGGAAAGCTGGGGCTTTCGCGAAGCCCGGCAAGACCGGCGCGGTGCCGTTGAACGCAAAACGCCAGGTCATGCGGCCGTCGATCTTGTAGCCGATGCGGCAGGTGCCCAGCACGCCTTCCATGAAGATCGCCGCGATCCGACCGCCCTCCTTGATCTGGTCGATCAAGGCATCGGGGATCATCTCGACAGCGCCTTCCAGAACGATGACGTCATAGGGTCCGTGCTGCGCGGCCCCCGCGGCAAGGGCGCCCTCCACGACCGCGACGTTGTCGGCGCCGTATTCGGACAGCGCCGTCTGGGCCTCGGACGCCATTGCCGCGTCTTCCTCGAGCGCCACGACAGCCTCGGCCAGATGCGCGATCACGGCAGAGGAATAGCCGTGCCCCGCGCCCACATCGAGAACAAGCGCATTGCGGGTCAGGTCCAGCGCCTCGATCATCTTGGCGAAAGTGCGCGGCTCCAGCAGGACACGGTCTTCGAGGCCCAGCGCGACGTGTTCGCCGACATAGGCCGTCTCGCGCTTGTCGCCCGGCACGAAGCGCTCACGCGGCACGGCGAGCATCGCCTCGATCAGCGGATATTCGGTCACGTCCGAGGGCCGTATCTGGGTGTCGACCATGAAGGTCCGACGAGCGGCGTAATCGGCCATATCTAAACTCATCCGTTCAGTCTTGTCAGAATCGGTGTGCCACAGATGGCGCAAGGCGGCAACGGGCGATGGCAGCTTATCCACGCCCCGTGTCGCGACAACCCGCCGCCCTGCCTCTTGCGCGAGCGGAAACCTTGATATACCTCCCCCTAGCACCACAGCGGCGAGTTGGCGGAGTGGTTACGCAGCGGATTGCAAATCCGTGCACAGGAGTTCGATTCTCCTACTCGCCTCCACGTATCCTGCGGCTCAGATGCGCGTGCTCTTTGGTTTTTCTGGAAGTGTCGCGCGGCTCGCCCCGCAAGCCACAGTTCGCGCCGGGCGTCGTGCTCAGGCCTCAGTCATGCCGCGACCTTCGGCCGGTCGCAGCACCAGTAACAACCATTCCTTCCCGGTCATGAGGCAAGCCGTTCGAACAGTCGCGCGACCGCTTCGGCGCCTGGGTCCACATGACCTTCAAGCTGGTCGGCGTTGATATAGGAGGCGCGGCCCGCCTTGGCGTGCCGGATCGTGGCGGTATGTTCCGCGCCTGCGCGGGCGACGATCGCGGCTTCAGCGATGCCCTTTGCCTGCAACTCGTCCAGCGCGGGCTTGAGGGCGTCGACCATCGTGCGGTCCCCCAGTTGCGCCCCGCCGATACGCTGCATGCGGGCCAGTCCCTCTTGCAGGGCGGCGACCATGCTCAGCCCGCTCGATGCGGCATCGCCTGCGGCGGTGAAGAAGATCGCCAGCAGAACACCGGACGAGCCGCCCATCGTCTGGGTCAGTTCCTGCCCGATCGCCCGGTACAGCTGGGTGTGGTCCGCCAGCGGAAGCCGGTCCAGCGCGCCGATCAGGGCACGGGACGCGCCCGCCAGCGTCGAGCCGGTGTCCCCGTCCCCGGACTTTGCGTCAAGCGCGTTCAGATCCGCCTCGGCGTCGATCAGGATCTGGCAGCAGCGGGTCAGGAACTCCGCCGTTGCCTTGTGTTCGGACGGGATCGGGCGGATCGGGCGCAATCCGTCCGGCAGGTCGAGCACACGCACCGGCGTGATCGCCTTGCATCCCGGCCAGGCCGAGGGCGCGCAGGGCGCAGAGAGCCAGGCGTGATCCTCTGCGGCCAGCGGGAAGACCGAGACCGAGAAGCCGCGCATGTCGAGCGATGTCATCATCGCGGCAGGACCGACGATCAGTTTCAGGTGCCTGCCGATCGCCGACTTGACCAGATCATTGGCAAGGATCGACATTTCCAGTTCCGTCGCGCCGCCAAGGTTGTTGAGAAGGACGACGTGCGGCGTGTCGTCCATGACCGCGGCCAGCTTGGCGGTCACTGCAGCCATCGCCTGTGCCGCATTGTGATAGTCGACCTGTTCCACTCCGGCTTCGCCGTGAATGCCGAGGCCAAGCTCTGCCTTGCCCGCGCCGATGCGGTCCTCCTTGGGCGAGCCGGGCACGGTGCAGGTATCGAGCGACATGCCGATGGACCTGGTGCCTGCGATCACCCGTTCAGCGGCGGCGGTCACGTCGGCGAGGGACGCGCCGCTTTCGGCCATCGCCCCGGCGATCTTGTGCACGAACAGCGTCCCCGCCACACCGCGCGGCTGCGGCAGGTTCGGCAGGGCGATGTCGTCGTCGACGATCACCATGTTGACGTTCAGGCCAAACGCCCGCGCCCGTTCCGCAGCGAGGCCGAAATTCAACCGGTCGCCGGTGTAGTTCTTGACGATCAGCAGGCACCCCGCCGGTCCCGTGACGGCAAGCACCCCTGCAAGAACCGCGTCCACCGAAGGCGAGGCAAAGACATCGCCGCAGACCGCCGCCGTCAGCATCCCCTGGCCGACGAAACCTGCATGGGCGGGCTCGTGTCCCGACCCGCCGCCGGAGACGAGGGCGACCTTGGACCTGTCCCAGTCCGTGCGCAGGACGACGCGGATATGCGGGTAGCCATCCAGCCGAGCCAACGCGCCTCCCGAGGTCTGGATCATGCCGTCGATCGCCTCGGTCACGGTCGCTTCTCTGGAGTTGATGAATTGGGCCATGGTGTCCTCCCTCAGGCCAGTCGCGCGCCAGAGGCGTCGAAATAGAACGGTTTGTCGGGGCGGATCCTGACGATGTCCCCTGATTTGAGGGGCGTGTGCGCATCCGTCACCGTGACGATGTCGTGCGACTTGAACGCCAGGTGCAGGCGGGTCTGGTCGCCCAGACGCTCGACGCGCTGAACGCGGCTTTCCTCACCCTCGCCCTGCACGATCTGTTCGGGGCGCAGGCCGATGCTGCTGGCCCCGGCGGGCGCGCCGCCGAACACATCCGCCGGAAGCACGTTGATACGCGGCTGTCCAAGGCGGCTGGCGGCATAGATGCTGACCGGGGCTTCGTAGATCTCGCGCGGGGGGCCGAACTGAACCAGCTTGCCCTTGTCGAGAACGCCGACGTGGGTGGCCATCGTCATCGCCTCGATCTGGTCGTGGGTCACATAGAGCAGGGTCGCGCCGCTGTCCGCCTGGATCGATTTCAGCTCGACACGCAGATCGGCGCGCAGCTTTGCATCGAGCGAGCTGAGCGGCTCGTCCATCAGGTAGACGGACGGATCGCGCACCAGCGCTCGCCCGATGGACACGCGCTGCATCTCGCCGCCCGACAGCGCCGTCGCCTTGTTGTCGAGCTTGTGGGAAATCTGCAGGACCTCGGCGACCTGCCCGACCTTGCGGTCGATCTCGGCCTTGGGCGTGCGCAGGATCGGCGACTTCAGCGGAAACTCGAGGTTCTGGCGCACCGTGAGGTGCGGGTAGAGCGAGTATTGCTGGAACACCATCGCCACGTTGCGCTGTGCTGGGGCAAGGCCGGCCATGTCCCGCCCGCCGATGGTCACGCGGCCCCCGTCCGGGGAATCCAGACCCGAGACCATGCGCAAGGTGGTGGTCTTGCCCGCCCCGGTCGGTCCAAGCAGGACGACGAAAGACCCGTCCGGTATGGTCATGGTCACATCGTTCAGCGCCACATTTGCGCCGAAGGTCTTGGTCAGGCCGGTCAGCGTCACCTCAGCCATGAGCCAGCACTCCTTCATTGGCGCGGCTGCGCAGGGCGCGGCCCCCGGCGTTCTCGAACAGGGTGATCGTGCGGGCATCAAAGTGCAGGCCCGTCGCCGTGCCGACCGCCACCTTGTCGCTGCTTGCGACGCGCGCCTTGAGCGTGCCGTTCGGCGTGTCCAGGGTGACGATCTGCGTTGTCCCGAGATATTCGGTGGCCACCACCCGGCCGCGATAGGGCGCCGCATCGTCCAGCGTCACATGCTCTGGCCGGACGCCAAGCGTCAAATCACCCTTGGCCCCGTCGATGCTGTGCGGAACCCCGACCGCGACATCGCCGAGGCGCACCTTGTCCTGCCCGGCGTCCACCGTGCCGTTGAAGTTGAGGAAATTCATCGGCGGCGAGCCGATGAACGCTGCCACGAACCGGGTCGCGGGCCAGTCGTAGATGTCTTGCGGCACGCCGAACTGTTCGACGACGCCGTGGTTCATCACCACGATCTTGTCGCCCATCTGCATGGCTTCCAG
Organism: Anianabacter salinae; assembly: GCF_019061145.1. Classification (GTDB taxonomy): domain Bacteria; phylum Pseudomonadota; class Alphaproteobacteria; order Rhodobacterales; family Rhodobacteraceae; genus Anianibacter; species Anianibacter salinarum. Next base: position 177,939 of record NZ_JAHQZS010000003.1, on the reverse strand, counting down.
CTGGTCATGGGTCACGTAGACCGTGGTCGCGCCCATCCGGTCATGCAGCGCGCGCAGCTCTTCGGCCATGTGTTCGCGGAACTCCGCATCCAGCGCGCCCAGCGGCTCGTCCATGAAGAACGCCTTGGGATCGCGCACAATGGCCCGGCCCAGCGCGACGCGCTGGCGGTCGCCGCCCGACAGCCCGCCCACCGGACGGTCGAGGATGTCCGCGATCCCGAGGATGTCCGCCACCTCGGCGACCTTGGCCCTGATCTGCCTGGTTGGCATGCCCTGGCTTTTCAGCGGATAGCTGATGTTGCCGCGCACGTTCATGTGCGGGTACAGCGCGAACATCTGGAACACGAACGCGATGTCGCGCTGGCTGGCGGGCTTCTGGCCGACCTCTTCGCCGTCGATATAGATCTGCCCGGACGTCGGCAGCTCCAGCCCGGCCATCATCCGCAAGGTGGTGGTCTTGCCGCAGCCGGACGGGCCAAGGAGCATGAAGAACTCGCCGTCCTCGATGGTGAAACTCGACGACTGCACCGCGGTGAAGGCCCCGAAATCCTTGCGCACGTTTTCTATTCTGATCTGTGCCATGGGTTCACTCCGGGAAGTGGCTGACGATGACGAACAGGACCGTTCCGGTCAGCGTCACGAGGAAGGACCAGGAATAGAGGCCGATGGCGAAGGGCTGCATCAGCATCAGCACGCCAAGCGCGATGAGCACCGAGGCAACCATTTCCCAAGGGCCGCGACGCAGCCGCAGCAGGCCGTTAATGAAGCCGCTCATTTGCGCACCGCCCCGAACGTGATCCCGCGCAGCAGGTGCTTGCGCAGAAGAATGGTGAAGACCATGACCGGCACCAGGAAGATCGTGGCGCCCGCGGCGACGGCCGGCCAGTCCTTGCCCGACGTGCCGATGATCGTGGGGATGAAGGGCGGCGCGGTCTGCGCGGTGCCGGACGTCAGCAGGACCGCAAAGGCATATTCGTTCCACGCGAAGATCAGGCAGAAGATCGCGGTCGAAGCGATGCCGGTGGCGGCTTGCGGCAGCACGACCTTGTAGAACGCCTGGAACCGCGTGTAGCCGTCGATCAGCGCGGCCTCCTCGTATTCGACGGGGATCTCGTCGATGAACCCCTTCAAGAGCCAAACCGACAGTGACAGGTTCACCGCCGTATACAGCAGGATCATCCCCAGATGGGTGTCGTTCAGGCCAAGGTTGCGGAACATCAGGAAGATCGGGATCGCCACCGCGATGGGCGGCATCATCCGCGTCGACAGGATGAAGAACAGAAGATCGTCCTTGAGCGGCACCCTGAACCGGCTGAACGCATAGGCCGCCGCCGTGCCAAGGATCATGCACAGCGCGGTCGACCCGAAGCCGATGATGACCGAGTTCAGGAACCGCTCGCCATAGCGTGACGCGCCGGTGATGACGGTGCCCTGATCGCGCGCGATCTGCTCGTACCAGTTCCGTGGCGCTCCCGCTGCGTCCAGCATGTCCTGCGTGGCGCGGGTGCGGTCGGTGAACAGGTTGACGTAGCCTTCCAGCGTCGGCTCGAACAAGACCTTGGGCGGGTAGGCAATGGAATCCGGGCCGGACTTGAAGCCGGTCGCGACGATCCACAGCAGCGGCGCGATGGTGACAAGCGCATAGCCGACGACAAGGATGCCCGCGACCCACTTGATCCTGTTGGTGGGCTCGGTGACGGAAAAGCTCATCTCTGTTTCACCTTGTTCAGGGCCTTCACGTAGATCGAGGCCAGCCCGAAGACGGTGACGAACAGGATCACCGCATAGGCCGAGGAATAGCCGGTGCGCCACTTCTCGAAGGCTTCGCGCTTGAGATCGATCGAGGTCAGCGTGGTGGTATTGCCCGGACCTCCGCCGGTCAGTTGCACCACGAGATCGAACATCTTGAAGTTCTCGATCCCGCGGAACAGGACCGCCAGCATCAGGAACGGCAGCACCATGGGCACCGTGATCGTCCAGAACTGCCGCCACTTGCTCGCGCGGTCGCATTCGGCGGCTTCATAGATGCTGTCCGGGATGGACCGCAGGCCCGCCAGACAGATCAGCATCACAAAGGGCGTCCACATCCAGGTGTCAGCGATCACGATGGCCCACGGCGCAAGGTTCACGTCGCCGATCATCGAGAAACTGGCGGGATCAACGCCGGTGAAGAAGGCGATGACGTAGTTGAACAGGCCGATCTGCGGTTGGTACAGGAACGTCCAGAAGTTGCCGACGACGGCGGGCGACAGCATCATCGGAAACACGATGATCGTGGTCCAAAGATCGTTGCCCCGGAAGTTCTTGTTGATCAGGTAGGCCAGCGCGAAGCCGATCAGCACCTGCAACACGATGGTCCAGATCAGGAAATGCGCGGTGGCCTGCATGGTGGCCCAGATGTCCGGGTCCGTCAGGATGCGCTCGTAGTTGCGCAGGCCGACCCATTCGACCTCGCGGTTCGGGCGGTTCACCCGGAAATCGGTAAAGCTGAGCCGGATCGTCCAGATCAGCGGAAAGATATTGACCGCCAGCAGCAGGAAGATCGTCGGAGCGACGAATATCCACGCGATGGTCCGGTCGGAAAATCCACGGATGCGGCGCGCCATGCCCGCTGGCGTTGCCCGTGCGATCTTGTCGATGGGTGTGTCCGTCATGTGCCTCGCCCCGGTGGCGCCTTGGCAATGCCCGGCGCCTTGTCTCTTGAATAGGGCTCCCGGCGGCATGACGTGCCGCCGGGAGCGGCCGGACCGTCACCGGCCCGACAGGGAGGAGCGTTACAGCTTGCCTTCGTCCTCGAAGACCTCGGTCCAGTCCCGCACCAGCCCGTCAAGAGCTTCCTGCGCGGTGCCTTCGCCTGCAATGACGTAGTTGTGGATGCGTTCCTGCATGGGCAGCAGCAGGTCGGCGTAGGCAGGCTCGGCCCAGAAATCCTTTACGATCGCCATGCTGTCGAGGAAGGTCTGTGCGTAGGGCTGGCTGGAGGCAAAGCCGGGGTCCTCGACCACCGCGCGCAGGGCTGAATAGCCGCCCAGTTCCCACCAGCGGGCCTGGATCTGGGGCTGTGCGAACCACTGGATATACTCCAGCGCCGCATCCTGCTTTTCCGAGTAGGCCACGACCGAGATGCCCTGCCCGCCAAGCTGCGCGAACTGGCCCGCCGGACCGGCCGGATTGGGGAAATAGCCGGAACGTCCGCCACCGACATTCGGATCAGCCTCGACACCCGGCCAGATGAACGCAAAGTTCATCTGAAGCGCGACCTGACCCGACCGATACGCGTCGATATTCTCGCCCATGTACCAGTTTGACGATCCGGGCGGCGTGGCGGTGTCGTAGAGATCCTTGTAATACTCAAGACCCGCGACCGCGCCTTCGGAATTCACGAAGCCGTCGATGGCATAGGGCTGGGCGGGGTCTTCGTACATGAACCCGTAATTGTAGAGAGCGTTCGTCACGCCCATCGTGATCCCCTCCGAGCCGCGCTCGGTGTAGATCGCGGCGCCGTAGACCGTGGTTCCGTCGATGTCCCGGCCCTGAAAGAACTGGGCGATGTCCTTAAGCTCTTCCAGCGATGCGGGCACGCCCAAGGGACGGCCATGCTCGGCCTGAAAGGCCTCCTGAAGCTCGGGACGCTCGAACCAGTCCTTGCGGTAGGTCCAGCCGACCACGTCGCCGAAGGCCGGAAGCGCGTAGTAGTTGGGCGTGTTCTTGGGCCACTCGGCATAGCCCGTCACCGTCGCCGGGATGAAATCGGCCATGTCGATGCCGTTGGCGTCGAAGAAATCATTGAGCTTGACGTAGTGACCGTTCTCGGCGCCGCCGCCGATCCACTGGCTGTCACCGATCATTAGGTCGCAAAGCTGGCCGCCCGAGTTGAGTTCGTTCAGCATCCGGTCCGCGAACGAGGTCCACGGCACGAATTCGAAGTTCATGGTGTGGCCGGACTGCGCCTCGAAGTCCTTGGACAACTCGATCAGCGCGTTCGCCGGGTCCCAAGCCGCCCAGCACAGGGTCAGGTCTTCGGCCGAGGCGGACGTGGCAGCACCCGCGACCAAGGCGGTAGCGGCAGCCGAAATCAGGTATTTCGTCTTCATTTGGTTTCCTCCCAGTTGCACCGCCACGGCCCTCCTGCCGAAGCTTTACTGACGCCAAGAGATAGATGAGGTGCGCACCTCAAAGCAAGCAATTCCTGAGGTGCGCACCTCATTTCACCTTGTCACCACAGTATCGAGCAGCCATGATGGGCGCAGTTAGGCCAGCAAAATCAGGGCTTTCAGCAATATGAGACCGACCACGAAAGACCTTGCCAAAGCGGCCGGCGTCAGCCTTGCAACGGTTGACAGGGTGCTCAATGGACGGTCGGGCGTGCGCGACAAGACGGTCCGGGCCGTCAACGAAGCCATCGAGAGAATCGGCTTCGAGCGCAACCAGGTCGCCGCCACGCTCGCCCGGCAGCGCGCCTATCGGTTCGCCTTTGCCCTGCCCCGTTCGGGCGATGAGTTCCTTGAAGAGATCATCGACCGCATCCGCGAATTCGACAAGGCGGGCCGCGCCGAGATGGTCGAGGCCGACGTGATCCGCCTTGACGACCGCGACCCCCACCGCACGGCACGGACGCTGTCGCGCCTGTCCCCCGAGGACATCGACGGGATCGCGATCATGGCCCCCGAGACACCGCAGATTCGCGACGCCTTGCTGCGAATGCGCGAGCGCGGGATCAGGACGATCCCCTTCGTGACCAACCAGCAGGAGGACGGCGGAGAAGGCTTTGTCGGGATCGACAACCGGGGCGCGGGCGCCACGGCGGGGCGTCTGATGGGGCGGTTCATCGGCCCCGCCGCCGGGTCCATCGTCGTGCTGACCGAGACGACGCAATCGCGCGACAGCCTTGAGCGCCGCCTTGGGTTCGACGGCGTCATCAACCGCGACTACCCGGACCTCACGATCCTGCCGACGCTTGAGACACACGGCGATCCGGGCCGCGCCCAGCACGTCCTGCGCAACGCCCTGCACTCCCACGACGACGTGGTCGGGCTTTATTTCATGGGCGCCGAGGCGCGGATTCCGATCGAGGTCGCGCGCGCCCTTGGGGCGACCGAGGGGCGCGTCACGATTGCCCATGAACGCACACCGGCAACGGAACGCGCGCTGCGGACGGGCGAGCTTGACGCGGTCATTCACCAGGATCCCGGCCATCTGGTGCGCAGCGCCATCCGCATCCTGCGCGCCAAGTGCGAAAACCGGGCGACGCTGGCCTCGCAGGAACGCATCCGCACCGAGATCCTGATCGCAGAGAACGTGTGAGGCTTTGGCCTGCAAGGCCGTTGCCATCAACCCATAATGCGAAACTTAGCCAACTGACGAAGTTTATCCTTGCGTGGACCGGCGCCGCGGAATAGTTAGACGTATGACTAAGCATGATCCCGATCTGTCCCTTGTGTTCCATGCCCTTGCAGACCCGACGCGGCGCGCGATGCTGGCGCGGCTTGCGGCGGGGCCCGCTCCGGTAAGCGATCTGGCAAGGCCGACCGGCCTGCGCCTGCCAACCGTGATGCGGCACCTTTCGGTGCTGGAAGACGCCGGGCTGATCGCCACCACCAAGGAGGGCCGCGTGCGGACCTGCGCCATGGTGCCCGAGGCGCTGACCCCGGTGCAGTCCTGGCTCGAAGAGCAGCGCGCTCTTTGGGACGCACGGCTCGACCGGCTGGATGCCTATGTGATGACCCTGATGGAGACGCGTGACACATGACCCCCGACCTCAATCCCGAGACCGACCTCAGCTTTACCCGCACGCTGGCGGTGCCTCGACAGCTTGTGTGGGACTGCTGGACACAAGCGGAACACATCCCGCATTTCTTCATTCCCGCTCCGCACAAGGTGACGGAGGTCGACATCGACCTTCGCGTCGGCGGGCGCTTCAACACCGTCTTCGACGTGGATGGCAACCGGATGGACAACACCGGCGTCTACCTCGAGATCGTGACGGGCGAAAAGCTTGTGTTCACCGACACTTACACCGAAGGGTGGAAGCCGGCGCCAGACCCGTTCATGACGGCGATCCTGCTGTTCAGCGATGCCGAGGGCGGCGGCACGACCTATACCGCCATCGCCCGCCACAGATCACCCGAGACGCGCAAGTCGCACGAGGAGATGGGGTTTTTCGACGGCTGGGGCACGGTCACAACGCAGCTTGAGGCCTATGCCAGGGGGCTGCGCGCCTGATGGACCGTTTCGCCACCCTGACCTTCGAGCGGCAGGCCGCCGCGCCGGTCGATGCCCTCTGGCAAGCGTGGACCTCCCCCACGGCGCGGGCCATCTGGGCACCGCCCGCACCGGGCGTGACGGTCGAGTTTCTCGAGGCCGACAGCCAGGTCGGCGGGCGCGAGGTCTCGATCTGCCGGGCGCCCGGACACCCCGATATCCGGGCCGAGTGCATCTGGCTGCATCTTGAGACGGACAGGCGCAGCGTCGGCACGGAAGTGCTGTCGAGCGACGGCGCGGCCCTGTCGGCCGCGCTGGTCACCGCCGACTTCGAGACGCGCGGCGACGGCAGCCACATCACCGTGACGGTGCAACTGTCGCCCCTCGCGCAGGACATGGCCGAGGGGTATCGGCAGGGCTTCGCGGCCGGGCTGGAAAACCTGGCGGGTGTCGCCGCGCGCACGATGGTCCTTCGCCGTGTGATCGACGCGCCAAGGGATGTCGTCTGGGGTGCCTGGGTGAATGCCGAGACGCTGCCGCAGTGGTGGGGGCCAGAGGGCTTTTCCTGCCGCACGGACCGGATCGACCTGCGCTCTGGCGGAGAGTGGGTCTTTGACATGATCGGGCCGGATGGCACAGTCTACCCGAACCATCATCACTATATCGAGGTGCGAGAGCAGGCGCGGCTGTCCTACACCCTGCTGGCCGGAGAGAACGGGCCGAAGCACGCAGACGCCTGGGCGACCTTCGAGGAATCCGGGGGCGCAACCGTCGTGACGCTTGGCATGGTCTTCAACACGGCGGCGGAATTCGCCGCCGCGAAGGGGTTCGGCGCACAGGAGCTTGGGATGCAGACGCTGGGCAAGCTTGCGCGGTTCGTCGGCGACAGGTGATGGCGCCCCGCCGGGGTGATCCTTGCGGCGCCAGCATTGTTTGCACCTGCCCGCGCGGGCGTGTTGAGTAGACCTGTCCTTGCCGGGATGCCCGCCAACCGGGCGATCCCCGTCCCGAACAGGTGGTTCCGATGCCCCCCGCGCGTCCAGACATACCCGACACGCCCGGTTTCACCGCCCTGATCGCAGAGGCGGCCGAGGCGCTTGGCCTGTCCGATGCGCACGCCATCCCGCTCGCCCGCGCCAAGGACCGAACGCACGAGCGCTGCGTCGTCGCGCTGGCAGGCGGCGGGCGCATGGTCGCGGTCAAGATCGATCTGCGCGGGGACGACACCGGACGGCTTGCACGGGAACACGTCCAGCTTGTCCGCCTGCGTCCGCTGTTCGCCGCTGCGGATGGCGCCGCCCTGATCGAGCCGATCCTGCTGGGCGGCAATGGCCGCTTTCTCGTCACCGGCCTCGTTGAAGCGCCGACGATGCTGGAGACCTTGGACGCGGGACCTGCCCCCGCCGACGCGCGGGCGCTGTTCACGGCAGCGGGACGCTGGCTGCGGGTGCTGCATTCGGCGGACACCGCAGAGATCGCGCCATTCTGGCCGCGCTGGATGATCGAGCGGTTGCAAGAGCTGGCGAGTGGACCGGCGCAAGCCGACCCGGCGCGGGCGCAGGCGGTGACGAACGCCATCGCCGAGAGGCTGCGCGCCCTGCGTGGAACGAACGCGACCGAGGGCCTGTGCCACCGCGATTTCCACGCCAACAACCTGCTGTTCGACGGACAGACCGCCACCGGGCTGGACCTGACCGAAGTGACCCGAAAGCTGGCGCTCTATGACATCGTCGATCTTCTGCGGGCGGATGTGCAACTGGTGCTGGACGGGCCGCTTCACCCCTCGGGGATCGCGCAGACCACGATCGAGGCCTTTGTCGCCGGGTATGGCCCGCTGCCCGATCCCCGGCTGTTCGAGGCGGCCATGCAGGCGCGGCTGGCGATGGACTGGCTGACCGTCACGCCCGAGCGCTTTGCCACCTCCGCCGCCCAGCGCCACCGGTTCGACACGCTCAGCCTGCGGCTGCGATCCGTTCTGCCGATCTGATCCGGGCGGCAAGGGCCGCGATGCGGCCCGCCACCTCGGGCCGCACCGGGCCTTCGTTCGGAGCGTCGCGCAGGGCGGTGAACAGCGTCTCGCGCGGGGCGCGGGCGCGACTGTTGCCGGACCAGGGCACGGCGCGCAGGATCGCTTCGGCCTCTGGCGGCAGGCGGTCCGGGATCTCGGCTCCGGTCAGGGTCGCCCAGACGCCGGACCACAACCGCCCCACCGTCCAGGGGTTGTAGCCGCCACCCCCGGTCACGAAGTAGCGCGGGCTGAGGGGGCGCAGCGCCGCCACCACCTGCCAATGCGCGTTGTTCGACAGCGACAGGCGCGACAGCGGGTCTTCCTCGACCGCGTCGGCGCCGCATTGCAGGACCACGGCATCAGGCCGGTGCGCGGCGACGGCGGGCAGGATCACGCTGTCCAGCGCGGCGCGCATCTCGGTGTCGTTGAAGCCGCGCGGCACCGGCAGGTTGAACACGTTGCCCGCGCCCTGATCGGCCAGCGCGCCGGTGAACGGCCAGCGCCGTTCCTCGTGCACCGACACCAGCAGCATGTCTGGATCATCGCGGAACGCGTGATCGACGCCGTCGCAATGATGCGCGTCGATGTCGACATAGGCGATCCGCCGCACGCCCATCCGGCGCAGCGACAGAAGGCCCAGCACCGGGTCATTGAGATAGCAGAAGCCGTTGGCGCGGTCCGGCATTCCGTGGTGCGTGCCGCTGGCGGGCGAATAGACCACGCCGCCCTCTGCCAGCATCTCGCCCGCAAGGATCGATGCCCCCGCCGCCGTGGCGGGACGGCGGAAGACTTCGGGGTAGACCGGGTTGGAATGGGTGCCAAGGTGATGCCTCTGCCGAACCGCGTCACTCACGGTCTGGTCACGCTCGGCCGCCTGCAGCGCGGCGATGTAGCGGGGCGTGTGGAAGGCGTGCAGCGCAGCAGGCCGTGCGCGGGGCGAGGGGACGAACTGCGCGCGCGGCAGCCAGCCCAGCGCGCGGCACAGGTGCATGACAGTGGACACGCGCGGCACCCGCAGCGGGTGCCAGCCGCCATAGGACGAGCCGCGATAGATCTCGGAGCCGATGAAGACCGGCAGGGTCATTGCGACAGGAGCGCCTCGATCCGAGTGCGGATACGCGGCGACATCGGATCGACGCCGGACCCGTAGGTGTCGATCACGGTGCCGTCCGGCCCGATCAGCACCTTGTTGAAGTTCCAGTTCGGCACGAAGCCTTCCGTCTCGCGCAGCCAGGCGTAGAACGGATGCGCCTCGCGTCCTCGCACGGGTGTGATCTCGGTCATCGGCAGGTCGAGGTCGAAGTTCACCGCGCAGAATTCCTTGACCGCCGCCTCGTCGCCAAGCTCTTGCGCGAAGTCGTCCGACGGCACCGCCAGAACCAGAAGCCCGCGTGCGCGGTAGGTGTCATAAAGCGCCTGAAGCCCATCGTATTGCGGGGTGTAGGCGCACAACGACGCGGTATTGGCCACCAGCACCGGGCTGCCCTGCCAGTCGGCGCTGTCGATGGTTCCGCCGTCGATGGACCGGAAACTGAAGCCGCCGATGGACTCGATCGCATACGCCGGGGCGGCAAGGGCAAGCGACAGGATGACGATAACGGCGCGCAGCATGGGGGGACCTCCGTTGTCATGCAGAAACTATGGCCGCGCTACATGGGGTCAAGACAATCACATGCAGTTGCCTCTTGGGCTTTGCGCAATCATGGCGTATCCTCCATGTCCAATAATGGCGGCGATCCATCGCGGCCCAGAGCGGTCAGGTAAATTTTGAGCATTGCCAAGCCAAAGCAGCAGCCCATGCGGCTGCCTTCGTCGTCAAAGCGCGACGTGCGGACCCAGTTCGGGGCCGTCTGCTACCGCATGCGCAAGGACAAGACCGAAGTGCTGCTTGTCACCAGCCGCACGACCGAGCGCTGGATCACGCCCAAGGGCTGGCCGGTCGAGGGCGCGACCCCCAGCGACGCGGCCGCGACCGAAGCCTGGGAAGAGGCGGGCGCGATCGGCAAGGTGTCGACCCTGTGCCTTGGGATCTATTCCTACATCAAGCTGGCCGAGGCGCCGGACGAGACCGACATGCCCTGCGTCGTGGCGCTGTTTCCCTTCAAGGTCACAGAGCTTGCCGACGACTACCCCGAGGCAAAGGATCGGCGCCGCCGCTGGTGTTCGCCGCAAAAGGCCGCCACGCTGGTGGACGAGCCGGAATTGCGCGAGATCCTCAAGGTCTTCGACGCGCGCAACCTGCCGCGCTGACGCACGGGGGCGATTGATCGCCCCGCGCCGGTGACTATGTTCGGCGGATCGTTTTGACGGGACAGATGGAATGATCCGCTACGCGCTCAAATGCTCGAACGCCCATGACTTCGAAAGCTGGTTCCAGTCGTCGGGCGCCTACGACACGCTGCGGGCGTCGGGCCATGTCGCCTGCCCGAATTGCGGCGACACCGTGGTCGACAAGGCGCTGATGGCGCCCGGTGTTCCGGCGGCGCGGCGCGACGAGCGAACGGTTCCCGCGCTGTCGGCACCGTCGCACCCGCTTGAGGAAAAGCTGCGCAAGATGCGCGCCGAGGTCGAGAAGAACGCCGAGTATGTCGGCACCGATTTCGCCCGCCAGGCCCGCGCAATCCATGATGGCGAACGGGATAGCAAGCCGATCTGGGGCGAGGCGCGGCCCGACGAGGCGCGCCGCCTGATCGAGGACGGCGTGCCGGTGGCCCCCCTGCCCTTCATGCCAACGCGCAAGGCGAACTGATGCGCGTGCTGGTCACGGGGGCCAACCGTGGGATCGGTGCCGCGCTGCTGGACGGCTACCGGAGCGACGGCGCCACGGTGTTCGGCACCACGCGGGCGGCGGGCGGCGCAGACGGTCTGATCGCAGCCGACGTCACCCGGCCCGGCGATCTGGCCACGCTGTCCGCAACGCTCGGCGCCGACCCACTCGATGTGCTGATCTGCAACGCCGGTGTCTATCCCGACAAAGTGCAGGCGCTGGGCACCGGCTATCCCGCCGCGATGTGGGCGGATGCCTTTGCGGTCAACGTCACCGGCGTGTTCCTGACCGTGCAGGCCCTTCTGCCGCAGCTTCGCGCGGCGCGCGGCAGGATCGCGATCATCTCCAGCCAGATGGCCAGCCACACCCGCGCGCCCGGCGGCAGCTATGTCTACCGCGCGTCCAAGGCGGCGGCGCTGAACCTTGGGCGCAACCTTGCCACCGATCTGCGCGGTGACGGCGTGAGCGTCGGGATCTATCACCCCGGCTGGGTGCGCACCGACATGGGCGGCGGCAGCGCCGAGATAGCGGTGGACGAGGCGGCGGCAGGCCTGAAGGACCGCATCGCCGAATTGTCGCTGGACAGCACGGGGTGCTTCCGCACCTGGGACGGGCGCGACCACCCCTATTGATCCGGCGCGCCACTCGCCGCGATTGACCACCCCCTTGGCTAACCCTATAGAGCGCCCGTTCACCTCTCTGACGGGACCAGACCCGGCCTCATGCCCATTCTCGTGATGAAATTCGGCGGCACGTCCGTCGCCACGCTCGACCGCATCCGCCGCGCCGCAAAGCGCGTGGGCCGCGAGGTTGCCAATGGCTATGACGTCATCGTCATCGTCTCGGCCATGTCCGGCAAGACCAACGAACTGGTCGGCTGGGTCAACGAGACCTCGCAATTCTACGACGCGCGCGAATATGACGCGGTGGTGTCGTCGGGCGAGAACGTGACGGCGGGCCTGATGGCTCTGACCTTGCAGGAAATGGATGTCCCCGCACGCAGTTGGCAGGGCTGGCAGGTGCCGCTACTGACCAACAGCGCCCACGGGGCTGCGCGGATCGAGGACATCCCGCCCGCCAACATCCTGTCGAAGTTTGCCGCAGGCATGAAGGTCGCCGTTGTCGCGGGCTTTCAGGGCGTCAGCCCCGAGGGCCGGATCACCACGCTGGGCCGTGGCGGATCGGACACCACCGCCGTCGCCTTCGCCGCCGCCTTCGGCGCGGAACGCTGCGACATCTACACCGACGTGGACGGCGTCTATACCACCGACCCGCGGATTTCCGACAAGGCACGCAAGCTGGACCGCATCGCGTTCGAGGAGATGCTGGAACTGGCGTCGCTGGGTGCAAAGGTGCTGCAGACCCGTTCGGTCGAGCTGGCGATGCGCTTTGGCGTGAAACTGCGCGTGCTGTCGAGTTTCGAGGAAATGGATGACAACGCGGGCACCCTTGTCTGCGCCGAGGAGGATATCGTGGAAAGCAAAGCAGTGGCCGGTGTCGCCTATAGCCGCGACGAAGCGAAGATGACCCTGATCTCTGTCGCCGACCGCCCCGGCATCGCGGCGGCGATCTTCGGCCCGCTGGCCGATGCGGGCGTGAATGTCGACATGATCGTGCAGAACATCGCCGAGGATGGCCGCACCGACATGACCTTTTCCTGCCCCATCGATCAGGTCGCGCGGGCCGAGAAGGCAATGACGGACGCCAAGACCAGGGGCGAGATCAACTTTCACGACCTGGTCGCGGACAAGGACGTGGCCAAGGTGTCGGTCGTCGGGATCGGCATGCGCAGCCATGCGGGCGTCGCGGCGACGATGTTCAAGGCGCTGCGCGACGAGGGCATCAACATCAAGGTCATCACCACGTCCGAGATCAAGATTTCTGTCCTGATCGACCGCAAGTACATGGAGCTTGCAGTGCAGGCGCTGCACGACGCGTTCGAGCTAGAAAAGGCCTGAACCGCCCAGCAAATTGGCGGAGCTGAAAGCAAACGGATCAACGCCCGGGCGGCCTGCAAGCGGCCCGGCGCTTGCAACACGTTCAGCGGGAAAATCCGTTCCGTTCCACAGATCGCTGTGATTTAAGCCGAACAGAAGGCCGCACGAGGCGGGGTCGAGGGACATGCCCGACAGAACCGAAAGCGAAAGCCGCAAGCTTCTCGGACGCTTGCGCGATACGCTGGCCGACGAAAGCGCGGGCCAGACCCGACTTGACCGGATCACCCACCTGATCGCGGACTCGATGGGCACCGAAGTGTGCTCGATCTACCTGTTCCGCGACGCCGAAACGCTTGAGCTTTGCGCGACCGAGGGCCTCAAGGCCGAAGCCGTGCACCAGACCCGGATGCGGGTCGGCGAGGGCCTTGTGGGCCGCGTCGCCCGGGCCGCGACGCCGGTGAACACCAAGGATGCACCGTCGGAACGCGGCTTTCGCTACATGCCCGAGACCGGCGAGGAAATCTATTCGTCGTTCCTGGGCGTGCCGATCCAGCGTCTGGGCGAAACACTTGGCGTGCTGGTCGTGCAGTCCAAGGAAGAGCGGCTGTTTTCTGACGATGCGATCTACGCGCTGGAAGTCGTGGCGATGGTGCTTGCCGAGATGACAGAGCTTGGTGCCTTCGTCGGCGAAGGCGCCGCGCTGGCCAAGCCGCACCAGCAGGCGGTGCTGATCCGCGGCGGCACCGGGCAGGAAGGCACCGCCGAAGGGCATGTCTGGCTGCACGAGCCGCGTGTCGTCATCACCAACCTCGTCGCCGACGATCCCGAGGCCGAACGCCAGCGGCTCCACGATGCCGTCGACCGGCTGCGCGTGACCGTCGATGATCTGCTGAAGTCCGTGACCTCGACCGACAAGGACCAGCGCGATGTGCTGGAAACCTACCGGATGTTCGCCAACTCGCGCAGCTGGATGCGCCGGATGGAGGAAGACATCTCGCGCGGGCTGTCGGCAGAGGCGGCGGTCGAGAAAGAACAATCCTCGGCTCACGCCCGGATGGGCCAGGTGCCCGATCCCTACCTGCGCGAACGGCTGCATGATCTGGACGATCTGTCGAACCGGCTGCTCCGCATCCTGTCGGGACAGGGCCGCGACACCGGCGCCGAGATTCCCGCCGATCCGATCCTCGTTGCACGCAACATCGGTCCGGGCGAGTTGCTGGACTATGGCCGCTCTCTCAAGGGCGTGGTGCTGGAACAAGGCTCGGTCGGCAGCCATGCCGCAATCGTCGCCCGCGCGCTGGCGATTCCGCTGGTCATCAACGCGGCCCGCATCACCACCGAGGCGCTGAACGGCGATCCGATCCTTGTCGACGGCGATCAGGGCATCGTCCACCTGCGCCCCGAGGAAACCGTGACCAAGGCGTTCCGCGACAAGATCGCGATGCAGGCCGAGGCGCAGCAACGCTACGTCTCGCTGCGCGGCCTTCCGGCCGAGGCGAAGTGTGGCACGGTGATCGACCTACATATGAACGCCGGGCTCATGGCCGACCTGCCGTCGCTGGACGGCTCCGGCGCGCAAGGTGTCGGCCTGTTCCGCACCGAGCTGCAGTTTCTCGTGCGCAACACCATGCCACGCCGGTCGGAGCTGGCCAGCATCTACGCGCGCGTTCTGGATGCGGCGAAGGGCAAGCCGGTGGTGTTCCGCACCCTCGACATCGGGTCGGACAAGGTGCTGCCCTACATGAAGCCTAACGAGGAACCGAACCCCGCGCTGGGCTGGCGGGCGATCCGGGTCGGCCTCGACAAGCCCGGCGTGATGCGGATGCAGCTTCAGGCGCTGATCCGTGCCGCCAACGGCCGCCCCCTGACGCTGATGTTCCCCTTCGTCGCGCAGCTCGAGGAATTCCGCGCCGCGCGCGCCCATGTCGACCGCGAGATCGAGCGCGAGCGCGCGCTGGGCCACCCCCTGCCATCCGAGTTGAAGGTTGGCGCGATGCTGGAAACGCCCAGCCTCGCCTTCGCGCCCGATGCCTTCTTCCGCGAGGTCGATTTCATCTCGATCGGCGGAAACGATCTGAAACAGTTCTTCTTCGCCGCCGACCGCGAGAACGAACTGGTCCGGCGCCGCTACGACACGCTCAACGTCAGCTTCCTGACGTTTCTGCAGGGCATCGTGCAGCGCTGCGCCGAGCATGGCACGCCGCTGTCGTTCTGCGGTGAGGATGCAGGCCGGCCGGTCGAGGCAGTGTGCTTCGCTGCCATCGGCATGCGTGCGCTGTCGATGCGCCCCGCCTCCATCGGTCCGGTCAAGAGCCTGGTGCGCCGGGTCGATCTGGCCGAGGCAAAGGCCGTCATCGACGAGGCGTTCGGCAGCGGCGCGCAAAGCGTGCGCGCGGCGGTGACGGACTGGCTGGCGCGGTCCACCGCCTGATCGCGCACATGAAAAGGGGCACCCCGAAGGGTGCCCCAAGTCGGTCAGACTTCTGCGAAGATCACATGCCGACGATCGCGCCGATCCGGTTGACCTCGTCTGTGCCCATCTCGCTCGACGTGGCGAGCGTGTAGATTTCCGCCTTCTGGCTGGTGGACAGGTTCGAGACGTCGACGCTGGTGTAGCCGGTGCTGACCAGAGCGTTCTCCACCGCAGCGTCGAACTGCGACTGCTCCATGTTCAGCACGACCAGCAGCGTTTCGGGGTCGTTCATGTCGACGGCGCCCGATCCGGCAAGGATACCGCGCACGCGCTGCATCGCGGTGCCTTCGTCATCGGTCGAGGTGGTGGCCGCGTAAAGCTCCGACACTTCCTCGTCAGTCAGAAGCGCCACGTCCACGTCCATGCCATAGGTCGCCAACTCGTTGGCGACGGTCTGGCGCAGCTGGTCGGCATCATCCATGCTCATCCCGGTGCTGTTGTCGGCGATCACGGCACGCACCCGCTGGGCCACGTCACCGCTGTCGTCGGTCGAGGTGATGATGGTGTAAAGCTCGGCAACCTGCTCCTGGCTCAGGGTCGACACATCGATGTCCATCCCCAGGGTCGCAATCTCGTTGGAAACCGTGTTGCGGATCTGGCTGTCCTGCGCGGTTGCGACACCTGCGGTTGCGGTTGCCAGAACAAGTGCGGTCGTCGTGAGAAGACGTTTCATATCAAAAGTTCCTTTCGTCCTATCGTGTCCCGGCAGTGCGCCGGTTCGGGTGTGGAACACGGGGCCACGACGAAGGGTTCCTGCAACTTCAAGTACTTGTGAGGTTTCGCCGCGTAAGGCAACCGCCTTCCGCAGCCCTCAGCTGGGCGGCTCGCCCGCGTCCCGGCGAACCACCGCCCCCGTGATCCCGTCCCAGGCATCGCCGGGGACCAGCGACAGCCCCAGGACGCGGTCCGGGTTGGTCGGCGGCGGCATCTCTACCCCGTCCAGCCGCGTGAAGCCGAAGCGCCCGTAGTAGGGCGCATCGCCCACCAGCATCGCGCGCGTCCAGCCAAGCGCGCGCGCCCGCTGCAGGCTCTCGCGGATCAGAAGACCGGCCAGCCCCTCGCCCTGCCGCGTCGGGTGCACCGCCACCGGTCCCAGCAAGAGCGCCGCCGCCCCGGCAGTGCCGACGCGCACCGGCCAGTAGCGGATCGCGCCCTCAAGAATGCCGAGGGTGTCGCGCGACACCAAGCACAGCGGCCCGACAGGCGCCACATCCTCGCGCAGGCGATAGGACGACAGCGCCGTGCGGCCCGGCGCAAAGCACAGATCGAACAGCGCCTCGACCTCCCACCAGTCGTCAGGACGTTCTTCGGCGATACGGTCCAAGGCTGTCCTCCCAGCACTGGATTTGGCCGTAGCATGGGGCTAGGTCAGCAACAACACGGCGCAAGGGACCCCCCGCATGTTCTACCAGCCCAAGGACGGCCACGGCCTGCCGCACAACCCGTTCAACGCCATCGTCACGCCGCGGCCCATCGGCTGGGTGTCGACGCGGGGCGGCGACGGTCACGACAACCTTGCGCCCTATTCCTTCTTCAACGCCGTCGCCTACACGCCGCCGCAGGTGATGTTCGCCTCCACCGGCAGCAAGGACGACCGCGACGGCACCAAGGACAGCGTCGGCAACATCCGCGATACCGGCGTGTTCTGCATGAACATCGTGCCCTATGCGATGCGCGACGCGATGAACGCCACCTCGGCCACCCTGCCGCGTGGCACCGACGAATTCGCCCGCGCGGGCCTGGACAAGCTGGGTTGCGAAACCATCGACTGCGCGCGCGTCGCGGGCTGCCCGGCACATCTCGAATGCAGGGTCACGCAGATCGTGACACTGGAAGGCCCCGCCAACATCGCCGTCTTCGGAGAGGTAACGGGCATCCACATCGACGAGCGCTACCTTGTGGGCGGGATGCTCGACATCACCCTCTACCAGCCGCTCTCGCGCCTCGGCTACCGCGACTACACGCGCATCGCAGACGTGTTCAGCCTGCGCCGCCCGGACGACTGACTTCCCGCTTCTCTTTGGTCTCAAATACCTCCGGGGTGAATGGCCCGCAGGGCCAGAGGGGCAGAGCCCCTCGCCCCCGGGCGGCGCAGCGCAGCGGAGCGTCCGGGACATGTCTTGCGCCGCAGGCGCTCCTCCTTCGCGCGCTCACACGCCAAGGCACCAGCGCAGGATCGCCTTTTGCGCGTGCAGACGGTTCTCGGCCTCGTCGAAGACCACCGACTGCCGCCCGTCCATCACCTCGCTCGTGACTTCCTCGCCGCGGTGGGCGGGCAGGCAGTGCATGAACAGTGCGTCCGGCTTGGCGTGGCGCATCAATTCGGCGTTCACCTGGTAGGGGCGCAGCTGGTTGTGCCGCCGCTCGCGCGCGGACTGGCTGTCGTGCATCGAGATCCAGGTGTCGGTGACGACAAGGTCCGCGCCGGTGACGGCAGCGGCGGGGTCACGCTCGATCCGCACCTTGCGGCCCTTTTCGCGGCCATAGCGCAGGTATTCGGCGTCGGGATCCAGCGTCTGCGGCCCGGAGAAGGTCACGTCGAAGCCGAATTGCCCCGCCGCATGCAGGAACGACGAGAACACGTTGTTGCCGTCCCCGCACCACGTCACCTGCGCATCGGCGATCGGCCCCCGGTGTTCCTCGTAGGTCATCACGTCGGCCATGATCTGGCAGGGATGGCTGCGGTCGGTCAGCCCGTTGATCACCGGCACCGTCGCGTTGTCGGCCATCTCGTGAAGCACCGCCTCGTCGAAGGTGCGCAGCATGATGAGGTCGACATAGCGCGACAGCACGCGGGCCGTGTCGCCGATGGTCTCGCCATGACCAAGCTGCATGTCGCTGCCCGACAGCACCATCGTCTCGCCGCCCATCTGCCGCACGCCAAGATCGAAGGACACCCGCGTCCGGGTCGAGGGTTTCTCGAAGATCAGCGCGACCATGCGGCCCGCCAATGGCTGCTCGTCGTCTGCGGCACCCTTGGGCCGGTCTTGCCGCGCGGATTTCATCGTCGCGGCGTGGTCGATCATCTGCCGCAAATCGGCGGGGTCGGTGGTGTGGATGTCTAGGAAATGGGTCATCTGTCGTCTCGTATCGCGGGCAGGAAAAAGGGTGGACCGGATCATGGACCGCCGGATCAGGGGTCGTATTCCATCACCAGAACAGGGTCGCCGTCCTCGCACGGGGCGGTGAAGCGGGGCTGAAACCCCGCTGACGTGTAGGCGCGGATCGCGCGGGCATTGTCCGGGTCTGGATCGACAAGGACGGCCGGAAAGCGGTCGCGCAACACCCCGGCCCTCGCGCGCAGATAGGCGGCGGCGTGGCCCTTTCCGGCAAAGGCAGGCTCGCCCAGGAAGGTATCGACCGCGCGCGCACCGGATGCAAACGCCTCGTATTGCGGCATCGGCCAGTGATGCGCCGGATAGTCCTGCACATAGGCAAAGGGCGCGCCGTCCACCGTGACGATGCGCATGTCCGTCGGGCCGCTGTCCATATCCGCCTCGATCAGGGCGATCTCCTCCTCGGGATCGCCCCACCAGGCGCGCACATGCGGTTCGGCCAGCCAGCGGCGCAAGAGCGGGTAATCGCTCCGCGCCACCGGCCGGAAGCCGTAGTCAGGCCGCATCGCCCGTCACCCTGGCCGCTGCCCGGCCCAGCCGGTCCACCGCTTCGCCGATCTCCTCGTCGGTGATGGTCAGGGGCGGCAGCAGGCGCACCACGTTGTCCCCCGCAGGCACCGTCAGCACATGCTCGGCATAGCCTGCGGCGACCACATCGCTGTTGGTCGCGCGGCATTTGAGGCCCAGCATCAGCCCCGATCCCCGCACGCCCTCAAAGACGTCCGGGTGCGCCGCGACCAGCCCTTCCAGCTTTTGCCTGAGCAGGCCCGCCTTGCGGTTCACCTCGGCCAGGAATTCGGCATCGGCGATGATCTCCATCACCTTGGCGCCGACCGCGCAGCCCAAGGGGTTGCCGCCATAGGTCGACCCGTGGGTGCCCGCCGTCATGCCGCTCGCCGCCTCTTCGGTCGCAAGCACCGCGCCAAGGGGAAAGCCGCCGCCGATGCCCTTGGCGATCATCATGATGTCGGGGCTGACCCCGGCCCATTCATGGGCGAACAGCTTGCCGGTCCGGCCCATGCCGCATTGCACCTCGTCGAAGATCAGCAGGATGCCATGCTCGTCGCACAGATCGCGCAGGCCCTTGAGACACTGGTCAGGAACCGGGCGGATGCCGCCCTCGCCCTGCACCGGCTCGATCAGGATCGCCGCGGTGTACTCGGTGATGGCGGCGCGCAGCGCGTCATGATCGCCAAACTCCAGATGGGTGAACCCGGGCAGCAGCGGCGCGAAGCCCTTGGTCATCTTCTCGGACCCGGCAGCCGCGATCCCGGCAGAGGACCGGCCGTGGAACGAGCCGGAGAAAGTGATGATGTCGGTCCGCTCGGGCTGTCCTGCGTCAAAGAAATGCTTGCGCGCCATTTTGACCGCCAGCTCGCAGGCCTCGGTGCCCGAGTTGGTGAAGAACACCGTATCGGCGAAGGTCGCGTCGACCAGACGGTCGGCAAGGTCTTCCTGCTGCGGGATGCGGTAGAGGTTCGAGACATGCCACAGCGTCTCGCCTTGGGTCTTCAGCGTCTCGACCAGCGCCGGGTGCGCATGACCCAGCGCATTCACGGCGATCCCGGCGCCGAGGTCGAGGTATCGCGCGCCGCCTTCCTCGAAAAGCCAGCTGCCCTGCCCCTTCACGAAGGTCAGGGGCGCGCGGTTGTAGGTCGGAAGGATCGACGGGATCATGGAGATATCCTCGGGAACAGGAGGCTCTGAGAGGTGCATGACCGACAGGGCCAAGTCAACGTTTTGAAGGAAAGCGGTTTGCGCAGGGCGCGGGGGGCGGTCACCGCGCGCACGCGGGCCGGTCGTCAGACGCGGGTGCGCCTACGTCGGATGATCGGAAAGGATGCGATCTGGATGCCCATGCGGCAAGCGATAGACCGCGCGCCCGGTCCGCGCAAGCGCGATTTGACCGCGCAGCAAGCCGCAGCGCTTGAGTTGATGGCCGCTCCGGGGCATTCTTTGGGCAAGTGGCCTTCAACAATTGGCCATATTCTCGGGCCAGACTTGCGCCCAGGCAAAAAATCGAGGCGAGCGATGGCGAAAACGACCGACAAGATGAAGAAGGACGGCACCGAGATGCTGGTGACGGACGAACACGGCACCCAAAGCCTCGTGTTCCAGAAGACCACCAAGGCCACGCGCGACCACCGGACGTGGTTCCGGGGCGAGTCGACCAACTTCAACCCCAAGCAGGCGCAGATGATCGGCACCAACGCGGTGATCGACAACGTGCTGCACGGCTGGGCGCCCGAAAAGCCGATGCTCAAGCCCTCGACCCAGATCACCGCCTTTGGCTCGTGCTTTGCCACCAACATCTCGAAATGGCTGTCGGCGCGGAACTTCAACGTCCTGAACAAGAGCGGCGAAGACGCCGAAGACGCGAAGTCGGCCTATGTCGTCACCATGGGCGAGGGCATGGTGAACAGCTTTGTCATCCGTCAGCAGTTCGAATGGGCGTGGGAAAACAAGACCTTCGAGCAACCGCTCTGGCACGGCTACAAGGCCGAGGAATTCGGCTATGACGAGGAAATCCGGCTGGAGACCCGGAAGATCTTCGACGAGACGGAATTCTTCATCCTGACCTTCGGGCTGTCCGAGGTCTGGTATGACGAGCCCACGAACAACGTGTTCTGGCGCACCATCCCCAAGGACGTCTACGACCCCGAACGGCACAAGTTCCGGGTGTCCTCGGTCGAGGAAAACCGGGACAACATGCTGGCGATCTACGACCTGATCCGCAAGCACCGCCCGGATGCCAGGATCCTGTTCACCCTGTCGCCGATCCCGCTGATCGCCACCTTCCGCGACGTGTCCTGCCTGACCGCCAACTCGGTGTCGAAATCCGTGCTGCGCGTCGCCATCGACGAAGTCATGCGCGAGAAGCAGGACGAGGGATACCTGTATTACTGGCCGTCCTACGAGATCATCACGGACGTCTTCCGCCTGCCCTACCGCCCCGACCGCCGCCACCCGCCGCAGCCGACGCTCGACTACATCATGACCCTGTTCGAGCATGTGTGGTGCGACGAGGACGAGAAACCGTCGCTGGCCGAGGCGTGGGTCAAGGCGCAGGCGTCGGCGGGCAACATGCCGGGCGACTTCTACCGCATCACCAACCACCGCAAGCTCGAAGCGCTCGACCGCTGGCTGGCCAAGGAAAGCTTGTCGCGCGACGTTGAGCAAGACATCGCGATGCGCGAGCTGCTGATGGAGTTGCGCGCGGAGTGGACAGGGGAGCGGGAAGCGGCGGAGTGAGGGGGGCGTTTAAGGGATGAATTCTGCTAAGAAACCGCAGGCGACCCAAAATAATCCCTCAGCATGACGCAGACCAGCAGCAGAGCATAAGCATCTGACGACAACAAGAGTTCTTGCCTACGAAGCCTTAGCCGGTCTAGGTTTTCAACCATAGGTGGGGCGATAGGCGGCATATGACTGAAGTATTGCCATGGGAATTTGACGCGCGCTCGGATCGATTTTTCATCCACTTCGATGTAGATGACCACTTCCTGAAGCTGGACACCTTCGTTCAAACGGCGGAGAGTACCAGGAAGGTTATTGAGGCATTCAATAGCACCTTCTTTCAAGGTAGTTTGGACTATGAGCTGATAGTCCTGCCGCCCGAAAGCGGTACTTTTTTATCTAAACTAGCCGTCCTATTGGCCGTGCCTGGTACAGTGTTTGCGTTCCTGAATAGCGACGTAGGGTCCGCATATGTCGAAGGATTAACCGGGAAGTCGCCAGCCGATTGGGCAATGGAACTCGGGCAAGACCACCAAGAACGAATTCGAACCCTGCAAGAGTTTACGGTATTAGAAATTGAAGAGCCACAATACGGAGAGGAAGCGCTAGAGCCAACAGTGCCTATGCCTGACGATGACGAGGCCGCGTGCCGTTTGGGAGCGAAGATCGTTGTCGCAATGACGCAGGGGGTGCTCGAAAAGAGCAATGATGACCTTCGAAAAATTGGTATGGAACTTGGTGACCTACCTGACGCCCTAGACGCTCGATCTGACTTCTTCGCCGCCTGCATCGAAGATCGCGATGTAAGGCGCATTGGCTTTTCAAGCGACGACGATTTTCCCATCCCCCGTAGTCAGTTTCCCGAACGCGCGCAGAAGCCCGTCCGAAAGGAAAATGACGACGAGCCGCTAGAATGGACCGTCACAATCGAAGGTATCTACGTCACCTCACCAAACTGGGATCAGGAAGACCAGAAGGCGCGTCAATGGAAGGGCAAGGACTCGGTTCGTCGGGACTGCTATTTCGTGATTGACGACGCTGAGTTCTGGCATCTGGTGAAGCGGAAAGATTTACCCGTGGAGGTTCTGGATAATCTTAAGGTGCAGTGGGCGTTTCAGATCAGTGATGGACGCCCTAAGAACCGCCGTGTTTTGCGTGTGCTAGAGTTCAATGGGGCCAAGCTTGCTGAACCTTTGACGCCAGATGCAATTAAGGCGCGCCTTGGCGACTTCACGACAGCGTATGCGCAACGTGAGCATCCGTCACTCTTTGATGGCAGCGAGGATTGACCTACGCACAGATGTAGCGAAGATACGTTTCCTTCTGCATTACCACTGCTTCAAGAAATCAAAGCGCCGCAATCCCCCCCCTCAACTCTTCATCCGGTACCCGCTCCGGAACCACCACCAGCACAGCGTGCAGACCAGCCCCGTGCACACCGACACGATGAACAGCCCCAGCCAGGGCGAGCTGTCGGACACCCCGAGCATCCCGTAGCGCACGCCGTCGATGAGGTAGAACACCGGGTTGAGGTGGGTGATGACCTGCATCGGTGCGGGCAGCGTCTCGATCGAATAGAAGGTGCCCGACAGGAACGACAGCGGCGTGATGATGAAGTTGGTGATCGCCGCCATCTGGTCGAACTTGGTCGCAAAGATCGCCGCGACGATGCCCAGCGCGCCCAGGAACGCCGCGCCGAGGAACGAGAACACCAGCACCCAGGCGGGATTCGCCAGCCCCGCGCCCACGGTCAGCACCATGAACACCAGGATCGCGGCCGCCACGAACAGCCCGCGCGCCACCGCGCCCGTCAGGTAGCCCACCAGCAACTCGCCCGCCGACAGGGGCGGCATCAGCGTGTCGACGATGTTGCCCTGCACCTTCGCCACCATGATCGAGGACGAGGTGTTGGCGAATGCGTTCTGGATCACCGTCATCATCAGGATGCCCGGCGCAAGGAATTCGACAAAGGGCACGCCCATCACCTCGCCCCGCGCCGGGCCGATGGCCAGCGCAAAGATCGCAAGGAACAGACCCGCCGTCACCAGCGGCGCGGCCAGCGTCTGGTTCCACACCGACAGGAACCGCATGCATTCGCGTTCCGCCAGGGTATACATCCCCAGCCAGTTGACCCGCCCGAAGCGGCGTGTGCCCATTGTGCCTGTTTCGGCCATCGTTGCCTCCTTTGACTGCTCGCGGCTTGTATCCCGCCTTGCGGTGATTAGAATAGGGTCCGACACAAGATGACCAGGCGGCGCGGGGTTCCCGGGCCGCCTTGATATTGGAGACGGCCATGTCCTGGACCGACGAACGCGTTGAACTTCTCAAGAAGATGTGGGGCGAAGGCCAAAGCGCAAGCCAGATCGCAAAGGAACTTGGCGGCGTGACCCGCAACGCGGTGATCGGCAAGGTGCACCGTCTGGGGCTGTCGAACCGCACGCAAGGCACCGCCGTGCCGCCCGCCGCGCCCGCCAAGGAAAAGGCCGAGGCGCCCAAGCCCGCCGCAAAGGAGAAGGTCCTGGAAGACGCCGCCCCCGCCGAAGCCGCGCCCGAGCCGCGCCCCGACCCCGCGCCCATCGCGCGCAAGCAGATCGTGCCCGCAGGCCAGCCCTTGCCGCCGCAGCCTTCGGCGAACGAGATCAGCCCCGAGGCGCTGGCCAGCGTGCGCGAGATCGAGAAGAAGGCCAAGAAGATCAGCCTGATGGAGTTGACCGAGCGGACCTGCAAATGGCCGATCGGCGATCCGGCGACGGATGATTTCTATTTCTGCGGCCTGCCGGTGAAACAGGGCAAGCCGTATTGCGAGGCGCATGTGGGCGTCGCATTCCAGCCGATGAGCTCGCGCCGCGATCGCCGCCGCTGAGCTGCCGCTACAGGATGACAAAGGGGCGCCCACTCGGGCGCCCCTTTTTGCGTCAGTCTAGTTCCCGCCCAGCAAGTCACCCAACAGGTTGTTCAGCCCTTCCGTGGCGCGTTCTTCCAGCCCGCGCTGCAGGATCTGCTCGGCCGTCTCGCCCTCTTGCGCCTCGACGCCAAGCTCCTGTCCGATGCGGTTGCGGATCTCGGTTTCGGCCTGGCCTCGCAGGTTGTCGAGCTCTTCCTGGATTTCCTCTTGCGCCGCCGCCGCCAGATCGAGCGACACGCGCGGGCCGGACCACGGCCCCGTGATCACGACCGGCACGTTGATGTCGTCCTGCCCGTCCAGCAGCGACGGGATGATCCGCATGTCGATGGTTTGCGCCCCCAGCCCGATGGTCCCGCGCCCGCTGGCCGACGCCGCCGGGGTGACAAGGCGCAGGTCCTCTGTGCGCGCGGTGCCGCCCGCAACGGCAAAGGTCGCCGATGCGGTCTCGACCGGCGTCGCCATGTTCGGCCCGACGGCAGAGGGGTCGAGGTTCCGCAGCATCCGGTCAAGGTCGATGCCGCGGATCTCGCCGCCCGTCAGTTGCAGCGACGCGTCGCCTTCGAGGCTTTTCATCAGGGTGTCCACCGAATTGCCGACCCCCAGCAGGTTGACCGAGAAGTCTCCGCTGCTGTCGATCCGGTCCAGATCGGCCAGCGCCATCAGAAGCGCGTTCATGTCGATGTCCCGGCCGGTCAGCGCCGCCCGCGTCGACAGCCCGCCACGGCTGTTCACCACAAGGCTGCCGGACAATCCGCCGCCGTAGCCCGCAAGCTGCTGGATCTCGGTAACGGCGCGTCCGTCGGCAAGTTGCGTCACAAGGCGGGCCGCGCCGAATTGCAGCATCCCCAGATCAAGGCTGTCCGCGTTCAGTGACAGGTCCAGATCGACAGCCTGCAGCGCCGAGACGTCGATCCGGTCCGTGGGCCAGCCGGTCGGTCCGGATGTGGTGCCTTGGCCGCCCTGCCCGCCTTGGCCGCCCGTGCCCGAGCCGCCGCCTGAAGACGCCGCAGCGTTGCCGCCGCCCAGCGCCGAGAGATCCAGATCGCCCGCCGTGACCTGCGCAGTCACCTTGGGCCGCGCGCCCAGCGCGATATCCGCCGCCAGCGCGATCCGGTTCTGGTCAAGCGTGACCGACGCATCGCGGATGTTCAGGGTCTGCGCGGTATAGGTGATGTCACCCGTCAGCGCCACGGTGCGGCCCATCCCCTGCGGCAGTCCCGGCGGCGTCATGCCGAGGATGGCGAAGGGCCCGGACAGATCGCCGAGGTCGGCGTCGATGCGCCCCGACGCCGCCAGCGGCGCCAGCCCCGCGCGCCCGGTAAAGTCCACATCTGCCGATCCCAGCGTGCCGCGCACCGACACCGGGACGGCGCCATTTGCAAGGAAAGTCGACAGCCCCTCGATCCGCGCGACCGTGTCGATCCGCTGGCCGTTCATTGTCGCGGCAAAGTCGAGGTCGGCGATGCCGTTGAAATCGGGCAGCTCCACCACTGCGTCGATGTCCGTCAGGGACGAGCGGCTGCCATCGCGGCGGTCGATGTAGAGGATCGCCCCATCGCTGATCCGCGCCACGTCGAGCGAGAAGAAACGCGGGCCCGAGGCGGGGGCTTGCCCCGCTTCGCCCGCCTCACCCTGCGCCGGATCGCCCGTGGGGGCAGCCTCCGGCTCTGCCGCGCCGATTTCCCAGTTGCCGGTGCCGTCGGCGGCCCGTTCCAGGATGATCGCGGGCGCCGTCGCCGTGACCTCGCGAATGCGCACCTCGCCCCGGATCAGCGCCGCGGCATCGACCCCGATCTTCAGCCCCTCGGCGCGCAAGAGCGGGCCTTCGTCGGACCACTCCGCGTTGGCGATCTCGACTGGCCCCGTCTCGACCCCCAGCACCGGCCAGACCGTCGGGCTGACCCCGCCCGACAGCGTCATCGTGCGCCCGGTCGCGGCCTCGAAGCGCTGTTCGGCCAGCGCCGCGATGCGGTCGGCGGGCAGAAGGAACAGCAGAACCACGGCAGCGACGACAAGGCCCACGAGGGCAAAGGCAATGCGAAGTATCCAGCGCATGGGGGGCGTCCTTTCCTGAGCGTGAGGAAAGCCTAGCAGCGCCCCCGCCGGGCGGAAAGCGTCACGCGCTCACGCGACCGGCATCGCCTCGCCGTTTTCAGGGCCTTTTCCCGCGCCCCGGATGCGCGTATCTGCCGGGCCATGACCCAGAACCCGCCCGACCTGCGCCCCGACCAAGCCCGCGCCCGCATCACCGACACCGTCCGCGACGGCCAGCCGACCATCGGCATGGTCTCGCTTGGATGTCCCAAGGCGCTGGTCGACAGCGAACGCATCCTCACGCGGCTGCGGGCCGAGGGGTATGGCATCTCGGCGGACTACGCGGGCGCGGACGCGGTGATCGTGAACACATGCGGATTCCTCGACAGCGCCAAGGCCGAGAGCCTCGATGCCATCGGCGAGGCGCTTGCCGAGAATGGCCGCGTGATCGTCACGGGGTGTCTGGGGGCCGAACCCGACTACATCACTGGCGCGCATCCAAAGGTCCTCGCCGTGACCGGGCCGCACCAGTATGAACAGGTGCTCGACGCGGTGCATGCCGCCGTCCCGCCCTCGCCCGATCCCTTCGTCGACCTTTTGCCCGCGCGGGGGGTCAGCCTGACACCCCGCCACTACAGCTATCTGAAGATTTCCGAGGGCTGCAATCACGCCTGCAAGTTCTGCATCATCCCCGACATGCGCGGCAAGCTGCAGTCGCGCCCGGCAAAGGCCGTCCTGCGCGAGGCGGAAAAGCTGGTCGAGGCTGGCGTGAAGGAGCTTCTGGTCATCAGCCAGGACACATCGGCCTACGGGACCGACTGGAAGGACCGCGACGCCAAGGCGCCCATCATCCCGCTCGCCCGCGAATTGGGGCAACTCGGCGCCTGGGTGCGGCTGCACTACGTCTACCCCTACCCCCATGTGCGCGAGTTGATCCCGCTGATGGCCGAGGGGCTGGTGCTTCCCTATCTCGACATTCCGTTCCAGCACGCGCACCCGGACACCTTGCGCCGCATGGCCCGCCCCGCCGCTGCCGCGCGCACGCTGGACGAGATCGCCGCCTGGCGCGCCGACTGCCCGGACATCGCCCTGCGCTCTACCTTCATTGTCGGCTATCCCGGCGAGACCGAGGCCGAGTTCCAGACGCTGCTGGACTGGCTGGACGAGGCGCAACTCGACCGCGTGGGGTGCTTCAAGTACGAAAACGTCGCCGGGGCGCGGTCGAACGCCCTGCCGGACCATGTGCCCGAAGAGGTGAAGGACGACCGCTTTGCCCGCTTCATGGAAAAGGCCCAAGGGATTTCAGAGGCCAAGCTGGCCGCGAAGGTCGGCACGCGGCTTGAGGTGATCGTCGACGACATCGACGAAGACGGCGTCGCCACCTGCCGCACCAAGGCCGACGCCCCCGAGATCGACGGCTGCCTGTTCATCGACGAGGAGACGGAGGGGCTGTCGGTGGGTGAGATCGTGACGGTCGAGGTAGACGAGGCGGGGGAGTATGACTTGTGGGGTAGACCTGTTCAGTAGGAGAAACTCATGGCCCACCCAAGCTTTTATCGAGGTGCGGTAGCAGGCGTGACCATAGGGGCTGTCCTGGCGTTCTCGTTTTGCGCAATTCAAGAATATGAAATTTTCTACCGGCTGCGCAGCGAAGTATCTTCAATACTTACAGCATTTGTAGCCATTATTTCCGCATTTTATGCCTATTCAGGGATAGCGCGTCAGATCAAAAATACTGAAGAAGTGGAGGAAAGACGGAGATTGGCCAGACTGGAAGCCGAACGTGCAGCGCTACCAATAGCCCTCAGCAACCTAGGGAATTCTGCAGAGAACACAATAAAGGCACTGGCCTTCGATAAGGGCGTTCCAGAAAATATTTCGATCCTTAAGAATTCAAATAGACTACAATCCTCAATAGATACAATAAAATCATGCATAGAACATGATAGGAATAATGAAGCTCTTATTGGAATCATAAGAAATTTTCAGATGTGTGTCTCCAGAACTGACCGGCTGAGTGCGGATGCAAATAAGACTATTCCAGACCACAAATATGAGTTAAACGTTAAGCTAATTTTGGATTGGTTGTTGCTGCGTGAATTAATTGGAGATTGCTTTGAGTATGCTCGCGGCGAAGGCGCGCTCCCTATGCAGTTCAGGGCAAAGTCTCTAGATTCACAACTGGCTATTATGGGATTGGGCAGTCAATCAGACCTTCTCGAGGCTGCACAACTTCACCAAGGTGCGGGCGCTGTATTCTCTTCTAGTTCCGTGATTCTGACATGACCCACCCCGTCGATCTCCATGTCACCTGCCCCGATGAGGCCACAGCCGAGGCGATTGCCCGTGCCGCCATCGCCGCGCGGCTGGCGGCTTGCGCGAACCTGCAGGGTCCGGTGAAAAGCCTGTTTCACTGGGAGGGCGCGGTGGACAGCGGCACGGAATGGGCGCTGGCGTTCAAGACGCGGGACGCTTGCGCGCAAAGGCTGGTCGCGCTGATCCGGGCCGAGCATCCCTATGATCTGCCCGCGATCACCTGGACGCGGGTTCAGGCCGACGCGGACACCGCCGCCTGGATCGCGACAGAGACCGGCGGCTAGGGGCGCAGCGCCAGCAAGTCCTCGGCGTTCAGGCAATAGCCCGGCGCCGCCTCGGCGCGGGGGTGGTCGAGCATCCACAGGATGCAGGCGTCGTGCTTCACGCAGGCCCGGCAGCGCGTCACCATCGCCTCCACATCGGGCGCGCGGTCGGCCACCACGCCCAGCTTGTCCGCCATGCCCTGCATCAGGCAGTCGTGGGCATGATCGGCAAGGCGGGTCACAGCGCGGCCCTCATCAGGTCGAACTCGTGCCGGTTGGCGCAATGGTCCGGCGCAGCTTCGGCGCCTGGATGCTGCACCGGCATCGCCGCGCAGGCCTCCGTCCGGGTGCAGTCGGCGCAGTGTGCAACGATGCGTGACATTTCGCGCCGCCCGATCAGGCCGGACGACACGGCATCGGCGAGGCGCAGTCCGATGGCACGCGCCATGCCCTCTGCGCCGCGAAAGGCGCGCCCCTGCAAATAGGCCGGCATCCCGTCAGCCGGTTGCGAGGCGAGCCAGCATCTCGCCGTTGCGGCAATAGCCCGGCGCGGCAGCGGCGCCTTGCGGGTGCGCATCCATCCACGCCTCGCAGGTCTGGTCCTGGCGGCAGGACATGCAGCGGAACACGGCGCCGCGCACTTCGTCAGGGCTGACATGCGCGCGCATCATCTGCTCGGCCATGTCCACGCCGACCGTGTCGGCCATGCGGTTCACCAGGCTGGAACGGCGGTTGAGCTTTTCCATGATCGACATTTCGGCGTCTCCTCTCTGCGTGATGTTCACCGCAGACTGGACGGCCCGAAACCGCCGCGCCTTGATCCCGATCAAGTCACCTGATCTGCGACAACACCCGCTGCACCGTCGCGACCCGGTCGCCGTTCGGCGGATGCGTCCCGAGGAACCGGTTGCCGGGATCGGGAATGCGCGTGAAGTATTCCGCGCCGCGCGCCGGGTCATAGCCCGCCTGATACGCGATGACCGTGCCGAGCGCGTCGGCCTCCAGCTCGAAATCCTTGGCAAAGCTGCGCGCACCCACCTGCGCGCCAAGGCGGCTGACCTGCTCGGCGGTGGCGGCATTCGCCCCGCCCAGCGTCGCCAGCGCCCCGGCCAGAAGCGCACCCTGCATCGCAGAGGCCTGCACGCGCGGGATATGCCCCTCGATATGGTGCGCCGCCTCGTGCCCGAGGATGAACGCCAGCTCGTCCTGATTCCGCGCGTCCGCGATCAGCGCCACGGTAAAGCCGATCACCGGGCGCCCGGCGTCGTTCAGTGTCTGGAACGCGTTCGGCGGCTGGTTGGGGCGGCTGTCGACGGCGATCTGGAAATCGCAATCCACGCCGCGCGTGCGCTCGCGGCAGACCTGCTCTGCGATGGGTTCCACCCGGTCCACCACGGCGACGAAATTGTCGGCGGCCTGCCGGGCCGAGGGCGGCGCGCCGGGCGGCAGCTGCGATGTCGGGCCCGGCGCGGGCGGCGGGGCGGGGACTGCGCAGGCGGACAGGACAAGAAGAAGCGGGAGGATCAGGCGGATCATGCGTGGGCCTTTCGGCAGACGTGCGCGGTTGCTGGCGACCCTAGCAAATTCGCCGCCCGGTGCCAGTGGCAAGCGCGTGATCGGCGGTTTGCGCCCGCCGCGGCTCCGTGCAAGGCTGGACGGGACACACGCCAAAGGCCGGGAGACCCGCGATGTTCACCATCGAGCACGATTTCGACGCCACCGTCGTCACGCTGGTCGACGAAGGCGCGCCGCACCTGCAGGAAGACATTACCATCAACGCCTTCGAGGATTGCGTGACGCTGGAACAGCTCGATCCGGTCAGCGACACGGTGCAGAAGGTCACCCTGTCGATGACGCAGCTGCGCGACCTGTCGGCGGCGCTGAAGTTGCCCGAAGGCGTCTACCGGCTGCGGCCCGCCGGATCCTGAGGACTCATTCCACCCGGAACGTCTTGTCGCGCGAGGTCTCGCCGCGCACCAGCGTCAGGCGGGATTTCGGGATGCCGATCGCCTTGGCCAGCAGCCGGACCACCTCGGCCGTGGCTTTGCCGTCTTCCGGCACCGTCGACACCTGAACGCGGATCTTGCCGTCGCGCAGGGTCACGTCATTGCGCGATGCCTTGGGCGTGACGCGCACGGCGAACAAGGTGCCGGGCGCAGCAAGGTGGCGAAGGTCGATCATGCTGGTCTGGCCTTTCCCCCCGGACGCGCGCAGCCTAGTCTCTCGCAGCGCAGCACGCCACAAGGAGGAACCATGCCGCGGACGGGATTTTTCTGGAGCGAACGCTGTTTCTGGCACGCAGGCTATGGCTATGCGATGACCATGTCCGAGGGCGGGCTGGTGCAGCCGATGGTCGCGGGCGGGTTGCCCGAGGCGCCCGAGACCAAGCGGCGTCTCAAGAACCTGGTCGAGGTGTCGGGGCTGGCCGGTGATCTGGCGATGCAGGGCGCCGAGGCTGCGGACCGCAGGGCGCTGGAGCGGGTGCACCCCGCCGCCTTCCTTGACCACTTCAAAGAGGTGTCCGACGCGGGCGGCGGCGAGATCGGCCTGCGCACGCCCTTTGGGCGCGGCGGCTACGAGATCGCGGCGCTGTCGGCCGGTCTGACGGTGGCGGCGCTGCGGTCGGTGCTGAAGGGCGAGGTGCAGAATGCCTATGCCCTGTCGCGCCCGCCGGGGCACCATTGCCTGCCGGACTGGCCGAACGGGTTCTGCCTGCTCAACAACATCGGCGTCGCGGTACGCGCGGCGCAGGCGGACGGGTTGGCGCGGCGCGTGGCTGTCGTCGACTGGGACGTGCACCACGGCAACGGGACCGAGGCGGTGTTCTGGGACGATCCCGACGTCCTGACCATCTCGGTGCACCAGGAACGGAACTATCCGCTCGACACCGGCGAGGCCGAGGCAACGGGCGGCGCGGGCGCAGAAGGCGCGAACATGAACATCCCCCTGCCCCCGGGCGGCGGTCACAAGGTCTACATGGACGTGATGGAGCGGCTGATCCTGCCAAAGCTGCGCGCCTTCAGGCCCGACGCCATCGTCGTCGCCTGCGGCTACGATGCGTCGGCCTTCGACCCCTTAGGCCGGATGATGGCCACCGCCGAGACGTTCCGCCTGATGACGCGTGCGGTGATGCAAGCGGCGGACGATCTGTGCGGCGGGCGGCTGCTTCTGGTCCATGAGGGCGGCTATTCCGAGGTGCATGTGCCGTTCTGCGGCCACGCCGTGCTCGAGGAACTGTCGGGGAGCGGCCATGCCGCCCCCGATCCGATGGCGGCGACGCTGGAGAAACGACAGCCGGGCGCGCGGATGGATGCCGCCCATGCGGCGCTGGTAGACGACTATGTGCAGCAATTCGGGCTGGAGCGGCTTGAAACCTGACTGTTTTTGTCTGACATCAGGCCCAGCATAGAAAGGTATCCCATGCCCGCACCCAATCCCGCCGCGCTCGACTTCCTGCTCACCCGGCGTTCTCGCCCTGCCAAGACCCTGACGACGCCCGTGCCAAGCCGCGATGACTTGCGGCCCATCCTGACCGCCGCCGCCCGCACGCCGGATCACGGCAAGCTGGAGCCGTGGCGCTTCATCGTGCTGGAGAAGCCCGCGCTGGACCGTCTTGCCGCACTGGTGGTGGCGCATGGCCCGGCCCTCGGCAAGGCCGAGGAGGACGTCGCCAAGGCCCGCTCGCAATACGCCGACGGGCATCTTGCCGTGGCCGTGGTCGAGGTGCAAAAGCCGTCCGGCAAGATCCCGGCGCTGGAACTGACCTATTCGGCAGGCGCGGTCTGCCTGGCGCTGCTGAACGCGGCACTGGCGGCGGGTTGGGGCGCGAACTGGCTGTCGGGCTGGCCAAGCCATGACCGCCGCTTCATGGCCGAAGGCTTTGGTCTGGCCGAGAACGAGCGCATTGCGGGCCTGATCCACATCGGGACCGAGACGAACCCGCCGCCAGAGCGCCCGCGCCCCGACTTGGATGCCATCACCACCTGGGCCACGTCTTGATACTGTCGGATTTCCTCAAGGCACTGGCGCAGCTTGGCGATCCGCGGTTCCGGGGCGTGCTGGCCAAGGGCCTCGGCCTGACGCTGGCCCTGCTGGTCGCCGTCTATGCACTGACCTTCTGGGGCGTCGGGCTGCTGTTGCCCGACAGCTTCAGCCTTCCCTGGATTGGCGAGATCACATGGGTCGACGACATCGCCTCGGGCGCGTCGGTGATCCTGATGATGGGGCTGTCGGTGTTCCTGATGGTGCCTGTCGCTTCGGCCTTCACCGGGATCTTTCTCGACGATGTGGCAGACGCCGTGGAACAGTCGCACTACCCCGGCCTGCCCCCGCCGATCCGCTTTGGCCTGGCCGAGAACCTGAGTCAGAGCCTTGCGTTCCTTGGCACGGTCATCGCCGCGAACGTCGTCGCGCTGGTGCTTTACCTGTTCCTCGCCCCGTTCGCGCCGCTGATCTTCTGGTCGCTGAACGGCTTTCTTCTGGGCCGCGAGTATTTTCAGCTTGTCGCCCTGCGCCGGATGCCTCCGCCCGAGGCCAAGCGCCTGCGCGCCCGCCACGGGCTACAGATATGGCTGGCCGGGGCGCTGATGGCGGTGCCGCTGACAATTCCGGTGGTGAACCTGTTGGTCCCGGTGCTGGGCGCCGCGACCTTCACGCACCTGTTTCACCGGCTCAGGTCTCGCCCATCCGGTTGAACATGTCGATGTCGTCAACCGTCACCAGTCCGGTGACGATGACGCCTGCGATGATCGCCCAGACCACGAAGGCGATGATCGAGGTCTGCAGGAACTTGCGCCTCAGGTTCAGGTTCGCGGGCGATCCGGCATGGGTGCCGGGCTCGATCTTGCCCTCGTCGCCTTGTGTGCGCAGCCC
The DNA here is from genome assembly GCF_019061145.1 of Anianabacter salinae. Taxonomy (GTDB): domain Bacteria; phylum Pseudomonadota; class Alphaproteobacteria; order Rhodobacterales; family Rhodobacteraceae; genus Anianibacter; species Anianibacter salinarum. The sequence goes on along the minus strand of NZ_JAHQZS010000003.1, from coordinate 143,810 downwards.
GATGGGCAGAAGCACGAACAGCGTCATGAACCAGATGACCGCGTAAAGAACGAGACCAGAGACGGGGCCCATCAGACCTGCTCCAGCTCGACGAGGGTTCCGGTGAAATCCTTGGGGTGCAGGAACAGGACCGGCTTGCCGTGTGCGCCGATCTTCGGCTCGCCGTCACCCAGCACCCGCGCGCCCTGCGCCTTCAGCCGGTCGCGCGCCGCAAGGATGTCGTCGACCTCGTAGCAGACATGGTGGATGCCGCCCGACGGGTTCTTGTCGAGAAAGCCGCGGATCGGACTGTCCTCGCCCAAGGGATACAGCAGTTCGATCTTGGTGTTCGGCAGTTCGATGAACACGACCGTCACGCCGTGGTCGGGTTCGTCCTGCGGCGCGCCGACATCGGCGCCCAGCGTGTCACGATAGAGCGCCGAGGCCGCATCGAGGTCGGGCACGGCGATGGCGACATGGTTCAGGCGTCCGATCATGGGGCGGGTCCTTTTCATCGTGGTGCGGGCGTTATGTCGGGATGGCACGGCCCCTGCAAGAGACGTGACGCCGCGCCCCTTAACCACTCGTTCACGATGGGGCGTCTAGCCTCTGAATATCGTGATTGAGGACACTGCCATGCCCGATTCGAACCCGCTGGATCTTGCGCCCTGCACCCGTCCGACCGCCGACCGCCCGCTGGCCGGGATCACCGTGCTGGTGGTCGAGGACAGCCGATACGCATCTGAAGCGGTCAGGCTCTTGTGCCTGCGTTCAGGCGCACGGCTGCGCCGCGCCGACAGCCTTGCCGCCGCAGATCGCCACCTCAAGGTCTACCGCCCGACCGTGATCCTGGTCGATGTGGGGTTGCCGGATGGCTCGGGGCTCGACCTGATCGAGCGGCTGAACCGGTCCGAGCCGCGCATCCCCGCGATCATCGCGATGAGCGGTGAGGATACCGCGCTGAGCACCGCGCTCATGGCGGGTGCCAATGCCGCCCTGGCAAAACCGCTTGGCGATCTGGGGGCGTTTCAGGAAACCCTGCTGGGCGCGCTGCCGCCCGACTATCGCCCAAATGGCCCGCGCAAGATTTCGCACGAAACGGTGGCGCCGGATGTCATGGCCCTGCACGATGATTATGCCCGCGTGGTCGAGATGATCGGCGGACAGGATCTCGATCACAGCATCGACTACGTCGCGCAGTTCCTGACCGGGCTGGGCCGCGCCGCGCAGGATACCGATCTTGAGACCGCGGCGACCACCCTGCGCCGCCGCCACGAACGCGGCGCCCCGATGCTGGGCGACATGGCGCGGGTCGCGGGGCTCTTGCAGGATCGCCTGTCGCGCCGCGCGGCCGTCTAGCCGCGTCCTGCTAGCGCGGGGTCGCGCGCCACAAGGATCGGCGCGGTCAGCTCCGAAAGGGACTGACGTTGGCGCCCCTCCGCGTCGAAATTCGCAAGGTCGAGCCAGGTCTTGAAGGCGGCTTGCAGGGCAGGCCATTCGGCATCGATGGCGGCAAACCACGCGGTGTCGCGGTTGCGCCCCTTCACCACGGCGGCCTGCCGAAAGATGCCCTCGTAAGACAGGCCAAGCCGCTGCGCCGCCCGGCGCGAGCCAAGGTTCAGCGCATTGCACTTCCATTCATAGCGGCGATACCCGGCGCCAAAGGCCCACCTCATCATCAGGTACATCGCCTCGGTCGCGGCGGGGGTGCGCTGCAAGGCCGGCGCGAAATTGATGTGCCCGACCTCGATGCTGCCTGCCGCGGGGGTGATCCGCAGATAACTGGCGACCCCGCCCCACTGCCCGGTCGTGCGGTCCATGATGGCATAGAACATCGGATCGGCGCCAAGGGCGCTGTCCTGCATCCAGTCCAGATAGGCGGCTTCGGTGCCGAACGGACCGTAGGGCAGCCATTTCCAGATCGCATCGTCCTCCGCGTTCGCCGCATGCAGCGCAGCCGCGTGCCGGACCCCAAGCCGCTCGAGCCGCGCGAGGCGCCCCTCCATGACGTCCGGCCCCGGCAGGGGCGGCGGCGTCCAGCCGGGAACAAGCGGTGCGTCGGCGGGGTGGGGCATCAGCGAATCATTCCTCGACAAACTTCGAAAGTATGGGCACATTCAAGAGAAACATATTATTTGCCAACGCCTTGAAGGAAAGGGGCCATTTCATGGCTTGGTTAGCAATTTACTACGAATGCCCAACCTGTTGCGAAGTATGGGACGAAGAATGGTCCTGTGCTTGCGATAGTCGTTGTCCGGCTTGCGGATGCTCTGATGTTTCCCCTGCAGGAACCGACGACCTTTCCATCCTTGTTTCCCCTGCTGAGACTGGTCGATATTCTGTCTCAGTTTCAAAGCGTGATGCTGAGGATGATCCAAAGTACGAGAAGCTTGCGAGCTTCGTCAAATTTGAGAACGCCATTCGATTCTCTAAATCGACAGTCCTCTTCAGAAATACCGTATGAAACGAGGGTTTGAGGAAGCGCCACAACAATTCCATGGCGCCACGCAAGTCGCTCGCTATGACACAGAAAATTGGGCCGCCCGGTGGATGTATTGCCCGAACTGTGGCAATTCCAAGCTATCGCGCTTCACGGCCAATCGACCTGTCGCGGACTTTTATTGCGCAGATTGCGGTGATCAATACGAACTCAAGAGCCAAACCCGGAAGTTTGGTCGAAAGATTGCAAACGGCGCATTTCGAACGAAAATGGAACGTCTAGCGTCAGATTCCTCACCAAACTTGATCTTACTTCAGTAAGATCGCAATGAGCGAACCGTAGACAACATGTTTGTTGTGCCAAAGCGCTTCTTTGTTCAATCCGTTGTCGAGAAGAGACCGCCATTAAAGGCGACTGCGCGTCGCGCAGGATGGATAGGGTCAAACATACTGCTAGGTCAGATCCCGCAATCTGGCAGAATACCGATCATCGAAAATGGCATCATTAGGCCAAGACACCAAGTTCTTGATGATTGGAAGCGCACCTACTTTGTCGGCAATCGGACAGGGGCCGCGAGAGGTTGGCTAGTCGACGTAATGCGCTGTGTAGACCAGTGCGGGACAGGCGAGTTCTCAATATCAGACGTGTATGCTTTCGAGCATCACTTGACTCTTCTCTATCCAGAAAACGCTAACGTCCGTCCGAAGATACGTCAACAGTTACAAGTACTTCGCGACAACGGGCACATCGCATTCCTTGGTGGCGGAAGGTATCGCAGGCTGTAGCCCCATCACTCCTCTCGCGGCAGGACGCGCAGGCCCAGTTCGCGGAGTTGCTCGTTCATCGGCTCGGACGGGGCGCCCATCATCAGGTCTTCGGCGCGCTGGTTCATCGGGAACATGATGACCTCGCGGATGTTCGCCTCGTCGGCCAGCAGCATCACCATCCGGTCGATGCCCGCCGCACAGCCGCCGTGGGGCGGGGCGCCGTAGCGGAAGGCGTTGACCATGCCGCCGAAGCGCTTTTCCACCTCGTCGCGGCCATAGCCCGCAACCTCGAACGCCTTGAACATGATGTCGGGGCGGTGGTTCCGGATCGCGCCCGAGATCAGTTCATAGCCGTTGCAGGCCAAGTCATACTGATAGCCGAGCACGTCCAGCGGGTCGCCGTTCAGCGCGTCCATCCCGCCTTGCGGCATCGAGAACGGATTGTGCGAAAAGTCGATCGCGCCGGTTTCCTCGTCCTTCTCGTACATCGGGAAATCGACGATCCAGGCAAAGGCGAAGCGGTCCTTGTCCGTCAGGCCCAGCTCCTCGCCGATGGTGTCGCGCGCCTTGGACGCGACCCGCTGGAACGCATCCGGCTTGCCGCCAAGGAAGAACGCCGCGTCGCCGACGCCAAGGCCAAGCTGCTGGCGGATCGCCTCGGTCCGCTCGGGTCCGATGTTCTTGGCGAGGGGGCCGGCGGCCTCCATATACTTCGACCATAGGGCAGCAACGCTGTCCAAGTCTCCGCTCTCTTGGATCTTTTCGAGCATCCTTGCCAACAACTTGCTGTCGATGGCGGAAATTGGCTGGTTCTTACGGATAGGTGTCCCGCCAGACTCAGCCACAGCATCACCATAAACTGAGGCAATTCGTTGTAGAAACTCCTCGTCTACCGTCTCCTCGGTCTTCGGACGCCAGAAGATATACCCCATGCCCGGCAGGCCCTCTTTCTGGGCAAAGGCGTTCATGCGGTCACAGAACTTGCGGCTGCCGCCCGTGGGCGCAGGGATAGCGCGGATCTCGGTGCCGTCCTGCTCCAGAAGCTTGGCGAAGATCGCAAAGCCAGAGTCGCGGAAATGCTCTGACACGACCTGCATTTGAATCGGATTGCGCAGGTCGGGCTTGTCGGTGCCGTATTTCGCCAGCGCGTCGGCATAGGTGATCTGCGGCCACTCGGCATCGACCTTGCGGCCGCCGCCAAACTGCTCGAACATGCCCCGGATAACCGGTTGGATGGCGGCGAACACGTCGTCCTGCGTCACAAAGCTCATCTCGAGGTCAAGCTGGTAGAAATCGGTGGGCGAGCGGTCGGCGCGCGGGTCTTCGTCGCGGAAACAGGGCGCGATCTGGAAATACTTGTCGAAGCCCGACACCATGATCAGCTGCTTGAACTGCTGGGGGGCCTGCGGCAGCGCGTAGAACTTGCCGGGATGCAGGCGCGACGGCACCAGGAAGTCGCGCGCGCCCTCGGGGGACGAGGCGGTGATGATCGGCGTCTGGAACTCGGTGAACCCCTGCCCCCACATGCGCTGGCGCAGGTCGGCAACGACGCGGCTGCGCAGCATCATGTTCTCGTGCAGCTTGGTGCGGCGCAGGTCGAGGAAGCGGTAGCGAAGGCGCGTTTCCTCGGGGTATTCCTGATCGCCGAACACCATCAGCGGCAGTTCCTCGGCGGCGCCGAGGATCTCGATGTCGCGGATGTAGACCTCGATCTCGCCGGTGGGGATCTTGGTGTTCACGAGGCTGGCGTCGCGCGCCTTCACGGTGCCGTCGATGCGGATGCAGTATTCCGAGCGGACCTTCTCGGCCTGCGCAAAAACCGGGCTGTCGGGATCGCACAGCACCTGCGTGATGCCGTAGTGGTCGCGCAGGTCGATGAACAGCACGCCGCCGTGGTCGCGGACGCGGTGGACCCATCCGGCAAGGCGAACGGTCTCGCCCACGTTGTCATGGCGAAGGTCGGCGCAGGTGTGGCTGCGATAGGCGTGCATGGCGAAAATGTCCTGTTCAGCAAGGCGTGCGGGGCGCCGGGCCGATACACCGTGACGGGGCCGGGAAGTCAAGGCGCGCGCGCCACAACGTCAAGGCGGACGGTGTTTCCGCGCGCAACTGGCGACGGCGCAAGTCCGGGGGGCTGCCTGATTTTCGGGCGGCGGCGCCGGATGCCCCAACGGCATCTTGCCCGAAACGGCTTGATTTCCAGACAGAATGTCGCAGATTTGAGGGAAAACGCGGCGTCAGTGACGGCCGGAGCCGATGACCCGCGGTCTCTTGCGGGGCCCAAGCGCCCCCCCTGCAAGGAGTGGTGGCAATGTGGAACACGCTTTTCGATCGCGCCATCGGGCAGATCATCACCTCGGGCACGCTGATCGTCGAGATGCCGGATGGCGCCGTCACCCGCTACGGTGATGGCACCGGAACACCGATCCGCGTGACGATCAAGGACCCCGCCCTGCCGCGCCGGATCATGATGAGCCCGGACCTTGGCGTTGGCGAGGGCTATATGGAGGGCACCTTCGTCATCGAGGATGACGACCTGCGCGGGTTCCTGACGCTGGCGATCCGCAACTCGGCCAAGACCTTCGGCCGGTTCAACGTGCACACCCTTGGCAACCACCTGCGCGCGCTGGTGCGATGGGCGCAGCAATACAACCCCGTCGGCAAGGCGCAGAAGAACGTCGCGCATCATTATGACCTGTCGGGCGAGCTGTATGACCTCTTTCTCGACGCCGACAAGCAATACTCCTGCGCCTATTTCCGCGCGCCCGATGTCAGCCTGGAACAGGCGCAGATCGACAAGAAGAACCACATCGCGGGCAAGCTGCTGATCGAGCCGGGGATGAAGGTGCTGGACATCGGCTGCGGCTGGGGCGGCATGGGGATCACGCTGGCGCGCGACTATGGCGCCAAGGTGCTGGGCGTCACCCTGTCCGAGGAACAGCACAAGGTCGCCACGCGCCGCGCAGAAGAGGCCGGGCTTTCGGACCGCGTCGAATTCCGTCTGACCGATTACCGCAATGTGCAGGACAGCTTTGACCGCATCGTGTCGGTCGGCATGTTCGAGCATGTCGGCGCGCCGCATTACCGCGAGTATTTCCGGCATGTGAAGGACAAGCTGACGCCAGACGGCGTCGCGCTGATCCATACCATCGGGCGCGCCACGCCCCCCGGCGCGACAAGCCCCTGGATCGCCAAGTACATCTTTCCGGGCGGCTACATCCCTGCGATGTCCGAAGCGATGGCGGCGGTCGAGAAGGCAGACCTTTATCCAACCGACGTCGAGGTCTGGCGCCTGCACTATGCCGAGACGCTGAAGCATTGGCACGAACGGTTCGTGGTCAACATCGACCGCGCGCGCGAGATCTATGATGAGCGATTCTGCCGGATGTGGCGGTATTACCTGCTGGCCTCCGAACTGACCTTCCGGCTGAACCGGCAATGCGTGTTCCAGTTCCAGCTGGCCCGCAGGCAGGACGCCGTGCCGCTGACCCGCGACTATCTCTACCGCGACGATGTCTCTGCCGGGGCAGCGCCGCAAAAGGCCACCGCACCGCAGGCCGCCGAATAGCGCGGCTGCGCCCTAGAACGGGCGCACGACGTTGCCGGAATAGAAGTACACGCCAAGCCCCAGCGCAAAGACGACGATCCCGGCAAGGCTGTGCAGCAGCACCGCCTCGGGGAAGTTGCGGCGCACGCGGTAGGCATAGGCAAAGGCCAGCCCGCCCGAGAACGTCATCGCCGCGACGATCCAGTTCCAGTACATCAGGTGCGCCAGCGAAAAGACGGCGGCGTTCAGCACCACCTGCGCGCGCACATCGCCCGGCAGAAGCGTGCCATAGCGGCGGAAGAACAGCGGCCTGAACACGATCTCCTGCGGCAGGGCCGACAGCACCGGATACAGCAGCGCGATCATCAGCATCAGGCCAGGGTTCGCGCGCAACAGCAGCCACAACGCCTCGGGTGCGGTCAGGACCATCACGGCGTATCCCACGGCCAGCGTCGCCAGCGTGCCCAGCACGACAAAGGCCAGCGACACCTCGCGCAGGCCGCGCGTCAAATCAGACCAGTGAAAGCCCGGCGTCAGGTGCAAAAGGACCAGCCCAAGCGCGGTGACGCCGAACAGCGCCGGGAACATCATCGACGGCGGCAACACCAGCGCCAAAATCATCGGCGCCGCAAGATAGAACGCGCAGAATTCGGCGATCAGCCGGGCGCGGGTTGCGGCGGGGGCGCGGATATGGGCAAGGCTCATCGGGGCGTCTCGGCAGCGGCGGGTCGCACCCATAGATAGGGCCATGTGCGGCATTCCCAACCCTTCCGGGGACCGCCCCTTGCACGGGGCGCGCGCATGTCTATAACCGCCACAATTTTGCCCACCGCGCCGCGGCGGGCGCGACAGAACCGATCACAACAGCGATCAAAGAGGGTCCCATGCCAAAGCGCACCGACATCAAGTCGATCATGATCATCGGGGCGGGACCCATCATCATCGGACAGGCCTGCGAATTCGACTATTCAGGGGCTCAGGCCTGCAAGGCGCTGCGCGAGGAAGGCTACCGGGTCATCCTCGTCAACTCGAACCCCGCCACGATCATGACCGACCCCGGGCTGGCGGATGCCACCTATATCGAGCCGATCACCCCCGAAGTCGTCGCCAAGATCATCGAAAAGGAACGCCCGGACGCGCTTTTGCCGACGATGGGCGGGCAGACCGGCCTGAACACCTCGCTCAAGCTGGCGGACATGGGCGTTCTGGACAAGTTCGGCGTCGAGCTGATCGGTGCCAACCGGCAAGCCATCGAGATGGCCGAGGACCGCAAGCTGTTCCGCGAGGCGATGGACCGCATCGGCCTCGAGAACCCCAAGGCCACCATCGCCGAGACGATGGAGGAATGCGTCGCGGCGCTGGAACACATCGGCCTGCCCGCGATCATCCGCCCCGCCTATACGCTGGGCGGCACCGGCGGCGGCGTGGCCTATAACCGCGACGATTACCTGCGCATCTGCCGCTCTGGCCTCGATGCCTCGCCCGTCAGCCAGATCCTGATCGACGAGTCGCTTCTGGGCTGGAAGGAATTCGAGATGGAGGTCGTGCGCGACCGCGCCGACAACGCCATCATCGTCTGCGCCATCGAGAACGTCGACCCGATGGGCGTGCACACCGGCGACAGCGTCACCGTGGCCCCGGCCCTGACGCTGACCGACAAGGAATACCAGATCATGCGCAACGGCAGCATCGCCGTCCTGCGCGAGATCGGCGTCGAGACCGGCGGATCGAACGTGCAATGGGCGATCAACCCCGAAGACGGGCGCATGGTCGTGATCGAGATGAACCCGCGCGTGTCCCGCTCGTCGGCACTGGCGTCCAAGGCAACCGGCTTTCCCATCGCCAAGATCGCCGCCAAGCTGGCCGTGGGCTACACGCTGGATGAGCTGGACAACGACATCACCGGCGTGACGCCTGCGTCCTTCGAGCCGACCATCGATTATGTCGTGACCAAGATCCCCCGCTTCGCCTTCGAGAAGTTCCCCGGCTCCAAGCCGGAACTGACCACAGCGATGAAATCGGTGGGCGAGGCGATGGCCATTGGCCGGACCTTCCACGAGAGCATGCAGAAGGCGCTGGCCTCGATGGAGACCGGGTTGTCGGGCTTTGACGAGATCGCCATCGACGGCGCGGGCGACACGCCGCAGGGCACCGCCGCCATCATTCGCGCGCTGTCGCAACAGACCCCCGACCGGCTGCGCGTGATCGCACAGGCGATGCGCCACGGCTTGACCGACGACACCATCCAGGCCGCCACCAGCTATGATCCGTGGTTCCTGTCGCGCATCCGCGAGATCGTCGACACCGAGGCCGAAGTGCGCCGGGGCGGCCTGCCCGTGACCGAGGACGGCTTGCGCCGCCTGAAGATGATGGGCTTCACCGATGCCCGTCTCGCCAAGCTGACCGGCCGCGAGGAAGACCAGGTGCGCCGCGCCCGCCACAACCTTGGCGTCACGGCGGTGTTCAAGCGCATCGACACCTGCGGCGCCGAGTTCGAGGCGCAGACGCCCTACATGTATTCCACCTACGAGGCCCCGGTGATGGGCGACGTGGAATGCGAGGCGCGCCCCTCGGACCGCAAGAAGGTCGTGATCCTCGGCGGCGGCCCGAACCGGATCGGTCAGGGCATCGAATTCGACTATTGCTGCTGCCACGCCTGCTATGCGCTGACGGATGCTGGCTATGAGACAATCATGATCAACTGCAACCCCGAGACGGTGTCGACCGACTACGACACCTCGGACCGGCTGTATTTCGAACCGCTGACCTTCGAGCATGTGATGGAGATCCTGCGCGTCGAGCAGGACGCGGGCATACTGCACGGCGTGATCGTGCAGTTCGGCGGGCAAACCCCGCTGAAACTGGCGAACGATCTGGAAGCGGCGGGAATCCCGATCCTCGGCACCTCGCCCGACATGATCGACCTGGCCGAGGACCGCGAGCGGTTCCAGCAGATGCTGATCCAGAACGGCCTGAAACAGCCGCGCAACGCGCTGGCGCGCACCGATGCCGAGGCGATGACCATCGCCAAGGAAATCGGCTATCCGCTTGTGATCCGCCCGTCCTACGTTCTGGGCGGCCGCGCGATGGAGATCGTCCGCGACGACGCGCACCTCGAACGCTACATCCGCGATGCGGTGGTGGTGTCGGGCAAGAACCCCGTCCTTCTCGACAGCTACCTGTCGGGCGCGGTCGAGGTGGACGTGGACGCCCTGTCGGACGGCACGTCGGTCCATGTCGCGGGCGTGATGCAGCACATCGAAGAGGCGGGCGTGCATTCCGGCGACAGCGCCTGCTCGCTGCCGCCCTATTCGCTGTCCGCCGATGTCGTGGCCGAACTGAAACGCCAGACCGAGGTGATGGCCCGCGCGCTGAACGTCGTCGGCCTGATGAACGTGCAGTTCGCGATCAAGGGCGACGACATATACGTCCTCGAGGTGAACCCCCGCGCCAGCCGCACCGTGCCCTTTGTCGCCAAGGCCACCGACAGCGCCATCGCGTCCATCGCCGCGCGCCTGATGGCCGGAGAGCCGATGTCGGCCTTCCCGCTGCGCCCGCCCTATGAAAAGGACGCCGGCATCGACAGCGAGATCCCGATGGCCGACCCGATGACGCTGGCCGATCCCGACATGCCGTGGTTCTCGGTGAAAGAGGCGGTGTTGCCCTTCGCCCGCTTCCCCGGCGTCGATACGCTGCTGGGGCCGGAAATGCGCTCCACCGGCGAGGTGATGGGATGGGACCGGTCCTTCCCCCGCGCTTTCCTCAAGGCTCAGCTTGGCGCGGGCGTCGACCTGCCGCACAAGGGCACCGTCTTCATCTCGATCCGCGATGCCGACAAGACCCCCGAGATGATCGAGACGGCGACGATCCTGACCGAAATGGGCTTCGGCATCCTCGCCACGCGCGGCACCGCCGCCTTCTTCGAGGCGGGCGGCATCACCGCGCAGACGGTGAACAAGGTCTACGAGGGCCGCCCGAACATCGTCGACCGGCTCAAGGACGACGAGGTGTGCCTCGTGATGAACACGACCGAGGGCGCGCAGGCGATCGAGGACAGCCGCGAAATCCGCTCGGTCGCGCTCTACGACAAGATCCCCTACTACACGACCGCCGCCGCCAGCCACGCCGCGGTCCTGGCGATGCAGTCGCGCCGCGAAGGGGCGTTCGAGGTGCGCAGTTTGCAAGGGTGATCGGCGGGCTTGCCCGTAACGGGGCAAGCCGCCATTCTGGCGCCATCCCTTGACGGAGACGCGCCATGCCCAGTCGACGCCTAGCCCTTGCCTGCTGCCTTGCCATCCTCGCCGCCGCCGCGCCCGCCCAGGCGCAGAAGAAAAGCGCATCGACAGGCGCAGGCAGCGCAACAGTCGCCGCCGAAGTGATCGACATCTCGGGCGGCTATTCGGTCGAAGGCCGCAACGCCGACGGGTCCGCCTATTCGGGGCGCCTGTCCGTGGCGCAGTCGGCCTCAGACCTGCGCTTCGACTGGCAAGTCGGCAGCGCCTATTCCGGAACCGGACTGATCGAGGGACGCATCGTCACGATCGACTGGGGCAGCACGACGCCGGTCGTCTACGTCGTCATGCCGAACGGCGCGCTTCACGGCACCTGGGCGGACGGCACCGCGCTGGAACGCGCCACGCCCGACTGACCATTCCAGATCGGCCGGACCACGGCAGCCTGACCAGACCGGCCGCACCCTCCCATCTTTGGTCCACAAATACCTCCGGGGGTTTGGGGGCAGAGCCCCCATGCTGCGGGGGTTTGGGGGCAAAGCCCCCATGCGGCGCGCGGGGGCCCAAATGGCCCCAAGCGCCGCTCCCCCCCTCAATCCTCCAACGCGTCCTCGGACTTCTGATCGACGATCTCGCGCTCGCGGGACTTGCGCGTCTCGAAGTCCGCGCCGTGCCGGTCCCACTCCGCCTTGTCCACGACCTCGCGCGCGCGGGCGAAGATCTCGGTCTCTTCCTCGTCGATGTGGTGCTCGTAGTCGTGCCGCAACTTGCGGAACGTCTCGAGCCATTCGGGCGCGGCCATGTCCATGTCGTTCAGCTTTTCCAGAAGGTCGTCCATCTGTTGGTGCTCGTGCACCGAATGCCGCGCGGCGTCCTGCCCCCAGGGCTGGGACATCAGCTTGGAATAGAACGTCTCTTCCTCGGCTGCGGCGTGGGATTTCACGTCGTAGTAGAAGTTCTGCCAGGCGATGTTGCGGTCCTTGCTGCCGTCCGGGGTGTCCTCGATACGGGCCAGCAGATCGCGGTGCTTGTCGTGGTCGCCCTTGATGACCTCGAAAATGTCGGGCATGGGATCGGTCCTTCTTCAGCCGGTGTACTGTCCCGGCTGAAACGCGGCCCGACCGCGGGCTGTTCCGCGCCTATCCGGGCATGCGGAAGGTCAGCGACGCCCAGAGCGATTCCCACGCGGGTCCGGTCTCGGTGCCGCTCTCGATCTCGCGCAGGACCACGCTGTCGACAAGGTACTCGTGCCCGGCCTCGACCGGAAACGACACCCGCCCCTCGGCATCGGTGCGGTAGCGCGTGACCGACACCGCGCCCTCCGGGGCTCGGGAATAGACCTCGACCTGAGAGCCCGCGCGCACGGCGCCGTCGTGGAACACCTGCACCGGCATCTCGCTCAGCGCGGCGGTGTAGGGGTTTGCCTCCGCCACGATCTCGATCAGAAGACCGACCCGCACGTCCTGCCCCGCCGCATCGCCGACACCGACTAGCGACTTGCCATAGCGGCTGTATTGCTCGCGCACGTTGTCCATGGACAGGCCCCGTGCGACATGGCGCTCTTGCGCCCAGGTGACATCCTTGTGCTCGGTGAAGCCCACGAAGGTGTCCCAGTCCTTGTACTTGAGCTGCGTGTCGGTGGTGACATGGACCACGGTCCACAGCCCGTCCCCGGGGGCCGCCATCGCCAGCGCCGGACGGTCGCCAATGCGCCCTTCCACGGGCACCACGGTGTCGCCCTGCACCAGATCGAAGCGGCGGAAGTTGTCCGGGATATAAGAATAGCTCGACCCCTCGAAATCCGAACCGACCCGGATCGCCGCCGTGATGGTGCCCCCTGCCTCGACCTGATACGCCTCGGGCGAGATCCAGAACTCGTGGGCAGCGGCGGGAAGCGCGCTAGCTCCGGCAAGGATCAGGGAAGCAACAAGGGTTCTGAGGCGCATGGCGAGTATCCGGTCTGGTTCGATCATGGCAAAGCTGGTCTATCGGCGGGTGGTGTCAAGCATACTGCTGGCCCTCGCCCTCACGTTCGCGGCACCGTCCGGCGCACATGAGGTGCGTCCAGCCATCGCCGACCTGACGCTGGAGGGCAGCACGGCGCGGATACAGGTGACGCTCGCGCTTGAGGCGCTGGTGGCGGGGGTCGATCTACAGGGGCTGTCCGACACCGACGAGTCGCCCAACGCAGCGCGCTACGACCGGCTGCGCGCGCTGCCCCCGGCAGACCTGCGCGCCGCGCTCGATGAGGCGTGGCCGGACATTCGGGACGGTTTCGTCTTTGAAGTGGACGGCGCGCGCCTTGTGCCGCAGATCGTGGAGACCGACATTCCGCCCGTCGGCAACGCCGAGTTGCCGCGCGACAGCGTGCTGACCATCGCAGCCGACCTGCCCCCCGGCGACGCGCCCCTTCAGGTCGGATGGATTGCCGAATACGGCCCGCTGGTGGTGCGCCAGCAGGGCGCGGGCGACGGCGAGGGGTATTCCGGTTACCTGACGGGCGGCCAGTTGTCGGATCCGATCCCGCGCGACGGCGTGGCGGATGTCGGGCTGCTGGCCGCGTTCGGCAGCTACGTCCTCATCGGGTATGAACACATCGTGCCCAAGGGCCTCGACCACATCCTGTTCGTGCTGGGGCTGTTCTTCTTCTCGCTGCAGCTGCGCCCGCTGGTCCTGCAGATCACCGCCTTCACCGCTGCGCACACCGTGACGCTGGCGCTGGCGACGCTGGGGTATGTCACGATCTCGCCCGCCATCGTCGAGCCGCTGATCGCCGCGTCCATCGTCTATGTCGCGGTCGAGAACGTCCTTGTCACGCGGATGCACTGGTGGCGCACGGCGATCGTGTTCGGCTTTGGCCTGCTGCACGGATTGGGCTTTGCGTCCGTCTTGGGAGACATCGGGCTGAACCCGGCGCGTTTCGTCACCGGGCTGATCGGTTTCAACGTCGGGGTCGAGCTTGGCCAGTTGTCGGTGATCCTGCTGGCGTGGATCACGCTGGCCTACTGGTTCGGCAACAAGCCTTGGTGGCGGTCGCGGATCGCCGTTCCGGCCTCTCTCGCCATCGCGGCGGTCGCGGCCTACTGGTTCGTCGAACGCACGTTTCTGGCTTGAACCCCCGCCGCCGCCCGGTCTAACCGGAACGCCGACGATGGGACGGCGGCGGCAGGCACATGGCAAAGCTCTATTTTCACTACTCGACGATGAACGCGGGCAAGTCGACGCTGCTGTTGCAGGCCGCCTATAACTACCGCGAACGGGGCATGGTGCCCTATCTTATCACGGCGCAGCTTGACCACCGGGCCGGGCGCGGGCGCATCGCCTCGCGCATCGGGATCGATGCAGAGGCCGACACCTTCACGGCCGGCGAGGACATGTTCGCCAAGATCGCCGCGCGGCAGGCAGAAGGGCCGATGGCCTGCGTCTTCATCGACGAGGCGCAGTTTCTCAGCCACGCGCAGGTGTGGCATCTGGCGCGCGCGGTGGATGACTTGAAGGTGCCGGTGATGTGCTACGGGCTGCGCACGGACTTCCTGGGCAACCTGTTCCCGGGCTCCTCCGCGCTTCTGGCGCTGGCCGACGAGATGCGTGAGGCGCGCACGATCTGCCACTGCGGCAAGAAAGCGACGATGGTGGTGCGCAAGGATGCGGCGGGCCGGGTGCTGATTGGCGGCGCGCAGGTGCAGGTCGGCGGCAACGAGACCTATGTCGCGCTGTGCCGCCGCCACTGGCGCGAGGAAACCGGCGACGCGGCGCCGTTCGGGCCGCTCTAGACCGGGTTCGGCGGGCTGCGGCCCTCGGCCACGGCGGTCGCGTTGTCGAGCGCCAGCATCCCCATCGCCTCGCGGATTTCCAGCGCGGCAGTCCCCAGATGCGGCAGAAGCGCGGTGTTCTCCAGCGCGCGCAGGGCCTCAGGCACCTCGGGTTCGTTCTCGTAGACATCAAGCCCGGCGGCGGCGATCCGTCTCTCTTGCAGCGCGGCGATCAGCGCGGCCTCGTCCACCACGTCGCCCCGTGCGATGTTCACGAAGACGGCGTGCGGCTGCATGTGCGACAGGACAGCGGCGTCGATCAGGTGGCGCGTCTCTGCCCCGCCCGGCACGCAGACGACGACGATATCGGCCGCCGCCATCAACTCGGACAGGGAGCCGAGTTGCCGCGCGGGCATTCCGGGGTCGGCAACGGCCGAGCGGTTGTGAAACACCACCGGCATGTCGAACCCGTAGTGGCAGCGCTTTGCCACCGCCTTGCCGATGCGTCCCATGCCGACGATGCCGACCGTCTTGCCGGTGACGTGCAGGCCCAGCATCTGTGTCGGCGTCCAGCCCTTCCACGCCCCCGCGCGCACGACGCGCTCGCCCTCGGACGCGCGGCGGGCGGCCATCAGCAGCAGCGTCATGGCGATGTCGGCAGTCGCATCGGTCAGCACGCCGGGTGTATTCGTCACCTCGACCCCGGCGGCACGGGCGGCGGGCGCGTCGATGTGGTTATAGCCGACACCGAAGTTCGCAAGCACCCTGGTGCGCGGCGCTGGCCCCTCGAAGGCCGCCGCGCCGAAGGCATCGCCGAGCGTGGGGATGATGAGGTCGTAGTCGGACAGCGCCGCGCGCGCCTCGTCCGGCGACAGCTTGCCGCCCTCGTGGACCGTGGTGTCGAACCGGGCGCGCGCGGCGTCCAGAACCTTTTGCGGCAGGGTGCGGGTGATCAGCAGGTTCATCAGTAAAGCCTCCCTCCAGGCGGCACGTCCCGCTCGGGCGTCATCAGGACCACCTCACCGGCGGCGTCGGGCACTCCTAGCACAAGGATTTCAGACATGAACGGCCCGATCTGGCGCGGCGGAAAGTTCACCACCGCCATCACCATGCGGCCCGGCAGGTCATCGAGCGCATAATTCGCCGTGATCTGGGCCGAACTTTTCCGCACTCCCAAGTCCGGGCCAAGATCGACCCAGAGCTTGAAGGCGGGCTTGCGCGCCTCGGGAAACGGCTCTGCCCGCGCGATGCGGCCCGCGCGGATATCGACTGCAAGGAATTGCTCGAAACTGATCTCTGGCACGGCTGGGGTCCTATCCTGTTGCCGGATTCGGTGATTTCGGGTAAGTTATCCACAGACGGGGCAAACCCGCGCGAACAACAAGAAGATCGGGCAGGCAGTATGGCGCACAGGATGCGGGTCGCAAGTCTCTGGCTTGGCGACAGGCTCAGTTTCATCGAACAGGTCGTATTGCAGTCCTGGGTGGACCACGGCCATGACGTGCAGCTTTACGCCTACGGGGATGTTGCGGGCGTGCCAGGGGCCGTCGATCTTGTCTCGGCAGCGGATATCCTGCCCCCGCGCGATCTGCCTGACGCGCACGACGCCGCGATTTTCACTGACATCTTCCGGCTGACGCTGCTGGCGCAGGCCGATGTCACATGGTTCGACATGCGCGCGCTGTGCGTTGCGCCGCTGCCCGCCGATGACGTGCTGTTCGGGCTGTCCGCGCCTGATGTCGTCTCGCCGCTGGTGCTGCGTGTGCCGGGCGACCTGTCCGCGCTGGCCGAGGCGCTTGAGTTCCTGAACGCGGACCCTCCGATAATGCCCTGGCGCGGTCCGCGTTTCGTGCGGCGCATGGAAGAGCAGATTGCGGCGGGCGAGACATGGACCCTGAAGGACCTGCGCGAGGGCGCCACCGGCACGATGCTGCTGACCCACATGATGATAAGCGCGAACCTGTTGCAGCGCGGCCTGCCGACCGAACGCATCGCGCCGGTCAGCGAGGCGGCGAGCGGGCTGTTCTGGACGACGCTGGTGCCGCTTGACCGGATCGAACCCAAGGGGACGCTGACCGTCGCCCTGCCCGATGCCGCGCGGTCGGTGATCGAAACGACGTTCTGCGGATTGCCGCCCAAGACCAGCTATCTGGATGCGATCTGTCGGCGGCACGGGATCAATCCCGTCGCCGCTCCCGTGACCGCCCTAGCCGCGTAGCGCGCGAGAGCGGTCGGCGGCGGCCTTGACCGCGCGGCGCAGAAGCGCCGGAAATCCGTTGTCTTCATCCATCAGCAGGCCCAGCGCGGCGGCAGTCGTGCCTTGCGGGCTGGTGACGTTGACGCGCAGCTGCGACGGGTCCTCGACCGCATCCTCGGCCAGTTGCCCCGCGCCGCCCACCGTGGCCTTGGCAAGCTGCATGGCAAGCTCTGGCGGCAGTCCCTCGGCCTCGCCCGCGGCGGCCAGCGTCTCGATCAGGTGGAAGACATAGGCCGGGCCGGACCCGGACACGGCGGTGACGGCGTCCATCTGGTCCTCATCATCGAGCTGCACCACCTGCCCCACGGCCGACAGAAGCGTCTCGGCAAGGGACATGTGATCGGGCGTCGCCTGCGCATTGCCGATGATCGCGGTGATCCCGCGCCCTACGGCGGCGGGCGTGTTCGGCATCGCGCGGATTATCGGCGACCCGGCGCCAAGCGCCTCCTCGAACCGGGCGATCGGGGTTCCGGCGGCGATCGAGACGAACAGCGTGCCGCCCCCGCCCAGCGCCCGCAGACCGGGCAGCGCGTCGCCCATCATCTGCGGCTTCACCGCGATCAGGGCGATGGCAGGATCGGCTGGAAGGTCGGCGTTCAGGCGCGTGCCCTGCGCGCGCAACCAGTCGGTCGGCTTGGGGTCGATCACGGTGACGGACGGTGCAGGCAAGCCCCGCGCCAGCCATCCGGCCAGCATCGCCGATCCCATCTTGCCGCAGCCCATAAGGACAAGGCCGCGGCGTTCGATGTCGTTCATATCCATGGTGCGTCGCCCCCAAATCGCTTCAGGGGGCGGAGGTTAGGCGCGCCCGTAGGCCTGTGCAATGGCGACCTGCATCGCGTCCTTCGGCTCTCGGTTGCCCCAAGCGACAAGCTGGAACGCGGGGTAGTAGCGTTCCGCCGCGCTGACGGCGGCGCCGATCATCTGGTCGATCTGCTCGGGGCTGGCCATCTGGCCGCCCGCAAGGATCAGGCCATAGCGGTAGACCATCAGGCGCTGTTCCGGCCAGTAGCTGAACGCGCCCGCCCAGCAGGTGTCGTTGGTGCGGTTGAGCGTCTCGTAGAGCGCCGGCAAACGGTCTTCGGGAGGCTCCATCTCGAAGGTGCAGATCAGGCGAAGCGTCTCGTCGAAATGCGTCCAGGCCAGCGTGATCGAGTAGGTGCGCCACTGCCCCTCGACCGCCATCGCGATCTGGTCGTCCGACACGCGGTCAAAGTCCCAGTCCTGATGTTCGGCAAGATGTTCGACGATGTCGATGGGGTGGATGTCGTCCGAAAGGAACTGCTCTGAAAGCGACATGCGCGGCCTCTCTGGGTTTCGCCTGCGAACACTGCTGGTCCGCTACGGCTTGGTGCCTGCTCCAAGAGCGGCGGTTACAGAGGCCGCCCTTACCAGATATGGTGTGTCCTGCGGGAGTCTGAGTAAAGCTTTATTTTGTGGGTAACCGCAGGAAGTTGTGGAAAGCCCCATTGTCGCCACAAAACTTCGCAAGGCTGTTACGTTGGACCGAGGCGCCAGGAGGTGCCAACGAAAACGGGCGCGCCCGGCGGCACGCCCGTGTTGTGTCTCACGCCTTGGCCTGGGCCGGTGTCAGCCCTTTTTCTTCTCCAGCGCGTCAAGACGGGCCTTCAGCGCCTCGTTCTCTTCGCGCGCCTTCTGCGCCATCGCGCGCACGGCGTCGAATTCCTCGCGGGTGACGAAATCGCGGTCGGCGAGCCAGCGGTCAACCAGCCCCTTCATCGCCGTCTCGGCCTCGTCCTTGGCGCCTTGCGCGACGCCCATGGCATTGGTCATCAGTTGCGAGATGTCGTCGAAAATCTTGTTGCGTGTCTGCATGGCGGGGCCTCCTGTCGCTTGGCTGATATATGGCGCTGACATTCCCTCTCCACAAGGTTGACTTCCCGATCACCAGAATGTCTGCATCCTTTCATGCTTGCCGCCATCCCCTTTCCCGACCTCTCGCCCGAGATCTTCACGATCGAGATCGGCGGCTTCGCCTTTGATCTGCGCTGGTATGCGCTGGCCTATATCGTCGGCATCCTGATCGGCTGGCGCATTGCCGTCGCCGCTGTCCGGCGCCCGCAAATCTGGCCGGGCAGCCATGCGCCGATGACCCCTCAACAGGTCGACGACCTTCTGACCATGGTGATCCTCGGCGTCATCATCGGCGGGCGGCTGGGCTTCGTCATCTTCTACCAGCCGGGCTATTACCTGGCGAACCCGGTGGACATCGTAAAGATCTGGACCGGCGGGATGTCGTTCCACGGCGGGATGCTGGGCGTGGTCGCAGCGCTGGTCTGGTTCTGCCGCCGCAACAGCGTGCGGCTGCTGTCGGCCGCCGACATGCTGGCCATCGCGACGCCTGCCGGACTGCTGCTGGGCCGCATCGCCAACTTCATCAACGCCGAGCTGTGGGGCCGCCCGACGAACCTGCCCTGGGGCGTGATCTTTCCGGGCGCGGCGGCGCAGACTTGTCCCGGCGTCGAGGGCCCCTGCGCGCGCCATCCCTCGCAACTTTACGAGGCGGGACTGGAAGGGTTGCTGCTGGGCGCGCTGGTGCTTGTCGCGGCCTTCGTCTGGTGGTGGACACGCCGGCCCGGACAAGTCACCGGACTGTTCCTTGCGGGCTATGGCGCGGCGCGCTTTGTCGTTGAATACTTCCGGCAGGCGGATGCGCAGTTCATCACGCCCGGCAATCCCTGGGGCCATGTGGTCCGCCTTGGCGAGACCGGGATCACCATGGGCCAGCTTCTGTCCCTGCCGATGGTGCTGGCCGGTGTCGCCCTGATCCTCTGGGCCCGCCGCAGACCATGACACCGCTCGCCGCGCTGATCGCCCGGCGGATCGCAGCCACAGGCCCGATCACGCTTGCCGATTACATGACCGAATGCCTGTTCCACCCAAAGCACGGCTATTACACCACCGGCCACCCCATTGGCCGCGCCGGCGATTTCACCACCGCGCCCGAAATCAGCCAGATGTTCGGAGAGCTTGTCGGCCTGTCGCTCGCGCAGGCGTGGCAGGATCAGGGCTGTCCCGCCCCCGTCGCACTGGTCGAGATGGGGCCGGGACGCGGCGCGCTGATGGCCGATGCCTTGCGTGCAACATCCGGCGTGCCCGGCTTTCACGACGCGCTGCGCCTGCATCTAGTCGAGGTGTCGCCAGTGCTGCGCGGCGCACAGGCCGCCGCGCTGGCGGGACCGCATGTCATCACCTTCCACGACAGCATCGCCGATGTGCCCGAGATACCGCTGCTGCTGATCGCCAACGAATTCTTCGACGCGCTACCGGTGCGGCAGTTCCAGCGCCATGACGGCGGCTGGCAGGAGCGTGTGGTGGGGCTGGAGGGCGACCGACTGACGCTTGGCCTGACCGCACCCGCCCCGCTGGCCGCGCTGGAGCACCGGCTGGCCGACACCATTCCCGGCCAGATCGTCGAGACCCGCGCCGGGGCAGGCGCCATCGCCGAGGAGATCGGCCGCCGGATCGCCGATCACGGCGGTGCGGCGCTGATCGTGGACTATGGCGGTTGGCGGTCCATCGGAGACACCTTCCAGGCCCTGAAGGACCACGCGCCGGACGACCCCTTTGCGCATCCAGGGCAGGCCGACCTGACCGCGCACGTCGATTTCGAGGCGCTCGCTCAGGCGATGCCAAGGACGCAGGTCAGCGCGATGACGCCGCAAGGCGTCTGGCTGGAACGGCTTGGAATAACGGCACGGGCGCAGGCGCTTGCCAACGGGTTGACCGGCGCGGCGCTCGATGCGCAAGTCTGTGCACACCGGCGCTTGACCCACCCGCAGGAAATGGGGAGCCTGTTCAAGGTGATCTCGGTCACGCCGCACGACGCATCCACGCTTCCCGGGCTGGGCACATGACGCTCGACATCATCACCTCGGACCGGCTTGCGCCCTTGCGCCACGGGTTCTTTACCCGTCTCGGCGGCGCGTCTTCCGGCGTGTTCAGCGGGCTGAACTGTGGCCTCGGCTCGTCCGATCAGTCCGATGTCGTCAAGATCAACCGGGCCCGTGTGTCCGATGCGATGGGCGTCGCGCCCGAGGCGCTGGTCGGCGTGCACCAGGTGCATTCCGCTGATGTCGTGACCATTGCAGACGCCGAGACGCCGCGCGGGCAAGCCGATGCGCTGGTGACGTCAGAGCCGGGGCTGGCGCTGTGTGTGCTGACGGCGGATTGCCAGCCGGTGCTGTTCGCGGACCCCGAGGGCGGCGTGATTGGCGCGGCACATGCCGGCTGGAAGGGCGCGCTGCACGGCGTTCTGGAAACCACGGTCGAGCGGATGGAGGCGCTGGGGGCGCGGCGCGACAACATCCGCGCCGTCATCGGCCCCTCGATCAGCCAGCGCGCCTACGAGGTCGGACCGGAGTTCTTCGAGGCGTTTCACGACGAGGACCCGGCGTATTCGCGGTTCTTCGTCAACGGCACCGGGGACCGGTATCATTTCGACCTGCCGGGCTTTGGCCTGTTGAAATTGCGCGAGGCGGGCATCGCGCACGCCGAATGGACGCGGCACTGCACCTATTCCGACCCGCTGCGGTTCTTTTCCTACCGCCGCTCGGTGCACGAAAAGGAAGCGGACTATGGCCGCCTGATCGCCGCCATCCGTCTGTGACGCCCTGCCACAATTTCACCTCGAAAGGCCGCGAAAAGATCGCTCATCGCCCCATGCTTGCCCGATTGCGCCAGCAGTCTGCATCCAAGGGCGAAACGACAGGCATCGCTCCGCGACATTGAAGAGGAATGACACCATGAAAACCCGCCGCTGGATCGTCGCCGCGACAAAGGAAGCCGCCGAGTGCGACGTGCAGATGCCCTGGACGCGCGGCGCGCGCCGGGCCGCGTTCGTCGCCGCGCGAGACTCTGCGCAGGACCCCTGCCGCGCGTCTGCCTGACCTTCGATTCGCGCGCTGCCGCGCGATCACACCGGCGTTCGGTCGCTGCCACCCGAACAATCGGGGGACCGGACGCCGGATTGATGCCCAAGACACGACACGCTTCTTCTGTGCTTTGACAGTAACCCACTCGACCCACATTGTTTAATATCTGCTTATCCGGTGGGGGCCGCGGCAGATGTGACGGAACGCAAGGACTGCTCGCATGACATACCCCCATCGGCCCGGCGATCGCGGCGCTGCCACGCCCCTGTCGACCTTCGCGCCCCAGCCCTGGACGGTCCGGAAATCCACCGAATACGGAACCCGAGCCCTGCCGATGCGGCGCTACGAGATCACCGCGTTGACGCCGGACGGCGACTATGTCGATGACATCCTGCGCGGCCCTGCCCATCCGGCGTTTGAATCCGCCTTCGCGGCGCTGGCGCGCGGCACGCTTCTGTCCACCGAGCACGGACCGATGGCGGTCGAGGACCTGCAACCGGGCATCTGGATCGAAACCCGTGACAACGGGCTTCAGATGCTGGTCTGGCGCGGCGCGATGACGCTGATCCCGCGCGCCGACGACACCACCGGCCGCGCCTGTCTTTACCGCATCCCGATGGATGCCTTCGGCCCGCAACGCCCGATGCCCGACCTCGTGCTTGGCCCCTATGCCCGCCTCGTGACGCGCAATCCGGCGCTTGCCGACCTTGTGGGCCGCGACAGCGCGCTGGTGCCGCTGCCGGTGTTCGAGGATGGCCACAACGTGATCCGCGTGACGCCCGCCTCGCCGGTGACAGTTTATCACCTGGCCTTCGCGCGCCACCAGATCATCAGCGTCAACGGGCTGGACATCGATTCGATGCACCCCGGAGGCGAGCTTGCGGGGCAACTGACCGACGAGACGCTGCGCCTGTTCCTGTCGCTGTTCCCGCACGCGGCCCAGCCGGGGCGGTTCGGCCCGCTGGCCCTTCCCCGCATCAGCGAGGACGCATGGCACGGGGTGCGCGCTGCCTGATCGCCTAGCGGATCGTCAGGTTCGGGGCCTGCCCGATCGGGATCGGCCCAAAGGCGACGATCCCGTTACGAAAGGTCAGCGGCGCGTCCAGCGTCTCGGGCTGGCCGGACATCCCGGCCAGTGCCGCCAGCCCCCGCTCGGCCGTCGGGGCCAACATGTCGGGGATCAGCCCCGCTGCACGGGCCATGTCGAACATCTGGCGCCAGTTCTCGGCCCGCACGGTGATCTTGCCGGTCGGAACGCCGGCCGCATCCACGTCCAACTCTCCCGCCAGGCGCAGGTCCATCTCGCCCCAGCGCGCCTGCATCTCTCGCAACTCGATCCGGGTGACCTGCGGGCGGCGATCCTCGATCGCAAAGCGGTTCCACGGCGCATCGAAACCGACAGTCGCGTCGATCCGCATCCGCTGAACCGCGTCCGGCAGCACCCCCGCCGGATCGACCGAGGCGCGGAAGCCTTCGGTCAGCGTCACGGTGTCGGCTTCGAACCCGATATCGTGCGAATTCTGCAAGGCGGCGGTCTGGCGGGTGGCCAGCCGCGCGCTTGTCGCGCTGGCTTGCCACCCTGCGTCCGAGGACAACGCGATATTGTCCAGAACGAACGTCGCATGGTCCAGGGTCAGCGCCGTGCCTGCCTCGAATATCACTGATCCGCGCATGTCGTCGCTGGTGACGGCGACCTTCTCGAACGGCGAGGCGACGCTCTGCTCGTTCGGCCAGACCGCGATGATGTGGTTCGGTTTGTAAGACAACGCGAGCATCTGAAAGAACGGTGCGGTCCAGGCAACGCCGGTCGCGGGGTCCGCCAGACGGATGCCCGTCACGGTGGTGTCAAAGCGGTTGGGAAAGCCGCGCGTCGTGACATCGTCATACTCGGCCACCCAGCCTTCGGCGGCGCGTGCATCCAGCCAGCCCGCGATGCCGCGTTCGACGGCGGTGGACCCGATGAACCAGTATCCGCCCCACAGCGCCGCCAAGGCCAGAAGCACCCAGATCAGTTTCCGCATCTGCAACCCTTTCACACCGGAGCGTCCCGGTGTTTATAGGCCCGCGATGACAAGGACCAGTCACATGGACATGACCCCGCTCTGGGTGTTCGGCTACGCGTCGCTGACGTGGAACCCCGGCTTCGACTTCGAGGAGTCGGTGATCGGCACCCTGCCGGGCTATCGCCGCAGTTTCTCGATGCGCTCGATTCACCATCGCGGCACGCCCGAGGCGCCGGGCCTCGTGCTGGCGCTGCACGAGGAAACCGGCGCGGCCTGCACCGGGCTTGGCTTTCGCGTGGCGCCACAGAAGACCGAGGCGACGCTGGACTACCTGCGCGCGCGCGAACTGATCTCGTCGGCCTATCTGGAACGCTCCTTGCCGCTGATGCTGGAGGACGGGCGCGAGGTTCGGGCCGTCACCTACGTTCTCGACACCGGCCATGCGCAGTATTGCAAGGGATTGCCGCTAGAGGATCAGGCGCAGATCATCGCCCGTGCCGTGGGCGGACGCGGCCCGAACACCGAGTATCTTTACAATACCGCAACGCATTTGCGCGACCTTGGAATAGAGGATGCGGAACTTACATGGCTGGAAACGCGGGTAAGGGCACTCGATAACGTGTGAATCGCGATATTGCGTGTTGGCTTGGCGCATGGTCCACAGTATCTTGTGACAAACAGCGGCAGGAACGTCCGGATGGACCAGCCCGATCGCGAGGCAGAGCCTTACTTCTCTCAACCGACCCGGCAGATCTTCTTGATGCTGCTGGTACTTGGGCTCGTGGGCGCAGGGGCCTACCTGGCATTTCCCGCCGTGCAACCGGTATTTCTGGCCAACCCTTGGCTGAATGGCGGCATCGCCTTCGTGTTCGTCATCGGCGTTCTGGCCTGTTTCCAGCAGACCTTCATGCTGATCGCATCGGTGCGCTGGATCGTCGGGTTCGCCGCGCACCGCCCCGGCCACGAGGCTGCGACGCCGCCCCGCCTGCTTGCACCGTTGTCGGCCGCCCTGCGCTCGCGCGGGTCGCGCACCCAGATCACCACGACCTCGGCGCGGTCGATCCTCGATTCAGTTGCGCAGCGGGTGGACGAGGCGCGCGATATCACGCGCTACATCGTCAACTTGCTGATTTTCCTGGGTCTTCTGGGTACGTTCTACGGCCTTGCAACGACCGTTCCGGCGGTGGTCGAGACCATCCGCTCGCTTGCGCCGCAAGGCGACGAGTCGGCGATCAACGTGTTCAACCGCCTGATGACGGGTCTCGAAGCGCAGCTTGGAGGCATGGGCGTCGCGTTCTCGTCCTCGCTCTTGGGGCTGGCCGGGTCGCTGGTCGTCGGTCTCTTGGAATTGTTCGTGAGCCACGGCCAGAACCGGTTTTACCGCGAGCTGGAAGAATGGATGTCGACGATCACCCGCTTCGGCTTTGCCTCGGACGGCGAAGGCGCGGGCGATGGCGGCGCGTCGACGGCGGCGATGGATTACATGGCCGAGCAGATGGAAAACCTGCAGCAGATGTTCACGCAGTCGGACATCAGCCGCGCGCTGGTCGATGAACGCCTTGCCAGACTGGCCGACTCGGTCGAGGGGCTGACGGCCAAATTGTCGGCGCCCGGGGACGGACCTGCGCCCGATGCGCTGAACCGGATCGCCGAGGGGCAGGAGCGGCTGATCGCCGCGCTGGAGAACGGCGGCGCCCATGTCGATGCCGAAAGCCGGATGCGCCTGCGCTCGATCGACGTGCAGCTTCTGCGCATCCTTGAAGAGATGTCGGCGGGCCGCCAGGAATCCACCGCCGACCTGCGCGCCGAGATCGCGGCGCTGACCCGCGCGATCCGCGAAAGCCGCCCCGGCGCGCCGCAAGCCCCAGCCACCGCCGGGCGGCGGAGCTAAGCCGTGGCGCTGAGCCGCCGACAGAACCGCATGGCCGTCGGGATCTGGCCCGGCTTTGTCGATGCGATGACGGCGCTTCTGCTGGTGCTGATCTTCGTGCTGACGATCTTCATGATCGTGCAATTCGCGCTCAGCCAGCAGATCTATGGACAAGAGACCGAGCTGGACGAGCTGTCCGCCGAGGTCGCCGCCCTGTCGGATGCGCTGGGGCTGGCCCGGCAGGAAAACACGCAGCTGACCGCGACGCTGGGCGATGTGCGTGACACCAACGCGGCGCAGGCCGACCTGATCGCGTCGCTGCAGGCCCGCGCCAAGGAACGCGAGGGCACAATCGCCGGGCTGCGGTCCGACCTGTCCGACCGCAACGCGCGCATCGCCAGCTTTGAGGAGCAGGTTGCCACGCTTTTGGCGCAGCGCGACGATGCCCGCGCCGAGGGTGCGCGCCTGACCGCCAGCCTGGAAGAGATCGAGGCGGCAAACGCGCGTCTCATCACCGAACAGGAGGCGCTGCAACTGGCCCTCGCCAGCGCCCGCGACGAGATCGACGCGCAGGCCGAGGTGGCGCGCCTTGCCGCCGCCCGCCGCGAGGCGCTGGACGCGCTGGTCGCCGACTTGCGGGGCCGCATCGAGGAACGAGAAACCTCGCTCGCCGAGACATTGGCGGCCCTTGAAGGTGCGCAATCCGAAAACACCGGCCTGAACGACCGGCTGGCGCAGCTACAGGCCGCGCTCGACGACGAACAGGCTGCCCGCAGCGTCGCCGTCGCCGAGGCCGAGGACCTGAACGCCCGCATCCTTGCGCTGCAGGCGTCTCTGTCGCAGGAACAGGACGCGCGCGAGACCGCAAGCGCAGAGGCGGAAACGCTGTCGCAGACGATCCTGCGCCTTCAGGCCAGCCTGTCCGAGGCCGAGGAGACCCGCCGCGCCGCCGAGGACCAGATCGCCGTCCTGTCCGACCGCCTCACCGAAACGCGCAGCGACACGCAGGCCGCGCTCGACGCCGAAGAAGCGCAGCGTCTTGCCGTCGAGGCGGCGCTGGCCGACCTGCGCGCCCGGCTGGCAACGGTCGAGGGCGAGCTTGACACCACCGAGGCGCAGCGCATCGCCGCCACCGCGGCGCTGGAAGACCTGCGCGCGCGGATTGACGTCACCGAGGCCGCGCTGTCGGACGAACAGGCCCGCCGCATCGCCGAGGCCGCCGCCGCCGAGGAATTGCGCACGCGGCTGGCTGGCTTGCAGGACACGCTGTCCGACGAGGAAGCGCGGCGCCTGTCCGAAGCCGCAGCGGCGGAACGCCTGCGCGCGCAACTGGCAAATGCCGAGGCCGCGCTGAGCGAAGAGGAACAGGCCCGTATCGCCGAGGCCGCCGCCGCCGAGGCCCTCCGCGCCCGGCTGGAGAACGCAGACAGCGAGTTGACCGCGATGCAGCTGGCGCTTGAGCAGGAGCGCAAGCGCGCCGAGGACACGCTGACCCTGCTGGCCGCCGCCCGCGCCTCGACCGACGATCTGACCCAGCGGCTCGCCGCGGCATTGGCCGACGTGGAAACCGCCGAGGACCGCGCCGCACAGCTTGAGGCCGAGACTGCATCGCTGCGCGAGACCGTCGGCGACGAGGAAGAATTGCAGCGGCGTCTGGCCGATGCGCTGGCCGCCCGGATCGCCGCCGAACAGAGGCGCCAGCGCGCCCTGACCGAGGCAGAGCGGCAGGCGGCGCTTCTGTCCACCGCACAAGAAGAGTTGTCGGCGCAAGAGGATCAGACCGCCGAGGCGCAGCGCCGCACCGCGCTCTTGAACGAGCAGGTGCAAGAGCTTCGGGCGCAGCTTGCGTCGCTTCAGGAAACGCTCGATGCGTCGGATGCGCGCGACAGCGACGCCGAGGTGCAGATCGAAGAACTTTCGTCGCGCCTGAATACCGCGCTGGCACAGGTCGCATCCGAACAACGCCGCCGCGCCGAACTGGAAGAGGCCGAGCGCATCCGGCTCGAGGAACAGGCGAAGCGGCTCGAATCCTATCGCTCGGAATTCTTCGGCCAGCTGCGCCAGCTGCTTGCCGACCGCGAAGGCGTGCGGATCGTTGGCGACCGCTTCGTGTTCTCGTCCGAAGTGCTGTTCCAGCCCGGCGACTTCGAGTTGTCCGAGGGCGGCAAGAGCCAGATCGCGCGCGTCGCGGGCATCCTGCGCGATGTGGCGAACGAGATCCCCGAAGGGATCGACTGGGTACTTCGGGTGGATGGCCACACCGACAACGTACCGATCCGGGGCGGCGAGTTCGAGGACAACTGGGAACTGTCGCAGGCGCGCGCGCTGTCGGTGGTGCGCTTCATGATCGACGATCTGGGCTTTCCGGCGGAACGTCTGGCGCCCACCGGTTTCGGCGAATGGCAGCCGATCAACACCGACGACACGCCCGAGGCGCGCGCCCAGAACCGCCGGATCGAGTTCAAGCTGACCGAGCAGTAGGCGTCAGGGCACCGTGGTCGTCACGGTGATCCGGTCAAGTTCCCTGCCGCCACGTTCCAGAACCGCGGTGCCGGAATAGACCCCGGGCGTCAGGGGAGCGCGCAGGCGCTTGCCGCTGGCGCGAAACGCCTGCGACTGGGTGCGGTCAACAGCAACGGCTTGCCGGTGGAACGGGCCGTCCGGTCCGTCGATTCGCAACGTCACGACATCGCCCGCCTGCCCCCGGTAGAAATAGGCCCAGAGCACCAGCGCGGGCGCATCGCGGGCAATGTCCTCTGCGGCAGTGCCCGCCTTGATCGCCCCGTAGTCGGGGATGGCCGGGGCGAAACCCGCCGCGATCATCCCGCCGGGGTCATATCCGATCTCGCCGGACCACAGCGCGCCATCGGGCGGGCCGCAGCTGGTGCTTTCGGGGCGAAACGGGTCGATCACCGCGCCGTCCTTGCGAAAGGTGATGTGCAGGTGCGGGAACTCGGTGCGCCCGCTCATTCCGACGCGGCCGAGCGCCATGCCCTCGGTCACCGGCGCGCCCTTGGCCACCGCGACGCTGCCGCCTGCCAGGTGGCAATACTGGCTTTCCCAGCCCTGACTGTGGTCGATCACCACGCCGTTGCCGCAGTCCCTGCCCTCCAGATCCGCGCCGCCGTGGCCGCCGGGGGTGTCGGCCATGCCGTCACGGACCGCCTTGACGGTGCCGGGCGCCGCGGCGCGCACCGTGACACCCGCCGCCATCGCGGAAACCGAAGGCAGCGCAAAGTCGGTGCCCTTGTGGCCGTCGTAGCTGGCCGCGCCACAGGCGAAGTCGGCAACGCCGGGGCCGGGATCGCGGTCGACGTATTGCTGAATGAAACAGGTCTCGCCCAGCTGGCAGTCCAGCGGCAGGCCAAACGAAATCTCCCCCGCAGCCGGCAAGGCTGCGAGGGAGAGGACAAGCGGCAGACCCGCCCGGATCAAGCGCCGATCATTCCGCCGTCAGAAGCGGTGGCTTCTTGGACGACAGGCGGCGCGGCGGCTCGTCGGTGATGATAAGGTCGATCTCGCCGTCCTTCAGTGCCACCTTGACCACACCGCCCTTGGCCAGCTTGCCGAACAGCAATTCCTCGGCCAGCGGCTTCTTGATGTGCTCCTGGATGACGCGTCCCAGCGGGCGCGCTCCCATCTTGTCGTCATAGCCCTTGTCGGCCAACCACCCAGCGGCGGCAGGCGTCAGCTCTATGGTGACGTTGCGGTCCAGAAGCTGCGCCTCGAGTTGCAGCACGAACTTTTCGACCACCGACAGGATGACCTCTTTCGACAGCGGCGCAAAGCTGATGACCGCGTCCAGACGGTTGCGGAACTCCGGCGTGAACATCCGCTCGATCGCGGCCGTATCCTCGCCCTCGCGGCGGTCGCGGCCAAAGCCGATGGCGGCCTTCGCCATGTCGGCAGCCCCCGCGTTCGAGGTCATGATGAGGATCACGTTGCGGAAATCCACAGCCCGGCCGTTGTGGTCGGTCAGCTTGCCGTGGTCCATCACCTGCAGAAGGATGTTGAACACATCGGGGTGCGCCTTTTCGATCTCGTCAAGCAGGAGCACGCAGTGCGGATGCTGGTCGACGCCGTCAGTCAAAAGCCCGCCCTGGTCAAAACCGACATAGCCCGGAGGTGCGCCGATCAGGCGGCTGACCGCGTGCTTCTCCATGTATTCCGACATGTCGAAGCGCAGAAGTTCGACGCCCAGCGTATCGGCCAATTGCTTGGCAACCTCGGTCTTGCCGACGCCGGTGGGGCCCGCGAACAGGTAGTTGCCGATCGGCTTTTCCGGCTCGCGCAGGCCCGCGCGGGCCAGCTTGATCGCCGACGACAGCGCGGTGATCGCGTTGTCCTGCCCGAAGACCACCCGTTTGAGCGAGCCTTCGAGATCCTTCAGCACCTCGGCATCGTCCTTGCTGACGTTCTTCGGCGGGATGCGCGCGATCTTGGCCACGACGGCCTCGATCTCTTTGGGGCCGATGGTCTTGCGACGCTTCGATTCGGCCACAAGATGCTGCGCCGCGCCCGCCTCGTCGATCACGTCGATGGCCTTGTCGGGCAGCTTGCGGTCGTTGATGTAGCGCGCGGACAGTTCCACCGCCGTCTTGATGGCGTCGTGGGTGTAGCGGATGTCGTGGTGTTCCTCGAAATAGGGCTTGAGGCCCTGAAGGATCTTCACCGTATCCTCGACCGTCGGCTCGTTCACGTCGATCTTCTGGAACCGGCGCGACAGGGCGCGGTCCTTTTCGAAGTGCTGGCGGAATTCCTTGTAGGTGGTCGACCCCATGCAGCGCAGCTTGCCGCCCTGAAGCGCGGGCTTGAGCAGGTTCGACGCATCCATCGCGCCGCCCGATGTCGCACCGGCGCCGATCACGGTGTGGATTTCGTCGATGAACAGGATCGCGTCGGGGTGTTCCTCAAGCTCGGTCACGACGGCCTTCAGGCGTTCCTCAAAGTCGCCGCGATACCGGGTTCCGGCCAGCAGCGCGCCCATGTCGAGCGAGAAGATGGTGGATTTCGACAGCACCTCGGGCGTCTGGCGGTCGACGATCTTCTTGGCGAGTCCCTCGGCGATGGCGGTCTTGCCCACGCCGGGATCGCCCACCAGAAGCGGGTTGTTCTTGCGGCGGCGGCACAGCACCTGGATGCAGCGTTCCACCTCGGATTCGCGGCCGATCAATGGATCGACGTCGCCCTTGCGGGACTTGGCGTTCAGGTCCACGCAATACTTCGCCAAGGCGCTTTCCGACTTGCTGTCGTCGTCGCCGCCCGCAGCGGTCTGCGCGTCGTCATCGCCATCGGACGAGCCGGTGACAGGGCGCGCCTCGCCATAGGTCGAATCCTTGGCGACGCCGTGCGCGATGAAGTTCACCGCGTCGTACCGGGTCATGTCCTGCTCTTGCAGGAAGTAGGCGGCATTCGATTCGCGCTCGGCGAAAATGGCGACCAGCACGTTCGCGCCGGTGACTTCGGTGCGACCGGACGACTGGACGTGGATCGCGGCGCGCTGGATCACCCGCTGGAAGGCGGCGGTCGGCACCGCTTCGGAGCCGTCGATCTCGGTCACGAGGGTGGACAGGTCGTCGTCGATGAATTCCTCGAGGTTCTGCCGCAAGGTATCCAGATCGACGCTGCACGCCTTCATCACCTTTGCCGCGTCCGGTTCGTCGACCAGCGCCAGCAACAGATGCTCCAGCGTGGCAAGCTCATGGCGGCGGGCGTTGGCCAGGGCCAGCGCGGCGTGAATGGCTTGCTCGAGAGTGTTCGAAAATGACGGCACGCTCCGTGCTCCTTGATCTGGGTCGGAGGGGCTTTGAGAGCCCCGCCATACCGTGGCCTCTGTCTGTTAAGGTTCGGTTTTATCCGGCCCGCTTCAAGTGAATTCTGCCTTCCCCCGCTCACAATTCTTGTGATTGGGCCATTTTTGGGCAGCGGGCCATCGCGGCCCAGACAGTGGCCGCGATCAGAACTCGTCCTTGCGCCGCCGAATCTCGGCGAACACATCGGCGTCCGCGTATCCGCCCATGTCCAGGCCCCGCTTCACCTCGGGCAGATGCGCCCTCAGGAACGGGTTGGTGGCAAGCTCTTCGGCCAGCGTGGACGGGACGGTCGGACGACCTGCCGACCGTGCATCCTCGACGGCCGATACACGAGATTTAAGCGCGGCGTTGCCGGGTTCAATAGTCAGCGCGAAGCGCGCGTTGGTCTGGGTGTATTCGTGGCCGGAATAGACCACCGTTTCCTCGGGCAGTTCTGCCAGTTTCCTGAGGCTTTGCCACATCATCGGCGCCGTGCCCTCGAACAGACGCCCGCAGCCGAGCGCCATCAGGCTGTCGGCCGTGAAAACCGCCTGCGCGCCCGGGATGTGAAAAGCGATGTGCCCGACCGTGTGGCCCGACACGTCCAGAACCCGGACTTCCTCGTTGCCGAACATGAAGCGATCGCCCTCGGACACCTGCAGGTCCAGCGCCGGAAGCCGCGCAGCATCCTGCGCGGCACCGATCACGCGCACGTCGCCGTGCCCCCGCAGCGCCGCGACCCCGTCGATATGGTCGCCGTGGTGGTGGGTGATGATGATGTGGCTAAGCGTCCAGCCCCGATCCGACAGCGCGGCCTCGATCGGCGCGGCTTCGGGCGCGTCGACCACGGCCGTCTCGCCACTGGCGGCATCATGGATCAGGAAGGCATAGTTGTCGGTCAGACACGGGACGGTGACGATTTCGAGAGGCATGGCGTTTCCCTGCTTGTCCGTTATGGTCTGGGCCGGACACGGGGTGAACCGGGACCGGGCGTACTCATGCACCTAGATGTGCTCGATCTGCGGAATTTCTACTATCGGACGGGCCTTGGCCGTGCGGCTCAACGGGCCGTGCGCGACCAGGTGCAAGCGATCTGGCCGACGGCCAAGGGGCAAACCGTTGTGGGATTCGGCTTTTCCGTGCCGCTGTTGCGCCCCTATCTGAAAGATGCGCGGCGGGTCGTGGCCCTGATGCCCGGGCAACAGGGCGTGATGCCCTGGCCTGCCGGGATGCCCAACGTGTCGGTCCTGTGCGAAGAGAACCTGTGGCCGATCCAGACCGGGCAGGCGGACAAGCTGATCTTCCTGCACGGGCTGGAAACCAGCGAGACTCCGGGGCGGCTTCTGGATGAGGCGTGGCGCGCGCTGGCGCCGGGCGGACAGGCCCTGTTCATCGTGCCGAACCGCGCCGGGTTGTGGTCGCGGCGCGACCGCACGCCTTTCGGCTTTGGCCGTCCCTATTCGCTGTCGCAGCTGGAAACCCAGTTGCAGCGCCACCGCTTTCGCCCCGAGCGCCACGTCGCCGCATTGTTCCAGCCGCCATCCAGCCGGCGCTTCTGGATGCGGACCGGCGCGCTGTGGGAACAGATCGGGCGCCGGGTGTCGTCGCACTATGCGGGCGGGGTGCTGATGGTGCTGGCCACCAAGGACGTCTACATCCGTCCCCCCGGCACGCCCGAGCGCGCGCGCGAGCGGACCCCGATTCACGACGCCCTGCCCCAGCCCGAGGCCAGCCCGGTCTGACATCGGCCCCGATGCGGCACCTGCGAGCGCCATCATTTGCCATCCGCGCGATATTAAATTTCGCGCAAACGGTCGCACCCTTGGGCAGCACCAAGTTTTATTGGCCCTGAAGGCGGGGCGGCGGGGGGCCATGACGGTTGCGGCGTTCCCGGGCCTCTGCTACACCCGCGCCGATTTTGGAGCGTGTCCACACGGGCACGCTTTTGCTGCGCCCCGGTCCCAGACCGGAAAAACCGGGGCTCCAGACATCGAAAGGGTGGACGTGTCCGAACCAGCTTCGATCTCGACCGGCATTGCCGACAGATATGCCACGGCGGTCTTCGCTCTGGCGAAAGACGACAAGGCGCTCGACGTGCTCGAGACCGATGTCGACACGCTGGACAGCGCGCTGAAGGACAGCGCCGAATTCCGCGACCTGATCGCGTCGCCGATCTACAGCCGCGAGACGCTCAAGTCGGCCGTGACCGCCATCGCCGACAAGGCGGGGCTAAGCACGACGCTCAAGAACACACTGGGACTGATGGCCGACAAGCGGCGCCTGTTCGTGCTGCCGCAGATGGTTGCGCACCTGCGCGAGCGCATCGCGACCGAAAAAGGCGAAGTCAGCGCCGACGTCATCAGCGCCAAGGCGCTGACCAAGGCCCAGTCCGACAAACTTGCCGCCACGCTGAAGAAATCCGTGGGCAAGGACGTCAAGATCAACACTACCGTGGATGAAACGCTCATCGGCGGTCTCGTCGTCAAGGTAGGCTCGAAGATGATCGACACCTCGATCCGCTCGAAGCTCGCCAAACTCCAGAATGCTATGAAAGAGGTCGGATAACATGGCGATCCAAGCTGCTGAAATTTCTGCGATCCTGAAGGACCAGATCAAGAACTTCGGACAAGACGCCGAAGTCGCAGAGGTCGGCCGTGTGCTGTCGGTCGGGGACGGCATCGCCCGTGTCTACGGTCTCGACAGCGTCCAGGCGGGCGAGATGGTCGAATTCCCCGGCGGCATCATGGGCATGGCGCTTAACCTTGAATCCGACAACGTCGGCGTCGTGATCTTCGGCTCTGACCGGGACATCAAGGAAGGCGACGTCGTCAAGCGCACCAACTCGATCGTGGACGTTCCGGTCGGTGACGGCCTGCTTGGCCGCGTCGTTGACGGCCTTGGCAACCCCATCGACGGCAAGGGTCCGATCAAGTCGACCGAACGCCGCGTGGCGGACCAGAAGGCCCCCGGCATCATCCCGCGCAAATCGGTGCACGAGCCGATGGCGACCGGCCTGAAATCGGTCGACGCGATGATCCCGATCGGCCGCGGCCAGCGGGAACTTATCATCGGCGACCGTCAGACCGGCAAGACCGCCGTGGCGCTCGACACGATCCTGAACCAGAAGGTCTATAACGACGAGGCCGGTTCGGACGAATACAAAAAGCTGTATTGTGTCTACGTCGCCATCGGCCAGAAGCGGTCGACCGTTGCGCAGCTTGTGAAGAAGCTGGAAGAAACCGGCGCCATCGAATACTCGATCGTCGTCGCAGCCACCGCGTCGGACCCCGCGCCGATGCAGTATCTCGCGCCCTACACCGCCACCGCGATGGGCGAGTATTTCCGCGACAATGGCCGCCACGCGCTGATGGTCTACGATGACCTGTCCAAGCAGGCCGTCGCCTACCGCCAGATGTCGCTGCTGCTGCGCCGCCCGCCGGGCCGCGAAGCCTATCCGGGCGACGTTTTCTACCTGCACTCCCGCCTGCTGGAGCGTTCGGCCAAGCTGAACGAGGACAACGGCTCGGGCTCGCTGACGGCGCTGCCGATCATCGAAACCCAGGGCGGCGACGTGTCGGCATTCATCCCGACGAACGTGATCTCGATCACCGACGGCCAGATCTTCCTCGAGACCGACCTGTTCTACCAGGGCATCCGCCCCGCCGTGAACACCGGTCTTTCGGTGTCGCGCGTCGGCTCGTCCGCGCAGACCAACGCGATGAAGTCGGTCGCCGGTCCGGTCAAGCTTGAGCTTGCGCAGTACCGCGAAATGGCGGCCTTCGCACAGTTCGGGTCGGACCTCGACGCCTCGACCCAGCGCCTGCTGAACCGCGGCGCGCGCCTGACCGAGTTGATGAAGCAGCCGCAATACGCGCCGCTGACCAACGCGGAAATCGTCTGCGTGATCTACGCGGGCACCAAGGGCTACCTCGACAAGATCAAGGTTGGCGATGTCGGCCGGTTCGAAAAGGGCCTGCTTGCGCACCTGCGCGGCAAGCGCAAGGACGTGCTGGACTTCATCACCAAAGAGGACCCGAAGGTCAAAGGCGATGCCGAAGACAAGATCAAGGCCGCCCTTGACGAGTACGCCGCAGACTTCTCCTAACGCTGGCCGAAAGGTAGGATTGGATACATGCCCAATCTCAAGGACCTGAAGAACCGGATCGCGTCGGTCAAATCGACCCGCAAGATCACGAAGGCCATGCAGATGGTCGCCGCGGCGAAACTGCGCCGCGCGCAAGAGGCCGCCGAGGCGTCGCGCCCCTATGCCGACCGTTTCAACGCGGTCATGGCGCGGCTTTCCGCGTCGGTGGGCGACAGCGACAACGCGCCCAAACTCCTTGCCGGAACCGGCAAGGAGGATGTGCACCTGCTGGTCGTGATGACCGCCGAGCGCGGTCTGTGCGGCGGCTTCAACTCGACCATCGTGCGCCTGGCCAAGGCCCATATCCAGAAGCTTCTGGCGGCGGGCAAGACGGTCAAGATCGTGACCGTCGGCAAGAAGGGCCGCGAGCAGTTGCGCCGCGACTATGGTGACTACCTCTTGCAGCACATCGACCTCTCCGAGGTGAAGCGCGTCGGCTACGAGCACGCCCAGAACATCGCCCGCGAGGTTTTGACGCGCTTCGATGCAGGCGAATTCGATGTCGCGACCATCTACTACAACCGCTTCGAATCGGTGATCAGCCAGGTGCCGACCGCACAGCAGATCATCCCGGCCAAGTATGACGACGCGGGCACCGCAGACGATGCTGCATCCGCGCTCTACGAGTACGAGCCGGGCGAGGAGGAGATCCTCAAGGATCTTCTTCCGCGCGGGGTCGCGACGCAGATCTTCACCGCACTGCTCGAAAACGGCGCCTCGGAACAGGGCGCGCGGATGTCCGCGATGGACAACGCGACCCGCAACGCCGGCGACATGATCGACAAGCTGACCATCGAGTACAACCGCTCGCGTCAGGCCGTCATCACCAACGAGCTGATCGAAATCATTTCGGGCGCCGAGGCGCTCTGACGAACCTGGAGACGAACACATGGCAAACGCAAAAGGCAAAGTGACCCAGGTCATCGGCGCCGTCGTCGACGTGCAGTTCCGGGATCACCTGCCGGAGATCCTGAACGCGCTGACCACCGAGAACAACGGCAAGAAGCTGGTGCTCGAAGTCGCCCAGCACCTTGGCGAAGGCACCGTGCGCACCATCGCGATGGACGCGACCGAGGGTCTTGTCCGCGGTCAGGAAGTCACCGACACGGGTGCACCGATCATGGTTCCGGTGGGCAACGCGACGCTGGGGCGGATCCTTAACGTCGTCGGCGACCCCGTCGACGAAGGCGCACCGATCGAGGCGGAAGAGTATCGCCCGATCCACGCGCTTGCGCCGTCCTTCGACGAACAGTCGACCTCGTCCGACATCCTCGTGACCGGCATCAAGGTGATCGATCTGCTGGCCCCCTACTCCAAGGGCGGCAAGATCGGCCTGTTCGGCGGCGCGGGCGTCGGCAAGACCGTTCTCATCATGGAACTGATCAACAACATCGCCAAGGTGCACTCGGGCTACTCGGTGTTCGCCGGCGTGGGTGAGCGGACGCGGGAAGGCAACGACCTGTATCACGAGATGATCGAATCCAACGTCATCAAGCCCGACAACCTGTCGGAATCGCAGGTGGCGCTGGTCTACGGCCAGATGAACGAGCCTCCGGGCGCACGCGCGCGCGTCGCGCTGACCGGCCTTACCCTGGCCGAGCAGTTCCGCGACCAGTCGGGCACCGACGTTCTGTTCTTCGTCGACAACATCTTCCGCTTCACGCAGGCGGGATCCGAGGTGTCGGCGCTTCTGGGCCGGATTCCTTCGGCGGTGGGCTACCAGCCGACGCTGGCGACCGACATGGGCCAGATGCAGGAACGCATCACCTCGACCAAGGCCGGTTCGATCACCTCGATCCAGGCCGTCTACGTTCCCGCGGACGACCTGACCGACCCCGCGCCTGCAACGACCTTTGCGCACCTTGACGCCACGACCGTTCTGTCGCGCGCGATCTCGGAGCTGGGCATCTACCCGGCCGTGGACCCGCTCGACTCGTCGTCGCGGATCCTCGACCCGCAGATCGTCGGCGAAGAGCACTACCAGGTGGCCCGCGACGTGCAGAACATCCTTCAGCGCTACAAGTCGCTGCAGGACATCATTGCCATCCTCGGGATGGACGAGCTGTCCGAAGAGGACAAGCTGACCGTGTCGCGCGCCCGCAAGATCCAGCGCTTCCTGTCGCAGCCCTTCGACGTCGCCAAGGTGTTCACCGGTTCGGACGGCATTCAGGTGCCGCTTGAAAAGACCATCGCGTCGTTCAAGGCCGTTGTCGCGGGCGAATACGATCACCTGCCGGAAGGTGCGTTCTACATGGTCGGCGACATCGACGACGTCGTCGCCAAAGCCGAGCGTCTGGCAGCAGACGCAGCCTAAGGGGGCATCATGGCCGATACGATGCAATTCGACCTCGTCTCTCCCGAACGCCGCCTGGCGTCGGGCGAGGCAACCGAGGTTCACATCCCGGGCGCCGAGGGCGACCTGACGGCGATGGCGGGGCACATGCCCCTCATCACCACGCTGCGGCCGGGCATCCTGCGCATCGTGGGACCGAACGGCACCGACGAATACGCCGTCACCGGCGGCTTCGCCGAGATCAACGCCGAAGGCGCGTCGATCCTCGCCGAAGAGTCGCTGCATGTCTCGGACGTGACACAGGAAGCGATCGACCGTTTCATGGAGAAGGCGGCCGAACGTGTGCGCGCGGCGCGTGATGCAGGGGACCAGAACCTTGTGGACGAAGCGACCAAGCTGGTCGCCGACATGGTCGCCATGGGCGATCACATCGGCCTGTCGCCCAAGCAACCGTCTCTTTAAACCCATAGTTGCAAGAAATGTTGTGCGGCCCCGGCTAATCCCGGGGCCGCATTCATTTTGTTTCCATGCTTTTGCCGTTTTGCAGGGTTAACCCGTCTTGCGGGAGTATTGGATGAAACGTCTACGCAACCATCTTATCGGCGTCGATCAGGGCGCCCGCGTACTGTTCTCGGATTTCGAGGACGGTGGCGACATGTGGACGGGGCGTGGTCCACGTCACCACCGGACGCGCATCGCATTCTCCGAGCCCTTTCGCGAGCCGCCTGCGGTTCAGATTTCGATGTCGATGTTCGACATGGACCAGAAGACCAACCAGCGGGCCGAAATCCTTGCCGAAAACATCGCGGTGGACGGGTTCGACGCCGTGTTCCGTACCTGGGGCGATACCCGCGTCGCAAGGGTCAGCGCGACCTGGCTGGCGATCGGCGAATTGAAGCACGACGACGAGTGGGAGCTTTACTGATCCGCGCTCTCGTCCGGGTCAGGCCGACCGACGCCCTTGAACACCGCCTTGAAGGGCAGCGCCCACAGGATGCCGAGGACGACGAAGATCAGCAGTTCCACAAGAATCGGCGGGCGGTCGAACAGGTCCACGACGTTGACCGCCACCACGATATACAGCGGCAGCCCCACGATCAGCAGGACCAGCGACCAGCGGCGGCGCGCTTTGTAGGATAGGGCCATCAGTCCTCGAAGGGGTCGGTTACAAGGATCGTGTCTTCACGCTCGGGCGAGGTGGACAGTAGCGCCACCGGGCACTGGATCAACTCTTCGATGCGGCGGACATACTTGATCGCTTCGGCGGGAAGTTCCGCCCAGCTGCGCGCCCCGTCGGTGGAGTCTGCCCAGCCCGGCAGTTCCTCGTAGATCGGTGTGCAGCGCGCCTGCTGATCGGCGGCGGTCGGCAGATAGTCCAGCCGCGTCCCGTCCAGATCATAGCCGGTGCAGATCTTCAGCGTCTCGAACCCGTCCAGCACGTCCAGCTTTGTCAGCGCGATGCCGTTGACGCCGCTCGTCGCGCAGGTCTGGCGCACAAGGCAGGCGTCGAACCAGCCACAGCGCCGCTTGCGGCCCGTGGTGGTGCCGAACTCGTGCCCGCGCTCGCCCAGCCGTTCGCCGTCGGCGTCGTGCAATTCGGTCGGAAACGGCCCCTCACCGACGCGGGTGGTGTAGGCCTTGACGATGCCGAGGACAAAGTCGATGGCGCCCGGCCCGATGCCGGTGCCCGTCGCCGCCTGCCCCGCGATCACGTTGGACGAGGTCACATAGGGATAGGTGCCAAAGTCGATGTCCAGAAGAGCGCCCTGCGCCCCCTCGAACAGGATGCGGTTGCCGGCCTTGCGACGCTCGTTCAGCACCTTCCACACCGGCGCGGCAAAGCGCAGGATGTGCGGCGCCACGTCACGCAGCTTGGCGATCAGCGCGTCGCGGTCGATTGCCTCCAGCCCCAGACCCGCGCGCAAGGCGTTGTGATGTACCAGCGCGCGGTCGACGCGCAGTTCCAGCGTCGCATCGTCAGCCAGATCGGCGACGCGGATCACCCGGCGCCCGACCTTGTCCTCGTAGGCGGGGCCGATGCCGCGCCCGGTGGTGCCGATCTTGGCGACCGAGTTCTGGTTTTCCCGCGCGCGGTCCAATTCGCCGTGGAATGGCAGGATCAGCGGCGTGTTCTCGGCGATCATCAGCGTCTCGGGGGTGATCTCGACGCCTTGCGCCCGGATCGTCTCGATTTCCTGCAGCAGGTGCCAGGGGTCCAGCACCACGCCGTTGCCGATCACCGACAGCTTGCCGCCGCGCACCACGCCCGAAGGCAGCGCATGAAGCTTGTAGACCGTCCCGTCGATCACCAGCGTGTGGCCCGCGTTATGGCCTCCCTGGAACCGGCAGATCACGTCGGCCCGCTCTGACAGCCAGTCGACGATCTTTCCCTTGCCTTCATCGCCCCACTGGGCGCCCACGACGACGACGTTTGCCATGACTGGATGGACCCCTTGGTTGGCCGGTTCACAAACCCTGCCCTCATACCGGGGCGCGCAAGCGTGCGAAACCTCGAAATTGATCCCTTGG
The DNA here is from genome assembly GCF_019061145.1 of Anianabacter salinae. Classification (GTDB taxonomy): domain Bacteria; phylum Pseudomonadota; class Alphaproteobacteria; order Rhodobacterales; family Rhodobacteraceae; genus Anianibacter; species Anianibacter salinarum. Next base: position 103,310 of record NZ_JAHQZS010000003.1, on the reverse strand, counting down.
GCTGGACAGGAGCGGGGCGGATCGGCCAAACAGCACGGGACACTCACGCGAGAGCCCCGATGACATTCATTGCCCGCTGGACATTCGCCTTTCTGCTGCTGGCGGTGACATTCAACCCGACGCAATGGAATTACGTCGCCTGGGCCCGGCGCGAATATGAAAGCAGTCTGTCGCTGGTGATCCTCTTCGGCCTGATCCTGGTGATCGCCTATGTCGTCTACCTGCGCGCGACGTTCCGTTCGATCGGGGTGTTCGGCATGCTTCTGGTCGCGGCGCTGGTCACGGTGCTAGGCTGGGTGCTGCATGATTTCGGCCTGTTGTCGTTCCAGGACCCCGACCTCAACGTCTGGCTGTCGATCCTTGCGATCTCACTGGTGCTTGGCATCGGCATGTCGTGGTCGTTCGTCCGGCGGGCGCTGTCGGGGCAACTGGACGTGGACGACGTGGACGAATAGCGCCTCTGCGGAATGCGGCCACGGGCGGCATTGCGGGGTTGCGACCCAATCCATGACCCTCTAGATACCGCCTGTCTGAACCCGAAGGCCCCAGAGCATGGAAAACGTCGTCCTCATCATTCACCTGATCCTGGCGCTTGGCCTGATCGGCGTGGTGCTTCTTCAGCGCTCCGAAGGCGGCGGCCTTGGCATGGGCGGCGGAGGCGGCGGCGGTGCCATGTCGAGCCGCAGCGCGGGCACGGCCCTTGGCAAGCTGACCTGGGGCTTCGCCATCGCCTTCATCGGCACGTCGATCTTCCTGACGATCATGGCGGCGCAGAATTCGGCCGACAGCTCGGTCCTGGACCGTCTTGGCATCGAGGCGCCGCAATCGCCGGCCGCACCGGCGCTTCCTGGCGCGGGCGATCTGACGCTTCCGGGCATCGGCGGAAACACCGGCACCGACGACAGCGCGCCGCTGTCGCTGCCCCGCGCCGACTGAAGGCGCTGATCGACCACTAATGGTTGCGGCCCGGTTTTCGGGCCCTCCCTTATCTTGCGGTTCGGTTGCGCGGGACGACCGAATCCTTTACCGTTGAAATCCCGTGGGCAGGCGAAAAATCCGGCTGCCGCACCCGATCGAGGTTTGCAGCAACACGGGGGGGCCCAGCCCGCAATGGCACGGTTCGTTTTCATCACTGGCGGTGTCGTCTCGTCGCTTGGCAAGGGCCTTGCCTCGGCGGCCTTGGGCGCACTCTTGCAGGCGCGCGGGTTCTCGGTGCGGCTGCGCAAGCTTGACCCCTATCTCAACGTCGATCCCGGCACGATGTCGCCGTTCGAGCATGGCGAGGTGTTCGTCACCGACGACGGCGCCGAGACGGATCTCGACCTTGGCCATTACGAGCGGTTCACCGGCGTCGCGGCGCGCGCCACGGATTCGGTGTCCTCGGGCCGGATCTATTCCAACGTGCTCGAAAAGGAACGGCGCGGCGACTACCTCGGCAAGACGATCCAGGTGATCCCGCACGTCACCAACGAGATCAAGGATTTCATCTCGATCGGCGAGGACGAGGTGGATTTCATGCTCTGCGAGATCGGCGGCACTGTCGGAGACATCGAGGGCCTGCCCTTCTTCGAGGCGATCCGCCAGTTCGCGCAAGACAAGCCGCGCGGCCAGTGCATCTTCATGCACCTGACGCTGCTGCCCTGGCTCGCGGCCAGCGGCGAGTTGAAGACGAAACCCACGCAGCACTCGGTCAAGGAGTTGCGGTCCATCGGGTTGCAGCCTGACATCCTCGTCTGCCGCTCGGAACGCCCCATTCCGCAGAAGGAACGCGAGAAGCTGGCGCTGTTCTGCAACGTGCGCCCCGACAGCGTGATCGCCGCCTATGACCTGAAGTCCATCTACGAGGCGCCGCTGGCCTATCACCGCGAGGGGCTGGACCAGGCGGTTCTGGACGCCTTCCAGATCAGCCCCGCGCCGCGCCCGGATCTCACCCGCTGGCACGACGTCTATGACCGCATCTTCAACGCCGAGGGCGAGGTGCGCGTCGCCATCGTCGGCAAGTACACCCAGCTGGAAGACGCCTATAAATCCATCGCCGAGGCGCTGACCCACGGCGGCATGGCCAACCGCGTCAAGGTGCGCGTGGAATGGGTCGACGCCGAGCTGTTCGAACGCGAAGACCCCGGCCCCTACCTTGAAGGCTTCCACGCGATCCTCGTCCCCGGCGGCTTTGGCGAGCGCGGGACCGAAGGCAAGATCCGCGCCGCGCAATTCGCGCGCGAACGCAAGATCCCCTATCTCGGCATCTGCCTTGGCATGCAGATGGCGGTGATCGAGGCGGCGCGGAACCTTGCGGGCGTCACCACCGCCGGGTCCGAGGAATTCGACCATGAGGCCGGCAAGCGCCGGTTCGAGCCGGTGGTCTATCACCTCAAGGAATGGGTGCAGGGCAACGCCACCGTCGCGCGCAAGGTGGATGACGACAAGGGCGGCACCATGCGCCTTGGCTCCTACACCGCGAACCTGAAAGAGGGCTCCAAGGTGGCCGAGGTCTATGGCGAGACGGTGATCGAGGAACGCCACCGCCACCGCTACGAGGTCGACATCAAGTACCGCGAGGCGCTGCAGGACGTCGGCCTGTGCTTTTCCGGCATGTCGCCCGACGGCCGCCTGCCCGAGATCGTCGAGGTCGAGGATCACCCGTGGTTCATCGGCGTCCAGTTCCACCCCGAGCTGAAGTCCAAACCGTTCGAACCGCATCCGCTGTTCCGCGATTTCGTGCGCGCGGCGAAAGAGATGTCGCGGCTGGTGTAGGCCCCCGCAAACTGATCCCGTCTTTGGTCTCGAAATACTCGGGAGAGCGCGAGAGGGAACATCTCGCACGCCGCGCAGCGGGCTCAATGCCCGCAAGCGGCGTCCCCCCCCCGGGCCTGTCGCCTGCCGCCCCCTCGGCAAACCCCTTGCCCTGACCCGCATCCTCGGCCACTGACGCCCCATGCTCTCCTACCAGCACCTTTACCACGCGGGGAACCTCGCTGATGTCCACAAGCACGCGCTTCTGGCCTTCGCGCTCGACTACCTGACCCGCAAGGACAAGCCGCTGTCCTACATCGAGACCCACGCCGGGCGGGGGCTCTATGACCTGTCGGCGGCAGAGGCGCTCAAGACCGGCGAGGCGGCGCAAGGGATCGCCCGGCTGTCGCAAGCGTTCCCGGCAAGCCATCCCTATGCCCGCGTGCTGGCGGCGGTGCGGGCCACCAACGGCGCCAGCGCCTATCCCGGCTCGCCCCTCGTGGCGTCGCATCTCTTGCGCGACACCGACACGATCACCCTGGCCGAATTGCACCCGCAGGAGCGCGCCGCGCTCGGCGTGGCGCCGGGCATGTGGCGCGCAAGGGTCCGGGCCGAGGACGGCTTTGCGATGGCAATGTCGCTGGCCCCGCCGACCCCGCGCCGGGGGATGATCCTGATCGATCCGTCCTACGAGGTGAAGGCCGATTACGACGCCATCCCCGGTTTCATCGCCAAGCTGGCGCGCGCCTGGAACGTGGGCGTCGTGATGCTGTGGTATCCGGTGCTGACCAGCGGCGCGCATGTGCCGATGCTGGACGCGCTTTGCGCCGCGCATCCCGGCGGTCTTCGCTACGAGGTGCGGTTTCCGCCCGCGCGCACCGGGCACAAAATGATCGGCTCGGGCGTGTTCGTGCTGAACCCGCCCTATGGCATGGACGACGAGGCGCGCAGGCTGGATGCGATCTTTGCCCGCCTCGCGCGGAGGTGACCGGGGCTTTCCCCGCGCGCTTTGCCCGCATATATAAACGCCCATGTTTGCAGATTTCCTTCGCCGCCTCACCGCGCCAGAGCCCCAGACGCTGCCCGATGGCGATGCGCGGCTGGCCCTGACCGCCCTTCTTGTCCGCATCGCCAAGGCGGACGGTCATTATGCAGCGGACGAGATCGACCGCATCGACCGGATCGCCGCGCAGCGCTTTGGACTGTCGCCGTTCGAGGCGACGGCGCTGCGCCGCGACGCCGAGCAGCTTGAGTCCGAGGCGCCCGACACCGTCCGCTTCACCCGCGCGATCAAGGCCGCCGTTCCTTACGACGACCGCGCCGCCGTGATCGAGGCGCTGTGGGAGATCGTGCTGGCCGATGGCGCCCGCGACGAAGAGGAAGACGCGCTTCTGCGGCAGGTCGCGCCGCTTCTGGGCGTGAACGACCGCGATTCCAATATCGCCCGCAAGCGGGTGGAAGACCGCAAGTGATCGCCGCACTGCCGATGTATGACTGGCCCGAAGAGCGGGCCGGGGTCGATGCCTTGTGGTCATATCTCGGCGATGCGCTGCGGGAGGGCGGAGTTCCCGCCCCCCTGGCGCTGACGCGCGGCGACGATCTTTGGGCGCTTTGGGAAGATCCGGGCCTGGTGATCGGCCAGACCTGCGGGCTGCCCTACCGCGCGCGGCTGCACGACCGCGTCCAGTTGATCGGGACCTTCGACTATGGCCTTCAAGGCGTGCCGACCGGGCACTACCGCAGCGAGATGGTCGTGGCGCGGAACGATCCGCGTGAGGATCTGGCGCAGTTCCGCGAGGCGGCGCTGGCGCTCAACGGGTTCGACAGCCAATCGGGTTGGTGCGCCGCGCATGCCGCCGCAAAGGCCGCCGGGATCACCTTTCGCCGGTTCCACCACACTGGCGCGCACAGAGCCAGCGCAGGGCTGGTCGCCGAGGGCCGCGCCGACATCGCAGCGGTGGATGCCGTGACCTGGCGCCTGATCCAGAGGCACGAGCCGGACATGGCGGCGCGGCTGCGGGTGCTGGGCCCCACGCCGTCCTCGCCCGCCCTGCCGCTGGTGGCGGCGCCGGGCCAGCCTGCGGGCCGCATCGCCGACATCCTCGAGGCGGCGGTGACCGCAATGCCGGACGGCCTGCGAGACCGCACCGGCGTCACCGGCTTTCACCGTATGTGCGACGCGGACTATCTTGCTGTCGTTACGCCCCCGCTTCCAAGCCAGGCACAGCCCGTTCTTTAGGCGAATGCCCTGATCCCGTCACGTCAGACCGCCTCGCCCCATTGCATTTGCCGCCGTCTTCCGCCCTACTCCGGGCTTGGACCAAACGGACAGAGCCGTTGAACGATAAAGTGCCCGTCATAGAAATCCGCGACCTGCACAAGAGCTATGGCAGCCTCGAGGTGCTCAAGGGCGTCGACATGGCTGCGCCCAAGGGGCATGTCGTGTCGCTGATCGGCTCGTCGGGGTCCGGCAAATCGACGCTTCTGCGCTGCGTGAACCTTCTGGAAGACAGCCAGTCGGGCGAGATCCTGTTCGAGGGCGAGCCGGTGTCCTGGCGGGGCCGTGGCGGTGGCCGTCAGCCTGCGGACCGCAAGCAGGTGACCCGCATCCGCACCAACCTGTCCATGGTGTTCCAGCAGTTCAATCTGTGGGCGCACATGACGATCCTTCAGAATGTGATGGAGGCGCCGGTCACCGTGCTGGGCCGCCCCCGCGCCGAGGCCGAGAGCGCGGCGCGCGGCTATCTCGACAAGGTCGGCATCGGCGACAAGTGCGATGCCTACCCCGCGCAGCTTTCGGGCGGCCAGCAGCAGCGCGCCGCCATCGCCCGCGCCCTGTGCATGGAGCCGCGCGCGCTTTTGTTCGACGAGCCGACATCGGCGCTCGACCCCGAGCTTGAACAAGAGGTCGTGCGCGTCATCAAGGCTATTGCCGACGAGGGGCGCACGATGCTTCTTGTCACTCATGACATGGCCATGGCGCGTGACGTGTCGGACCATGTCGTCTTTCTCCATCAAGGCAAGATCGAGGAGGAAGGCCCCCCCGCGCGCCTGTTCGGGGCGCCGGAGACCGAGCGGCTGCGCCAGTTCCTGAGCGCTACCGCCGCCTGAAATAAACAAACCGCAACCGGGAGACTTCGATGAAACTGATCCTTTCCACCGCCGCCGCACTGGCCCTGATGACAGGCGCCGCGTTTGCCGCAAGCCACGCGCAGACCGTCCGCATGGGCACCGAGGGCGCCTATCCTCCCTACAACTTCATCGACGATTCCGGCGAGGTGGCCGGTTTCGAGCGCGAGCTGGGCGACGAGCTGTGCGCGCGCGCCGAGCTGACCTGCGAGTGGGTCACGAACGACTGGGATTCGATCATCCCGAACCTCGTGTCCGGCAACTACGACACCATCATCGCGGGCATGTCGATCACCGACGAGCGCGAGGAAGTCATCGACTTCACCCAGAACTACTATCCGCCGACCGCCTCGGCCTACGTTGCGGCCAGCGATTCGGTCGACGTGATGTCAGGTGTCGTCGCCGCGCAGACCGCCACGATCCAGGCGGGCCATGTCGCCGAATCCGGCGCGACTCTGGTGGAATATGCCACGCCCGAGGAAACCGTCGCAGCCGTGCGCAACGGCGAGGCGGACGCGGTGTTCGCTGACTACGACTATCTCAAGCCGATCGTGGATGCTTCGGGCGGCGAGTTGACGTTCGTTGGCGACGAGGTTCCGCTGGGCGGCGGCATCGGCCTTGGCCTGCGCGAAAGCGACACCGAGCTGAAGGACAAGTTCGACGCCGCGATCACCTCGATGAAAGAGGACGGCACGCTGAACACCATGCTGAAAAAGTGGTTCGGCGAAGAAACCCAGACCTATTGATGGTCCCCGGGGCGGGGCGCCTAGGCGCGCCCTGCCCCATCCGGCGCGATGCTGTCCTGCACAGACCCCCAAAGCCTTGAAGGCCTTTCCTGGCTTGCCTGTTACCTGACAACGGGCAAGCACATGGCGTTCTATACGTCCTTTGGAACGGTGCTGATCCTGATCGCGGTCACAGCGCCCGTTTCGCTAGCCTTCGGCTTTTTCGGCGCGATGGCCGCGCGGGGGCCGGTGCCGGTCCGCTGGCTTGGCCAAGGCTACATCGCCATCGTGCGCGGCGTGCCCGACATCGTGTTCTTCCTGTTCTTCGTGATCGCGCTGGATCAGGCGTTCGAATACGCCCGCCACAAGGTTCTGTGCCCGGACTGGGACCAGCCGGTGCGGCAAGGCAATGACTTCATCGTCTGCGCCGCCGCCAAGCTGCCGCTCGGCACCGCGCCGCAGTGGCTGCACGAGGTGTATGGCTTCGCCCTTGCCGTCATCACCTTCGCCATCGTCTTTGGCGCGTTTGCGGCCAATGTTCTTTACGGAGCCATGCGCGCCGTGCCCCGTGCGCAGATGGAGACGGCCGAAGCCTATGGCATGTCGCCGCGCCAGACGTTTTGGCGCATCCTCGTGCCGCAGATGTGGGTCTATGCGCTGCCCGGCCTGTCGAACCTTTGGATGGTGCTCATCAAGGCGACGCCGCTGCTGTTCCTGTTGGGGATCGAGGATATCGTCTACTGGGCGCGCGATCTGGGCGGCACCAAGACGCCGCAGTTCACCGAGTATCCGCACGGCGACTGGCGGATGTGGTACTTCCTTGCGCTGCTGGTGTTCTACCTTGCGCTGACCCGCGTGTCCGAGATCGTGCTGGGCCGGCTCATGCAGCGTCTGACACTCGGACAGGCGACCTCGGGCGGTGAAGCCCAGCGGAAGGTCGCGGCATGAGTTGCTGGGAAACCATCGCCGACTATGGCCTGCGCTCGGTCGGGATCGGAGAGAGGCTGTTGCCACGATCCGACTTCACGCTCTGTCAGCAGGTCGTGCTGATCGGCTCGGGCATGATCTGGAACATCTATTTCGGCATCCTCGCCCTGTGCGGAGGCTTTTTCCTTGCGGTGGCCACGGCTGTCGGCAAGGCGTCAGGCAACCGCGCCGCGCGCAAGGCGTCGGAATGGTTCATCTTCCTGTTCCGGGGCTCGCCCCTGTTCATCCAGTTCTTCTTTGCCTATTTCGCGTTCCTGTCGCTCAAGAGCGTCTCGCCGGTGTTCGATCCCTTCACCTCGGCGGGTCTTGGGGCGCTGGCCGTGCTGTTCCTGAACACCGCCGCCTATTCGGGGGAAATCTTCTATGGCGCGCTGCAGTCCATCCCCAAGGGCGATCTGGAAGCGGCCGAGGCTTATGGGCTGACCGGCTGGACCAAGTTTCGCCGGATCACCTTTCCGACGATGCTGCGGCTCGCGTGGCCCGCCTATACGAACGAAGCGATCTTTCTGTTCCACGCCACGACGCTGGTGTTCTTCTCGGGCTTTCCGGCATGGCAGCAAAAGGGCGACGCGCTGTATTACGCCAGCTACTTCGCGGACAAGACGTTCAACCCCTTCGTGCCTTACCCCATCGTCGCCGGGTATTTCATTCTGGCGACGCTCGTGATCATAACCCTGTTCGGAGCTGCGAACCGCAGGCTGAACCGACACCTTCCGCAAGAGCGGCGGGCGAAACTTCGCATAAGACCGATGGTGATCCGATGAGCTGGCTGGACGAGCACCCCGAAGTGCGCACGATCCGCGTCGCCGCCTGCGACGTGAACGGCCAGGCGCGCGGCAAGCGCGTGCCCGCCCGCTATGCCCGCAAGGTCGAGGAGGACGGCACCCGGTTTCCGCTGTCTGTGCTGAATCTCGACATCTGGGGCGAGGACATCGACGACAGCCCGCTGGTGTTCGAATCCGGCGATCCCGATGGTGTGCTTCTGCCGACCGAACGCGGCTTCATCCCGATGCCTTGGCTCGAGGCGCCGACCGCGCTGTTGCCGCTGTGGATGTTCCGCGAGGATGGCCGCCCCTTTGCAGGCGATCCCCGGCACGCACTGGCTGGCGTGGTCAAGCGGTTCACCGACGCAGGGCTGACGCCGGTGGTGGCGACCGAGATGGAGTTCTACCTGATCGACGACAGTTCCAAGACGCTGCGGGTGCCGTCCTCTCCCCGGTCGGGCAAGCGGCGCACGGGCGCGGAAATTCTGAGCTTGCGGGCGCTGGATGCGTTCGACCAGTTCTTTACCGATCTCTATGACGCGTGCGAGGCGATGGACATTCCCGCCGACACCGCGATTTCCGAGGCGGGTCTGGGTCAGTTCGAAATCAACCTGATGCACCAGTCCGACCCCTTGAAGGCCGCGGACGATGCTTGGTTCTTCAAGCTGCTGGTCAAGGGCCTGGCCCGCAAATGGGGGTTCGCCGCATCGTTCATGGCGAAACCCTACGAGGACTACGCAGGCAACGGGATGCACGTTCATTTCTCGGTGCTGGACAAGGACGGGCGCAATATCTTCGACGATGGTGGCCCCAAGGGGTCGGACGCGCTGCGCCATGCCGTCGCCGGGTGCCTGTCGGCGATCCCCGGCTCGACGCTGCTGTTCGCGCCCCACGGCAACAGCTATGACCGGCTGGTGCCCGAGAACCATGCGCCGACCGGCATTTGCTGGGCCTACGAGAACCGCACCGCCGCCGTGCGCATCCCCGGTGGCAGCAATACCGCGCGGCGGATCGAACACCGGGTATCTGGCGGCGACATCAACCCTTACCTGCTGGTCGCCGCGGTGCTGGGATCGGCGATGAACGGCCTCGAAGACAAGGCCGAGCCGCCCGAGCCGATCAAGGGCAACGCCTATACCATGGACCTGCCGCAGATGCCGATGACCTGGGGGGCCGCCATCGACGCCTTCGAGACATCCGAGGATCTCGCCCGCATCCTGCCGCGCGACCTGGTGCGCAACATCGTCGCCACCAAGCGGCAGGAAATGCACTATCTGCAGGAACTGGACGCGCAGGAACGGGTCGACCTGTATCTCGATACGGTCTGAGGCTTTGCGCCTGCGCCTCGGTTGGCATATATTGCCAACAGCAGGAGAAGCATCATGCCCACACGCAATGTCGTTCTGACCGAAGAACAGGATCGCTTTGTCGCCCGGCTGGTGGAAACCGGCCGCTTCCAGAACGCAAGCGAGGCGCTGCGCACCGGTCTGCGCCTGCTGGAACAGGAAGAGACGGAGCTTGCCGCATTGCAGGCGCGGTTGCAGGCGGCGGTCCGGGAATACGACAACGGAGAACGCGCAGAGGGGACCGGGGAAGAGGTCATCCGCCGTGCCTTTGCCTCGGTCCTCGGGTCCTGATTCTGAAACTCGGCTTCACCCCACGGGCCGAAGCGCGGCTTCGGGACATTGCAAGGCATACGCTGGAGACCTTCGGCGCCCATCAGGCGCAAAAGTATGAGGCCTTGCTCATCGAACGTTGCGCAATGCTTGCCAGCGGTCGGGTTCCAAGCCGGTCGTGTTCCTCGATAACGCGCGATACCTCTGACACAGACCTTCTCTATGCGCGTGCCGGAGAGCATTTTCTGATCCATGCCATCGAAGATGACGAAGTGACGATCATCGACATCCTCCATACCCGCTCTGACCTTCCGCGCTGGATCGCGGCGATCGATGCAATGGGCGGGGCCTGAGCCCTCTTTACTTCCCCCCGCGCGCCTACCAGACTCTCAGCCAGCCTGAACAGACTGGTGCTTCATGAAGATCGGTATCCTGCAATGCGGCCACCCTCCTGCGGGGGTCATCGAACGCCATGGCGAATTCTCGGACATGTTCGCCCGCCTTCTGGGCGAGGATGCGTTTACCTATGAGACGTGGAACGTCGTCGACATGGTCTTCCCGGGCGGGCCCGAAGACGCCGATGGCTGGCTCATCACCGGCTCGCGCCACGGGGCCTATGACGCTCTGCCGTTCATCAAGCCGCTGGAAGACCTGATCCGCGCCATTGCAGGCAGCGACCGCCCGCTGGTCGGCATCTGCTTTGGCCACCAGATCATCGCGCAGGCGATGGGGGGCCGCGTCGAGAAGTTCAAACGCGGCTGGTCGGTGGGCGCCACGCGCTATGACTGGACCGGCATGGGACAGGTCGCGCTGACCGCCTGGCATCAGGATCAGGTGGTCGAGGCACCGCAAGGCGCGCGCACCATCGCATCGAGCGACTTCTGTGCACATGCAGCGCTGGTCTACGGTGACGACATCTTCACGATCCAGCCGCACCCTGAATTCGCATCCGACATCGCGGCCACCTACGTGAGCGAGAAGAAGGCCGATCCGGTCTATCCCGAGGGCTTGATCGAAACCGCCGAGACGCGACTGGACACCGCCCTTGGCGACAGGACCATCGGCGCACGGATCGCCGGTTTCCTCAAGGAAAGGACCGCCCCCGATGCGTGACGACTGGATCAGCCAGCTTCCCGAAAGCGCGCGCAGCTGGCTTGAAGGCCGCAGGCTCGACGAGGTGGAATGCCTTGTGGCCGACCTGTCCGGCATCGCACGGGGCAAGGCGATGCCCGCGTCGAAATTCGGCAAGCAGACGCATTTCTACCTGCCCAACTCGATCTTCCTGCAGACCATCACCGGCGATTGGGCCAACATCATCGGGGATGATTTCACCGAGCCGGACATGATCCTGACGCCGGATTATTCGACCGCGACGGCGGCGCCCTGGACGGCGGACTGGACGCTTCAGGTGATCCACGACATCTCGGACCAGGCCGGGAACCCCTGGCCCATCGCACCGCGCAACGTGCTCAAGCGGGTGGTGCAGCAGTTCAAGGACAACGGCTGGACGCCCATCGTCGCCCCCGAGATGGAATTCTACCTTGTCGCGCGCAACATCGACCCGAACATGCCGGTCGAGCCGCCGATGGGCCGCACCGGGCGGCGCGCCGCCGCGCGGCAGGCCTATTCGATGTCGGCCATCGACGAATACGGCCCCGTGATCGACGACATCTATGATTTCGCCGAAGCGCAGGGGTTCGAGATCGACGGCATCCTGCAGGAAGGCGGCGCCGGGCAGATCGAGATGAACCTGCGCCACGGCGATCCCGTGCTTCTGGCCGACGAGATATTCTTCTTCAAACGCACCATCCGCGAGGCGGCGCTGCGCCACGACTGTTTCGCCACCTTCATGGCCAAGCCGATCCAGGACGAGCCGGGCAGCGCGATGCACATCCATCACTCGGTGGTGGAAACCGCGACAGGCAGGAACATCTTTTCCGATGCCGAGGGCAAGGAGACGGACGTCTTCCGCCATTTCATCGCCGGGCTGCAGAACCACATGCCGGCGGCCATCGCGCTCTTGGCGCCATATGTAAACAGCTATCGACGGTATGTTCCCGACCACGCCGCGCCGATCAACCTTGAATGGGGCCGCGACAACCGCACCACGGGCATCCGCGTGCCGGTGTCCGATCCGCAGAACCGCCGGATCGAGAACCGGATCGCGGGGATGGACTGCAACCCCTATCTCGGGATCGCCGCGTCGCTCGCCTGCGGCTTGCGCGGGATGCTGGAGCAGACGGAACCCGCGCCCGAGTTCAAGGGCGACGCCTACAAGACGGAACCGGATTTCCCGCGCGGGCTGGGTGATGCGCTGGACCTGTTCGCCGGGTCGAACGGGATGCGCGAGCTTCTGGGCGACCAGTTCTGCCGCGCCTATGCGGCGGTGAAAGAGCTTGAGAACAAGGAATTCCTTCAGGTCATCAGCCCTTGGGAGCGTGAGCACCTGCTTCTGAACGTATGAACCTACTGTTCGCAAACGACCGCCCCGGCCAGTTCCCGCCAAGCTGGTATGCAGCGACGGCCGCGATCCCGCCTGCCTCGCCCCCGCTGGACGGCGATGCGCGGACAGATGTGTGCGTGATCGGCGGCGGCTACACCGGCTTGTCCGCCGCGCTGCATCTCGCCCAGGCGGGCATGGGCGTGACCCTGATCGAGGCGCACCGTGTCGGGTTCGGCGCCTCGGGGCGCAATGGCGGACAGGTCGGGTCGGGGCAGCGGATCGACCAGATCACGCTGGAAAAGCAGCTAGGGCGCGGCGACGCGCGGCGGCTGTGGGATCTGGGCGAAGAGGCCAAGACGCTGGTGCGCGACTTGATCGTCGATGCCCGGATCGACGCGCGCTGGACCCCCGGCATCGCCTGGGCCGAAGAAACCGCCAAGGGCACCGAACATCTGCACCACTACGTCGAGAAGCTGGCGCATGAATACGGCTATGCGCGGGTCGAACCCGTCGACGCTGCCCACGCCCCCGAGGCGTTCGGCTCGCACCTGTTCAAGGGCGGCATGATCGACTGGGGCGCGGCGCATATCCATCCCTTGCGCTATGCCTTTGGCCTGGCGCGCGCCGCGCGGGCCAACGGCGCGGTGGTCCATGAGGGGACGCTGGCCCGCAAGGTGCGCCGCGATGGCGACGGCTGGGCGGTCGAGACCGATCATGGCACCTTGCGCGCAGGCCATGTCGTGATGGCGGGCAACGGCTATCTTGAAGGGCTGAACGGGCGGGTCGCGCGCCATGTGATGCCGATCAACAATTTCATCATCGCCACCGAGCCTCTGGGCGATCTTGGCAAGTCCCTGCTCCCGCGCGGCAATGCCGTGGCGGACTCGCGCTTTGTTGTGAACTACTGGCGCCTGTCCGAGGACGGACGGCTTCTGTTCGGCGGCGGCGAAAGCTATGGCTACCGGTTTCCCGCCGACATCACCGCCGTCGTGCGCAAGCCGATGCTGCGGATCTATCCGCAGCTTGCGGGCGCGCGGATCGACCATGCCTGGGGCGGCACGCTGGCGATCACCCGCAGCCGTATGCCATTCTTCTGCGCGCCGGAACCGGGGTTGTGGTCGGTATCGGGCTATTCGGGGCACGGTGTCGCAATGGCGACGCTGGCGGGCAAGATCGCGGCGGCGGCCATCGGCGGGGATGCGGCCAAATGGGACGCCTTCGCCAACATCGCGCCCCCCGCCTTTCCGGGCGGGCGGGCGCTGCGCAGCCCGCTTCTGGCGCTGGCGATGAGCTGGTTTGCCCTGCGCGACCGGCTGGGGATTTGATTTCCGTAGCGGCGGTGGCAGGCTGCGCAAGGGAGGATACGCCATGCCGAAAGGAACCGGCCGCTGCCATTGCGGCGCGACGATCTTCAAGTTTGACCCCGGCACCGTGCGCTGGCGCGGCATCTGCCATTGCGAGGATTGCCGCCGCGCGTCCTCTGCGCCGATGGTGGCGTGGTTCGGAGTGCCCGCCGACGCCTGGCGCTGGCTGGGCGACGCGCCCGGCGCGCGGCAGACGAGCCCCAGCGTCACGCGCTGGTATTGCACGCAGTGCGGATCGCCTTTGGGTTATGCCAGCACCCGCTGGCCCGGCGAGATGCACGGCCCCGCCGCCGCGCTGCTGGATCAAGGCGACTATGCACCCACGTTTCATTGCTACGTCGACGAGAAGTTGCCTTGGGTGCAGATCGAGGACGGGCTGAAACGCTATCCCAAGGCCGCCGAATGACGGGCCGAGCCCCCGTTTACCCCGCCGCGAATTGAGATACTCTGCCCCCTGAACTGCCGCGCCGCTCTTGGTGCGCCCCCATTCCTGTTACCTGTGGAGAACCCGATGCGTGACGACAGCCCCAACAGCTGGGAAGCCCGCGCCGACCGCAATTCCTTTTATGGCTTCACCGATCTGCCTTCGATCGAGGCGCGCGGCACGGTGGTCGTCACCCACGGCGAAGGCCCGTATGTCGTAGACGTCCACGGCAAGCGGTATCTCGATGCCAACTCGGGCCTCTGGAACATGGTCGCGGGCTTCGATCATCCCGCTATGGCCGAGGCCGCAAAGGCGCAATACGACCGCTTTCCCGGCTATCACGCGTTCTTCGGGCGGATGTCGGACCAGACGGTGATGCTGTCCGAAAAGCTGGTCGAGGTGTCGCCGTTCGAGCGCGGCAAGGTGTTCTACACGAACTCGGGGTCCGAGGCGAACGACACGCTGGTCAAGATGCTGTGGTTCCTGAACCGCGCCGAAGGCAAGCCCGAGCGCACCAAGATCCTGACGCGGATCAACGGCTATCACGGTGTCACGGTGGTGTCGGCGTCGATGACCGGCAAACCCTACAACTCGGTGTTCGGGTTGCCGCTGCCGGGGTTCCTGCACCTGACCTGCCCGCATTACTGGCGCAACGGCGAGGACGGCGAGACCGAGGCAGAGTTCACCGCCCGCATGGCGCGCGAGTTGGAGGACACCATCGCGCGCGAGGGCGCCGACACCATCGCCGCCTTCGTGGCCGAGCCGGTGATGGGCGCGGGCGGGGTGATCCCGCCATCAGAGGGATACTTTCAGGCGATCCAGCCGATCCTGCAGAAACACGGCATCCCGCTGGTGTCGGACGAGGTCATTTGCGGCTTCGGGCGCACCGGCAACGCCTGGGGCTGCCAGACCTATGATTTCATGCCGGACGCGATCATCTCGTCCAAGGCGCTGACAGCGGGCTATTTCCCGATGGGAGCGGTGATCCTTGGCCCCGAACTGGCCGACCGCATGGACGCCGCCGTAGCCGAGATCGAGGAATTCCCCCACGGTTTCACCGCGTCGGGCCATCCTGTCGGCTGCGCCATCGCGCTGCGGGCCATCGACCTTGTGCTGAACGAGGGGCTTTTGGACAACGTGCGCGCGCTGACCCCGCGCTTCGAGGCGGGGCTGGCGGAATTGGCGCAGAACCCCAACATCGGCGAATGGCGCGGCAAGGGGCTGATGGGCGCGCTTGAGGCGGTGAAGGACAAGGCGACGAAAACGCCCTTCCCCGGTGATCTGTCGGTGAGCGAGCGCATCGCCAACACCTGCACCGATCACGGGCTGATCTGCCGCCCGCTCGGTCAATCCATCGTGCTGTGCCCGCCGTTCATCATGACGGACGCTCAGATGGACGAGATGTTCGACAAGCTGGACCGCGCGCTGAAGCAGGTGTTCGCCGAGGTCGCCTGACCGCGAAAGGGCCGCCCCCAAGGCGGCCCGACGCGCTATTTCTTGTCCATGCTCGACAGCTTGGCCTGCATGGCGGCAAGCTGTTTCTTGATCTCGTCCAGATCGTCCTTGGACGCATCCTCGGTGGGGGCGTCCGTGCCGGGTGCCGGTCCGGTGCCACCGGGCCAGCCGCCCGACATCGCCTTGAAGAACGCCTCTTGCTGCTTTCGCATCATGTCGAACCCCGGCATCGTCGCCATCGGGTTGATCGAGGTCATGTTCTCCATCACCTTGGATTGCCCGTCGCGCAGCATCTCGAAGCTGGCGGCAAGGAACTGCGGCACGACGCTTTGCACCTCGGAGGTGTAGCTGCGCACGAGGTCCGTCAGCACGTTGATCGGCAGCACGCTTTCGCCGCGGCTTTCATGCTCGGCCACGATCTGCAGAAGATACTGGCGGGTCAGGTCGTCCCCGGTCTTGAGGTCGATGATCTGCACATCTCGCCCGCCGCGGATGAAGCCCGCGATATCCTCGAGCGTGACGTAGTCGCTTGTCTCGGTGTTGTAGAGCCGTCGGCTGGCATAGCGCTTGATCAAAAGCGGCGCGATATCCTTGGCCATGTCGGGCGTCCTCCCCCTTTGCGGCGGTGCAGCACAGCCTACGCCGCGATTCGGCAAAATGAAAGGGCGGGCACAAGGCCCGCCCTTCAAAGTTCGGCATCCCCAGGGAGGAGAAGGGGGATGCCGGAAGATCGCGCGGCGATTACTTCGCTGCTGCGGTCGCTTTCTTGGTGGCGGCGGTCATGTCGTCCGATGCCTTCTTCATGGCAACCGATGCGTCTTCCTGCATGGTCTTGCCAGCCGACAGCATCAGCTCGACGGTTTCCATCTGGACCTTCTTGGCGACTTCGGCGAATGCCGACATCGCTTCCGAGGTCATCTCGGCCTGGGAAGACGCGAAATCGGTCATCGCCTTGGTGTAGTCGGCAACGTCGTCCTTCGCGGTGGTGACGTCGGCCAGCTTGGCGAGGGTCTCTTTGGTCCACTTGGTCGAGATCTCGGTCGACTTGTCAGCGGCTTCGAAAGCGACTTTCGACATCTTGTCCGACAGATCGGCCTGCGACTTGAAGGTGTCCTGCATCGCGGTCATGTCGACCGGGAATGCGCCCATCATGTCTTTCATCATCTTGGTGTAGTCGGTGGTTGCGGTCTTGGTAGCCATGGGAACTCTCCTGATTCAAATTTCGGTAGGCGCGGGTCTTGCTGCGTCTGCACAGAATATGCGCGCTGCGGTGCAGCATTTCAAGGATTAATGCTGCACCGCAGCAAAATTCCTGTAACCTACTGACTTTACTAAGAGGAGTGTTCCAGGACATAGGTTCCGGGCGCGTCGCACAGCACAGGATGCGCCGAATCGCCGGGGTTTCGGGCCGGGATTTGCTTGCCGGAGCGGTTCTTCAGCCACTTTTCCCACTCGGGCCACCACGAGGATTTGCGGAACTCGGCGCCTGCCTGCCAGTCCTCGGGCGGCTGGTTCAGGTCAGTATTGATGTAGTGACCATACTTGTCCCGCGACGGCGGATTGACGATCCCGGCGATATGCCCCGACTCCGACAGGATGAACGTCTTGGACCGGCTGCCCATGTGGCTGATGCCGTTGTAGCTCGATTTCCAGGCGGCGATATGATCGGTCTCGCAGGCGATGGCGCAGATCGGCACCTTCACGTCCTTGAGCGACAGCGTCTCGCCGCAGATCTCGATCGTGCCCTGCGCCAGGCGGTCTTGCTGGCACAGCCAGCGCAGGTATTCCACCGCCATGCGCGCGGGCAGGTTGGTGCTGTCTCCGTTCCAGAACAACAGATCGAAGGCGGGCGGTGTCTGGCCCATCATGTAGCTGCGGATCGCGGGACCATAGACAAGGTCCTTGGAGCGCAGGAACGAGAAAGTGCGCGACATGAAGAACGAGTGCAGATAGCCCTTCTCGAGCACCTCTTTCTCGATCCCGTCGACGAAATCGTCGGTCAGGAACACGGCGAATTCGCCCTGATCCGAGAAATCGGTAAGCGTGGTGAAGAACGTCGCCGACCGCACCGACTTGTCGCCGCGCTTGTGCATCAGCGCCAGGGTCAGCGACAGCGTGGTGCCCGCGATACAATAGCCGATGGCGTTGACCTGATCCTGCCCGGTGATCGATTTCACCTCGGAAATCGCGGTCAGAAAGCCCTCTTGAACATAGGTATCCAGACCGACGTCGGCATAGCTTTCGTCGGGGTTCTTCCAGCTTACGACGAACAGGGTGTAGCCCTGATCGACCACCCAGCGGATCAGCGAATTCTGCGGCTTGAGGTCGAGAATGTAGAACTTGTTGATCCACGGCGGGAAGATGATCAGCGGCGTCGCGTGCACCGTCTCTGTCTTGGGCGCATACTGGATCAGCTCGAACAGGCGGTTGCGGTAGACGACCTTGCCCTCGGCGGTGGCAAGGTTCTCGCCGACCTTGAAGGCGTCCTTGTCGGCCAGTGTCACGAGGATGTCGCCGTCGTTCGCCTCGATGTCCCGCACGAGGTTCTCAAGCCCGTCGACCAGCGATTGCCCGTCCGTCTCGACCGCGCGCGACAGCGCCTCGGGGTTGGTGCCAAGGAAATTCGACGGGCTGAACATGTCCATGATCTGCCGGGTAAAATACTCGACGCGGCGGCGCTCGCGCTGGTCAAGCCCGTCCAGGTCGCCCACCGCGCGTTCCATCGCTTCGGAGTTCAACATGTACTGCTGCTTGATGAAGTTGAAATAGGGGTGCGTCTGCCACAGAGGGTTGTCGAAGCGCTTGTCGCTGGCCGTATGATCCTCGGGGGCGGCAAGCTGACCTTGCGACAGCGCCTTTTGCGCCTCGACGTAATGCTGCAGCGACTTGCCCCAGTAGGTGATCTGGTGCTCCAGCATCTTTGACGGATTCGCCATCATTTCCTGCACATAGGCCGCTGCGGCCTTCATGAAGAGATCCTGGCCGGGCCCTTGAAGCGCGGGATTTGCGGGCTTCTTGCGCCCCAGAGCGGCGATCAGGCGCTGGGTAAGTTCCTCTACATGGGCAAGATTCTGGTTCAGGCGGTCCAGATCGGGCTCGTTGGCCTTTTCCTCAGTTGTCATCCCACGAAATCCCCCCTACCGTTCGCAGTCGCAGCATGAACGCGCCGCAGTGCGATATGTTGCCCGACTGTAATGGACCGCCGCGGGGTTATACAATCATGCGTTTCATGGCGACTTACGACTGGATGGAAACCGTCCGGAATACCAACCAGTGGCTTGGCGCGACCGCCTCGGCGATGGGGTCCTACCCTGCGACCGGCCTTGTGCCGAACCCGTTTTTCCAGGTGCTCGCCGCCTGGGGCGATGTCACCGAACGCAGCTTTGCGCGCATGGTCGTCAAGCCCGACTGGGGCATCGACACCGTCGTCGCCGAGGATGGCCGCGACCACGTCGTGCAAGTCGACAAGGTGCAGGAACGCGCCTTTGGCGATCTGATCCATTTCAAGGCGGTCGGACGTGCACCGCGCCCGCGCCGGGTTCTGCTGGTCGCCCCGATGTCCGGGCACTACGCCACCCTTTTGCGCTCGACCGTGAAAAGCCTGCTGACGGATTGCGAGGTGTTCATCACCGACTGGCACAATGCCCGCGACATTCCCGCCAGCGAAGGCAAGTTCGATGTCGAGGATTACACCCGTTATCTTGTCGACTTCATGAAAGCGCTTGGCCCTGACACCCACGTCATCGCCGTCTGCCAGCCCGCGCCGCTTGCGCTGGCCGCGACCGCGCTGCTGGCCGAGGAGCAACCCGATGCGCAGCCGCGCACGCTGACCCTGATCGGTGGCCCCATCGACCCCAATGCGGCGGCGACGGATGTGACCGATTTCGGCCGCAGCGTGACGATGGGCCAGCTGGAAGAGTTGGTGATCCAGCGCGTCGGCTTCAAATACAAGGGCGTGGGGCGGATGGTCTATCCCGGCCTTCTGCAACTGTCGTCCTTCATGTCGATGAACGCCGACCGGCACGGGCAGGCGTTCTTTGACCAGATCATGAACGTCGCCAAGGGCGACGCCGCCGACCACGACAAGCACAACAAGTTCTACGACGAATATCTCGCCGTGATGGACATGACGGCAGAGTTCTACCTGTCGACCGTCGAGCGCGTGTTCAAATCGGCCGAGATCGCGTCGAACACCTTTACCGTCGAGGGCAAGGTCTGCGACGCGGGCAAGATCAGGGACGTCGCCGTGATGGTGGTCGAGGGCGAGAATGACGACATCTCGGCCCCGGGCCAGTGTCTTGCAGCGTTGGATCTTCTGACCAACCTGCCTGATGCCAAGAAGGCCGCGCACCTCGAACCGGGTGCGGGACACTACGGAATCTTTGCGGGCAAGTCGTGGCGGAACAACATTCGCCCGCTGGTGCTGGACTTCATCGACGCGAACGCGTCCGTCAAGACACCTGCCCGTCCGGCGCCGAAAGCCACCGCGACAAAATCTCGGTCAGACGATCAGGCCGTTCCAGAGAAGGCCGACGACCGCACTGCCGTATGACTTCCAGCCGGGCGTTTGGCATCAGGTCGGCCATGAAGGCATGGCGGCGCTCGGGGTAGACGTTGTCCTCGTCGCCGCACACGACAAGCCCCGGCACCTTGATGCGGCGCAGCGTCGACTGCTGGTCGGGCCTGCGCTGCATCGCGCGTGACTGGGCGATGTAGACGCCATCGCCCAGCGCCATGCCCATGTCTTGCAGCAGATCCAGAATTTCGCCGCGATAGGGCCCGGTGGGCGCGTCGCGGCGTACATCGGCCTCCAGCACCTCACGCAGCCGTCCGCCCTGCACCGCGACGATCCGTTCCTCGCGGGCAGCGGCGGTGGTGGGCAATTCGGCATGGCAGGTCGTGTCGATCAGCGCGATGCGGCTGACCCGGCCACCCGCGCGCTTGAGCACCTCCATTGCGACCATCGCGCCGAACCCCTGCCCCGCCAGCGCAAAGCGCTCGGGCACATGGGTCAGCACCTTCGCCGCCAGCGCCTCGACGGAATGCCCGCCCGTCAGCGGCGCAAGGTGCAGCGCGTGGGTGGCCGACAGCGCAGCAATCTGCGGCCCGAACAGGCGGGCGTCGCACATCATGTCTGGCAGCAGGACAAGTGGGTCTGGCATGGGCCTTTGGTCCGTTTCCTGCGGCGAGAGTTGCAGAAGGCTGAGGCTGGTCAACAGGATGTCGCGCGTCGGCCTGCCGTTTTCGGGGATTGTGGCGAAGGCGCCGCCCCCGCCGTGTCACATGCCGGGGATCGCCGGATAGCGGATGCCGCGAAAGGCTGGGAAATCCGCATAGCGCGCGTGCCGCCCCGGTTCGGCGTCGCGGTCCGGCCCCACCAGCAGCCCCTTGGGCGACTGGTAGCTGAGGATGCGTTTCTGTGGTGCCTCGCGCCACGTCAGGTTGAACACCGCCGATTTGCCGAAGACATACACCTCGTGGAAATCGAGGTGATCGTAGAGCCACCACGCCAGGTCGCGCCAGTCGCGCCCGGCCTCGCCCTGCCGCCCGAACCACGGGATGCCGACGCTGACGCAGGCGCCCATGCGTCCCTCGGCATCGCGGCGGTCCCAGATATGGCCCGCGTAGTTCCTTTCGTTGGCCGAGCATTTCTGCGGGCGCACCTCGGTCGCGCCAAAATGGTTCAGCGCGGGCGAGCGATAGGCCGACCGCACATCGATCGGTCCGAACGTCTCGATCAGCGGTTCCAGCAACTCCTCGGCCAGCCGCCGCCCTGCGGCGATGGCGAGGTCCGGGTCATCGGGGATGTTTGGCCGCCCGTAGAAATTGGCGATGTCGGAATACAGGAAATTGCGGAGCTCGAAATGCCGCGACAGCCGAACCCGCCCCAGCTTTTCAAGTGACAGGAAACTGCCTGGCGGCTTCAAAGCGCGCCGTTCCACTGGAACGCGCCGTCCTGTCCCAGCGGCGCATGGGGGTTCCACGCCAGTTCCCACACCACGCCATCGGGGTCGGCGACATAGGCGATGCAGCCCCCCCAGAACACGTCATGCGGCGCCTTGAGGACCGTGCCGCCCGCCTTGTCCCAACGCGCGGCCAAAAGTCCGACCTCGTGCTTTTCGCGCAGGTTATGCGCCAGCGTCACGCCGCCCGAACCTTTCAGCGTCTCGGCAGCCACGCCCATGTCGCGGGCCAGGTCTGCCTTGGGATAAAGCCCAAGCGTCTGCCCGATCAGGTCGAAGGCGATCACGCCGTCCGGCGATTCTACGCGGGTCCAGCCGAGTGCTTCGTAGAACGCGGCGGCACGTTCCATGTCGTCCACGCCAAGCGTGATAAGGCTGATGCGTTGGTCCATCACAATCCCCCTGCCCAGTCGATGATGATCTCGGCCACGGGCTGGGTCATGCCGGGGCTGAGGATGTCACCCGCGATGACATGATTGTCTGGGTCGTTTCCGGGCGTCAGAGTGATCGGCTCGATCCGCGCAGGACCGCCCCATCCCTCCGCGATCTCGCGGGTGCGGGACTGATCGACGATGGCGTCGTCAGGTGAAAAGGCGAACAGCGCGGGCACATCGACACCGCCATAGTCTCGGCCCGAGGCATGACGCACGACAGCCGCCATCGGCATCAGTGCGCGGGTCGGATAGCGCGTGGTCCAGTGGGCGGCGTGTTCGGGGTTCTGCGGCTCGAACGCGCGGTCTTGCCCGGTCACGAGCGGCACCCACGTTCGCGCCATCGGCCATGTCAGCAGCGCGGCGGCGGGGTTGGCGATGCGGAAGTTCGGCGAGACAAAGGCGATTCCGGCGAGATCCTCGCTCATCGCGGCGTCAAACGGCACCAGCGCGGCCAGTGTGCCGCCGGTCGACACCGACAGGATCACGACGCGCTCACCGACCTGCCGGGCGGCGGCCAGGCCCTCGGCCACGTCGCCCATCCAGTCCTGCACCGACGCCTCGGCCATCGCGGCGCCGTCGCGGCCATGCCCGGTCAGCCGGGTGTAGATCAGGTTGGCGCCCAGCGCGTCCGCGACGATGTCGGGGACGGGCCGGATTTCCTCTGCCGAGGCTGAAAAGCCGTGAAGGTAGAGGATCGCCAGCGGCGTCACGGCGCCCGGCGCGCCAGCCCAGACGACGCGCTTGCGCGCCGCTTCGCGCAGGTCCGGCACATCCGCTTCGACACGCTGGAAGTAGGCATCAAGATCGTCGCCAAGCGCGCCTTGATCGAAATCCGCGTCGGTCACGACCGGCTCGCGGGGGCCAAGATACCAGACGGCGGCCGAGACGATCACCGACAGGACAACGATCCAGGCAACCATGCGAAGCAGTCCGATCATACTAGAGATCCTGTGCGCGGTGGGTGACGTCGATGATCGCCTGCTCCATCATCGCAAGACAGTCGGGCGAGGAAAAGCGGTGGTCGGCGCCCTTGACCAGCGTCAGCCGCATGTCGGCACAGTCGGCATGATCCATCAGGGCCAGCGGCCGGTCCACGGACACGTCCTCGTCCGCGGTGCCCTGCAACAACCGCACCGGAAACGGCAGGGCAAGCGGGCGGCGCAGGACAAGGTGGTCTCGCCCGTCCTCGATCAGACGCCGGGTGATGATGTAGGGCGCATCGCTGTAGTCTGAGGGCCGTTCAAGGCGCCCGGTTTCCATGATCTCGGCGCGCTGGTCCTCGGTGAACTCGGCCCAGAACCCGTCCTCGGTGAAATCGGGCGCGGCGGCGATGCCAACGAGGCCCGCCACCCGCTCGGGCATCGACCGCGCCACCAACAGCGCGATCCAGCCGCCCATGGACGAGCCGACAAGGATTTGCGGGCCATTCGTAAGCCGCTCGATCGCCGCTACCGCGTCCTCGGCCCAGTCGCCGATGGCGCCGTCCTCGAACGCGCCAGAAGATCGGCCATGCCCGGAGTAGTCAAAGCGCAGAAAGCCGCGGCCCAGCGCACGCGCCCAGGTCTCGAGGTGCAGCGCCTTGGTGCCGTCCATGTCCGACTTGAAGCCGCCCAGGAACACGATGCCCGGCCCGGCGCCCCGCGTGACGTGATAGGCGATGCGGCGCCCCTGCGGCGTGTCGATGAACTGTGGATCGGACATGCGGCCTCCTTCTGCCGGTAGAGTAGTGCCACGCGCGCCCCGATCCGCAAAGCGATTAGCTGCTCTCCAGCACCTCGACCTCGTTCAATCCGAAGGCCGCGATGCCGCCGACCAGCGCCATCACCGCGAACAGGGCGACCGCCGCCGCCGTGCCCGCGACCGAGGCCAGCGCGCCGATCACGCCGCTGCCCAGCAGGATCAAGCCGATCACGGTATTGGAAACGGCAGTATAGGCCGAGCGGTGTTCGCGCGGCGCCATGTCCACCAGGTAGGTGGACCGCCCCTGTCGCACGCCGTGGTAGGCGATCATCAGCACGAACAGAACCGCCGGGATCGCCCAGACCGCTTGCACCAGCCCCAGCGCCTGCAAGGCCAGCGCCGCCCCCAGCGCCGCCGCGCCGGACAACCCCGACAGGATCAGCACCCAGCGGCTTGATCGATCGGACAGCCGCCCCCAGACATAGCTCGACACGAAGGACGCCGCCGCCGAGGCCAGCACCAGCGCGCCGAGGCGCTCGAACGCGGCGCCGCCCGCACCGCCGAGGACCACGAGGAATGGCGGCGCCAGCGCGGTTGATACCAGCATCCCGCGCACGGCGATAAAGTGGACAAGCTGCGGGTCCTCGCGCAGATGGCGGAAGTGTTCCCACGGAACGCCCTGCCCCGTGGACGCCTGGCGCGCCGTTTCCCGCAGCGTGCCAAAGATCAGCCCCGCCCCGACCCAGAACACCGCCGCCAGCGCGATGGCCGACAAGACCAGCGCCAGCCGGTCCACCGCACCCATCATCAAGAGCAGGGCAAAGGCGACGACGGCAAGCGATGCAGCCGAGCTTGCCGTGCCGGTGATCGCCCCCCGCCGCGACTTGCCCACCGTCTTGCCGAGAATGTCCTTGTAGCTGACCGAGCAGACGCTGCGCGCCAGCGCCAGCACCGCCAGCGCCGCCGCGATCAACGCGCCCGCAACCGCGCCGTCCAACACGGCGGCCACCAGCACGATCACCGCCGCGGCCGACCCCTGCACTACGCTGCCCCCAGCCCAAGCCCATTTCCGGCGCGGCATCGCCCGGATCAGGTTCACGGTGAACAGCTGCGGCAGCAGCGCCCCGGCCTCGCGGATCGGCACCAGCAGCCCCACGATCACCGGCGGCGCGCCGAGGGTGGTGGCCAGCCACGACAGCACCAGCTTGGGGTCGATCAGCCCGTCCGCGACCTTGGACATCGACAGCGACAGCGCGTGGCGCAGGCCGTTCGGAGCTTCGTGTTCGCGCGCCGCCGAATCGAGGTCTTCGGCCTCATCCTCCGCTCCGGTCAGCCGCTCGAAGATTTCTTCCTGAAAATCCTGTGGCACCCCGCCCTCCAAGTCCTTGCAACTTCATCCGAAATAGTCACCCCTCCAGAAAATCACGTTACCATCTTGTCACGTTACTATTTCGTCACCTAATCTGGCACCCATGGATGCGATCTTCAAAGCCCTGAACGATGCCAGCCGCCGCGCGCTTCTCGATGCGCTCAAGCTGGAAGACGGCCAAAGCCTCTCTGATCTCGAGGCGCGGCTGGACATGACCCGCTTCGGGGTCATGAAACATCTCAAGGTGCTCGAAGATGCGTCCCTGATTACCACCGTGAAACGCGGACGCTTCAAGTACCACTACCTCAACGCCCTGCCCCTGCAGGAGGTCATCGACCGCTGGATCGACCCCCTCCTTGCCAAGCCTGCCGCCCGCGCGACGCTCGACCTCAAGTCCCGCCTCGAAGGAGCCAAACTCATGCTGGACGACGCGAAGAAACCCGACCTTGTGATGCACACCTTCATCCGCTGCACCCGCGATGCCCTGTGGGACGCGCTCAGCGATCCCGGCCAGATGTCGGCCTGGCATTTCCTGTCGCCCAAGGTGGTGCTGGAGGATGACACCTACACCTACCACACACCCGACGGCGGCGTGATGATGCGCTGCCGCACGATCGAAGCGACGCCGAAATCGAAGATCGTCTCGACGTTCGAGCCGGAATGGGAAGGTGGCGGCGCGCCATCGCGCACGGTGTTCCTGATCGACGAGGAAGGCGCGCACTGCCGTCTGACCATCGAGCACTACGACCTGACATTCCCGGTGGTGCCGGGCGAAGGCGTACACGACGGCTGGCAGCGCTGGGCGGCGGGCCTCAAGACGTATCTCGAAACCGGCGAAGCGGTGCGCTTCAACCAATGGGGGGCGGGCGCATGACCGCCGAGCTGTTCTGGCTGACGCTGACCACGCTTCTCGCGGCGTCGTTGTGGGTGCCCTACATCGTTGGCGTGAACTCCACCCCCGTGCCGCAGCCCGAAGGCCACAGGCCGCATGATGTGTCGGGCACGGTGCCCTGGGTCCACCGGGCGTGGCGCGCGCATCTGAACCTGTTGGAGCAGTTCCTGCCCTTTGCCGTGATCGTTCTGATCGCGCATCTGGCGGGGGTGTCGAACGCGGCGACGGTCTGGGCGTCGGCGGCATTCTTCGGCCTGCGCGTGGCGCACGCCGTCTGGATGATCGCGGGGTTTCCCACCCTGCCCTTGCGTCCGCTGATCTTCACCGCCGGGTGGATCTGCATCCTGGTGATCGGCGGCGCGGTACTGACCGCGTGACGGCTCTCGGCGGTCTCGATCCTGCAAGGACCGGGGCCGCCCAACGGGGGGCATTCCTGCACGGCACGGCCACCCGGAGCTTGACGGCGCGGCCCCAAGCGGTCACATCCCCCGCACGACATACCCGCAACCGGGCGTTCCGTGGGCGCCAAACCGACGAGGAGGCCGACATGGCCCAGCTTTCCTTGACCTTCCCCGATGGCAATGCGCGTGACTACGAGGCAGGCATCACCGCCGCCGAGGTCGCCGAGAGCATTTCCAAATCCCTGTCGAAGAAGGCCATCTCGGCCAGCCTCGACGGGATGCACTGGGACCTTCAGTGGCCCATCGACCGCGACGCGGCCATCGCCATCCACACCCTTCAGGACGATGCGCAAGCGCTGGAACTGATCCGCCACGACTGCGCGCACATCATGGCCCGCGCCGTGCAGGAGATCTGGCCGGACGTGAAGGTCACCATCGGCCCGGTGCGCGATCAGGGCTGGTTCTACGATTTCGACCGGGCGGAACCGTTCACGCCTGAAGACCTTGGCGCGATCGAGAAGAAGATGCGCGACATCATCAACGCCCGCGATCCTGTGAAGACCGAAGTCTGGGACCGCGACCGCGCGATCCAGCACTACAAGGACGCGGGCGAGCCGTTCAAGATCGAGCTGATCGACCGCATCCCCGAGGGCGAGCCGCTGCGGATGTACTGGCACGGGCATTGGCAGGACCTTTGCCGTGGCCCGCACCTGCAGAACACCGGACAGGTGCCCGCCGACGCCTTCAAGCTGATGAACGTCGCGGGGGCCTACTGGCTGGGCGACAGCACGCGCCCGATGCTTCAGCGCATTTACGGCGTGGCGTTCAAGAACCGCGAGGATCTCAAGGCGCATCTGACCATGCTGGAAGAGGCCGCCAAACGCGATCACCGCAAGCTTGGCCGCGAGATGGACCTGTTCCATATGCAAGAGGAAGCGCCCGGACAGGTGTTCTGGCACCCGAACGGATGGATGGTCTACACGCAGCTTCAGGACTACATGCGCCGCAAGCAGCGCGCCGATGATTATGTCGAGGTGAACACGCCGCAGGTCGTCAACCGCGTGCTGTGGGAGAAATCCGGCCACTGGGACAACTATCAGGACAACATGTTCATCGTCGAAGTCGACGAGGAGCACGCGCGCGAGAAGTCGGTCAATGCGCTCAAGCCGATGAACTGTCCCTGCCATGTGCAGATCTTCAACCACGGCCTGAAATCCTATCGCGAGCTGCCGTTGCGCATGGCGGAGTTCGGATCGTGCAACCGCTATGAACCCTCGGGCGCGCTGCACGGCATCATGCGCGTGCGCGGCTTCACGCAGGATGACGGGCATATCTTCTGCACCGAAGACCAGATCGTCGCCGAGACGGAAAAGTTCATCAAGTTGCTGGCCTCGGTCTATGCCGATCTCGGCTTTCACAATTGGAGCATCAAGCTGTCGACCCGCCCCGAAAAACGGATCGGGTCCGACGAAAGCTGGGACCAAGTCGAGGCCGCGCTTGGCGACGCCTGCAAGGCGGCGGGCTATGCTTTCGACCTGCTGCCCGGCGAAGGCGCCTTCTATGGCCCCAAGCTCGAGTTCACCCTGACCGACGCCATTGGCAGGCAATGGCAGTGCGGCACCCTGCAGGTGGACCCCAACCTGCCCGAGCGGCTGGATGCCAATTACGTCGGCAAGGACGGCGCCAAGCATCGCCCCGTGATGCTGCACCGCGCGGTTCTTGGCTCGTTCGAGCGGTTCATCGGCATCCTGATCGAGGAACACGCGGGCAAGCTGCCGTTCTGGCTGGCGCCGCGACAGGTGGTCGTCGCCTCCATCGTGTCGGATGCCGACGATTTCGTGCACGAGGTCGTCGCATCGCTGCAAGCGCAGGGTGTGCGGGCCGAGGCGGACGTGCGGAACGAAAAGATCAACTACAAGGTCCGCGAACATTCGCTGGGCAAGGTGCCGGTGATCCTGGCCATCGGCGCACGAGAGGTCGAAGAGCGGACGGTGACGGTGCGGCGGCTTGGCGAGAAATCGACCGAGGTTCGCCCCATCGACGAGGTGGCGGCAGAGCTGACCCAGGCCGCGTTGGCGCCGGATCTGGCACGCGCCTGACACCCCGGATGAAGGGTCCCCGCTGCGGGGCCCTTCTTCGTCAGGCGGTATCCGGCTTGGTCGCAGCCAGCGCCAACACGCCACCCAGCCCGCAGAACGCAATCGGGAACATGGTGAAGACACCGAACCCGAAGGCCCACCACATGCCAGCCGCCGACGCGATCATCAGCGCGCCGCCAATCGGCGCCTGGGACCGCGCCATTGCGCCGCCTGCAATCGCCAGCAGCGGCGACAGAAGGCTGATCCAGCGGATGCGGTCCACGTTCTCGACCACCGGGGCGAATTCCGGCGTCTCGCCCAGCCAGGCGACAAACTCGGTGTAGCCGTAGCCGAAGAAGCCGACGATCATCCCGATGATGCCGCCGATCACGCCAAGTGTCAGTGCCGCGTTCCGCATGGTCGGCCTCCCTCATGCCTGACGGGAAAGATAGGCACGGCGCGCGCGCTACCCAAGCACCGCCGCCCGGGTTTCCGCACTCCACCCCAGGAACAGCCGCCCGCCTGCGTCGATCACCGGACGCTTCATAAGCGCCGGATGCGCACCGAGCAAGGTGGCCGGATCACCCGCGCGCTCGGCCTCGGACAGCCCGCGCCAGGTGGTCGAGCGGCGGTTCACCAGCGCCTCGCCGAAGGCGTCGAGGAACCGTGCCAGTGTCGCCGCATCCAGCCCATCCGCGCGCACGTCGACGAAACCGGGCTCCGCACCGCTAGCGCGCAGTTCGGCCAGCGCCTTGCGGCAGGTGTCGCATGTCTTCAAGCCGTAGACCGTCATCATCCTGCGCACTCCTTCGGCGGTTTCGTGAAATTTCGATGACGCTCCCACGCGCCCCTCTTGAAAAATACAGCCGATCGCGCATCCTGAAAGCCGTGACAACAGACTTTCTACGACGACCGCTCTCTTGCAGGAGCAGCTGGAAGACTTGGAAGACACTGGCTGCACCACCCCGCCGCACTTCCGCGGGCGGACCATGCAAAGGAGCAAGCGGATGGCCACTGGCACCGTGAAATGGTTCAACACAACCAAAGGCTACGGCTTTATCGCGCCCGATGACGGCGGCAAGGACATCTTCGTCCATATCTCGGCGGTCGAGCGGGCCGGAATGACCGGCCTGCAGGACAACATGAAGATCGCCTACGAGCTGCGCGAAGGCCGCGACGGACGCGAATCCGCCACGGACCTGCGGGCGGTCTGAACCACCTTTCCGCAGCAGGCGATGGGGCGGCCCCGAAGCGGGGCCGCGATCTTCAGTTCTGCCACCAGAACGGCTGGTAGCCCGTCCCGTTCCCGCCGGGATAGACGATGACTTGCGTGCCGTCCCGGTAGATGTAGCGGCGGGTGTTCAGCTGTTCGGTCGGACGCGGCGCGTTGGCGCAGCAGCCGGGAACCTGGGCAAAGCGCCCCGTCTGCGCATGTCCCCGAACGGCATAAGCCTGCGGCGGCGCCATATAGCCACCGTATCCGTGGCCATATCCGTATCCGTTCGCATGGGCAGGCATCGCAAGCGCAGCCGCGACAAGAGCCGCGGCAGTGTATTTAGTGGTCTTCATGGTCACCCCCAACCAGATGTTGCGCTGCCCGAAACCTCTGATTTTTCAGGAGCGTAGCAGGGCCGGGGATGACTTCAATGGGGCGGCGCGAAACGCTGCGTTTCGCGCCCGGCCCTTCTGACAAGCCTCAGTTCTTGTAGCCGTCGCCATAGCCCTTGCCGGTGGCGACATAGGCGCCCTCGTCCAGGCCCTTGCCGTAGGACACGTAGGTTGCCTGCGGCTTGTGGGGGCGGTGGACAGGCTCGGGGTAGGCGGTGGGCACGCCGCAGCACACCACGCCGCCGATCTGCACCGGGGCAAGGCCGGCGGGGCAGTAGTTCGCGGTCGGGTAGGCGTAGACCAGCGTCGAGGAGTTGGGGTTGTTCGGCTGGAACCCGGTCACGACACCGTGGTTCGATTGCCAGGCGAATGCGGTGGATGCGGACAGGACGAATGCGCCAGCGGCGACGGTCAGAATACGCATGGATGACCTCCATGATAGCGCGTCGCCCCCACGCATGGGACGGCTTATCGCCGGGATGGCCAATTGTGTCAAAAGGTTGTCTGGAAACAGTCCGTTTCGCGCAAATGGGGCATCAGGCCGGGCTGTCGGCCAGCGTCTCCCAGCCCTCGCCCATGGCGACGATGCAGGCGCGCCCGTCGGGGTAGGTCATCACCAGAGTCCAGTCGCCGCGCCGGTCGGTCCACATCTCGACGATCCGCTCGGGCCCGTCGAGACCGACCCCGTTCTTGGTCGCCCCGTAGCTGCGCGTCAGCCGGTCCACCATGTCGGCGCGCGGGGCACAGACAATCTCGGCGATCGGACTGACCGCGGCGGCGGGGGCGGCGAGGACGAGGGACAGGGCTGCGAGGCGGATCATGCGCCTGAATGTAACGGTTTTATGACGGATTGTATGCACTTTTTCTGTGCGGCGCAGCAAAGGAAGACACTCCGCCTAGGGCTGTGCCATGCATCAAATCATGCCCGCAAAGCCCGCACCGACACCTCATGTTGCGGTCTGAAACTTATCCACAGCTATATACGGACATCCGATTTGACGGAGATCACCCAAGATGCTACCGTCGCGTGCGAGGGAGAACAAAAATGCAACTGAGAACAAAGCATGAAGATCTGCAATGTTCTATTTTAGTTCATAGGAAGTTCATATGGCGCTCCCCAAGCACCTACCAAATTCGCCTAAGCCGTTCAAAAATAGGCCTTCTCCCCGATGGGTCGAAGGCTTCAAGGAGCATGTAAGGAGAACAGGTCTTCCCGAGGCCTTTCCAGGAATCAGCTGGGAGCCATTGGAAGAAATTTATGGGGCCCAAATACTTACTGAATTTGAGATAGTAAGAGCAAAACGGCCCAACCTTGACATGGCACCTTGTCCAATTTGCTCCCCGGCAGCACCAAAGTTCTTGAAGGGCGTTCTGATTTGGGTTCCTTCGATTGGAAAAGTTTGTGCTATTGGCTGCGAATGTGGAGCCAAAATACACGAAGATTGGAATGCGGAAAAGAAGCGCCGCGCTCAAGAGAAGAAGGGAGAAATAATAGAGTCTTTTCTTGAAGAAAACCTCCATAGAATTGAGGAAATTCAAAAAAATCTAAGATACGCTCGAAGAATAGCTAAAGATCACAGGTCTTGCTGGTCGTCTTTCCGAAAGGAATGCCCAATGATTACATATGAGCTGAGAGAGGCGATGAAGCGCGGGCCGATTTTTGTCACAGAGCGCATATCATCCAATCAAGAAGCATTGAGGTCTCTAGGGCTGAAGCAACCCAAAATGATAAACAGACAAATTGGTTCTGTTACCGGTCAGGCCGTTGTCAAATCTAGGTTTGAACACCACAAGGAAAATTTTGCTCTAGAAAATCAGCTAGAGGCAATCAAATTTGGATCCAACCAGCAAGAATGCTTTCTGAAAATTTGCGAAATGACGTACAAAGAAAAGCAAATGACTGAACGCCTCATAAAGAAGGCAAGGCAAGAAATATCCAAAATCTCAGACCTAAATAAAGACTTTATTTCGTTCTTCGAACCCGAAAATCTGAGAAAACTGAACGAATGGAGCCAGCACGAAAATCGCGCAACACCATTCAGAATTGACTACAGACTAGGCCAGGGCCGCATGAAGGTATCTGGTCGCGGGATACCGACTACATTTGTTGATATGAGTGGGCTTTGCTCTACCCACCAATCACCCCCATAAACTCCCGCCATTCCCCCTTGGACATCCCCGATGTCTCCTGGGTCACGCCCTCACCCTTGAGCATCCGGCGCACACAATCAATCGCCTTGGACGAGAGCGTGGCGCCGCCCATGCGGTAGTCCTCGAAGGCGGCATAGGCGAGCGGGACCCAGTCGCGGACCATGGCGCAGATCGCCTCGGCGTAGACGCGGATTTCATATTGCGCGTGGGCGTCGGCGCGCAGGCGCAGGAAGTGGAACAGGTTGTGCAGGTCGGTCTTCCAGTACCACTGGGTGTAGACGTTCGCGGGCAGGTTCATCCGCGCCAGTTCGCGGGCAAGGCCCTGCTGGCCGTCCTGCGACAGCATCTCCTGGTAATGGTCATAGCTGCGCGCGGCGTCGGATTTCAGCATGTCGAGCACGCGCGCCGCCTCTGCCCCCGCCAGCACCTCGCCCCGGCCCTGGTTGTTCACGGTGGACTGCGCGGCCAGCTGTTCGGGCGCGGGGATGTAGAACTCGCGGTCGAGGATCGAATAGCGCGCCGAGTATTCGTTGACGTTGGCGGTGCGGTGCCGGATCCACTGCCGCGCGACGAAGACGGGCAGTTTGACGTGCAGCTTGATCTCGCACATCTCGAAGGGGGTCGAGTGCCAGTGCCGCATGAGGTAGCGGATCAGCCCCTCGTCGTTCGAGACGTGTTTCGTGCCCGCGCCATAGCTGACCCGCGCGGCCTGCACGATGGCGGCGTCGTTGCCCATGTAGTCGATCACCCGGACAAAGCCGTGATCCAGCACCTCGTGCGCACGGTAGAGGTGCGCCTCCATCCCTTCGGACACGGCGCGCAGGGTCTGGCGCGGGGCGCTGCGGGCGGCGTCGATCTCGGCCTGTTGCTCGGGCGACAGCGGCATGGGCGAATCCTTTCACGGGGCTGTGACGGGGCGATACTACATCTATGGGCGGGGGCACGAAAACCGCCAAGATACGGTGTGCGCGAAACAGGTGGCGGGGCGTGGCGCGGATGCTAGGTTCCGGGGCAACCACAGAAAGGAAGACCCCAATGGACGTGAAATACCTGCACACGATGGTCCGCGTGAAGGACCTGGAGAAAACCATCGCCTTCTACGAGCTTCTGGGCCTCAAGGAAACGCGCCGCACCGAGAGCGAGAAGGGGCGGTTCACGCTGCTGTTCATGGCGCCCCCCGGACAAGAGGACTGCCCGGTCGAGCTGACCTACAACTGGGACGGCGACGACGGGCTGCCATCGGATTCGCGCCATTTCGGGCACCTCGCCTACGCAGTCGAGAACATCTACGAGATGTGCGACCACCTGCAGAAGAACGGCGTGACGATCAACCGCCCGCCGCGTGATGGCTGGATGGCCTTCGTGCGCTCGCCCGACAACATCTCGGTCGAGCTGTTGCAGATGGGCAAGCCGCTGGAGCCTGCAGAGCCCTGGGCCAGCATGGAAAACACCGGGCATTGGTAAGGCTGCTCGCCCCCCTGTTGCTGTGGCCGGGGGCGGCGGATGCCGCCTGCCGGCTGGCGCTTTTGCTGGCGCTCGACATCTCGTCGTCCGTCGATCCGGGCGAGGATGCGCTGCAGCGGCAGGGGCTGGCGGCGGCGCTGATCGCGCCCGAGGTGCAGGCGGCGATGTTCTCGGCCCCCGGCGATACCGTGGCGCTGGCGGTCTACGAATGGTCGGGGCGGTATCAGCAGGACGTGATCCTGGACTGGGTTCTGGTTCAATCGCCCGCCGATCTGGAGCGGGCGGCGGTGGCGGTGGCCTCCTCGCGGCGCAGCTATGCCGAGTTTCCGACGGCGCTTGGGTATTCGGTGGGCTTTGCGGCCAGCCTGTTCGCCGCGGCGCCGGACTGCCTGTTCCGCACGCTGGATGTGTCGGGGGACGGGGTGAACAACGACGGTTTCGCACCACGGCTGGCCTACCGGAATTTCCCGCTGGACGAGGTGACGGTGAACGGGCTCGCGATCGGGTCGGCGGACGGGGTGGACCTGGCCGAGTATTACCGGCGCGAGCTGATCCGGGGGCCGGGCGCCTTTGTCGAAGTCGCGGACGGGTTTGACGACTTCGAGCGGGCGATGCGGCGCAAGCTGGTGCGCGAGTTGCAGGCGATGGCCATCGGCGCGCTTCCGGGCGCGGAGGGTCCGGGGTGAAACGGCTGGTGTGTGCGGCGGTTCTGGCGCTTGCGCCTCTGGCGGCGTCTGCCGAGTGCCGACTGGCGCTCGCGCTTGGGCTGGACGTGTCGGGATCGGTCGATGCCGAGGAATATCGGCTGCAGCTGGACGGGCTGGCCGGTGCGCTGCTGCGCCCTGACGTCGCCGAGGCGATTCTGGCGATGCCTGACGCACCGATGCGGCTGTTCGTCTACGAATGGTCGGGGGCGGCCAGCCAGCGCATCCTGATCCCGTGGACGGAAATCGCGGACGAAGCGGGGTTGCGCGCGATCGCGGGGCGCCTGACGGGCGCCGAGCGGGCGGCGCTGGACCTGTCGACGGGGATCGGTCAGGCGATGTTGTTCGGGCAGACGGCGACGCGCCGGCAGGCCGAATGCTGGCGGCGCACC
The DNA here is from genome assembly GCF_019061145.1 of Anianabacter salinae. Classification (GTDB taxonomy): domain Bacteria; phylum Pseudomonadota; class Alphaproteobacteria; order Rhodobacterales; family Rhodobacteraceae; genus Anianibacter; species Anianibacter salinarum. Next base: position 68,534 of record NZ_JAHQZS010000003.1, on the reverse strand, counting down.
CTCGATCTTTCGGGCGACGGCGAGTCGAATTCGGGCCCGCGCCCGCGTGAGGTGCGCGATGCGCTGGGCGATCTGACGGTGAACGGGCTGGTGATCGGAACGCCCCGGCTGGCCGAAACCGGCGACAGCGCGGCGTCGTCGCTGCGCCGCTACTTCGAGAGCGAGGTGATCCGGGGGCCGGACGCCTTTGTCGAGGTCGCCCGTGGCTACGAGGCGTTCGAGGACACGATGGCGCGCAAGCTGTTGAAAGAAATCCAGATCCTCGCATTCAGCGACGCAAGCGGGGATCAGTAGAGATAGCGGATCTGATCGGTCCAGAACCGTTCGAGCATCCGAAGCCGGTCATTCGATCCGGCAAGATCACGCTCCGGATCAGCAGACCACAGCCCCGCGTGACGCGCGAACAGCGCCCCCAGCGTCAGCCGCACCCGCCTGCCCTTTTCGGTCAGCCGCACGCGCACCGCGCGGCGGTCCACCGCGCAGCGCTGGTGGTGCATGTAGCCCAGATCGACCAGCTTCTTGAGATTGTAGGACACGTTCGAGCCCTGGTAGTAGCCGCGCGTCTTCAACTCACCCGCTGTCACCTCGTTGTCGCCGACGTTGAACAGCAAGAGCGCCTGCACCGCGTTGATCTCGATGATGCCCAGACGCTCGAACTCGTCCTTGATGACGTCCAGAAGCAGCCGGTGCAGCCGTTCCACCAGCGCCAGCGTGTCCAGATACCGGCCCAGCGGGACCGGGTCGACCATGGGTTCCGAAGGATCGGAAAGGGGGTGAAGCATGCTCATGAAGGTCTCCGCCGAAAGTGCCTGTTCGCGGCGACTTTTCAGCGAAAACCCTGAAATAGCGTTAAGCGGTGTCAGATGGCGTTGGCGTGTTCGGCGATCTGCGCCAGCAGCGGGCGCAAATGCTCGGGCGCATCTTCCTGACCCGTGACCCAGCGATAGAGGTCCTGATCGTTCTCTTCCAGCAGCACCTCGTAGATATCGAGCGTGCCGTCATCCAGCGTCGCCAGCCGCTCATCCGACCAGGTGCCAAGGATGATGTCCATCTCTTTGATGCCGCGCCGCCAGGACCGCATGCGCAGCCGTTTCAGCCGGGTCTCGGGCGCTTCGGTCATGTGGTGGCCTTCAATGCCTTGCGGAGTTTCTTTTCCGCAACGGCCAGACGGTCGGCGGTATGGGACAGGCCGCTGCGGATTTGCCGGATTTCCGTCAATAGCGCGGTCACGTCAACGTCCAGCACCGCGGCTTCGTCCGGTGCGGCCACGCCGTCGCCTTCGCCCGACAACAGCCAGACCATCGACACGTTCAACACGCCCGACAGCATCTGAAGCTTGTTGGCGCGCGGCTCGGCCAGATCTTCTTCCCAGCCCGTCACGGTCTTCAGCTTGACGCCAAGACGCTTGGCCAGATCGGCCTGCGACATGCCCACAGCCTCGCGCGCGGCCGCGACCCTGTCGCCGAATGTCGCGGCGTCGTTGGAAAACCATCCCGCCGCGGCGGGGTCTTGTGTGTCGTTCATCGGTATACCTCCGGCCGATGTGCTTGATCGGCATTCCCCCACACTCTAGAGAATGTGGCCAATGCTTACAAATCGGAGACGACCATGTCCTTCCTTTCCGCGACACTGGACAGGATCGCCCCCTCTCCCACCGTGGCGGTCACCGCGCTGGCGCGAGAGCTGAAGGCGGCGGGCAAGGACGTCATCGGCCTTGGCGCAGGCGAGCCGGATTTCGACACGCCCGCCCATATCAAGGCGGCTGCCAAGGACGCGCTGGACCGGGGCGAGACGAAATACACCGCCGTCGACGGCATCCCCGAGCTGAAAGAGGCGATCCGCGGCAAGTTCAAGCGCGACAACGGCCTCGACTACGACCTTGGACAGATCAGCGTCGGCACCGGCGGCAAGCAGGTGCTGTTCAACGCGCTGATCGCCACGCTGAACCCCGGCGACGAGGTCATCATCCCGGCGCCCTACTGGGTCAGTTATCCCGAGATCGTGCGCTTTGGCGGCGGCACTCCGGTGATCGTCGAGGGCGGGATCGAGCACGGGTTCAAGATCACGCCCGAGGCGCTGGAGGCGGCGATCACGCCGCGCACCAAGTGGTTCCTGTTCAACTCGCCGTCCAACCCCACCGGCGCAGGCTATACGCGGGCCGAGTTGAAGGCGCTGACCGACGTTCTGCTGCGCCACCCGCATGTCTGGGTGCTGAGCGACGACATCTACGAGCACGTCCGCTACGACGGCTTTGAATTCTGCACGCCCGCCGAGGTCGAGCCGCAGCTTTACGACCGCACCCTCACGCTGAACGGGGTGTCCAAGTCCTATGCCATGACCGGCTGGCGCATCGGCTATGCAGGGGGGCCGAAGGTCCTGATCGACGCGATGCGCAAGCTGCAGTCGCAGAGCACCACAAACCCCTGTTCCATCGCACAATGGGCGGCGGTCGCCGCGCTGAACGGGCCGCAGGGGTTCATCGACGACAACAACGCCGTCTTCAAGCGCCGCCGCGACCTGGTGGTCGAGCGGCTGAACGCCATCGACGGGATCACCTGCCCGATGCCGGAAGGGGCATTCTACGTCTATCCGTCTATCGCAGGGCTGATCGGCAAGAAATCGAAGGGCGGCACCCTGATCGACAATGACGAGGTGTTCGCCAAGGCGCTGATCGAGGAAACCGGCGTCGCCGTCGTCTTTGGCGCGGCCTTCGGCCTCTCGCCCAACTTCCGCATCAGCTATGCCACGTCGGACGAGGCGCTGGCCGAGGCCTGCACGCGGATCGCGGATTTCTGCGCCGGGTTGTCCTGATGTCGGCAAACCTGCCCGAGTATTACTTTCGCGTCCGCGAGAACGGTGCCTTCGTCTTCTCGGTCGATACCGAGAACCGCCAGCGCCGGATCGAGATGGAACAGATCGCGGTCGTGAACATCAAGAACGGCCAGATCAAGGCGCATGGCGACTATCAACTGACCGCCGAGGACAAGGCGGTGATCCAGGAGTGGATGGACGAGCGCACCGCGCTTTTGGCCCGCCGCAACATCGAGGACATCCACCGGGCAGTCGATTATCTGAACAATACCGCGCATTGGGTGCAGTCGAACGCATCGGACGACGAGCTGGAAAACGTCACCGATGCGCTGCTGCTGGCGATGCACGACCTGCGCTCGGTGCTGGTCCGGAAAAAGGCGGACCGGATGCTGAAAACCGCCAAGGGCGGTCAGGCGGGCGACTGAATCCGCGCCAGCCCGACCGTCCAGAACCGCGCCATCAGCGCAACGCTCGCGACCCCAAGCCCCGCCGCAAGGCCCAGCCAGATGCCGACACCGCCCCAGCCCAGCACGAAGCCCAGCACATAAGCGGTGGCAAGACCGACGCCCCAATAACTGAACGCCGCCACGATCATCGGAACGCGGGTGTCCTGAAGCCCGCGCAGAAGGCCGATGCCGATCACCTGCGCCGCATCCACCAGCTGGAACAGTGCCGCCGCCGCCAGAAGCCCCGCGCCGATGGCGATCACCGCGCCCCGGTTTGGATCATCGGGATCGGTGAAGATGCCGATCAGCGGCTCGGGCGCCAGCAGGAACAGCGCGACCGTTCCCGCCACGGCGACACCTGAACAGAACAACACCGTCACGGACCCGCGCACCAGATCGGTCCGGTTGCCATGGCCCAGCGCCTGCCCCGCGCGGATCGTCGCCACGTTGGACAGCCCCAGATGCACCATGAAGGTCATGGAACTGATCTGCAGCGCGGCACCATGCGCGGCCAGCGGCAAAGTGCCCAGCCAGCCCATCATCACCGAGGAGGCGGTGAAAAGCCCGACCTCTGCCAGCGCGGTCAACCCGATCGGCAGGCCAAGACGGAACACGGTGCGGAACGCCTCCCAGTCGGGGCGCCAGAGACGGACGAACAACTGGTGTTCGGGCATGGTGCGCACGGCGTAAAGCGCCGTCAGGATCGCGCTCAGCAGGCTGGTGGCCACGGTGGCGATGGCGGCACCGCGAATACCAAGTTCCGGAAAGCCCCAGTTGCCGAAGATCAAAAGCCAGTTGGCGGCAAAGTTCACCGGCACCGCGATCAACGTGATCCACAGCACCGCATTCGCTCGGCCCAGCGCGGCTAGGTAGCTTTTCATCACCATGACGAACAGCCCCGGCATGATCGCGAATCCCGCGATCCGCAGGTAATCCTGCGCCAGCGTGGCCACCACCTCGGTCTGGCCCAGCCACAGGAAGATCGGCCGCGCGAACAGGAACACCGGCAGGCAGGCGACCGAGAACAGTGCCGACAGCCACAGGCCCATCCGCGTGGCGCGCCGCACCTCGGTCGCGTCGCCCTTGGCATGGGCCGTCGCCACCAGCGGCATTACCGCCCAGCCAAAGCCCGCGCCGAAGATCAGGAAGACGAAGAACACGCCGCCCGCAAGGTTGCCCGCCGCCAGCGCCTCGACGTCATACCAGCCGATCAGGATCGTGTCCGTCAGCGTCAGCAGGAACTGCGCGACGTGGCTGCCGACAAGCGGCAGACCAAGGGCGACAACGGCCGCGAAATGCTGGCGATAACTCAGGGGCGGGGACATGCCCTGCCTCTAGGCTGATCCGGTGACAGCGGCAAGACATGCCTGAATGTTGGGCGAAAAATGAACGGCCCCGGATCAGGCCGGCATCACGCCATCGTCGGATCGTCCAGATACATCCGCCAGTGATGCGCGGGCTGGAACCCGGTCAGGCTCTTCAGCTTCTTGTTGGAATAGAACGTCTCGCGCGTGCCCATGTCCCGCGTGAAGGGGATGCCGGGATAGAACCTCTCGGCGATCTCCTGCGTGCTCAGGGCGACGGAATGGTCGTCGTTGGCCACGTTGAACACCTCATAGCCCAGCCCGTCCGTGCGCAGCGCGCAGTCTACCGCCTGCCCCAGGTCGCGCGCGTCGATATAGGCGAAGATGTTGCGCTCGCGCAGGCCTGGATTGTCGATGAAGGCCGGGAACATCTCGCGGTATTCATGCGGCTCGATCACGTTGTTGATACGAAAGCCGTAGATGTCCGCGCCCGAGCGGCGCTGAAAGCTGCGCGCCGTGACCTCGTTGGCGACCTTGGACATGGCGTAGCTGTCTTCCGGAACGGTCGGGTGTTCCTCGGTCATGGGCAGGAACTCGGGCTTGCGGTCGCCATCGGCGAAACAGACGCCATAGGTCGTCTCGGACGAGGCGAAGATGATCTTGCGCACGCCAGCCTTCAGCGCGGCGTCGATGACGTTGTAGGTGGACAGCACGTTGTTGCGGTAGCATTCGCCATCGCTGGTGATGAGGATGCGCGGCACGGCGGCGAAATGCACGACGGCGTCAAAGCCCTTTGGCCCCTGCCCCGTGCCCAGCTCGTCCAGTCCGGCATAGCTGTGCATCACGTCATGAACCTGCCCCGCATCGGTCAGGTCCGCGATCCGGTTGTCAACGCCGTCCGCGTCCAGCGGGGTCTTGTCGACGTTCAGCACGCGGTGCCCCTGCCCGATCAGGTAGGGGACGACGTGCCGCCCGGCCTTGCCGCTGCCGCCGGTGAAAAGAATGCGCATGGGAGCCTCCGATAGTGTTGCGCGCACCCTAGCCACAATCAGGCGGACGGCAACCGTCAGCGACCGGCCGTCGGAACCCCGCGCAGCGCCGGGCTGTAGTAGCTGATCGCATCGCCGTAGCGTGCCATCGCGTCCGAGGCGGGCACCGATTCCGGGATCAGCGCGTCGTCACCCGGCAGCCAGTCGGCAGGCGTCACCAACCCCGAGCGGTCGCGAAGCTGGTGCGCATCGGTCAGCCGCAGAATCTCGTCCACGCTGCGCCCGACGTTGAGCGGGTATTCGAACAGCCCGCGCACCTTGAGCGAGGGGTCGATCAGGAACGACTTGCGCACCGCATGCTCATAGCTGTCCCGCAGGCTGAACATGCCCAGGATGCGCGACAGGTGGCCCGCCTGGTCCAGCACGACGGGAAAGTTCACGCGAACATCGAACAGGCGCTCGATCTCGACCTCGAACCCGATTTGCTGCGACTTGGTCGCCTGCACGAGGCCGAGGTTCACCACCCCGCGCTGGTCGAACTCGGGCGCCGCCGCGCTGAACGAGGCCAGTTCGGTCGACGTGACGGCGCCGCCCAGCTTGGGACAGTTGAACAGGTGCACCCAGCGCCCTTCCGCCCAGTCGTGGAAGTCCAGATGCCCGGTCGTCGTCTCGGCGGTGAAGTTGGGAAAGATGTCGCCGATGCGGGGAACCCAATCGACCCTGCGCCTGTAGGACGCTGGCAAAGTGACCTCGACATCGACGGCGCGGCTGCCTTTCAGGAAGGTCTGGTCAAAGAGCCCCATTATCAACTCCTGCGTGTGCTTTGTTGCGGCGCGGAAGGGCCAAAGGAAGCGATCTTCACGCTGCACTGAATACACGTTCAAGATGAATCAAGGCATCAATGAGGCGGGAAAACCCTGCAAGCCAGAAGTGATTGCATGACTTTGCGTAAGCCTTTCCTGCACTCTTGATGCTGTGGCAGGCCACATCCGAAGGATGCAATCCGTATCTTGCTGGGGATGCTGCGCTTGGCATGGCGTTCGGCCCCCATCCGCCTGCGAGACCGCAATAACCTTGCTCACCACGCCCAGTCATGTTCTACTTACGCGTGCATAATTCCACCACCCGACCACGGAGGTCCCGCCATGATGCAGGGCCGCGCGAACCCGTTGGCGCTATGCGGAAATGAGCCGCACCGGAACGCCCGATTGCCACGCCGCAATCGCCTCGACCGTCTCTTCGTAGAACAGGCGGAACGTCGCTTCGGTGGTGTATCCCAGATGCGGCGTAAGCAAGAGGCGCCCCGACGCGATCAGGTCTTCGTCGCGCAGCGGGCTGTCATCCGGCAGTGGCTCGACATCGAAGACGTCCAGCCCGGCAGAGTGCAGCGCACCGCTGTGCAGGGCCGCGACCAGTGCATCCTGGTCGACGATGGGCCCGCGCGAGGTGTTGACGAAGACATGGCCCGGCTTGGCCGCCGCGAACGCCTCGGCCCCGATCAGACCGGCCGAGCGGGCAGACAGCACAAGATGCACGGTCGATATGTCGGCCTCTGCCATCAGCGCGGGCAGGCTGTCCATCCGGCGCGCGCCCACCTCTGCGCAGCGCGCTTCGGTCAGGTTCTGCGACCACGCGGCGACATCCATGCCAAAGGCCCGGCCGAGCGCCGCCATCTGCGCCCCGATGTTGCCAAGGCCGATCACGCCCAGCGTCAGGCCCGCCAGATCGCGGCCCAGGCCCGCCTGCCATCCGCCCGCGCGCAAGGCCTCGGTTTCGGGGATCAGGCGGCGGTTGATCGCAAGGATCATCAGCATTGCCAGTTCCGACGTTGTCGTCTTGCGCGACCGTGTGCCCGACACGGGGATGCCCCGCACGGTGGCGGCTGCCACGTCGATGGCGGCATTTCGCGGCCCGCTGGTCACGATCAGCTTGAGGTTCGGCAAACCCTCGATCACCCGGCGCGGGAATGCCGTGCGCTCGCGCATCAGGCAGACCACATCAAACGGCGCCAGCCGGTCGATGACCGCCTGCGCATCGTGCAACGTGTCATGGAAGACGGTGATGTCCGCGCCAAGCCCGCTCCAGTCGGCAAGGCCGAGCGCGCGGTCTGCGTAGTCGTCGAGGATCGCTATTTTCATGGCCGCGACTTTGCTTGGAACCAAGGGCCAGCGCAACGGGGCATGAACGGCGGAAATCTTCCGCTAGGTCAATCCGGTGATTGCCTTTGTCCCGCTTCGGGTCAATCCTTTGCCATGGGTGGCGATGGAGGTCCGGATGCCCGCTGAACTTCTGGTGAACGCTCGGTCCTTCCTGTCCCGCCTCAACGAGACGAACACCCGCGAATGGTTCCTTGCCAACAAGGCCGAATACGAGTCGAACCTGCGCGCGCCTGCGCAGCGTCTTCTCGACCGTGTGGCAGAGGATCTTGAACGGCTGACCAGAACGCCCATCGTCACAAAGATCTTCCGCCCGAACCGCGATGTGCGGTTTTCCAAGGACAAATCGCCCTACACCACGCATCTGCACATGCTGTGGCGTCAATCCACGCGCGACGACGGGCCGGGGTGGTTCTACGGCATCGCACCCGATTACGCCAAGGCTGGCTTCGGCTGGATGGAGTTCTCGAAGGACCAGCTTTCGGCCTGGCGGATGGCGATCGACGGGCCGTTCGGCCCCGGCGTTGACGCGGCGATCCGGTCGACCGGGCTGAGCCTGCCAGAGCCGGACCTCAAGCGTGTGCCGCAGGGGCACGAGCCGGACCATCCGCAGGCCGATCTCTTGCGCCGCAAGGGTCTTGTGCTGTGGCAGGACGACGTGGACAGTGACCCCGAGGCGCTGATCGAGGTGTTCCAAAAGGTCGATCCGGTGCGCCAGCAGCTTGAAGGGCTGCTCTAGGCGCAGCCCCTCCGGCGTCTTGTCCACAGCCAATGGCGCGTGCGGACTTTTCGCGCAGGCGCAAACCTGTTCTAATTACCAGAAACCAGAAAAGAGCAGTCCACATGGCCGACGACCTTCTCTCCGCGACCGGCGGCGACCAGACTTACGATGCATCCTCGATCGAGGTGCTCGAGGGGCTGGAACCTGTGCGCAAGCGCCCCGGCATGTATATCGGCGGCACCGACGAGCGGGCGCTGCATCACCTTGTCGCCGAAATCCTCGACAACGCGATGGACGAGGCGGTGGCAGGCCACGCCAGCCGGATCGAGGTGGAACTGAACGCCGATCATTCGGTGACGGTGCGCGATAACGGGCGCGGCATGCCGGTCGATCCGCATCCGAAGTTTCCGGGCAAATCGGCGCTTGAGGTGATCCTGTGCACGCTGCATGCGGGCGGCAAGTTCTCGGGCAAAGCCTATCAGACGTCGGGCGGCCTGCACGGTGTCGGTGCGTCCGTGGTGAACGCGCTGTCCGATCACCTGCGGGTCGAGGTCGCTCGCAACCGCGAACTGTTCGCGCAAGAGTTCGTGCGCGGCATCCCGCAGGGCCCGGTGATGGCGCTGGGCGCCACCAACAACCGGCGCGGCACCACGGTCACTTTCCACCCCGACGAGCAGATCTTCGGCGCGTTGCGGTTCAAGCCGGGGCGCATGATGAAGATGGTGCGGTCCAAGGCCTACCTGTTCTCGGGTGTCGAGATCCGCTGGAAGACGGCAATCGACGATGGCGAGACCCCGGCCGAGGCGGTGTTCCATTTTCCCGGCGGGCTTGCCGATTACCTGCGCGAACAACTGGACACGGCCGCGACCTATGCCGACCAGCCCTTTGCGGGCAAGGTCGAGTTCCAGGAACGCTTTGGCGTGCCCGGGTCAGTCGAATGGGCGATCAACTGGACCCCGTCGCGCGACGGCTTCATCCAGTCCTACTGCAACACGGTTCCGACGCCCGAGGGCGGCACCCACGAGGCTGGCTTCTGGGCGGCGATCCTGAAAGGCATCCGCGCCTATGGTGAGTTGTCGAACAACCGCAAGGCCAAGGACATCACCCGCGACGATCTGGTGACGGGCGGCTGCGCGCTGGTGTCGTGTTTCATCCGCGAGCCTGAATTCGTCGGCCAGACCAAGGACCGCCTTGCCACGACCGAGGCGGCGCGGCTGGTCGAACAGGCGGTGCGCGACCGCTTTGACAACTGGCTGGCGGCGGACACGAAATCGGCAGGCGCGATCCTCGATTTCCTGGTGCTGCGGGCCGAGGAGCGGCTGCGGCGCAGGCAGGAAAAGGAAACCCAGCGCAAGACCGCGACCAAGAAACTGCGCCTGCCGGGCAAGCTGGTGGACTGCACCGCTGCGGCCAAGGACGGGTCGGAAATCTTCATCGTCGAGGGCGACAGCGCGGGCGGATCGGCCAAGGCCGCGCGCGACCGCAAGACACAAGCGCTGCTGCCACTGCGGGGCAAGATCCTGAACGTGCTGGGCGCCGCGTCGTCCAAGCTGGGGTCGAACGCCGAGATCAGCGACCTGTGCCAGGCGCTTGGCGTCGGCATGGGCACCAGGTTCAGCATCGACGATCTGCGCTATGACAAGGTCATCATCATGACCGACGCCGACGTGGACGGCGCACATATCGCATCGCTGCTGATGACGTTCTTCTTTTCGCAGATGCGCCCGCTGATCGACCAGGGGCACCTCTACCTCGCCTGCCCGCCGCTCTACCGGCTGACCCAGGGCGCCAACCGCGTTTATGCCGTCGATGAGGCGGAAAAGGACGCTTGGTTCAAGAAGGGGCTGGGCGGCAAGGGCCGGATCGACGTGTCGCGCTTCAAGGGTCTTGGCGAGATGGACGCCAAGGACCTCAAGGACACCACGATGAACCCCGCCACGCGCAAGCTGATCCGGGTGCGGGTCGACGACGCGTTTCCGGGCGAGACCGGCGATCTGGTGGAGCGGCTGATGGGCAAGAAGCCGGAACTGCGGTTCCAGTACATCACCGAAAACGCCCGCTTCGTTGAAGAGCTGGACGTGTAGGGCGGAGCATGAACCCACCATTTCTGGTAAGAGAGAAACTTCCAGACAATTTCCTATATTGCCTTGGCATATATGCGCAAAGCTGCGCGCATCTTGAGCACACCGCGGCAGAATGTATATGTTTCATTGAAGGAGTTTTGCCGGAATCACCGGGCTTCGCGCGTCGATACAACACTCTAAGAATGCTCTCGACGACTGAACTGATAACTTGTTTCTCAAAATCCATACATATGAAAAATAATATTGAAGACACCCCCATCGAAATTCAGGAAATACCAGGATGGCTTCATCGCTTTAAGAAGAACAGACACCTCGCAATTCATGGAGCGTTCGAAACCCGCGGTGAGGGTTATCGCGCGTGGCATTCGACCAAAGACTTCGAAGACAATCCCTTGAACTTGGACCATGACGTCATCATCGAATCCTTGAACGATGTTGATAGGCTACTGCGTATCTGCAAACAGTTTAGGGCCGGGTTATTGGAGAACTTGGCAAGAAAACCGTCTGGCTAGTCACCGATCCACTCGGGCCAACCCAACCTATCCTGTTTTCCCGCTTCCGGCCTGCGGGCCCTGTGGTAATCTTGCTCTGCCGCGCGCATGCGGCGGATGGCTTACGGAACACAGAGATGAAGATCTGGATGGCGACTGCAGCGTTCGCTCTCGCAGCCGGAGTTGCACTGGCCCAAGGCACCGGCTCTGAAGGCTATTTCGAGCTCTACAACGACACCGAGGGCAACACGGTCGTCGGGTTCTACACCAACGACGGCACCGGCTGGTCGGACAACTGGATCGAAGGCGTGCAGATCGCGCCCGGGGAAAGTGGCACCGCCGAGTTCGTCGCCGACACCGGCGCCTGCGCGCAGACCTTCCAGGCCAGCTGGCTTGGACAGGACGGCAGCGAGGTGTTCGACGATCCCATCTCCATCGACATCTGCGCGGCGTCGAACGTCTATCTCAACGACAACGAGATCTATTTCGACTGACCTGGGATGGGGGGCTCTGCCCCCCGCCCTTCGGGCTCCCCCCGGAGTATTTCGAGACCAAAGATGCCAGCCCGTTTCAGGTGACGCGCCCGTCTTCCAGCCGCAGCGTGCGGTCCATCCGAGCGGCGAGGTCGAGGTTGTGGGTGGCGATCAGTGCCGCAAGCCCGGTCTCGCGCACCAGCTTCATCAGCGCGTCGAACACCCTTTCCGAGGTCGCGGGATCGAGGTTTCCCGTTGGCTCATCCGCCAGAAGCAGCTTTGGCTGATTGGCCAACGCGCGGCAGAACGCGACGCGCTGTTGCTCGCCTCCCGACAGCTGCGCAGGGCGATGATCGGCGCGCGGCGCGATGCCGACACTGTCCAGAAGCGCGCGGGCGCGGTCGGTGGCGGCGCGGTCGGTGGCACCGTTGGCAAGCTGCGGCAGCACGATGTTTTCCAGCGCGGTGAACTCGGGCAGAAGATGGTGGAACTGGTAGACGAAGCCCACCAGCGCGCGCCGCGCATCGGTGCGGCGGCGGTCGCTGAGGCCGGTCATGTCGGTGCCGCCGATGCTGACCGTGCCTGCGTCCGGGGTATCGAGCAGCCCGGCCATGTGCAGCAGCGTCGACTTGCCCGCGCCCGAGGGAGCGACAAGGGCGACGACCTCGCCGGGCTGGACGGTGATCGAAGCGCCCTGCAGCACCATTACTTCGCCCGGTTTGCCGCGGTTGTAGGCCTTGGTCAGACCATCGAGGTGCAACACCGGATCACTCATAGCGCAGCGCCTCGACAGGGTTCATCCGCGCGGCGCGGCGGGCCGGGAAATAGGTGACGACGAAGGACAGGCCCAGCGACAGGGACACGGCGGACAGAACGTCGGGCCATTGCAGCTTGGCAGGCAGCGCGTAGATGCCGCGGATCGACGGGTCCCAGACGCCGCCGCCCGCGACGTAGTTCACCGCCGAGAAGATCGGGTCGATATAGAGCGCGAAGAGGCAGCCCAAGGCCACGCCCGCCGCCGTTCCGATCAGCCCGGTGGAGGCCCCGCAGATGAAGAAGATGCGCAGCACCGATCCTTCCGTCAGGCCGATGGTGCGCAGGATGCCGATGTCGCGGCCCTTGTTCTTGACCAGCATGATGAGGCCCGAGACGATGTTCATCGCGGCGATCAGCACGAGGATCGACAGGATCACGAACATCACGTTGTCCTCGACATCGAGGGCGCGCAGGAAACTGCCCGCGCTGTCGCGCCAGGTCCAGAGCATCGTGCGCTCGCCCGCTGCAGCGATCAGCGCGGGGGCGAAGCGGTCCACCTGCTCGGGGGTGTCGACCATCACCTCGATCTCGTCGGCGCGGCCATCCTTGTTGAAGAAGCTCTGCGCTTCGGCAAAGGGCATGTAGATGCGGGTCCGGTCGATGTCGTAGCGCCCGGCGGTGAAGATGTAGACCACCGGGTAGGCGTTCACGCGCGGCGAGGTGCCGAAGGCTGTCTTGACCCCGTCGGGCGAGATCAGGCGCACCCTGTCGCCGATCCCGACATTCAGTTCGCGCGCGATGCCCGAACCGATGGCAATGCCGCCCTCGAAATCGTCGATCGACCCGACAGAGTTTTCGGGATCGGCAATGCGGGGGATGCCCTTGAGGTCTTCCTCGGTGATGCCGTAGACCTCGGCGCCGGTGTTGGCGCTGCGCAGGTTGGCCATCACCTGCCCCTTCACCAGCGGCGCGGCGCGGGTGACGCCGTCGATCTGCGCGATGCGGTCCGCCAGCGCGTCGTAGTCAGTCAGCGTGCGCGTGGTCTGGCCGTTGTCGTCGACATAGACCGACGAATAGACGGTGACGTGAGCGTTCGCGCCAAGGATCGTGTCGACGAATTCAGCACGAAAGCCCGAGCGCACGGCCAGCGTGGCGATCAGCGCGAAGACGGCAAGGGTGATGCCGATCAGGCTGATCCAGGTCATCACGCTGACGCCGCCCTCGGCCCTGCGGGCGCGCAGGTAGCGCCAGGCGATCAGCCATTCGAAACGGGAGAAGGGGCGAGTTCTGGTCACGCGCGCGGCCTTTGCTGGATTACCGGCGCAGGGATAGACGATGGGCGCGCGGGGTCAAGCGCGCCGGGCTTCACGCTTGCGGGACAGGGCCAGGGCGACGAGGGCAAAAGGCCCCCGTCGCCTGCTGGATCAGCTGCGCCATTCCCAGGGCCGGGTGAATTCGCCCAGCGTATGCGCCACCGCGTCCTCGTCCACTTCTCCGGTCTTGTGCAGACGCGCGACAAGGCCACGCTTCTTGTCCTCGATCACTTCGGTGACCTCGGCCTTCAATCCGGCGCCCGCCAGAGCCGCGTTGTAGACGCGGGTGATCGCCTTGCGCCGCAGGTCGGGCTTGAACACCTTGCCGACCGCAGTCTTGGGCAATTCGTCCAGCACTTCGAGATACTTGGGATGCGCCGCCCGCTCGTGGATATGGGCGTTCGCGTGATCCAGAAGGTCGGCCTCGGTGACGCTCGCGCCGTCCACCAGTTCGACATAGACGCAAGGCAACTCGCCCGCGAAGGCGTCGGGCTGGCCGATCGCACCGGCAAAGGCGACGGCCTCGTGGCTCAGCAGCGCCTCTTCGATGATTGCCGGGTCGATGTTGTGGCCGCCCCTGATGATGACATCCTTGGCGCGGCCGGTGATCCAGAGATAGCCGTCGGGATCGAGGCGGCCCAGATCGCCCGTGCGCAGGAAATCATCGGCATAGAGGTTCTTGTTCTTGGCCACCTCGGTGTAGGTATTGCCGACAAAGACGCCGGGGCTGGCGACGCAGATCTCGCCGACCTCGTCCGGCGCGCATTCTTTGGTCACGGCGCCGCTGGCATCGAAGTGCAGGATGCGGATGTCGGTGTGCGGGAACGGCAGGCCGACCGATCCGATCTTCTTGCTGCCCTCGGGCGGGTTGCAGGACACAAGACACGTCGCCTCGGTCAGGCCGTAGCCTTCGACGATGGTCACGTTCGTCGCCTTCTGGAAGCGGTTGTACAGCTCCACCGGCAGCGGGGCGGAGCCAGAGAACGCGACCTGAAGCGACGAGACATCGGCATCGACCTTGCGCTGCATCAGCGCGGACAGGGCGGTCGGCACGGTGATAACGAAAGTGACCTTCCAGCGTTCGATCAGCTTCCAGAAGTTGTCGAACACGCCGTCGCCGCGATAGCCCGCAGGCGTCGGGAACACCACATGCGCGCCGGTCGAGGCGACCGCAGACAGCACCACGACCGCCGCGAAGACATGGAACAGCGGCAGCGGACAGATCAGCGTGTCCTTTTCGGTGAACAGCAGCCGGTCCGCGATCCAGCCGTTGTAGACAAAGCCGGAATACTTGTGCTGCGCGACCTTGGGCATGCCCGTCGTTCCGCCGGTGTGGAAATACGACGCGATGCGGTCGGTGGTGGCATCCTCGAACTCAAGCGTCTTGGGTTGCTTCGCCATTTCCGCGTTGAAGCTGAGAACGCGCGCCTTGTGCCTGGGCGGGTTCTTGGGCCGGATCATCGGCACGATCAGCTTTTTCGGGCCGGTCAGGTAGCGCAAGAGGT
Organism: Anianabacter salinae; assembly: GCF_019061145.1. Classification (GTDB taxonomy): domain Bacteria; phylum Pseudomonadota; class Alphaproteobacteria; order Rhodobacterales; family Rhodobacteraceae; genus Anianibacter; species Anianibacter salinarum. Next base: position 53,485 of record NZ_JAHQZS010000003.1, on the reverse strand, counting down.
CGATCTCGAGCACGGTGTGCACGTTGGGCGCCAACGCCACCGCCTCATTGGCCTTTTGCGCCACGTCGGTCTTGGGAAAGGCGCGCAGCGTGACAAGGACCTTTGCATTCGTCTCGCGCAGGATCGCCGCGATCTGTTCAGCGTCGAGCAGCGGGTTGATCGGGTTCACGATGCCCGCGATCTGCGCGCCGAACAGGGTATAGACCGTCTCGTTCGAGTTCGGCAGCAGGAAGGCGACGACATCGCCCTCCCCGATCCCGAGCGACCGGAACAGGTTGGCCGACTGGCAGGACCGTTCCAGCAATTCGCGCCAGGTGACCGTCTCGGCCTTGTCCTTGGGGCCGGAAAACATCTGGAACGTGACGGCATTGCGCTCGGGGTGCGCGGCCGCGGTCTTTGACAAAAGCTCGTAGAACGTCGTTGCGACGTCGCGCTTGTTCCACGGCATCTCGTCGGTGATGCGGTCGCGGTCCGCGGCGCTGGCGAATTCTCCCATGTCGTCTCCCTCCCGTAGACCCTTTGGCCGGGCCTTTTCCTGCACACAAAGTGGTGCGGGCGAGAATGCAACGCAAGTGTGACGCCGCGAAACGGGATTACTCGGCGGCCATGCCTTCGGTGAATTGCAGCCGCGCCAGCCGGGCATAGAGCCCGTTCTCGGCCACAAGGGACGCGTGGGTGCCATCCGCGACGATGCGGCCTGCCTCGAAGACAAGGATGCGGTCGGCCTTTTTCACGGTCGCAAGACGGTGGGCGACGATCAGCGTCGTGCGGCCCTTGGCCAGCGCGTCGACAGCGTCCTGCACCGCGCGCTCGCTTTCGGCATCCAGCGCCGATGTGGCCTCGTCCAGCAGCATCACGGGCGCGTCGCGCAGGATCGCGCGGGCGATGGCGATGCGCTGCTTCTGGCCGCCCGACAGCATCACGCCGCGCTCGCCGACATAGGTGTCATAGCCGTCGGGCAGCGCCGACAGGAAATCATGTGCGGCAGCGGCGCGCGCGGCGGCCTCGACCTCGGCATCGCTGGCGCCGGGACGACCGAAGCGGATGTTCTCGCGCGCGGTCGCGGCAAAGATCACCGGGTCTTGCGGGACCAGCGCGATATGGCGGCGGAAGGCAGAGCGTTCGAGATCGCGCAAGTCCTTGCCGTCGAGCCGGATCGCGCCGCTGCCCGGGTCATAGAAACGCAAGAGCAACTGGATGATGGTCGTCTTGCCCGCGCCCGAGGGGCCGACGATGGCAACCGTCTCGCCCGGCTCGATCCGCACGGACACACCGTCCAGCGCGGCGATCTCGGGGCGCGTGGGATAGTGGAACGTCACGTTCTCGAAGCTGATCGCGCCCTTCACCACCTCCGGCAACTGCGCCGGGTCTTCGGGGTCCTTCACGCTGTCCTGTGCGTTCAGCAATTCCACCAGCCGCTCGGTCGCGCCCGCGGCGCGCTGCAATTCGCCCCAGATCTCGGACAGGGCGGCGACGGAACCTGCGGTGAGCACGGCGTAAATGACGAACTGCACCAGCTCGCCCACGGTCATCACGTCGGCGCGCACGTCGCGCGCCCCGACCCACAGAACACCGACGATGCCCGAGAAGATCAGCGCGATCACGATCACCCGGAGCGCGGCGGAGATGGCGATGCGGCGGCGGGCGGCATCGAAGCTTTGCTCGGTCACGTCGCCAAAGCGCGTGTTCGACGCGGCCTCGTTGGTAAAGGCCTGTACGGTCTGCACCGACAGAAGCGCCTCGGAGGCATTGCCCGAGGAATTGGCGATCCAGTCCTGGTTCTCACGGCTGAGCGCGCGCAGCCTGCGCCCCAGCATGATGATCGGCACCAGCACCAGCGGAACGATCAGCAGCACAAGGCCGGTCAGCTTGGCCGAGGTGAACAGCATCAGAACGATGCCGCCCACAAGCATCAGGATGTTGCGCAGCGCGATCGACACGGACGAGCCGATCACCGACAGGATCAGCGTGGTGTCGGTGGTGATGCGGCTGAGAACCTCGCCGGTCATGATGCGTTCGTAGAACGACGGGCTCATCCCGATCATGCGGGCGAACACCGCCTTGCGGATGTCGGCCACCACCCGCTCGCCCAGCCGGGTCACGAGGTAATAACGAAGCCCGGTGCCCAGCGCGAGCAGCATGGCCAGCCCCAGCGCCGCGAAGAAATAGCTGTCGAGCAGGTTCTCCAGCGAGGTCTGGAAGCCGTCGACGACGCGCCGCACCGCCAGCGGCATGACAAGCGACACCATCGCGGTCAGGACAAGCGCCACGACGGACGCCACCATCAGCGCCTTGTAGGGCGCCATGAACGGCCAAAGCTGGCGCAGGGCGCTGAAATTGCGCGATGTCGCGCGGTCGCGGGGGTTTGTCTCGTCGGCCATGGGGTCTCTGATCTTGCGTCAGGCAGCAGATAGCCAAGGATCGGCCCGGCGGCAAGAACGCGCCTGTCGCACCCCCCCCCGTGCGCGCGGCGTCCAACTGTATTTTTCGCATGGGCTTGAAGTCCCGCCCCGCACCCATGAGCTATGCGCGAACCGGCCCGGCGAACGGGCGGCGCATTGCACGAGGTGAGACATGCTGACGACACTGGCCATGCTGATGGGCGGCCTTGTGCTTCTGGTGGTGGGCGGCGAATTCCTGGTGCGCGGCGCGGTGCAGGTGGCGACGCGGCTGGGCGTCTCGCCGCTGGTCATCGGTCTGACGCTGGTGGGCTTCGGCACATCGACCCCCGAACTCGTGACCTCGGTTCAGGCGGCACTGGCCGGATCGCCCGGCATCGCCTACGGCAACATCGTCGGCTCGAACCTTGCCAACATCCTTCTGATCGTCGGGGCCTCGGCGCTGATCTTCCCGATCGTTGTGTCCTCGGCCGCGCTGAAACGGGACGGTGCGGTGATGATTGCCGTGGCGCTGGTCTTCGCCGCCCTTGCCGCGTGGATGCCGATGACGCGGGCGGTCGGGGCCGCGTTCCTCGCGCTGCTTGCGGGCTACATCTATCTGGCGTTCCGGCAGGAACGGCAGCCGCAGCAATCCGGTCACGGGGCGGTCCACGACAAGGCTGCCGCGCTCGAGATGACGGACCCTGCCCTGCCCGTCGCCGCCGGTCCGACCGTCGCGGTGTCGGTGTTGACGGCCGTTGGCGGCCTCGCACTTGTCGTGTTGGGCGGCTATTTCCTTGTCGAAGGCGCGGTCGCCATCGCCCGCGGCTTCGGGATTTCCGAAACGGTAATCGGCCTGACCATCGTTGCCGTCGGCACCTCGATGCCCGAACTGGTCACATCCGTCGTCGCGGCATTGAAGAAGCAGACCGAAGTCGCGTTCGGCAACATCGTCGGATCGAACATCTACAACATCCTCGGCATCGGCGGCACCACGGCCCTGATCGCGCCGGGCTCGGTCCCGGCAGAGATCGTGCGCTTCGACGCCCCTCTGATGGTGGCCGTGTCGTTCGCGCTGATCGGCCTTGCCGCCACGGGCCGACGGATCAGCCGCGCGGAAGGCGGGGTGCTTCTGGCCGGGTATCTGGGCTATGTCTACCTGATCTGGCCAGCATGACGCCGGGCGATACAGCGCCACAATCTGCGCGATTTTTCAGGGAGACTGGTGCTGCCGGAGAGATTCGAACTCCTTGGGCAATGCGGCAAGTGCTTGATATGTCTAAACTTTATATCGAGGCGACACCAGTTGATGCTCTAGGTTCATGTACCAACCGAGGCCGGGCCGTTCAAGCCCGGCAACAGATCAATAGACTGAGAGACATCACGACGCCCAGCGCTCAAGTGCAGCCTGCGCAGCGGCAGGGTCTTCCTTGATCCTGAGGACTGTCTGCCGGGACAGGCCCGTCTGTTTGGCAACAGAAGAGGCTCCTGCCCCCTGTCCAAGCATCTCGACGACCACGGCCAGCGTATCACCGTCGTAGCTCGGCTTCTTGCCTCGGTACTTTCGCGGGTTGGCCTTGGCAGCGTCGATGCCAGCCCGTTGGGCTTCCTTGGTCGCTTCTGCCTGCGCCTGTGCAGATGCCGCCATGAAGGCGATCAGCGCGTCTCGTACAGCCTCCTGCATCGGATCGCGCGTTGCACCATCGAAGGTCATGTTGTTGATCACCGTGCGAACCACGACGCCACGGCGCATGAACTCGCGTATCGTGTCGGTCACGTCTTGGTAGTTGCGTCCAAGTCGATCAACCCAACGAACAACAAGCACGTCGCCTTCGCGCAGTTTGTCGTACAGCCGCTTGCCTTCTGGTCGGTCACTCAGGACAGACGAGACGCCAGATACGCCATGATCCGACACGACCTCGTCGATCACGAAGCCCGCCTTCTCGGCCTGCGCCTTCTGGTGTGACAGCGTCTGGTCTGCCGTGCTTACCCTTGCGTAGAGGATTGTCTTGGGCATGTTCCCTCCTTGTGTCCGATTGGGTGGTGCCCGATAGGTGATGTGTCCGTTGATCAAAGTCAACCCTTGCGGACACCTCAGGCACCAACACGACGACTGACCTCTAGGGTATACCCATGCGGACAGTGGAGAGGCACTCCACCATCCACCCTTGTCGTTCTTCTTGGGAGGTGTTGGCCGTCCATGGGCACACGGGGAAAATCGTCTTTCGGCCCAATCATGTCGGATGCATGTGAACTGCGGAAGTAGTAGGCCAAGTAGTCGACGTCCAAACACTTGGCAGGCCGTACGATCACAAGCGATGAAGCGATTGCGCCGGGACCATCCCTATCGACGACTCCAAACTTTCCTAGCGATCCCCGCAGGCAATAGAGAATGTCGCCCCGCTGGACTTTTCCAGACCCGAGAAGATCAAACCGATCTGCGGGAATAAAATCCATGCAGCCCCAACTGATTACTCCGTTGTTGATGTGTCCAGCGTTGATGAAGGGCACGCCGGACCGTACAAACGCCTTCCGACCGGGGTAGTTCTTCCCCCGATCACCATTCACGAAGGAGCATACATCCTCCAGTGCCACTTCGGACCATCCTTCTGGCGTTGCATCCTTCACAGCATCCCCCGAATGTCTTCGAGGATCGCCGCTGTCTCGGCATCCCGCGTCAGCATGTCGGCGATGATGTCCTCGGGCGAGCGCAGCGCCTCGGCCTCGGGCGCGTTGGGGTTCTTCACCGACAGGTCATAGGTCTCGCCGTCGATGGCATCCCGCGTCACCGTCCAGCTTTTCGGCCCCTCGGCACAACTCTTCTGCAGCTCGATGAACTCGGCCAGATCGTCGTCGTTCAGCGCGTTGGTCTTGCCCATGCTGCGCCCCGGATCGAGCTGGTAGTACCAGACCTGCCGCGTCGGTGCGCCCTTCTCGAAGAACAGCACCACCGTCTTGACCCCCGCGCCCTGGAACGTGCCTTGCGGGCAATCAAGGATGGTGTGCAGGCGACACGCCTCGAGCAGTTCCTTGCGCAGCGCGACGCTGGCGTTGTCGGTGTTGCTGAGGAAGGTGTTCTTGATCACCACCGCCGCCCTGCCTCCGGCCTTCAGCTTGCGGATGAAGTGCTGCAGGAACAGGTACGCCGTCTCGCCCGTGCGAATGGAGAAGTTCTGCTGCACCTCGCGCCGTTCGCCGCCGCCGAAGGGCGGGTTGGCAAGGATCACGTCGTGGCGGTCCTTGTCCTGTATGCCCATGGCGTCTTCGTTGAGCGTGTTGGTGTGCCGGATGTTGGGTGCTTCGATCCCGTGCAGCACCATGTTCATGATGCCGATGATGTAGGCGAGGCTCTTCTTCTCCTGCCCGTAGAAGGTCTTGCGCTGCAGCTTGTCCCAATCCGCCGCCGACAGGTCGTCCCGCCGCATGTAGTCGAAAGCCTCGCACAGGAAGCCCGCAGACCCGACCGCGCCGTCGTACACCGTCTCGCCGATCTTGGGGTCGGTGACCCTGACCATGGCCCGGATCAGCGGGCGCGGGGTGTAGTACTCGCCCCCGTTGCGGCCCGCGTTGCCCATGCGCCGGATGCGCGTCTCGTACAGCTCTGACAGCTCGTGGCGCTGGGCTTGGGTGTTGAAACTGAGGCTGTCGATCACCTCCAGCACGTCCCGCAGGATGTAGCCCGAGCGGAACTTGTTGCGCAGTTCGGTGAAGACCTCGCCGATCTTGTACTGGATCGTGTCCGGCCCCTCGGCCCGTTCGCGGTAGCTGCCAAGGTAGGGGAACAGCTCGCCGGTGACGAAGTCCACAAGGTCCTCGCCAGTCTTCGCGGCGTTGTGGTCGAACTGGCCGTTCACCTTGGGCGCAGCCCAGCGATCCCAGCGGTACTTCCCCTCGATGATCGGGGCATAGTCCTTGCCCTCGAGGTCCGCGCGGTCGCGGCGTTCCGTCTCGAGGTCGTGCAGGTACTTGAGGAACAGGACCCACGACGTCTGCTCGACGTAGTCCAGCTCGTTCGCGATCCCTTCCTCGGCCCTCAGTTGACGTTCGATCTGGTTGAACGCGTTCTCGTACATGCGGCCCCGCTCCCTCTGGTTGCCGTCCATTCAGCATCTTAGAGCGGGGCAGACAAGCGCTGAGCGCCTCACTCAGCGGCACGAAGGCCCATCGGCGACCAATGGACCACAGGCCGATACAGGCGCTTCTCAGCCGCGCTCAGGGCGTCACTCGTCAGGCAGGTATGACGGAATTTTCGTAAGCTCCCGAGCAAGCCCCGGCAGCATCACCTCGCTCTTTCCGTAGCGCTCTGCCGATTTCCCCAGCGACCGCCCGGTGATGTACGTCTTGGCGCTGTCCGACATCCCTGACCGCATCGCCATATCCTCGAAGAGGTGCCGCCACCCATGGCTGGGCGCTAGCTCCTTCCGGGTCAGCCCGACCTCTTCTCGCACCCAAGTCGCCACGGTGTTCTGTGAACGGGCAAGGAACAGCTTGCGGCCGCCTTCGGCCTTCACCTGCTGCACGAACTGGATCAGCCCTTCGGCCTCCAACTGAGGATGGACCGGCACCGTGCGGATCGAGTGGACGTTCTTGAGGCTGCGGCCACCCATGGTGCTGATGTTGTAGTACCACGCGCCCTCGTACCGGAAGAAATCATCCGGCTCCAAAGGCGCGACCTCGTTGATCCGCGCACCAGAAAAGGCGCACATCCAAGGCACCCAGCGAAGCGTTGGCTTGGCCTCTTCTCGTGCTGCCCTGAGTATCGCTCGCGCTTCGCTCATCCTCAGCGTACGGTCCTCGCTGGAGGCAGCGGCAGCTTCGGGAATGGGGACCACCGCCACAGGATTGCCGGTGGTGTATAGCTCTCCCAGAGACTGCTTCCTAACCCATTCAAGCAGGGCGCTGAGGTTCTGCAAGCGCTGCCGAATGGTGTTGTTGCTCAGCTCGCCCGACGAAAGCATTGATCGCTTCCAGCTATCCACCTCCTTGGCGGTCACGTTGTCGGCGCGGTCGCTTTGCCGGTGTTTGGAGAACTCCTTGGCCAGACGCTCGAACTTCGCCCGCGTCGCCTTCGGCATAGGCTTCGCCTCCCGGCCCGCAGCCCGTGCTTCGACCTCGTCGGCGATAACGCCTTTGAACGTCCAACCACAGCCGCCACCATCTGGCGGCTCCGGCTTCGACGACTCGAACGAGGGAAACGCTTTGGCCTTGCCATCTTCTGTGTAGTCGCCCAGCGCCTTGCGCCTGTTCACGGACGGCACATCCTGCATCGCCTGAGAAAGCTGCGTGACCAACCGCGCTCGTGATCCAGCGTCCACGACCAGCCCACGGCGACGCAGGACCGCGTTGGCCAATCCCCCGAACCGCCTTTCAAGGTCAATTGCCAGCGTCGTGTCGTTCGGGATGGCCAAGGCGTTCAAGCGCCCCTGTCTGGCCGCCAAGTCTGCCTCTGCCACGTCTTCCCACAGGGACGCAGAGCCGGGTTCTTCGTCCAGCAAGTCAATGAAGGTGTTCCTAGCCTCGCCAGCGAGCGCCACGGCCTGCTTGTGAGTGAGCTGCGTCAATTCGTTGCGAAGGACATCCCAAAGGCCATCAAGGGCTTCCAGTGCGGCAGAAAAACGCCGCCGCGCCTCTGCCCATTGCTTCGTCTGGAGGGAGACCTTGGCGTGAGACTTCAGCTTGATCTCCTTGTAGCTGTCGCCAACAGGGACCGACACTCTCATGCCCCGCGCCTTCTCGGCCACGTCGCTGGGCACGTGAATACGCAAGTAATAGGTCGAGCCGACCCTGACGGGTTGGGGCATGACAGGCCTCATCGTGTACTACCTCCGTGTACCAGTGGAGGCGTCGCAACGACTTACATGTCAGACATTTACGCCATTTCAAGGGGATGAAATGGTGCTGCCGGAGAGATTCGAACTCTCGACCTCTCCCTTACCAAGGGAGTGCTCTACCCCTGAGCTACGGCAGCGCGTGGCGGGGTCTTTACGGGCGTTCGTTTTTCGATGCAAGCGCAATCTGGACGCTTCGGGAGGGGTGCGTTAGAGAGGCGGGAATGGCGGACAAGACGGACAAGAAGCCACCGGCAAAGCCTGCCTCGGCGCGCGACGCGCGGCTCAAGGCGGCCTTGAAGGCAAACATCCAGCGCCGCAAGGCGCAGGCCCGGGCGCGCACGCCGGGCGAGGGGCAGAAGGACAGCTGACATGGACCAGATCGTGGTGACGGGGAACGGCCCGCTCAAGGGCGAGATTCCTATCGCGGGGGCCAAGAACGCCTGCCTGACGTTGATGCCCGCAACCTTGCTGACCGACGCGCCGCTGACGCTGACCAACGCGCCGCGCCTGTCGGACATCAAGACGATGAAGGCGCTTCTGGAATCGCTCGGGGCCGAGGTGCAAGCGTTGCAGGACGGCAAGGTGTTGGTGATGGCGAGCCATGACCTGACCTCGCGCCGCGCCGATTATGACATCGTGCGCAAGATGCGCGCCTCGATCCTTGTGCTGGGGCCGCTGCTGGCGCGCTACGGCGATGCCGAGGTGTCGCTTCCTGGCGGCTGCGCCATCGGCGCGCGGCCTGTGGACCTGCACCTTCGCGGGCTTGAGGCGCTTGGCGCGACGCTGGACCTGCGCGACGGCTATGTCCACGCCAAGGCCCCCGGCGGGCTGAAGGGCGCGGAGTTCGAGTTTCCGCTTGTGTCGGTCGGCGCGACCGAGAACGTGCTGATGGCCGCGACGCTCGCCAAGGGCACCTCGGTTCTGAAGAATGTCGCGCGCGAGCCCGAGATTGTCGATCTGGCCCGCTGCCTGCGCCGCATGGGCGCGGACATCGAGGGCGAGGGCACCGACACCATCGTCGTGCACGGCGTCGCGGCGCTTGGCGGTGCCACGCATCCCGTCGTTGCCGACCGGATCGAGTTGGGCACCTACCTGCTGGCCCCCGCCATCGCGGGCGGCGAGGTGGAGTGCGTCGGTGGATCGCGCGACCTGATCGCCGCTTTCGCCGACAAGCTGGAAGAGGCGGGCGTCGAGATCACCCAGACCAACCGCGGTGTGAAGGCGGCGCACAAGACCGGGCGGATCAAGGCGGTGGACGTGACCACGCAGCCGTTCCCGGGCTTTCCGACCGATCTGCAGGCACAGATGATGGCGCTGATGTGCACCGCCGAGGGCACCAGCGTGCTGGAGGAAACCATTTTCGAAAACCGCTTCATGCATGCGCCCGAACTGACGCGCATGGGCGCGCGGATCGAGGTGTCGGGCGGCACCGCCAGGGTGACAGGCGTTGACCGGCTGAAGGGTGCGCCGGTGATGGCGACCGATCTCCGCGCGTCGGTGTCGCTGATCCTTGCGGGACTGGCAGCCGAGGGCGAGACGGTGGTGAACCGCGTCTACCATCTGGATCGCGGCTACGAGAGCGTCGAGGACAAGCTGTCGGCCTGCGGCGCCAGGATCGAACGGATGCGCGCAGCATGACCGAGGATGCACGTTTCGAGGACGCGGCGGAACGTCCGCTGCGCCTGCGCGCGCTGGACGGCGAGGACCTGCAGGTGATCTCGTCGCTGGTGCAGGACGCGGTGTTTCCGGCAACCGAGATGACATGGCTGCCGAAGGAACGACGCTTTGCCCTGCTGCTGAATCGCTTTCGCTGGGAAGACGCGCCGAACGCCGAGACCCGCCGCCGCGCCTTCGAGAGGGTGCAGAGCGTGCTGGCGGTCGAGGACGTTCTCAAGGTCCGCTCGCAGGGCATCGACCGCACCGACGGCGACACGATCCTGTCCGTCCTGTCGGTCGCGTTCGAGCCGGGCGAAGACTGCACCGGCACGCTTTTGCTGACACTCGCGGGCGACGGCGCCATCGCGCTGGATGTCGAGGCGCTTGAAGTCACATTGAAGGATGTCACCCGGCCCTATATCGCGCCGTCAAAGGCCAAGCCGACCCATCCGGAGTGAACCCGTGCCCCAGTTCCTGAATTCCGCCGACGCCGATTTCGCGGACCGTCTGAACGCGCTGCTGTCGATGAAGCGCGAGGACAGCGCCGACGTGGACGACACGGTCGCCGCGATCATCGCGGACGTGCGGGCGCGCGGCGATCAGGCGGTGATCGACTACACGCAGAAATTCGACCGGCTGGACCTGACACCCGAGTCGCTGGCCTTCACCCCCGACGAAATCGAGGCGGAATGCGCCAAGGTGCCCGCGGACGAAAAGGCCGCACTAGAGTTGGCAGCAGAACGCATCCGCGCCTACCACGCGCGGCAGTTTCCGCAAGACGAAAGCTGGACCGACGACATCGGCGCAACGCTGGGCTGGCGCTGGACGCCTGTCGCGGCGGCGGGTCTCTACGTGCCCGGTGGGCTTGCCTCCTATCCGTCGTCGATGCTGATGAACGCGATCCCGGCGCAGGTGGCGGGGGTCGAGCGGCTGGCGATGTGCGCGCCCACGCCGGACGGCACCGCGAACCCGTTGGTGCTGTATGCCGCCCGGCTGTCGGGGGTGGACACCGTCTACCGCATCGGCGGCGCGCAGGCGATCGCGGCGATGGCCTACGGCACCGAGACGATCGCCCCCGTCGACAAGATCACCGGACCCGGCAACGCCTATGTCGCGGCCGCCAAGCGCCGGGTGTTCGGCCGCGTCGGCATCGACATGATCGCGGGGCCGTCCGAGATCCTTGTGATCGCAGACAGCTACAACGATCCCGACTGGATCGCGCTTGATCTGCTGTCTCAGGCCGAGCACGACGAAAGCGCGCAGTCGATCCTGATTACCGACGATGCCGATTTCGGCTTTGCCGTCGCCCGCGCCGTGGACAAGCGGCTGGAAACGCTCGACCGGCGCGAGATCGCGGGGAAAAGCTGGCGCGACTACGGCGCTGTCATCACCGTCGAGAACATGGGCGAGGCGGCGGTCGTGTCGGATATGTTCGCGCCAGAGCACCTTGAGCTGTGCGTGGCGCACCCCGAGGAACTGGCGGCGATCATCAAGCACGCCGGCGCGATCTTTCTGGGCCAGTGGACGCCCGAGGCCATCGGCGACTACATCGGCGGGCCGAACCACGTCCTGCCCACCGCCCGCTCTGCCCGCTTCTCGTCGGGGCTGTCGGTTCTGGATTTCCTCAAGCGCACGACGATGGCGCGCATGACGCCGGACGCCCTGCGCTCCATCGGCCCCGCCGCCGAACGGCTGGCACGATCCGAGACGCTGGAGGCGCATGGCCTGTCGGTGCGCGCGCGGCTGAACGCGCTCAATGACCTGGAGGGCGAGGCGTGACCCGCATCAGCCACATCGACGTCGACGACGCCAACCTGCCCCCGCCCACGCCCGAGATCGAGCAAGAGCGGCGCGTCGCCGTGTTCGACCTGCTCGAGGACAACAGCTTTGTCATCCCGGCACGCGACGGGCGCGATGCGCCGGACGGGCCGTATCACCTTGGCCTCGCGATCCGCGAGCGGCGACTAGTGTTCGACGTCAAGACCGAGACCGCCGCCGACGTGGCGCAGTTTCACCTGTCGCTTGGCCCGTTCAAACAGGCGGTCAAGGACTACTTCCAGATCTGCGAAAGCTACTTCGACGCCGTGAAAAAGCTGCCGCCCAGCCAGATCGAGGCCATCGACATGGCCCGGCGCGGCATCCACAACGAAGGCGCGCGCATCCTTCAGGAACGGCTGGAGGGCAAGGCCGAGGTCGACATCGACACCGCGCGGCGCCTGTTCACCCTGATCTGTGTCCTGCATTGGGGCGGGTGACAAAGGTGGTCGCAGGCAAACCCCAATCGGTGCTGTTCTGCTGCGACCACAACTCGGTGCGCTCGCCCATGGCCGAGGGGATGATGAAACAGTTCTACGGTCAGGCGACCTATGTGCAGTCGGCGGGCGTCTACAGCCACCGCGACATCGACGGCTTTGCGGTGGCGGTGTGCCACGAGGTCGGGATCGAGCTGGATCGCCACCGCTCGCGCAGCTTCGAGGAAATGCAGGAATGGGGCGACGATCTGTCGTCGTTCGATCTGATCGTCGCGCTGTCTCCCGCTGCCCAGCGGCAAGCCCTGGAACTGACGCGCTTCTATTCGCTTGAGGTGGAATACTGGCCGATCCTCGATCCCACCGGCCTTGGCGAAAAGCGTGAGGACAAGCTGGACGCCTACCGCAAGACGCGCGACATGATCCGGGGCAGAATGCTGGACCGGTTCGGCCCACCGACAGAGGACCAGACATGAGCGAAGACACCATCCGCCGCTACTTCGACGCCTTCAACACCGCCGACACCGACAGGATGCTGGCGCTGCTGTCCGATGACGTGGCCCATCACGTCAACGAAGGACAGGTGCGCCACGGCAAAGAGCTGTTCCGCGCCTTCTGCGATCACATGGCGCGCTGCTACCGCGAAGAGCTGACCGACATCGTGATCTTCTCGGCAGAGGGCGGCACGCGCGGCGCGGCGGAATTTGTCGTGAACGGCACCTACCTCGAAACTGACGAGGGGCTGCCCGAGGCGAAGGGCCAGACCTATCGCCTGCCAGCGGGGTCGTTCTTTTCGCTGAAGGACGGGCTGATCACGCGGGTAACGACCTATTACAACCTTGCGGACTGGACCCGGCAGGTTTCATGACGCTGCGCTTCGAGACGCTGACGGGGGCGGCCATCGATCCCGTGATCGACGCGCTGGCCGACCTGCGGATCACTGTGTTCGCCGACTGGCCCTATCTGTACGAGGGCGATCCGGATTACGAGCGGCGCTATCTGGCCAGCTACCGTGACAGCGCGGGTGCGATTGTCGTCGGCGCCTTCGACGGGAACCGCCTTGTCGGTGCCGCGACCGGCACGCCGATGGAGGACCACGAGGAGGACTTTGCCGCTGCCTTCGGCGGCACGGGCTATCACCTGTCGCAGGTGTTCTACTGCGCCGAAAGCGTGCTGCTGCGCGCCTACCGGGGACAGGGCGCGGGACATGCGTTCTTCGACCGGCGCGAGGATCATGCGCGGCGCCTTGGGTTCCAGCATTGCGCCTTCTGCGCCGTGATCCGGCCGGACGATCACCCGGACCGGCCCGCGAACTATGTTCCGCTTGATGCGTTCTGGCGCAAGCGCGGTTATGCGCCACTGGACGGCGTTGTGGCCCGTTTCGGCTGGCGCGACCACGGCGAGACGCAGGAGACGAAGAAACCGCTGCAGTTCTGGGCGAGGCCGCTGTGATGCGCGTTGCCGCTGCCGCCTACCCTCTCGACTGGCACGACGACTGGTCGTCCTACGAGGCAAAGATCACGGCCTGGGTGGCTAGGGCCGCGGAACAGGGCGCGGACCTGCTGGTCTTTCCCGAATACGGCGCGATGGAACTGGCCTCGCTGGGCGGGACGGACATCGCGGGCGATCTCGCCGCGTCGCTGGACCTGGTCGCAGGGATGCTGTCGAAGATTGACGCGCTGCACGCCCGGTTGGCGCGGATGCATGGTGCGGTGATCCTGGCCGCCAGCGCCCCGGTGCGGGAGGGCGACACCTTTGTCAACCGCGCGCGCCTGTTCACACCTGACGGATCGGCACATCAGGACAAGCAGATCATGACCCGGTTCGAGCGTGAAGTGTGGGGTATCTCGCCGGGCGGGCCACTGACCGTGTTCGACACCGCACTGGGCCGGATCGGAGTGCTGATCTGCTACGACAGCGAGTTCCCGCTTCTGGCCCGCGCGCTGATCGAGGCGGGCGTGGAGATCCTGCTGGTGCCGTCCTGCACCGACACGCTGGCCGGATTCACCCGCGTGCGTGTCTCGTCGCAGGCCCGCGCGCTCGAGGGGCAATGCGTCGTGATCCAGTCGCCCACCGTCGGGGCCGCGCCCTGGTGCCCCGCCGTCGACGAAAATGTCGGCGCCGCCGCGATCTTCGGCCCGCCCGACCGCTGGTTTCCCGACACCGGAATCCTTGCCGAAGGCACGCTGAACACGCCGGGCTGGACCTATGCAGACCTGTCCGATCACGCGGTCAGGCAGGTGCGCGCGGATGGTCAGGTTCTGAACATGACGCACTGGCCCGAACAGGCCGCGCGCCTGTCCCCTGTCAAAACTGTCGCCCTGACGCGCGAATAGCCTTGAAAACCATGGCAGATAGGACCATTTAAGCGCATCCCGGCCAGCGTGCCGGGGCGTGCAACAACGGAGTGACCATGGCCAAGGAAGAAATGCTCGAATTTCCCGGCGTCGTGAAGGAACTCCTGCCGAACGCGACATTCCGGGTCGAGCTTGAAAACGGCCATGAGATCATCGCGCACACGGCAGGCAAGATGCGAAAGAACCGCATCCGTGTTCTGGCTGGCGACAAGGTTCAGGTGGAAATGACCCCCTACGATCTGACCAAAGGTCGGATCAACTATCGCTTCAAGTAAGGCGTTGGCCCCGGACGCGCAGAGCCGCGCGCCCAAGCGGCTTGTGCTGGGCTCTGGCAGCCCGCGCAGGCGCGAGCTGCTCTTGCAGCTTGGACTTGTGCCGGATGACATCCGCGCTCCCGACATCGACGAGACGCCGCTGCGCGGCGAGCTTCCGCGCGACTATTGCCGCCGCATCGCGCGCGGCAAGGCCGAGGCGCTGATGCCCGCCCCCGGCGAGGTGATCCTGTGCGCCGACACGACCGTCGCACTGGGGCGCCGCATCATGGGCAAGCCAGCGGACAAGACCGAGGCTGCGGCGTTCCTGCGGCTGCTGTCGGGGCGCAGGCACCGCGTTGTCACTGCCGTGGCGGTGCGCGACACTGGCGGCCTCCGCGAGCGCGACGTAGTGACAGCGGTGCGGATGAAGGTCCTGTCCGAGGACGAGATCGCCGCCTACATCGCCACCGGCGACTGGAAGGGAAAGGCGGGCGCCTATGCCATCCAGGGGCCCGCAGGCGCCTTCATCCCGTGGATTCAAGGCAGCCATACCGGCGTCGTCGGCCTGCCCGTTCACGAAACCGCGCAGCTCTTGCGCGCGGCAGGCATCACCATACCGGGAGAGCACCTGTGAAGGGTTCCATCGTTGCGCTCGACCATTGGCGCGGGCGCCCTGCCGCTGCGCTGATCGTGGACGGGATCGTCGAAGACCTGATCGTGACGCCAAAGGACGAAAGCGTCCTGGTGCCGGGTACGATCCTGCGCGGCATTGCAGACCGTCCGCTCAAGGGCCTCGGCGCACTCATCGTCAAGCTGCCGGGCGGCGCGACCGGCTATCTGCGCGATGCCAAGGGCCTCGCGCCCGGCGACGCCGTTCTGGTGCAGGTGTCGGGTTATGCCGAGCCGGGCAAGGCCGTGCCTTTGACCTCCAAGCTGTTGTTCAAGAGCCGCTACGCCATCGTCACCCCGGATGCACCCGGCCTCAACATCTCGCGCCGCATCCGCGACGAAGAGGAACGCCTGCGCCTGAAGGACATCGCGCAGGACGCGATGGACGGAAGCGCTGCGGGCACGATCCTGCGTTCGCAAGCCGAGGGGGCCGGTGATGACGCCGTCGCGGGCGATCTGGCCACGATGCGCAGCGTCGCCGAGGCGGTGCTGGCGGACCGCGCGGGCAGCGCGGCAGAGTTGCTGCTCGACGGCCCCGACCCACACGAGATGGCCTGGCGCGACTGGGGCAAGCCGGACCTTCTGGCCGAGGCGCGCGGCAGCTTTGCCGATCACGGGGTCCTCGATGCGATCGACGGCTTCCTTGCGCCGATGGCGCCTCTGCCCGAGGGCGGCCACCTGTACATCGAGCCGACGCGCGCGCTGGTGGCGGTGGACGTCAACACCGGCGCCGACACCTCGCCCGCAGGCGGGCTCAAGGCCAATCTTGCGCTCGCCCGCGAATTGCCGCGCCAGTTGCGCTGCCGCGGCCTTGGCGGCCAGATCGTGATCGACATGGCCCCCGCACCCAAGGCGCAGCGCAAACAGATCGACCAGGCCCTGACGGCGGCCTTCCGCCGCGACAGCGTCGAGACAAGCCTTGTCGGCTGGACGACCATGGGCCACATCGAAGTGCAAAGGAAACGCGAACGCTGCCCGCTGACGGAGGCCTGATGACCCGCTGCCCGATCTGCAAACGCGAAACCCATGCCGACTACCGCCCGTTCTGCTCGCGCCGCTGCGCCGACGTGGACCTTGGGCGCTGGGTGACAGGCGCCTACGCGATCCCGGCCGAGGACGGGGGTAGCGACGGAGACTTGGATGACGACGGCGAAGATACGGACACGAACGGCCCCCGCATCCACCACTAGAAAAACCCGCAAAACCCCTCTGGACACCGCTGCGGACCAGCACTAAACCACCCCAACCCGAGCGGTCCCCGCTCGCCCGTGCCCGGGTAGCTCAGGGGTAGAGCAGTGGATTGAAAATCCTCGTGTCGGTGGTTCGATTCCGCCCCCGGGCACCACTATTCAAATAATGTTAATTACTGGTGTGGGGTCATAGTCTTGCCCGTTCTCAGCTGGACACCCGCAACAACCTAGCGGGATCGGTCGTATCGTGATTCACTCGCTCCACAGGCATGGATGAGGAGCGGGTGTATGGATCAACGGAGTTTCTTCGGTCTGACGGAACAGCTTGAGGCTTTGTCCAGGCATGGCGATCCGCTCGAGGTTCTGCATGCGACGGTGGATTTCGAGCATTTCCGCGGCTGGCTGGTCGAGGGTCTGGGCTACGGCGACGGCTCGAAAGGCGGCCGCCCGCCGTTCGATCCGGTGTCGATGTTCAAGGCGCTGATCCTGCAGGCCCAGCACAATCTGAGCGACGCCAGGATGGAATTCATGATCCGGGACCGGCTGTCGTGGATGCGGTTCCTGGGCTTTGACCTGGGCGCGCCAACCCCTGACGAGAACACGATCCGGCACTTTCGCAACCGGCTGACCGAGACCGGAACGCTCAAGCGGGTGATGAAGGCGTTCGACTGGCAACTTCACAAGAAGGGATACATCCCGATGTCGGGGCAGATCGTGGATGCGTCGCTGGTCCCGGCGCCGAAGCAGCGCAACACCGATCCCGAGAAGGCCGCGATCAAGGCCGGCAAGACCGCCGCCGAGATCTGGCCGGACGCGCCGGACAAGGCCGCCCAGAAGGATACGAACGCGCGCTGGACCCTGAAAATCGGCGGCAAGATCCGGTATCGCCCGGATGGCAAGCCCTTGCCGCAGATCGCGCTGCCTGTCTTTGGCTACAAATCCCACATCAGCATCGACCGGCGGTTCGGGTTCATCCGCGAGAGCGCGGTGACATCGGCGGCGGCCCCGGACGGGCGCATGCTGCGACAGCTTTTGTCCGATGAGAACACGTCGATGGAAGTCTGGGCCGACAGCGCCTATCGCTCACAAAGCAACGAGACATGGCTGTCGAAAAACGGCTTCATCAGCAGCATCCACCGCCGCAAGCCGCACGGAAAGCCGATGCCGGAGCGCACCCGTGCCGCCAACTTCAGGAAATCTTCGATCCGTGCCCGCGTCGAGCATGTCTTCGCTCATCAGAAAAATCGCTTCGGCCTGTTCATCCGCACCATCGGACTGGCCCGAGCCGAGGCGAAACTGACCCTCGCCAATCTCGCCTACAACTTCGACCGCCTCGTCTTCCATGAACGCCGAGCCGCCATGGGATGAGTCCGTCCACAGACCTCCAATGTCGGCAAAGCCGGGACCTGATCGCCTAAATCCAGGCTGCAAGGCGCCGCCTCATGCCATCCCGACGCCAGCGGACAGAAATCTGGTAGGTTCTTGCGGGTGTCTAGTGGTCTGAGCGAGACGGAAGAGTCCGTTTTAGGATTCCCATGGTTGGGCGTGCGTGCGAGTCTGCGGACATGCGCACCGGTGTCAGTTTCAGTGTCTCGTCCAGCGACCGTCAGCGATTGGAAGCGATCGTCGCGGATGGCAACCGTCCCCAGAAACATGTCTGGCGGGCCCGGATCATTCTGCTGAGCGATGACGGGCTCGGCACCGCCGCGATCATGGCGGCGACGGGCAAGTCCAAGACCTGTGTCTGGCGCTGGCAGGAGCGGTTCATGGAGGAAGGCGTCGATGGCCTTCTGCGGGAGAAGACCCGGCTGCCCGGCATTCCGCCGACGCCGACCAACAAGGTGGCCGAGATCGTGCGCCTGACCCAGGAGCCGCCGCCGCACGAGGCCACACACTGGACGCTGCGGGCGATGGCTACGCTCAGTGGCGTTGCGCCATCGACGGTGCGCGGGATCTGGAAGGCACATGGGCTGAGCCCGCATCGCTGGCGTGCGTTCAAGCTCTCGAACGATCCGAAGTTCGTGGACAAGCTGACCGACGTGGTGGGGCTCTATGTCGATCCGCCCGCGCATGCGGTGGTGCTCTCGGTCGATGAAAAGTCGCAGATTCAGGCGCTGGATCGAACACAACCCGGCCTGCCGATGAAGAAGGGCCGGGCCGGAACCATGACGCATGACTACAAGCGCAACGGCACCACCACGTTGTTCGCCGCGTTGAACGTCCTCGACGGCACCGTGATCGGCAAGAACATGCAGCGCCACCGCCATCAGGAGTTCATCCGCTTCCTCAACGAGATCGAGTGCAGCGTGCCGACCGGCAAGGAAGTCCACGTGATCCTTGACAACTATGCGGCCCACAAGCACGCCAAGGTCCGCGCATGGCTGGAGCGGCATCCGCGATGGACATTCCACTTCGTGCCCACCAGCTGTTCCTGGCTGAACGCCGTCGAGGGCTTCTTTGCCAAGCTGACCCGGCGCCGTCTGCAGCGCGGAGTGTTCCATTCCCTGGTCGACCTCCAGGCCGCCATCAACCGCTTCATCAAGGAGCACAACACGACCGAAGCAAAACCATTCCGATGGACCGCGGACCCCGACCGCATCATCGCCGCAAGAAACCGAGGGTTCCAAACGTTGGATTCAATCCACTAGCTTAACCTTTTCGGCGATTAGTTTTTTCGTCGAGCCCGAGAGCGTCTTGAACAAATCCCTGCTCTTCCGTCGCCGGAGCTCGGAAGTGATCTCATCGCCAGATATGAGAGGGCCTAGATACTGTTCGGTCATGCCACATGTCGCTTCTGATTCAATATACTGTAGTAAGCACGGAGAAGGCACCTATATGCAACGGATTCGTCGCGCCTAGGGCTTGGTTTGGTGACAAATGGCTAGCCAGCCCTTGCGACCTGCCCATGAACTTTCATTCAGCTGCGACCGGAGTCCGGTGGGTGTTGGGCCGGACTCCGATCGACGATGGCGGAAGAAACCTGTTGCAGGGCTATATCCACCGTCGATCCGCCGGACCCGTGCCACCCAGTAGATCGGGCCACAGGGCGATTTCAGAATCCCGATGTGGCGGCAATACTCGAGGATGTTCCAATACGGCGATCGACGCTCAGGAAGCGCCAGGATCGCTGCGGCTGTGCTGAGATCTGGTTTCGGCATGCTGCGGCTCGTTACCCTCCTGTTCGCTTAGGACGGCGCGCGCTTTGTCGGTGAGCCCGTATCGCTCAACATATTCGAGAAGGGCCTCTTCGAGCCGTCGTTCTCGATCACAGGCCACAGCGGTCCTCCGATAACCTGCGCCACTGAACCCGCAAAAGGTTAACATCCGGTGAACGGACAAGCGGGTCAGCCGCTGGTGAGGCATTCGCGCAGCTGAAGCACCAAGCGGCACGGAGGACCCTCACATGACCTTTTTCAAAGAAGCCGACGATTTCTTGCGGACGGAACACCGCATCAACCCGTGTAGATTTGCCGAGCCCGATAGGATCGAGGCCCTCGCATTCAGGCCCACGCCCTACTGGCATTCGCTCTACCAATGCCGACATCTCGGCATACACCGCCCCGATGACAGTATGTGCAACTGGACAGCGCGGATCCTGACGAAGGACAAGCTCTACAAGCAGAAATGCGTCGGACCGGCCCTGGATCTGGGTCACGGCGCAATCGAGTATCGGGTCGCGCTCGCTCGTGCCCTGGAATGGTTCGCCTCCGGGGCTGTCATGTCGCTGGCGAACGAGCCTCGAGCCTTGGGACGCATGAGCGATGTCAGCGTCTGCCCGATCGGAGATGTCTACACCGTTGGCCATGCGCTCAAGGATTACACGGACTGGACGCGCATGGCCCGCTCTCCCGGCGGTCACTACAACAGTATCGTCCTGATCAACTACCACCTCATTCCGAACTTCGCGAACCTGCCGCTCGAGGAGTTCTCGGCGCGCCATCTCAGAGACCTTGCCCAGCAAGTGCTGGAAACAGCGCCTCGGTTCGGGTTCATGGAACGGCGGCAGCGGGTCGGGATCGATACCCTTACGGCGGACGAACTCCGCCGACGAAAGCGGACGTTCAACTCGCTGGTCACGATTCTGAAGATGGCTTTTCGCCATGCCTGGGACAATGCGGCGCTGCAATCGGAACGCCCGTGGCGCTGTCTCAAGCGCATTCCGGTCAATCACTCGCCCCGAACCATTTTTCTCGATCGCGACGAATGCAGACGGCTCCTGGAAGCATGCACACCAGCCTTGAAAGATCTGGTCCTCGCAGCGCTTTATTCTGGCTGTCGGATCGGAGAGCTCGGCAGCCTCATCGTGGATGATGTGGGACGGCAGGGCTTCGGCCTGCGCATCGGCGCCTTCAAGCGCTCGCCCGCGCGCTTCGTGTTCCTTCCGGACGAAGGCATGGCGTTCTTCCTTGCGAAATGTGAGGGCAAGTCCGGGCAAGATCACGTGCTTCTCTCCGACATGGGAAAGCCCTGGCGCCGACAGCACAGCCAATTGTTTCGTCGCGCCGTTGCGAAAGCGGGCCTCCCGAGGGCTTTGGTGTTTCATGGGCTGCGACATACCTACGCGAGCGACCTGATCCGCGCCGGTGTTCAGCTAGAGGTCGTCGCAAAGCAATTGGGACATGCCAACACGATGACCGTCAGCAACACCTACGGACACCTCGCCGAGCAATACCGAGAGGAACAGATCCGGACGAAATTCACGCCCTTGAGCGAGGAACAGCATCACGGAATGCGCAAACGTCAGGGTGAGCTGGATCAGCTGTGGTCCACCCTCCAGAAGACGAACTGGCGCGACTATGCCGCCCTGGAGATGGTCAGCTCCAACCCGCGGAAGACATTCGCCAGCCCAGCCCCCGAGGTTGCCGAGATCTTCGAACGAGCGCAGAAAGGCAGCCTGTTTCGCGCGCAATGAAGCGCGGTGGATTGAGATTGAGGGATCCCTGCGCTACCCGACAAGCGCACAAGAGCTTGATCCAATTGATATGACATCATTTCAAATAAGCGTTCCGATCACCTTCCTGAAGAGAGTGATCGCCTTCATGGCATTCGCGGCATCCGTCACCTACGGCAGTGTCACGAACGCCGACACACCTGTGGTCCCGGCTGGTCAGATGTTCACCTGCACGCCGACCCATGTCTGGGACGGCGACGGTCCGATCTGGTGCAAAGAGGGTCCACGACTACGACTATCGGGCATCGCCGCTCGCGAACTCGACGGGTCTTGCTCACCCGGCCATCCCTGCCCCCAAGCCCGCGCTGAGGACGCACGATCCGGGCTGGTCAATCTGCTTGGTGGCGCCAAGGGCACGGGCACGCACGGACATGTCCTTGTCAGAGGGCCAGCGCTTCAGTGTCGGTCGGATGGATCCGCCGGCGGGAACCGCACCGCCGCATGGTGCGTCTCGCCGGTCTCTGGCAACATCAACTGCGCGATGGTAGCAAGCGGGCTTGCGGCAAGATGGGATCGCTATTGGAAAGGACATCGCTGCTAGGGCTTGCACTGCTCCCCAAATCGCCGGGCTGGACCAACATCTTCTGCCGAGTGATTGTGCAGGTCTATCTCACGATATTGGGAAAATTATGGAAATCCTGCCCCTTGGCGTCTGGCTCGATCTGCTCGGGACCTTTGTGTTCGGCATCAGTGGTGCGCTGGTGGCCGTCCGGCGCGGCCTCGACATATTTGGGATCGCGGTCCTCTCGATCGCAGCCGGTCTCGCAGGCGGCATCATCCGGGATATGATCCTCGGCGCAACGCCGCCCCCGGCATTCGAGGAATCACGCTACCTTCTCACCGCTCTCGCGGCGGGCATCTGCGTTTTCTTCTGGCATCGGGTTCTGGAGCGCTTGAACAAGCCTGTGATGGTGCTGGACGCGCTTGGTCTCGGCGTTTTCGCGGTGAGCGGCTGCCAAAAATCGCTCCTGTTCGGGCTCGACCCGCTTCCGTCGATCCTGCTCGGGGTTCTCACGGCCGTGGGCGGCGGCGTGGCGCGCGATCTTCTTGTCGTCGAGATCCCGCGAGTGCTGCGCGATGAGGTCTATGCGCTCGCCGCAATGGTCGGCGCCGTGATCGTGGTTGCCGGTGCGGCGCTCGACCTGTCCGCGACATGGACCGCCGCGATTGGTGTCGTGGCAGCCTTCTCGATACGTGTGATCAGCGTCTGGCGTGGCTGGCGCGCGCCGCGCGCTCCAAGGTCGTGATCCAGTGGGCGGACACAACAAGGACGGGCTCTTGTCGCGACAGGCTGAGGCCGAGGCCAGTAGATCGATCTATTCTGCTCCGCTGTATAAGGGGAATGACGCCGAATGCCGATCCTCCTGAGCGACGCTGCCATGGCTGCTCGCACACCAGCTAGGACTTCCTGCAACGGGAAACACAGGCGCGCGGACAGGGGTCACATCCCGAGCACCTGCTTGTTGGCATCCGGCTCTGCTGCGTCGACTAGGCTGCTCGATCCGCAAGCCTGCCGACATCTGGTCCGGATGGAGGTGCGTTGTCGTTGTCGAAAGCCAGGGTTGCCAGGCGCACCTGCTCTGCACGATCGACTTCCCTGCCCTTTCGCGCTGCCGAGATGAATACGAAGACCGTCGCGACAAGGAATCCGACGCTTAGGATGTAGATTGGCGACGAGACCAGGCTGAAGCTGGGATCCACTGAGGTCAGGGTGGCATTGGCGGCAAGCACCAGTCCGGCAATGGGCAGGGGAAGCAGGCCGACGAAAATGGACACGGAGATCATGAACAGGGTCTCGGAGGCTTGCCAGCGGCCCGTTTGGCCTCTGGCGCTCAGATACCTGCAAAAGCCCATAATGAGAAAACAAAGACCACTGAACGTGGCGATGAGGAGCGAGTTCATGGGAGTCCCTTGTCTTGGGTGGGGTTGAAGTGTTCTTGGCTCTCCCGGTCACCGGACACCACGGAAGGTGGGATCGGCACAGGGAGAGATCGTATGAAAGTCGTGAGCAGGACTGGTGTTCGGCTGCATGGTTGGATCGCTAGAGGGACGCGGTAATCCAGTTGCCGCGCGCGGCGCAGACGACGCCGGGCGACCTATCCTGCCAGCAGATACCCACCGCCGAAGACGACGCCCATCACCAGCAGAAAGACCGCCCAGTGCAGAAGCAGTTCCGTCGCTGAATTTGTGGTCGCCGCAGTTCTCGCCCTGCACGTCGCGCATTCCTGTTCGGCCGCCGGAATCGAGGTTCTGCAACCGCTGCAGATACTTTCAGCCTGCGCGTTGTCCTGCTGCGCCGAACGCGGGTTCGGGGGCGGGGTGTAGTTCGTGTTCAGAATTGTCTTCGTGAGGGGATGGAAGGTGTATTCCACGATCTCGTGCCTTCAGAAATCGCTCTCAAGGGCGGTCCTGCGCAGGCTTGCGCACCGGACACCTTGAGCGATCGTGCGAGATCCGGACGGTCAGTTGTCTTGGTCACCGTCCCGGGCCCCACTCTCGTGGAGATCAGTGCTCGCCGAAGCGGTTCAAGGGCGTCTCTGAGAAAGGGATTTTTTCCTTGCCGCTACGTGGCCAAGTCGAAACGCAGGAACCACGAGGCAGGTGACGCACGGGTGGCTCTGGAAGCAGTGAAGAGAGACCGCACAGCATCGAGTCTTGCCGCCGAATATGGGCGCATCCGACGAAGATCCATCAATGGAAGCCACGAAGGTGCAAGCCACTGCCAACCCCCAGAGTGGTAACGTCGTTGAACCTTGCATCTCGCTTCAGCAGCGAAGTGGACGGAAAGACAGCCAAGGTTCCTGGCTGGCAATCTGCGCTGGGCCGGTATCAGCAACAAGATGGGAAAATGATGTCCCCCATCGCCTTTAAGTGTCTGTGACGAACAAGAGTCCGACGCGGTCGGCGATGGTCTACAATCCCTTGAGCAGCACGCCTGCAGCAAGGATGACATAGGCAATCGCAAGGGCCCAGACGACCGAGATACCCACGTCGGGGATCGCGACGCCTAGCAAAGGCAAGAGCCCGATGAGGGCAAACACAATCGAAATGATGAAGACAACGAACCGAGGAGGAGAAAGGCGCATGGGACAGCTCCGGACGAGGTTCAGATTTGAAACCGACATTCCCGAAGTGGCCTGCCGCTCATCTGCACGGTTGCGTGATGCAGCCTTAAGGATCAAGCGTATTCGCCGCCTTCTCGTGACGTGGGCGCGAAATACCTGGAACCAGCCGGATCGAGACATACCCCCCTGCCGTGGTGCCGCAGTGGCTCTCTCTTTTTTTTGCGTGTCGGACAGACCTATCGGGTATCTGCGGTCCGGTATGGTGGGGGTCGCAGAAGTTGGTCGCCCCGCACTTGGCCTCCCAGGCTCAAAGCCAGCGGCAAAGCCGCTGCGGATCGAGTGACACAGCATACCGGGCACCAGAATGAGCAGCCGTTGTGGAACTTGCAGCGACCACGCGCGTTGCCTGTCTGGTCGACGTGAGCGTCGCGAACCGCGACGCCAACGATTTGACCTCAAATGGGAAATATATCATGTCCATCAAAACCGCTTTTGGCGTGGCGATTGCCGCGGCCCTGTTGTCGTCGGCTGCCTACGCCCAGACCACCACCACTGCATGGACCGATCTGAACCTGCGCGCAGGACCCGGCCCGCAGTTCGAAATCATCGGCGTGATACCTGCGAACGGCGAAGTGACCGTCGAAGGCTGTCTTGAAACGGCAAGCTGGTGCAAGGTCAACCACGTCGGCATGGATGGCTGGGCCTCGGGCGACTATCTGACCACCATGGTCGATGCTGTTCCAGTCGCGATCTATCCGAACCGCGCGGCCGTTCCTGTGAATACCGTTGTCTATACGAATACGACTGATACTTCGGCCGGCACCACGGCGGCAGGCGGTCTGACAGGTGCACTCGCCGGCGCGATGATTGCCGGGCCGGTGGGAGCAGTGGTCGGCGGCATCATCGGTGTCAGCGCCGGTGCGGCAGCCGATCCGGGGCCGACCGTGACAACCTACGTTCGGGAGAACCCGAGCGAAGTCATCTACCTCGACGGTGAAGTCGTCGTCGGGGCGGGCGTTCCCGAAACCGTGACCCTGTCAGAAGTGCCCGAGAGCACCTTCTCCTATGCCTACATCAACGGCGTTCCAGTAATCATCGAGCGTGAAGGGCGGCGTATCGTGCAGATCATTCGCTGAACGCCAGTTTCTGAGCGTTCAGTCTGAAGTAAGAAGGGCGGCTCGCAGTGCGGGCCGCCTTTTTTCGTTGCCGACACTTGGTCCGGCGAAGGTCGCCCTGCGCTGCTCTCCAACCTTGGGCCGCCGGAAGCTGGAATTTTTTCCGGTAGAGCACCGATGATCCGGCCACACTAACCTATGTAAGGGCGCCAGCATTGATCTCAGAGTAGCGCTAGCACATTTGAGCGGTCTTCGCTCACGCATTCAAGGAACGCCAAGATCGTGGCCGAAGAACGAAGTCTCACCACGAACCTGACTGGGTTCGAGCTCTCTCAACATGTGTCTGGGGGCAGCGACCACGACTCGATCGTGCTCAGGACGTCTCCGGAGGCAGGTCTCCTCGGCTTGGATCCCTGGAACGAGGCGGCTGGGCTGGTCGCACGGGCCGAAGAGTCCGAGACCCCCTATGGCATAGAGCGATGTCTCTTGGACGACAGTCGCCAGCGCCTTGAAACAACGGAACATGCTGTCCCGCTTCGCGTCGAAATCGGACGGCCCACGCTTTCGAAGACTCGTGGCCAACCACAGGGATACGTTACGCCACATGACGTCGCGGCACCATCGCGAGATCAGAGTGCTCTTTGGCGCATGGAGGAACGCTTTTGGACAAGTGGCCCTGATAACGCGAGAGCAACGACGGCCCATGACGCAGTCATGATATTCAAGTATCCCCCCGGAATTGTTCAGGGCGACAACATCTGGAACCATTTGGCTCGAAAGACAAGCTGGCAGACCGTCGTGATGGCAGAGCGCCGGGTCCTGAGATGCGACGGGATCGCCATCCTCACTTACCGCGGCTCGGCGGAGAAGCCTGGCTCTCCCGTCTACGAGGCACTTTGCGCCTCTTCATATTCGCATCATCAGGGGACTTGGCTTCGGATATCCCACCAGCAGACTCCGATAAAATGACCTGCCATTTCAGGTCTTCTGCCGGTTTGTTGAGAGGCTGGAAATGCACACTCCAGCCTTTGACGAAGTTCTGCGAAAATCCTGATCTGGGTTAGTGCGGCGGAGGATAAGAAGGCGCCTAAAGCGCCGTGCCCGCCGAACATTCGGCGGCGCGATTTCCGAGTGCCCAGGAAGCGTGCAGTCGCGTGGCCCCCAAGAAAAATCCGCGGGACCGTGCGCTTCTTGTTCTCGGAATGTCCACGAAAGGACAATCCTTATGACTCCCCAACAGACCAAAACCGCCGAGAAGATGACCTCCGTCAAGGCCGCATGGGACAAGGCGCCCGCCGGTCCGAAGAAAGACGCGGCTCTCAAGCACTATCAGGCAGCCGAGAAGGCAAACACGGCGAAGAACGACGCCGACACCAACAAGGAACTCGACGCGGCGACTCACGCTCTCGCGTGACCGACCACGCCTGAGATGATCGCCCGGGTCGCCTGCCGCATATCGGCAGGCGGCCCTCAGGTTTGAGCCATGGCGCGGACTTTTTCCGCTCTTCGAAGTCGGACGCACACGGTTCTCGACGAAAGCGCATAGCATTGAATGTTTTAGGGACTTCTTTCCTCGCCTCGTTCAGTTTCCCCTTCACGCTCTAAAAGAGCCCATTCCGCAGCGCGTTCGAGGACAAGTCTGGCACCTGCAAATCTCCGCTGCCCCGAGACCAGAGATGGCTTGCGCCTTTGCGCACTCGACAGCGGCCCTTTTGACCTCATGCAAAGAGCCCGCCCTGGCGCGCGCCAAGACGAACTTCGACGCGGGCGGCGCCTACCTGCGCCGCACGGAGTTCCCGCCGTCAAGTATGCCGTTGATCAACACCGCGACGGCCGCATGCATCTCAAATTGTTCGGAATCAGGGGCGAATTGATGCGCCGCGGCCGCATCCTTGAGTATGCCCACGATTTCCTTTTCTGGGAGGATGTTTCGATCGTTCAGCGCCAGCAAGAGGGATTCACAGATTGACAGAGCTGCCGTTCCGGCGACGTCTTGAGGGAGTGGCATGGTCGGCTTCGCTTTCAGGTCAGGTTAAGAGGAACCCTGCTCCGTCGGAGCGCAGCGTTCGTTCGTGATCCTATGCATTGCCTGCTCGTCGAGACTGATCCAAAGCAGCCCATGAGACAAGTTTTTCAGGTTATTCGTAAACTCAGACCAGACACCGCCACACAAGGGGGGAAAGCCGACGTGTCGATCCTGCAAAGCCCTTTGACGCGCAAGCTTTCCGCTTTTGTGGCCCTGTCCAGCACTGATCTCAAGACGCTTGCGCGATATCACAGCCGAAGACGGGTTTTTCGGGCAGGCCATGAAATGATCCATGAGGGCGAACGTAACCAGTCTGCCTTCATCCTGGCAGAGGGCTGGGCCTGCTCGTTCAAGCAGCTTGCGGACGGCGAACGGCAGATCGTGGACGTCCAGATACCGGGCGATTTTCTCGGCCTGCGCAGCATCCTGTTCCGAACTGCGGACCACAGCAGTGAAGCGTTGACACGGATCGAGGCGTCAGAAGTCCTCGCGGCAGATATTTTCGACAGCTTTGCAGAAGCGCCAAGGCTTGCGACTGCCGTGCTCTGGGCGGCGTCACGTGATGAGGCAATGGTGGTCGAGCACCTCGTCAATCTCGGCCGCCGCTCGGCCGAGATGCGTATGGCGCATTTCCTCTTGGAACTGAGCACCCGTCTCCATCTGGTAGGGATCGGCGACAGGACCGGCTTCGATTGCCCGTTGACGCAGTTCCATTTGGCGGATGCGCTGGGGCTGAGCGCCGTGCACGTCAACCGCGTCTTGCGGCATCTTCGTGAAGAAGGGCTGGTAACCTTCCAAAAAGGTCATGTCGCCTTCGACGATTTTTTCGGTCTGGTGGCTCTTTCGGGCTTCAATACGGATTATCTGGATCAGGACGGCCCCCTGCTCCGCTAGGAGGACTTTCTGATCTCGATGATGCGACCATGTTGTTTACCGACATGCCACTTGCAGGATTCGATCCGGAACATCCTCCGCCGCCTATTCCACCGCGCTGCGGCAGTAACAGGAGGCCCGGACGGACACCTCGGCGCGCGCGAGTGCCCGGTCGAGCAGGCTTTTCACCGGCATGACCTCAACGTCTCGACCCGTGGCCTGAGGCTTTGGCCATGGCTGCGGCTGCGGCTGTCGACAGCGGCGGTCGATCTGCGCCCACGGCTCCATAAGGCTAATTGGCCCTGGCGCCGATCGATATGAACGAAGCTGCCATGGCCGCGCGCACACTACCTAGGACTTCCTGCAACGGGCCAGACAGTGAAGCACACGTGGCTTCAGCAGGTGCATCTAGCCACGCTTCGCCAGTGCGGCCATATGCGCCGCAAGGCACTGGTTGGAACTGAGCACGGGTAGGCCAAGCTCTTCGGCCAATGGAGCAAGAACATCCAAAGTGCGCAGATTGGTGCAGGACAAGAAGACTGCGTCCAGTTTACTGCGGTTTGCCAATACCCGAGCAGCCGCAGCGATGGAACTGGGGGCGATCCGTGCAACTTTGGCTTCTACCTCCTCGCCGAAAGATAACGTGTCGGGCACCAGGATGCCTGCCGCCTCGAACGCCGCTCTGATCGGTTCAGCTATGGAGGCGATGTAGGGCGAGACGATCCCCACACGCTCAAGACCCAAGCTGTGGCACTGGTTCAGTGCTGCAGTCAGCGGGTTAGTCACGGCCCGCGTCTGGGCCACACCCATTACCAGTTCGCGCACTTTGTCCGCGCCGATCAGCGTCGTGCCAGACGTGCAGGCATAGCCCACCACATCCAAAGGATGCTCACAGGGCAGCAAACTTGCCGCAGCGGGCAGAGTGCGTTCCATTTCCGCAATGCTGTCCGGTGTCAGCTCTGCGCCCGACGGCACGCGGGTGACATACATGCGCGCAATATCCGGTGAGAAAAGGCGCCGAAAATCCTGTTCGATTGTTTCATCGACACGCAAGACAATCAGGCCAAGCCGGGGCAGATCATTCACTTCCAGGGTATAGGGAAAGGCGGTCATGGTCGGATCATTGGCAGATCCTCGAGCGCGCGGGATGACAGCAACTCTGGCCCATCCGCCCGCAGGACGATGTTTTCTTCATGCACCATGATCCGTCCCTCGGTCGTGACGCAACCGGGTTCCAGAGTCAGGACCATGCCCTCGCGCAACGGGGTGTCGTCCAGCGGGGTAAAGGATGGCCATTCGGTCAGCGTGACCCCCAGCCCATGCCCCAGCCGCCCGCCAACGGGCGTTACGTTGCGCAGTTGCAGCCCCTCCGACAGCAGGCGATGAGCATCACGCGCCAGCATGCCGGGGAGCAACGCAGTCAGAGTGTCTTCTGTTGCGTGCCAAAGCGCGGCATGGGCGCGACGCGCCGTATCAGACGCCAGACCGATCGCGAAATTCCGATCGAAGTCACAAAAATACCCGTCTTTCACAGCGCCGGTATCCAGCATCAGGATATCCCCGCGCTGCAAGGGCCACGGACCCGCCGGCGAGATCACGTCGCCATAGCCTTCGGGACCCGCACCGCCCGCGACGTAGCTGACCCAATCCGCCCCCTCGGCCAGCAACGCGATCTGGAAGTCGCGGAACACGTCTTCCAATGGCCGCCCTTCAGGAGCAAATTCGGGCACGCGGGCGAAGGCACGGGCAGCAACCGTGCAGGCGGAGCGTATCTTGCCGATCTCGGCCTCGGATTTCACCTCGCGCACCCGTTGAACGCAGGCGGTGGCATCAAAAAAGCGGCGCGGTGCAAGCCGCGCGCGCACTGCTTCGAAATCCTGAAGCGGCATGCGCAGATGAGTTTCCGGCCCCATAGGCAGGCCAATCCGACCTTGGGGCGCGACAATTTCCGCGAGCGTCTCTACCAACAGGCCGACGCCATCGTCGCGCGGGTCGGGAGAGTTCCATGTGCGGATATCGCACAACCATGTGCGCCCCATCAGATCGGCCCCGATCGACGGGATCACCGCCACCGGCTCCCCCTCACTCGGGACAACTACAAACCACGGCCGCGCGGGGCTTTCCCAGAAGCGGGTCAGAAAGCCCGTGGCATAGAAAATGTCGGCAGGCGACGTCAGCAACAGCGCCGACAGCCCTTGCGCGGCCATTCCTGCTTGCAGACGCTCGATGCGTGCGCGGTATTCGTGCGCCGGAAAGATCAGAGAGCGTTCATCCATCCTCTGGCCCTTCACTGACAATAGCCAACACATGCGCATCGGCAGGCAAATCCAGTCCAGCAGGCAGCGCCGCGATCCCTGCTGCCCCGGAAGGCGTTGTCGGCAGCCCATGCGCGGCCATCAGGTCGGCAGCACGCTGTGCGTCTGTTTCACTGATGGTGACAAAGGCGTCCGCATCCCGTGCCAGACCATTCAGCGCAATCATCGAGGCGGCCTTGCAATCCAACCTGCCCATGCAAGATGCGGGGCCGGTTGTATCGACCACCTGCCCCGCGCGGATGCCCTCCATCAGGGCCGGGGCCGCATCCGGTTCAACGACGATGATCTGCGGGCCCTCGCCCCAGACGTGACGCATGTGTGCGGCGACGGCAGCCGCCAAACCGCCGACCCCTGCCTGAAGCAGGACATGACTGGGCGGCGTGTCAATTTGCGCCACCGCCTCGGCGGCCAGTTGCAGATAGCCTTCCATCACGCGCAGCGGCAACTCGGTGTAATCGGGCCACGAGCTGTCTGACAGCAATGTCCAGCCTCGCGCCTGCGCCGCATCCGCGGCGGTCCGCATGCTTGCCTCGTAATCCGCACCTGCGCGCACGACATCGGCCCCTTTTTCCCGCAGGCGTTCGGCGAATGCCTCTGGCACGGCGTCAGACAGATAGATCACCGCACGCGCCCCGAACAACCGGGCGCCAGCAGCCACCGACAGCCCATGGTTTCCTGCGCTGGCGGTCACATATACCCGCCCTTGCAGCGCCTGTAGCAGATCACCCGCCCCAACCACCGCAGCCTCGCGCGCTATCGCATGGGCAGCACCAAGCGCTTTGAAACTGCCAAGGCCCATCCGTTGGCGTTCATCTTTCAGACTGATGCGCGCCACACCCAACGCGACCGCAAGCTCTGGCGCATCCCGCAGCTGTGTCGGCGTATGCGCAGGGCATTTCGACAAGAGTTCTGCCACGTCGGATACATCCGCGAGCGGGGACAACCCGCCTGCTGGAAAGCCGCGCCCCCGCCAAGGATTCTGGAAGTGTTGCACCGTTCTCATCCATTTTCATTTCGTTGCAGCCTATCGCAACAGTCGACAGGCCAACCGGATAATTTGGCACTCTCAGAGCCTTGTTTCGGCGTCACAGGAACAAATCAGGCCGATTATCGGACCCGCTTTCACGGAAAGCTTCTCTTTGCGCCGAATTTCCGCGACCCTGCCCCAAATGGATAAATTCGATGCAGATATTCTGGATGTCCTCCAGCACAACGCTCGCACCACAGCGGAGGCGATGGCACAGCAGGTCGGCCTCTCGCCCGATGCCTGCCGCAAGCGGATGGCCCGCCTACGGTCCTCCGGGATCATCAAGGCCGAGATCGCTGTTCTTGATCCCGCCAGAGTCGGGCGCGGCTTGATTCTGGTTGTCGAGGTTAACTTGCAAAACGAACGCAAGGCCGATCTGGATCGTTTCAAGGCCGCGATGCAGACCGCGCCCGAAGTGATGCAATGCTATTATGTGACCGGGAATGCCGATTTCATTCTCATCGTGTCGGCCTACGATATGGCTGATTTTGAGGCCTTCACGCGCCACCATTTCTTTGCGGAAGACAATGTCCTGCGGTTTCGGACTAGCGCCGTAATGGACAGCGTCAAAACGGGCTTTGCCGTGCCGGTTGGCAAGGGTTGAGCCTGCTCTCAGTGCAACGTCGTTCTGGAGAACTCGCTTGATGAGAACAGCGGTGTCTGAACCGATCTAAGTCGGGGGCGCTCCCCGGTTTCAGCGGGTCCGTAGGCTGTGAACGGAAGGACACGCTCCGGGGCTGAGGGTGCATAGATCGATCTATCGACATCGCGCTGTATAAGGGTAATGCCGCTGCACGCCGATCCGTCTGAACGATGCTGCCATGGCCGCTCGCACACCAGCTAGGACTTCCTGCAACGGGCCATGCCGCAAACTGCAGGTGGGTGTCGCACGCACTCGGACTAACGCCAGGGTGCTTGCTCATTTTTCGATATCAAGTCAGCTACCCATGCCTAATCGCTGTCAATACAGTATGCGGTATCGCATCTTATACCTGTATAATTCTAGACTGCTGAGATTTCTGGGCCCATGTATCGCTCCAACAGCAACGCAGGAGGATCCAGATGCAGACGCCACAAGATGAATTCCAGGAACGCGCTTCCGAGTTCACCGAGCTCTTCGGATCGGAGGAGGTCTTCTCGGAAGCGGTCTTTCAGATGCTTGACCGCATCGACGAACTGCTGGGGATCATGTTCGGCAGCAAGGTTGCCGGTGCGGCACTCGACGAACTGATTGCGAGAGCTTTGCCCGGTGAAGATCATTCTGATGGGTGGCGGCAGTGTCTCGCAGATGTTGGCGGAGGTTACTACTCGGAGGTCCCGATCGGGCACCTCTTTCACGACCTCTCGGCCTATGCGGACTACGGTATCGTGCTCGCGACGGCGCGGAACACTGCAGAACGCGAAGCGCTGCTTGCTGGCCAGATCGCCATGGCAAACATGCTCTTCAAAGTGATGCCGGTCGACCAATGGGAATTGAAAACCGCGGACATGACCACCGTGGCGAACAAAGCGCTTGCGCGATGGAAGCTCGATAGCAGGCAGTCGATCACGGCTGACGAGTTGTCGCTCTTGTCAGGGCTGGCGCTCCAGACGATCAAGAACAAGCTCGCGATGAAGGACGAAATCAAGGGCGCGCAATATGGGATCCCGGCAGACGAGGCACTTGCCTGGCTCCGGAAACGGCCGGAGAAGTTCTGTATGTCGATCTGGCGGGAGCAGGATGACACAGAAATCCTGATCGAACGCGACCGTCTCCTTGAAGCTGCCGTGTTCGTTCCGGTCGCCAAGGATGGCAGCACCTTTCATCCCGGCCTGAAGAAGGACGGCCACTACCTGATCGATGCCGAGGGCTGCGAGCAGAAAGTTGCCGACTTCAATGAGGCTCTCGCAGCGTTGCATCTCATGCCGTCGCCGGAGTGGCGCCGCCCGGGAGACGGAGGCCGCTGGATGCGTGTGCGCGGAATCGAGTGGCAAAGAATGACACCGGACGACCTGAAATTTCTCGCGGATCAGCACGCCG
Organism: Anianabacter salinae; assembly: GCF_019061145.1. GTDB lineage: Bacteria > Pseudomonadota > Alphaproteobacteria > Rhodobacterales > Rhodobacteraceae > Anianibacter > Anianibacter salinarum. The sequence goes on along the minus strand of NZ_JAHQZS010000003.1, from coordinate 19,509 downwards.
CGAAGTTCGACGAACCAGCCGAGCCAGCCAGCCGACCCTGACCTCATCATCGGGCGCGGAGGCCGCGCCCGATCCCCACGCAGACAACCCCCAAATGACGCAGCCGCGGCTGCGAACAGGAGACCTTTGCCATGGCGCACCGTATCGAGACCGTCTTCCTACTCAATCAAAGCGGGATCAGCCGCCTTAGCCATAACGGGCTACAGTGGATCTTGCAGACCGGCCCCCAAGACAGCGCGCGAGCGGGCCGCGATACGGGCTACTGCAGCAGGTCGTTCGTGCGCACGAGCAAACGTATCCTCCTGCGATGTATCCGGTATCAAGCGACTGTTTTCAACGTGGATGAAACCGGCAGCAGACGTCTGCGTCTCCTCTCTGACACCTACCCGAGCTTTCGAAATCTCGCAGACGCTTACGGCACGGCGGCTGTCTCTAATGCCATATGCACTCTTGCGAGCAGTGCGGCGCCGTTACCGGAAGCCTTCGTCGTCCCACGGTCAATTAGCAGCCCGCCTGTTCCTCAAACCGGGTGGGAAGCACCGTTCGATCTCGAGGAACATCTTCAAGCAGCAATCGCAGCCTGACGCCCGGTGTGGCGCTCGCATGTAGCAATCGCAGCCCAAGAGCCCATCCCTAATCGCCGGCGTGGGGCATCCGGATCAACCCAACCCAGCATGTCCGCTCGCAATGACGGCCGTGACGACACCTCGATTCTGAAAGCGACAACGACACATGACACAACGGGAAGACATCGACCTGCGCTTCAACACTGCACCGCAGCTCCTACTCCTCAGCGACCCGCCGACGCTGCGGTATGATTTGGTGCCCTATGCCCCCACGCCCGGACACGCGCCGCAATCCGTGCTGAACGATCGCACCGTCCTAGAGCCGCAGATCGACTTTAGCCGATATCGCTGCGAGGCAGTTATCGATTTCATCGAGTTCCAACTCGTCACACTGCAAGCCACTCAGCCGGTCCACATTCAAAAAACGGCGAGAAAGGCCTTGGAGGCAATGGGTTCGTCCTCATCGGTCTACGTCGAATTGAAAGGTGGCGCGAAATACACTTGGTGCAGATCTTACTACATCCGGATCCAGCAACCACGACCGCGCGAGCTTGAGCGAGTCCTTGCCGCGATTGATGCCCGGTATCCGCACTCGCTTGGATCTGCCTCGAAGCTCCCTGTGACGGCCATCGAAGTTTCCGTGGATTTCTACGTCAAGGATATCGATACGATCCACCCCGACACTGCGCAGATCCTTCGCTGGCAGATGACGGAAGTGCTGAAACGGCATTTCTTGCCAGAAAGATCCGTTGTCGACCCGATTGGGCGGAACGGCCTGCCAAGAATTGGCAAGGGCGATGCGCGGTTTTTTCCGAACGAGAAAGGCCACACTGGTTTCGTCGTCGACCGGAAGCGCGCGCACCCAAGAAAGCAATTGATGAAGTCGATCAGGGAAATCGGGCTCGACCGACGAGACGGTATCGCCTTGCACCTCGACGCCCATCATCAGCCGCCGATTGATGCGACATACTACGTCGGCGAGCGCGGGCTGGTGCATTTCCGGATTATGGACAAGACCACGGACCGTCGACAGCCCGTTCCTAGCACAGCCGACCCGTTGGGAGACGACCAGAAGCGAAGCCGCATCGAATTCTCCTTCCACATCAAGCGTGGCCTGGACATTCCTGGCGCCTTCGACCTTGACGAGGTCGGGAAACTGCATGGCTTTGACTTCTTTGAAATGCGGCGCGCAGCGCTGCACTTCGTCAAACCTACCATCGGCGACCGGTTCAAGATCGAGGGGGTAAAGCTCCAGCCTGGCTTCGACGAATGGCGGATCTTCAGCCGGAGCGGTGCCTATGGGTTGGACCGTATTCAACGCCTGCAGCACCGCGCCTGCGCACATTGCAAGGGCGACATGGGATGGAAAGGCCGGGCGGTCAGTTTCGAAGACCTGAACCGCAAGGTCGACCGGGCGACGGATCGACTGACAAGATACTGGGGTTCGTAGAGCGGATTGATGATTGGCAAGCGGCGGCGCTTCGAGACACCGTCGCGCCAGATCGACTAGCCCCAAGTGCGCGAATGCGGCCCAGAAGCGACCCTACCGGACGTGCAGGACGACCAGAATGCGACCAACTTTTCTTCACCGAAAATCACTCATCGCTGACTGACGTTTCTCGCGCCCTTCGCTGCCTGTGTTGCTTGAGGTTGCTTGAGTCCGCCCCTGCGACGCGCTCGCTCTAATAACTTGCGGGGAACGCGGGCCGCAGAGCACCTAACACCTCCCTTACCCCTTCACCGAAGCAATGGACGATACGAGATAAACCAGTATCCACGGGCGGAGCCCGGAACGGTTGATGGGTTCGGTATGAGACAGGCGAAGCCTGGCGAGTGCCTGACACCCATCAACCGTTTGTCACGAGGGAGGCGAAGCCGACTGAACGTGACGTCGATGAACATCCAAGCTTCCCTACCCCACCCTGAACGTGGACAACACCATCATTGCCCTCAGCGAGTCCTCGAGCTTGTAGTCCCAGATGATGGGTCCGTCATACGTTTCTACCTGATACATGATCTCCAGCAGTCGCCGTTGGTTCTCATTCAGGCTTGGTCTGTAGGTGCGCTGGATCACTTCCCATGTCTCCGGGTGATACTCCTTCATGGCGATCTCGAGGAACTGCTCGGCGCTGACTTCCAGGGCAAGGGCAAGCGCCGGGATCCGTTCGATGGGGATCTTGCTGTGCCCCTGCTTCATCATGGTCAGCATGTTGACCGCGGTGAAGCCAGCGTCTTCCGCGATCTCCTTCTGGGTCTTGTCACTGATCAAGATGGCTTCCGCCAGGAATTCTGCGGCGGGGCTTTTCGACATGGTGTGTTCCTTCGTATCGCTGCTGCGTTGTTGCGTGTGCACTGTGATAGAAGGCTGATCCCGGTCCTTGCTGATGCGTCTGCCCGCTGTAAGTCGAATATCGTTTCGGGGCGCTTGTGGTGTGGTGCTCCATGGTGGCCGATGAAGCCCTTACACCTCGGCGTGTCGTGTCTCTGGTGTGGTCATGGTCATGGTGAAGCGTCCCCCTGCCCTGCTCCTGGTGATATGCTGTCGGCGACGTCGTGATCACTACGGTTTTCGTCGTGCCTTTCCCGTGATGATGTCTTTCATGTCATGGACCATCCCGGCGTGATCTTCTCGAACCGTGGATCTGTGAAGCTTAATGCCCTGCGAGGGCCATACAGCGGCAAGTGTCTCTCTTGGGTGATCTCCGACTCTCAGTCTGCATAGCTCTCCATGGCGATCTCAGGGCCTGTGTGACGCCTCCGGTGCAGTGTGCTGGATGATCCATGTTGCGGATGATGCCTTGTCTGCTGATGGCGCTACCGGATGGGTCTCTCCGGACAGGTCGCTCGTCGTCTTCGTGGTTCTTGGTGCAGATCGACCCGTGGTTAACTCTTGATGGGTTTCCCTCGGCGTCGCGCTGGCCTTTTCCGATGTGGGAACATCTCGATCGCTTGTGTCGGCGCGTTTCAGTCGCGTCAGTCCCTGAGAACGTCACACAGCGGCATCTTCGTGCTGGACGCTCACCGGCAGGGAAGATGTCTGACTTGCCGTTCTGTGTCGATCTCAAGCGCTCTGCGGGGCGTCCGGTGGCGATGTCTTGGGTGTGATGCTTCGGGGGCCTTCACGGTCGGATTGAAGCAACCGGCGCTGGTGGTATATGGGGTCGTATCGGGCTGATCCGGATGGGCTGCCGCCATTGTGCTTCACCAGTCATGTGGCTCTCGGGCCAGCGCTGGCCTTTCCCATGCTGTGGGCATTCAGGTGCGGATCGAGCCTTTCCCGAGTTGCCGGAACTGATTTTCAGGCGAAAGATTGGTGTTTGTCGCCGCCAGAGGCCTTGAGAGCGCCACACACGGCGATCCGGCGGCCCTGTGTTGTTTTGGCCACACAGGATGAGATGGCCGTGTATGCGGCTCTCAGCGGCTCGATACCTTCTGCTGAAGGGATTTCATTAAATGAACAAGTGTTCATTTCCTTGGATTGCCGCATTCTGATCGATCACGTTCTGGTAGATCGATCTATGCTTGAGACGCATTGGCAGTAGCCCGTGCGAGATCCGCGATATGTTCGCCACCGGGATCGAAATGGGGGCTGTGGTAGATCGATCTACGGCAGCAACGCTTTTCTCCGCAATAAATCGTCGGTGACAGGCGACCAGCCGTGCCCTTTGTCGCAGACACGCTCTGAGGCTGGCTGGTCGCGGCATAGGCTGGGTTGGCGACAGAATATGAGCGGACATACATGCCGGATCGGGATCGCTGCCGGTGCGGCTCCCTGGTGATTTCTTGCCCGCCGACCGTCACCACGATCCTTCAGTTGAGTCCCGCGGCGCCGGTTGCGGCGGGATCTCCTCCCTGCGCTCCAGACGTTTCAGTGCGCGATGCACGGCAGCCGCATTCCATGGGTTTCCACGAGATGTGCGTAGTCCTCGTGCATTCGCCTCGTCAGCTATCTGCTGTGCGGTAGGCCTGTCACGACGAGGCTTCGGCTCGATGGTTTTAGCGATGCCGCTGAGTTGCTCCGCCAACCGATTTGCATCAATAGCCCTTGAGCGCGCGGAGCTCGCAGTTGCATTCCTCGTCTGCTCTCTCCCGGCCTCGCTGGGCCCATTTTTTGCCTTTTTTTCGAAGCGTGGCGTGCGCCTAAGTGCCCATACGTCATGAATCAGAAAATCGGGACGCAAAGACAGGATCTCACCCTTCCAACCATACCTCACATCAGTGATCCGAGAGGCGAACGGCGCGAGTTCTGCCACCATCAGCTCTCTGTTCGTCGAGCGGGCGAGAATATGCTGGATGGACATATGCAACCGCCCGGGATCGTCTGCCTGGACCAACTCATTGAGCGTCTTGTGGAGATTTGGGAGGTCGGAAAGACCAGAAATGCGCCGCGCATAGTCAAAAGTGAGATGCATGTCGGACCCGGAAGCCGAGTATTCTTTGAACGCCCGCAAAGCGCGCAACTGTCCTGCAGCACCCGGCAGTTTCTGGAGCTCGGGGACGCTACGCGGTCGCGCACCGTAGCTCACCATGACATACCCGAGCAACTTCTGCCGCCCCCTCCGGTTTGCGTTGGACAACGCCAATCTCCACCTGATCTTCGGCCTCCCCGCCCGGACACATGAGATCTGCACGGGGTTAGTCCGTGGATAGCCCGGTGAAGGCCCGCGAACAACCTGCTCCACGACATCATCGAGCTGCGAGAAGCCAGAAAACCCATAAAAATCTGAGGAATACGCCCGACGGCGACAGGCCGACCCTGTATGATGCGACATGAGCAACAACACAGGTGTCCAATGACCAAGAAGAACAAGACCGTCCGCGATGCATGCACCTCCTGGCTGAAAACCTGCGAGCGTAACGATCTCGAAACCGCGACAATGAAGGCCTATCGCTCGCATGCGCATGTTCATATCGAGCCGAGGATAGGGCATCTTCTGCTCACGGATCTGACGCGGTCGGATGTGCGCGATTTCATGAACGACCTCCTCGACGAGGGCGTGTCACAAGCCCAGACCCGCAAGATCATGGTCAGCCTGCGCGCGGCGCTGTCGGAGGCCGAGGAGCGCGAGTGGATCGATCACAACGTGGCGCTGAGCGTGAAGATGCGGCGCCAGCGCAAGCGTGTCGAAGACGACAAGGTGATCCCGACGAAAGAGCAGATCCGGCTCATCCTCGACAACGCACCGACGACGCACGCCGTCATGTTTCGCACCATGATCTTCACCGGTCTCCGGATCTCCGAAGCGCGCGGACTGCCGTGGAAGCATGTCGATCTTGATCGAAAGCTGATCGAGGTGCGTCAGAAGGCAGACGAGCAATGCAAGATCGGGCCACCGAAGAGCCGCGCCGGGCATCGCACGATCCCGCTTGCGCCGAATGTGGTTGAGGCGCTGGAAGCGTGGAAGAGCGAGGTGCCCTCGGGTGACGACGACCTCGTGTTTCCGAACGCCTCCGGAAATCCGCAGAACTACGCCAACATCTACAACCGCATCTACGTGCCGATGATGCGCGATCTCGAGCTCGTCGACGGTGACGGAAAGTGCCTGTTCACGATCCACAGCCTGCGCCACGCAGCGGCCTCCCTGTTCATCGAGCAGGGCTGGAACCCGAAGAAGATTCAGACGCTACTCGGTCACGCGAACATCACCATGACGATGGACTGCTATGGCCATCTGTTCGAGGACCCCGAGAAGGACGTCGCCATGTTCGAGAAGCTCGAGCAGGATTTCAGGGCGGCGTAGTCAGGCAAGTGCGACCGCCATGCCATATTGGCAACTGCACCCCGACACACCCTTTTCCCCATGTTGCCAAGGCGTTAGCTCCGGGAGCTTCACTGTGCTTGAGCGTCATCGACGGGTTCGATCAAACGATACCCTATTCCCGGCTCGTTCTGAATCAACTTTGGAGCCGACGGATCATCCTCTATCTTCTTGCGAAGTGACCTGACGCCAACGCGAAGATACTCGACTTGGTCGATGTGTGCTGGACCCCAGACTTCGCGCAGAAGGTGTGTATGGGTCAGAACCTTCCCTGGATGGGAGGCTAAAACTGCAAGCAGCATGAACTCCTTCGGCGTAAGCTTCACTTCGCTGTCACGCCTGTGAACGGTATGTGCATCTAGATCGACCTGCACCGGTCCGACCTTCAGCCTCCGTTGCCGCCCGTGGCTCTGGTCCGCCCGGCGCAGACAGGATCGGATACGTGCAAGCAGTTCCTCGCTGTCGAAGGGTTTGGTAACATAGTCATCAGCGCCCAGATCAAGGGCTGCGACTTTCTCGCTGGATGCCTCGCGTGCCGTGAGAACGATAATGGGAACATCTTTCTCACGAAACGCTCCGATCAACTCCAGCCCGTCCCGATCCGGCAGGCCGAGATCAAGCAGCACCAGTTGGGGCACTTCAGACTTGAGCACGCCGAGTGCAGCCCTGGCACAATCCGCTTCGACGGCGGCGTAGCCCGCGCGCTCCAGCGCAACACGCAGAAGCCTGCGGATCGGCATTTCATCATCCACGATCAGGATGGATCTGTTCAAGGGATGTCCTCCAGCGAGACTGGGACGATAGCAGCAGAAGGTATTCGGATCGTGAAGCGTGATCCACCGCCCTGGCGCCGCGCAGCCTCGACCGTGAACCCCATGGCTTCGGCAAACCCCTTGACGATGGCAAGTCCAAGGCCCGACCCTCCGGTTCGATCCGACGTCTCGCCCCGCGCAAAGCGGTCGAAGATACGCAGCTCGCTTCCCTGCGGAATTCCCGGCCCTCCATCGAGCACGTCAATCACTGGGCCTCGTCGTCCCATGCGCGCGATGATTTCGATAGGCTCATCCGGAGAGGAATACTTGGCCGCGTTGTCGAGCAAATTCAGAAGTGCGTGGTTGAGCAGAACTGCATCTGCCCGCACCAGCGGCAAATTCTGGTCAATCGAACTCTGCACCTTTCGTCCTGCAAGCGTCTTGGCAAGGTCACCGACCGCTGAGGCTATGACGTCGGTGAGATCAGTTGGGACAAGGTCGGGCGTGACAGCGCCTTCCTCAATCCGTGTCAGATCAAGCAGGTCGGACAGGAACCGATTCAACTTTCGTGCTTCGCTGCGCACCGTCTCAACCAACTCGCCATCGTCGCCTGTGGTCGACAGCGCGGCGGCTGCCGCCGTCACCGCCGTAAGCGGCGTGCGTAGGTCGTGACTGAGAGAGGCGAGCAACGCGGCCCTCAGAGAGTCCCGCTGGCGCACCACTTCCATGGCGCGCATTTCGGTTTCCAACTTCAGGCGTTCATGGGCCAATGCAGCCTGATCAATCAGGCTCTCGGCCAAGGCCGCTCGCTCCGCCGGGATCGGGTCACGGCCCGAGGGACCACGAAACCCTAGAACTGCAAGCGTTCCAAGAGACGTTTTGAGAGGGCGGAACTGCCAGTCACTTGCGGTCAGAGTGTCGGTTCCAAGTCCGGCATCCTCACCATGTTCCATTGCCCATTCTGCGGCCGCGCGGTCTACCGGACTGAGCTTGGGCTTGGTCTGGCCAAAGGCGATGATCTCGACGCCATCGCCGGAGGGATGCAGCACGATTGTCTGAACCGCCAGCAAGGAGCGCAATTCGTCGCGGATCAGTTGAGCGGTTTCTTCGGTGCTTCCCACTGCTCCGAGCCGGGTGGCAAATCGGGCGAGCCCGGCGTTCTCTCGCGCGCTGCGCATTGCGAGCGCCGCCGCAGAGCGGGCGCGGGCGGCAAGCTGGCCGGTGATGATCGCAACGATCACCAGCAGGATTGCCGTTATGACATTCGCGGGGCTGTAGATGATGAATGTGTAGACCGGCGGCAAGAAAAAGAAGTTGTAAGCGACCCCGGCAGCGACCGCTGCGACCAGACCGGCACGAAAGCCGTAGAAGCTTGCCGTGGCAATCACCGGCACAAGATACAACATGTCGATGGGTCCGCGTCCGATCCAACTCTGCGCGAGGTAGGCGGCCAAGGTCAGAGCTGCAACCGACCCGATTCCGACCGCATCACCAGTCCAGCTGCCCCTCGGCAGGAAATCCCGCCACCTTCGTCCCGACACGTGGTCGGCGAATGGGATGACGTGGATGACGACGCCTGTGGTCCGGTCGAGAATATCACGGACGATCCGGTCGCGCCGGTCGAACCACCTGCCCCTCCCCCGCGACTTTCCGAGAACAAGCTGCGTGGCGCGCACCTCCTTGCATTGCGCAAGGATCGCCTCTTGTGCCGAGGTCGCCGGAACAGACTGCAATGTGGCGCCCAGCGAAGACGCCAGCGACAAGTTCTGCGCGAGCTGTTTCTTTTCGGAAGGGCTCATTCTGCCCGCTGCGGGTGTCTCCACATAGAGTGCAGTGATTGGAGCTTTCAGAGCGTCGGCCAATCGCTTGGCTGCGCGCACGACTTGCTCACCGCCTGCGGTTTCTGAGACGGCGACAAGGATCCTCTGCCCACCACCGAACCCACCGTCCTTGCCGCTGGCGCTTTGGTGCTCCTGTATTCGAGCATCGACGTATTGCGCTGCGTGGCGCAGTGCGAGTTCCCGTAGCGCAAGCAGATTCCCCTTCGAAAAGAAGTGATCGAGCGCGTGCCTCGCCTGATCCGGAACATACACTTTTCCCGCAGCCAGCCGCTCGATCAAGTCTTCTGGTGGCAGGTCGATCAGCTCGATCTCGGCATTCTCGAACACTTTGTCCGGCACTGTCTCACGCACCCGCACGTGCGTGAAGCTGCCGACTACATCGTTAAGACTCTCCACATGCTGGATGTTCACGGTCGTCATCACATCGATGCCCGCGACCAACAGCTCTTCTATGTCTTGCCATCTCTTTGGGTGACGACTGCCGGGCGCGTTTGTATGGGCCAGTTCGTCAACCAGCACGATCTCTGGATGGCGTTCCAGCACTGCGTCAAGGTCCATTTCCGTCAGCACTTGGCCTTTGTAGTCGATGGGCTTGCGCGGGATGACAGGAAGCGGGGAGATGAGAGCTTCGGTATCGGAGCGGCCGTGACTCTCGACGATGCCGATGACCACATCGGCGCCAGCCTCGAGCTTTTCAGCGCCTTCAAGAAGCATTTCGTAGGTTTTCCCGACGCCTGGAGCGGCGCCGAGAAAGATCTTCAACGTGCCACGTCCCTCCCTTTGCGCTTCGCGCAGAAGGGCATCGGGCGAGGGACGGGCATCTTCGGTCATGGATATAGCCTAGTCGGCGACGGCCTGCACCGACAACTCGGCGTCAAGCGCAAGGTTCAGTTCGAGCACGTTGACGATCTGTTCGTCGGTCAGAAAGCCGCCGGGGCGCTCGGCAAGTCGGTCGATGATCGCCGTGATAGCGGCGGGCTCGACACCGCGCGCCTGTGCGACACGGCCCGCCTGGAACATCGCACCTTCCACCGAGACATGAGGGTCAAGCCCAGCCCCAGATGCTGTCACGAGGTCCGCAGGAATCGGGTCGGCCCTGCTCACACCGCCGTGGGCCTCGATCAGGGCTTCGGCCCGGTCTGCCAATTGCGGATTGGCGGACGAAAGATTGGATCCCCCTGCACCGCCCGCATCGTAGCCCACCGCCGATGGTCGCGGCCAGACATACTCCGGCGATGTAAAGGCCTGTGCAATCAGACGGCTGCCGATCACAGAGCCGTCTTGGCGCGAGATCAGGGATCCGTTGGCAGTTGCCGGTGTTACGACCTGCGCGAACGTGAGGATTACGGTGGTATAGCCCGCAACGCAGATCGCCATTGTGGCCGCCGCGACGCGCAGCCCCGAGATGATGTCATTCATGGTTCTATCTCCTGTCTGTGCCGGTCAAGGCAGCGAGAAGTGTTCGGCCAGCGGGCCTAGAGCCGCCGCCGGAAGAAAGGTGAGCGCGCCGAAGACTACAACGGTGAGGCCGAGCATCGTGCCGAAGGTCGCATCCTCCACCCCGAGCGTCCCCGCGCTTTCCGCTGCACGGCGCTTGGCCATCAGGCTGCCGATGATGGCGAGCGGCAGGATGATCGGCAGGAAACGGCCAATCAGCATAACGATGCCAGTGGCGATGTTCCAAGCTGCAGTGCCGTCGCCAAGGCCCTCGAATCCAGAGCCGTTGTTCGCTGCAGCGGACGTGAACTCGTATAGGATTTCAGAGAACCCATGCGCACCCGGATCCTGAACCGTGGATTGGCCCAGCGAAGTTGCAGCAAAGAGTGCCGTGCCGCCGAGGATCAGAAATGCGTGAGAGAACAGAGCAAGGATGGCCAGCCGCACCTCCTTTGCCTCGATCCTGTGGCCGAGGTATTCCGGCGTGCGTCCCACCATCATGCCGGCGACGAAGACCGCGACGACGATGTAGAGGAACATGTTGATCATCCCGACACCGACGCCTCCGAAGGTCGCGTTCAGCCACATGCCTGCCATCGGCATCAGGCCGGTGAGCGGATTGAGGCTGTCGTGCATCGCCCCGACAGAACCGTTCGAGGTCGACGTGGTCAACACGGCCCAAAGCGGTCCGCCGGTGGCGCCAAAGCGAAGCTCCTTGCCCTCGAGGTTGCCAGCGTCCGTCGATACCGGAAGTTCGGCAAAGGCAGGAGTCGGCGCAGACTCGAAGACGACCGAGCCGGTGATCTTGACCAGAATGAACACGGTCATCACCGAGAAGATGACGGCTGCGTGCTTCATGCGCCCCAAGATGCCACCGAACATCCAGACGCACGCCATCGGGATCAGCATGATCGCGATCATTGCCAGACCGTTTGTCCAGAAAGTCGGATTTTCCAATGGATGCGTCGCGTTGGGGCCGAAGAATCCTCCGCCATTGGTCCCCAGCTGCTTGATGGTCAGGAACGCAGCGACTGGCCCGCGCGCGATGGTCTGTGTGACGCCTTCCAGAGTAGTGGCCACTGCCGAGCCCTGCAGCGTCATCGGCATCCCGCCTAGAACCATCAGAACAGCCACAACCACCGCCAACGGCAGCAAGACAAGCAGACTCGCACGTTGGACATCTACCATGAAATTGCCAAGGCTCGGTCGTCCGGCAATCCCGCGCGCCAGTGCTGCAAGGGCAGCGATGCCCGTGGCGGCCGAAACAAACTGTAACCACATCAGCCCCGCCAACTGGCTTAGATAGCTCATGGACGCTTCACCCGAGTAGTGCTGCAGATTGGTGTTGGTGGTGAAAGACGCCGCGGTATTGAACACCAACGTCGGGTCGTGGGCTCCCATGCCGTCAGGGTTGAGTGGCAGGTAGTGCTGCAGCGCCAGGATAAGGAACACCACGGTGAACATGATGGCGTTGAAGGTCAGCATGGTGACGAGATAGCCTTTCCAGCCTTGCTCCTCGGCGGTTCCGCCGATCCGCGCAAACAAGCCGGTCCATCGGGACATGCGACCTGATGACGGGTCCATGGCGAGTTTCATCCAAGCCCCCAGCGGCAGCGACAGGAGCGTCGTTCCGCCAAGGATCAAGGCAACTATTATCACGTGTTCCATCGGGTCAGTCCTTGAATGCCTGGGTCACGATGCCGATCAGTCCGGCAAAGATCGCGATCCCGAGAACGTAGGTGAAAATGATCATTGAGGTTTCCTTCACGCGAGGCCGATGCTTGAGACAGCCATGTCGATGAGCTTGATGCCAACAAACGGCGCGATCAGGCCGCCGATTCCATAGATGCCCAGATTGCGGATAAGCTGCTTCGACGCGCTTTGAGGACGATAGGCGACGCCCTTTAGCGCCAGTGGCACCAGCAGTGGGATGATAATGGCATTAAAGATGATCGCCGACAGAATGGCGCTTTGCGGACTGTTCAGTCCCATGACGTTCAGCGCCGCCAGGCCGGGATAAAGTGTCACAAAGATCGCCGGAAGGATGGCGAAATACTTCGCCACGTCATTCGAGATCGAGAACGTGGTCAGGGCCCCGCGCGTCATCAGAAGTTGTTTGCCGATCCCAACCACCTCGATCAACTTGGTGGGGTTGTTGTCGAGATCGACCATGTTGCCTGCCTCGCGCGCAGCTTGCGTGCCCGTGTTCATCGCAACGCCCACATCCGCCTGCGCGAGGGCAGGCGCATCGTTCGTCCCGTCACCGCACATCGCGACCAGCTTGCCGCCCGATTGCTCCTTGCGGATCAGGTCAAGTTTGTCCTCTGGCGTTGCCTCGGCAAGAAAGTCATCCACCCCGGCTTCGGCTGCGATGGCCGCAGCGGTCAAAGGGTTGTCTCCGGTGATCATCACCGTGCGGATGCCCATGCGCCGCAATTCGGCGAAGCGTTCCTTGATGCCCGACTTTACGATGTCGGATAGATTGATCGCCCCCAGCAGACGACTCCCGTCAGCAACCGCCAGCGGGGTCCCGCCCGCACGCGCAATCCTTTCAGTTAGCGCACGCATCTGCGCACCCGCAGTCTTGTCAAACTCTTGCAATCCAAGGATCGCATCGACGGCCCCCTTGCGGATCTTGCGATCACCGATGTTGATCCCACTCACCCGCGTTTGCGCTGTGAATGGGACAATCTCGGCGTTGGCCGGGGTGCTGTCGCCCTTGCCTGCCAACTCTATGATGGAACGCCCTTCCGGTGTTTCGTCACCCAATGATGAAAGGTGCGCTGCCTCGACTAGTTCAGCCTCGCGCACTCCATTCAACGGTAGAAATTCGGTTGCCTGCCGGTCCCCCAGCGTGATCGTTCCCGTCTTGTCGAGCAGCAGCGTGTCGATGTCGCCTGCAGCCTCAACCGCGCGACCCGACTTGGCCAGCACGTTGAAGCGGATCAGTCGGTCCATCCCTGCGATGCCGATGGCCGACAACAACGCCGAGATGGTCGTGGGGATCAGCGCGACGAACAGCGCCACCAAGATCGGAACGGAGATCGACCCGCCCGCATAGGCCGCAAAGGCTGGCAAGGTTCCCACAGCAACAAGGAAGATCAGCGTCAGGCCGGTCAAGAGAACTGTCAGCGCGACTTCATTCGGTGTCTTCGCGCGGCTTGCGCCCTCGACGAGGCTGATCATCCTGTCCAGGAAACCCTCGCCAGGCTCAACCGTAACCTTGACCTTGATCCAGTCAGAGATCACGCGAGTGCCAGCTGTCACAGCCGACCGATCACCGCCCGCTTCCCGGATGACTGGGGCAGATTCACCCGTGATCGCTGCCTCGTTGACCGATGCGACCCCCTCAACGACCTCTCCATCCGCAGGAATCTGATCACCTGTCTCGACCAGCACGATGTCGCCCGCGCGCAGCTCGGACGCGGCGACGACCTTTTGTGTGCCGCCCTTGACCCGCTTGCCCCTCAGTTCCGCCTTGGTCGAGCGAAGCGATGCCGCCTGCGCCTTGCCTCGTCCCTCGGCCAATGCTTCTGCAAAGTTGCCGAACAACACCGTAACCCACAACCAGAAGACAATCTGGGCCTCGAACAGGAGGTCACCGCCCGACAAGACCGTGCCGATCAAAAGCACCGTCGCCAGCAAAGCGACGCTTGCTGTTGTAAACATCACCGGGTTGCGGATCAGCTTGCGAGGATCGAGCTTCGCGAAACTCTCGCCGATCGCCGGACCGATCAGTCCACCGGAGAAGACCGATTTGTTTTGTTGATGTGCCATCCTGTGCTCCTCAAAACCGTTCGGGCCGCAGGAGCACGGCCAACAGATAGACGAGGAGCGCCACAGCGACCAAGCCGCCAAGCACGAGATCGTAGCCCATGTATCATATCTCCAGATACCATTTCGCTACGCATGTCTGGATCGAGGGCGCGTAAACTCGCTATGTGAAAGTCGGGAGAAATAATAAAGGATTGATAAAGAAACTTCCTTTTCAGGTATTTGGCTGTGGCGCCTTCCTGCCGGTTCATGCCTGAAAGAGCGCCACGACAGCTGAACTGGCAACGGCCCGCGCCCAACAACCAGTGATCGGAGACGTTCGCGTTCAAAGCGACCATTTACGACCAATCCTGACGAGGGTAAGTCAGCCTGGGGCGACAAGGTGAAGCGAGACCACAAGCGGCCTGTGCGACCTCGGAGAGATCGGATGAACAGACCTAGCCGCTTGCACAAGGGCCCAGTTTCCGGATCTCCAAATGATAGTGCCTTGCCAGTGGTCGACTTCCGGCCTGTTGCACAAATTGTGGGCCTTCTCCTGGTGCTCGTAGGCGCGCTCATGGTTCCGTCGTCCCTGCTGGATCTGGATCAAGGCGGCCAGAGCGCGTCGATCTTTGCGATCTCGGCCCTTGTGACCATGGCCTTCGGCGGTGCTGTCTATCTAGCAACCCGAAACCACGTCTCATCTCGCCTCGACATTCGACAGGCCTTCTTGTTGACGACCACCATTTGGGTCGTCCTACCGCTTGCTGGAGCGATCCCCTTCGTCTTTGGGGCACCTCAGGCTTCTAAGACCGACGCCTACTTCGAGGCGGTGTCTGGAATGACGACAACCGGATCCACGGTATTCACTGGTCTCGATAATCTGCCAAATGGGGTTCTTCTATGGCGCGGCATCCTTCAATGGTTGGGCGGGCTGGGCATCGTAATAGTTGCGCTCATATTCTTGCCGGTCATGAAAGTTGGTGGAATGCAATTCTTTCGCACCGAGGGTTTTGACACTCTTGGAAAAGTCCTACCACGAGCGACTGATATATCACGACGGCTTCTTGAAATATATGTCGTCCTCACAGTAATCTGCGCAATCGCCTACGCCACTTTCGGAATGACGTTCCTTGAGGCCGTTGTTCACGCACTCACGACGATGTCGACTGGTGGGTTCTCAACGTCGGATGCCTCGTTTGCCAAATTTTCTGGGCCACTTGAATACGTATCCGTTGTATTCATGATCCTCGCTAGCCTGCCATTCATTCGTTACGTGCAGCTCGTGGCGGGTAATACACGACCCATCTTCGAAGATGTGCAGACCCGGGCGTATGTTCGGTGGCTGGTTTACGCGATTTGCGTAATTATTCTTTATAGGCTCATGAATGGAGAGACTGATTTTCTTGTGATCCTACGCGAGACTATGTTCAATGTAGTCACATTGTTCTCTGGCACCGGATACGGAAGCGCAGACGTATTATCTTGGGGGTCATTCCCTTTTACTGTCATCATCATTGTTGGCTTGATTGGTGGATGCACAGCTTCGACTGGTTGCTCGATCAAGGTATTCCGATGGCTCGTTGCCTTTGAGGCGATCAGAATTCAAATCCGCCGTCTAGGACACCCAAGTGGAGTCTTCAGTCCAAAAATGCAGGGTCAGAAATTGACACCGGATGTGTTCGACTCTGTAATAGCATTCTTTGGCCTCTTCATTGTGAGTTTTGGCGTCTTGTCTGTTCTTCTTGGCATGTGCGGACTTCCATTTCTGACCGCGTTCACTGCAGCTTGGACCTCTATTGCAAACGTCGGGCCGGCTTGGGGTTCGCCTGTTGGCCCAACTGGAGCGATGGACGCTTTTCCGGAGTCCGCGAAATGGCTAATGATCGCGGGCATGATCGTCGGTCGGTTGGAAGTCTTGTCTGTCTACGTTCTGTTCATTCCCACTTTTTGGCGTGGGTAGATTCATAAATATGTCGATTTCTTCAAGTTTCAAAATCTTCGTGTCATCTTGGGGATTGCCTGGGATACAAATATTCTGTGCCTCTCAATAGCATCAACATTGCTATGATTATAGACCAAGAATTTTACATGGTTGAGGACCCCGTGAAAGACGTCACCATGTTCGAAAGTTTAGCAGAAGACCTTCAGAAGCCCAGACGTCAGCGCAATGAGCACGAAATAAATCCATGTAGTTTTTGCGTCTCAGCCAGCGGCCCTGTCGAGCACTTCCTCCGCCCACTGGTTCAGGCTCTTGCCTGACAACTCAGCGGCCAGCGCGGCCTTGCGGTGAACCTCGGGGCTAACCCGGAACATCACCTGCCCCGAATACGCTTTTTGCGGCTCCTTGCCGACCTTGGCGCAGGTCTCAACATAATCATCGACAGCCTCACGGAAGGCATCGCGGAGCCCTTCCACGGTGTCGGCATGAAACCCTACCCCGTCGCGGATGCCCGCGATCCGGCCCGTAAAGATCCCGTCTTCATCGTCATATTCAATCCGCGCGGCGTAGCCCTTGTAATTCATAGTGTTGGTCATGGTGCATTCCCAATCCGTTCCAGGAAGTCACGAGCATCGCGCACCTGGTATCGCTTCGCTTCTTTAGAAGGGTGCGGACGGTGAAATGTCGCAACCTCACCATCCTTTTCAAATCGCACCCGTGACCCACTGCCTTCAATCAGCCTCGCTCCTGCAGCCAGAAGCAAGCCTTCGACAGCTGCCCATTCAATGGTGCCCGACACCGGATCTGTGAAGACGGCTGCAAGGGTCTTGCGGTGCTTGCTGTTCATAACGGCAACCTACGGAACGCTAGCGTAAAATGCAAGCCTATTGGCCACGCTCGCTGAAGATTGTCATCTCTAGGCTGGTCACTCCTTCCATGCCTGAGCGCCGGAAAGCCTCGTCCCAAATCTCCACCACGGGCAACTTCAAGGCTGTGCACCCCCGCCCACAGCATGCAACTTGCGTTGTCCAACGCCAGTGTTTGTGCATCGGTGAGCCAGCTTCCGAGACTTCAGTCAGGCCGGATTGAAAATCCTCGTGTCGGTGGTTCGATTCCGCCCCCGGGCACCACTATTCAAATAATGTTAATTACTGGTGTGGGGTCATAGTCTTGCCCGTTCTCAGCTGGACACCCGCAACAACCTAGCGGGATCGGTCGTATCGTGATTCACTCGCTCCACAGGCATGGATGAGGAGCGGGTGTATGGATCAACGGAGTTTCTTCGGTCTGACGGAACAGCTTGAGGCTTTGTCCAGGCATGGCGATCCGCTCGAGGTTCTGCATGCGACGGTGGATTTCGAGCATTTCCGCGGCTGGCTGGTCGAGGGTCTGGGCTACGGCGACGGCTCGAAAGGCGGCCGCCCGCCGTTCGATCCGGTGTCGATGTTCAAGGCGCTGATCCTGCAGGCCCAGCACAATCTGAGCGACGCCAGGATGGAATTCATGATCCGGGACCGGCTGTCGTGGATGCGGTTCCTGGGCTTTGACCTGGGCGCGCCAACCCCTGACGAGAACACGATCCGGCACTTTCGCAACCGGCTGACCGAGACCGGAACGCTCAAGCGGGTGATGAAGGCGTTCGACTGGCAACTTCACAAGAAGGGATACATCCCGATGTCGGGGCAGATCGTGGATGCGTCGCTGGTCCCGGCGCCGAAGCAGCGCAACACCGATCCCGAGAAGGCCGCGATCAAGGCCGGCAAGACCGCCGCCGAGATCTGGCCGGACGCGCCGGACAAGGCCGCCCAGAATGACCTGCCACTGAACTTTCATCCAGCCCCGACCGGAGCCCGGTTGGTGTTTACGCCGATTGGCGCAGGTTGAGCAATCGCCCGACGTGCGGAGCCATCATCTCGTGCAGCGGGGCGGGCGATTGCGGTGATCAGGGTCCGCGCGTAGTCGGCCGGTGTCTGGTAGTCCAAGGCCGAGTGCGGGCGTTCGGTGTTATAGTCAGCAGCCCAGGCGGCGATCGTGACACGCGCATGTGTCAGGTTGCGGAACATGGTCTCGTTGAGCAGCTCGTCGCGCATCCGACCGTTGAAACTCTCCACGAAGCCGTTCTGCATCGGTTTGCCCGGCGCGATGTAGTGCCATTCGATCCGGTGTTCGGAACACCACCGCAGGATCGCGTTACTGGTCAGTTCGGTCCCGTTGTCGCTGACAATCATGCCGGGCTTTCCGCGGCGCGCGATCAGGGCCGTCATCTCGCGTGCTACACGGCGTCCCGAGATCGAGGTGTCCGCGATCGCCGCCAGGCATTCACGAGTGACGTCATCGACCACGTTGAGCACCCGGAAGCGCTGGCCGTTGGCGAACTGGTCGTGGACGAAATCCAGCGACCAGCGCGCATTGGGCCGCGCCTCGACCAGGATCGGGACACGCGTCCCGACCGCCTTGCGCCGCGCCTTCCGCTTGCGCACCGTCAACCCCTCCTCACGGTAGAGCCTGTAGATGCGGTTGATCCCGGATGGCTCGCCCTCGCGACGCAGCAGAACGAACAGGCGCCGGTAACCGAACCGCCGCCGCTCGTTGGCCAGGTCCCGCAACCGACCGCGCAGAACCGTGTCCGGCGCGCGCCGAGATCGATAGCGGATCATCGTTCGATCCGCGCCGACGATGTGGCAGGCCCGCCGTTCCGACAGGCCATGCTCGGCCCGAAGATACGCAACGGCTTCGCGCTTCCCGGCGGGCCCTACCACTTTTTTGAAACCAGATCCTTCATCGCCGCCAGATCCAGCATCTGTTCGGCCAGAAGCTTCTTAAGCTTGGCGTTCTCATCCTCGAGCGCTTTCAGCCGCTTGGCCTCCGACACCGTCATGCCGCCGAACTTGGCCTTCCAGTTGTAGAAGGTGCCTTCCGACATGCCGTGCTTGCGGCACAGGTCCGCACACTTCGCGCCTGCCTCGTGCTCGGCCAGGATGCCGATGATCTGCTCGTCCGTGAATCTCGTTCGCTTCATTGTCCGTCCTCAGGTTGGGCCGGACTCTAATCGACGGTGGAGGAAAAATCCCGTGGCAGGTCAACACCAGCTGACATGTTGCGAGACCACCAACCTCTGCCGTTTGAGTGAGGCGACGGCTGTTATCGCGCTCGAGCAAGTTCAATCGGCGCATCTCTTCCATGAGATGATCGATCGCTTCTTCCAGTTGAACTTGGTCGGCTGGTCAATCCCGGCCTCGCGACATATCTGCGCTACCGGCGCACCCTCCTCGCACGGTTTCAAGATAAGCGCTTCTTGCGCCTCTGGGAACTTCGATGCCGTCATCGGCATCGTGGACTTGCCCGGATTTCGTGGAGAGCGTCTAGCTCACTTCGCGCGCCTTTCGCTCGAAGGCGATGGGGCTCTGGAAGCCGAGCGATGAATGCCGCCTGACGGGATTATAGAACCCGTCGATGTAT